>NZ_JACOPH010000008.1 GCF_014287635.1 Roseburia zhanii | reverse complement strand
TTAAAAAAGCAGGTAGCCAGCCATTGCAACTGACTACCCACTCGATACCGCTATTCTTCTACCGCTTCTAATGAATTTTCCGCAAATTCCTTATCTGTCATGCCATCCAACTTTCTCAATACCTGCATATTTTCCAGAACGAAGCTCATAGTTCCAAGTGATTCATCTTTATTACATAATGACAAGAAAAACTCATTTTCATCTTCAATATGCTTTATCTTACGGTCTGCAATTTTGTATTCATACTTATTTCTAAGGCCGCCGAGATTTCTATTTATATCTTTTATGTTTCTTGGAAAAAAACCTCTAATTGCATTTGAAAGCGTCTGAAATGATCCAAAATAATGACCACGATATTCTCCATATGAATTAAGCAGTGAAATCATAATCGGATTACCATAGTAATCTACAAAACCACTATCAAGCCAAAGATATACCGTGTCACGATCCGGCTGCATCTTGCAGGCGCACTTATTATCTATATAAAATTTAGTAGCCTTCTCGTTTGTAATAAATTTTTTAAAAGTCTCTGCGCTGGAAATATTCTTTCCACTAAGTTTTGAAATGCCTTCGAGTACTGCTTCTGAATCATCTATAACAACACCATTCTCAATTACTAATTCGCTCCTTTGTTTTAGTACGGTTGGCGAACCTATACTAAGTATAACATTGGAGGTTTTTTTACTGTAAGCTAAAGCATCTGTGGTCACACCTGCATAGCAGGTGGTTTTTTAAAAGATTGCCTTACAAAAAAAGAAGGAAAGCACTCCTGCTTTCCTTCTTTAAATCAACTGAATATGCAGTTATATAATCTTATTTGTTAGCGATTGCTGCCTGTGCTGCTGCTAAACGTGCAATTGGTACACGGAATGGTGAGCAGGAAACATAATCTAAACCGATCTTGTGGCAGAATTCTACGGATGAAGGATCTCCACCGTGCTCTCCACAGATACCTACATGAAGGTTTGGATTAACCGGCTTACCAAGCTTGATAGCTGTTTCCATCAATTTACCAACACCTGTCTGGTCAAGTTTTGCAAATGGATCATTCTCGAAAATCTTAGCATCATAGTAAGCATCTAAGAACTTACCAGCATCATCACGGGAGAATCCGAATGTCATCTGTGTTAAGTCGTTTGTACCGAAGCAGAAGAAATCAGCTTCTTTAGCAATCTCATCAGCTGTTAATGCTGCACGAGGAATCTCGATCATAGTACCTACTTCGTATTTCAGATCGATACCTGCTGCTGCGATCTCAGCATCTGCTGTTTCAACAACAATTTTCTTAACATATTTTAACTCTTCTACTTCACATACAAGAGGAATCATGATTTCAGGTTTTACTGTCCAGTCAGCATGTGCTTTCTGTACGTTGATTGCTGCACGGATAACAGCTTTTGTCTGCATCTTAGCAATTTCAGGATATGTTACAGCAAGACGGCATCCTCTGTGTCCCATCATTGGGTTGAACTCATGTAAGGAAGCGATGATTGTCTTAATCTCATCTACTGATTTGCCCTGTGCATCTGCAAGTTTCTTAATATCTTCCTCTTCTGTAGGAACGAACTCATGAAGTGGTGGATCTAAGAAACGGATAGTAACAGGGTTACCTTCAAGAGCTTCGTATAATGCTTCGAAATCTCCCTGCTGATATGGAAGGATCTTATCAAGAGCAGCTTCTCTTTCTTCTACTGTATCAGAGCAGATCATTTCACGGAATGCAGCGATTCTGTCTTCTTCGAAGAACATATGCTCTGTACGGCAAAGTCCGATACCTTCTGCACCAAGCTCACGAGCTTTCTTAGCGTCTGCCGGAGTATCGGCATTTGTACGTACTTTTAATGTACGATATTTATCAGCCCAAGCCATAACACGTCCAAATTCACCAGCGATCGTTGCATCAACTGTTGGGATCAGACCTGCATAGATGTTACCTGTTGTACCATCGATAGAGATCTCAGAACCTTCTGTAAATGTCTGGCCTGCTAATGTAAATTTCTTATTTTCTTCGTCCATAGCGATATCGCCACATCCAGATACACAGCATGTACCCATACCACGGGCAACAACAGCTGCATGAGATGTCATACCACCACGAACTGTTAAGATACCCTGAGCAGCTTTCATACCTGTGATATCTTCTGGAGATGTTTCAAGACGTACTAATACGACTTTTTCACCTTTTTCTGCCCATGCAGCTGCATCGTCTGCTGTAAATACAACTTTACCACAAGCAGCTCCCGGAGATGCTCCAAGACCTTTTCCGATCGGTGTAGCAGCTTTTAAGGAAGCAGCGTCAAACTGTGGATGAAGAAGTGTATCTAAGTTACGAGGATCGATCATAGCTACTGCTTCTTCTTCTGTCTTATGACCTTCATCTACTAAGTCACAAGCGATCTTTAATGCAGCCGGAGCTGTTCTCTTACCGTTACGGCACTGTAACATATAAAGTTTCTTATTCTCAACTGTGAACTCCATATCCTGCATATCATGGTAATGATTTTCAAGAGTTTCACATACTTTGATAAATTCTGCATATGCTTCCGGGAATTCTTTTTCCATCTGAGCGATTGGCATTGGTGTACGAACACCGGCAACTACGTCTTCACCCTGAGCATTGATTAAGAATTCACCCATCAGTTTATTCTCACCTGTAGCCGGATCACGGGTAAATGCAACACCTGTACCGGACTCATCATTTAAGTTACCGAATACCATAGGCATTACGTTTACAGCTGTTCCCCAAGAATAAGGGATATCGTTGTCACGACGGTAAACGTTTGCACGAGGGTTGTCCCATGAACGGAATACAGCTTCGATAGCAAGTTTTAACTGCTCAACCGGATCAGATGGGAAATCTTCTCCTAACTGTTTCTTGTATTCAGCTTTGAACTGCTCTGCTAATTCTTTTAAATCTGCTGCTGTTAATTCAACGTCAAATTTAACACCTTTTTTCTCTTTCATTGCATCGATAAGCTGTTCGAAATATTTCTTACCAACTTCCATAACAACATCAGAGAACATCTGGATGAAACGTCTGTATGAATCATATACGAAACGTTCGAATTTCGGATCTGGATTTCCTTTGATCATTGCAGCTACTACTTCGTCATTCAGACCAAGATTTAAGATTGTATCCATCATACCCGGCATGGAAGCACGAGCACCTGAACGAACAGATACAAGAAGTGGGTTCTGAAGATCACCGAATTTCTTACCGTTGATCTCTTCCATCTTCTTAACACCTTCCATAGCCTGAGCCATGATCTCATCATTGATTTTGCGGCCATCCTCATAATACTGAGTACAAGCCTCTGTTGTGATTGTGAATCCCTGTGGTACTGGAAGACCAATACTTGTCATCTCAGCAAGGTTTGCACCTTTACCACCGAGAAGGTTACGCATGGACATGTCGCCTTCACTAAACATGTATACCCATTTGTTTGCCATATTCTTTTCCTCCTAAATATAAATAGATAATAGCTTTTATAGATATGTATATATCTGCCTGTACAGATCCTATACATCGCCACCTGATACAAGACGTACGCCTAGCTTTAAGCGCACATATTTATTGTAGCATATTTTTTGATGAAATCAACATTTTTTTCATCTACTCTTCTGTTTTTTTCACCTCAAAATCAAACTTTTCGGCAAAATATGCATCTAAATCTTCAATTTTAATTCTTTCCTGTTCCATTGTGTCACGATCACGTACAGTAACTGCACCGTCTTCTTCGGAATCAAAATCATAAGTTACACAGAATGGTGTACCGATCTCATCCTGTCTTCTGTAACGTTTTCCGATATTTCCTCTGTCATCAAATTCACAGTTATATTTCTTAGAAAGCTGTGCATATACTTTTTCTGCACCTTCATTTAATTTCTTTGATAATGGAAGAACACCTACTTTTACAGGTGCTAATGCCGGATGGAAATGAAGAACTGTTCTCATATCCGGTTTTTCCTCTGTTCCGATATTCTCCTCATCATAAGCTGCACATAAGAATGCAAGTACCACACGGTCTGCTCCAAGTGACGGTTCAATAACGTATGGGATATATTTTTCTTTCTTCTCATCATCAAAATATGTCATATCCTGTCCGGAAGTATTCTGATGCTGTGTCAGGTCGTAATCGGTTCTGTCAGCAATTCCCCAGAGTTCTCCCCAGCCAAATGGGAATAAGAACTCGATATCTGTCGTTCCTTTTGAATAGAAACATAATTCTTCCGGTGAATGGTCACGCAGACGCATTTCATCAGCTTTGATCCCGAGGCTTAATAACCAGTCACGACAGAATCCTCTCCAATATTTGAACCATTCCATATCTGTTCCCGGCTCACAGAAAAATTCTAATTCCATCTGCTCAAATTCCCTGGTACGGAATGTAAAGTTACCCGGTGTGATCTCGTTACGGAAAGATTTACCGATCTGTCCGATTCCAAATGGGATCTTCTTACGGGAAGTTCTCTGTACGTTTTTAAAATTAACGAAAATACCCTGTGCTGTTTCCGGTCTTAAATATACTGTATTCTTAGCATCTTCTGTAACACCCTGAAATGTCTTGAACATCAGGTTAAACTGACGGATGTCTGTAAAGTTATGTTTTCCACAGGTAGGACATGGAATCTGATGTTCTTCGATAAATCCTACCATCTGCTCCTGTGTCCATCCATCTACGGAACCATCTAAAGTAATATCATTCTCATCCGCAAAATCTTCGATCAGTTTATCTGCACGAAAACGCTCGTGACATTCTTTACAGTCCATAAGCGGGTCTGAAAATCCTCCTAAATGACCGGATGCTACCCATGTCTGCGGATTCATTAAGATTGCACAGTCTACTCCGACATTATAAGGATTTTCCTGTACGAATTTCTGCCACCATGCTTTTTTTACGTTATTCTTTAATTCTACACCAAGATTACCGTAATCCCATGTATTTGCAAGTCCGCCATAAATTTCTGAACCCGGATAGACAAACCCTCTTGCCTTTGCGAGTGCAACAATTTTGTCCATTGATTTTTCCATACTTATCTTCTCTCCGTTTCTATTTGTATATGATATATGTAAGAGCTGCCTCCTCGGCAGAACCTTCTCCTGTAATTGAAACCTTATTCTTTTCTGTCACTTTTGTATTTTCTTTTGAAACATAAAGAATAGTTCCATCTACTTTTACGTCTACATTTGCTTTGATGATGACAACTTTATTATTATCATCTGCTAAAACATCGTCTTTGCTGACTTTCTTTGTATCTTCATCTGATGCACTGATAAAGTCTGTATCAAAATCATATCCGGCAGCCTGTGCTTCCACAACTGTTCCATCATACAGTTCAATACCGTTAAATGCTGTATAATCTTCACAGGAATCATACTGCATCTGTAACTTTGCTACCTGATCTGTCACTGTAAAAGAAGCCATTTCTACAGTATTGCCATTTTCACTGGTATAGTCATTTACATGATCTGTAATATAACTTTCAAGTTCTGCTTCATCATAGTAATCTTTATCTAGGGCTTCGACATCTACACTTGTGATCTTTCCCTTTTTTTCAATAAAAACGGTACTCGTATCTACATCTGTTTTTTTCGAACACCCGGATAACAATCCCATGCAGAGGATCATTGTAAATCCTACACATATAATCTTTTTCATTTTATTTTCCTGCCTTCCGTACATTTGTCAATCCATGCCATTATACTATGTTCCTCTTACAATTTCAAGTTGCAGGCTTATTTTAAGTTTTGCTTCGCAAAAGAAGCCTGCAAATGCCCGAATCACGTTCTTACGTACCCAAGCAACAAGTGTCCGGGTACTGTGTAAACCGTAACTTTTTGTTCACCCGGCGATTGTTTTTAAGATATCTAACGACTGGAACTGATGTGAAGTCTGTGCCGCAAAACAACGGTTTAAGACCATTTCTAAGCGGTCTAGCACTTCCTCTGAAACCATAAATGTATATAATTTTCTTAATTCTGCAGAAACGATATACTGCATCGTATATAAAGTAGAATCATCAACATAAATGGCATCTGTTTCCATCTTGCAGTTGTCACAGAGCATTCCATGCTGTCTGCCTGAAAACCAGTGTAAGTCTGTTTTTCTATTGCAGTTCTGGCACGAAAAAAGATTCGGATACTCTCCTTCGATGAGCAGCACCCGAAGTTCATAAATCCTCCGCACCAGACGGTTTTTCAGTGCCGGTTTTTCAAGTGCCCGAAGCGTCTGGTACAATAGTTTTAAAAGTTCTCTCTCATCATTATTTTCCTGTGCATAATAGTCTGCGATCTCTAAAAAGTAGAATCCATAACATGCTGTTTCCGGATCGTTGGATAACTCCCTGAAATAGTCGGAAATAGAGGCTTTTGCAAGATTATATGTACTGCGTCCCTCGAAAAATTCAAATTCACCAAAGGAAAAAGGGCTGGTTGCCGCTAATAACTGGCTGGTAGGCCGTCTTGCTCCTCTGGCAAATGCTGTGATCTTCCCTCTTTCCTTTGTCAATATGGTAACCCGCTTGTCATACTCGCCAATCGGCATTACATTTAGCACGATTCCTGTCAGAACCACGTTCTGTCCCATAACTGCATAATCCTCTTTCGGTTTGTCTGCGATCATCTGAATGATCCACATCACTGCCTGACTCTGTTTTTCCGCTACGTTGTCTGTATGCCAGATAATCTGACACCTTTCCGCTTAATTCAAAGTTTCTCCATGTATCGTCTACCATTTGCTGCCATCTCCTAAGTATCTTTCTATGTTACTGTCCACACAGTCCCAAACATCACTGTCCGGGTACATCAATTTTTCTTGTACTGCCTTTACACATACTTAGGATTTCCTTCTTTAACAGAAACATACCAGATAAAAATTGGTATTAAATCTCATCCTTCCGGTAACCAAAATTCTTCATCAGCGAATCGGAATCCCGCCAGTCTTTCTTCACTTTTACCCAAAGCCTTAAATTAACCTTAGAATCTAACATACGCTCGATCTCATATCGGGCATTACTGCCGATTTTCTTCAGCATGGCACCACCTTTGCCAATGATGATGCCTTTGTGGGAATCTCTCTCGCAGATGATAGTCGCTTCAATATCAATGATACCTTTCGGTCCTTTCCGCTTTTTCATGCTTTCGACCGTAACTGCGATCCCATGCGGAACTTCCTCATCTAAGGCGTGCAGGGATTTCTCGCGGATGATCTCTGCAACAATCTGACGTTCCGGCTGGTCTGTAACCGTATCTTCATCATAGAACATCGGTCCATAAGGAAGATATTTAAAAATCGTATCGATCACATCATCTAAATTATTTCCACGCAACGCCGAAACCGGTATGATCTCATCAAAATCATAGACTTTCCGGTAAGTATCGATATATTCTAACACCTTTTCTTTCTCTACCGTATCAATCTTATTGATGATCAGTATGACCGGCAGATTCGCTTTGTCTAACTGTTTGATGATATGCTGTTCACCTGCACCGATATAATTGCTCGGTTCAACTAACCACAGGATCACATCAACATCTTTTAATGTACTCTCTGCCACATTGACCATATATTCCCCAAGCTTATTTTTTGCCTGATGGATTCCCGGTGTATCTAAAAAAACGATCTGTCCCTTATCTGTATCTGTATAGACTGTCTGGATACGGTTTCTTGTCGTCTGTGGCTTTTTCGATGTAATTGCGATCTTCTGTCCGATCAAATGATTCATCAGCGTCGATTTTCCTACATTCGGTCTTCCGATGATCGTTACAAACCCTGACTTTAACTGATTTTCCATGAAATATTCCTTTCTTTTGTTAAATCCTGTTTAAAAAAGCTGTCTGGTTTCCTCAAACATTGACTTTTGTTCAGTTATCTTTTCTTCGTTGCCAATGACACAGAGATGTTTTTGTGACAGGACTGCTTCTACCAAATCTGCAAGTTTCTGAATATCCTTTTCCGAAGCTGTGATCACTTCGTCCCGTTCTTTCTGGATATCTGCATCTGTAATACCACAGAAATATGCTGAAACAGAACGCATACCCTTTGCATATGGATTAAGTGGTGTATCTAATTCACTGACCGTTCCAATGATATACTTTGTCATATCACGTTCATCGGCAGTAAAGTTTCTTATATAATCCGGTATATGGTTATAGACCTCATTTGTCTTTTCTAGATTGGGATCCCTGTAAGAAGAAAAATATGCATTACCATTACGCATAAAACCACTGCCGCAGCCATATGCACCGCCTTTTACACGCACATTTATCCACAAATAGTCATAACTTAAAACTACTTTTAATATCCTAAGTGCACCTGTATAAGCAAATCCTGCCTTTTTAAAGTTTCCGGCTCTTGATACATACTGCACTTTCGATGCATCCATAAATCCTTCGTTTCTGCTGATGCAGGAGATGGCTGCCTTCTGACCTTCGCTCTCTTTTTTCGGAAGTTTCTCTTTAAAAGAAGCAACTGCCTTTTTTACAGCTTTCATTCCATCTTTATCACAGGTCACAGACACGATCATTCCTTCTCTTGTAAAGATCTCTCGGATCAATGTCTGTAAATGTTCTACTAATTCTGCTTTCTTTTCCTCAAAATGTTCTTCATATTCTGCTACCACATGATAGAAATCTATCCCCATTGTAAGATCGTTATAACGGGCAGTTTCTGAGAAATAGGACATTGCACGAATTGCAGATACCGAATTTCCGGCAGATGCAAGACTCATCTGCAGTCTTGATCTGACTTCTGATAAAATCTCTTTTAACCGCTTTTCATCGTCTACTTCTGAATGAAGCAGGATCTCCTCAAACAATTTCATTGCTTTTGGAAGCTTATCATATAAAACTTTTGTGCGGACCTCAAATTTTGCCTCGTAAGTATCTTCTTTACTGTGTGCATATGTGGAGATAGAAGATGCCATACCGCCTGTTTCTAAATTGATCTCATTTGCCAGATCATCATATGCGTAATGCTTTGTATCAATATATCCTAATACTGCTTTTAAAATTCCAAGGTACGGTAACTGTTTCTCAGTAACATTTCGGATATCGAATAGCAGTGTCAGATAGATAATGCCATTGGAAAACATCTCTGAAAATAAGAGATCTGTTCCATTTACATCTGACTTTTCAAGCTGTAACGGTGCTGCTGTCTTTTTCATATCCGAACGTTTTAACATCGGGATCTTTTCTATATCTTCTCTTGGTGACGGTTCTTCCTGATACTGTTTTAAATGTGCAGTTTCTGCAATCAGATTTTCTATCTTTGCATCACTCAGGCTCTCTTTATATGCCTGTAACTGATTTGCTAATTCTTCTTCATTCTTCGCATTCAATCCACGTTCCGGTTCGATCGTTACCATGGATACATGGTCATTGTGGATCATATAATCTAAAATCAGTTTTTCAAAATAATCTGTTTCTACCTGTTCACGTAAAAACTGAAATGTTTCTAAGGATTCCATATGCATAAATGGAAGTGTATCATCATACAGCCAGCTGTCTAAGATCTGTAGTCCATAGATGAGTCCCTTGGGATATGAACCAAAATCGGACTCCCGATACTTAAATTCAGCATTGTTGATCGCCGCTGCCAATGCTTTCTTATTCAGCCCGCCTTCTGCCTGCTCTTTTAAAACGCTCTGGATCGTCTGCACGAAACGTTCTTCATCTGCACGGTTTGCATTCTTTGCGATAATGGAAAAAACCGGCTGATATGTTCCATTATCATAGGAACCCATGATATCTTTTCCAATCTTCGCATTGATCAGTGCTTTCTTTAACGGTGCTCCCGGTGCACTCAATAATGCATAATCTAAAATTTCAAATGCCTGATATAATTTCTTATCCAAGCTTGTACCGATGACCATATTATAAGAAAGATAGGAGTTATCTTCTAACGGATCATTGCTTGCAACCGGATATTTTTTATAAATCTTATGCACTTCTTGAAATGGTGACTGCTCTTTTATAGCCGAATCAATTTCAATCTCGTCATAATGACACAGATATTCTTTATCTAACCACTCTAACTTTTCTTCGATATCCATATCTCCGTACAAATAGATATAGGAATTACATGGATGATAATATTTTCTATGGAAATCAAGATAATCTTCATATGTTAAATCAGGAATATATTTTGGATCTCCACCAGATTCGTTTCCATATGTCGTATCCGGGAAAAGAGAATTTAAGATTTCCCGGTCAAGCACGCCTTCCGGTGAAGAAAATGCACCTTTCATTTCATTATAGACAACACCATTTAATGTGATCGGTGCATCTTTATCCTCTAATTCATAGTGCCAGCCTTCCTGCTTAAAGATTTCTTCTTTTTTATAAATATTCGGGTGCAGTACAGCGTCCATATAGACGTCCATCAGATTTTGAAAATCTTTCTCATTACAGCTTGCAACAGGATAAACTGTCTTATCCGGATAGGTCATGGCATTTAAAAATGTATTTAAAGAACCTTTGACTAATTCAACAAACGGATCTTTTGCCGGAAACTTATCCGAGCCGCACAAAACAGTATGCTCTACAATATGTGCTACTCCTGTGCTGTCTGTCGGCGGTGTCCGAAATCCAACGTAGAATACCTTGTTATCATCATCATTTGATACAACAGCTATCCTTGCACCGCTTTTCTTATGTCGCAGTAAATACCCTTTTGACTGCATATCTGTCAGATCTTTTTCCTGTACAACATCATATGCCTTTAATAATTCTGGTTTCAAATTCAATTCCTCCATTTATTGTAACTGCCTGTACTTTTTACAGCGATCATTTATCATATAAAAGAGGGTGTTGAAAACACCCTCTTTTATGGTTATTCTTTCCTATATATCAATGCTTTATGTAATAGGATCCAAAAAGACCTATTCTCCTAAACGAATAACATTTGCTGCCTGAGGTCCTTTTTCTCCGTCTACTACTTCAAACTCAACTTTTTCGCCATCTTTGAGCTCTTTGAATCCATCCATCTGTAATGCGGAAAAATGAACAAATACGTCATTTCCTTCTGCATCTGAAAGGAATCCATAACCTTTTTTTGCGTTAAACCATTTTACTGTACCCTGCTGCATAACTACTTCCTCCTAAAACATAACTATATACTGCTTGTGACCTTGCTGCCACATACCTAAGATTAGCATATCTGAAGTAGGTTGTCAACGATAGGAATACTTGAGTTTTGTATAGCCTGCAAAAGTTATTGTTCTGTCTGGTTCTGCGTCTGTGTGCTGTCCTGCTCTGTAGAATTTTCTTCTGTGTTTTCACTCTCTGCACCGGCTGCCGTTTCGATCGGAGTGATAATGATATTTTCTGCACTGATATTCGTCTTGCGTTTTACAATATCCTCGATCTGTGCCCGCTTTGCATCTGTTACATCTCCCATATCAAGTACAACATCAACCGCATTATCCGTAATGCTGACAACAACATCGGTAAATCCTTTTGCTTCTAACAGCATTTCAGCTGCCGCTTCACGTTCTGCAGTATCTGTCAGAGAGATCATTTCATCAACGGCTGCCTGCTTCTGTTCATCTGTAAGTGTTGTACTGTTGACGATCCCAAGAAGTGTTTCTTTATTTTTTGCACGCACCTGTTCTCTTGCTAATTTCATTTCTGCCGCAAAATCTACATTGCTGATCGTAGAACTTGTAAGTACTGCTTCTCCCGGATTGACATCACTGCCGGTTTCTGCTGTCTGTGTGGCATCTGTCGTGACGCTTTCCTCATTCATTGCAACATCTTCTCCTGTTGTTTCTGTTGACATTGCAACATCTAAACTCCCATCATCTGTATCTGTAAAAATGTCCCCTTCCATGATCGCATCATCCGAAATTTCAAAAGAATCCTTTGAAATATCGGCACTCGCTTCTTCTGCGGCTGTGCTATCTAAATTATTTCTTGTATAGCTGACATAACCGGCAACAGCAATCATAAGTGCCAACGCTGTAATGATAATCTGATTTTTCTTCAATGATCTTTTCAATATTCTTCCTCCTGAATATTCATCTTAACTACTTTTATTCTATTCACATCAATCTGGAATAATGCCATTACTGCTTCAGAAATATTCTGCTTTACCTCTGTGGATGCCCCTCCCTGTGCAACCACTAAGATTCCTGCTATCTTTGGCGTCCGCTCTTTCCCCACAAATGGCACTTTTCCGCTTTCTTCCTCTGTATATACCGATGTTTCTTCCTGCTTCGTACTCGTCTGGCTTCTTATCCCGCCTGTATCATCCTGTTCTGTCATATCTGTATTTTCCTGCACCGCATCTTTCTCCACCACACTTTCCCCTAAATCTTCTAATGTGATCATCACCTCTACCTTTCCTGCCCCTTCCACCCTTGATAGAACTGCTGCTAACCTGTCTTCTAGTTCCCTCGTATAGTCTTCTTTTGTTACCGTACTCTCTCCCCCCTGCTCTGTTGTGCTGTCTACCGGCTTTTCCTCTTTTTTCCGGTCACCTGTCGGTATTGCAAGGATCATCAGTAAAACTCCGGTAAGAAGCAGGATCATCCACTGGCTCTTATCCCATTTCTTCCATGCTTTATCCTTAAAAAAATCTCTGATTTTCACATCTTCCTCCTAATCCCTGACAATGATCTTATCTTCCTCTACCCGATAATAATCCCTGATCCGTTCTTTCAATGCGGTTATTTCTGCTTTCTGCGGCTGTTCTTCCACAGAACCGATGATCACGGTTTCCACCTGTGCTTTTGCTACGGATACTTCTATTTTTTCCACTTCGTATGCCTCATTTAAACTGACAGATGCATCTGTGACCACATACCCCATAGATTCTGCTAACAGTGCCACATCTTCTTTTAACGCTTTCTCATAATAAGAGATATACGCCTCCTTATCCATAAAATCCATTTTTGCCTGATCTTTTTTCATTTCTTCTAACCCCTGAAAAAAACTGTCATAGGATATTTTTTCAAACAGATCTTCTGACCTTCCGGTAAGTTCTAACAACGGATCAAGCAGTGTCAGCACAAGTATGATCTCTACAAAGATCTGTATGTATTTCCGATATTCTTTCTTTGCCACAGCCGTTGTCAGCACCGTCATAAATAAAAATACCAGACTGTAACTTTTTACCCATTCCACTACCCCAGCCATGCTTATCCTCCTAACCCTGTTGCCGCACTGCTCAATGCGATCGACAAAAAGAACATCATCAGACAGGTACTTATGATCTTCAGATATAACATACCGCCATTTGCAATTCCGTTCATTCCACCGGACAGCCGCTTGTCTGCGATCGGTTCTAAGACTGCCGCTAAAAACTTATATAAAACTGCGAGTACTGCCATTTTCAGAAACGGAACCGCACATAAGATCACAAGGATCACTAATGCAGTCGCTCCTAAACAGTTTTTTATCATCAGACCGGAAGTTAAAAATATCTGTCCCATTCCACTCATTACATTTCCGATCCCCGGTATCATCTGCATCGTCTTTGTGATCGTATTTTCTGCTAATTTATCCATTGCCGGTGCGATCATACCCTGAATGATATTCATGCCAAGGACAAAAGAAACGGCAATTTTTAACAACACTTTTACTGCAGATGCGATCAGTTCTGCAAGTCTTTTAAACCGTTCTTCTTCCATCAGATGATTTAAAAATTCAAGGATCACATAGATTTTTACAAATGGTACTAACAGATACCGCATCATCCATTCGACCAGATAAATCGCTGCAAAAATAATGCTGTAGGTAGCCGCAGAAGCGTTAAAATTTAAAGTAAAGGAAATTGCCCCACAGTAAACAGGAATGAGCACCTTCATAAATGCGACCATGTCATCTGTCGTTTTTAATACTGTTTCATTCATTACCGAAAATGACTGCAGCAGTAAAATCATCATAAAACAGTAGCACAAAAAGAAGCAGATCTCCGAAACATAGGAACAGGAAAATTCTTTTGCATAATTTTTTAACAGGGAAAATGCAACCGAGATGATTAACAGTTTTAAGATCAGTGCCTTATTTTCCTGAAACTGCATACAGATCCTGTCTTTGATATAATCTCCTAATTTTTCATAGGGGATCTCCTTTGTATCTACAAGTGCACGCAGTACGTCTTCAAATGTGACCGGCATTTCTTCCCTATCCTCTAAAAAACGGTTTAGTTCCGAAATATCTAATTCATCGATCACGTCATCTGCCGTTGCCGCTTTGATACTGCCTGTCTGCATACAGAGGATACAGATAATCATACAGCCCATCAGAAAGTGCTTCATAACAATTCTCCTATGGATTCCATACAGGCTAAGATCACCGGCATTCCGATCAGCAGAATGGATAATTTGGCAAATAATTCGATCTGCCCAGCGATTGTCTGGTAACCGCTGTCCTTACAGATATTTGCTGCAAATTCTGTCACATAGGTGATCCCTATCATTTTTAAGATCATCGACATATAAGTATCATTCACATGAAGAAGTGTCTGCATCTTTTTTGCATAACCAATCAGAAGTTCTAATCTTACTGCTGCAAACGTAAAAATGCAGATGCAGACGGCAATACTGATATAACTACTGTATTCGACATGATATTTTTTTAACATCAGCGCTAATAAGACTGCCATGATCCCCAATATACCGATTTTTAAGATATCCATACATCTTCCCCCCTATAAAGCAAACAGTTTCTGCATTGTTTCAAACAGATCATAGATATAGGGAACAATCCAGAACAATACGATGATGAGCCCTGCAAGGCTTGTCAAAAATGCGTGTTCGTCCCGCCCGCTGTGCTTTAATACCTGACTTAAAACGGTAACCAAGATCCCTACCGCAGCTATTTTAAAGATTAAATTTACACTCATAAATCTCCTTCACAGTAACCGTTCTACCTTAGAGCAGTAATATCACCAGAAACAGCCCTAAAAGAACACTAACACTCCCATATAGTTTCTGTTTTTCCTTTTTTTCTTCCATTGCCTGTACGATCTTATCTTCTAACTGCAAAAAATACATTTCTGCCACTTTTGCATGATTGCCTTCTAACATCAGGCTTTTTGCCAATGCTGAGAGGATTTCGATTTCTTCTTCCTTTAAATACAAAAGTTGTTTTCGTTTTAAAAAAGAGTCCTGCCACAATCCTTTCACATCTACGTTTTCGTTTTTTTCCATTTCATCTGCTACTTCGTTACAGATTTCTGCAAAGATGCTGTTTCTGCCTTTTGCAGTCCTTCTTAAAAGCTGTTCATACGGCAGTCTTACATATTCCCGTAGTGCATCCATTTCTGCAAAAAGTTCCCGACACTCCACTAACTGCTCTAATCTTCCCCTTAGACAGCTGCGCAGATACCCGCCTAGTCCCGCTGCCCCTAGCATGATAAAGAACATCCCTGCTGCCTTTAACATAGCCTGTCACACTCTTTATCATAGATTTCACAGGCTCTTTTTCCATCTTTCGTCTTTCTTAAAAAAATATAACGTTCAAACAGCTTTTTCTGATAGAGTTCTTCCATTCCGGCTGTCTGTATGACCTGCCGGATGCTTTCTCCATGCATTGTTCCAAGGATCTTACAGCCACAGAGGATCATCTCCTCGACTGCCCTGCCATCTTCCCTTCCACCAAGTTCATCGACTGCGATGATATCCGGTGACATGCTCCGCAATGCCATACGCATTCCTTCTCTTTTTAAACAGCCATCGATCACATCGGTACGCTTTCCGACATCATTCTGCGGCACGCCAAGATGACAGGCGGCGATTTCCGATCGTTCATCGATAATACAGACTTTTTTTGCTGTCCGTCCCGCTACCCCGTCTGAAATCAGGCGTATGCAGTCCCTTAAATAAGTTGTTTTCCCGATACCGGGCGGTGAGATCAGTAATGTATTTACTATTTCTCCTCCTTGATAGATCCATGGCAATAGATCCACGGCACAGCCCTTTTTTTCATTTGCGATCCTGATATTCAAAAAGCGGATATTGGTCATTCGTAAAACCTGTCCGTCTTTCATACGTACCTGTCCTGCAAAACCGATCCGGTTTCCTCCCTCGATCGTCAGATATCCCTGCCGTATTTCTTCTTCATATGCATAGATGGAATATTTGCTGATAAAAGTCAGCATTTCTTCAAGATCTTCTTCTGTGATACATTCTTTTAACCAGATCTCTTTATTCTGACAACATAATTCTACAGGTTGTCCGATACGGATACGGATTTCTTCAAGATCTTCCTGTTCTCTTAGGATCTGTTCCAGCTTCATCCTTAGTCTGACTGGCATGATATGTATGATCTCCTGTTTTTGCTTCATTGAATCAACTCCTAGTCTAGTATATGAACCAGTCCATGAAATATGTCTGATTTTTTATATCGCAGCTATTCAGAACTCCTCTCATACATTCGCAAAACCGCATGATAAATCATGCTTTACCGCTGCCTTGCAGCTATTTTGCTCATATATGCGGCGGTGGCTCTATTCGAGCCACCTTATGAATCATAAAAATGGCTACTTACATGCAAGCATGTAGCAGCCATTTTTATGATTCTAAGGAGTTCTGAATAATTACCTGTTGTATATAAAAAAACAGCCTTAGATAATCCTAAAAACTACCTAAGGCTGTTTATACACTGTTCACTTAAACGTGCATATTAGTTATATTTACGTTTTCTTGCTGCTTCGGACTTTTTCTTACGTCTTACGCTTGGTTTTTCGTAATGTTCTCTCTTACGAATCTCCTGCTGGATACCAGCTTTTGCACAGTTTCTCTTGAATCTGCGTAAAGCGCTATCTAAAGTCTCATTCTCTTTTACGATTACATTCGACATAGTCTCACACCTAACCTCCCTCCAGTTGCGTATTGTGCATATTCAACTGTTTGGGTAATATTTTATTGCACTAACAAATATTATAGCATAATTTTTCCGTTCGTCAACCACTTTTTTAAAAAAATATTACGATTTGCAGCTAATGCAAAACATTGCTTCTGACTCGTCGTGCTTGCACGTAAGAGGCAAAAGTAATGTTTTACATGATACTGCGAAGCAGTAATTTCCCATGAATGAGCAATCCGCTTGCAAAGCAAGCTTTGAAGCACGAAGTACGAGATTGCGAATGTATGGGAAATAAGCTACAAATCATACTAAAATCTTTAAGCTAACTGGCTCTCGATCACAGTTTTTACTTCTGCAATGGCATCTGCGATACCAGCCGGATTTTTTCCACCAGCCTGTGCCATATTCGGACGACCACCACCGCCGCCGCCAACTTTAGCTGCAATGCTCTTGATCAGGTTTCCGGCATGTGCTCCCTGTTTCATTGCTGTGTCTGTTGCCATAGCGATCAGATTAACTTTGCCTTCATTTTCAGATGCTAACACGATCACACCTTCGCCTAATTTTTCTTTTAACTGATCTCCTAATTCACGAAGTCCGTTCATATCCACGCCATCTGCTCTTGCTGCAAGGACTTTTACTCCTTTGATCTCTGTTACCTGATCCATAACATCGCCTAATGCTTCTTTGGCTGCCTTGCTCTTTAAAGATTCATTCTCGCTCTGTAATGTTTTTACTTCTGCAAGAAGATGTCCGATCTTATCGATCACTTCCGATGGGCTTGTCTTAAGTAAAGCTGCTGCTTTTTCTAAAGATTCCTCGATCTTATCATAATATGCAAATACTGCATCTGATGTCAGTGCTTCAATTCTTCTGATTCCTGCTGCAACTCCGGATTCAGATACGATCTTAAATGCTGCGATCGCTGATGTATTGCTTACATGTGTACCACCACAAAGTTCTGTTGAGAAATCACCCATACGGACAACACGCACGCTGTCACCGTATTTTTCACCAAACAGTGCCATTGCTCCTGTCTTTTTTGCTTCTTCTAATGTCATGATCTCAGTAACGACCGGAATGGCTTCTGCGATCTTTTCATTTACAATCGCTTCTACTTTCTCGATCTCCTCTTTTGTCATTGCTGAGAAGTGTGAAAAGTCAAAACGAAGACGGTCTGCATTTACATCGGAACCTGCCTGCTCTACATGTGTTCCTAATACTTCACGAAGTGCTTTCTGCAACAGATGTGTTGCACTGTGGTTCTTTGCAATTGCCTGACGTTTTGGTGCATCTACTGTAAGTTCTACTGTATCACCGGTCTTTACCATACCCTTTGTTACTTTACCGATATGTCCGACTTTGCCGCCTAACATCTTAACGGTATCTTCTACAACAAATTCAAAATTATCTGTACGAATCCAGCCGGTATCTGCATTCTGACCACCCATCGTAGCATAAAATGGTGTTTCTTCTACAAAGATCGTACCGATCTCTCCATCGGAAAGTGCTTCTGTAATCTCGGTTTCTGTTGTCATAACTGTCACTTTTGAAGAATGTACGAGATGATCATATCCTACAAATTCTGTTGTGATACCTGGATCAATGGACTCATATACCGTTACATCTGCACCCATATAGTTTGTTACTTTTCTTGCGTTACGGGCTTTTGTTCTCTGTTCTTCCATTGCTGCCTTAAATCCGTCTTCATCAATGGAGAATCCTTTTTCTTCTAAAATTTCCTGTGTCAGATCAACCGGGAATCCATATGTGTCATATAATTTGAACGCATCTTCACCGGAAAGGACTTTTTGGTTGTTCTTCTCCATTTCAGCCTGCATATCTGCTAAGATACTAAGTCCCTGATCGATCGTCTTATTGAATTTTTCTTCTTCCTGTGTCAGTACACGGAAAATAAAATCTTTTTTCTCGTCTAATTCCGGGTATCCGTCTTTACTTTCATTGATAACCGTTTCGCTTAATTTTGCAAGGAAAAGTCCATCAATACCGAGCATTCTGCCATGTCTTGCAGCACGGCGGATCAGCCTTCTAAGTACATATCCTCTGCCTTCATTACTTGGCATGATACCGTCAGATACCATGAATGTTGAAGAACGGATATGATCTGTGATCAGACGGATGGAAATATCATCGATCGCATCTGTCTGATAAGTCTTGCCTGACATTTCACAGACTTTATCGCGGATTGCTTTCATGGTGTCAATGTCAAATACAGAATCCACATCCTGCATAACCACCGCTAAACGCTCTAATCCCATACCTGTATCAATATTCTTCTGGTCTAATTCTTCATAACCGCCTTTGCCATCACCATTAAACTGGGTAAATACGTTATTCCATACTTCCATAAACCGGTCACAGTCACATCCTACTTTACAATCCGGTTTGCCACAGCCGTATTTTTCCCCTCTGTCATAATAAATTTCAGAACATGGTCCACAAGGTCCTGCACCATGCTCCCAGAAGTTATCACATTCTCCGGTTTCCGGATCTCTGTAGAATCTTGTGATCCTGTCTTCCGGAACACCGATCTCTTTATTCCAGATCTCAAATGCTTCTTCATCTTCTCCGTAGATCGATGGGTACAAACGGTCTTCTTCTAAGCCTAATACTTTGGTTAAAAATTCCCATGACCATGCAATGGCTTCATGTTTAAAATAATCTCCGAACGAAAAGTTACCGAGCATTTCAAAAAATGTCAGATGTCTTGCTGTCTTTCCGACATTTTCAATATCTCCTGTACGGATACATTTCTGACAGGTGGTCACACGCCGTCTTGGCGGTATCTCCTGTCCTGTAAAATAAGGTTTCAATGGTGCCATACCTGCATTGATCAGCAACAGGCTGTTATCGTTATGTGGTACCAAAGAAAAACTTTTCATTGCAAGATGGTCTTTGCTTTCAAAAAACTCCAGATACATCCGGCGCAGTTCATTGACTCCATACTTCTGTTTCACAACAAATTCCTCCAAAATCTATGATTTACTCTTTTATCTTTGCATCAGATTCTTCTGATGCTGTTTTTGCATCTTTACGGTCACGCAGCTTTTTTCCGACAAAAATCCCGGCTACTGCCACAATTGCAAAAAATATCAATTTAATAACATAAGTTCCAAAACTTGCAAAAAATGCTGCCATGCGTATTCCTCCATTCTTTTCATGCAATCGCAATATCTATTAGATTATAGAACAAATATATCATTTTTTCAATAATTAGTTTGCTCCTGTTTCACCATTCTTAGCCTGAAATCCAAAAACAGACAGTCTGCTTTGCTTTTTGTCTTAGACACCGATATCTAAAACACCTGCTGCAGACTGTCTGTTTCTATCATATTATTTTACTTTGACTTTCATTGTTGCTTTTTTACCGTTAAATGCTTTGATCGTGATCGTTGCTTTTCCTTTTTTCTTTGCGGTGATCTTTCCATCTGCGGAAACGGCTGCTACACTCTTTTTACTTGATTTGTAAGTAAACTGATAACTTGCTGTCTTTTTCGGAAGTGTAACTTTGATCTGATAAGTATGACCTTTTTTGATGCTGACATTCTTTTTGACTTTGATTCTCTTCGGAGCTGCCTTTACAGTCACTTTTACAGAGATACTCTTTCCGTCTACAGTTGCTGTGATCGTAGTCGTTCCTTTTTTCTTTGCGGTGATCTTTCCTGCGGAAGATACAGCTGCTACACTCTTTTTACTGGATTTCCATGTAACTGCCTGACCTTTTCCATTTCCGGTTACAGTTGCTTTCAAGGTCATTTTTTCCTTGACACCCATTGTGATCTTCTTTGCATTTAATGTGATCTGTGTTTCTTCTGTAACGGTATCCGACGGGTTCTGTGTATCAGAACCTGACGGTGTTGCCGGATTCTTAGAAGGATCACCTGACGGATCCTGTGCAGGATTGTCTGATGAACCACCGGATGGGTTATCGGATGGCTTATCGGATGGCTTATCTGTCGGATTATCGGATGGATCAGATGGTTTCTGGGACTCCTTATTGACCGCTTTTGCCAATATTTCTGCTGCCTGATCTATACTGCTTTGTGTTGAAGATGATCTCATCAACTGTGCTTTTGCCTGATCGATCGCTGCGTCAATGGCTGCTAACTGTTCTGCAGTATAGGCTGTGCGGTCGATTGAAGCTGCCTGTGCTAACAGATTCTTTAATGCCGTATTATCTAATTTCTTTGTGATCATCAGCCAGCTTAATACCGGAGCATCTGCATTTCCCCGTTCTACGGAGATCATCACTTCACCCGCTTTATCTACCGTCAGTTCTTCCGTCGTCTGCATCTTCTTCTGGTTGATCGTAAATGTTCCCCAGTCTGCAATTTCTGAATTATTCTGATATGCTTTTAATGCTACCGGACGTTCTTTATAATACCACCAGTCATAGAATCCAAATGTCACTTCATAGGTTCCTGCTTCACTAAATGGCAGTTTGTACCGGATGCTCTGATCATCACCTGCATACCATCCTGCGGTATCTGATGTATTACCATCATAATTGCCATAACTCTCTACATAGCCCCAGCTTCCGTTGGTATATGCTTTATCTGCACTGTCATTTAACAGACCTGCTGCATCGTTATATGCTTTGTATGTTGTAGAATCTGTCCAGTTACAGTCAATAAAATACTGCATATTTGTCGGCATGATCTTCACTTCCTGCTCTACTTTCGTATCACTTCCTGTAATCACACCTGCGATCGTAACACTGCTGCCTTCTTCTACATCAAATGCCGATGCATCTGTATCTTCCCATGTTACGGCTGCATTGATCGTTGTTCCTGCGGCTGTAGTTGCCTTTACGGTTTTCGGCAGTTTTGGTACGATGCCGCGTACTGTACAGATCGTATCCGGTGCTGCCTCGGATACTTCATTATCATTCTGTTTTGTGATCTTGATATAACTGATGATCGCATCCTGTGATGTATTTCCGGAAGACGGTTGTGCAGTTACACTTAAAGTTCCATCTTCTGCTAAAGTTGTCTGGTAAACACGTTTTGTTTTTACAGTTGGAATGATGCCGGTTGCTTTTGTTTCTCCATTGATCAGAATATCTGTCTTTCTTGAACCATTCTTCCATGGATCTAACATGGCGATCGTTACATTATAAGTACCTGCCGGAACATCAAACTGATATTCTAACGGTTTCATATTTTTCGAATAACGGATACTCGTCCAACGGTCACCATCAGAATATGCTGCTTCATTTGTCGTTCCGATATATCCCCAGTTCTTACCTGTGATATCATCTTCCCCATATGCCTGATCTAAAATACTGTTGTAAGCACCAAAAACTTCATCCGATGCTGTCGTACTAAGACTCTGTGTTCCCACATTGACAAAATACAATACATTTTCATCCTGTACACCTGCCATACCAGATACAACTGCAGATTTTCCTCCCAAATCATCTGTCACCTGTAAATAGTATGTGGTATCATTTGCTACGCCTTTGATCGTTGCCTTACCACCGGATGCCTTTACACTATGGTCTAAGTGGTCTTTGTCTGTGCCATAAGATACGGTATATTCAGAAGCTCCCATGACTTCATCAAAATATACAACCATTGCTTCATTAAATGGTATGATCTTGCGGACTGTTGTACCGCTTTCTGCTGTCAGTTCACCATAGACAATATTTGCAGAACTTAAGGCAAGTGTCTTTCCTGCTTCTCCTGATGCTATCCTGATCTTCACTGTATGCTCTCCATCTGTAAGATTTCCGGTATCACAGATGATTGCTTTTGTATTAGTTGTTTCTGCAGCTAAACTTACTTCTTTTGCTTCTCCATCATCTACAGATACAAGCACATTTGCTCCTGCTGATGATTTTGTACCATAAATGACAGCTCTGTTTCCTTCAAACTTAAAGGATACTTCTGCACCTTCTTCTGTTGTACTCTGGTTTTTCCATGTACCTGTATAAGTAAATTTATTCAGGTCAGATACGGTAACATCTGCTTCTGACGGTGTTGCAATGTCTGCTTCTACTGTTTTCATGTAGTTATCCATATCTGTTTCTACATCGATCACATAAGTAGATACGGAATATTCCGGAAGTGTCACATTTAAAATTCCACCGGAAACATCCTGTGTGGATACTTCTTCGCAGTTCTCTTTCTGCGAAGTCCGGTAACATACAGCTGTGCCACGTTTATCAAACTTGCCAAGATCTACTGTCGTTGTACGGTCAGAACCAAAGTTCTGTGCAACGATCACTAACTCTTTTCCATCTGGTGAGAGTGCTGCACACATGTTATCATCACCAATATCGATCATGGTATAACCGGCTTTTAAATACTTGCTGTACTGCATCATCGCATAAAGCTGTTTGGTAACTGCCCAGTATCCTTCTCCCGGAACTTCTGTCTTTAAATTACCGTTGCCATCGATCAGGTTGGTATGATAACCAACGACCGGTCCATCAGATTCAAAAACAGTATGGATCAGTCCCCAGTTTCCGTTGACCTGCAGACATTCATATTCACTGTCGGCCACTAACCATGCCACCCATGCTGTCGGCTGCATATATTTTAAGTCAGCCATGATGCCTTCACTTTGTCCCTGCACATTTGCATTGACGATGGAATCATGGTCGTGACCATTTTTATCTTTTCCTTTTGTAACCTCTGACATCCAGAGTCCCTTGTCATAAGAAGCTGCCAGTTTCCGCAGTGTATGACGTTCGGAATCACTTCCACTGTATGTATGGGCACCAATGGTATCCATTGTATTTTTCGCTTTTGTGCTTAACTTGTTAAAAGAATTGATCGCATTTGACAGTGCTGTTTCATCTGTACTCTGGATCTTGATATTCTCGTCTAATCCCTCTGTCACTAATGCTTTCTGCATTTCCACTAACATATTGGACATTTCTGCACCCGGATCAAATGTACATCCTTCCTGCTTTGTACTTCCATTTGCCCAGTAGTTGGTATCCGGTTCGTTCATCGGCTCGATAAAGCTGACTCCGACACCATATTTTTTCTTAAGGTCATTGTCTACCCATTTTGCAGCCCTTGCCATATACGTTGCAAAATCATCATAGCAGTCTTCCTTTAAGTTCGATACTGCATTCACACCTCCGGTAGAACTTCCTGATTTTGTCATATAATATGGCGGTGAGTTGGAAAATACTTCATTGATGATGTCATTTTCCGTATCATTTTTTTCTGCTGCTTCTTTTCTGTATTTATTTGCCTGCTCTAACATCCAGAGCTGTCCGGCATCATTCATATCTTCTGTTTCTTTTGCATAAAAACTTTCTGCATCAAATGTACCGGTGCCGTCTGATCTACCTGTCATATCCACAGTCCAGCCCGGAACAATACCTTCCACACGCTTCATCGAGGTATTTTCTTTATCACCGCCGCCCACATTGTAACGTACAATGTTTAAATTCAGATATTCCGGTGAAAAAGCGAGTTCTGCGATCTCTTCACGATCCGGTATGCCATTTCCATTAAAATCCTTATCGCCCCATGAACCGATCACATTTCCCCACCAGCATAATGATGTTCCCCAGCCATCTAATGTCTGATAATGCAGATTCGGATTGACAGATACTTCTCCTGCAATCTGTGAAATTTCTGCCGCAGATACCATCTGAACTGGTCCTGCCGAAGTAAGTATCATACTTCCCGCTAACACCCCTGTCAGTATTTGTTTCAAACGCTCTTTCTTCACCATACATTGTCCTCCTCAACTAAATATCAGTACCATTGTACCGTTCTATTCTTATTTTACCTAGTTTTTAGTAAAATATCAATTATGATTTTACCAGAACCGCCCAAAATATCTCTTTTTGTGAAAAATAGAAAAAAACAGGGGACGAACCACGCTGTCTGTTCCCTGTTTTTCATTTGTTTTTTGTATATTTTGACGAATCCCTTTTCATCTATATTTTCTTTACACTGTCACGGATGACCAAAGTCGATGGTACAGATATGCGGTATGGAAGGATTTCCCGTTCATCCATGTTTTTTTCTATGATCTCGACTGCCATCTGTGCCATTTCTTTCATATGTATGCGGATGCTCGAAAGCTGTGGCTGTGTCATGGAAGCTAACACACTGTCATTATAACTTAAAAGACTGAAATCTTCCGGCACCTGATAATTCTGCATCGTGAGTGCCTGCAAGATTCCCATTGCCGTAGACTCATTAAATGCAAAAAACGCTGTTGGTCTGGGACTTTCTGTGGAAAGTGCCTTTAAATAATCTGTGATCTTGCCTGCCACATCTGTTTCCCGCCATGCAATATCAATGAGCAGACCTTTGACCCCTTTTTCCATACGGTGTTTCATCTGCTCTTTAAAAATTTTGCGTCGGAGTTCTAATGCTCTTCTGCTAACCGAATCCATCGAATATTCCGGTCCTACGAATGCAATCACACGGTGTCCTGCATTGATCAAGTAATCAATCCCCTGCTGGATACCGATCTCAAAATCCGGTACTACGGAACAGAACCGTTCCGGACATGGTGAAGAATCGACAAATATGATCTTTGATGTACATGCCTCCATCGCATTGATCTGATCCTCGGAAAACTGTCCGATCGCAATCACCGCATCTAATGTCTTTGGAACAGCACTTTTATAAATCCCATTCTCCATATCATACTGCAGCATCACCGTTTCGATTTCTTTATCAAAACAGCAGTTTTCAATCTCATTTCTAAGATACAGATAATATGTATCCGATAACTGCATCTGAAGATTCTCCATCTCCACAATACCAATCTTATAATGCTCTTTGTTATTTTTTCTGTTCGTTGCATGTTTGCTGACATAATTCATCCGGAATGCTTCTTCAAGTATCATCTTTCTGGTATTATCCGTTACATTTAACGTCTTATCGTTATTTAATACCCTTGAAATCGTTGCTATCGAATATCCTGTTGCCTGTGCAAGTTCTTTTAATGTTGCCATCCTATTCTTTCTCCATTACTCTGTTCTCTATATCTGCAGATAGATTTATTTTTTTACTTTGTTTTACTAAAACAATTATACCAGCATTTGGTACAGATTACAAGAATTAAAGTTATGCTTTACAGTATCATGACAAACAACCTGTTACTGTCCACACCTAACAGAGTGACCAGCAACAATTACAGCCCATTTAAAATGCCTCTACGAGTCAGGGGCTGTAATCACACAATCATTAACACTATAGCGCATAGCTTGACAGCGCAGTGTCAAGCTTGCGTCTGAACAGTAACCAAGCAGCCTCTTTTTATTGATATAAAAAAAGGCTGCTCATGATAAAATACATTTATTGTAACTATTTACTTAATTTTGACTCACGATAGATAATATCATTTCTTCCCGGACCATTCGATACCATAGTGATCGGATAGCCGATCTGTTCTTCTACAAACTCAATGTAATTTCTACAGTTCTCTGGAAGTTCTTCATAGTTCTTGATACCACGAATGTCTGTTTTCCAGCCCGGAAGTGTTTTTAATACCGGTTTTGCGATCTCAAGTTTTCCTGTGGTCGGGAAATCGGTTGTCACTTCGCCATTGATCTCATAACCTACGCAGACTGGGATCTCATCTAAATATCCTAAAACATCTAATACGGTAAAGGCAACATCGGTCGTACCTTGCAATCTGCATCCGTATTTACTTGCTACACAGTCGAACCAGCCCATACGTCTTGGTCTTCCGGTCGTAGCACCAAATTCGCCGCCGTCACCGCCGCGTCTTCTGAGTTCATCTGCTTCGTCACCAAAGATTTCGCTGACAAATGCTCCTGCACCTACTGCGGAAGAATACGCTTTACATACCGTCACGATCTTTTTGATCTCATATGGCGGAATGCCTGCACCGATCGCACCGTAGGCAGCTAGTGTAGAAGAAGATGTTACCATTGGATAGATTCCATGGTCTGGATCTTTTAAAGTTCCTAACTGTCCTTCTAAGAGAATATTCTTGCCTTCTTTGATCGCTTTATCTAAGTAAGAAGATACATCACATACATATGGAGCTACCATATCACGGTACTCATGCATGGTATCTAATAATTCTTTTGGATCTAATAATGGTTTGTGATATAAATGCTCTAATAAGACATTCTTTGTTTCGCAGACACGCCCGATCTTTTCTTTTAAGATATCTTCTTCAAAAAGTTCATTTACCTGAAAACCGATCTTTGCATATTTATCTGAATAGAATGGTGCAATTCCTGATTTCGTAGATCCAAAAGATTTACCGCCTAAACGTTCTTCCTCATACTGATCAAATAAAATATGATACGGCATAACGATCTGTGCACGGTCAGATACTAAGATCTTTGGTGTCGGAACATCACGGTCAGTAATAGATTTGATCTCCGCAAACAATACAGGGATATTTAAAGCAACACCGTTTCCGATAATACTTGTCGTATGGCTGTAAAATACACCTGACGGCAAAGTATGGAGTGCAAATTTACCATAATCATTGACGATCGTATGTCCTGCATTTGCACCACCCTGAAAACGTACAATAATATCAGCTTCTTTTGCAAGCATATCTGTAATCTTGCCTTTTCCTTCATCTCCCCAGTTTGCACCTACAACTGCTTTTACCATTCTTCATTTCCTCCTTAAAAAAGCGGCTGTGTAAAAACACAGCCGCTACCTATCGTTCTTACTTTTTGATTATACAAAAAGGCATCTTATAAGTAAAATCAATGTTTCTTATATTAGATATAACTTGTGATTATGTGTTAGTTTTCTTCTCTTTTCGATAAAAGACGCCCTAACAGTTCTTCAGATGCTTTTGTCCGAGGAATCTTCTCATCATAAACAATGCAGAACTCCCGCTGCGGTATCTCTGATTCAAATTCTAATTCAAATAATTCCCCATCTGCTAACTGTTCCGCTGCAAAATCCCGTACCACAGATGCGATTCCAAGGCTCTTGACCGCAAACTGTATCAGCATATTGCTTGTCGCAAGTTCAAATTCCGGCTTTAACTGCACATCATACTGTTTTAAAAATTCTTCCACATAGGTCTTTGTAGAGGTACTGCCCTCTAAACACATGACCGGAAGATGCTCTAACTCTTTATAAGATAACTTTTTTCCCTGCAAGGCATGAAATTTTCTGCCTGCAACAAAAACATCCTGAATCTTACGGACCGGTATGACAGACAGATTTGCCTTTGTATTCACCGGTGTGCTCACCACACCAAAATCAATCTTTCCATCCTGCAGGTGTCGCAATGTTTCCGGTGTCGGTGCATTTGTGACCGTCACTTTGATCTTCGGATATGCTTCGTGAAATTCTTCTAAATACGAGAGCAGATAAAACTGTAAAGTCATATCACTTGCCCCAATGCGGATCTCTCCGCTTTCGAGATCAAGCATCTCTTTATATTTCTTTTCACCGAGCAGGATCGTTTCATAGCCTCTTTTGATATAGGAATACAGTACTTCACCCTCTGTTGTCAGACGAACACCTTTAGATGTACGCACAAACAACCGGCTTCCTAATGCATTTTCTAAATTCTTAACCGCCTGACTGACTGCCGGCTGGGATAATGATAATGCTTCTGCTGCTAATGTAATGCTCCGATGTCTGCTGACATAATAAAAAATGCGGTAATATTCTAAATTGATATCCATGTTACATTAATTCCGGTATCTTTTTTGAACAGGCAACTGCTAATGCTCCCGGTCCGATATGACAGGACACGCTAAGTGACAACGGATTCATAATGATCTCTGATCCTGGAAATGCTGCCTGCACTTCCTTTTTAAATTCTTCTGCTGCTTCAAGATCATGTGTATATGCCATTTCAAGGTACATATTCTTCCCTTCCGGATCATCGAACCGGTTGGTAAAATCATTCTTCATCGCATCGATCATCATGGATTTCGCCTGCTTGACTGTCCTTGCTTTTGCAAATGCGTCTAATTTTTCTCCTTGGATCTGGAGTACCGGTTTTAAACGGAGCAGTGTTCCTAACGCTGCTGCTGCCGGTGTGATACGGCCGCCTTTTTTCAGATACGCCAGTGTATCAACCATAATATAGATCGAAGATTCGAATTTCTCCCTCTCTAAGATCTCTTTGATGGCTGATGCCTGATATCCTTGTTCTGCAAGTGCTTTTGCATCTAAAACAGACTGCCGCTGGGTAACAGAGATTCTCTGGTTGTTGACAACAAATACTTTTCCATCGTAGTCTAATGCAAGCATGGCAGCCGTTTCATAAGAACTGCTCAATCCGCTTGACATCGGAATATGCACGATCTCATCATACTCTTTCAACAATTCATCCCATAACTCTGTAACACTTGCTATGGAAGGCATCGAAGTTGAGATCTCACACCCTTCTTTTAATCTGTTATAAAATTCTTCCTGCGTTAAATCCACATCTTCAAAAAATGTTTCATTATTTACAAAAAAAGGCATTGGTAATATATACACACCCAGTTCTTTCGCTTCCTGTTGTGCTATTCCACTGTTACTGTCTGAAACAACCGCAACTCTGCTCATAAAGTTTCCTCCTGTATAACGGATTATTGTTACAGTTCACAGATATCCTGCAAACCATAACTTATTTTCCATAAATCATAAAATCTAAAATTCTCTGCACATCTTCCTGTTCATGTGCAACGATCTCTAACTCTGGAATGTTTCCATTTGAAAAGATATTTGCAAGGGAAACGTACTGGCATAATTTGGATTTTAAATTTAATCTGTCACCTTCACCGGTAACTAATTCTACTGTTCCCTGACATTCGTCAATTACTTTAAAAAATGCATCTACATCTGTAATATTCTGTACTTTCATATTAATCTTCCTTTCTGTTCTGATCTGTTCTGATAATTGTATCCGGCAATCTATGTACTGTTACCGGAAACGGTCTGCTGTTTCTAAGTATAACATGACGCTCAATTATTGCAACCTTATTTCGGTAAAGACTGCTTAAAGAGTTTGTGAACGGTCTTTGATATTTTTATTAAAATTGATCACCTGATGATCATATTCTTCACTCATATAGGAAGAATGGATCATAAAATCTGCCGAAGCACGGTTATTTGCGATTGGAATGTCGTATACCTGTGCAATACGCAAAAGTGCCTTAACGTCCGGATCATGCGGCTGTGCTGTCAATGGATCTGAAAAGAATATCACAAAATCCACCTTACCTTCTACGATTTTTGCTCCGATCTGCTGGTCACCGCCTAATGGGCCGCTGTTATATCCCCGCACCGGCAGTCCTGTCTGGTCAGTGATCATTCTCGCTGTTGTTCCTGTTCCACATAGAAAATGCATCTTTAAAATGTCTGCATTTTCCCTGCACCATTCGATGAGTTCTTTCTTTTTTCCGTCATGTGCGATCAGTGCGATATTTTTCTGCTTGCCGATCGTCAATGTAATCATGTTATCGTCCATCGTCTTCTCCTTTTCTAGTCGTAACCATGCCCTATCTCTCAAGTTACTTCTGATGATTCTCACATATGCCTATTTTACCATGAATGTCTGGTTCTGAAAAGTTTTTTCTGTTTTTATGTGTGACTTCTTACCCCTTATATCAAAAAGGCCGAAGAAAGAGTGAATCTTTCTCCGGTCTGTATTCTATAGAATAATTTACATCATTCCGCCCATTCCTGCGCCACCTGCCGGTGCTGCCGGAATATCTTCTTTGATATTTGCAACTGCTGACTCTGTTGTCAGTAATGTGGATGCTACGGAAGTTGCATTCTGTAATGCACTTCTTGTAACCTTAACCGGATCAAGAATACCGCTTGCTACCATATCTACATATTCCTCTGTTGCTGCGTTAAATCCAACACCTGCTTCGGATTCTTTTACTTTATTGATGATAACTGCACCTTCGAGTCCTGCATTTGCAGCGATGTAGTATAATGGTGCCTCTAATGCTTTTAAGATTACCTTTGCACCTGTCTTTTCATCACCATCTAAGGTATCAGCTAATTTAGCAACTTCTTTTGATGCATGGATATAAGCAGAACCACCACCTGCAATGATTCCTTCTTCTACGGCTGCTCTTGTAGCATTCAAAGCATCTTCCATACGGAGTTTTGCTTCTTTCATCTCTGTTTCTGTAGCAGCACCTACACGGATAACAGCTACACCACCTGCTAATTTAGCAAGACGCTCCTGTAATTTTTCTTTGTCAAATTCAGATGTCGTTTCATCGATCTGGGAACGGATCTGTGCGATTCTTCCTTTGATTGCTTCTTTATCACCTTCACCATCAACGATCACTGTATTTTCTTTCTGGACTTTTACAGATTTTGCACGTCCTAACTGCTCTAAGGTTGTATCTTTTAATTCTAAGCCAAGTTCTTCAGAAATCACCTGACCACCTGTTAAGATAGCGATATCTTCCAGCATTGCTTTTCTTCTGTCACCATATCCCGGTGCTTTTACAGCTACAACATTGAATGTACCACGTAATTTATTTACGATAAGTGTTGTCAATGCTTCACCTTCGATATCCTCAGCAATGATTAAAAGTCTTGCTCCGCTCTGTACTACCTGCTCTAATAACGGAAGGATTTCCTGAATATTAGAAATCTTCTTATCTGTGATCAGGATATACGGATCATCTAATGCAGCTTCCATCTTATCCATATCTGTACACATATATGCGGAAACATATCCACGGTCAAACTGCATACCTTCTACTAAATCTAATTCCGTCTGCATGGTCTTTGATTCTTCGATTGTAATAACACCATCGTTTGTAACTTTTTCCATTGCATCTGCAACTAAGTTACCAACTTCTTCATCACCGGCAGAAATTGCAGCTACTTTTGCGATCTGGTCTTTGCCATTTACTTTTTCGCTCATGGCTTTCAATGCTTCTACGGCTGTATCAGTAGCTTTTTTCATACCTCTACGAAGAACGATTGGATTTGCTCCTGCCTCTAAGTTCTTCATACCTTCCTGAACCATTGCCTGTGTTAAAACAGTTGCGGTTGTTGTACCATCACCTGCAACATCATTTGTCTTTGTTGCAACTTCTTTTACCAGCTGTGCGCCCATGTTTTCAAAAGCATCTTCTAACTCGATCTCTTTTGCGATCGTAACACCATCATTTGTGATCAGTGGTGCACCAAAAGATTTGTCTAATACAACGTTTCTTCCTTTTGGTCCTAATGTAACTCTGACTGTATTTGCTAATTTATCAACACCTGCTCCTAAAGCACTTCTTGCTTCTGAACCATATTTAATTTCCTTTGCCATAATGCTTACCTCTTTCTTTTATTATTCTACAACTGCTAAAATGTCATTCTGTTTTACGATGATATATTCTGTATCTTCTAATTTTACTTCTGTTCCTGCGTATTTAGAATAAATAACTTTCTGTCCGACAGTTACCTGCATCTTTACTTCTTTTCCATCTACGATCCCACCCGGTCCTACAGCAATTACTTCTGCTTCCTGTGGTTTTTCCTGTGATTTACTTGTTAAGATAATTCCTGATTTGGTTGTTTCTTCTGCTTCTACCTGTTTCAGGACAACTCTGTCTGCTAATGGTACTAATTTCATTTGAAATGCCTCCTTATTATTTTCTGTTCTTTCTTTTTTGAGTTATTAGCACTCATTTCTTTCGAGTGCTAACTGATAGTCTTATAATATGTTTTGCAACACATTTCTGCAACCGGACTTTTTTATCCTTTTGCAATTATATTCTCATTTTTTCTCTTTTATGCTCTCGTTTTCTCGTTTTTTCTCATTTTCAGCGTTTTTTGGCTATTTTATACTTTTTTTAGAAATGCTTTATTTTGTCTTTTTAATCACTGCTTCTTTGAGTGTCTGATTACTCTCTTTCCATAGCAGTTTCAGTGTTTTCTTAAGTGCTTCCTGACTTTTTGTCCCAAGGTAATTCCGGATCTTTAAAAGGTCTACAAACTGTTTCCACTTCATATTAGCAAGATCATCTACTGTTTTGATCTCACCTTCTTCTAAGATACCAAACAGTGCATCTACAAATTCCTCACGTTCCCTGCCGTCCATCTGGTGAATCCATGCTTTTAAGGTCTTATCTAACAGCACACTCTGCTCTGTTACGGATTTTACATGGACAAATGACGGTCCTTGTACTTCCCAGCTCATTGCATCATGCTGCATCGGTCCATCATTGGAACTCTCCACGACTTCGTATTCTTCTTCATGCTCTAAGAGCATTCCAACGATCGATGATTCCGGTATGATCGTATGGATCTTTGGCAGCATTTTATGATATGCTTCTGAATTTATCATGTGCTCTGAAAATCCGGGACCATCATTGCTGTAGATCGCAATGATTTTTTTCTGAATCGATTCTTTACAGTATACGGACGCATAGACAGACAGATTCCCACCTTTCGAATGTCCGCCGACACGCACTTTTTTGTAACGGGCATTAACAACTTCATTTAAGTATTCCACGGCTTTTAACTGTCCCGGTGTCTGCTCTAAAAAACTCATGTTAAAATTTTCTTTCCAGCCGACGATCGTATTATCGGTTCCACTGTATACGACAAAAAAACTTCCGTCATCTAACCGGATCGTCATGGCACAGAACTGGGACTGCTCTTTTAAGTTAATGTCATTGATATAATTCGAAAGTTCGATATTTCCAAATCGTTTTGTCCTCGCCATTGCCCGCATCAGAAATGCAGCCATCTTTGTACTCGATACTTTTGCTTCGATCTCCTCATCGGTATGATGCTCAAAAAAGATCTTTGATGCTTCTTTTAAGGTAATGCTCTTATCTTCGTTTAATGAAGGTACGATCCCGTCAAAATCCACATATACCAGTTCTGAAAAGATCAGATTATCCACTTCATTAAATTCTGCCTGCTTAAAACTTAAATCCCCTCTCCAGAGAAGATAATCCATCATATTTGCCATAACTGCCTCCTCTAAATCAATGAAAAATATTCTAACCCTGTTTTGATCCCGTCTTCCCATAAGGATGTTGTAATATGATCTGCTGCTTCTTTAGCATCATCTGTCGCATTGCCCATTGCGATTCCATGTGCTGCATATTTTAACATTTCCACATCATTCGCACTGTCCCCGAATGCATATGTGTTTTCATGTGAAATGCCCAGATATCCGCAGACTTTTTCTATCCCACTGGCTTTTGAAAATCCTTTCGGCAAGATCTCCACAACTTGTTTTTCGTGAAAGACTAATTCATATTGGTCTGAAAGTGCCTTTTTAACTGCCGGAATGTCGCCTTTTGTAAAATCTGCACTCAGTTTATTGACTTCGTAATTCCCCGCATATTCTTTTAACGGTAAAAATTCTGTATCTAAGATCCTCTTTAAATAATCGATATATGGATCGTCCCCAAAACTTTCCTCATCTGCATACAAATAATGTTTTCCCTCTAAGATTGCCGGCATATGACAGTTTTCCAATTCTGTTAAAAGATCTGCAATCTCTTTTTGGGACAGGCTTCTCTCAAAGATCACTTCTCCATGATATTCGATATAAGTTCCACAGCCTGCCACGATCCCGTCAAATCCGATCTCCTCTAATAATTCCCTGGCACGTATCGTAGCCCGGCTTCTTCCGCTGCAGATAAATGCATAATTTCCATTTTCCTGTAACTTATGGATCGCTTCGATGGTGCTTTTAGGGATCTGCATCTGACTATCCCACAGGGTTCCGTCAATATCAAAAAATACTGCTGTTTTCATTTAAGATCTCCTTTTATCTGAATATTCCGTAATACGATAAAATGGTGCGAATCTGAATATTCAAATCCGCACCGTTTTCTATTCTTCATCACGACTGTCATACACATGATTACTTGCTATATATCCAATACACCAGATCAGTCCTGCAACTGTCAGTGAAGATATGCATTTGATCACATTGATCACAAGCTGCCGCAATGTCAATGTACCCAGCGTATATGCTGTTATCGTTCCCCGGATCGGCTGTATCAGCATTACCCATCCACCTACATAGACAGAAACTGCTAAACCGATCAGATATATGACAATTGCCAGACAAAATTTTATATTCCGACTCATCTCCCGATACTCCTTCTCACAACTCTCTCACTCATTGACAAGAGTATCATAACACTATTTAAGAGGTTTTTGCAAGAGTGAACCGTTTTACTGTACAGAAAGTCCTGAATATCCCAAAAGATTTTCGTCCACTTCCCTTGCCACTTCCCTGCCTTCACGGATCGCCCAGACAACTAAAGACTGTCCTCTGTGCATATCTCCTGCCGTAAATACTTTTTTGACATTTGTTGCATATTTTCCGGCTTCTGTAGCTACATTGGTTCTTTCATTCAACTGCACACCAAATGCATCTGCCACATATTTCTGCGTGCCAAGGAAACCTGCTGCGATCAGTACAAGGTCTGCATCTAATTTACCTTCTGAACCCGGCACTTCAACCATCATCATCCGTCCGGTCTTTTCATCTTTCTGGCTCTCTAATTTTACCGTCTTTACTGCTGTGACATTTCCGTTTTTGTCTTTGACAAACTCTTTTACCGTTGTCTGATAGATTCTAGGGTCTCTGCCAAACATAGCGATTGCTTCTTCCTGGCCATAATCTGTTTTGCAGACTTTCGGCCATTCCGGCCATGGATTGTTCTCTGCTCTCTCATCCGGTGCCTTCGGCATCATCTCAAGCTGTGTCACAGAAACGGCTCCATGACGGATACAGGTACCGACACAGTCATTTCCGGTATCACCACCACCAATGATCACGACTTTTTTACCTTTTGCAGAAATATATTTATTGTCTTTTAAACCAGAATCTAACAGGCTTTTTGTGGTTGCTGCCAAGAAATCTACTGCAAAATAGATTCCTTTTGCATCTCTGCCTTCGGCTTTGATATCTCTTGGATTCTTTGCACCACAGGCTAAAATAACTGCATCATAATCTTTGATGATCTTTGCTGCTTTGACATCCTTACCAACGTTTGCACCTGTGACAAATTCAACGCCTTCTTCTTTCATCACATTGATCTTACGGTCGATGATATGTTTTTCTAACTTCATATTCGGAATACCGTACATCAGAAGTCCGCCGACTCTGTCATCACGTTCATATACAGTCACTTTATGTCCACGTTTGTTAAGCTGGTCGGCTGCCGCAAGTCCGGCAGGACCGCTGCCGATCACTGCTACCTGCTTTCCGGTACGCACTCTTGGCGGTTTTGGATCGGCATATCCTTCTTCATAGGCATTTTCAATAATGCCATATTCGTTTCCTTTTACAGAAACAGGATCTCCATAGTGACCACAGGTACATGCTGCTTCACATAATGCCGGACACACTCTCGATGTAAACTCCGGGAAGTTATTCGTCTTTTTCAGACGGTTATATGCCTGCTCTAAATTGCCGGTGTATACCAGATCATTCCATTCCGGTACTAAGTTGTGAAGCGGACAGCCGCTTGTCATACCCATGATATTCATTCCTGCCTGACAGAACGGCACGCCACAGTTCATACATCTTGCAGCTTGTTTTCTCTGTTCTTCCTGTGAAAGAGGGGTGTGAAATTCGCAAAAATCCTTAATACGCTCCTTTGGACTCACCGCTGCTGCTGTTTTTCTCTCATACTCCATAAATCCTGTTGGTTTTCCCATCTTGCGTCCCCTCCTTAATTCCTTGTATTTGCATAAAATGCTTCAATCTGTGCCTGCTCTGAGGAAAGACCTTTTTCTTCCATCTGGACGATCGCCATCATCATGCGGTTATAATCATATGGGATGATCTTCTTAAATTTCGGCAGATATTCGCTGAAATTATCTAATACCTCTTTTCCTTTTTCGGAATTTGTAAAAGCAACATGTTCTTTGATCATCTCTTTTAATTCCATAACGTCATATTTGTTTGACACTTCTTCGGAAAATACCATTTCTTTGTTCATCTTTGTATACAGATCGTTATCTTCATCTAATACATAAGCGATACCGCCGCTCATACCTGCTGCAAAGTTCTTTCCAGTCTTACCTAAGACTACAACACGACCGCCTGTCATATATTCACAGCCATGATCGCCAACACCTTCTACAACGGCTGTTGCACCGGAGTTACGGACACAGAAACGCTCGCCTGCGACACCACTGATAAATGCTTTACCGCTTGTCGCACCGTATAATGCAACGTTACCGATAATGATATTGTCTTCTGTCTTAAACTTCACACCGGTTGGTGCATAGACAACTAATTTTCCACCGGAAAGTCCTTTTCCAAAGTAGTCATTCGAATCACCTACAAGCTCTAATGTCAGTCCTTTCGGGATAAATGCACCAAAGCTCTGTCCGCCGGCTCCATTACATTTTACAACGAAGCTGTCTTCTTCTAAGCTGTCACCGTACTGTTTTGTGATCTCTGAACCAAAGATCGTACCAAACGAACGGTCTGTATTTGTGACATCTACATTGATGCTGCGTTTCTGTCCGCTTGCAAGTGCATCTTTTAACTGTTTTAAGAGAACGGTCACATCTTTTGTCTTGTCTAATTTAAAGTCATAGACATGTTTTGGATCAAAAGTTACTTTTTCCTTAGGACCTGCAAATGGGTTATTTAAGATCTTAGAAAGATCTAATTCTTTTTCTCTGCCGGTCAAATCTTCTCTTACCTTTAAGAGATCGCTGCGTCCTACCATTTCATCTAAAGTATGGCAGCCTAATTTTGCCATATATTCTCTTAATTCTTCTGCGATAAAGCGCATGAAGTTCTCTACATATTCCGGTTTTCCTGCAAAACGTTTTCTAAGTTCCGGATTCTGTGTTGCGATTCCTGCCGGACAGGTATCTAAGTTGCAGACACGCATCATTACACATCCTAAAGTTACTAACGGTGCAGTTGCAAAACCAAATTCTTCTGCCCCAAGCAGTGCTGCAACAGCAACATCACGACCACTCATCAGCTTGCCGTCGGTTTCGATACGGACTTTATTACGGAGTCCATTCATGATCAGTGTCTGATGTGTTTCTGCAAGTCCTAACTCCCATGGCAGACCTGCATTGTGAATGGAACTCTTTGGTGCTGCACCCGTACCACCATCATAACCGGAGATCAAAACAACCTGTGCTCCTGCTTTTGCAACACCTGCTGCGACTGTTCCGACACCTGCTTCGGATACTAATTTTACAGTGATCCTAGCATTGCGGTTTGCATTCTTAAGGTCATAGATCAACTGCTCTAAATCCTCGATGGAATAGATATCATGGTGTGGCGGCGGTGAGATCAAAGATACGCCCGGTGTGGAAAGTCTTGTCTTTGCAATCCACGGATATACTTTTTTACCAGGAAGATGTCCACCCTCACCCGGTTTTGCACCCTGTGCCATCTTGATCTGGATCTCATCGGCACTGACTAAGTAACGGCTGGTAACACCAAATCGTCCGGATGCAACCTGTTTGATCGCTGAACAGCGGTTTACCCTGCTGTTTTTACTATCCATACGTTCTGCATCTTCTCCACCTTCACCGGAGTTGGATTTTCCATGCAGACGGTTCATAGCGATCGCTAATGTTTCATGTGCTTCCTGTGAAATAGAACCGTAAGACATTGCACCTGTCTTAAATCTTGTAACGATCGAATCCACACTTTCTACTTCTTCGATCGGAACACCTTTTTTCGGATAATTGAAATCCATCAGTCCGCGGATATTTGCATCTTTTTCTTCTGCATTGACTAACTGCGTATACTGCTTAAACAGGCTGTAATCTCCACGTTTGGTAGATTCCTGTAAAAGATGGATCGTTGCAGGATTATACAAATGGGAATCCGCACCGCTTCTCATCTTATGACGGCCCCTGCTGTCTAAGGTCAGGTCTGTTTCTAATCCTAATGGATCATATGCTAAGGAATGAAGTGCATCGACATCTTCTGCAATATCATTTAAGTTAATACCACCGATACGGCTGACTGTATCTGTAAAATATTTATCGATCACATCTTTATCAATTCCGATTGCTTCAAAGATCTTAGAACCCTGATAAGACTGAATGGTAGAAATACCCATCTTTGATGCAATCTTGACAATACCATTGATGATCGCCTGATTGTAATCATGGATCGCAGCATAATAATCTTTGTCTAACATATGTTCATCAATCAGCTGTTTTACAGTATCCTGTGCAAGATATGGGTTGATCGCACAGGCTCCATATCCTAACAATGTCGCAAAATGATGTACTTCTCTTGGTTCTCCGGATTCAAGGATCATGGCAACTGCTGTTCTCTTTTTCGTCTTTACTAAATGCTGCTGTAAACCGGATACCGCAAGCAGTGACGGGATCGGTACATGGTTCTCATCGACACCACGGTCAGAAAGGATCAGGATATTTGCTCCATCTCTGTATGCTCTGTCTGCTTCTACAAACAGATGATCGACCGCTTTTTCAAGGCTTGTATTTTTGTAATATATAATAGGAAGAACTGCTACTTTAAATCCTTCTACATTCATGGATTTAATCTTCATAATATCGGTATTTGTAAGGATCGGGTTGTTTACCTTTAATACCTGACAGTTGATTGCTTTTTCCTCTAATAAGTTACCGTCTTCTCCGATATAAACCGTTGTGGAAGTAACGACTTTCTCACGGATAGAATCGATTGGCGGGTTTGTTACCTGCGCAAACAACTGTTTAAAGTAGTTGAACAACGGCTGATGGTCACCTGCTAATGCTGCAAGCGGTGTATCAATACCCATTGCCGAAGTACCCTCGCCTCCATTTTTTGCCATCGGAAGGATTGCATCTTTTAAAGACTCATAAGTATAACCGAACGCTTTCTGCATTCTCTGGCGTTCTTCTTTGGAATATTCCGGTACACGTTCGTTCGGGATCTTTAAGTTTTCAAGGCAGATCAGATTCCGGTCTAACCATTCACCATACGGCTGTTTGCCGGCATACGTTTCTTTTAATTCTTCATCATCAATGATGCGTCCCTGCCTGGTATCTACTAAGAGCATTTTGCCCGGACGAAGTCTTTCTTTTGCAACGATCTTCGTCGGATCAATATCTAAAACGCCAACCTCAGAAGAAAGGATCAGATAATCATCGTCCGTCACATAATATCTTGAAGGACGCAGACCGTTACGGTCAAGGATCGCACCCATCACATCTCCATCAGAAAACAGGATCGATGCAGGACCATCCCATGGCTCCATCATCGTTGCGTAATACTGATAGAAATCTTTTTTCTTCTGTGGCATTGCCGCATTGTTTGCCCATGGTTCCGGGATCATGATCATAACAGCAAGTGGAAGATCCATACCACTCATCACTAAGAACTCTAATGTATTATCTAACATAGCGGAGTCAGAACCTTCACTATTGATAACCGGAAGGACTTTCTGGAGTTCTCCTTTTAAATGTTCTGATTCCATGGTTTCCTCGCGGGCAAGCATCTTATCTGCATTACCTTTGATGGTATTGATCTCACCGTTATGTACGATAAAACGGTTTGGATGTGCACGTTCCCAGCTTGGATTTGTATTCGTTGAGAAACGGGAATGTACAGTTGCGATCGCAGATTCATAATCTTTATCCTGTAAATCTGCAAAGAACAGACGTAACTGTTCTACTAAGAACATTCCTTTGTAGACGATCGTTCTGCTTGAAAAAGAAACGACATATGTATCATCATTTGACTGTTCAAAGACACGTCTTGCTACATAGAGTTTCCGGTCAAAATCGATTCCTTTTGCTACATTTTCCGGTCTTTTTACAAATCCCTGCATGATATATGGCATACAGTCAACTGCTTTTTGTCCAAGTTTTGTCGGATCTGTCGGAACCTCTCTCCAGCCTAAAAATTCCATGCCTTCCTTTTTCACGATGACTTCAAACATCTTCTTTGCCTGATTCCGTTTCAGTTCATCCTGCGGAAAGAAGAACATTCCGATTCCGTAATCTCTTTCCTCTCCAAGTTCGATTCCAAGAGGTTTTACTGCTTTAGAGAAGAATTTATGTGAAATCTGCAAAAGAATACCGACACCATCACCTGTCTTTCCTTCTGCATCTTTACCAGCTCTGTGTTTTAAGTTCTCTACGATTTTTAATGCATTCGCAACTGTATCATGTGTTTTGATACCTTTGATATTGACGACTGCACCGATACCGCAGTTATCATGTTCAAACCGTGGATCATACATACCCTGTGCTGTTGCATTACTTTCATTCTGCTGTTTCATAGCTTCATCCCTTTCCTTCATGCTTTTTCTACAAAAAATGATACATGATTTTTTCTCTCATGTAAATAACTTTTTTCTTCTTGTTGTCTGATAATACGACTTTTCATAACTTTTATTTCGTATTATCTGATAATATATGCGAATTTTTGTTTTGTTTGATCGTTATAGAAACAATTATAATTGATAATTTTTAAAAAGTTTTTAAAAAAACAGGTGCAATATGCACCTGTTTTGTAAATTGTGTCTGAATTGTGTGTCAACTACGACCAATTCATTCAGTGACTTATTCTATTTTTTGTTGGCTGAGATAATCCTGTATCTCATTTAAAACCATACGAGCGATTGATTGCATCCTTGTAGAAAGTATCCCTTAAACAATTTTCCGCAACCTTTAATGTGTCTTTGGATTCTTGAATACGATATTTGCACAGATCCACTTGTCGATTATCCATTCAGTACAATTCCCTCCTTTTTCACATTATCATAAAAAGGCAATGCCCCCAGCCAGTAATTAAATTGTTCTTCGTTCTTTATTACAACGCTTATATCCACAAAATATTCCATTTGAAATTCAAAAGCCACATTGAATATAGTATCTTCAACTTTTTCTATTTCTTCATCACTAAGTGTGGTTAAAATCATTATATCAATATCTGAATTATCTGTATAATCTCCGCGGGCAAAAGAACCATATAAAATAACTTTTGTCAGACTATCACCTAAGATTCTTTGCACTTGCCCTGAAAACTCCAAAATAATATCCCTCTTATCCTTCATACTACATTCACCTTCTCAAAACAAACTTCCACTTTCATACTATATACCTTTTACTTCACATTTATGGTATTCACTTTCCATACCCCGATTCCTGTGATAAAAAGCATCAGTACTGTAACTACGATCCAGATTACCATATGATTGTCCATTCCTGCAAACACATTCGTTTCTGCACGCAGTACAGAGGTAAGATTGGCTGCCATATGTGCTGCCACTGCTCCGGCGATATTGCCTGATCTTTCCACAAACCATGCCAATAGCAGTCCAAATACTGCTGCATAGACAAACTGCACCAGATTCATGTGTACCGCACCAAAGATCACTGCTGAACCGATCACTGCTGCCTTCACACCAAAGGAATCCTTGATCCTTCCATATACGATCCCTCTGTATAATAATTCTTCAACAAAAGGAATCACAATACACAGAGCAAGAATCTCAAGCGGAAGTCTGCCGGTATAAAAAGTCTGTTCTACCTGCTGATAAGAAGCTGAGTGTTCGGCAAGTTTTACCATACCAAGCAGATTGTTCCATGCTACCGCAAAACAGCCGCCTATGACAAACATCCATACCACCTGTTTTATCCGGATACCGGCACAGAGCATTTTGCACTGTTTCCAAAACGGCAGATTTCCCTCTACTGTTCCACGCATCATCTGATCCGGATAATAAAACGAATATAAAAATGGAATTGATACGAATGATGTGATGAGCTGCCGTAACAGCTTACTGTTCAAATCTGCCGGAAGTATAAAATCTAACATAAACAATGTAACTGCTGTTACGACAAAATAAATAGCGACCGGATAGATCACATTCCAGATCCTCATTGATTTAGAGAGTTTCAATGTAATCTGCCACCTCCTTTGCCGAATCACATATAAAAACGGCTCCAGCTTTTTTTAATTCTTCTGCTGTTCCAAAGCCATAGGTGACACCGATGCAGGGGATCTCTGCCTCTTTTGCACCGATCGCATCAAACTTTGTATCACCGATCAGTATCGTATCTTCCCGTTTCATGCCATTCTCTTTAAATACATGCTCTAAAACCTGTTTTTTGGTACTGATACTTCCATCTAATGCAGCACCGTATACCCCGTCAAAATATGTTTCCAAATGAAAATGTTCTATGATTCGCTGACAGGCTGTTTCCGGTTTGGAAGAAGCTACTGCAAGGTGATATCCTTTACCATGTAACTCCTGAATCAGTTCTGCAACCCCTGCATACAGTTCACACTCAAAAATCCCTTCTCTGTCAAAACGTTCTCTGTATTTGACTACGGACTGTATTGCCTTTTCTTCATCAAATCCATATTTTTTCTGAAATGATTCCTTTAAAGGTGGTCCGATAAAACAGAGCAGCTCCTGCTGTGGCGGCTGCTTGATTCCCCAGAAATCAAGTACATACCGGATGCAGTTCGTAATTCCTTCTTCGGAATTGATGATCGTTCCATCCAGATCAAATAGTATATTTTTCATTTCGCGCCTCCATAAGTTCTATGCCCACTATTATAATCAATACTTTTTGGTGTGACAAGAAGATTTGCATTCATAAGTGAACAAAACAACCTCCAAACCGAGTAATTATTCTTACATCAGTTCAGAGGTTGACACAAACTTTAGGATACTCCCAACTTCTCCACTTACTTTGTCTTCTTCAGTGCTTTCTTCCAGTTACTGTACATCTTTGCAGAACCTATTTTTTTGTAAGCACGAATTCGCACATAATAATTCTTCTTTTTCTTAAGACCCTTGATGGTATACTTTGTCTTTGAAGCCTTTTTGATTGTTATCTTCTTTAAATTTTTAAATTTCCTATTCAAGGAATATTGAATTTCGTATCCAGATGCGTCAGATGACTTCTTCCATGATAACTTCAATGATTTCTTCGCTGAATTAACTTTTAATCCTTTTACAGCTTTAGGAACCTTGATGCTTGACGTCGAAGTTACTTTTGGTTCTGTTATCGGTGCTGTACCCGACTCGGTCGTTGGTCCTATGGTTGGCTCGGTCGTTGGTCCTACGGTTGGCTCGGTTGTTGGTTCTACGGTTGGCTCGGTTGTCGGTTCTACGGTTGGCTCTTGTTTTTCCTCGTTTTTACTTACAATTACGATGCTGGTAACTTGTGTTCCATCCTCTGTTGTTGCAGTAATCTCTGATGTTCCTACTGCTTTTGCAGTAATTTCACCATCATTTACAGTAGCCACCTTTTCATTGGAACTAGACCATTCACATTCAACCATAGTATCATCATATATTGCATACAAAAAATCAGTTTCATTTTCATATAAATACATATACGGCATTGACATCTTTAATTTACTCTCAGAATAATCACTAATTCCCTCAACTTTACATGCTGCAACATACGAGCCATTACTTGCATAAGCCTTCAATGTTGTAGTCCCTTTTTTCTTAATTGTAACAAGACCATTTTCAACAACAGCAATATCTTCGTCATCAGAATACCAATCTACAGTCTGCACTGTTGCATTTTCAGGGTATACACTCGCACTTATCTGAATTTGTTCATCTTTCACTCCCACAATAGATGTTTTGTCTAATGAAATATATTCCAAATCTATATCATCTGTTGAAACCTCAACATCACAATAATCAGCATACTTTCTATCTTTCGTACTAACAAATATCCTTGTCTTTCCAACATTGTTAGCATGAATGATTCCATCATTTTCTATTGATGCAATATTTTCATCCAGACTATAATACTCTACTTCCATATCAGGATCGTTATGACTTAAGAAATATGTTATTTTTTCTGTATTTCCTCGCTTCATTACATATTTCTCTTTCTTTACAACAAGAGCACCCTCGTCATCCTCTCCTGATGCAACAAGAAATGATGCCGACATCACCTCGCTTGTATTCTTATTCGGTTCAGCTGCAATATATTGTAAAAAAGTATTTTTTGAAATTATCAGTTCACCTTTATACTCTGAACTAGCCTGTGTTGGAATAGTACCATCTGTTGAATAGTATATTTTTGCATTTTCCGGTGCACTCAAATGTATTTTTTTACTTTCTGTAAACACTCCCGACTCAGTATCACAAGTTGGATTGTCAGTTGTTTCAATGTACTTGTATATTGGGTAAATATCAACATCTGATTTCACACCAATAAATCCGTATTCATTCCAACCATCAAATACCATTCCGTTAATTTTGTCAGCCTCAGGCTCCATTGCATCATTTAAATATTCGACATCTTGAGAGCTGATAACCTCTCCATCATTATTAAAGAACCTAACTTTAAATGTCTTTATTTTATAATTAGCAGACAAAATGGTATTGTCAGTTACATTTGTTATTGTTTTACCATCCGGAGTTGTCCAATTTACAAAATCGTATCCTTCAATCTCTTTAATTTCAGGATAAGAAACCGGATCTCCGTAACTAAATACTTCTGTATATGCTTCCTTTGTTTCCCAGTTTACAAAAGCTACACTGTACTTGTTTTTCGCATATTGAGCAGTAATTTCCATATCATCTCTGATATTTGTAACACCATAATCCCATCCAATGAAAGTATAGTTTTGTTCTTCTGGTGCTTTTGGAGAAGTTGCACTATGACCTAATGTAACAGTCTGTGTATCAATTATTTCTCCGTTCATCCCCTTAAATATGACAGTATACTTAGGTTTTGGAGCTTCAATTGTTTCCAGATAAAAAGGTTCATCTCCTCCTTCTATCGCCATCATGACTTTATAATCGCCTGTTTTTTCACTAATCTCCTGTCTGCATACAAATTTATGTGAAAAACTTCCGTCTTCATTAATTGTGACTTTTCCAACATACTCATTATTAGAGTCAGAAGGTTCATCTCCTTTGTATACTTGAATTAAAGCTTCTTTTCCCGCTAATAAGGAATCAACACTGCCATTAATTGTATATTCTTTTCCTTCGTTATTCTCTAAATCCGTCATTTTAGCTCTATAACGGTACGTTGTTCTTGACTCCACCTCTTTAGAAGAATTTGCATTTACCTCATCAGTCGTCCAATCAGACCAGTCATCCCACTTTGACCATTTATATGAATATCCTTTTGTAGCATCTCTGTAACGATATTCTTTGTGACTTGTAGCAGGAACAGAATATTCTTGCTTTAAGAACCAGCATTCCGATCTAAAATTACATCCATAATCCCCAATATAATACTTTGTCTGTCCATTATATGAACCTATGGCTCTCATCTTCAAAGAATCATAACTATTTTCACAATACTCATAATAAATCATTCCACCTTCATTATAATATGAGAAAGCAAGCTTATTAGGATCCTTCCAATAATAGAATATTCTTCTTGAATATCCATCATTATTAGACACATCCTTTGATTGAACTTCGCGTTTTGTATTTATTGTTTCGCTTGGACTATATGCAGTTCTTGACCATCCACTCCATGAACCATAGTTCCAGTCAGTATCAAATATCGTATCTACCAGATTCCAGCCTTCATTCACAGAATTTCTGGTTGTAGCTGTTAATAGATTTCTATACCTGTACTCAGTTCTATTTTCCACCTCAACTTTTTCGCCCGGATTAGTCGGAATCCAATCACTCCATTCTCGTTCAAGTTCGTATGAAACTGTTTGCGAATATGGAATACCTGACGAAAATCTATCAACAATGTACAAACTGACATTTGTAGCTACTCCGTCATATGGTATGTACATTTCCAAATTTTTTCGATATTCAGCCTTATCCAATGAAAAAGCTCCTGATTCTGTTGAATTTATAAGTTTTCCAGTAGATGTTCTTAATGAAAATATTCCTCTGCATCTTGTTCGTTTATCAGGATTATTCTTTATATTGTAATTTACAATATATCCATCTTCCTTAAAAATACAACTATTTATTTCAACCAAAACCGGAAGATCATTATTTTTCCAGACATAACAAGCTTTTACAGTAACATTTCCCTGAACATTTTTATAATCCTCATTATCCCAGCCAGCGAAAACATATCCGGCTTCAGCTTCAGGTGGAGTCGGTGCAATAGCATCATTCTCGTATAAAACAGATTGTGTATCAACAATATTGCCATCTTTATCTACAAATGTTACTTTATACGAATTTCTTTTAAATTGTGCAACAATTGTCCTATCAGATGTCACATTACTATATTCACCTTTCCATCCAGTAAATGTATGCCCTTTTCTGCTGATTCCTGTCGGTGCAATTGCTGAATACCCATATCTTACTGTTTGCTCGCATAATAAGTTTTCCTTATTATCTTTATCATATTCTACAAAACGAACCTTACTAGGATTATGAGCTACAATGGTTTTATTAAGAACAGCTGTATCGCTATTCACTCCCCCTCGTGCGAAACCTGTTATTTGATACTCTCCCTCACCAGGCAGAGAAAAGGCTATCGATGTTGCATTTGCTGAATCTGTAGTCTGAGTTTTTGTATAACTTCCACCTTTTGTCTGGGTAATCGTCATTGAATAACCACTATAAGCAGCAGCATCTGCCCCCCAACATACTGTAACCGCATCTCCAACCGCATAATCTGTTTTAGATGTACTCAATGATGGAGTATTCGGCTTTTCAGTCCCTGTGGTTCTGTCATTAATCCAATCCGTATAATATCTGGTTCCATTCACATCGGCATATACTTGCCATCCATACACATGACCCGGTCTAAGGCTAATCCCTACTTCCGTATTAAGATTGTATTCGATACTACCCTCAGATACGTATTGATTAATAGGATAAAACACTTCTTCTTTTCTGCCAATTATATTGTTGCCATCTCTCACTTGAATTCCACATACAGAAATTCTTTTTCTGCCGGGATTGTATACCTTCGCTTTACAAACCATATTGGTATCATACTTATCAGCCCAAATAGCTTTCACAGAGGCATTTTTTACCGGTTGAGATTGTGGCAGAGATGGTGAAACATTACCACTCCCACTATAATGATATCCATAGGAAAACTTCATATCTTTAATATTATATCTATTATTTTGAATATGAACTACCCCCGGGCCATAATTGCCTTCCGCTACATGCAGCCAATTCTCACTTCTTCCTATTACAGCAAACCAATGCTGATTGCTCTTACTCACATACCAATGTCCAACATCTCCTGTATTCAGTTCATATTTATTTGTAAATTTTGAGCCCTCATGTAAAGATACACCATGTACATAAAGAGTAAAATCCCTTACATATGCATTACATCCGGTTCCTAACCCCTTCTCAATCTTAAATTCGGGGTCTTTTAACTTCCCCCAACTAACTCCGTTTTTCCATCTGTCATCCTTAATAAATTCTGCAATACTGCCCCTATCTTTTGCCATTACAAAACCAGCCCTACATACCGGGATACTCGTCAATAAAATTGCAAAAACAAGCAGTCTAGAAATCCATCTTCTAATTTTTTTCATATTCTATACCATCCTTATTTTACTTTGACCTTCTTTGCCTTTGACCAGTTCGAATACAATTTCATCGATTTCCCATTGATTTTCACCGTCTTATAAGTACGCACACGAACATAATATTTTTTCTTCGATTTTAATTTTTTAACTGCAATAGATGTTATCTTGTTCTTCTTTACTGTCTTGATCTTTGCACCTTTGAATTTTGCATTTGTGGCATATTGAAGTTCATAGCCGCTTGTCTGTGCAGACTGTTTTTTCCATTTTGCAAGGAAACTCTTTTTCTTTACAGTTACTTTAGATAGATTTGTTCCTTTTGGCACTATGTTAAATACTGCTGTCAGGGTTCCGGTATAATTACCGATTCCGGTTGCTGTAACGGTAGCCTGTCCGACATTTTTGTTGTTGCTATAGGTTAATGTGTAATTAGATGAATCAACAGTCTGTCCCGTTGTATCTGTAATGACAACTGCCGGCTGCTGTGCTTTTCCGGTATAAGTAACACTGGTAACAGATGATTTGATTGTGGATAAGGCTATTATTTTCTGTCCGTTATTATTATTATTTTTTGTAGAATTATTGTCTGTATTTTGGTCCTGATCTCCGTAAGATACGGAAACATTTGGAGAGTCAGCAAATACACGCCAATAGACAAATTTGGTAGAAGGATTTAAAAAGACAACATTTTTCAAGTTAGGACATTCTGAAAATGCATACTCATCTACAGCTGTAACTGATGCCGGTATCGTAACACTTTCTAAACCACTGGAACTAAATGCATATGCTCCGATTTTTGTAACTGATGTCGGAATTGTAACACTTTTTAAATTGCCACATTCATTGAATGCATATGCTCCTATCTGTGTAACAGTACTCGGAATCGTAACACTGGTAATATTTTTATTTTCGTAAAATGCATGACCTGCAATATATGTGACAGTGTTTGGAATATTCACATTGCCTGATGCAGTACTTCCATCAATTAAGATATTGTTAATTACTACAAACGGACTCTTTTTTGCTTCATTATCTAACCATGTTGTACCATAAAATGCCGCATCACCAATCTGCATCACTGATGCCGGGATCGTGATATTCGTCAGATTATCGCAGCTATAAAATGCAAACTCTCCAATGCCAATGACAGAATCCGGGATTGTCACGTTTGTTAAACTGGTGCATTGATTAAATGCATAATCTCCTATATATTTAACAGAATCTGGGATTGTTACAGTTGTCAGATTATTAAATCCCCTAAATGCAGCCCCGGCAATACTGGTAACAGAATCTGGAATCGTAAAATTTGTAATACTTTTATCACCTTTTACTTCTATCAATACATGATTCAGTATGATATATGGATCATCGTTATCAAACGCAGCAGACAGCCAAGCTGTTGCACTAAATGCTTCCCATCCAATATCATATGTAGCATCAGAAATTTGAATATCTTCTAACTTGTAACATCTACTGAAAGCTGAATTTCCTATCGTTGTGACAGAATCCGGAATTGTGATACCAGTCAGACTATAACAACCTGAAAATGCATTTTTTTCAATACATTTTACTGAATTAGGAATTACAATATTTGTTAAATTTTCACAATTACTAAATGCCCCTCTACTTATAGTATCAATCGAATTTGGGATCGTGATATTTGTTAATTTTTTACAACTACTAAATGCCGATTCACCTATAGTATCAATCGAATTTGGAATACTTACACTGACCAAGTTCGAACAAGATGAAAATGCATATTCCCATATTCTTGTAACTTTCTTCCCATCAATCTCCGATGGAATCACAATACTCGTCGTCTCATCATCATAATATTTCGTGATCATCACGGTTCCATCTTGTTGTACCTGATACTGATAATTTCCATACCGCAAATCATCTCCAACCGGATCAACAATATCTTCCTCTGCCGCCTGCACGATCATCTGCTCTGGTGATGCAGTTGCAGTTCCTGCCACCATGCATAATGCCAACAAAACAGATAAAAACTTTTTCTTCATATCATTCGCCCTCCTTTTTGTTTCCTATACTCTCAGAACTTTTTAGGTTACCCCAATCACGGTCATACGCACCTAAACAGCAGAGTGTTTAGGTGCTGTCTGAACAGTAACCTTTTTAGACCTCCGTTAGTATAAAACCATACAGATTGCAGACACTTCTACGATCTGTATGGTTTAAATAATTTTTCAATACTTATTTGACTTTCACTGTTTTTGCTTTTGACCAGTTAGAATATAATTGCGTGGATCTTCCATTGATCTGCACATTTTTATATGTACGAATACGCACATAATATTTCTTTTTTGCTTTTAATTTCTTAAGTGTAGCTGATGCAGTTTTGTTTTTCTTGATTGTTGTGATCTTTGCACCGTTAAATTTGGCATTTCTGCCATACTGAATCTGATATCCGGTTGTCTGTGCCGTCTGTTTCTTCCATTTTACAAGTGCCTTTTTCTTTTTCGCAGTCACCTTAGATAATTTTGTACCTTTTGGAAGAATGGTAAATGTTGCTGTCACTGTTCCTGTGCAGTTGCCAATTCCTGTAACAGTGATCGTTGCCTGTCCTACATTTACATTATTGCTATAGGTGATCGTATAATTCGATGCATCTTTCACTTGTCCTGCCGTATCAGTAACGACAACAGATGGTTTCTGTTCACCACCATTATAAACAACACTATTAACAGATGATCTTACATTCGATAAAACATATGTTGTTGGTTCTGTTGTCGTACTGCTATTACTGTCAGCAGCAGTCTGATTCTGATCCTGCCATAAAGTATGTGTAAAAGCAGTCTGATCAATTTGTGTATTTGGATTTAATAAAACAACTTGTTTTAAGTTCTCACACCAGGAAAATGCACCGGAAGCAATTTCTTGAACAGAAGCGGGGATCGTAATACTTGTTAAACTCTTGCAAGCACTAAAAGCATTCTCTTCTATACGTGTAATCGAATTTGGCAATGTAACAGATGTTAAACTGTTACATCCATTAAATGCGTCACTTCCTATAGCTGTCACGGAATCTGGAATTGTAACGGATGTTAAACTGTTACATCCATTAAATGCATCATTTCCTATAGTTGTCACAGAATTTGGAATTGTAACGGATGTCAAACTGCTGCAATCAGCAAATGCTTCTTTTCCTATAGCTGTCACAGAATTTGGAATCATAATACTTGTCAAACTCTTGCAATCACTAAAAGTGTTCTCTTCTATACATATAATCGAATTTGGCAACGTGACTGATGTCAAATTAACACAGGCATAAAATGCATTCTCTCCTATAGTTGTAACGGAATCCGGAATTTTAATACTTGTTAAACTTCCACACTCTGCAAAAGCACCAGATCCTATACGTGTAATCGAGTTTGGTAATGTAACTGATGTTAAACTATCACAATCACTAAATGCATAACCTCCTATAGCTGTCACCTTTTTTCCGTCAATTTCTGATGGAATAATAATGCTGCCCATAGTAGTACCAGCAGGAACATAACAAATCTCTATTGTTCCATCATCTAATTTAAGATAACAATCTTTCCAGAAATCACTATCCGTATCTTCTGTTGTATTCTCTGCCGCCTTCACGATCATCTGCTCCGGTGATGCAGTTACAGTTCCTGTCACCACACACATTGCCAGCAAAATCGATAATATTTTTTTCTTCATATTCTTGTACCTTTTCCTTTCATTCAACTTTCATACCTGTCCGATGTTTTTTAACATTAAGTTCTATTTCCACTTGATTGAATAGGTTCCGATATAGCCATAACTCTCAAGTTCCATATAATAAGTACCTTTTTCTACTTTTATTTTGCCCGTGTTTTTCTTTTTATTTTTTAATGTTCCATCGGTATATAATTTTAATTTTTTACCCGATTTTTGATATAATGACAAGAACATTGGATTCAGAGCACCTTGCCTGTCAATTTGTACTTTTATTGTCTTATTACTTGGAACTGTAATCTTATACCAACGAGATGTTTTTTTCTTTTTTGCATCATCACATGCAAATACACCTGTTTCTTTTTTACCGCTTTTTAAAGTAACTGCTTTTTTACTCTTATAATTTTTCTTCTCTTTTACAGCCGTAAATGTATATTGCAACTTATATGCCCCAGACTGTTTCACTTTTATATAATATGTTCCCTTTCGCACACCTGCATATGATATTCCACTCGAAAAGCTGTCACTCACTTCCTGCTTTTTACTGTTGCACAAAACGACAGAAATTCCATCTCCAGTTGCATTGATTTTTAAAAGTCCTGAAGATTTGGCATTAACTGGATAGTACGCCGGTGTTTTGTAATGACCATATCCATTCTCCCATTCTCCTGATTTCAGTGCCCTACCTGTCGTAACCGTCTTTATGTATGCTTTGACCTGAATATCTGCTGATACACTCTGATGTGTTTTATCCAGACTAAGAAGCAAGTACAACTTTCCTGCATTTTCTGTATATACAGAAAAATTCAGACTACATTTAGAATCTCTGACAGTATTTATACCATACTGCAAAACATCCTGCATACCTGACGGATTCTCTACATTACTGATAAAGCCTGTTATACTGGTTCCTGCCTGTGTAAAAATTGTTGTATCAATATTAACAGCTCCAGCTTGTGACACCTGTATCGGAATTTTGATCGCGCCTCCTGAATTTTCCTCTATCTTGTAAGTCGATGCCGTTACATTCGTTCCATCTTCCTCTGCTCCGACAAGATTTGCGGTTACTGCCGAAGTTTCTGCCGCCTGTGTTTTGATACCAGCGGCAACTGTTAATACTACTGCCATAGCCATCATAAATAATACTTTTACATATTTTCTCATAACCATATTCTCTCCTTTCATAGTTGGCTTAAATTGATTATACTACGCTGCTCTCGCCGCAAATGTCATTTGTACTAACTGGTTTTGATCTTGTCACATCTGGCATTATTTGTCATATATTGTCGTAAGTTTGTCGCAGTTTACAAGTATGCATGGTTATGTTCTAACGCCGCTTTCACCTCGCGGTACCGCTGTCTGCTCACAGGTATCTCCATTCCATTTTCCAAGATAATCTTTGTTGCCGCAAGTTCTACAATATGATTCCGGTTTACTGCATAACTTTGATGACACCGAATAAACGTTTCTCCATATGCTTCACACAATCCTGATATCCGTCCATAAATACATATGACTGCATCTTTCCTGTGGATCTGCAATTTCCGTCCCTGACTCTCGACATATGAGATTTCTTCTATTGGGAAAAAGATAGCAGTTCCATTCTGTTTTATGGAAAACAATTCTTCTTTGCCGCCTTTTTCTGACAGGACTTTTTTTACACATTTTTCTAACCGTTGTCTGTTTAATGGCTTTAACAACAGTCCATCTGGTGAGATTTCATCAAACATTGCTTCTACCTGTTGTAGATTTTCCGCTAAAAATATGATCTGTGCCATTGGAAATTTCTGTTGTATGTACATCGCAAAGTCTATCTCTGTCACCTGTTTGATTTCCATTGATAAAAAAATAATATCTGCTGTTCTTATAAATCCATCCTCTATTTCATAAAATAACTGTTTCGCAGATACATAGCCATGCAGCAAAAATTGCTTCGGGAATATCTGCCCGATCATCGTGCTTAGTTTTGAAACGGATTCCATTTCTTCGTCACATATGATTACTCTTTTCATAATTTCCCCTGACTTCTTCTTTTGCAACAATCGTTTCGCCTTTGTACCATTCTGTTTCTATATTTAAGATCTCACTGATCGCCTGTATGTATTTTTCTCCGCTTCGTTCTCCATGCAGGATCTTGTTCAGATACTGTGGCGTTGTCCCTAATGTATCTGCAAGCTGTGTCGCTGTCATGTTCCGGTCGATCAGCTTTTTCTTGATCAGTTTTCCAAACGTTGTATATCCTGCCTTTTCAAATGCACTCATACCATTCGCCTCTTTCGTTTACTCTCCTGAATAACTTTTCTCGATTGAGAAAATCCTTAATATATGTTATTTTTATTTTGGTTTATTTTTAACCCTTTCAAAAGTATATCTCTCATATCGGAGAATGTCAATATATTTTATCCTTTATAGGAGATTATAGCTTTACAAATGATATTAGCTGATGGTTACGATTTCGATATATATAATATGGAGGTACCTATGGAACTTGACACACTTGAAATTGGAAAACGAATCAAAGAAAGACGTAAAGAACTTCGTCTGACTCAACTAGATATAAAAGAAAAAACCGGAATTTCTTCCGGTAATATGAGTGATATTGAACGTGGAAACCGCCTTCCGGCAGCGAATACTTTACTACAGCTTTCAGAAGTCCTGCAATGTTCCATTGACTATCTTCTAAGAGGGAAATCTTCTATATCGGAGAATCCAACGACATCTCCGCCTACAGATCTTTCCCCACAGGAACAGGATATGTTAAAATTATTCCGCAATATTTCCAAAGACGATCAGGAAGAACTTCTGATGCTTGCTAAAATGAAATATTTAAGAATGCAAAAGGCAGCCGATTCTCATACAGATGCCTTTTAATTATTTTCTTCTTCTGGGTTATTTTTAACCCAGAACGTTGCTGCTGATCTATTCTGCTGATACTTTTCTTTTATCTGAAATGCATATCTGCATTCTGGTCTTTGTATTTTTTTCATTTCAAAATCCAGCACCTCAAAAATATCATAACCTGCCGGCACGTATCCCTGATCTGCTGTATATTCCTTATAATACTGCTTCATCTCTGCGAGCAGATCAGACGCATATGTCTTACAATCTGGATTTTCTTCCCAGAAAGATATTCTTGAAGCCTTTTGATGCAGCTGTATCCTCTCTTTTTCTGATACCTGCTCCAAAAAAATCCCATGAAGCTTTCTTTTTATGATACGCTCTGCCACAGGAGTATCTTCTTTTTCAAGCATCGATAAAAGCTGTGTGCTGCGATATGCGATCAACAGATGGATAAAGATCAGATCTTTTCGCTCCACACCGGAACAGCAGAACGGATTCAGATCCAGCATACGCAGTTCGATATGGTTGATTCCATTTTCTTCTAAATTTCTAAGCGTATTCTCTCCTTTAGGCTTTAAACGGATCGGATAATACAGTTCTTTTATGGAACTGATCTTCCCTGTAGCAAGATATTTCTTAATGCTTTCTATATATCCGTCAAAATCTGCATAGGAAAGTTCCGGTATAAACAGATTCCAGTATCCATAAGGACTGTTACGAAAAGAAGCATAGGTATTCCATTCTTCTTCCGGAACTTCCATATCTGTTAAGAAACGTTCCTCTGCCACCGGACTTGCGGCAGTCAGTGCAACGATCAGCCAGCTGTCCATCATCAATGCATCTGCTAATGTTGTATACCATGCGTTCTTCTTTGCCTGTTTATCTTTTCCGGCAAAAGAATCTTTGTAAATATCAAAAAAGGAATCCGGCAGGGAATAATTAAAATGTACGCCTGAATAGAGCATTTTTACTTTTCCGTACTTTTTCGCAAGGTATTTCCGGTATTCTGTTTTTTCTTCATAGGCACCGGTAAATTCTGCGATCTTAATCTGGTCTATGCCATCATACGCCGGTGGATTGGAATACATCCATAAAAATTCCATTCCCTCTCTCCGAAGGGCGATCTTTTCTTCTACAAGAGCTGAAAGTTCACAGATCTCATCACAGGCATCGTGTAACTGCAAATGTACACCGCTGATAAATTCCACCTGACTTTCACAGAAATCTCTGCTGATCTGTTCTTCTTCCATGACAAGATGTGGTGTTGCTGCAAGATACCCTCTGGCATCCACACGCAGAGATTCTTTTTCTATGCCAAATTTTCCTTTTAGTAATTCCTGTTTTAACTTTTTATTATCTGTCCATGCTTTCATATAATGCACATCTCACTTCTCCTAGATAGTAAAGTGAACCGAATGCGATCACAACTGCCTGTCCACTTTCTTCTAAGGCATCTTTGCAGGCATCTCTTACTGCCTGTCCTACACTTTGTTCTGCAATGGCATCTTTCCCCTGTATTCTGATCTCCCTTGCTAACTGCTCTGCTGACAGTGCTCTGTCATTCTCTGGTGTTACAGTATATATTTTTTCAAACAATGGTAACAAATGCCCTAACATTGCCGGATAAGCTTTATCTGCCATCACTCCCATGATCCCGATCAGCTTCTGATCTGGAAAATTAGTTGTTAATGTTTCTTTTAATTTTATAGCTGCGTCCTCATTATGTGCCCCATCAATATAAAATAACGGATCCTTTTGCAGACATTCAAATCTGCCCTGCCAGTTTGCCATGAAAAGTCCATTTAACAACTGTTCCTCTGTGATATGATACCCCTGTTCTCTCAAAACCCGAATCGTTTCAATGGCAACAGCCGAATTTTCTACCTGATAACTTCCAGTCATAGATAAACGAACTGTTCCTGATGCCGGATATTCATAACATAATCTGCCATCTTCCATTCTGATATGTGTTCTATCATGCACCTGTCTGATCTCTGTCTGCATCTTCCCGGCACGCTTTTGCAGTACCTGCATCACTTTTATCTTCTGATCAGCAGTTACGACCGGACATTTGTATTTGATAATTCCTGATTTAATTTCTGCTATTTTTTCTAATGTATCGCCAAGAAAAGACATATGATCCATACTGATCGATACAAATACGCTGCACAATGGTTCTTCGATCAGATTTGTTGCATCGGTACTGCCTCCCATACCGGTTTCTAATAAGACAATGTCACATTTCTGTTTATAAAACCATAAAAAAGCGGCTGCCGTATCGACTTCAAAGACTGTCGGATGCGGCTTTCCCTGCTGTTCTAAGGACATACAGGCTTTAGCAACTTCCTGCATACAGGCAGCATACGCTTCTTGCGAGATCTTTTCTCTGTTGATCTGATAGACCTCTAACGGATCAAATACCGCTGGTGAATTATATTGTCCCACCCGGTATCCAGCTTCTTTTAATACCGATGCTAAAAAACAGCTTACCGAGCCTTTACCATTCGTTCCTGCAATATGCACTATCTTTAATTCTTTCCAGATATCTCCTAATTCATACATCAGATTACGGATATTCGTAAGCCCTAATATACTTCCATATTCCTTCGCTTTTTCGTGAAACTGTACTGCTTCTTCATAATTCATCTGACCATCTCCTAAGTTCTGCCGCATATGCCTGCTCTATTGTCTATCTGTTTTTATCTTTCTGCCAATGACAATCTTACCCTAGGTATGTTTCACACCTTTGGTATCACGATTTCCAACCCGCAGGCGGTTTAATTCTAATTCTTTGCCCTTTAATGGAACAACGATATTCTCTCCTGCCTGCATCAGATAAACTTCTTCTAATTCATCGCCCATTGCAAGACGGATACCACGCACACCAACAGCGCCTTTTTTCTTCTCCGGGATACTGCCTGCCTCAATACGCAAGAACATTCCTTTCTTCGACTGCATGATCAGATGCATTTCTTCCTCATAAAAACCAATCTTGATGACTTCATCACCATCACTTAATTTTGTTGCGGCTGTTGTCCGTTTCGCCACATCAAATTCTGCGCCGTCTACCATCTTTAACATACCTGTTTTCGTTGCAAACAGCATTTTATGCAGCCGCATCTGCTCTAATGATGCCACGAATATCAGATTTTCCTCGCTGCTGTTATAATTGCTCAGGTTATCGATCGGCTGTCCTTTATCGCGGAATTTTCCATAGGGAAGATCGGCTACTTTTAACAGATGCATCTGTCCCTGACTTGTAAAAATACCAATCTTGTCTGTATTCTTACAAATGATCACATATTTATTTTCACTATCCGCAGCTTCTTTATTTCTCTCATATGCAGTCACATCGATCGTTCTCGCATAACCAAAACGATCCATTAAAAATACAACATCCATTTCTTCTACTTTCGGTTCTTCTAAGACGATCTCTGCACCGTTTTCGATCGTTGTCTTTCTCTCCTGTGCATATTCTTTCTTAAAGGCATCTAATTCCTTAATGATCACTTTTGCCATGGCAGAACGGTTATTTAAGATCTCCTCATACTCTGCTATGTTCTTAAGCGTTGTATCATGGTCTTTTAACAGGGCTTCGATCTCTAACCCGATCAGCTTGTACAAACGCATTTCTAAGATCGCTGTTGCCTGACGTTCTGTAAAATGAAGTTCAGATGCCTGTTTTTTTGATGCTTCACTCTTAAATTTGATCGCACCGGTTTCTCCTTCTACTAAACAGGCTTTTGCTTCTTTGATATTTTTACTGCCACGTAAGATCTCTATGATCAGATCGATCACGTCACAGGCTTTGATCAGACCTTCCTGAATCTCTTTCTTTTCTAATTCCTTTTTTAACAGTGTGGTATACTTTCTCGTTGCGATCTCATACTGGAAATTTACATGATGGCGGATAATCGGCACAAGTCCCATCGTTTCCGGTTTTCCCTCTGCAACTGCAAGCATATTTACACCAAAGGTATCTTCTAATCTTGTCTTTTTATAGAGCAGATTGCAAAGCTGTGTGGCATTTGCCCCTTTTTTCAGTTCAATGACGATACGGATTCCCTCTTTTGAGGACTGGTTTGAAATATCTACAATATCTGTCGTTTTCTTAGTTTCTACCAGATTGTATACATCATTTAAGAACTTACCGATGCCGGCACCGATCATCGTATACGGGATCTCTGTAATGACAATACGTTCTTTGCCGCCTTTGACCTGTTCGATTTCAATCCTGCCGCGGATCTTGATCTTGCCCATTCCGGTAGAATAGATCTGTAACAGATCATCTTTATTGACAACAATTCCCCCTGTCGGAAAATCCGGTCCACTGATATACTGCATCATCTGTTCGGTATTGATATCAGGATTTTTCATATAGGCTTTCACGCCTTCAATCACTTCACCAAAATTATGCGGTGGAATACTTGTCGCCATACCGACTGCAATTCCTTCTGCTCCATTGATCAGGATATTCGGCACTTTTACCGGAAGTACAAGCGGCTCTTTTTCTGTTTCATCGAAGTTTGGTCCAAAATCCACAACATCTTTATCTAAATCCGCAAGGTAAGCTTCCTGTGTGATCTTTTCTAAGCGTGCTTCGGTATAACGCATTGCAGCCGCTCCATCTCCTTCGATCGAGCCAAAATTACCATGTCCGTCTACTAATGGCATTCCCTTTTTAAATTCCTGTGCCATGACTACAAGTGCATCATAGATCGAGCTGTCTCCATGCGGGTGATATTTACCCATCGTATCTCCGACGATACGGGCACATTTACGATATGGCTTATCATAACGTATGCCAAGTTCATACATATCATATAAAGTTCTGCGCTGTACCGGCTTTAATCCGTCACGCACGTCCGGCAGTGCTCTTGCGATAATAACACTCATTGCATAATCAATATAAGATTTCTGCATAATCTCCGAATATTCTGTGCGGAGAATCTGTTCTGTTTCACTCATTTTTGTTATCCTTTCTGGTAACTATTCCGTACATTTACAATCACTCTTTATATATCTAATTCCGCATCTCTTGCATGTTCATAAATAAATGCTTTTCTCGGTGGAACATCTGTACCCATTAACATTTCTGTTACGTCAGATGCCATTCTTGCATCTTCGATCTCCACTTTCTTTAAGATCCTGCGCTTAGGATCTAGCGTAGTTTCCCACAACTGTTCTGCGTCCATTTCTCCTAAACCTTTATATCTTTGCAGGGTAAAACTGCCTTTATGTGTTTTACGGTATTTTTCTAAAGCGGCATCATCATAGAGATATTCTTCCTGCCCTTTTGATGGGATCGCTTTGTATAAAGGCGGCATGGCAAGATAGACATGTCCCTCAAAGATCAGTTCCGGCATAAAACGGTAAAACAATGTCAAAAGCAAGGTTGAAATGTGTGCACCGTCTACATCGGCATCTGCCATAATGATGATCTTGTCATAGCGGAGTTTTGTAATATCAAAATCATTGCCATATCCTTCCGAAAATCCACAGCCAAACGCATTGATCATTGTCTTGATCTCAGCATTTGCAAGCACTTTGTCAATACTTGCTTTTTCTACGTTCAAAATCTTACCACGGATAGGCAGAATTGCCTGAAAATTACGGTTTCTGGCTGTTTTTGCAGAACCGCCCGCAGAATCTCCCTCTACGATAAATATTTCACAGATTGAGGCATCTCTGCTCTCACAGTTGGATAATTTACCATTGGAATCAAAAGAGAATTTCTGCTTTGTCAGAAGATTCGTCTTTGCTTTTTCTTCTGTCTTACGGATCTTTGCAGCTTTTTCCGCACAGCCGATCACCGCTTTTAATGTATCTAAATTTTTATCGAAGAAAAGCTGGATCTCATCTCCGGTCACTTTTCCTGCTGCCCTTGCTGCGTCCTGATTATCTAACTTTGTCTTGGTCTGTCCTTCAAACCTCGGTGCAGGGTGCTTCACTGATACAACTGCTGTCATGCCGTTTCTGACATCTGTTCCGGTAAAATTCGCATCTTTTTCTTTTAAGATGCCAAGTTCCCTTGCATACTGGTTAATGACCGTCGTAAATGTCGTTTTAAAGCCGGTCAGATGCGTACCGCCTTCTGCATTATAGATATTGTTGCAGAATCCTAGTACATTTTCATGGAATTCATTGGTGTACTGGAAAGCTGCTTCAACGGTAATGCCTTCACTTTCTCCTTTAAAATATACAATATCGTGTATGACCTCTGCATTCTTGTTCAGATCCTTTACAAATCCACGGATTCCTTCTTCCTCATGGTATACGATATGCTCTGTTTCCCCGCCACGTTTATCTTCATATATGATCGTCAGTTCTGGATTTAAATAGGCTGTTTCATGCAGTCTGCTTTTGACCTCATCTTCTTTAAATCTCGTTTTTTCAAAAATCTCAGGATCCGGAAGAAAATTGATCTTTGTTCCTGTTTTCTTCGTCTTAGCGATCTTAGGCAGCAGACCATTTTCTAATTCTACTACTGCTACGCCTCTTTCATAACGGTCATGGTGTACATAGCCTTCTCTGCTGATCTCCACGTCCATATAGGTAGAAAGTGCATTCACGACAGAAGAACCTACGCCATGCAGACCTCCGCTCGTCTTATAGACAGAATCATCGAATTTACCACCTGCATGTAATGTAGAGAATACAACACGCGCTGCTGATACCCCTTTTGCGTGCATTCCGACCGGTATTCCCCGTCCATTATCCACAACTGTACAGGAACCGTCTTTTTCTAACGTAACTGCTATCGTATCACAAAATCCTGCTAAATGTTCATCTACTGCGTTATCTACAATCTCATAGATCAAATGATTCAAGCCTTTTCTCGATACACTTCCTATATACATTCCCGGTCTTTTCCGGACAGCTTCAAGCCCCTCTAATACCGAAATGCTGCTTGCATCATATGTATTACTCTTTGCCATTTCATTCTTCCTTTCTGAATTTCTGCAACTTTCCTTCCCATTTATGCAGAAACAGTACTTATCCTATTTTGACACTTACATCATCTTACCACAGAACATATATTCTGTCACCCAAAAAATGTATTTTTTTCAAAGAAAAACACCAGACTGTCGTGTCTGATGTTTTTTCGTCTTTCTCTTATGCTCTAAGTTTACTCCTCCGTATCCCGTCCCCTGCGCATCAGATTCGTCCCTTTCTGGTACGACATATGTGATAAGACCATGATCGCAATTTTAAATGTCATGGCATCTTCAAACTTACGGATATCAAGTCCGATCGCTTTTTCAAGTCTTTCTAAACGATAGACTAACGTATTCCGGTGCACAAATAACTGTCTTGCCGTTTCTGAAATATTTAAGTTATTTTCAAAGAATTTCTGGATCGTCACGACATTTTCTTCGGTAAATACATCCGGTATCTCGTCTCCGAATACTTCTTTTATGAACATTTCACAAAGACTCATCGGGATCTGGTAGATCAGCCGTCCGATACCAAGCCTGCTGTATGAGATTGTTTCTTTCTCAACATAAAAAATCTTTCCGACCTCGATCGCCATTTTTGCTTCCTGATATGACCTTGAAATATCCTGAAGATTCACCACCCGGTTCCCGTAACCGACACGTACACGTACCATGGCTTCCGTCTGCAGGTTATCCCGCATCACTTTGGCGATCTGCTCTAAGTCTTCTTCCTCTTTTAAGCCTCGTACATCTTTTACAATAATGATGTTCTGCTCGTCTACTTCCGTAATAAAATCTTTCGTTGAAGTTCCAAACATACTCCGTACCAATTCCATGATATTTGCATCTTTTTTGCCCTCGATCTCGATGACAAATACGACACGTTCTGTCTGCTCGATATGGAACTTTCTAGCCTTGTTATACATATCGACCACCAGCATATTGCCAAGCAGTATGTTCTGCATAAAATTATTCCGGTCAAACTGCTCCCTGTAGGCTTCTGCTAAATTACGGATCTGACATACCGCTAACTTTCCTACCATATAAGCTTCTTCTGTTGATGATTTCACCAAAAGAATATAGTTCACTTCATCTTCGACAAATACTTTAAAAAAATGCGAACCGGCAAGCATCTGGCTTTCTGCCATGGAATCTGAAAAATTGACAACTGCTGCCTCTAAATCTTCTCTCTGGTCAAATGTAGCTGCTAACAGTTTGCCTCTTTCATTATAAAGTGCCATATCTATTCTGGAAATCTCTTTCATTTCCTCTAATGTCAGTTGTATTCTATGATTCGATAACAAATGCTTCCACCTTCCTGTTTATATCAGCTTTCCCATTAACTGAAAGCCGCCTTTTATTAACGTTTTTCGTCCTTCCCTATAATGTAACAAAGCCGGGCGTAGTAAATACGCCCAGCCTGATATGTACACCTGTAAGCACAGATTAGTTTGTAATTGTTAATTCTGTTTCTTTATCAAATACATGGATCTTCTGAGAATCCATAGCAAGTTTGATATGATCACCAAGACGAGCCGGTGTTCTTGAATCAACTTTAGCACACATATTTACATCACCAAGTTTAAAGTACAAGATAACCTCTGAACCTAATAATTCATATCCTGTTACATCTGTTTCAATTGTGCTGTCTTTATGTGTTTCAAGTTCGATCGGGGAATCTCCTAAATCATCCGGTCTGATACCAAGTACTACAGTCTTTCCATTGTAACCGCCATCTGCTAATTTCTTAGATTTTGCCGGTGGTAATGTTACTGTAAATTTATCGAATGCTAATGTAGCTTTATCTCCCTCGATCTTACATGTTGCATCGATAAAGTTCATCTGTGGAGATCCGATAAATCCGGCTACGAATAAGTTCTGTGGCTCATTGTATAATTTGATTGGAGAATCAACCTGCATGATGTCACCATCTTTTAATACAACGATTCTTGTTCCTAATGTCATAGCTTCTGTCTGATCATGTGTTACATAAATGATCGTTGCGCCTAATCTCTGATGTAATGCAGAGATCTCAGAACGCATCTGTACTCTTAATTTTGCATCAAGGTTAGATAAAGGTTCGTCCATTAAGAATACCTTAGGATTACGAACGATCGCACGTCCCATAGCAACACGCTGACGCTGTCCACCGGATAAAGCCTTTGGCTTACGGTCTAATAATTTGTCAAGATCAAGGATTTTTGCTGCTTCTTCAACTTTTTGTTTGATCTCAGCCTTTGGAACTTTTCTTAATTTTAATCCAAATGCCATATTATCAAATACTGTCATATGTGGATATAATGCGTAGTTCTGGAATACCATTGCGATATCACGGTCTTTTGGTTCTACATCGTTCATGATCTTTCCATCAATAGAAAATTCTCCACCGGAGATTTCCTCAAGTCCTGCGATCATTCTTAATGTAGTAGATTTTCCACATCCTGAAGGTCCTACAAAGATGATAAATTCTTTATCTTCAACTTCAAGATTGAAATCTTTCACTGCTTCAAATCCGTTTGGATATACTTTGCGAATATGCTTTAATGATAAACTTGCCATTTCTATTCTTCCTCCTAAAATAAGTCTCTTCACTAATTGATGTTATTACTTTAACAGACCTTGTTTCTTTTTGCTATCCGAGAACTACACAAAATCTGGTGTATTTTCTTGTAACATCGACGAAGATACCACAAAATGCACTTTCCATTCGTCAACCTGACCAATCCAAATCCCTTTTCTGTACAATCTGCCTAAATTATATACATTTTATCACGATTACTGCTTTCCGGTACTGCCAAATCCACCACGGTTTTTTCCGTCTAAATGTACACATTCTTCAAATAAGATCTGCGGCTGGTTTTCAACGATACGGAACTGGCAGATCCTGTCATTCTTCTCGATCACCGTATCTCTTGTCGCATAAGCCGGCAGACGCCACATATCATCATCACCACAGTAAGAACCGTCAATGATACCGCAGCTGTTTGTCTGTAAGATACCATAGTTCTTAAATGTAGAACTTCTCGGTACAACATGTGCTTCATACCCTTTTGGCAGTTCCATCGCTACCCCTAACGGTATCAGTTTAAACTCACCTGCTTTCAACTCCACACGTTCAGATGCACGAAGATCGATCCAGTCGGATTTACCGTCTATATAACATAATCTTTCGATCTCATCTGTAAAATATTTGATCTTGATTTTTTCCATTTTGTGATCACTGCTCCCATTTCAAATTCTGATGTTCCATGCGTTTATCCCGAAGCATCAGCTCTTTTACTGCTTCTTTTGCTGTTTTTCCTTCAAATAATACCTTGTTGACCTGTTCGATGATCGGCATGGATACTTCATACTTCTGCTCTAATGCGATCGCTGCTTTTGCAGAATACACACCTTCTACGACCATCTTCACTTCATCCATCGCTTCCTGCATCGTATAGCCTTCTCCGATCAGCATACCGGCTTTACGGTTTCTCGAATGTCTGCTTGCACAGGTCACGATCAGATCACCCATTCCTGTTAATCCGTTGATTGTTTCGATATTCGCTCCCATCTTAACAGCAAGTCTTCCGATCTCTGCGATCCCTCTTGTGATCAGGGCAGCTTTTGTATTATCTCCATAGCCTAAACCATCAGCCATGCCCGCTGCAAGTGCGATCACATTTTTTAGGGCTCCGCCTAATTCCATGCCAAGGATATCCGGACTTGTATACACGCGGAATACTTCATTCATAAAAATGCTCTGTACATACTCTGCTGTCTGTCTGGTATGCGCACCTGCCACTAAAGTGGTCGGCAGTTTTGCCCCTACTTCTTCTGCATGGCTGGGGCCGCATAAAACAGCTACATCAGCTGCCTTGATCTCCTGTTCGATAATATCTGATAATGTCATCAGTGTGTGTTCTTCGATTCCTTTTGCTACACTGACAATGATCTGTCCTTCTTTTACAAATGGTGCCATGGACTTTGCTGTACTTCTGGTATATGGAGATGGTACCGCTAAAACCACCATATCCATGCCCCCGACCGCTTCTTTCAGATCACAGGTAAATGTGATCGTATCTGCTAACTTCACACCCGGAAGTTTGTCGACATGCTCATGCTTTTCTTTTAACATGGCAATCTCTGCTTCTACGATCGACCAGACTTTCACACAATGTCCATTGCTCTCTAATACGGTTGCAAGCGCACAGCCCCAGCTTCCAGCCCCGATAATCCCTACATTTGCCATTATTTTTCCGTTCCTTCCTCTTTCTTTTTTAAGCTGAATTTATTTTCAGTGCCATTTAAAAGACGTTTGATATTCTCATGATGCCGCACAATCCCAAGCAGCATGATCGCTGCTGCAAGAATATAGATCTCTGTCTTATAAGCAGTTGTCACATCAAGCCAGCCCAGTTCCCCAAACACGACCGTCTGTATAAAAAAGCTGATCAATCCAAGGATCGAGCCTAAAGATACATATTTTGTAAGTATGACTGTCACGATAAATATTGACAGACCGATCGGTACTTCGATCGGGCAGAAAGCGATCATCAGTGCCCCTGTACAGGCAATTCCCTTTCCACCTTTTTTCTTTTCCCCTTTCCGTAAACACATATAAAACGGAAAATTATGTCCAAGGATCGTACCAAAACCTGCATACAATTCTAACAGACGTACTCCTTCCGGCTCTGATCGATGGAACAGAAGCCAGACCACAAAAATCGCAAGCAAAGTTTTTAAAATATCACCAAGCAGTGTGATAAGCCCTGCTTTCCAGCCAAACATACGAAGTGTGTTTGTCGTTCCTGCATTTCCGCTTCCCATTGTTGTGATATCTTTATGCTTTGTTTTTCCAAGCAGATATCCCGATAAAAACAGCCCGAATATATATCCGATCACGATTGCTATGATACGTTTTAAGATCATGTTACTTATCTTCCTTTCTCTCCCGGATGATAAATTTCAAAGAGGTTCCCTTAAATCCAAATGCCTCGCGTATCCGGTTTTCTAAATATCTCGTATATGAAAAATGCATCAGTTCTTTATCGTTGACAAATATAACAAATGTCGGCGGTTTGACTGCCACCTGTGTCACATAGTAGATCCTTAAACGTTTTCCTTTATCAGAAGGCGGCTGCTGCATCGCAACTGCTTCTGTAACGATCTCATTTAACACACCGGTTGCCACACGCATGGAATTGTTTTCAAGGACCATCCGGATCATGTCAAAGATCCTGCCTGTCCTCTGACCTGTTTTTGCGGAAATGAACATGATCTCCGCATATGGCATAAAACTTAAGATCTGGCGGATCTTCTCTGTATGTTTGTAGATTGTCTTATTATCTTTTTCAATGGCATCCCATTTATTTACGACAATGATGATACCTTTTCCTCTGTCATGTGCAATTCCTGCGATCTTCGCATCCTGTTCCGTAACGCCTTCTGTCGCATCAATGACGATCAGGACGACATCTGCACGTTCTACCGCTGTCACTGCACGTATGATACTGTAACGCTCTAAATCCTCTTTGATCTTGCTCTTTCTGCGGAGTCCTGCCGTATCGATGAATACATATTCTTCTCCATTATATTTAATGGCAGTATCAACAGCATCCCTTGTCGTTCCTGCAATATCGGATACAATGACTCTGTTTTCTCCTAACAGACGGTTGACTAAGGACGACTTTCCTACATTCGGTTTTCCGATGATCGCTACGCGCGGACGTTCATCTTCTTCATCTTTTCCCGCATCATCCGGAAAATGTTTGATGATCTCATCTAACATATCACCGATCCCAAGCTGTGAAGCTGCTGAAACCGGTATCGGATCACCGATCCCAAGATTATAAAATTCATACACATCCGGCATAAATTTTTCAAAACTGTCCACTTTATTTACAACTAAAACGACCGGTTTTTTCGACCGGCGCAGCATATCTGCCACTTTTGCATCGGCATCTACAAGCCCTTGCCGTACATCTGTGATAAATACGATCACATCTGCTGTTTCGATCGCAATTTCTGCCTGCTCGCGCATCTGTGATAAAATAATATCTTTACTATCCGGCTCAATTCCGCCTGTATCAATCAATGTAAAAGTCCGGTCTAACCATGAAGCATCTGCATAGATCCTGTCTCTGGTAACTCCCGGTGTATCTTTAACAATAGAAATTCTCTCTCCGGCAAGAACATTAAATAATGTAGATTTGCCTACATTTGGGCGGCCTACTACCGCTACAACCGGTTTACTCATATCACTTACTCCTTTTTCTATTCCTTTAAAATCGCATCAAGCAAATCTTGCCCGCTTGATTTTACAATATCTATTTTGACTTGTAAAGCATTTTTCAGTTCCGTCAAAGTCATATCATCTAAAAAAACTTCTTCACCGCTGCGAAGCAGATTACATGGAAGTAACAGCTTATCGCCTAACTCTCTGTCCTTAAGCTGTGCTAAAAGATCCTGTCCTGTCAAAAGTCCGGAAACTGTGATCCTTGTTCCAAAAAAATGATTTTCGATCACAACGACCTGTACAGTTATATTCGGAAATTTCTCCATGAATTTTTTACTTAATCTGGTCAGTAATGAGGATGCCGACACACCCGTTGCTAATGTAACTGTCCGGCAGATGTCATCGTCTTTCTCTGCTTCATTTAAGGTTTCCATAAATTCATTCTCTAACAGCCGCATCATTCCGACACCATTTTCTAACTGCTGGTAGCCATCGTAATTATCTTCGTCCGGCATATCTTCTTCGGCTAACAGATACCACTCATCTCCGGCATGTACAAAATGAGTCTGATATTTCTCCATACAATAATCCTGCCACTTATGGATAATGCCAAGTACTTCTTTTGCATCTTCTTTTTCAAATGGCTCTAACGGATAAAGCCCTTCTCTGTACTTTGTCAGTCCGACCGGAACAACAGAAAGGCTCTGCATATATGGTATATACTCTGTCAGTTTTTGAATACTGTATTCTAACTCTGCTCCGTCGTTAATTCCTTTGCAGAGTACGATCTGACCATTCATCTCTATCCCCGCCTCTAACAGTCTTTGCATCTTATCTAATGCATCTCCTGCAAAACGGTTGTGTAACATCTTACACCGCAGTTCTTTGTTCATCGTATGCACAGAAACATTGATCGGCTCTAAATGATAGTGAATGATCCGTTCGATATCCTTATCCTTCATATTTGTAAGTGTTACATAATTTCCCTGCAAAAAAGAAAGTCTGGAATCATCATCTTTAAAATATAACGTTTCACGCATTCCTTTTGGCATCTGATCGATAAAACAGAACATACATTTATTCTGACAGGAACGGTAATCATCCATCAGTCCGTTCTCAAATTCGATGCCTAAGTCCTCCATGTAATCTTTTTCTATCTCTAATTCCCATTCTTCGCCATCTTTTTTTCTTACAACAACAGTCAGTTCCTCGTCATTGACCAGATAATGATAGTCGAATACATCCTCTATTTTTTGTCCGTTTATAGACAAAAGCACATCTCCCTTTTCAAGTTCAAGTTCCTCTGCGATGCTGCCCGGTTCCACCCGGTCTATCACATGCTCTTTTGCCATATCGTACTCCTTAACTTCATTTAATAGTAACTATTTTACAATAAAATAAGAAGAATAACAACCTTATTCAAATCTGACAGGAAAAACATTGCATATTTGCACTGCCTTTAAAAGCAGAAAGGAGCAGTCCCCTGCAAATTTTACTTTGCAAAAGTGGACTGCTCATCATTCCATCATTTTTAATAATCTGCGTCGACAGTTCCCTCAGCATCACTGTTCTGTTCTGTGACCGTCACTAAATCATCTTCACTTTCAATCACACCTAACTCGATCAATGTGGAAATGATATTTTTACAATTTTTATCAAAGCTGATACATGCTGTAGAATCAGTATTATAGGGTTCTGGATAAGAATCTCTGCTATACAGGTTATACATATTTATAATACCCTTTATACATGAATAATCTATATTGATCGTACTGACATATGTGATATCCTGATAATCCGTACCGGTACTCATATTACTAAGCAGATACTCTTTATAATTTCCTGCCTTAAGATCCGCTACAAATGCCTGATAGAGTTTTTCTGTATTTTCCTTTGAAAGATCATATCTCCAATACTCATCCGTACTGCCTCTGGTACCATCAATGTACCCTTCATCTATCGTCATCTGATCATAGTTGAACCCGAATACATTCTTTAAGTAAGCATCCGGATCTGACATCATTTCTGCAACTTTACCATATGCACTTTCCGGATCCTTTAACATATCGTCTGTTGCCGGAATCGTATAAGTCCGCCTTAATACAGAGCCGTCTTTCAGATAGTATTTGATATTTACCCATGAAACGTCTTCGTTCGCTGCTGCATAACTTTCAAATTTCTTTTTGGAATCTATGATCTGTTTGTGGATATCCTTTATTTCCTCAATCAACTGTGTATCTTTGCCACCTACCGGATATGCACAGTTAATATATGCACTTTCAATTTTATCCGTATCCGGTAATTTACTCTCCTGTCCGAACCAGTTACATTCGATACCGATCAGGACTACGAAAAACACTGCCACAAATGCACCGCACTCTATCATGCGTTTTTTCGTAAATACACGGAAACCTTTTTCTAAAAACATCTGTGCCGCAAAGAAAAATACTGCGCCAAAGATCAATGTGCTCAGTGCCAGCATGATAAATACCTGTGTTGCACCTCTGATATTAAAGATGCTGCTGAAGATCGCACCAAATAAAGTGCCACCGCATAAAGCAACACCCCAGCGGAAGAACGGACCAATCCACGAAATAGCGATCAGGTTCCCGGCTGTTTCCATATTTCTTGATTTATAGATCAGATAAGCAAAAACGATCAATACAACTGCACAGAGTGCATATCCAATCACAACATTAGCTCCTGATATTCCATTACATACCGGATATTCTCCCTGATAATCGATATTTGTCGTAACTTTTCTGCTCATATAAAATAGCGGTGATAAAACGTCTAAAGCACTATTGTTATAATCTCCCGACAAACCATAGGAAATCTGTGCCACCAGATTTACAAAAATAAATTTATATCCTACATACAAAAAGTTGATGATCAATGCAAATACCGGAATGGCAAAAAGCTGTCCGGTAAACATTCCGATAAATACTGCAAAAGTATAGAAAAAGAAACTGATGCCACATGCAAATAAAAATCCCTGCAGCAGATAGTTCATGCTGGTATATCCGCATCCTGCACTGACTAATGTTCCTGTCAAAAATCCTACAAATTCAGGAACTAATAAGAATAAAAGTCCTGACAGATAATTTGTGATAAACAGTTCTTTTCTGGTGACCGGAAGGGCATGGATCGTATTTGCAGAACGTGAGTTATACAAATACGAAAAAACCGCCATCGCTGCTATCACTGAAAAAGCGAAGAGAACCGCCGGTGATATATAGACACTTACTGCAGATATGATATCCGTTTCTTTCATTGCTGCCAATTCTTTTTCTGTAAGTCCTGTCATCATTTTATACTGCAGGGAATTATTATAGATCATAAACGGCAGTATAAACAGATTCCAGCCCATGACGATCAGCCAGATCGGCCAGAAATGGGTAAAATTTTTATTAAAAATCGTCTTGTTAAAACAGGATGTCTTTGACTTCATAATCTACTCCTCCTAATTCATAGATGAAAATCTCCTCCAGTGTCAGTGGAAGCAGATCGATCAACATCGGATGCATTTTTTCAAGCTGCTCCTTTGCTTCTGTTGGATTTCCTTTTACGATCAGTGTATAAACCCTTCCGGTATTCGACATGTGTAAAACGTCAAAGTTTTCCGGAAGTTTCGGCATTTCTGCCTGAAATGCCACCTGTATCTTGCAGACACTTCCCTGCAGTTCACTTAAGGACCGTTCAATGATCACTTTTCCTTTATGCATGATGCCCACATGATCGCATACGTCCTCTAACTCTCTTAAGTTATGTGACGAAACTAAAACAGTGGTATCACGTTCTGCCACATCTGCCATGACAATACTCCAGATCTGCCGGCGCATCACAGGATCTAATCCATCTACCGGTTCATCTAAGATCAAAAGTTCCGGTCTTGTACAGATTGCTAACCAGAATGCCACCTGTTTCTGCATTCCTTTTGAAAGACTGCGGATACTCTTTTTGGGATTGATGGTTGGGAAATATTCCATCAGGCGGTAAAACATCTTATCGTCAAATTTGGGATACATGCCCTGATAAAACCGCTTCATTTCCATTACATCTGCCTGCATGAAATAAAAGATATCATCCGGTATGAATGCAAACTTTTCTTTTATATGCGGATTTTCATATACGTCTTCTCCTGCGATCTTTACTGTTCCCTCATTTTGTCTGTAAATACCTGTCAAATGACGTATCAGTGTTGATTTTCCTGCTCCGTTTGGCCCGACTAAACCATAAATAGCACCTTTTTTTACATGCATATCTGTACCATCTAAAGCACGAAATCCATCAAATTCTTTTACAAGATTATTCACTTCGATCATTTCATCTTTTCCTCCCCATTCTTCAGATTTTCCATGCGGTTTCCTAATTCTTCGACTGATGCATCAAGTATAAACAGTTCTGATACCACATCATCAAATTCTACTAATAATTCCTGTTTACGCATCTGACATACCATTGCTGTCGCAGAAGCAAATGTACCCTTGCCCTGCTTGGTATAAACATAACCTTCTGCTTCTAGTTCCCGATATGCCCGCTGTATTGTATTTGGATTAATTGCAAGACTTGACGCTAACTCCCTGACAGATGGCAGTTTCTCATCTGCCTCGATCGCATTTGACAGTAAAAGCCGCCTGATGCCATCTTTGATCTGCTCATAAATGGGTTTTGCATCTCTATAATTTAGTTGCAGCAATCTGATACCTCCTGTCTTTTTTATAATGTTTAAAGTGTATTAGTACATTTCATACAGTTAGTATAGACTGCTGGTTAAATTATGACAATAAAGATATGTGTAGGATTTTTTTAAGAATTTCTTAAGTGTTATTTTAACGCCAGCACTGCCGCTAAATTCCCGCGTTTTCCATGACTTGCCCGATGTGAGAATAACAGCTTCGGATTGCAGCAGGTGCAGACATTCGTTACGGAAATATGCTCTTTTAAAACACCTGCTTCTTCTAAAACGATCTCATTTGCCCTCCAGAGATCCAGCTGGTATTTTCCATTGCCCTTACCGATCAGGATCTCATTTTCCCGTCCTGCAAATTCTGTACAAAATGCATCTGCCACATCTTCGCTGACTTCGTAACAGTCCTGACAGATTGAAGGTCCGATCGCACAGATGACTTCTGACGGTTTGGTGTCAAACTCCTGCTGCATTTTATCTATGGTCACTTTTCCCATGCGTCCGACCGTTCCCCTCCAGCCTGAATGGCTGAGTCCAATGGCATGATGCACAGGATCAACAAAATATAATGGTACGCAGTCTGCATAAAATGTGATCAGCGTAACACCGCTTTCATTCGTGATCAGACCGTCAATGTCCGTATATTTCCGCTCACTGAACCTGCTATGACAGATATCCTCTTTTCCGACACGCAAAACGTTTGTCGTATGCGTCTGGTCGGAACTTACAAAACTTCCATTATCTACCTGCAATGCATTTGCCAATCTGCGGTAATTTTCCCTGACTGCATCTTCCCTGTCACCTCTGGTAAAACTCAGATTTAAGCTGGAAAAGATTCCCTCACTCACACCACCTGCCCTTGTGGTAAATCCATGCTTTACCATACCGGTCTGTTCTAATTTTTCATAATAAAACAATGGAAAATCAATCTGATCCTCAAGCAAAATATGCTTAAGAGCCGGTATCTGACCGGCTGTCTGATCTTTATATCTGATTGCTTCTGCTAATTCCATTTCCTCTATTGACATATGATACATTCCTCTTATCATTTTATTTTTCTATCCCCGATATTCAAATGCATTTTCAAGATGCCTGATATTTCCATCTCCATCAATTGCGATCACATCAAATCTGCATGATGTATCTAATGCATAATGATGTCTGGCATAATAACACAAAGCCGTCCGGCTGATACGGCATTGTTTCCGGTAATCGACCGCTTCTAACGGATCACCGCAGCTATATGTGGCTCTGTATTTCACTTCACAGAAAATAAGATCATTTTCTGCAGATGATGCAATAATATCAATTTCTCCATATTTATTTCTATGGTTTTGTTCTAAGATAGTATATCCCCTTTTGGCAAGATAATCTGCCGCCATCTGTTCATAATCACTCCCAATTTTGCGTTTATTCACCCAATTCTCCTTTTCACCTGCTATTTGATCTTTGAACGCAGTCTGTCCATATCATCTACAAATACCAGGATTTCTGCGACAACATCATACAATTCCGGCGGGATCGTATCTCCGATCTCAAGTTTTGATAATGTATCTGCCAGTTTATTATCTTTATAAAATGGCACATTTCCTTCTTCACCTTTTTTGATGATACGCTCTGCTAGTTCCCCTTTTCCTGTGGCTAAGATCTTCGGTGCAAGATCTCCCGGTTCATACGAAAGGGCAACTGCTGTTTTTACTTTTATATCTTCTTTTTTACGCTCCATATCTTCACGCCCTGACATCAAAAGAATATCTATGCACCATTCCTCCTGCGGATGGTGTTTTCTGTTTTAACATATCTTCTACAAAATTCATTTTTTCTTCCTGAGTCGTAACAGAGATCTTTACCTGATACCCTTTTTGTTCTAATCGTTCCTCAAGGATATCCATATGATCTAAGATCAGCTGGTAAGATGCATCATCTGCTAAATAAAAATTCGTTGTCACCTGCTTTTTACGCAGTTTTACCGATACATCTGTAGAACCTAAATGCTCTAAATCTAAATGCAGGAATGCAGTCAGTTCTTCATCTGCATCATGGTGTTTTCTGCCTCCGGTATAGACATACAGATCGCTGTGGGCATTCTGTCCTGATAATTTCAAAGGGATCTGCATATAGGCACATGTATGGTTTAACTGATTCATAAACTGGATATTATTCCGTACATTAGATGCTGTATCTGTTAATTGTGGGGAACTCTGATGGAAATTCTTCAATACCTTTTCCATCTGTGCTAACTGACGGTCTAAACGTTCATATAATTCATTGATCTTATGCTCGCTTTTTAATTCTTCCGGCTTTAAAAGCCACTGTTCTTCCATGACACTACGCACGATATTCCGGTATTCTTTAGAAGAAATTAACTCCTTTAAGATCTGTCTGCTGACTGGATCTGTACTGTTAAATGCCTCTGAAAGAACCTGCAAAAATTCTTTGGCAGACAGATTTCCGTTAAGCTGATCCTGCGATAGATCCGGAAGTTTCATAAGCTGTGCAGATAATTTTTGTATATCCCGCTGCATGTTATCTGGTACAGTTTCCATGGCAGACGCTGATGTCTGTGTATTGCCCTCTGCTGTGGTCTGCTGCACATTTTTGTCTGTATTCTGTTCTTGTGCTACAGAAGATACACTCTGTTCATCTGCTCCTGCCGCAGCAGATGCCGCCTGCTCATTTTTGTCCGCTGATACAGATACTTCCTGCCCGTTTTCTTCTGTTGCAGCAGAAGATACCATCTGTCCATCTTGTCCTTCTATCACGGATGCGTCGGTATTCTCCCCGGATGAAGCAGATACTATCAGGTCATTTTCTGTAAGAACTGCTGCTTTTGTTTCTTCTGTAACAGACGCTTCACCCGCACCCTGTCCTTCTACGGCTGATGCAGCATCAGAACCTGCATCTGCTGTATCCTGTGCTGCCTGCATTTCCTCTGATCCGCCTAAAAAAATATCGATCATCTGCTGGTTTAATTCTAAAAGTCCCGTTCCATCTTTTCCTAATTGTTCGGGCAAAAGTTCCATGACAGACTCTAACTGGTCTAAAATCGCATACTGGTCTGATTTATAATTTTCAAACTGTGCTGCCATTTCATCCGTCACAGGAATACCAAGCTTTTCCATCTGCACAACCGTTGCAACGTCTATCTGTGGATTACCCACCACTAGCTTTGCCATAGAAATAAGACTCTGTCTGTCAATCGGCATCGACTGCTCCATCATGGTATTTACCATCGTAAGCATCTTGCCGCTCACCTGTAGATTTGCTGCATCTAATGCATAAAGCAATGTCGGATTGCTGCTTACTCCATTAGAATATGGACGAATTGCGATCTGTGTTCCATTATTGGATTTTACCTGAAAAAACATAGACTCCCCGACCTGCACCGATACTCCGTTATCTAACCTCGCCTGTATGGTCTTGCCATCTGAAAGTCCTAAGGTTACGACACCGTCTTCAACCTGATTGACGCTCCCCTCAAAAATATTTCCGACAGACATTTCTGAAAACGAAGACATCACCTGACGGATTCCCTGTGTTCCATTCGGAACTACCGTACCATTTGCAATATTTCGATTGTACTGGTTCAGCATATCCGTAATCTGCATAGCATCCTCCTATGTTTCCATCAACTTACAATATCTTAATAAAAGTACTGACATCATACAAAATTTTTAATAAAAGAATTCCTGTGTATCGGGGATGGCCCGTATTGTTTCAGTGCTGCAATATGTGCCGCCGAACCATATCCCTTATTCGATGCGAAATCATATTCCGGCAGAACCTTCGCATATTCCTCCATCAGTCTGTCCCTTGTCACTTTTGCTACAATACTTGCTGCTCCAATAGAAATACTCTTTGCATCTCCTTTGATGATCGGAATCTGTCTGATATCCACCTGCGGGATCGTAACTGCATCATTTAATAATATATCGGGTTTTATGCTTAATTTTTGAATAGCTTCCCGCATAGCTTCATAAGTAGCCTGCAAAATATTGATCTCATCGATCCTCTGCGGGGATGCCATTCCGATGCCAACAGCAACTGCCTGCTCCATGATCACATCATATAGTTCCTCTCTCTTTTTTGCGGAAAGTTTTTTAGAATCGTTGATATAAAGGATCTTACAGTCTTTCGGCAGAATGACTGCACCGGCAACGACCGGCCCTGCCAATGGTCCTCTTCCAACCTCATCGATCCCACAGATATAGCCACAGGTATCATATTTCTTTTCATATACTTTTAACTGTTCGATACGTTCCATTTCAAGTTCAAGATCATGCAGACGCTTTTTTGCCTGTGCAACCAGCTTTATCACGCCTGCTCTTTCATCTGTCTGATATTCTGTAATAAAAGAAGGCAGCTCACTGTCTAAGGCTGCCTTCAACTCATCTTTGATCGTTCCAATTTTCTTATCCATTTGTTAAACTCCCTGTCCCTCTGACGGCATTTCGATCGTAAATCTTCCTGTTTTTCCACTGCGGAATTCATCGATCACTAATGCTGCTGCTTTGCTGTAATCTAATTCATTCCCCTTACTGCGGCAGTTACGTTTATCCGCAATGAGTTCTAACATTTTTACAGCATCGTCTGTTTCTTCTACATCATATCTGTTTTTCAGGACACCAGCATATTCTGACAACAGAATCTTTAAAAGTTCTAAGGCAAGTTCATCTGTATTTAATATTTCGTCCTTGATCGAACCGATCAGTGCCAGACGGAGTCCTACCATCTGATCTTCAAATTTCGGCCACAAAATACCCGGTGTATCTAATAATTCCACATTTTTATTCAGGCGGATCCACTGTTTGCCTTTTGTGACACCCGGCTTATTCCCTGTCTTAGTACATGCCTTGCCTGCAAATGTATTGATAAATGTTGATTTTCCAACATTCGGTATACCTACGACCATTGCACGCACCGGACGGTTTTTGATTCCCCTCCTGCGGTCACGTTCGATCTTCTCTTTACATGCTTCCATGATCGTATTCTGGATCGCTTTCATGCCATTCTTGCTTCTGGCATCAATGCATACGACAAAATAACCTTTGCTCTGAAAATATTCACTCCAGATCTCTGTCTTTTTTGCATCTGCTAAATCCGCTTTATTCATTAAAATGAGTCTTGCTTTATTTTTTCCAAGTTCATCAATATCGGGATTCCTGCTTGAAAATGGAATCCTCGCATCTACTAATTCTATGATCAGATCGATCAATTTTATATCTTCCTGCATCTGACGTTTTGCTTTCGTCATATGCCCCGGATACCACTGAAACTGCATACTGTTCTCCTTTTTTATTTTAAAAATCCAAAATCCTGAAATGGCGATACGATAAACCATGCCTTGCCGATAATATATTCTTTTTTGACATTTCCTATATTCGCATACCGGCTGTCTTCACTGTTGTTACGGTTATCACCTAATACAAAGTACTCATCATCGCCTAACGTGATCTCATCTGCCGCAAGTTCAGGATCTAAAATAGCAGCTGTATCAACAGCTTCTTCAAATAATTCCCCATTGACATAAACAGCACCGTCTTTGATCAAAACCGTATCATTCGGCACCCCGATCACACGCTTCACATAATAATGCGATTTTTCATTGCCATTTGGCAGGAATACGATGATATCATTTGCCTTGGGTTTTGTGACTGAATAGACAAAACGATTGATCAGAATCTCCTGATCATTCTCTAATGTTGGTGCCATGGACTGTCCGACCACACTGGTGCGGAGTCCGATATAATAAACTAATACAAATGCGATCACCAGTACCAGTACAATCTCTATCACCCATGAAACAATCTCTTTGACAACCGGTACGTTGATCTTCTTTTTTTCATGTCCAAAATGTAATCCGCTTCTTCTCATATCTTCCTCATCCGCAGCTATTTTTCCCTGCATAGTTACGCTTATCTTTTATCTGCTTATTTCGATTTTCTGCACCGTTTCAGTATACACGGAAACAAATCGGATGTCTAGCCTGTGGATGATGAAAAAAAAAGAAACGCCATGACAGCGTTTCTTTTTTTCATAAAATTATTCTGCATCCGGCTTCTCAACTGCGGAAATTGCAGCTTTCTGCATCGGAATACGGCAGTTCTTATTGCTTCCAAATTCAACGATCACTGTATCTTCGTCAATGTCAATGACTACGCCATAGAAACCGCTGGTTGTTAAAACGGTATCTCCTACAGCTAAATCTGCTAACATAGCATTCTTTTTCTTCATCTCTTTCTGCTGTGGACGAATCATAAAGAAATACATAAAAACAAATAAGATCACCAATGATAAAAGCATTGGAAGTGAACTTCCTGCGCTTGCAGTTAATAATACAGACATTATTCTTCCTCCTAATAAAATCGTAACTATTCTATACTCTCAAAGCACTTAGACTATTGTACACAAATCTTTATAAAAGGGCAAGTAGTTTATAGAAATTTTAGTCTTTACTCCTGTGGTCCCTGTGCCATACGATATAATTTTTCTTCTTTATAACTCTGATATCTGCCCGCATCGATCGCATCCCTGATCTCTTCCATCATCGTATTGTAAAAATACAGATTGTGAAGTACGGTCAGACGCATACCAAGCATTTCCTTTGCTTTCAGCAGATGTCTGATATATGCCCTGCTGTAACGGCGGCAGGTCGGGCACTGGCAGCCTTCTTCGATCGGTCTTGCATCTTTTGCATATTTCTGATTGAACAGGTTGATCTTACCCTGATTCGTATATACATGACCATGACGACCATTTCTAGTCGGATATACACAGTCAAAGAAATCCACTCCACGGTCAACAGCTTCTAAAATATTTGCCGGTGTTCCGACACCCATCAGATATGTTGGCTTATTCTCCGGCAGATGCGGCACTGTCACATCTAAGATATGATACATTTCTTCATGTGTTTCGCCGACTGCCAATCCACCAACTGCATATCCGTCTAACTCCATTTCTGAAATTCTTTTGGCATGATCGATACGGATATCTTCGTAAACAGCACCCTGATTGATGCCAAATAAAAGCTGTTCTTTGTTGATCGTCCGCTCAAGTCCGTTTAAGCGGTTCATCTCCGTCTTACAGCGTTCCAGCCATCTGGTTGTCCGGTCAACGGAATTTTGTACATAAGTATGGTCTGCCACACTGCTCGGACATTCATCAAATGCCATTGCGATCGTTGAAGCTAAATTAGACTGGATCTGCATACTTTCTTCCGGCCCCATAAAAATCTTACGTCCATCAATATGGGAATTGAAATATACACCTTCCTCTTTGATCTTACGGAGTCCTGCTAATGAAAATACCTGAAATCCGCCTGAATCGGTAAGAATCGGTTTATTCCATGACATAAACTTATGCAGACCACCCATCTCATAGATCAGATCATCTCCCGGTCTGACATGCAGATGATAGGTATTCGATAATTCTACCTGTGTCTTGATCTGCTCTAAATCTTCTGTAGATACTGCTCCTTTGATCGCAGCTGCTGTTCCAACATTCATAAAAACCGGTGTCTGGATCACACCATGTACCGTGTGGAATTCTGCCCGTTTTGCATTTCCGTCTTTTTTTAATAGTTTATATTCTGCCATTGTGATATCTTCCATTCTTCTTTTTTTCGAAACAAATTGCCAGAAACACAGATCGTGATCCTGGCAATCAATTCCCTGATATTATTTCCTAAATGTAACTTTTCGCATTGCACCACCCTTTATAAATAACTTCTGGTATGCTGCAATTTTCATATCCGGTACCTTTACTACACACTTCTTGTTGAGATTGCGAAATGCGTTTTTACCAACAGAGTTAAGTTTTTTAGAATTGATCGTGATCTTCTTTAGATTCCTGTCACCATAAAAAGCTTTTGCTTCTATTTTTTTCAGACCTTTTCCTATGATAACGCTCTTTAATTTCTGGCAATTCTTAAATGCGTCTTCTTCAATCGTCTGCACATTGTCTGCAATCTGCACTGTCTGCAGCTGTTTATAATCTTCGCATGCTTCTTCCTCGATCGCAATTACTTTAAAACTATAACCATCCTCTGAAATAGTTGCCGGAATCTTGATGCTTTTTACTGTTTTTTTACCTGCTTCACAAAATGCAACTGTTCCACTCTCCTTGCTTTCATCCCACGAAAGTACTTCGTATACATATTTGTTAGAAGTTACAATTTCATCGCCTTCTTCATAAAGTTCATCTTCCTCATCGTCTTCTTCGTCATCATCATCATCGTCGTCATAATCACTGTCATCTTCCTGTGCATAACAGACCATTGCCGGCTGTTTGATGGAAATACCAAATGTTAATACAAATAATACACTCATTAAAAACATAAGTCTTTTTTTCATAGGTAACACCTCCATCTTATTTTGATAAATTATATCATGCATTTTCCGTATTGGCAATGTTTTTCCATCTAGAGTTTCCGTACTTTTATCCACAAAACCTTGATTTACCACACTATTCCCTTTATAATAAAATCACTGTATGATTTTACAGTAACAAAGTATGTAACGATAACATTACAGAATACCAAAGTATACGAATATCAGGAGGCTTACATGGCAGGTTCAACATATGGCAATATATTTAAGATCACAACATGGGGGGAATCCCATGGAAAGGGTATCGGTGTCGTGATCGACGGATGTCCGGCAGGACTTCCTCTATCAAAAGAAGATATCCAGATATATCTAAACCGCAGGAAACCGGGACAGTCCCGCTACTCTACCCCCCGTAAGGAAGATGATGCAGTAGAGATCCTCTCCGGTGTCTTTGAGGGAAAGACAACCGGCACACCGATTTCTCTTGTTGTATTTAATAATAACCAGAAATCTAAAGACTATAGTGAAATTGCAAGTTACTACCGTCCCGGACATGCAGACTATACTTTTGATGCCAAATACGGTTTTCGGGATTATCGTGGCGGCGGACGTTCTTCCGGCAGGGAAACCATCGGCAGAGTTGCCGCCGGAGCAATCGCTGCAAAGATATTAAAACAGCTGGGTATCACTCTCACTACCTACACAAAATCCATCGGAGCTATCCGCATTTCTTCTTTTGATGCGGATACCATCTACAACAATCCGCTTTATATGCCGGATGCAGATGCTGCCAAAAAAGCAGAAGAATATTTAGAAAAATGTCTGTCTGAATCCGACTCTGCCGGTGGTGTGATCGAATGTATCATCGATGGTGTTCCAGCCGGCATCGGTGATCCTGTCTTTGAAAAATTAGATGCCAATCTCGCAAAAGCCATCCTTTCGATCGGTGCCGTAAAAGGCTTTGAGATCGGTGACGGATTCGACGTGGCACTTGCAAAAGGAACCACAAACAATGACAGCTTTTACATGACAAATGATCATACGGTTGCCAAATCCACGAACCATTCCGGTGGTGTTCTAGGCGGTATGAGTGATGGTTCAAAGATTATCTTCCGTGCAGCCGTAAAGCCAACACCTTCTGTTGCCTCTTTACAGAAAACGGTCAACAAATCCGGTGAGGACATCGAGATATCCATTCATGGACGGCATGATCCGATCATTGTTCCTCGTGCGGTCGTTGTCGTAGAATCCATGGCAGCACTTACGATCCTTGATGCCATGCTTTTCAATATGTCCGCAAAAATGGATAATATCTGTAATTTTTATAAAAACTAAGCGCAAAGCGTCTTGGCATTTTAAAAGATCTGCTGGGAAGTTGTGGTGACCACGTTTATATCGAAGACGGTGTACATATGTCATACGGCTCCCTTGCGGGAAGAATGTTAATCTGAATACAATTTTAAAATAAAATACCGGTTCCACAATTATTTTCATTCTTGTGGAACCGGTATTTTTTAACCTTCTAACTTATGGATAAATACACAGTTTGGTTTGTCGATCTTGATCGGTTTTCCTTCCATCAATGCAAACTTCTTATCATAAAATGTTGCATAAGTATTGATCTCATTTGTTTCATGGTTCAATGTCATGAAATGTTTGTCATCAGGAAATACTGCTAATGCTTTCGGGAAATCTCCGCTGATCGGTGTGATACAGTTCAATGTCAGCATACCGGTTTCCTCACCACGTTCAAAGATCGTTACTTCATCTGTTCCTGCACTACAGCAGAACAGATACTTTCCATCCCATGAGAACTCCATATTCTGGGAACTGCAGCGGTCATCTACTTTTGCCTCTGTAGAAATGGTCTGGATACGGTCAAATTCCGGGCCTTTTTCATCAATATAATAATTATATACATCAACGGTATTCTTCAACTCATTTAAGATATATGCATTTTTGCCATCTTTGCTGAAACGGATCATCTTTGGTGCTGAATCTAAGTCACAACGGATAATATCTACTAATTTTAATTTGCCGGTCGTATAATTGATCCGGTACACTTTGACATGGTCTAAAGCTCCATCGACTGCACACAGATACTTCTGATCCGGTGTTACTTTTACACAGTTGACATGCGGACGGCTGCTTCTGTCTGCAGCACTTCTTCCCACACCTTTATGGAAGATACCATCTGCGATCTCTCCTACGGAACCATCTTCATTGATATTCATCATGGAAACTCGTCCATCATGGTAACCTGCAACATACAGATAACGGTTTTCCCTATCAACATCGATATAACAGCCTCTCATACCGCCGATCCACTGTTCGTTCATCGGCTCTAAATCTCCATCAGGAAGTACTTTAAAAGATTTCACACCTTCGTCTGTAATGGAATATAGGAATTTTCCATTTGTAGAAACGATCAGGTCTGAAGGATTATTGATCTCAATTACTTTACGCTCCTTCATCGTTCCATTCAAAACATCTAAATCATAAATATGGATTCCTATACTATGTTCATAAGTATAGGTGCCTACATATGCAACGTACTTTTCCTGTTTCATCGTCAACACTCCTCTTCTTTTCTGCGTAAAATATCATAGCGCACTAATGGTGTACCTAAATCTATCAATAGTTTCTGCTTCGGATGAGGTGCGGATTCCATTTCATTTCCGTCTTCATCTAGTATTTTCTGAACAGTTACGATAAGATTCTCCCCTGACGGTTTCATCACTTCTATTTCTTCCCCGACAGAAAACTTATTCCGCTGTTCGATCTGATAGAGCCCATCTATGCAATCGCCTACGATCCCTAAATAGGTATACTCTTTCAGATATGTGTTATTATCATAAATCTGTGCTTCCTCCGAAGGTTTTCCAAAGAAAAATCCTGTTGTAAACTGGCGGTAAGTACAGTTTGATATCTGTTCTAAATACCATGGCATATGTTCTTTATAAAGTTCCGGTGATTCCATATAATCATCGATCGCTTTCCGGTATGTCCTTGCTACCGTTGCCACATAAAGGGCTGTTTTCATTCTGCCTTCAATCTTAAAACTGTCGATTCCGGCATCAAATAATTCCGGTATATGTTCGATCATGCACAGATCTTTGGAGTTAAAAATATAGGTTCCCCGTTCATTTTCAAATACCGGCATATATTCTCCCGGACGTTTTTCTTCTACGATAGAATATTTCCAGCGGCATGGATGGGTACAGGCTCCCTGATTTGCATCTCTTCCGACTAAATAGTTACTTAACAGGCATCTGCCTGAATATGAGATACACATTGCACCATGGATAAAGGTTTCGATTTCAAGATCATCCGGTATATTTGACCGGATATCTTTAATCTCCTGCAAAGATAATTCCCTTGCTGATACGACACGTTTTGCTCCCTGCGCATACCAGAACATGTAAGTTCCATAGTTGGTATTATTCGCCTGTGTGCTGATATGTCTTTCAATCTCCGGACAGACTTCCTTTGCGATCATAAAGACTCCGGGATCTGCAATGATCAGGGCATCCGGTTTTAATTCTTTTAATTCTACAAAGTACTCCCGCACACCTTCAAGATCTCCATTATGTGCAAGGATATTTGCCGTAACATATACTTTGACACCATGTTCATGTGCAAAGGCGATACCTTCTGCCATTTCTTCTTTTGTAAAATTCTTTGCTTTGGCACGGAGTCCAAATGCCTCACCACCAATATATACTGCATCTGCTCCAAATACAACTGCTATTTTTAAAACTTCAAGGCTGCTCGCCGGTATCAATAATTCTGGACGTTTCATCTGTTCTTCCTCACAATCTGCTTTTTCGTACTTACAGTCAGTCCATCTCCGATCGGCAATACGGTACTTACTAATTCCTCATGGTGTGTGACTGCATACAGATATTCCCTCATTCTTTTATGGATCGTACGGTTTCTTCTTGTCACTGCAAAACGGGATTCTATGATATCCCCGTCCTGTAATACATTATCAGAAACCAAGGTGCCATCTGTATCTAGCAGCCTCACTAATTCCGGTAAAAAATGGATATACTGTGCTTTGGCAGCATCCATAAAAATGAAATCAAATGTTTCATCTAAGGTTGGAAGGATCTCTGCGGCATCACCTTCTAATAATGTGATCATCTGCTCCCTTCCCGCTGCTTTAAAATTTGCCTTGGCGATCGGGATACGTTTCTCATAATTCTCGATCGTAACGATCCTGCACTCTATGGGATTATACTCTGCCATCAGTAATGTAGAAAAACCAACGGCTGTTCCTACCTCTAAGATACGTTTCGGCTGTGTAGCTGCAAGTATCCATTTTAAAAACTGCTGTGTTTCCTTTCGTATGATCGGAACAAATGTATCTAGTGCTTCCTGTTCTAATTGATTTAAAAATGCGGTATTACCGGTATCTAATGAATTGATATATGTCACAAGACGTTCATCTGCTATCATATCTTTATATCATTCCTCTGTTTCGGTTTCTGTAACTTCGTCTGCGGACATCACCTGCATCATATCTTTTGCAGTCATAGATGTCGATAGTGTATAAACACCTGCTTTGATCTTTTTGGAATATGAGGATAATTTTAACTGTACTGCAAACAGGTCTGCACTACGCACTAACCCTTTCTTTTCTAACAAAGCACCGATATCTCTTGCACTCATATCTGATGATATCTGCACTACTTTCTCTTTTGCATTTTCTTCCGTATCTACTGCCTGTTCTGTAAATACACGATAACCAAAATCATATGCCATTCTGCCACCCTGATATAAACAAAGCACAATCAGTATCGTAACAAGAATGGAAAAACTGATACTTATAATTTTCATTACCACTTTACTGGCGTTCATAATCTCCTCCGTCTGTGAAACCTTCTGTCTGCTTTCCTTCAAAATCTGCTTCAAAATCCAGATTCTCGATCAGCTGCCAGTTAATCTGCTGTACGATCCGGCAGAATGCATTTTCGGCTGTCAGATATTCTCTTACAACGGGATGATTGATCACTTCTGCATATTCCCGCTGTAACTTATCTGCTTCTTCAAAGATATCCATTCTGCTATTCTGCATATCATAGTTTTTCTTACGAAATTCATCTGCCTGCTGTTTTAACAGGGGATATCCTCTGAGTTCCTGCTTTGCCCTCTGATACCGGTTATATTCTTTACTTTCTTTAATTGCTGCGATCAGCGTTTCTGTCGCTTCCTGCACCTGATTCATATCTATCCTCCCGACCACTCTTACCATTCACAGGTATCCCGCAAACGGTAATCTTATACTTCCATAATAATCGGTATGATCATCGGTCTTCTCTTTGTTTCTTTCCAGACAAATTCTCCTAAGGCATCTTTGATTTCTGATTTGATCTTGCCCCAGTCGGTTACATTTTTATCCATCATCTGCTGCATTGTGACGTCTAATACCTGCTTTGCTTCATCCATCAGGCTCTCGGAACCTCTGACATAGACAAATCCCCTTGATACGATATCCGGGCCTGCAAGTACCTGTCCGGAACCTGCTTCTAAGGTCAGAACAACAATGATGATACCTTCTTCTGCTAAATGCTGTCTGTCACGAAGTACGATATTTCCAACATCACCAACGCCAAGTCCGTCTACCATGACATTTCCGACATGTACATGTCCGGTCACTTTTGCATCTTCTTCATCTAATTCTAAAACATCACCGGAAGATAAGATAAAGATATGGTCTTTGTCATATCCTAATTCTTCTGCAATACTTGCCTGTGCCATCAGATGTCTGTATTCTCCATGAACCGGAATTGCATATTTCGGACGAACCAGTGAATAGATCAGCTTGATATCTTCCCGGCAGGCATGTCCTGATACATGGGCATCCTGAAAGATAACATTTGCGCCCTTCATAAACAGTTCATTGATCACGTTTGAAACTGCCTTCTCATTACCCGGAATCGGATGGGAAGAAAAGATGATCGTATCTTTTGGCTTGATCGCGATCTTCTTATGCATACCGGATGCCATACGTGACAACGCTGCCATGGATTCTCCCTGACTTCCGGTTGTAATGAGTACCGTCTGCTCGTCCGGATAATTCTTAAGCTGTTCAATGTCGATCAGTGTATTCTCCGGTATATCTAAGTATCCTAATTCTGTCGCAGTAGAAATGATATTGACCATACTTCTTCCTTCTACGACTACTTTTCTGCCATATTTGTATGCTGAATTGATGATCTGCTGTACACGGTCTACATTCGATGCAAAAGTAGCGATGATGATCCTTGAATTTTTATGTTCTGCAAACAGGTTATCAAATGTCTTTCCTACGGATTTTTCTGACATCGTAAATCCCGGACGTTCTGCATTTGTACTGTCACACATCAGCGCAAGGACACCTTTTTTACCAAGTTCGCCTAATCTTGCAAGATCGATGGTATCTCCAAATACCGGTGTATAATCTACTTTGAAATCTCCTGTGTGTACCACGATTCCTGCCGGAGAATAGATTGCAAGTGCTGCCGCATCCTGAATACTATGATTTGTTTTGATAAATTCCACCCTGAAATTGCCCAGATTGATGTGCTGTCCGTACTTAACTACTTTTCGTTTTACCTTTGTCAGCATATTGTGTTCTTTTAACTTATGGTCAATGATACCGATCGTTAATTTTGTCGCATAGATCGGTACATTTAATTCTTTTAATACATAAGGGATCGCACCAATATGATCTTCGTGTCCATGTGTGATAAAAAATCCCTTTACTTTATCCATATTCTCTTTCAAATATGTGATGTCCGGAATGACAAGATCGATTCCTAACATATCGTCCTCCGGGAATGACAATCCGCAATCCACTACAATAATGCTGTCTTCGTATTCGAAAGCTGTAATATTCATTCCAATCTGTTCTAATCCTCCTAATGGAATGATCTTAAGCTTTGAATGTTCTGTTGATTTCTGTTTCAAAAATGATTACCTCCAAATTCTCGTTCTATTTACGTTTACGTGTCCTAATATTCTAAATCAACATCTTCCATCAGTTCTGCGAATACCTTGCCGATAGCTTCTAATTCCTGTTCATCCTCCACCATCTCATACACGGTATCTTCTCCCTCTGAAGATGTTTCTTTCAAAATATAAGCTTCAGAATCGCCTTCCTCGTCTTCTGTGACTAAAAGGTAATTCTGATTGTTGATCTGTGTCTGCTCTAAGCAGAAAAATTCGATTGACTCCTCCGTATCAGGAGCATTAAAAATAATTTTTTCCATTCCTAGTCCTCTGTTTTCTGATTCCGCAAAAAATCCAGATATCCCTGCAATATGAACATTGCTGCGATCTTATCCACATACTCTTTGCGATGCTCCCTGCGGATACCGCTTTCCATCATTACCATATCCGCTGCAACTGTTGTCAGACGCTCATCCCACAATTCTACCGGCAGATTCGTTCTTCTCTCTAACATATCCTGAAATTCACGGGTCTTTTCGCAGCGTTCACCCTCTGTATTGTTCATGTTCTTAGGATAACCTAAAACAATTTTTTCGACACGATAAGTAGAGGCAAGTTCTTCGATCCTTGCCAGTGTCTGCCGCAATTTGCCCGGTGACTTTCTTCGGATGATCTCTACGCCTTGTGCTGTCAGTCCTAATTCGTCGCTGACTGCCACGCCAACCGTATGGGAACCAAAATCCAGTCCCAAAATCCGCATATTATAAGCCTCCGTATTATTTTGACAATTTTGTCTTGATGTATTCCTGTAAGATTTCTTCTACAATTTCGTCACGTTCTACTTTCATGATCAGACTTCTTGCATTATTATGGCTGGTGATATAAGTAGGATCACCGGACATAACATATCCAACAATCTGATTCACCGGATTATAACCTTTCTCTGTCAATGCTTCATATACGATTGCAAGTACGTCTTCTACCCGCATCTCCAGTTCTTTTTCTACTTTAAAAAATTGTGTGTTATTCAAATTCTGCATAATTTCACGCCCTTATATTCTGCTCTTTTGTTATTCATGTATGAAAAGATCACACATGGCAACGCAAAAGCATTGCTAATGCTATTGTAATATATTCTTGTCTAAAATTCAACCATTAGATACAGGTCGTCTGAAAGCCGCTCTGTGATCGTCCCTGTTTGGAATGTGTTTGAAATATCTTCTGCTGTTTCTAATGCCACTTTTACATACTCTTTTGTATATCCTGTAAAATAGCGTTTTCCATTTATTTCTACCGGTTCTTCCATTAAAACTTCCACCGGTTTATCCATATAATACTCTCTGTATTCCTTAGACATCCTATGTTCTAACTGTAACAGTTCATTGCTGCGGAGCGTCTTTATCTGCTCTGCAACCTGATCTTTCATAGCGGCTGCTCTTGTGCCTTCTCTTTTTGAGTATTTAAAAATATGCATCTCATAAAAACGGATCTTTTCAAGATAGCTTTTCGTCTGTGCAAATTCTTCATCCGTTTCCCCCGGAAAACCTACGATTACATCGGTCGTGACCGCCGGATGGTCAAAATACGTTCTAAGGAGCCTGCAGCCATCTTCATATTCTTTCGTATCATATTTGCGGTTCATACGCTCTAAAACGGTATCACATCCACTCTGTAAGGATAAATGGAAATGCGGACAGATCTTATCTATCCCTGCGATCGCTTTTACGAATTCTTCGGTTACGATCCTTGGTTCTAAGGAACCTAACCGGATGCGTCTGATCCCTTCGATCTTTGCTGTTTCTTCGATCAGATGTAAAAGACAATCGTCGATATCGATCCCATACGAACTAAGATGTATCCCTGTCAGTACGACTTCCTGATAACCATTATCTGCTAATGCCTGAATTTCTGTTAAAACATCTGTAAGGCTGCGGCTTCTGACACGCCCTCTTGCATAAGGGATGATACAGTAACTGCAAAACTGGTTACAGCCATCCTGCACTTTGATAAAAGCTCTTGTATGCTCTGCTGTTTTTGTCATGCTCAAATTCTCATATGACTGTCTGTGGTTGATCTCTGTCACAGACTCTTTTTGTGCATGATCTTTTTCATAGGCCAGGATTGCAGGGATCAGATCATGTTTTTTATTGTTTCCGATAATAATATCGACTGCTTCATCTAACTTGGCTTCTTCCATTTTTGTCTGCACATAACAGCCGGCTGCTATGACGATGCTGTCTGGATTTTTCTTTTTCGCACGATGCAGCATCTGTCTGGATTTACGGTCTGCCATATTCGTTACGGAACAGGTATTGATCACGTAGACATCTGCCTGTTCTGAAAAGTCTACGATCTCATATCCTGCTTCTTCAAGGAGCTGCTGCATGGCTTCTGTTTCATATGCATTTACTTTGCATCCTAAATTATGCAGCGCCGCCTTTTTTTTGTTTATTTTACTCACTTTTCGCCTCCAATTTCGACATAATGTTGGTATAAATGTGATTGACTTTTCCTATTAAAACAATTACTATATTAACAAGTAATGAAAATACGATTCATAAGGAGGATTACACAATGAAAACAGTTCAGATTTCTTTAAATTCTATCGATAAAGTTAAATCTTTCGTTAATACAATTACTCAGTTTGAATATGATTTCGACCTGATTTCCGGAAGATATGTTATCGATGCAAAATCTATCATGGGTATCTTCAGTCTTGATCTTTCAAAACCGATCGATCTTGCTATTCATGCTGAAGCTAACGAGGATGAGATTCTTGAGGCATTAAAACCATATCTTGTATAATCACACAGGATTTCATAGAATTTTAAGAGGATGGCTGACCATCCTCTTTTTTTAATCCTCTGCTGTGATGTGGATCACTTCTGTTGTGTCGATCGCGGTTTTCATCAGTTCATCGATCTTCTCACTTAATTTTGTTTCAGAACGCTCGATCACTTTTAAGTTTGGTTTCGTTACCGGATGCTTTGCTACAAATATCGTACAGCAGTCTTCAAACGGCTGGATACTGGTTTCATAAGCATCGATCTTCTCTGAAATATCTATGATCTCATTTTTATCAAAACCGATCAGTGGACGGTATACCGGCAGGGTACATACTGCATTAGTCGCAGCAAGGGACTGCATGGTCTGGCTTGCCACCTGTCCGATACTCTCTCCTGTTACCAATCCTAAACAATGATTTTCATTTGCAAAATGCTCTGCGATCTTCATCATGTAACGACGCATGATGATCGTCAATTCTTCATGCGGACACTTCTCATAAATATATAACTGGATATCTGTAAAATTTACGACATGCAGATTGATCGGACCTGAATACTTCGATACGATCTTGGCAAGATCCACAACTTTCTGTTTTGCACGTTCACTGGTATATGGCGGTGCATGGAAATAAGTTGCATCGATCGCTACACCACGTTTTGCGATCATATATCCGGCTACCGGACTGTCGATCCCACCGGATAATAACAGCATCGCTTTTCCGTTTGTACCTACCGGCATTCCACCCGGTCCTTTGATCTCTGTGGAATAAATATTGATCTTTTCGCGGATTTCTACGCATAAGAGCACATCTGGATTGTGTACATCGACTTTGATCTCCGGAAATGCATCTAGGATCTTTTCACCTAATGCCGCATTTAATTCCATCGAATCCATCGGATAATTTTTTCTTGCCCTTCTTGCATTTACTTTAAAGGTGATATGCTTATCCGGATATACTTTATCCATATATGCGATCACATCTTCTGCAAGCTTGTCAAATCCTTCATCCTCTACTAAAACCACCGGACAGATGCCGACGATTCCAAATACATGGGAAAGTGCTTCTAAAACTTCATCATAATCATATTCACTCAATGCATCTACATAGATCCTGCCCTGCAGACGACGTACTTCAAATTCTCCGTCCACCGATCTTAAAGCATAACGGATCTGACCTGTCAATGCTTCTTCAAACAGATAACGGTTCTTTCCTTTAATGGCGATTTCGCCATATTTGATCAAAAATGATTTATACATATTTCCTCCACTATTTCCTTGTAAACTTTCTCCGAAACGGAATGATCTCTTTTAAATTTGCAATCGTATAATCTAATTCTTCTTTTGTTGTGCTTTCACAAAAACTGAAACGTACCGTAGAATCTAACAGATTATTTTTTAGTCCGATCGCTTTTAATGTTCTGCTGACCGACGGCTTGTTTGAAGAACAGGCACTTCCTGCAGATACATAGATTCCTTTTTCTTCTAAGGAATGTAACAGCACTTCACTTCTGACATCTTCCACACTGACGCTGACGATATGCGGTGCCGCCTGCATACCTGTACTTCCATTGACTGTCACACCCTCGATCTTTGTTACTTCTTCTATGAAATAATCCCGTAATCCATACATATGGCTGACATTTTCTTCTAAATGATCATATGCTTCTGCGGCTGCCTCTGCAAGTCCTGCGATCGCAGGTACGTTTTCTGTTCCGGAGCGCATTCCTTTCTGCTGTCCACCGCCAAATAAGATCGGCTTGATCTTCGTCTTGTCTTTGATATATAAAAATCCGCTGCCTTTTGGTCCATGGATCTTATGTCCGCTGACCGAAAGCAGATCGATCTTTAACTTTTTCGGGCAGATCGCCATTTTTCCATAAGACTGGATCGCATCGACATGTATGACTGCCTTCGGTGCTTTCTTGCGGATCAACTGTACGGCTTCTTCGATCGGTTCGACCGTTCCGATTTCATTATTGACCTGCATGATAGAAACAAAGATGGTTTCTTCATCTAATGCTTCTTCTAGTGCCTCTAAGGAGATCACGCCCGATACATCTACCGGAAGATATGTGACACGATATCCTTCTTCTTTCAAATGTTCAAACACCTGCTGTACGGATGCATGTTCGATCGCTGTCGTAATGATATGGTTTCCTGCTCTTTTATTGGCTTCTACACAGCCTAAAATTGCAAGATTATTAGATTCTGTTCCTCCTGAAGTAAAAAAGATCTCTTTTTCTTCTGCTTTTAATGTCTTTGCAATTTTCTTTCTTGCCTCTTTTACATATTCTTCTGCCTTAGCACCCATGCTGTGCAGGGAAGACGGATTTCCAAAATCTGCTGTCAAAAGATTGACCATCGTATCGACTGCACGTTTACTGCACTTTGTAGTAGCAGAATTATCTAAATATACTTCCATTGTTCTACTCCATCTCTAATTCTAACATTAACATTGACATGACCGCAATGCCTGCGGTATCTGTCCGTAAGATTCTCTTTCCTAAAGAAATGACCTGCATGGAATCTTTTACCTGTGTAATCTCATCTTCGGCAAATCCACCTTCCGGCCCGATCATCACACTTACGGAAGTGCCTGACTTGATCGTACTTAATGCTTCTCTTGTTCCCTGCATACCACGCTCATTTTCATAAGGAACCAGACGCACATCGCACTGCATGGCATACTCTACGGCTTCTTTATAACTCATCACCGGATGGATCTTTGGAATGATACTGCGTTTAGACTGCTTTGCCGCTGCTTCTGCCTGTTTCTGCCAGCGGGCAACTTTCGCAGCTTCTTTTTTGGCATCTAATTTTACGACACAGTATTTCATTGCAACCGGAATGATCTCATAAACACCTAATTCGACTGCTTTTTCAATGACGGTTTCCATACGGTCGCCTTTGGGGATTCCCTGAAACAGATAGATCTTAGAAGGCAGTTCGGTCGAAGCGGCATCTTCGTTTAAAATATCTGCCTGCACAAATGTATCTGTCACTTCTGAGATCTCACAATAATAATCCCGTCCCTGCTGGTTACTGATGCGTATTTTTTCTCCTGCTTTCATGCGGAGTACATTTTTAATATGATTGACATCTTCTCCGGTGATCGTTACAAATTCCCTGCCGATCTGTGCATCATCTACAAAAAACTGATACATGTTTTAAGACTCCTTTATCATTAAAGCTGACATGGTATCTGTGCACTTTAACCTTTGATTGCTGTGATATTCACCCATTCACCCTGATGGTTGATTTCAAGCACTCTCATTCCTGCCGCTTCAATTGCTTCTTTTACTTCATTTTCTTTAAAATCAATGATTCCTGAGGTGATAAAAATGCCGCCTTCTTTTAATCTTGCCGGAATCACCGGTGCCATTGGAATGATCACGTCTGCTAAAATGTTTGCAACGACAATATCAAAACACCCGGTTCCGACTGTTTCCTGTAATTTTTCATCATCGATCAGATTGCCGACATAGAATTTTCCTAATTCTTTTGGCAGATGGTTTACTTCCATATTTTCCCATGTGGATGTCATACAATTTTCATCTAAATCTGTACCTACGACTTCGGACGCACCTAACTTTAATGCTGCGATTGAGAGGATTCCGCTTCCGCAGCCAACATCTAATACTTTTGGATGTTTTTCTGCCGGTGTGTAATCTTTATCTCCCCGGATATATTTTAACAGCTGGCGGATGCACAACTGTGTGGTTTCATGTTTTCCTGTTCCAAATGAGATTCCCGGATCGATCTCGATCAAAAACTTGTCCTTATCTTCGTCTTTTAATTCTTCCCATGTTGGTTTGATCAGTATATCTTCTATATAAAAGGAATGGAAATACTCTTTCCAGTTATTCATCCAGTCTATATCTTCGGTATCGCTGACTGCTATGCAGCCTTCTCCCACGTCTACAAACTGACGCTGTTCTTCGATTCCGTTTTCAACCTGATGTAAGATCTCGGTATGATCTTCGCCATCTTCCAAATAAAAACTTACATAGCTGACGCCATCATCCGGTGGCAATTCCGGCAGAAAATCGATAAACATATCTGCCTGATCTTCTTTTGACAACGGGATATTATCTTCGATCTCCACGCCCTGTATGCCAAGTTCATCTAACATGGCACTGATAAAATCTTCGGCTGCGGTTGTTGTCTTGATTGTATATCTATTCCACTTCATTGTGTTTCCTCGCTCTCTGTTCTAAAAATAAACTCTATTCTCCATTATACAGACAGAGATGGGTTGTTGCAACTGTCTGTTTTACAAAAAAATATTAGTTGTGAGCCTGTGTCAATCTAATGTTTTGGCAAACTGTCACAGTGCCCCTCTCCCAGCGGCAGGTTTTTGGCCCGGCTTTCTAGTGTGCCTAAGCAGATGATGGCATAAGCGTTTATTCCAAAAACTGCCCAAAACTCGCCTTTTATGCTGTGAAAGGTTCTATGTTATTAAGCTCGGACAGTTGGGCAGTTTTTGACGCTTATGCCACCGTCTGCTAAGGCTCACACGAAAGCCGGGCAATGAAACCTGCCGCTGGGAGAGGGGCACTGTGACAGTTTTATTCACGGTTATGTGACACAGGCAATTTACGTTTTTTGCTTGGGGCTGACAGTGCAATAGATATATTATTTCATTACCTGCCAGTGGAACTTAAGGATTGTTGTAAAGATGGGATTTTTCTGTGTCACTTAAAATAATAAAATCAAACATGAGAATTCTCCTTAAGTACGTAAATTGCCTGTGTCCGCCGAAGTGTAAATTGAACTGCCATCGTGTCCGTACACCACCTGCTGTTTTCATCAACCGGCTTTCGTGTGTGCCTTAGCAGGTGATGACATAAGCGTCAAAAACTGCCCCACTGTCTGAGCTAGGCAACGCAACACATCCACAATATAAAAGGCGAGTTTGGGGCAGTTTTTGGAATAAACGCTTATGTCACCGCCTGCTTAGGCACGCTAGAAAGCCGGTTTGAAAACAGCAGATGGTGTACGGACACAATGGCAGTTCGTCGATACAATAACCGAACGGACACAGGCCCACCCCCTTCCGTTTAAGCCACTCCAATTTATTATCCACGCAATCAAAAACCGCTGCACAGATGTGCAACGGTATCTATCCTATGCCATATTCTTTCTTCAGCTTCTCATATTCTTCATTGATTTTCTGAATCATACCGGTATCTCCTGCTGTATTATCAGGATGAAAAATCTTGATCAGATCCTTATAACGTTTCTTTACCGATGCCGGATGATCTGCACCTGCAAAAAGCAAAGATACCGAATGGTCACTTGTCATGCGAATACGTTCCTTCGCCTCAAAATCCTCCATTCTCGCATAGAAAGACTTCCGGCGTTCCACACGTTCACGTTCGGCTACTAACTTACGCCATTCTTCCTCTAGCATCTTCCACTTCATATCAAATAAACGTTTTTCCTGTTTCAAACGCTGTTCTTCAAAATTCTTTTCTCTTAAAAATTCTTCTCGCTCGTGCTCTAACAGTCGTTGCTGCCGCTCTAATTCTTCTCTTTCTTCTAAGATCTGACTATCGTCTGCTGTACTCTCAACTGTTTTCCGGAAGCACCAGTTCGAAATGACTTTTGCAGATTCCTCTGCTGTCACATACACCTGATCCATCTTACTGCTTCCCTTCCTCGCCAAGTTATGGTTTACCGGTATACCAATAAACCGTAACCCTCGCCATACATATGGCGGCTAACCAGCCATCAGTTGCCCTAAGAGTACAACATATGGTTTTTATCAGCAATAGGAAAATAGTACTAATTACAGATCTTCGAATGACTCTTTGATCTTTTCTTTAAAGCTTTTCTTTTTTGGTTTTTCTGCACCTTTTGTATCAGTATGGAGGGAATCACCGGTTTCTGCATCAAACTTACGCAATGCCTCTTTGGCTGCTTCGTTTAAGTTTGTCGGCACCTGCACTACTAATGTCACGTAATGGTCGCCACGTACTGCCTTGTTACGCAGTGACGGTACTCCTTTTCCTTTCAGACGGATTCTCGTATCTGTCTGTGTACCCGGTTTTACTTCATATAAAACATCTCCATCTACCGTATTGATCCTTACTTCTCCGCCTAATGCTGCCTGTGCATAGGAAATCGGTGCTGTAGAAAAGATATTCATATCCTGTCTTTGGAAGATCGGATGTCTGGATACGACCACTTCTACTAACAGATCTCCTCTCGGACCGCCATTTCTTCCCGGCTCTCCTTTTTCACGGATACGGACACTCTGTCCATTATCAATACCTGCCGGAATTGTGACTTTGATACGTTTTTTAGATGCGATATAGCCTGTTCCGCGGCAGTCGCTGCATTTTTCTTTGATCACTTTACCTGTTCCACCACAGTCTGGACATGTCTGTACATTCTGTACCATGCCAAATAAGGACTGCTGGCTGTACATTACTTTACCTTTACCTCCACACTTTGTACAGGTTTCCGGTGTTGTGCCCGGTTTTGCACCTGTTCCATGGCAGGTCTTACATTCATCTTTTAAGACAATCTCTAATTCTTTTTCACAGCCACTTATGGATTCCTCAAATGTGATCCTTACACTGGCACGCAGATTCGCACCTTTTCTCGGTCCATTATCTGCTGCACTTCTTCTGCCGCCGCCAAAGAAATCTCCGAAGATATCTCCAAAAATATCTCCCATATCCATGCCGGAAAAATCAAATCCGCCGGCACCGCCTGCGCCGCCATCAAACGCTGCATGACCAAATTGGTCATACTGTCTTCTTTTGTCTGCATCACTCAGTACAGCATATGCTTCCTGTACTTCCTTAAACTTCTGTTCTGCTTCTTTATCTCCCGGATTCATGTCAGGGTGATATTTCTTTGCAAGCTGACGGAATGCTTTTTTTAAGGTTGCATCATCTGCATTCTTGTCAACTCCTAACACTTCGTAATAATCTCTCTTATCTGCCATATCCTTGTTCCCTCTGAATTATAATATAATGCTGGGGCATATTTTACCCACCAATAATGCTAACGAATTGCTACGCTGCAAAGCAGCTCCCGCAATTCTTGCATTATAGCAGATTTAGGGTTTTAGAATACTCTAAAACCCCTCTCTGCAATCTTTTATTTTTTTAATTATACTTCTTTAAAGTCTGCATCTACAACATCATCTTCCGGTGTAGTTGTGCCTGTAGCTGTTCCCATATCCGGACCTGCACCGGCTGCCTGACCTGCTGCCTGTGACTGCTCATACATCTTTGCGAATACTTTCTGTGCACTCTGTGTCAGTTTCTCCTGTGCAGCTTTTAACTCGCTGACCTGATCTTCTGTCATTTCTTCTGCTGCCGGATGTGCCTCTAAGATTGCTTTTACTGCATTTAAGTCGGCTTCTACTGCTGATTTATCAGCGGCATCAATATTTGCTCCAACTTCTTCTAATGCTTTTTCTGTCTGGAATACGAAGGAATCTGCATCGTTTCTTGCATCGATCGCTTCTTTTCTCTTCTTATCCTGTGCTTCAAATTCTGCTGCTTCTTTAACAGCTTTTTCAATATCTGCATCGGACATATTAGATCCTGCTGTAATTGTGATATGCTGTTCTTTTCCTGTTCCAAGATCTTTTGCAGATACGTTTACGATACCGTTTGCATCAATATCGAATGTAACTTCGATCTGAGGTACTCCACGACGTGCTGGTGGGATTCCGTCTAAACGGAACTGTCCGAGGGACTTGTTATCTCTTGCAAACTGTCTTTCACCCTGTACGACGTTGATATCTACGGCTGTCTGGTTATCTGCTGCTGTAGAGAAAATCTGGCTCTTCTTTGTAGGGATCGTTGTATTTCTCTCAATCAGTCTGGTTGCTACACCACCCATGGTTTCGATAGATAATGACAATGGTGTAACATCAAGTAAAAGGATATCGCCTGCACCGGCATCTCCTGCTAATTTACCACCCTGGATAGATGCACCGATCGCAACACATTCGTCTGGGTTTAATGATTTGCTTGGCTCTTTTCCTGTCAGCTGTTTTACTTTATCCTGTACTGCCGGAATACGTGTAGAACCACCAACTAATAATACCTGACCTAAATCTGCATTTGTAAGACCTGCGTCTTTCATTGCATTCTGTACAGGGATTGCTGTTTTCTCAACAAGATCATGCGTCAGTTCATCGAATTTTGCTCTTGTGAGGTTCATATCGAAATGTTTTGGTCCTTCTGCTGTTGCTGTGATGAATGGCAGGTTGATATTTGTTGTTGTAGCAGAAGATAACTCTTTCTTTGCTTTTTCTGCTGCTTCTTTTAATCTCTGAAGTGCCATCTTATCTGTAGATAAGTCTACACCTTCTGCTTTCTTGAATTCATCGATCATCCACTGTGTTACTCTGTTATCAAAATCATCTCCACCAAGATGTGTATCACCATTTGTAGATAATACTTCGATAACACCGTCACCGATCTCAATGATAGATACATCGAATGTACCACCACCTAAATCGTATACCATGATCTTCTGCTCTTTTTCATTATCAAGACCATATGCAAGTGCTGCTGCTGTCGGCTCGTTGATGATACGTTTTACATCAAGACCTGCAATCTTACCTGCATCTTTTGTAGCCTGACGCTGTGCATCATTGAAATAAGCAGGTACTGTAATAACAGCTTCGCTTACAGTTTCTCCTAAATATCCTTCTGCATCTGCTTTTAATTTCTGAAGGATCATTGCGGAAATCTGCTGTGGTGAATATTTCTTGCCATCGATCATACGACCGTTGTCTGTACCCATATCTCTTTTAATAGAAGAAATTGTCTTTTCTGCATTTGTAACTGCCTGACGTTTTGCAGGTTCTCCAACTAATCTCTCCCCGTTTTTTGTAAATGCTACGATAGATGGTGTTGTTCTTGCACCTTCCTGATTTGCGATAACGGTTGGTTTTCCACCTTCCATAACTGCTACACAACTGTTTGTGGTTCCTAAGTCAATACCAATAATCTTACTCATAATTCATTTCCTCCTGATGATTAAAATCTGAATTTAATTTGCTACTTTTACCATACTGTGACGAACAACTGTGTCACGATACATATAACCTTTTTGAAGTTCTTCTGCTACAATATTTTCACCAAGGCTTTCATCTTCCACATGCATCACTGCATTATGGAAATCCGGATCAAATTCTTTTCCTTCTGCCTCGATAGCTTTGACACCTGCTTCTTCAAGCACACTTATCATCTGCTTGTAAATCTTATTCATGCCATCTACAAACGGATCGTCTTTTGCATCTTCCGGTACTGCTGCTAAACCTCTTTCAAAATTATCAATGACCGGAAGTATTTTTTCTACAATGCTCTTCGCTCCCATATCATACATCTGGGATTTTTCTTTTTCTGTCCGTTTGCGGAAGTTTTCAAACTCTGCCATCTGACGTTTCACACGATCGGTCAGTTCTTCGATCTGTTCGTCTTTCTTATCTTTTTTATTCTTTTTATTAAAAAGACCTTTTTTGGCATCCTGCTTTGTATCTGCTTCTTTAGAAGCATCTTTTGTATCAGCATCTTCTGATGCATCTGTACTTTCATCTGTTTCTAGCTCTTTGTCATCTTCGGTCACTTCCTCTTGTGTTTCACATTCCTTTGTTTCTTCACATGTGTCCTTATCCATATCTTCTAAGATCTCATCTGTTTCTGTCACCTTATTACCACCTTTCTCTTTTTTCTGTTATGTGGATGGCTTTTTCATCATGTCATCCAGTTGTGTTGTCAACAATTTCAAACTGTCCATGACCTTTTCGTAATCCATACGCTTTGGCCCGATGATTCCGACAGTTCCTTTAATGCCTTCGCCTAATTCATATGTTGCTGTTACAACACTACAGTCTTTCATGGTCTGAATCGGGCTTTCATTTCCTATATATACTTGAATACCTGTTTCGTTATTATTTAAACTATCAGATACTAAAGTTGCTAATTGCTGTTTTTCTTCTAACGTGTAGATCAGCTCGCTTGCTTTCTGTGAATCGGAAAGCTCAGGATATTTAAAAATGTTCGTTGCACCGCTTGTATAAATCTCCATTTCTTCCTGACTGATCGTTTCTGCAACGGCATCTAAGACAATTCCTACGATATCACTGTAACTTCCTGCCTGCTCTTTCATCTTACTGATGGTTCCCAGATTGATCTCTGGGATCGACAGACCATTTAATGTAGAATTAAGAAGTACATTCAACCGTAATAACGTTTCATTATCTAATGGTGCATCTAATGGAATGATCTTATTCTTCACCACGTTTGCTTCCATAACAATGACTGCTAATAACTGTCCGTCATCTAACTGGGAAAGCTGGATGAATTTTACTTTATTGCCGTTATACTTCGGAGATGTTACCATCGTCGCATAGTTGGTATTCTGTGCTAACATCTTTGCGATCTGTTTTAACACCTGATCCATCTTCTCCGTATGATCGATCACAAATTCTTTCATACTTGAGATTTCTTCGTCTTTCGTTTCAAGCAGATGATCGACATAAAACCTGTAACCTTTATCTGATGGAATCCTTCCGGCTGAGGTATGCGGCTGTACGATGTAGCCTAATTCCTCTAAGTCCGACATCTCGTTCCGAATCGTTGCTGAGCTGAGATTCAGATCGGTATATTTTGAAATGGTTCGGGAACCTACCGGTTCGCCGGTTTCTAAATATGTGCGGATGATTGCATCTAATATTTTCATTTTTCTTTCATCTAATCCGTCCATATGTTTACTCCTGTGTCGGTTTTTATTTTGTTAGCACTCATTCATTGGGAGTGCTAATATTTATATTGTTAATGTAGCACCTTCGTATTTTTTTGTCAACAGTTATTTTAAAATTTATTTTTTGTTTATAAATTCAAAAAAATGCTGCGGTTTACAGAAGATCTGTGAACCATAATAAAAGGACGGACAGCGCAGCGATTTCTGCTCTGTCCGTCCTTCTATTTCCATACTGCTATGATTACTTCTTTACTTTCACAGTTACTTTTGCATAGACACCATTCTGTGCATATACATAAATCGTACAGGTTCCTTTGCGGATTCCTTTGATTTTTCCTTTTTTGTTGACCGTTGCAATAGATGGATCTGTAGACTCATAACGGAATTTTGCTATATGTGTCTTTACTTTCGTTTTAGTCTTTAATCCTGCTTTTAATGTAAAGGTCTTTCCTGTCTTTACACTGACCTTGCTCTTACCATAAGTAATGGCTGTCGGGTTTCCATACTTACCGCCTTTTGTAGCAACATGTACGGATACGGAAGTTTCGATCACACGCTTTTCTCCGTAGATGTTCTTATATGCGACTACCATATATTTATAGTATCTGCCTTTTAAGAGTTTTCTTACCGTATATGTTTTCTTTGATGCCGTAAGTTCCTTGATCCGCTCCATTTTCTTTCCGCATGGTGCACCGTAAATGATATATCCATCTGCTCCGTTTACTCTGCTCCATGATAATTTTACAGATTTATTTCCCTCTTTGGCTTTTACTTTCAAGGCTGCAAATTTACTGCCTGCAACATCACCCTTATCGGTATTTGCACTTGTGATCGTCTTGTGTGTTTCTTCTACTGCGGTTGTTTTTGCCTGTGCCTGCTCTTTTTGTGCCTGTTCAGTATCGGATGTTCCAGTAGTTGTGGTGCTATTTCCGGTATTTGTCATTCCACTTCCGGCATCTGTACTTTCGCTGCCGGTATCTGTACTTCCACCGCCAGTTCCCGTATTGCCGCCACTGTTTTCGTTTCCTCCGGTTTGGGTATTTCCTCCGCCGCTTTCGTTTCCTCCTGGCTCAGTTGTTCCTCCGCCGCTTTCGTTTCCTCCCGGCTCGGTTGTTCCTCCGCCGCTTTCACCTGCTTCTTCCACAGCTTTCTTGTATGCTGCTTCTGCGGTTGTCAATGTCGTAGAAACATCTTCTGTGAGCATTTCCTTCTGGATCTCAAACAATCCATCATATGCAGCTCTTGCTGCATCGATCTTTGCTTTACATTCTGCACTTGCATCTACGATTCCGATCGCATTGACAAGTTCTGTTACATTTTTCACTGCTTCTGGTGCCTGATAGATTTTCTCTACATCTTTTGCATCTAATGCATAATCATAGATGGAAACTTCATCAATCAGACCATTATAATATTCACCGGTTCCCCAGTTAGCTTTTCCTAAATAGAAAATGCCATTCTCTCCTAAAATATCAGAAAGCTTATAACCACTTCCCATTTCTGAACTGAGTGCTCCATTGACATAGATACTTGTCTTATCTGCACTGTATACAACAGTAACATGATTCCATGCTCCACCTGTAACTGTTGCAGTTGCACTTCCCGGTCTTTGTCCGCTGTTTTTATAACGTTCGGCTGTCAGTTTACCCTGTTTTTCTAACATACCAAGATATGTTTCCGTCAGGTAATTCTGTCCTGCATCATCCGGTGCCATATAATATACCCAGTTGGATGCATCATTATCTACTTTATTCCAATAAGAAATGGTCAGTTCCTCAAGTCCCGTCAAAAGTGAATCTCCATTTTCTTTTGTAACTGTCAGATAATTTGTTCCTGTTCCATCTAATTTCATTGCTTTTCCTGCGACTGCATCTTCTGTAAGTTCGGCTGTTGATGCTGTCTTTGCGACTGCATCATTTCCAGCAAATCCGTTTTCTTCATCGTCAAAGCTGAATCTTGCAATGCATGATCCTGTTTTGTTTGGATCTTCATATTTCTCATAGGATAAACGTATTTCATCCTCTGTCATGGCATAATTGTAAATCGATACTTCATCTAACAGACCGTTAAAAAATTCTCCTGAGCCCCAGTTTGCCCGTCCTAAATACAAGACACCATGATTACCTGTGATATTTTCCACTGCACAACTGCTGTTTAGACCTGTCTGGTATTTACCATTCACATAGATTTTTGTATCTTCTACTCCAAATACATAAGTCACATACTGCCATGTATTCTGTGTAAGCTCTGCCTTTGCTGCATCTGCTCTTGTACCATTGTTTTTCCAACGCTGTACTTCTGTTTTTGTTGCAGAATCTATGATTCCAAGATACTGCTCTTTCAGATACGTCTGGGCGTCATCATCTGCTGCTGCAAAAAATACCCAGTTTGTTCCGGTATTATCCACTTTTCTCCAATAGGATACGGTTAATTCTTCACATCCGCTAAGAAGTGCATTTCCGTCTGTATCGGTTACTTTCAGATAATTACTTCCTGTTCCATCCAAACTTAATGCTTTTCCTTTGATCGCATCATCAGAAAGATCATTTGTACCTGCTGCCACCGCTTTTCCATTCCCACTGACAAATCCACTTTCTTCATCGTCAAATGTAAAGGATGCAAGGCACTTTTTCTCTTTTTCAGCAGATGATGCTTTTTCTTTATAAAATGCTGTGATTTCTTCCTGTGTCAATGCATAATTACAGATGCGTACTTCATCGATCAGTCCTTTGAAATATTCTCCTGAGCCCCAGTTTGCCCGTCCGATATAAAAGATACCATCATTACCGACAATATCTGGCAGAGCCGTATTTCCTTTTATTTCACTCTTTAAAACTCCATTGACATAAACAGAGGTTGAAAGTTTGCCATATACAACTGTGATCTGCCGCCATTTGTCCTCTGTCACTGTGGCAGTCGGATTCTCCGTACGTGAACCGTTATTTTTCCAGCGTACTGCTTCATAGGAATCTGCCTTATCCACTGCTGCAATATAACATTCCTGCCCATATATCTGTGCCTCATCATCTTTTGATGCATAATATGCCCAGTTTGTTCCGGTATCACTTACTTTCGTCCAATAGGATACACTTAATTCTTCACATTCATCTAAAAGTGCATTTCCATCTTTATCTGTCACTTTCAGATAATTACTTCCCGTTCCATCCAGACTTAATGCTTTTCCTGAAACTGCATCTTCGGACAGGACATTTGTACCTGCTGTCACCGCTTTTCCATTTTCACTGACAAATCCACTTTCTTCATCGTCAAATGTAAATTCTGCCAATACTTTTTTCTCTGCAGGATAAGAAGGTTTTGTATATTTCTGATATAAGTCTGTAATCTCATCTTCGGACAATGCATAATTATATACACTGACTTCATCGATCAGTCCATCGTAATATTCTCCGGTTCCCCAGTTTGCCTTTCCAAGATAAGCAACGCCGTCTTCGCCAAGGATTTTCGAAATCTTATCTTCGCTATTGACTTCACCAACTTTTGTGCCATCGACATACATGCTTGTACTATTTTCTCCAAAAACAGCTGTCACATAATGCCATTCACAAAATCCTGCTGCGGTCTGCGGGCTGTCCGGTCTTGCTCCTGCGTTGTAATAGCGGTCTGCTTTTAACAAGGTTCCATTATCGTAGACACCTAGATATTTTTCCCTGCCAGAAACAATCGTATCATCGCTTGCGGATGCATAAAATCCCCAGTTTGCAGACGTATTATAGACTTTTCCCCAATAGGATACCGTTACTTCTCTGCATCCGTTTAACATGGATTTTCCATCTGCATCCACTAATTTCACATAATTTGTGCCATCTAACCGCAGTGCTTTTCCAGATACTGCATTCTCTGATAAACGTACATTTCCTACACTTTCTGCCTTCGCATCCTGACTTCCAAATCCATCTGTCATATCATCAAAGGTAAATGTTGCAAGACACTTTTTTGTAACCGGTGTCAGCTCTTTGTACTGTTTTTCGGCATTAACTAAGGCATCTGCATTTGTCACCCAGCGTCTTTGTTCCTCTTTTAATGCATCATATGCTTCTCTTGCACGGGTGATCTTTTCATGGCAGGTATCGGTATATTCTACAGTTCCGATCGTCTGGATCAGATCAACTACTTTTCGTGCTGCCGCTTTATCTTCACTATGATCCGTTGTATTGTCTGCACTGCTTACAGCAGCTTCATATCCCGCATAGTCCTTTGCCACCTGTGCATCATTCAACGCAAAATTATAAATATGTACCGTATCGATCAGTGCATCGGAAAATTCGCCCTGTTTTCCCCAATTTGCTTTTCCGAGATAGAATACACTGTTTTCACCTAAGATATCTGCTACGCTGTAACTGCTTTTTAATTCTCCCTTCTTTTCTCCATTGATATAGACTTTTGTAACATCTTTATCAAATGAAAGCGTCACATGCTTCCAGACACCTGTTTCTGCCGGCTCTGCAATGGAAGAAATCCTCATATTGCGATTCTTATAACGTTCTGCCTTCAAGGTTCCATTATTTTCTGCTGCCCCAAGATAAACCTCTGCATTTAAGATCTGCTGTTCATCATCCGGTGCAGCGTAAACTATCCAGTTATTCTTTGTATTCTCTACTTTGCTCCAATAGGAAACCGTCATTTCTATAAATCCGGATGCTAATGGTTTACCATCGAAAGTTTTGATACTCAGATAATTACTGCCTGTGCCATCCAAACGTAAGGATTTTCCACTTCCAGAAACGGTATCATCGGATAATTCAACGGTTCCTGCATTTACTGCTTTTGCCGCAGTTGTTGCAAATCCGTCAATCTCATCATCAAAAGTAAATTCTGCCACCAGACGGTGTGCATCCATATTTTGAATCGTACTTTCATCCAGTGCATAATTATAGACTGTAAATTCATCCATCAGTCCCTGATAATATTCGTCTGTTTCTAAATTGGCTTTTCCGATCTGTAATATGGAATCTGTACCAAGAATCTCTGTTAAACTCTCTGTATTATCAGCTGTCGCTGTAAGTGTGCCGTTGACATACAGTTTTACTGCGTCTTTTGCATATACCACCACAATATGATTCCAGCCATCTGAACCAGTTCCGCTCGCAGACGGTTCCCTGCCTGCTGTTGCTTTACTGTAACGTTCTGCTGTGATCGTTTTATTCTGTTGTAAGCAGCCGATATACTGCTCTGATCCATCTACCTGTGTACCGGTATCTGCGGCTGCATAAAATCCCCGGTTTGCAGATGTATTATCAATCTTACTATAATAGGATATCGTCAGTTCTTCGTTACCGCTCAAAAGAGAAGTTCCATCTTCTTTTGTCACATTTAACCATGCATTATGATCAAATGATGCAACCTTTCCTCTTTCCTGATCTTCTACAATATCAACGGTGCCATTTACTGTAGCGGCTGCTCCTGCACCTTTGAGACCTTCTGTTTGATCATCGAAGTTAAAATATGCGATCACACCTTTGGTTTCTTTTTCTTCCGCTAACCATTGCTGGTGTGCCCCGCCTTCATACCGCCACTGACAGATTGTTGCATCATCTGCTGTATTGGCACCTGCAAGTTCCATCACATGACTGCCGATCGCATTTGCAATACGATAGACATAATCATTTTTATTCTTTAAAATCGCTAACCGCTGGTTCATTTCTCCAGTGACAGAATCACCTAAGGTAAATACGGTTCCTGCCACATATGCCGGAGAATTAGAATCATAGGTATCGGAATCGATCTGAATTACCCTGCCGGTCTTTACATTTGAGATCACATACTCTCCGTCACCGGTATTTTTGACATTCCACCACTCTGTACCGGTACTGCCTTTTTTGGCACATTGTAATTTTCCATCATTATCGACCAGTGTCTTTTTAGACAGATTATTACAGAAACGGTAAATGCCATCTTCTAAAGGTCCAACAGTTTCTTTTACATTTTTACCTTCTTCTGTGGTACTGATGTTATTGAACATCAAAGACTGCCATCCCGGCTGATCTCCATTCCTGCTGCCGCCTTCTATCACAAGACTGCCATCTTCAGGATAAAGTATCTTCTTTAATGCCGGTGCTTCTAAGCCCATACGGTTGACATAATGATTATAGATTGCAGTATAGATCGGTCTGCCTGATGGTCTGCCTGCACCGGAAATTCCTGTTCCTGTTTCATAATGTCCGTTTGCACTGTTTTTTCTTGTATAAGAAGAAAACGGAAGGTTATTACAGTTTTCGGTATCTGCTATATTATTATATCTTGCAACGTATTCAGCTGCTTTTAAGAAACGGTTATCCGACATGCCATAGAGGTCATCCCCCTGACTCCATGCCATTTCATTGATCGCACCACAAAGCCCGATTCCTAATGTGGCATGTCCCTGATCTCGTCCTGATTCCTGCCACTGTGCAAGTTCTTCGCCATAATCACCTGTGGCATAAACATATGGCATCGTATTAAATACAGAACCCATTCCTTCCCCATTTTTATAATAGGAAAGTGCTTCATGATAAATATCTTCCCTGTCACAGAAAATACCGATTGCCATCATGGATGCGATATTACACAGATCCCAGTTCGCCCAGTAATTACTGATTGCCGCACCATTATGATTTTCTAGGAAATCTTTATTCATCGGATAAAAGATATTTAACAATAATGTGTCCATGGCTTCTTTGTCAAAATCCTTATGATCTCTGACAAGTTCAGCCGCATTTGCCATCTGATAGCCATAGATACCTGCAGCAAGAAAACGGTCTGCATTGCCGCTTAAAGATTTCATCGTATGCGACCAGCCATTTAAGATCCGGACTGCTGCATCTCCGTACTGATCTCCTGCACCTAACTGATACAAAAGTCCGGTATGATAAGCTCTTTCGATATCAACATACATCTGGGCACGGTTATCACCGGAGCCTCCACGTACAACATTTTCTAACGGACGGCCGCCCCAGTTCGGATCTGAATATCCATCCCCACGCAGTGCATGATATGCAGCTACTGTCGTTGCATCATTTGATGCAATATTTGCCTTGACTGCATCAATGCTTTTTTGCGTATGTAAAATTCCCGGATGTACAAAAGTATCCTTCGATTCTGTTTCTTTTGCCTGTGCATCAACCGTTCCGTAGGGGATCATTATGGAACATAACGATACGATCATACACAGCACTAATAGCCATGCTGTTTTCTTTTTCATCCTTTCAAACTCTCCTTTTTTATCCTTTGGCAACTATTCGCAAGGTGGTTCGAACAGAGCCGCCGCCCCCATATATGAGCAAAATAGCTGCAAAGCAGCGGTAAAGTACGAGTTATCGTGCGGTTTTGCAAATATATGGGTGGGGTTCTGAATAGTTACATTCTTTGTTAAATTTCATAATCCATGCAGACTCTGTTTTTTGTATGTGGTCTGACTTTGGTATCTGCCACTTTGATATGCTCTGGATGTGTGGCATATCCTTTTAAAGCTTCTTCACTTTCAAAAGACGAATCAAGCATCACATCTGCATTTGAGGATGCAAGCCTATCTGTCTGAACGTGAATATCAAGAAGTCCCGGAATTTTTCCTTTCAGACTTTCTAAGCCTTCCTTGATCTCTGCTGCGATCTGTGTCTTTTCTTCCTGTGTGTACTCCTCTTTTAACTGCCATAAAATAATGTGTTTTACCATGTTCTTTTCCTCCTATAATAAAAATTGTGCTAATGCATAATTACTTAGATCAATTCCTTTATCTGTCAGATATACGCTTGTCGTCGTATCTACCAAAAGTTCCTGTGCCGATAATTTCTGTACTACATCGCGGTAAATATGATCTACCGTAAAACCAAATGCCTGATAGAACTGATTCTTCTGTATGCCCTCAGTCATACGCAGTCCTAAAAACATAAATTCTTCCATCTGTGCATTTTTTGTAAGTGCAACCGCCTCCCTGCAAAGATTGGTCGCAGGGATTTCTTTTTTCGTCTGTGTATCAGCTATTGTCGTCTGCTTTACATGAAAAGACTGCTCAATATACGCATCTAAATCGGTCAGATTGCTGTAACGTACTTCATCGACTAAAGATGCGGCTCCTAAACCAACTCCTAAATATTCTTTTCGCTGCCAGTAACCGATATTATGACGACATTCATAACCTTTTTTTGCATAATTTGAAATTTCATATCTCAGGTAGCCATTTTCTGCAAGGACATCCTGCGTCATCTTCCCGATCTGATAAACGGTATCTTCTGACGGAAGTACTTCTGTCGGAAGTCCTGCCTCCTGTTTTACAAGATCGAACTTATAACGGTCATAAAAGGGTGTTCCTTTTTCAATGATCAGTGAATAAGAAGAAATATGTTCTGGATTTAACCGTATCACTTTGATCAGGCTGTCATAGGCTTTTTCGATCGTCTGGTGCGGCAGGGCATTCATCAGATCGATATTGATATTAGAAAATCCACATTCTCTTGCTAACTCATAATTGCGTAAAAACTGTTCAAATGTATGGATCCGTCCTAATTCTTTTAATTCCTGATCATCTGTGGACTGTAACCCGATACTTAAACGGTTGATCCCACTTTGTTTATAGGTTTCTAATTTATTCTTTGTCAACGTTCCGGGATTACATTCAATGGAGATCTCTGCCTTTGGCTGAATGATGAAATACTTGTTGATTTCTTCAAGTACAGCCACAAGATACCGTTCCTGCAGCCACGACGGTGTACCTCCGCCAATATAAATACTTGTTAGAACTGCATCTTTGTAACAGCTGCCATAATATGCAATTTCCCTTTTCAATCCTTCCACATATGCTAACTGCGACTTTTCATCTGCCGGTGCAGACAAAAAATCGCAGTAATCACACTTTTTCATGCAGAATGGAATGTGTACATACAATTCCAGTTCTCTCATCTGTTAGTCCTCGTCTAATTTCAGTACACTCATAAATGCTTCCTGCGGGATCTCAACGCTGCCGACCTGACGCATACGTTTCTTTCCTTCCTTCTGTTTCTCTAACAGTTTCCGCTTACGGGAAATATCACCGCCGTAACATTTTGCAAGCACATCTTTACGCATCGCTTTTACAGTTTCTCTTGCGATGACTTTTCCACCGACAGCCGCCTGGATCGGGATTTCAAACAAATGTCTTGGAATCTCTTCTTTTAATTTCTCACACATTTTTCTTCCACGTTCATATGCACTGTCTTTAAATACGATAAAGGATAATGCATCGACGGTTTCTTTATTGATCAGAATATCTAATTTCACAAGTTCTGACCGTACATAGCCTTTTAACTCATAATCAAAAGATGCATACCCTCTCGAACGGGATTTTAACGCATCAAAGAAATCATAAATGATCTCATTTAATGGAAGATCATACTTGATCAGTGCTCTTGTTTCCTCTATATATTCCATACTGATATAGATTCCACGGCGTTCCTGACAAAGTTTCATGATCGCACCGACATATTCACTCGTGACCATGATCTCTGCGGATACCATCGGTTCTTCCATATATTCAATCTCAGACGGATCTGGTAAGTTCGATGGATTGGTCAGATCAATGACTTCTCCATTCGTCTTGTGCACTTTATAGATAACGCCCGGTGCTGTTGTGACTAAATCTAAATTAAATTCACGCTCTAAACGCTCCTGAATGATCTCTAAATGCAAAAGTCCTAAGAATCCACATCGGAATCCAAATCCTAATGCCAATGAGGTTTCCGGCTCATACTGTAAAGATGCATCGTTGATCTGTAATTTTTCTAATGCATCTCTAAGATCCGGATATTTTGCACTGTCTGCCGGATACATTCCGCAATATACCATCGGATTTACTTTTTTATATCCCGGCAATGGCTTATCACATGGGCGTGCAGCATTTGTAACGGTATCACCTACACGGGTATCCCTGACATTTTTGATGCTGGCTGCAATGTAACCAACCATACCTGCGGATAATTCATCACATGGGATAAACTGTCCGGCTCCAAAATAACCGACTTCCGTCACATCATCTTCTGCCTGTGTTGCCATCATGCGGATACGATCACCGACTTTTACCGTTCCTTCCATGATACGGCAGAAAACGATCACTCCTTTATAGGAATCATAAACTGCATCGAAGATCAAAGCCTGTAATGGTGCTGATGCATCTCCCTTCGGTGCCGGTATCTTCGTTACGATCTGCTCTAATACCTGATCGATATTTAATCCGGTCTTTGCGGAGATCAGGGGTGCATCCTGTGCTTCGATCCCGATCACATTTTCAATTTCTTCTATGACCATCTCCGGCTGTGCACTCGGAAGGTCGATCTTATTGATCACCGGCATCACATCAAGGTCATGGTCTAATGCCAGATAAACATTTGCCAGTGTCTGTGCTTCTACTCCCTGTGCGGCATCTACTACAAGGATTGCTCCATCACAGGCTGCAAGGCTTCTTGACACCTCATAGTTAAAATCTACGTGTCCGGGCGTATCGATCAGATTGAAAATATATTCTTCACCGTCTTTTGCCTTATATACGATACGGACTGCCTGTGATTTGATCGTGATCCCACGTTCTCTCTCTAGTTCCATATTATCAAGTACCTGTGCCTGCATTTCACGGCTTGTAAGCAGTCCGGTCTGTTCTATGATACGGTCTGCTAATGTTGACTTGCCATGGTCAATGTGGGCAATGATACAAAAATTGCGAATCTTACTCTGGTCTGCTGTCATGTTCTTCCTCCGGCATTTCTCAAATGTTATACCCACATTATACGGATATTTCGGGGAATACGCAAGTAAATGTTAGTAACTGATCAATTACTGTTCAGACGCAAGCTTGACACCGCGCTGTCAAGCTATGCACCATAGTGTTAATTATTGTGTGATTACAGCCCCTGCCTCGTAGAGGCATTTTAAATGAGCTGTAATCGTTGCTGGTCACACTGTTAGGTGTGAACAGTAACCGGTTACTGTCCTAACACTTTCGCAAGAATGTCAGCTAACGGTTCCATTGCATTCATCGCTTCTTCTACCGTATTCGTCTGTGCTCCGACTTCTACTAAAAGTGTTTTCGGGCAATAATGCATATTATAGCGGTAGCCTTTTAAATAGATCGCCCTTGAAAATCCCGGATAATACTCCTCTGCTGTAATCTGCATCTGTAAAGAAAATGCCAGATTATCCTGTATGTATGGATTGTACAGATAGCCGATATCCCCATTTGCCGTCGTTCTGCTCAGTCCGTTAAAAAACATGATACTCGCCATCTGTTTTCCACCGACTTCTGTCACAAGCCTTGTATTTTCCGCAACTCCGTCACGGTGCAGATCGATCACTACTTCAATCCCCGGATTTTCTTTTAAGATCTTTTCTAATGCCGGTCCTGCCTTCGAATAGGCATCGTCCCTGCTTTCAACATCATATTCTCCGGTATCATGCAGTACATGAAATCCATACTTTCCTAACAGTTGATGCAGATATGCACCAACACCCACGATTGAAGCAGAAGTATCTCCTGCCAAAGAATCGGCAAACCGCTCCTGTGAATGAGTATGATAGATCAGTATCTGCGGGGAATCTGCCCCATGTGTCAGTTTCATGCTGCGGCTTAACAGATCAGCGGCATTGAGCTGTGTACTGTTGATCGTTGTCGTACGGTCAACCACATAAAAATTCTGTATCAGATAATCAAAATCATTTAATTTATCCTGTGCATAGGATACGACTGGTGTCTGATTCGGAACAAAACCAGAAGATGCCACTTCTACCCCTTCTGGTTTTTCTGCTGCCTCCCCGCTTTCTTTCGATTCATCTGTGGAAGGACTATTCCCGGCATCTGCTATTTCATTTTCTGTCGTTTCCGTTCCTGCTGTTTCTGTCCCTGCGTTTTCTGTCCCAGCTGCTGGTTGTTCCTGTGCCAACATCTCACCTGTCTGTTCTTTGACATAAGTTTCATCTGCTGCCTCCTGCCTGATGATCTCTTCATAGGAAATATCACTTTCTGACTGTGTCGTATATTCCTGTGTATTTGTCACATACCCATAAACAGGAATGGTCAGGAAAAACTTTTCCACCAGATACCTGATGCCGTCTTTTTCATTTTTTTCATAAAATAATGCAGGAACTGTCGTATTTAACATATGAAGATAAACTTCACTTTTTGCCTGTGAAAAGATCATCTGCATCAGGGAATCCGAGCGGATGCAGTCTGTAAATATAACTGTCAAAAGCACAAAAAAAACTGCCAACAGACTATATGCTGTTTTTTTGATCCTTCTTTTTTTCCATCTTTTTTTCCATCTTTTTTTCAAGCCATTCTCTCCTGCACACATAAATATCTGAGTAGAATACTCCTATACACAACTGTTTTCAAATATTGTATCTGACTCATTGTTCCTGCACATAAACAGCAGGGGATACTATATGAAAGAGTTGTGCTTTCCATCTAATATATATATTTGCTTATGCCGGAAAAAATGCCATATTGATCCCTTCGGAGATTGTATAACTTAAGCGTTTGACTGATTCATCAATATCTTTTGGTGTCACAAACATAGCATTTAAGTTTGGTGAAAGCAGTTCCCGTATCAGTTCGTGTTTTTCTGCTTCTTCTAACTGGCTGATCGAGTGTCCAAGTCCTTCTAAGCGTCTGGTTTCTTCCATGGCAGATACAAGATTGCTCATGGTATCGCCAACGATCGTAACCGCATCCACGACAGTCGGGATCCCAATCGCGATTACAGGAATACCGACGCTTTCCCGATTCAATGCATGTCTGTGGTTTCCAACACCGGAACCGGGTGAGATTCCGGTATCTGTGATCTGGATTGTCCGGTTCAACCGCTTCGTGCTCCTTGCCGCTAACGCATCCACTGCTATGATATAGTCCGGTGTCGTTTCCTCTAAAACACCTTTGATGATCTCAAGTGTTTCCATTCCTGTCTGTGCCATGACACCGGGTACGATGCTGCTGATCTGATGATTGTTTTTTAACCCGAACGCATATTTGCCGAATTGACGGATAATATGTCTGGTGATCATCATATTATCAACGACTCTGGGGCCAAGGGCATCCGGTGTGACTTCCCGATTGCCGAGTCCCACAACTAAAACTGACAATTCCTTTTTTTCGATTGGGATCAGTTCTTTTAAGATTTTTGCTAACTGCATAGAAATTTCCCTGTGATAATCTTCATCGGAATCTGCCATATCCGGTGCTTCTAATGTCACATAATTTCCTTTCGGTTTTCCCATTGCTTTTGCACCATTTTCCGTTTCGATCACGACTTTTGTCACTGTCATGTTGCCTTTGACATGTTCCTGTTTTACAATAACACCTTTGACCTCTACATGATCATCTTCGAATTTTTCTCTTGCTTCTAACGCCAAGTCAGTTCTAACCTGATACATAGTGGCACCACCTTTGACTGTAGTTTTGTTTTTTCACAGCTAACTTCCCATATATTCGCAATCCCGCACTTCGTGCTCTAAAGCTTGCTCCGCAACCAGATTGCTCATACATGGGAAGTTACTGCTTCGCAGTTTCATTTGAGATCTCACCTCTGCCTCTTACATGCAAGCATGACGAGCCTGAGGCAAGACCTCAAATTCGCTGTGAATCGTAACATTTTTTCATATTTTTTGCAGAAATAAGGAAAATATGTATTGACAGATAAAGATTCTTGACCTAAAATATTATTCGAATGTGTGTATCGGAACGTCCGTGTCCGGATTCGGTACCAAATCAAAAATAACAATTATATTTTCACATATTGGAGGTGTCCAGATTGGCTAACATTAAATCAGCTAAGAAAAGAATTCTTGTTACTGAAACAAAGACTGCCAGAAATAAGTCTATCAAATCAGCAGTTAAGACTTCTATCAAAAAAGTAGAAGCTGCTGTTGCAAACAAGAATAAAGAGGAAGCACAGGCTGCATTAACAGCTGCTATTTCTACAATCACAAAAGCAGCTAACAAAGGTGTATACCACAAGAACAATGCTGCTAGAAAAGTTTCCCGTTTAACAAAACTTGTAAACGAACTTGCATAATCAGACCTATGTATAAAGAAAGAACCATTCGCACCGTCAGCGGATGGTTCTTTTTTAATTTTTTTTATCTTCTTTGCTGTATTTTACGATAAAAATCTCAACTGCGATCTTCTCCTGCAGTCTGCCGGTCTTAACCGCTTCTTCTGTCTGTGCTGCATCTTCTAATGCTGCAAAGATCTGCTCTCTTTTAAAGTTTTTCGCCTGATACTGATGCTTTCTGACGGCAAATTCGGGTATTCCCACTTTTTTGGCAATATCAAAACTGCCATATCCCTTCTGTGTCAGTTCTTTTACTTCCGAAAGGATACGGAACTGTCTGGTGATCAGAAATAAGATCCGCATCGGTGCTTCTTTTAAAGTCAATAGATCATAATAAAGATCCAATGCGACATTCTGTTTATGACCGGAGATCGCATCTACCATATCAAAGATCTTATTCTCGATCTGTTCAGTGACAACTGCTTCTACATCAGAGGCTTCGATCACATCTTTTTTCAAGGTATAGCATAAGAGTTTTTCTAATTCTCTGTCGATATTACTCATATCAAGCCCTGTCCTGCTCAAAAAAAGCTGTAACACCGGCTGTGTGATCTTCTTTTGTTCCCTTCCGATCCTTCCTAAGATCCATTTTGTCAGCAATGCTTCATTCTGTGTGGCAAATTCCACGACGGCTCCTGCTTTTTTTGCCGCTTTATAGGTCTTTGAACGTTTATCCACTTCTGACTCTGCAAAGATAAAACAGGTCGTTGGATTGATTGCTGTAAAATAATCGCTCAAGAGATCATTAGAACTTTTAAAAAAGCCCGAATCTTCTACTAAGATCACCCTGCGTTCTGCAAAAAGCGGAAGGGTTTCTGCCAAATCGATCAACTGTCCTGTCACTGTATCTTTTCCTTCAAAGGCTGAAAAGTTCATTGTATCGCCTTCTGTTGTCATGGCTTTTACAAGTTTATCCTTATACTGTTTTTTTAAATAGACTTCTTCTCCATAGAGAAGGTAAAGCTGTCTGAATGTTCCATTTTTAATATCTTCATCAATCGTTTTCATAAGATGATTTTAACATAGAAATCACATCTTCTTCAAGATGTGTACCGGTTATTTTTATCTGCCCTGCAGATCTCGTTTCATAGATTCTCGCATCTACTTCTTCTAAGTGTTCTAATGCCTCTTTAGCCGGATGCCCGTAATTATTTTTTAATGCACAGGAAATAACTGCTATGTCCGGTCGGATCCGTGCCAAGAGTTCCCTGCTGTTTGAAGCAGCCGAACCATGATGCGATGCTTTATAAACATCGACTTTTTGCAGCTTTTGACTGTTTATCAGTTCTTTTTCCTGCTGTATTCCCATATCTCCGCCAAAAAAAGCTGTGCATGACGCACTCTCATACAACAGCACCAAAGATGCAGCATTGCGGTCTGTACACTCTATGCTGTCTGCTCCCAAAGGGTATAAACAGGTGATTTCAAAACCGTCTTTTGATTTCTGACCGCCGCCTGCGATCTTATCCTTTGGATTCATCCTTATGATCTTTGTATCGTATTCTTCTGCAAGTTCTTTTAAATGCAGCCATGCTTCATCTTCCGGTATATATGCTGATACCACTAAATAACTGACCGGATATCCACTCTCTAAGATCTCCATCAGACCGCTGATATGATCTGCATCACAATGACTGACAAACCAGTAGTCTATTTTACGGATTCCCCTGACTTTAAAAAATGGCAGTATACGGTAAGTTCCAACTGCCGTAACATCGGTACTTCCACCATCGATAAAACAGTTTGTCCCCTCTCCGGCAGAAATATAAATTCCATCGCCTTGTCCGACATCCAGAAAATCCATTTCAAATGCAGGCATTTTCTGATACCACAACAGCAAACAGAAAAACGGACACAAGACAACCAGTGGCATTTTTTTATGATTCTTTCTCACCCATAAAAACATTCCAAACAGACTATACCAGCATAAAATCTTTCCAACAGACATTTTTCCGGTGATCCATACTGCAAATGGCAGGCTGTTGACTAATTTACAGACTGCTTCAAATAACAGCAGGATCAGATAGCAGGGAAACAGAATACATTTTCCGGCAAACGGCAGGAATAATCCTATCAAGCCTCCGGCAATCCCAAAACCTAACAGGATTGTCATGCCGGGAATGATGATAGCATTTGCCAAAATAGAATATACAGAAATCTCATAAAAGAAACTGCTTAAGACAGGAATCGTGATGATCTGGATACAGATACTGACCCTGACAAAATCTTTTATATTTTTCCGAATCTTCCATAAATAGTCCCTGATATACTTCTTTATTCTATTTTCGGACTTTCCGCTTTCCTGCTCTAAATTTTCTCCTTTCTCCCTGCTTTCTGTGTATTCCGTCGCCTGCCTTAAATATTCTGCCGCAACCACCCCTGCTACTGCCCCAAAAGATAATAAGAATCCTGCATTTTTCAGATAATACGGGTGTTCTGCCACCATAATAACTGCGACCAACGAAAGTGCTGTTACTCTGTCATAACTTCGTCCACGGAACTTCGCATAGAGAAGCAGCAAAAACATCCCGATCGCACGGCTTGCCGAGATACCAAAACCGATCAGTTCTCCATAGAACAGCATACAGCCGGCTCCTACGATCCCTGCTGACAAATAGGTTGCTCCTCTCTTCCTTAAAAAATGATACAGTGCCATCCCTAAAAGCGTGATATGCAGTCCTGAAATACTATAAAAATGACTCACGCCTGCACTTTGAAACAACTTTTTCGTTTCTGTGTCCATAAGTGATTTCTCACCAAGCGTCATAGCCGCCATTACGCCTGCCTGTGCTTCTGGCATTGCCTGCAAGAATACGTTCTGCATTTTTTCATTAAAATGACACAGACTTTCCCGCAACACACTTGCCCTGCCTTTTACGAAAAGAACCTTCTCTCCATTTAACAGACAGGTGATTCCAAGACTCTCATAATATGCCTTTTCACTATAATTTCCTTCATTTTTCGGTAATGAAAATGTCTGTATATTCCCTTCTACACATAGGATCTCACCGATGAAATATCCTTCGGTATTCAGATATAATAAGATCTGATCACATGAAATGATCTTTTGATGATACTGCATTTTGCAGTTTTTCAGATAATAGATAGTTGAATTTTTTTCTTGCTTTCGCTTGTAAATTTCTCCCTGTACCATGCATTTTTCGCCGTCATGTAAAAACGACTGAAGGAATTTGCTGTTTAACTTCTGCCTGTAACTGCAAAAGCAGCCTAGAAATAGTACGGTAATAAAAAGAATCCCAAAAAGGATCTGCCGCTTTATGGTATGTTCCTTCTGCCTGACCGCAGACACCCACAACATACCATAAAACGCTGCCATGATCCAAAGCCACACTGTTTCATAAAAAACTGCGGCGGCTCCTATCATAAATGCAATGGACAGAAAGCAGACTTTCCGTCTACTCAAGTTCTTCTGTCGCCCCTTCCTCTATGACATTTCCCTGCACTTCTGCATCTACATAATCTAAGTTTCTCTCGTAGATCTTATCCAGGGCAAAACTGTCACGATATACACCACTGGTATCTCCATTGACTGAGATCTGCACTTTACTGATCGTGGAAATCTCAGACAAAGAATTTACGATCGAATAGATAACGACCGGTTCTTCTACATTATAGTCCTGATTTAAAAAACTTTCATCTAGGCTGACATAACAGACACCCTCTAACACTGACACACTCATCAATTTTGTGCCTTCTGGGATCGCAGATTTGGCATGTTCGCTTTTCGGTCCTTCTAACAGATGCTCCATGACTAATTTTTCCATGGAAATATTACTGCTGTAATGGACTTCCTGTGTTTCCTGTATCAGTCCACTTCCTTCTTCATCTGCAAAATATAATACTAAAGTTGCTGTCTGGATGGAGTTGATCTGTTCTCCGGGATTCTCGATGAAACTGTCATTTGTCATAACTCCGATCGGATTTCCGCTCTGATCGGATAATGGAGCATCGCCGACATAAAATGTCAGACATTCCACGCCATCGATCTGCACCATCGTACGCACGATCGCTGCTCTTACTAAAGCTTCCTCGACTGGTTCCACACTGCTGTAATGTTTATCAAAATACAATGTCAGCAGTTCGCCTTCTACGGAATAATCAAGCACCGTGACATCTTTTGGTATCACACGTTTGTATTCCACATCTTCGGGATCAGTCTTTAGCTGCCCTAAAAATTCATCGATCATCGCATTTGTATCTGTGATATCTGCAACCGGTTCATACGGCTGTTTGACAATCTTTGTAATATCTTTATTGATATAAAAAATGGAATACGCACTGCTTTCTTCTTTCTGATTTCCACATCCTGCTATCGACACTGCTATGAAAAGCAACAGCAGAACCACGCTATATTTTTGAATCGCTTTCATAATCATTTCTCCTAGGATGCAATATAATTTAACGGTATACGGACATTAAAGATTGTTCCTTCACCTTCGGTACTGAATACTTTGATTGCACCACGGTGCATCAGGATCGCATTTCTTGTGATTGCAAGTCCAAGTCCGGTGCCGCCGATCTCTCTCGAATGGGATTTATCTACCCGGTAAAATCTCTCATAGATATGTTCTAAGGAATCTTCCGGTATTCCGATACCACTGTCCTCTACTTTTACATAAAAATACTGATGATCTGCATTTAAAGATACATGTACCCAGCCGTCCGGCTTGTTATATTTGATCCCATTCTCAATCAGGTTTGTGATTGCTAACGTCAGTTTGACCTCGTCAACTTCTGCACTGACCGGACGAAAACTCTCTAATACAAGTTCAATATGCTGTTTTTCTGCGATCGGACGCAGCCGTTTTAAGATCAGTTCTAAAAGCTCATTGATATTCACAGAAGTAATATTCATATCTCCTGCGGAACGATCCATTTTTACTAATGACAACAGATCATTGATGATCTTTGTTTCCCTGTCAATCTCATTTCCGATATCTAACATAAATTCTTTGTATAACTCTACCGGAACATCTTCCTGACCATTTAGGGAATCTGCCAATACCTTCATCGAAGTCAGAGGTGTCTTTAATTCATGGGACACATTTGATACAAATTCTTCCCTCGATTCGTCAATGATCTTCATTCTGCCAAACAACTGGTTGAAACGGATCGAGATATTCTGTGTTTCTAAATAACTCGGAACATCTAATTCTGTTTTGTAACCATTTTGAATCTCAACGATTTCTTTTTCCATTCTGCCAAACGGCCGTACTAAAAGTCCTGACAAAAACAGTGACAGTAATATGATGATCATCGCATCAAAGACTTCGATGATCCACGCACTGCTCTCTAAGTAATCTTTATTTAACATGATACTGTCCGTAGATACACTGACTAATAATACCCCAAGGATCTCTTTGCTCTCCGGTTTTGTCAGTGGTACCGTCATTTCAATATAACCGTTCTGTGAGTCATATTTTGAAATTTCTTCTCCACGGAAACTCTGCATCACTTCTTCTGATACGATCGTTTTTCCTGTATCAAGACTGTATGTGTCTTTGATGATACGGAAGTTACCATCGATGACCATGATACGCCCAGCATAAATATTAGAAAGCTGCTCTAACTGTGCATTGATGATCTCTGACGAGGAATCATTTAGATAATCATTGAATACGATCTGATTCGTCAGTATCTTCGCCTGACTCAAAATATCGATACTCCTGTTAGAAACAGCTTTCTTTTCATAGGAATTTAACATTCCGATACGGATCACGGCACTCGGTAAAATCCCGATCAGTAAAAACAGTACAAACAATCTGACTCTTAAACTTTTAAAAAAACCACGGCATTTTTTCTTATTTGACATAACAGCACCTTATCACTTATCAGCTCTGTAGTAATAACCTACGCCCCATTTTGTATGCACATATTTTGGTTCACTCGGATTACTCTCGATCTTTTCCCTCATTCTTCTGACATGCACATCTACGGTTCTGACATCTCCCGGATATTCATAGCCCCAGACAAGATTCAAAAGACTTTCCCTGCTGTATACTTTATTTGGATTTGTAACTAGCAGTTCTAACAGGTCAAACTCTTTTGCCGTCAGATTGATCTCTTTATCTTTTACAAACAATCTCCTGCTCTCACAGTCCATCTTAAGATCTCCGCTTTCTATGAGAGATGCATTTTCTTTCTTTGGCATACTTGCTGCCGTACGGCGCATGATCGCTTTGATCCTTGCCTTGACCTCTAATATGTTAAATGGCTTTGTAATGTAATCGTCAGCACCATACTCAAGTCCCAAAATCTTATCCATGTCATCGCCTTTTGCTGTCAGCATGACGATCGGCACACTGGAAAATTCACGGATATGCTGGCACACTTCAAAACCGTCCATTTTAGGCAGCATAATATCTAACAGGATCATATCATATTCATTGTCTGTTGCCATACGGAGCGCTTCTTCACCATCATAGGCACATTCAACTTCCATGCCGTCCTGCTCAAGACTAAAACGTATTCCCTTTACGATCAACTTTTCATCATCTACTACGAGAACTTTTTTTGCCATTTTTCACCTCAATTAACCGTTATATGTTCTTTTATTTTTGTATAGACACCTTCTTTGATGCCTGTGATATTCATAAGTTCTTCAATCGAAGAAAACTTTCCATGTTCCTCCCTGTAACTTATGATACTCCCAGCTTTGGATTCACCGATCCCCGGCAATGTCATCAGTAGTGCTAAATCCGCCGTATTGATATTGACCTTTCCGTCTTCCATTGATGTATCTGCGTCCGCTTCATTAGAAAGATCCTGTGCCATTTCTTCTCTTGTCAGGATCTTGATCATCTGACCATCAGTCACATACTCTGCCTGATTGATGCAGTCTGCACCAGCTTCTTCTAAAAGACCGCCAGCCTGGCCGATCACTTCATATACCCTGCTGCCTGATGACACCTGATATACACCGGGGTTTGCAACTGCACCACAGATATACACATAAAATATATCTGCTGACTCTGTATCATCGTCCTCATCTATCCGGTTGTCTTTTGTATCTTTTGCATCTTGCGTCTTTTCAACCAGCTCTGTTTCTAATTCTGCTGTTTCTTTAAAATATGCCGCCGCAGGTTCTCCACAGCCGCAAAGAAGCAAGATCCACAGACACAGACTGATCTTTATCATATATTTTTTTATTATCAATTTGCATTTCTCCTTATCATCTCTGATTTGGAGTTCCTCAATGCCGATATTTTATTTTAACGAATTTTCGCCCCGATTACAAGTACTATTCTGCATCAGTCCGGATTTGTAAGACTGTTACTGTTCACACTTAACAGTGTGAACAGTAACGTAAGACTTTATTTTAGGATTTTACACGGATTCACAGATCTTTGGAAATTAATTCAGGGATGGCTGTTCCATTAAGCTGACAGCAATCCCTGTTTTTTAGAAATCATCTTTATTCCATTTCTGTTAAAACAGCATCTAAAATTTCATACATTTCGTCCACATGCTCATTTTCGATCACAAGCGGAGGAACAAAGCGGAGAACATCGGAACCTGCCGTGATCAGGATCAGTCCTTTTTCTAATGCCTTTTTCGACACTTCACCGACCGGAATACTGATCTGTAATCCCTGCATCAGTCCCATGCCACGATGGTCTACTACACAATTATGTTTCTCTTTGAGCTCATCTAACCGTTTTGAAAGATAAGCTGCTGCTTCTTTGACATGCTCTGTGATCTGATCTCGTTCCATGATCTCAAGCACTTTGCTGACTGCTGCTCCTACAAATGGATTGCCGCCATAAGTCGTTCCATGATCTCCCGGTACTAAAGATTTTTCTGCAACACGTTCTGTCATCATAAATGCTCCTACCGGAACTCCACAGCCTAACGCTTTTGCTGCTGTCATAATATCCGGTTTCACACCATAATTCTGCCATGCAAACATTTCCCCCGTTCTTCCCATGCCGCACTGGATCTCATCTAAGATCAGCAGAATATCATGTTCTTTACAAAGAGCAGACACTCCTTCGATAAATTCTTTTGTTGCCGGATAGATACCGCCTTCGCCCTGTACCGTTTCAAAAAGAATAGCACATGTCTCATCATTGATTAGTGCTTTTACACTCTCAAGGTTATTAAACTCTGCAAAACGGATACCCTCAAGCAATGGCTCAAATGGTTCCTGATAATGTTTATTGCCGGTCACAGACAATGCGCCAAGGCTTCTTCCATGGAAAGAATGCTGCATGGCAATAATCTCATGTCCTGCATGTCCATCTCTGGTATAAGCATATTTTTTCGCTGCTTTGATCGCTCCCTCGATTGCCTCTGTTCCACTGTTTGTAAAAAAGACACGATCCATGCCGCTGGCTTTTTTGACAAGTTCGGCTGCTTTGATGATTGGTGGATTGTAATACAGATTTGAAGTATGCAGCAGTTTATCGACCTGTTCTTTTAAGGCAAGGTTATATTCTTCATTGCCATATCCTAAAGCACATACAGCGATCCCTGCCGCAAAATCCAAATATTTTTTTCCTTCTACATCAAATAAATAGACACCTTTTCCTGCTTCTAAGACAACTCCGTAACGGTTGTAAGTATGCAGCAGATCCTTCTCTGCTTCTTCCATATATTCTGTACTATTCATGGTAATACTTGCTCTCCTTTTCTCCTAAAATAGCAGTTCCGATTCCTTTATTGGTAAAAATCTCAAGTAACAGACAATGTGCGATCCTTCCATCTAGGATATGTACTCTTGAAACACCATTTTCGATCGCATCGATACAGTTATTTAATTTTGGAAGCATACCTCCACCGATATTTCCTCCTAAGATCAGTTCCCTCGCTTCTTCGATCGGAAGTTCTGAGATCAGGCTTGTCTTATCATCAGGATCTTTGTATACGCCTTCAATATCTGTTAAAAATGCCAGCTTTTCGGCCTGCATAGCTCTTGCAATCGCACAAGCCGCATCATCTGCATTGATATTATAGGTTGCGAAATTATCATCAAGTCCGATCGGGCATACGATCGGAAGAAAATCTTTTTCTAACAGATCATATAAGATCTTCGGATTGACTTCTTTGATCTCTCCTACAAAACCAATGTCCTCTCCATTCGAATATTTTTTTTCTACTTTTAAGAGTCCGCCGTCTTTACCACTGATACCGATCGCATTGACACCTAACTGTTCTACCATCTGTACTAAGGATTTATTGACTTTTCCAAGTACCATTTCTGCAATTTCCATGGTAGCTTCATCTGTTTTCCGAAGACCGTTTACAAATACCGGCTCCATACCGACTTTACCAACCCATTTGCTGATCTCCTTGCCGCCGCCATGTACGATGATCGGTTTAAAGCCTACTAATTTCAGTAATGTAACATCCTGAATGACCTGACGCTTTAATTCTTCATCGATCATGGCACTTCCGCCATATTTTACTACAATGATCTTACGGTTAAATCTCTGGATATATGGTAACGCCTCTATTAAAACTTCTGCTTTTCCTAAAATTTCCTGCATTGCTTTTTCTTCCATTATTTCCATCTCCTTCTTATGAACGATAATCTGCATTGATCTTGATATAATCATAAGTCAGGTCACAGCCCCATGCAGTTGCTGTGGCATCACCCATTTTAACATCTGCGACTGCCGTTACTTCCGGCTCGGATAAGATCTTAGTCGCTTCCTCTTCACTGTAATCTAAAGCTACACCATCTTTGATGATCTGCATTTTTCCGGCTTTGCTTTCAAAATAAAGGTCTACTTTTTCCGGATCAAAAACGGCGCCTGAGTATCCCATTGCACAAAGGATACGTCCCCAGTTTGCATCATGTCCGTAAATAGCTGCTTTGGTAAGGCTTGATGTGATTACGGATTTGCTTAAGACTTTTGCCTGTTCTTTACTTTCTGCTCCAATAACTTTGACTTCAAAAAGTGCGGTTGCACCTTCCCCATCACCTGCCATCTGTTTTGCAAGTGTGGTATTTACATAATTTAATGCTTTTACAAATGCTTCGTAATCCGCATTTTTCTCTGTGATCTTAGGATTTTTAGCTTCTCCATTTGCAAGAAGAAGTACTGTGTCATTCGTTGAAGTATCTCCGTCTACAGAGATCATATTATAAGTATCTTTGATATCCTCGCTCAAAGCCTCCTGCAGCAGTTCTTTTGAAATTGCCGCATCTGTAGTGATAAAGCTTAACATCGTACACATATTTGGATGGATCATACCGGAACCTTTGCACATTCCGCCGATCGTTACGGTTTTTGTGCCTGCTTCAAATGTCACCGCAACTTCTTTTTCGTGGGTATCTGTCGTCATGATCGCAAGTGCTGCCGCATGTCCTGCTTCATATGTATCTGTTAACTGTGGTGCCATCGCAGTTATACCGGCACAGATCTTATCCATCGGAAGCTGTTTTCCAATGACTCCGGTAGATGCTACTAAAACCGCATCTTCCGATACATTTAACAGTTCTGCCGCTTTTTTGGCTGTCTGGCTGCAATAAGCCATACCTTCTTCTCCGGTACAGGCATTTGCGATTCCTGCATTGACAATGACTGCCTGCGCTGCCCTGCTTTCTTTAACGATCTTCTGATCCCATTTTACCGGTGCTGCCTTGACGATGTTTGTCGTGAATGTCCCTGCTGCCTGACATGGTACGATACTGTAGATCATCGCCATATCTGTTCTGTCTGTATATTTAATGCCTGCTGCTGTTGCTGCTGCCTTAAATCCTTTGGCTGCGGTCACTCCGCCTTTGATCTTTTCCATATTCCATCCTCCTCGTATCACTTACTTTTCGTTAAAACGTGTAATATTTTCCTGATTTAAGATAAATTCATAATAGTTCATATCCTGCCGAAACGTCCAGCCTACACTTTTCCAGAACTCATTCCCTACCTGATTATCCGCAAAAGCGATCAGGCAGACTTTATTGATCTTTTCTTCCTGCAAGGCTTTCATTGCCGCTACTGCCATGGCTTTTCCGATCCCATGCTTTCTTAAATCTTCTCTGACACATACATGATAAAAACAGCCCTGTCTTCCATCATGTCCGCAGAGGATCGCACCGACGATCTCTCCGTCTGCTTCTGCTACAATACTTGTCGTCGGATTACGTTTAATAAAACGTGCAACGCCTTCTTTCGAATCGTCGATACTGCGGATGCCAAATCCCTTGATCCCCATCCACAATGCATCAACTGCTTCATAATCTTCTAATTTCATTTCCCGAATCGTGTATGTTAGTGTTTCGCTCATATTTCTCCTTATGGGAACATCGGAACTAATTCAAGCCCTTCCGATTCCTTTTCTCCAAACAACAGGTTCATATTCTGTACTGCCTGACCTGCTGCACCTTTTACTAAATTATCAAGTGCACCCATCATAATGACACGGTGTGTTCTTTCATCGATCTTAAAGTTGACATCTACATAATTACTGCCTTCCACCCATTTTGTTTCCGGGCAGACATCTTTTGGTAAAACTCTGACAAATTTTTCATCTGCATAATATTTATCATAGGCAGCTTTGATCTGCTCATAAGTCGGATAATCCATACTTCCGTCACTCTGTTTTACCTTATTTAATGATGCATATTCTGTAGCTAAGATTCCTCTGTTCATCGGAACTAAATGCGGTGTGAAGTTGACAACGATCTCTTTTCCCGCTGCATAGCCTAACTGTTCCTCGATCTCTGGTGTATGTCTGTGGGTTGTTACTCCATATGCCTTGATATTTTCATTGACTTCACAATAGAGATTTGGCACTTTTGCACCTCGTCCTGCTCCTGATGTTCCTGACTTTGCATCTATGATGAGTGTATCTGGATCGATCAATCCTTCTTTTACTAATGGATATGCTGTTAAAATGGAACAGGTGGTATAACAGCCCGGATTGGCAACTAATCTTGCTCCTTTGACTTTCTCTCTGTTCACTTCGCAAAGACCATAGACTGCTTCTTCGATAAACTGTGGGGATTTATGCTCGATCTTATACCATTTTTCATATGTGGCTACATCTTTGATACGGTAATCCGCACTTAGATCTACGATCTTTACCTGTTTTAAAATATCCTCTGTTAATATAGAAGAAAGATATCCCTGTGGTGTTGCGGTAAAGATGACATCGACCTGTTTTGCAAGTTCGTTTAAATTATCATCTAAACAGGTATCTTCTACGATTTCAAACATATTCTGGTATACTTCTGCGTATTTCTTATCTATATAACTTCTAGAGCCAAACCATTTGATCTCGACGTTTTTATGTCCGAGAAGTATTCTTACTAATTCTCCCCCTGCGTATCCGGTTGCTCCAATGATTCCTGCTTTAATCATACTATCCCTCTTTCTGTTGTGCATAAACACTGTTACTGCATTTTACGATAAAACTGCACACTATATATTAGTACAATCTTTTGTTTTTGGCAATATCGTGTATTTGTTTTTTGGTTTATTCATTTTTGCATAATTATACATTCTTTATCTATAATATGCAAGAGTTTTCTGGAAAGTTTGTGAATTAGGCTGAAAGGAGGTGTGAGCCTGTGTCCTTTATGGTTGTGACAAACGGTCATAGTGGTCTGTATCCGACTGACTGGGGGCAGCCCGGCTTTCTAGTGAGCCTACGCAGGGGGCAGTATAAGCTGTTTATTTCAAAAACTGTCCAAAACTCGCCTTGTATGCAGTGGAATGTGTAACGTTTTCGAGCTCGGACAGTTGGACAGTTTTTGCAGCTTATGCTGCCCCCTGCCAAGGCCTCACACGAAAGCCGGACAATGCCCCCAGTCAGTCGGATACAGACCACTATGACCGTTTGATCGTACGTGATGTGACACAGGCAATTTACGTTTTCGTCCGTATGCCGGTAATCTTTGGCATTACTCTTTTGATACATTTAACACCTGCCCGTAGAACGCCCATAAAATAAATGTATCTGAAAGCTTCCATAATAACCTCCAACAATTTAACATCGCCCTCAATCCCCATTCTAAAATGCATAAGAACTCCCGCCCCACAAATACGAATCAACAACGTAAATTGCCTGTGTCGCCAATGTGTAGATCAAACTGCATGGCATCCGTGTACCGCCTGCGGTTTTATTTGCCCGACTTTCGTGTGAGCCTTAGCAGGTGGTGACATAAGCGCAAAAACCGCACCACTGTCCGAGCTCGACAACGCTAAACATTCCACAATATACAAGGCGAGTTTGGTGCGGTTTTTGGAATAAGTGCTTATGTCACCGCCTGTTTAGGCTCACTAGAAAGCCGGGCATAAAACCGCAGGCGGTACACAGATGCCATGCAGTTTGTTCACACCCTCCCCCGACACAGGCTCACTGCCCTGTATTGTAAACTGTGCTATGTCCGCAATGCATTTTCATAACCAAAAACTGTATATTTTTTCACTTGCCTTTTTATAAGACTTGTTGTATATTATCTTTAGTAAAAAACAAACAGATAAGAAAGGAAGTATTTTCACTATGAAGGAAAAAGTTGTCTTAGCTTACTCTGGTGGTCTTGATACGACTGCTATCATCCCATGGTTAAAGGAGACTTACGACTATGATGTAGTCTGCTGCTGTATCGACTGCGGACAGGGTGAAGAATTAGACGGATTAGAAGAACGTGCAAAATTATCCGGTGCAAGCAAATTATATATTGAAGATATTGTAGATGAATTTTGTGATGATTATATCGTACCTTGTGTACAGGCAGATGCCGTTTACGAAAACAAATACCTGCTCGGTACTTCCATGGCTCGTCCGGGCATTGCAAAGAAATTAGTAGAAGTTGCAAGAAAAGAAGGTGCTGTTGCGATCTGCCACGGTGCTACCGGAAAAGGAAATGACCAGATCCGTTTTGAATTAGGTATCAAGGCATTAGCTCCTGATATCAAGATCATTGCTCCATGGCGTGACAGCAAATGGCAGATGGATTCCCGTGAATCCGAAATCGAATATTGCCGTGCACATGGTATCGATCTTCCATTCTCTGCTGACAGCAGCTACAGCCGCGACCGTAACTTATGGCATATCAGCCATGAGGGATTGGAACTTGAAGATCCTGCATGTGAACCAAACTACGATCACTTATTAGTTCTTGGTGTATCTCCTGAAAAGGCTCCGGATGAAGGCGAATATGTAACCATGACATTTGAAGCAGGTGTTCCTGTATCTGTCAATGGACAGAAAATGAAAGTATCTGATATCATCCGTGAATTAAACCGTTTAGGCGGCAAACATGGAATTGGTATTGTTGATATCGTAGAGAACCGTGTAGTTGGCATGAAATCCCGTGGTGTTTATGAAACTCCGGGTGGAACGATCTTAATGGAGGCTCACAGACAGTTAGAGGAACTGATCTTAGACCGTGATACCATGGCTGTTAAAAAAGACATGGGCAACCGTCTTGCACAGATCGTTTACGAAGGAAAATGGTTCACACCACTTCGTGAAGCAGTACAGGCATTTGTAGAATCCACTCAGAAATATGTAACCGGTGAAGTAAAATTCAAACTTTACAAAGGTAACATCATCAAAGCAGGTACTACTTCCCCATATTCACTCTATAGTGAATCTCTTGCAAGCTTTACAACCGGTGATCTGTATGACCACCATGACGCACAGGGATTTATCACTCTGTTCGGACTCCCATTAAAAGTCCGTGCTATGAAAATGGCAGAAGTTGAAAAGAAAAACCAGTAACGATACATATAAAAATGGCGGGAATGTTGATTTCCCGCCATTTTTATGTATGATCGTAACTATTCAGATAAAACCTATTCATCTTCTTCATCTCTTGCAATTTCTCTTGCTACCATGACTGCCATTGCTGTCAGTAACGGTAAATATTTATCGTCATATGCGATCACAACTGCATTATCAAAGATGAGATTATGGATTGTTAAATTCAGATCATCCATGATCGCTCCAATCATTCTGCCATTCAATGCCACTGTATAATTATTTCCAATCGAGCCTGCATATTCTGTAAGCTCCAATGTACCTTCCTTTACCTGCATCTTAAACTTGTCACGTATGAGTGCAAACTGTTTTTCTAATGTACCATACAGTTCCCCTTTATAGTAGAAGTGATAGGTTGCAAGTGCATGACCGATTTCTTTTGTCAGACGGAAGATTTCCGTATGTTCCTTATCGTAAATATACAGATTAATAAGCGGAACGGTTCCATCTACTTCATAGATCACTTCTTCGTTCTGGTCACAAAGGCTGAAGTGCTGTCCTGTCAGCTTAAAATCCTCCGTAAATGTATAAACCTGTGAAGGCTGCGATCTTGCGATCAAAAGCGGCTGTCCTGTCTTTGCATAATTCTCAAGACTTTCTTTTAACTGTTTCTGCAACAGGATCAGATCAGAATGATAACAGATATATGCCGCTGTATTCTCACCAAAATCGCTCTTTGCCGGAATCAACGGTTCATTGATCTTATCCTTGATAAAGCCCTCAAGAAATGAACTGCCGAGGAAACCAATCTCTCCGCCTTTTGTCAGCCAGAAATACAGATAATCTCCACTATCAGCCGGACCATAGATCATCGCCGGCTGTTTCATTGTCCGAAAATGTCCTAAATAACAAGAACCAAGTGGGTTTTCAATATTCTTAAATGCCTCATAAATCTCCTCGATCGTCATCTTCCTGTTAAAAGTGATCATAGCACCTACATCAGTGGAAGCATTATATTCATTTGGCGATCCAAGAAAGATGATCGCAATACCTATGATCAAAACAACCGCTCCAACAGAAATCCAAAATGAACTCCAGTTTCCCAGCGGCCATAGCCGGATACCAAATGCTGCAACGATGATTCCCACAATACGGTAACGCCAAGCCCTGCGTTTTAAGGATTTTGACATCTCTTTGTATGCTTTGTTCGATTCCTTCATTGCTTCTGCAACATTCGACATCTGTTCTGCCGCACGTTTTACTGGTGATTTACTTCTCCATATCCATGCCAGATATCCGAAAATTCCTGCGAAGATAAGCATTACCATCACTGTCAGTGCCGTATCCTCTGAAAAACTGCCCTCTACAAGATCCGAAATAGCTCCCAATGCACCGAGCAGTACACAGATGACACATAAGATTTTCCATACAATCTTCATCTTTTTTCTCTCTCCTTTTTCCATATACCGTCATCTACAAATATCTGTATATGACAACTGCTAAACTTCCCTCTTATTGTAATGTATCCTGTTTTTTCATGTCAACTAGCCAAAAGTTTAGTTTTTATTCAAACAAAATGCTTCGGATGATCTCAATGCCCTTTTCCATTTCTGCTTCATTTAATGCGCCATAGCCTAGTAAGAGTGTCGGATATCCACCGATCTGCTTCTTTTGCCCGGGGATCATATATTCTTCGAGGTCATAGATCCTAAGACCTTTTTCTTTTGCTGCAGCCACTACTTCCTGTGCTGTCATATTGCCATTTAACTCTACTAATAAATGCATTCCTGCATGATCTCCATAAATCTTATGCACCCATGCTTCTTTTTTTAGAAGGGATAAAAAATAATCATGTTTTCCCCTATAGATTCCCCTCATTTTATTCAGATAACGTTCAAAATATCCCCCATTCAAAAACGACGCAAGGATCATCTGCTGTTCTTTTGGCACTGTCGATGCATAGAATCCGCAGGTGGCATTATAAGCATCTAAAAGGGATTCCGGTAAAACCATATAGCTGACACGGATGGACGGACTGATACTTTTTGAAAAAGTTCCGATATAGATGACATTTCCATTTGTATCACTTCCCTGCAGAGAAGGGATAGGCTTTCCTTTATATCGAAATTCACTGTCATGGTCATCTTCAATGATATAGCGTCCCTCTTTTTCCGCTGCCCAGTGTAAAAGTTCTAACCGTCTCTTTAATGGCATGACTGTTCCCATCGGAAACTGGTGGGAAGGCATCGTATAAACAATATCCGGCTCCATTTTCTGGACTTCTTCAATCTTGATACCACTTGCATCCCGTTCTAATGGGATCATTTCATACTGCATATTTTCTAAAGTCCGGTAGGCTTTTAAATAAGTCGGATTTTCGACCGCCACACGTTTTTTCGTTCCTAATACCTGTGCTAACAAAATCAGCAGATATTCATTTCCAGCCCCGACTACTATCTGTTCTACCCTGCATTTTACGCCTCTGGCATGATAGAGATAGGAACAGACAGCTTCCCTTAAAGCACGTTCTCCTGCCGCTTCACCGGCATATAAAAGGTACGGATCATCAACTGATAAGATTTCCTTGGAAATTTTTCTCCATGTACTATATGGGAAATATTCAAAATCATTCCGGTCTGGTGAAAAAACGATCTGATATTCTTCTTCTATCTTCTTTTGATCTGACAGCCTCTGTTCTTCCCGCTTGGTCTGTTCCTTTTTTTCCTCACCTAAATACAATTCAGAAATATCGCTGGCATAATAACCCTTATAGGGTTGCGACACTATATATCCTTCCGAAAGAAGCTGTTCATAGGCAAGTTCCACTGTACTCCTTGAGATCTGTAAATGTCTGGCTAAAAAACGAGTAGACGGTAATTTTTCCCCACGGGAAATCTTACCGTCTGCTATACTCATTCTGATATAGTCATAAATCTGTTCATACAGTGGTTTCCTTGAATCGTTTTCTAAATGGATCATCAATTCAGGCATATATCCCCTCCTGTATGTTAATTATTAGATTCGTTACGGATCTGTGCAATGATCTCTTCTTTTAATTCTAGTGCACGGTTTTTAATCCTGCGGTCTGCGATCTGTGAAGACAAGATGTTGCTGACCGCTTTTGATGCATAGGAAAAATCCTTGAAATGACATGCCATGCTTGCTATCAGATAATCCATTGTAAAGGAATCCATACCGCACATCGGGAATGTTTCGGTTGCCAAGGCTTTCTGAAATCCTTCGTATGCCTCTTTATAAAATTCTTCCTGAAGCTTTTCATACTCTGCTTTTTTTGCTTTTTCTTCTTCTGAAGCTGCATCCATGCCCGCCATCTCACGATACAGCCATGAAATTTTCAGGCACGTATATGCTTTTTCACTTGTCTTCGCTCTTTTTACTATGGAATTATAAAGAGCTAATTTGTAACGTGCAATCGCCTGTTCATATGTATAACTGTCCGGCTCTGCATCTCCGGTACGTTTAAAGTTTGCACATACATTATCTTTTACTAACTGGATCTGTCCTTTTGTCAGATGCTCAAAATAACGTCCCATAGCTGCGTAACCACAGTATGGACACGCATAGACATCATATTTTAACGTATCGATATTTTCAAATCGGGGGCGAAGATCAAAATCCGGCTGCAGACGTTTCACTCTCGCATTCTTTACCATCCGTACATCAAATACCCTGTCGCAGATCGTACAGCGGATACGTTTTGTAAATAAAAATTCTGTTTCCGGCCGTTTGGCTCTCACCACTGTTTTCTCATCTGATGTCTTTACTTTGTTCTGCTCTTTGCGCTTCTCCTCCGCATAGATCTCTGTATTTTCCTGTTCTACATTAATCCCAAACTGTTCAAGTCCCGATAATAAATCCATTATTTTCCTCCATTTCCCATAGCGTACTCTTATCCTTTGTCTATGCCTGTGTCGTCGGCAGCTTATAAGAACTCTTTAATGAAACAATGCGGTTAAATACCAGTTTTTCATCTGTTGTATCTTTCGCATCTACACAAAAATATCCCTGTCTTACAAACTGGAAACTGTCATACGCTTTTGCATCTGCCGCAAATGGCTCTACATAGCAGTTTTCTAAAACTGTTAAAGAGTTTGGATTTAAATTAAGGCTTCCATCTTCATTGTATACGCCAAGTTCTTCATCTACGATATTTTCATATAAACGGATCTCTGCTTTCTTTGCATAAGGTGCAGGTACCCAGTGGATCGTTCCTTTTACTTTTCTTCCATCCGGACTGTTACCGCCTTTGCTTGCCGGATCATAGGTACAATGGATCTCTGTCACCTTACCGTCCTCATCTTTGATATAACTGTTACAGGTGACAAAATATGCCTGCATCAGACGTACTTCATTGCCCGGATACATACGGAAATATTTCTTCGGCGGTTCTTCCATGAAGTCCTCTCTGTCAATATACAGTTCACGGCAGAATGGAACGGTATGTGAGCCTAATGCTTCATTTTCCATATTGTTTACGATCGTAAGTTCCTCTACCTGTCCTTCCGGATAATTGTCAATGACTACTTTGATTGGATCTAAAACAGCCATTGCACGGGAACGTTTCAATTTTAAGTCCTCACGGATGCAATATTCTAACATTGCATAATCTACAGAACTGTTGCTCTTAGAGATTCCACAGAGTTCTACAAACTTCTTAATGGATTCCGGTGTAAATCCCCTTCTTCTGAGTGCTGCGATAGATACTAATCTAGGATCGTCCCAGCCATCTACAATATGTTCTTCTACCAGACGCTTAATATAACGTTTTCCGGTTACGACATTTGTCAGATATAATTTAGCAAACTCAATCTGTTTTGGCGGGTGTTCATAGCCCACTTCGCGTACTACCCAGTCATAAAGCGGTCTGTGGTCTTCAAACTCTAATGTACATAAGGAATGTGTGATCCCTTCGATCGCATCCTCGATCGGATGTGCAAAATCATACATCGGATAAATGCACCATTTATCCCCTGTATTATGGTGTGTCATATGTGCCACACGATAAATGACCGGATCTCTCATATTGATGTTCGGAGATGACATATCAATCCTTGCACGAAGCACTTTCGCGCCATCCTGATATTTTCCGGCTTTCATTTCTTCAAATAACTGTAAATTTTCTTCTACACTTCTATTTGCAGAGGGATCTTCTTTTCCTGTTTCTGTCAAAGTTCCTCTGTATTCACGTATTTCTTCTGCACTTAAATCGGATACATAGGCTTTGCCTTTTTTGATCAGTTTTACTGCTGCTTCATACATCTGGTCAAAATAATCAGATGCAAAGAATAAACGGTCTTCCCAGTCTGCACCTAACCATTTCACATCTTCTTTGATGGATTCTACAAATTCGATTTTCTCTTTTGTCGGGTTTGTATCATCAAAACGCAGATTAAATTTACCGCCATACTGCTTTGCAATGCCGGAATTTAAAAGTATGGACTTAGCATGTCCGATATGCAGATAACCGTTTGGTTCTGGTGGAAATCTGGTATGTACTTCCTGACAATGTCCTTCCTTTATGTCATTATCAATAATCTGTTCTATAAAATTTCTGGATTCTGTTTCGCGTTCCATTCCATTCGTCCTTCCTATTTTTTGCCTTACTTTATATTATACATACAAATACATAGGAAAACAAGAGAATTTTCCTTCTTAAGAAAGTTCCATCTGGTATTGTATTAACGGCATAAATGTATAGCATACATTATTAGACGTTTACAAACTATTTTTGATACTTTTTTAGACTATTTTTACACTCATATATACCAGTCTAAAAATGTACACTTTTTTAGACTGTTGTTATAACCTTGCCACAAACGGAGTACAAAAAGCCCCGGAGCTGCAACTCCGGGGCTTTTTGCGTGCCACAATGAACACTTTCGTCTTTCTTGCCTACTGGCATTATAGCATATGCCATTGACACTTTCAAGTATGCACGATATTCTCTATAAAATTCTCGATTTACGAATTTACTTGATTTGTTCTTTCTTCCACGTCACCTTAGAACCTAATCCTGCTTTTTTAAACAGCTTTCTATATGCCGCATATCTGCTCTTTAACTTACTGCACTTATAAAAAGCCTTGCTGCCGATTGAAGTTACCTTGTAGGTCTTTCCTTTGTATCTTACCGTTGCCGGAATCGTGATGGATTTAATTTTCCTGCTCCCTGCTCCGGTGACAGATACCGTTGCCGATCCGGTCACTGTGTACTCGATCTTTTTGCTTACAAAAGAATCTCCCTTGTGTACAGTATTTTTGATGCTCCATCTGTAGAAGCAGTCTTTACATCTATTACCGTAACAGTTACAGTGGCGAACGCTCCGCTGTCAGATGCAACTGCGGTGATCGTTGCCGTTCCCGGCCGCAGTCCTGTGACGATCATACCATTTAAAGCGATCACGCTGCTGTCACTGACAAGGTAACTGACCTTTGAGAGATTGACAACCGGAGCGGTTGCAGCCGTCAGTACATTATACAACTATTTGTATGTTACTTCACAATAAAGCTTAAATAACTTGTGTATTGTTATTCTAGATATGGTTGAAAGAAGGCTACCGCAATCCCACTGGATTTAGACGGTGGGTTAAGGCAGCCTTCTTTCAAATAATCAATTGGTATTATTTCTGCTATTAAATCATTGAAATATAGTTGAAATTTTTGAGGATAGATAAGTAATATATTCTCTCTCCTTAAAAATATTTCTGACATGTTTTCCAATCACACTACGATCTCTCTGAAACAATTCTGCCATCTGATCAATAGACAACCAAACTGTACCACCATCAAAAGTAGTTTCAACTTTCGTCAGACCATCCTATGTCGTATAAATAATCATATCTGCTTTTTCTTTGTCCATAAATTAATTTTTCTCCAAAATCAGATACATTATCAACGTAAACGAGTCACTATAGCGAAATTATCATTCCTCATCTTTACCATTTATAATACGGTAGTAATCATCCATATCCACGCTGAGTTTTATCGTAGTATCTGGTTTTCGTCTGCTCAAGAGACACACTGTCTCATTTTGTGTATTGTTATCCAAACCTAGTGTAAACTCTTTTTCTATAATCGGCAACTTAAATTCTATGGATTTCAGCCACTGACCATTCTCTTTGCGTTCTTCGTAAATCTGTACATTATCCACCAACTGTGACAGGAACTCTCGTTTCTCAGCTTCGTTCATTTTGGCATACAGCTTATCAAAGAAAATGAGTGCCTTGTAGATATTGTCTCCGGTAATCTTGTCTGCCAGCAGAGCGCGTTTCTTAGTTTTTGCAGGTATAAGCAATTCCTCTGCTTCATCTATTTTATCATAAGTCTTGTACAAACGATTCTCTAAATCTGGTTTTCTTCGCTGATAATGTTTATCCTCATAATTAAGAGAATCAATATCTGACAAGATCGTATCTTTGTTATGATATAGCTGTCTTAATTGTTTTTCGTAATTTGCTATTTCCTGATCTAATGCGCTTGTGTCTACTTCCATATTTATCTTGCTACGTATTAAATCCGAAAATTTAGGATTGCTAACCAGTTTACTGATCACCTCTGCAACAGAAGCATCCAGCATTTCTTCATGCACCTGTTTTTTATAACCGCATTTATGACCTCTGGTCATATTCCGGTGTTTACAGCCATAATAATAAAAGTCCTTATAATGGCTTCCATCCTTGCGCTTCTTAATGGCCTTGTTGCCATACATTCCTGCACCGCAGACAGGACATTTTAAAATTCCAGATAAAAGATGTATCTTTTCTTTCTTATCACGATTGACCTTTTCGTACTTTTTAGCCTGTGCCGCCACCTTGACCTGTGCCTGCTCCCATACTTCTTCTGATACAAGAGCTTCATGTAAACCATCTACCAACAGATAATCATCTTTCTTAACTTGTCTGTACTCGTTCCTTGTACCATGAACCTTTTCTGTCCGTCTTCTACCATGGGAGATTTTACCGCTATAAACCGGATTCTGTATAATTCTTCTGATAAGAGCAGCATCAAATAATGGATTTTTGCCATTCTGCCTGGCTATCTTATGGATTCCATGATTTTCTAAATACTTAGCAATTCCATTCGCTCCCAGATCTGTATTCACATATTGGTCAAATATCGTTCTGATAGCCACTGCCTCTTCCTCATTCACTACCAATTTTCCATCAATGAGAGCATATCCATATGGTGCAAAACCACCATTCCATTTACCTTCCCTGGCTTTCTGCATCCTGCCTTCCATTGTCTGAACACGGATGTTCTCACGTTCAATCTCTGCCACTGCTGACAGAACAGATATCATAAGTTTCCCGGCATCTTTAGATGAATCTATTCCATCCTCTACACAAATCAGATTCACACCAAAGTCCTGCATCACTTGTAATGTTGCAAGAACATCTGCCGCATTTCTTCCCTCTATTGACTTACCGGATTTTCCTGCATCCTCATACTCCCCGGCAATTTCATACTCATTATAATCACAAAAGGCTTTCATTTTTGTTTTCTGTGCATCTAGAGAATATCCGTCTATCTGCATGGTTGTAGAAACACGGGTGTAAAGATACACTTTTATCTTTTCTTTAGACATTCTTATCACCTCTTAACGTCATTTTCGCAGTCAAAGCATGGCTACTAATTATACCTGTTTATCTGGCAATGAAAGTAATCTGTCTATTACCGGATGAATGATTGCTGTCTCTGTAATCTGATTGATGGCACAAAGTTTCTTCCCTGCATCCTTACTGGATGCTCCACAATGATAAACCAGTTCTGTCTTTTCCCCATAATCAAGTATAATTAATCTGTCGTGACAATCAGGATTCGGCTTAATCCGAATCGTTGGATATTCATTTTGAAAATCCGTCACTAAAGAGTTCGTAAGAAATCCTCTCCCACCTTTTCCATTCTCTGTGAATAAAACAACTTCCACGCCATCTGCTTTCTGTGAAAGGTGTTGTAATGATTTTGCATTCATATAATCATCCACAACATAGATTGATTTATTTGCCTGTTGGTAGATTTCTATGTATGCAATGTCAGCTTCTAACTTCTGGCCTTTATAAATAACAAAATCCTTTTTATCCTTATCAGTAATAAAGTTATCTGCTAAAATAGTCACATCTTTTTGAATGAACTCTACCCTTTTCTCCATTCGATCCTGTCTCTCAGTTATCGTTCCAACCTTCGCTGTTAAAAGTTCCATTTCATTTCTAGTAACAAACTGTTGATTTTGACTAATATAGTGACGCATCTCCCTAAAAGTGCGCATTATAAATATACTCTGCTATTCTGCCAATTCTCCACGAAGAACTGTCGCAAGCATATAAATTCCTTGTTCTGTAAATGCGTATGGTAGTTTTCTACGACCTCCTTCCTGCCCTTCAAAATAATTTATATTCCGTGAAGTCACAAATTGTGATTTCACCAATTCCACTTCTTCTTTAGTTAGTTGAAACATAAAATCTTCTGGAAATCTTGTCAAATTACGTTTTACTTGTTGATTTAAATTTTTAACTTGATAACCATAAATTTCTGCCAAATCCTGATCCAACATTACTTGCTGTCCACGAAGTATGTACACCTTACTCCGAATAGCATCTGTAGTAATCAATTCTTTTGTTCCTTCCATTCTTCCTCCACAATGCTTTCCATTTGCTCCAATTTCTGCAATGCCTTCATATATGCCATCAGTCTTTTATACTGTTCGTCTCCAAGGCTATGAATCTGCTTTAATATCTTAATATCCGACCTGGTAACTTCATAATCCATATCTGCATCTTTATACTCCGGATCAATTCCTTTTCCCGTTAAAAGCTGTTCCGGTGTAATATCCAATGCGTCACATATGGATAACAGACAGTCTGCTTTTGGATTCGTCTTTTTCTTTTTCCAATCACTAATGTTACTTGTTGCAATCCCAGTTCTTCTCGACAGTTCCAACTGACTCATGTTCTTCTGCTCCATTATGTAAAAAATTCTTTCACTGATAATCATGTGTGTTCCTCCGTTATATTTTATATCCGTATTTATCGTTTTTATTTCCGTTTATACGGTCATTCTATCATGCCGCAGCATTTCTTTCAATAGAAATGATAATACTTCTGAATTTCTCAATATTTTCTGTTTTATATAATTCCTTGTACAACTGTTTTATTCTCTTCATGCGAAGATAATTATCAGGATCCGGTAATTGGTCTAGTCCCATTGCGTCTGCATACTTTGCAACCATTTCTCCTATGAAATTCGCCAAATCAGTCCATGCATCTCTTTCTTTTATAACCACTTTATTTTTAACCATAATTGAAATCCTTTCTGTTATTGTTATCCATCATATCCCATCCAAGACATTATTCCTTCGCCCAGATAGGATAAGATAGATATTATTAAAATTAGTATTGTTAATATTAGTCTTATTAGATTTTGATTTTTTTGGTTCCAGACCTGTAGAAATAAAAACTCTGTAATCGTAAAAATCAAAATTCCTAACTGTGATTTTTACGTCTTATGTGCTTTGATTTTTTCTTATGTGGATATCTTTCAAAACACTTTCTTCAAATAGAGCCTGTTAGGTTTTCCAAGTCCCTGTCTCCTACGTTCAAGTGCCCCGAATGTCTCCAGCTCATCCAATAACTTGCAGGCTTTTTGCGTTCCACAATTCAATATCTCACAAATATTTATTACAGAATAATAAATACTCTTCCGTTTTCGTCCACCCATCCATTTTTTATAGATAATGAAACCCTATCTAAAAAGATTGCATATAAAAGTTTTGCATCTATTGATAGTCCCCAAAAGCATGCATCATCTATTAGACATTTTGGTAACTTGAAGAAAGTAAACTGCACTTCACCAGTACAGTAATTAAACGTCGGCTTAATGCACAGATTTTCTATTCCATTTCTTCCAAGCCTCTGTTCTTTTTCTAAATTTCTCATAAAAAAAGTCCTTCCTTTCATTTTTTCTCAAATTGGCAAGCAGTGCCCCGGTATATACCCGGCGCATTTTTGCTTGTTTGAGAAAATGCCCCAATCCACTCGAGCTGCGGATAAACCGCAGAGCCACGCTAACGCTTTTTATCAATTCACTTTCTCTTCTTTGAATCTTCCTCATATAGATGAATAACTACTTCAAGTGCCTTTTTAGAAGCTCTGTTTGCTCATTATTCATCTTTTTTATTTCTGCAATATCCTCTTCATACAGCTTCCCCGTTTCATTTGCTTTCTTAGCATACTGATTGAGATTATTACTAATCCCGCTTTCTTCAATCTCATCATGGCTTCTGCCAGAATATCTCTGCTGGTACCTTGCACGATATTCTCCACTAGCTTTGGCCCGTAAGTATCCATCCTTTCCCATTTCTTGTTTTCTCCCACACCTTCATAAGTCAGTCCATCCCTGCCATATTTGTTGACACCCATTCTCGGTTTCACATAGGCAAGTTTCCTTCCAGACGGGAGCATGGCAAACAAAATACCGGAAGGAACCAGCTAATCCGTTGTGATTCTTGTTCTTTTCTTTTTGTTGCCATCTTCAAATCTTACTCTTGTAAGATTTCAATTATTACACAAGTAGGATTTCAAGTCAATATGTTTTTTCTGAAATTGACAACCACATAAATAGCGTCTATAATATATTTATTACAGCTGTAAGATTTAAGGAGGGATTTGAAATGAGCGATTTACCACAGATTTCTGAAGCTGAATTTGAAGTTATGAAAATCCCATCTTTGACAGTTGGGAAGTAAAAAAACGGTTGTATAGACAGTAAAATCAAGGCTAGCAGCCGTTTTTTGTTTCGTAGCGATATGTGCTATTGTGCTATATTTTCTACACTAGG
>NZ_JACOPH010000007.1 GCF_014287635.1 Roseburia zhanii | reverse complement strand
TCCGTAAGTACCGCAATTTTTATTCTCTCTTCTTTTTCAATGGTATTCTGCATGAACTCCATAAGGATAAGGTTAATCGCAACCAGTCCCACCGAAAGAAATAAAAATACATTCTGCATATCATCGTTTTCTGAATAAAACATAAGAATGAAACCGACCACCGTAAATACAGGAACACAGAAAAACTGTAACCATTCTTTTCCTGTAATCAGACCGCAGCTTTTTCTTGTCTTGCTAAATCTTCTGATAAACAACATCAGAATGATAAAAACCGTCTTTGATATCAGTGCCTGTAAAAACCATTTTTCTTGGATTGAACCTCCTCTTCCCAGCAAAACAGTCACATAATCAATCAATACAAGCATTGTATAGTTGATGATTGAAAACAAAAACTCTGCCGGAAGGAAACTTCATAATAAGCCAGATTCAGGAAAGACATAACCAGTATAATCGGGATACATTTTAACATTCCGATCCATGCCCCTGTGACTGCTACCAGATAAAGCACTCCGCAATAAACAAAAAATCTATATCTGTTCCTATATCCGCCATCTCTTTTTTCCATAAAAGTATCAAAAAAGTATAGCGTTCCTTTTACTTCCAGCATTTCCGCAATAAATGTCAATACCCAGAATGTCATGTTATTCTTCTCCCTTATACAGCATATATTCCCTCTTTACCTGTGCATATCGTGCCTTGGGAACCGGAATCTTTTTTCCTGTCGTAAGTGTCATCACATAACTGCTGATTTTGGTAATGTATTTCATATTTACAAGAAAACTTAAATGCGCCCGCACAAATCCCATATCCTTTAATTCGTTTTCCAGTTCATCCAGTTTTTTATAAATCTGAAATGTCCCTTTTTCTGTATAAAATACATTTTTGTGAAGCTCTGTTTCTATATAAATGATGTCATCTGCATAAAGTTTTATCGTTCCTTCCACAAAACGAAATTCGAGAATCCTACGGTTTTTATTAATTTCTGCTATCAAATCATCCATACATTCTTCTATAGTATCTGCAAGGTTATCTTTCAGCAGAAAACGGCTTGCTTTCACCTTATATCCATCCAGTGCGTAATTCATGTATGCCGTCACAAGTACAACCGGAAGTTTTGGGTATTTTTCTTTGATCCTCATAGCTGTTTTCAGCCCATCCATCCCCTGCATATTGATATCCAGAAATAATAGCTGACACGCTTCCAAAGCTGATTGTTCTTCGCATAACTGTTCTCCGGATTCATATTCTGTAATAGTAAACTCATAATTCTTTTTTTCACCATAGTTTGACAGCAAATCTGACAAATTTTTTCTGTCATCTATCCTGTCATCACAAATAATAATGTTCATATTTTTCATTCCTGTCTTTGATTGCTCTCATACCTGTAAACCATACAAGTCTCACCTAGCACTCTTTATTATATCAAACAAATCTTCCGCTCGATCATTCTCCGCATCAAATGACTATTTTTCGCATAGAACGACTATCTCCTATAGAAACGCAGAAGCACTGTATCTCAAACTCTTTGAAATACAATGCTTCCCTGCATTTTCTATATCGTCATGTTGATACCACTACTTTATGAATCCCCCACATAATCCATCTGATAATACTTCAATTCTTAGTTTTTTCCAAAAAAATATATTGATGTTTCATATTGCCAACTGTATTTTCTTTTCTCTGTTCTTCCCCTTAAAGTGAAAAGTTCCCTGCACAGGCCACAGTGAACCATACCATAGTTCACCTGACCGGCGCAGTAATCCCTTTGTGCCTATTTTATGATTTCATAGAGCAGGCTGCTCTTTCCTCCGTTCTCACGCCATCTCTGCTTTTTTTGTATAAATCCTGCACATTCCAGATCGTGGATTGCACGCTTGACCGTACTTACAGACAGGTGCAGCTCTCTGGCAATGGTACCGATTGCCGGATAGCATGTCCTCTCCCTGTCCGCACGAGTCTCCAGATACAGATAGACCGCCACCGCCCTGTGTGGCAGCTCCGTTTCATAGATTTCTTTCCTAGTCACCCTGCCTCCTAATCTTCCGTCCGTAAGGTCTGCCGCATCTTTTTCATGGTGTCCGTCAGCGGTGTCTGCTGCATGCCTCCTGTCCTTGCCGTTTCTGCAGGTGTCTCGTCTGGTTCTTCCATACAGCACATATATCTCCGTATGATCTCCTCTTCAATTTCCTGCTTGTCTGCGTATGCTACCTTTCTTGCAGATTTTTCTTCAATCTCATAGGGTTCTTCAAATGTGATTCCCCATTTTAAGAACAGTTTCAGTTTTGTCCGCATAGGGTGAGTCCCAGTCTTTGATACGATAAAGTTTCCTTTGGGCAGTGACTTCAATTCATCCGCTGTCATGAGCGGTCTTTGGATCATCTGGAGGGACTGGCTCGGATCATTCTTTCCCCGGCTGATGGAACCGGACATGACGGTTTTGTTGCCCAGGCTCTTGGAGAGCACTTCCGCTGATTCCGAGTTCGGTGCGAACCCTCCGAAGATGGTATCCTGACAGTTATCAATAATGATTTCTGCGCCCTCTTTCCCATAATTCTTATTAAGCTGGGCAAAGGACTGAATCATGGGTACGATACTCACCCTTCTGGATCGGGACGCTGAGAACATCATCTCTGCACTTTCAATCTTCGGAATCGTTCCGACCTCATCCCAATAGAAAACTACACGGTTGTCCAGCTTTCCTCCGTTCTCGTCTGCCACCACGAGGATTTCCCGGTAGAGCTGCTGTAAGATCAGAGAAATAATAAAATACTTTGTATTGTCCTCCTCCGGCATGACCAGAAACACCGCCGTCTTTTGTTTACAGAAAAGCTCTGCATCAATAGCGGTATCAAAACAGAGTATCTGCTCCAGCTCGGAATCCAGAAAAGCATTCAGTCTGGATAGTGCTGTGGAGAGAACCGACTGCATGGACTGCTCTGCTGTATTTAAGGCTGCCCCTGCAAACCATTTCGCCTTGTGGGTATCCGGGAGTTTCGCCAGAAGTAGCTGGAACTGGTTTTTCCCTTTCACTTTGGATGGTGCAAGTAAATCCTGTATCAGTTTGAACACGCTGATGATATGCCTCTTTCCATCCGGGCAGAATTCCGCAATGAGCAGGATGGCTGCCGTCAGCACGCCTTCTGCCGCATCATAGAAAAATGCATTCTGTCCATAGCTGGAACTGTCCGTACCACCGGAGGAGATAATGGTCTTTGCCGTGATCTTTGCATACTTTTCTGCTTTTGCCTTGGCACTCAAGTCCGTATGGTCTGCAAGATACTCATCCATGTATTTGTTGACCAGATGGAGCATATTGTCACCATCGCTTCTGGTCGGATTACGGAGATCGATGACTGCCGTATGGTAGCCATAGTATTTTTTTGCAATGCCTGCATAGTTGCGGTATAAGTCTCCCTTTGTATCCGTGGTCAGGAAACTCATTCCACAGGCACAGGCATATTCGATGTTGGGATACAGAAAATGTGCGGTCTTTCCGACTCCTGCCGCGCCAATCATCAGGCAATGCACATCCCCGGTATCCACCAGTGCGTATAGTTTTCCTGCCCGCTCCATGCTGCCGAGTACCAGTCCCTGTGCAGCCGGCAGGTTCTCACCCCTGCGCCACAGCTCCGGTTCATAGGGCACCTGCACATAGGTTTCTGCGATTTCCTTTTTCGTGGCAAATCTCGCCGTTCCATGCTGGCCGTCCCCGACAGTCCTGCTCTTGATTCCGTTTAATGTATAATAGTGTGACAGAAGTGACACGCCTCCAATCACGGAAAACATTGCCACCCCTGCGATCACCAGCATCACGACTGGCTGCATAGCATCATTCCTCCCTCCTGATGTTCCATTTTCTGTTCCTTCACAGTCTGTTTTGCCGGCTTCATCTGCTCTTCCCCGCAGTCGATGGCAACAAAAATATGAGCCCGGATGCATTCCATCGCAAGGCTCATACATTTTCTGGCAAGCAGTTCCTGATCTTCTTTTTGTTCTAAGTCTTTTGTATCGAACACCTCCAGTGTTTCTTCAAAGGCTGCCTGCATCTGCCGGATGCGGGTGTTGAAGTTTCCCTTGTCTTTATGCGGCTGATAACGCTTTGACAGATTTTCCAGTATCTGGTCTGCACTAGTTTCCCTGCCAAGTGCGATTCCCTCTTTTTCCATGCACCGCACAAGCACTCCGGTCAAAAGCATCCCCGGTCCGTCAAAGGCATCCATAAGCTGTTCCCTGCCCCTGCCCTTTTTCAGTTCATTATAAATATCCTGATAATAACGGCAGATATAACTTCTGTTGGCATACTTGATGTTGATGGATTCCGTCACTTCTTTCAGCACCTCTGTCCATGCCCTGCATTCCATGACTCTCGGATGCTCCTGTGCCGGAATTGTTTCCTCACCATATCTGCCTTTTAAATCCTCATTCCAGTCTTTGCAGGCTGACTGTAACCTCTTTACCGCACCATATCCATTGCGTACCAGAATCTCTGCCAGTCTGCCACACGCCTCTATGCCTGCCGGATCATGGTCAAGGCACAGCACAACCGTATCCAGTCTGGGATTGTCTTTCAATGCCTGCAGCATGGCATGCTCTGCCACACCGTTTAAGGTGATATAACTGTTCCCCTGCCAGTTCTCTGGATACAAGGACAGAAATGATAACAGGTCAATGGGTGCCTCAAACACATACAGTCTGTTCCCGGTTCCCCTGTATCCAAATCCGTAGGCAGCTTCCGAGCCTTCCTGATTCAGCCGGAAACTCCTGCCGTCAGAACAGCTCCCCTTCACATGGATATGCCGGATTTTCCCCTCGCTGTCCAGTCCGGCAAATACAATGTTGTGATGCTCCGCAGATTCATATATGGTTCCTGCCTTCGCAAAATACGAGAGGATTTCCCTGTCAATATGACGTTTCTGCAGAAGATATGCATAGACTCTCTTCATGGTCGGATTTTTCTCCGGCAGTTTCAGTTCCTTTGGCTCTTTCGGTTCTTTTCTTTCCTCTGTCTGTTCTTTTTCTACAGACTGCCGTCCTTTCTCCGCTCTTCCCGGTTTTCTTTTTGTCTCCTGTCCTTTTCCCCGTTCAATAAGCTGCCCCTGTTCTCCATCCAGCAGGTAGCTTACCGCCTCCGGGTAGGACATCCCAAAGAATTCCTGCATGAAATCAATGGCATGGCTTCCAACCTGTCTGCTGTGGCGATACCAACTGCTCCCCCGGAAAGTCACACTCCTGTGCCGTTTCCAGCGCCATTCATTCCCGGAACGCTCCACCTCCTCATGCTCCCGGCGAAGGATGTCCGCAATATGTACTGCATTGGCACGCTCCTTCTGTTCCTCTGTAAAGTAAATAAAATCTCCCAATCGTACCTCCTCTCATCATTTCTACCACTCCTCCAGTGATCACTGTGTCTGTACCATGTTCTCATGGTCATCCACGGCATGTCCCTGTGCAATCTTCTTCTGCCGGATTTTTCGTGCCAGCTTTCTGTCAATCCCCTGCCTGCGTCCTCCACTCTTTCTTCCAGCCACATTCTCTTCGATGATATGTTCCAGATGCCGCATGAGCCTTGTTGCCATTAAGAACAGATCGGGGTGTGGCATATCATTCCAGTGTTCTAAAAAATACGCTGCATAAATATTTCCCTGCTCTGCGGATTTTAAAAAATAATCGTATGCCAGTTCCTTGTCCTGCTGGACATCCTTTCCGATCAGATACACTTTCCCAAGGGCATATTGTGCATACTGGTTTCCGGTGTCTGCCGCCATCTTCAGATAATGCAGTGCCAGTTCCGTGTTCTTTGGCAGTTCTTCTCCGGCAAGATAAAGTTTCCCTAACCTGTATGCTGCAAATTGATTTTTCTGTTTCGCAGCCAGTGTCAGATACTGTATGGCTGCCGGAATGTTTTTAGTGTCCTCTTCCAGATATATTTTCCCAAGCTGATACTGTGCATAGCTGTTTCTGGCATCTGTGGCACGTTTCAGGTGGAACACTGCTTTTTCCATGTCCTCTGCTACCAGTGTGCCTTCCCTGTACAACCGTCCGATTGCATAATCCGCAAACGGATTTTCCTGTGCGGCTGATTCTTCCAGCCACTTTACCGCTTTTGCAATCTTTTCAACATCCAGCTCTGTCCCAGACTCCCCGCTTAACTTTTGGCTCTCCTGTCTGATATAGAGTCTGGCAAGCTGATAGGAGGCATGGGTGTTGCCATAATCAGATGCCTTTGTCAGATAATGTTCCGCTTTCGTTTCGTCTGCCTCTGTCCCGATCCCATGCAGATACATGCAGCCGATACGATACCAGAGCGTATCATCCTTTGATCTTTTCTCAAGATTCAGAAAACCTAGAAAGGCTGCACGATAACAATTTTCCGACTTTTCCTGATTTTTCTCTGTTCCGCATCCTGTCTCATACAGTTTTCCAAGTTCATACGCCGCATAGGGATTTCCCTTGCTGTAAGAACGGAACAGCAGACTATATGCGGTTTCCTCATCCTGCTCCACTCCTTTCCCCTGCAGATAGAGCATGCCAAGGGAATAGAGCGCATACTTATGTTCCTTTGCTGCCGCCTTGGAAAACCACTCCGCTGCCTGTTCCAGATTCTCGTCTGTGCCAAGTCCGTACTGATACATTTTTCCGATGCGGTATTCCAGATAGGTATTTCTTTTCTTCTGCTCTACATAATGCATTGCCGCTAATGCTTTTTTGTACCACACATCTGCCATTTCTTTATCTGCCTCACAGCCAATGCCCTGCGCATAAATCTTTCCCATGTCGTGCATGGCATACGCATTTCCCTGCTCTGCCTCTTCCAGCATAATCTCATGGGCTGCCTCCTCATCCGGTTCTTTTTCCATTGTGCCGTAGAGATATTCCCTCGCTTCTTTATACCGGTCCGTCCATCTGGCAAAATAAGAAGCGGATTCCCCATGCTCTTCTTCCTGCCTGTCTGGTTCCTGCTCCTCCATCTGTCCAGGCAGGATATCCGGCATGTCCTCCCCCTGCAATGTGGCAAGGCTTTCTGTCTGCTGTTCAGATATCTCTTCCAGCCGTTCCATTCCCGTTTCCGCTTCTTCCAGATACAGATACCCTTCTCCAAAACGGACTGCCTCACGGATGACCATATTTTTAACGCTCTTTAGCTCCTTCTGCTGTGACAGCGGTATCCTCTCTATTTCCGAATCTTTATAGTAATGCTGTATCTCCTCCCTGCTTTTTTGCCATGCCTGATAGCATTCTGCCACACGCTCTTCCTTTGCCAGTTCATCTACAATGTCATTTACGATGGCCTTCACATCTGCCTTTAAGTATCCATATACCTTTTTCCCTCCGGTATTTTTTAACCGTCTGGATAAAAGCTGCATCTGCTCTGCAATCTTGAGATTATGACAGACTCCCTCCTGCATTTGCTGCAACAAAAAAAGCAGACTTTTTTCTGCCTGCTCTTTTAACTGGTTTCTCTGTTCGGTTGCCTTCTCATAGATGCTTAGAAACTCCTGCCGGAAAATATCATGTGCGTATGCAGAACGCATGGCATCAATTCCCTTTGCCGTCAAGTATCCCTCGGACGGATCAGAAGAATAGACCACCAGATGCACATGGGGATGATGGGATTCATTGTGGAATGCCGCATACCATTTCAGGTTCCGGCTGTCTATCTTACAATTCTCACACAGCAACTGCACCCTGCTCCTCAACAGTGCCTGCCACTGGGCGGCACTGTCATAGCCTAACCGCTCGGCATCCTCCCTCCGCAGGCTGATGACATTCGTCCAGATCACACCGGGATGATTTGCCACCTCTTCTGCCACACGGGACAGCACCACTGGTTCTCCCTCATTTGAAAACAGACCGTGAGTACCTATGATTTCTACTCCCGGTCTGTTTGCCAGATAATCCATATAATTTTTCTTTTTCGCTATGATGTCAAGGTTATTTTCCAACGCCTGCGTAATAAACTCCGATGCATTTTCTCTGGTTGGTCTTTGGATATAATCGTGATACTCATGCATCCGGTTCGCATCGGGAATCTTTGCCAGAATATCTTCAATCAGACTTTTCTGCCGGTCGGTGGCTGGCAGTGAAGATGTCGTGCTGCCTACCTTCTCCACGCCCTCACGGGTGCCGATGTAATTGATGTAATTAGCAAGGTGTGCGGGCGGGGAGTTTTTGAGGTAGTTGCAGCGTAGGATAAGTTTTGGCATGGTGTCCTCCTTATTGGTCTGTCCCTAATTCCTTTTTCAGCTTTTCTGCTATTTTATTGAAATAATCTCTTTCTCCAATAAAGTGCATATCGCCAACTGCCTGATATATATTCAATATTTCCAGAACACTCTTATAGTCGTTGCCATCTCTTTTATTTCCAACAAGTGCTTTCACAACATCATCAAATCTGCTCTTATCCTTTTTATAGGCAGCCAGAAGCATCTCCAGATCATCTATTGTCATGATATAACATTCTGGGTCCTGCTCAAATATTTCCGGCAATGAAGCCATGATCATCTGCGTATTAGTCATACTCTCATACAAAAGAAAAACCTTTATTACTGGTTTCTCCCCTCTATATTCCTGCTCTGATACTTTCAACTGCTCATATGCCTCTTTTATGTTCCTGTTATAAAATGTATCAATCTGCCCAACATCCGGCACCTGCTGTTTTGCTCCCAGTCCAAGTAATCCTGATTTTAACTCAAACAAAAATACCGCTTCATCCACTTCAACATAATAATCTGCACTCTTTTTTCTTTCCTCTGGAATCTTATGCCATGAATTCTTGGGCAGATATAAACCTGCCAGTTCTTCAAAGTAATCCTCAAACATCTCTCCAAAAGCATTTATAAATTTTTGTCCCCAATGATTATTGTGATAGTAATCCCGAATCAGCCAGTACAATCCATCTGCTATCATCATCTGTACCAAATAGAAACTGACCGCAATCGTTTCTTTTGTCTTTTGCGTAATCACAAATGGTTTGTTGTAAAAAATCTGTTTTCCCAATGATGAGTTTCTCACCTGTTCATAGGTCACAGAATAATAACTTATAACCTGCTCCAGATTTTTCTTTGTCAGAATGCTATTTTCTTTTTCTCTATATAACTCTTCCGGTGCGCTTAATGGATCTGGATGAATAGAACACAGCCACCAGATAATACATTCTACTTCCAACAATTCCTCTGCTGTAAGTCCAAATAATTCATTTGTAATCACATTGATATCAACTATTTTTTCCCTGTTAATATTAGGCGAACCGATCAGCATATGGTAATTGCGGTTATAGTTCTGATATATCCATGCCGGATTTGCGTATTTAAATTGTTCATATGACATTCCCATCAAATATTTGAATATACTAGGCAGTCCATTATTTCCAATATATTCACTTCCTGAATGCTTATTTTCATACCCACGATACAGGTTGACCACTCTTCCTGCTAATTGTTCTGTCATAATATCATTTCTGTAATCATTGGAATTCGTGATAGAAAGATATGCCATGTTTGGAATATCCCATGCCGATAACATGACTTTTGCCTGCTTATGTATAAAACCATGCTGAATAATGTTTAAAGGAAATGTAATATTACATACCAAATGTTCATCTAATTTTTCTACTTGATTTTTATATATTTCAATAGATTTTTCTGCAAAAAAATAGATAAAATCTCTGGTAGCATAGTTCTTAATGAACCCTTCAAAATCTTTCAACTATGTTTCCTCCTCATAAATTCACAGCTTTTAAGAGTACAGAAAAGACCACTACCGAAGTAATGGTCCTGTATTCCCTTCTGATAATTAATTTTTTTCTAACTCTCTCAACAACTCGTCTGGGAGAATTACTTTTACTCTTGAATGCTTAAAATCAGCCGGATTTCGTGTAACAATATAATCTGCCATGGCCTCAACTGCACATTCTTCCTGCAGACCATCTTCAAAATCTGAAAATGCATTGTTTTCCAATGCAGCTACTATCTTCTTTTCATTCAAATCAGAAATCTGAAATATCTCACATAAATTTTTCAGAAGAAATCTTCTTTCTTCCTGACTGAAATTTTTTCTAAGAATATAAAACAAGTTTGGTATGCTATGTGCCGCAAGTATTCCTGTGATTTCCCTTGCCGCACATTTTTCCATAATTCTTTTTGCATCATCAGCATATGGTTCCCGATTGGCAAGTGCATCTATAATAATATTTGTGTCAACCAATATTACCATACTTTTCCTCCCTTGCCTCCTGTAATTCCTTATCTGCGTCAAAATCTTCCGGTAATCTTCCGCTGAACTTCAGCACATTCTGGAGTGCTTCCATTGCCTGTTTCTTATCTGCAGGTCTGTTGGATGACATTTCCTCAAGATTCTGAAGAATATTGATCACATAAAACATTTTTTCATCTGGAATACGTTCTATCAGCTCAACTGCCCGTTCCTTCATCTGTGTCATCATGCACCACTCCTTCCTTTTCTTTTATCATACTGTAAGTCTTACCGCATTTCAATAAATTATTTCTTAAAAACGATCCCCCTGCTGATATTGATATGCATCCTCAAATCTCACTGCTCCATTGATCCGTTTCACCTCTTCTGCACACTTTGCCTGCAGCTTTCCGAGTGCCTGCTCATCCACGCCATGGCTGTATGCAATCACATGGGACAGCTTGGAAGTTTCCACTGCAAGTTTATACATTGCACGAGCCATGCGGTTCTCGCTGTCCTTTACCGTTGCATGCATGACAGAGGAGATGGTTGTCAGCATATAATTTTCTATTTTTTCCGAAGTGAGATATCCGATATAAAACCGCAGTGCCTGATTGACAAATTCATTTCGTGAACGCACATCTGCCTGTGGTAACAGGGCATCTACCTGCCCCAGCAGTTCTTCTTCAACGTAAAATGCTTTTCTGACTTTTTCCATTCTCCTCCATCTCCTTACATCTGCTGGCTCATTCCTGTACTCTGCTCCTCAGTTTGTTTCTGCACAGCCTTTAATATCATGCTCCTGTATGCTTCTTCGTTTTCCGCACTGATCGACATTTCAATTCCGTCCATCATATTTTTGACTCTCAGATTATCCGCAGCATAATAAAAGGTTTCACCACTATACTCTCCCCTTTCTCCATGCCTTGGAAATCCTATGTCACAAAATTCCTGCAGTTCTTCCTCTCCCTCCCGGAAATGGAATGATACCGTATCCTGTTCCATATCGATTTCAATTCCAAATGATGCCTGTTCTTTCACTGCAAGTTGAAACATCTGCTCTTTTTTAACCGCAGTAAACAATTCTTTTCCCTCTATTTCTTCCGGGAACAAATAATTGCCTTTCGTCTGTTCCAGCATTGGTGCTGCACATAATCCTTTTTGTGGAGACATCGGGTCATTCAGCACACCTTTTAGACTATGCAGAAAATCAGCTACTGCAAAAGGGTAACTGAAACCTCCCGCATGTTCCGAAAAGAAATAGTGTTCCTTTCCGTTTTCGTGAACGGTATAAATTGCTTTTGTATTCATTTCATCCCTCCTCACAAATATCTACGATATGCTCACACAGTTTCTGCGGTATCACACTGCGCTCCCTCGAACCTTTCAGTCCCTGCGTTCCTGTCTTGCTTCCCCTCGGTGCCGGTACATGGCATGAATCACCGTTATGACACATCGGCAGAAATTCAGGGTTCGGATGATTCGTCCAGATATCAGTCGGTTTCATTCTGTTATCTCCATACTGGCAATAGGTCACTGTATATCTTGGCAGGTTCTTCATCCATTCCATCTTGCGCATGCCGCCTCTCGGATTCTCTATAAAATAATACTTTGGCTGTAGCTGCTCAATGAGTTCCAGCACATGTTTGTCTACCCTGTCACAGAATTTTGCATATGCACTGACCGGTTCAAGACTTCCTGTCTCTGGATTCTTTTTTCTGTGATGGCTGATCGCTGCAATACTAAAAGTAGCGCAGTCAGGACTCGCCCAGATGACATCCGGTTTTCCAAAAAGTTTTAAGATATCCTCCGCCGTCACCTTGCTGATGTCCTCATACAGATCAATGTTTTCAAAATCTTTCGACCATTCCACACTGAATACTTCATGTCCCCGTTGTTCAAAGGCTTTCCCGATACTCCTTGTTCCTGCAAATAATTCCAATACTTTCATCGTCCCATTCTGGTAGTGGTGCGCACCTCACCCCATGGGACTACTCATTTCCTCCTTCTTTTTCCTCTGTCTATAGACTTTTTTCCCTGTTTCCGCAAAAGGCATAACTTCTGCCGGCCTCTACTGCCTGATTGCGCTGTATCAAAAATAAAAATGGCATAACCTTTCCGAAGCTTCCCAAAAAGTTATGCCATGCTTAGAACTGCCCAACGGCTCTGCCGGTGGGCGTCTGACGGGTTAAGCCGCTCTTTTGCGGCATAACCCCTTTAACCTGCACTATTTTCGACCCTGTTTTACAGCCCCCTTTCATCCCCATTTTCGGAGTCTTATATGCCTCCGCACTCCGGGTTTTCTGTTAATTCCTCCAAATTGGCTCACACAGGGCAGAATACTGCCTAGTCGGTTACTTTATCCAGTTTTGCAGAATAACGGCACACGTTGCCACACGCAGGCTCACACGGCGGTGTCTGTTCCGTTTCCTTTCCATTGTCCTGCCACTTTCTCAAAAAGCGAGGATGGTCATATGCGGCTCCAGTTCCGGCTCCTGCCCTGTAAACTGCTCAATCCCTCCAAATCGTCTGGTATATTCCTCGATCTGCTGCTCTGTCAGGGAAATGAAATCACCGTCCGGGGTATCCCCACAGATAAAAAATGGACCGCAGATGATGTCAGCACCATTCCTGCGGTTCGGCTGCATTCCATTTAGTTTCCCTTCAGCGTTGATTACTGCCACACATCCATCTCCAAAACCAACGCACTCAATGTCCCCCTCCACCTCTGCCTGACTTGCCTTAAAGTCATTCGCAATCTCTTTCACACAGGGAGGTTCCCCCGGCTCTACTTTCAGAATCTTTATCTTGTCCATGCTTCCTCCGTTCCCTACTCATTCTCCGCAGCACTGCCGGATGCCACACTGTTTTTGCCCTGCTGGCGGTTTGCCTTTTTGATTGCAGGCGGCACATCCCCTCTGCTTTCAATGTACTCACGGACCGCCTGCGGCACATATTTCTCATACATTTTCCCAAGGACTTCCTTCAGCTCCGCATCAAAATCTGCGTCCTTTTTTCCCATATACTGTTTCACAGCATTTAACTTTTCCTCATCATATTTGATCGTAACGACTGCCTGTTTCATCACTTTACCTCCAAATTTAAACTCTCAGTTGAAATTATTTTCAGAAAAACACACTATTGATACAGCACCATTCCTGCCTGCTCTTCCTGCACGCTCCCCGGTATGACAGACAGCCTGTGCGTATCCCTGTCATATCGGTAAATCTCATCGGACAGATAGTCTGTCTCCGGGAACGCCCTGTTTGCTCCATATACCCCATCCCTCAGCCGTTCCATGTCCAGACCTTCCCTCTCCACCATAAGATACACATCGTGGATGGATGCCGGAAGGACGATCAGATTTCCATCCAGCTTTTCTGCTGATTTCTGCAGCGTTGCCTCGTCCATCATGTACACCGCCCCATGATCCATGTTGTTGGTAAGGACATAAAAGTCGGCATCCGTCCTCCAGATTCTCTCCGTTTTTTTCTCCATCGCAAGGATATTCTGGTCATAGTTATGCCCGTAGGCATCCTCAAAGTCCATAAGGACCGGCGGACGTTTTGCAAACATATTTGCCCATGCATCCTGAAAAAGCACCTCTTCTTCTATCCCCCAATGCTCCATCTGCTCTCTGGTGACAAGTCCGCAGTCCCTCTGAAACTTTTCGTCATACCCGCTGAGACGGCATACCAGCATGAGGTTTTCCTTCTGCTGATGCGCCAGTCCGTCCCATTCCTCTCTGCCTGCCGCATTGCACACTTCCAGAAACAGACGGTCTTTTATTTTCTCTTCATATCCGTTCACTGATCCGCCTCACATTCCCATGCTCATCGTATTTTCTGCTGTCTCTTCCACAGTTTCCGGCACCGGCTCTCTCGGCTGCTCTTCCTGATTCTGTGTCTCCCTGCTCCGTCTGCCGGATGCTCTCTGCTGTCTTGTGCCTCCCGTTCTCTGGGATTCCTCCTCCTGATTTGCTGTCTCCTGTGGAGTTTCCATTCTGCTCTCCACAAATTTTCTGACCTGTGCAGGAACATTTTTCTCATAAGATTTATCGAGATGGCTCTTCAACAGCTCCTCCACGGTTTTTCCTCCCTGCTCTGCCAGAAAGAAACTTAATGCCTCCAGTTTCTCCCCGGCAAATGTGATTTTTATTTCTTTTTCTGCCATATCGCTCCTCCTTCATTTCCATTTTCTGGCGGAAAACAGATGCCTGCGGCATCAAAAAATTTACTGCGGCCTGCCATACAGTACCTGCTTATCGTTATCAAACAGGGGACGGTACACCACCTTCCCTTTGGAATAGGACGCATCCACGACCATGCCGTCTCCGGCATAGATGCCCACATGCGTGATGTTCATGTATCTTCCGTTTGGTTTGTGGCTCCAGAACACAAGGTCCCCCGGCTGCAGTGATTCCTTTGCAACCGTCAGGTTATGCTCCACCATATATCTTCCCTGCTCTGCCGCCGTTCCCGGCAGGGAGATTCCTATCTGTCTGTAGCACCACAGCGTCAGGTAACTGCAGTCGACATAATTCCCGGTTCCGCGGAGTGCCTGCGAGTACGGATGCCCCAGTCTTGATAATGCAAGCTGTACGATATCACTTCCATTCCCGTTGGCCGGCAGATCATACACAGGGATATCTCCTGCCACGTTCCAGCCGCCCCAGTCGGAAAATTCATCCCCCTCTGTCGGGGCCACTGTGTCATACTTTGCCACATACCACACATTGACTGCATTGGACTGTTGTTCATAAGTTGCGGTAACTCCATAGTCAGATGCAAGTTTTTGGAAGATTTTTGTCTTATCCCCAATGGCAACTGCCACGGTATATTTTTCCAGCGTGACGGTCCCGTCCTCCTGCTCTATGTTTTGTATCCGTTCCTCATAATCCACAAAACAGTCTGCGAATTTTTTATAATCATCCGTCTCAAGCCGTACCCGGTCTGCGCCGAAATACAGAGAATAAAAAACGGATTTGACCAGATACCTGTCGCACAGTTCCCCTTCTGTCATGCCATCGATGTCATCTAATATGGCATCCAGCTCTGCAAAACTTTCCTGCATCTGGCGGACATAAGCCTGATAATCTGCAGGCATTCCATCCGGCATTTCCCCTCCATCGAATGCCAGATGCACTGCCGCCCGGTTATGTTCTGTTCCGCCGGAGGCAATGCTGATGTAGCACATGACGGCAAGGATGACCGGAAGGCACAGGGCTGCCAGTACAGAGGCAATCCCTGTCCACACTTTTTTATTGGTCCCGGCTGCTATGGCTGCCCTTGCGATCAGAGCGGCAGTTGCTGGCTCCATGGTGCTTCCTCCATTCTCTCTGCTTCCATCTCCTGTTTCATGCGCTCCCTGCTCTTTTCAACACCTGCCATCAGAACATCCTCATCAAATCCTGCCTCCTGATATCCGGTGCGGATGGTAGCAAGGTAATGTTCCGAAGGGACTCCCATGGCATACCCATCCGTCATGGTATATGCCATCATTTTCTCCCGTTTTCCATCCATCTCCACTTCCAGCATTTCTTTTCCATACAGTCTCGGATATCCCTCATAACGGTCCAGGTTAAACTCATCTCTCGGACTGATCTCCCAGATCAACACCGGCACACTCTCCCCTTTTTTCGGCTCCACCGTGGCTACCGCCCCGTTTCTGTTTCCACGGAACAACAGCTCATAGTCCTTGATTTCCCCGGTTCCTACCACCTTTGCATCGGGGCAGCGCAGTGCCATCTGCCCCCGGTTTAAGTTCGAGCCATATGCAATATATCTTCTTCCTGTCATGTTCATATTCTTGTTTCCTTTCTCTGCGTTTTGTTTTTACATGGTCATGTTCATTCCCTGTGCATCCTCCGGCACCTCTTCTTCCATGCTGTCTGCCTGCTGTGCATGTCCGGTTTCCAGTTCTTTCTTTTCTTTCATCGCACTCAGTCTTTCCTTCTGCCGCACTGCCTGTTCCGGGTCTTTCCATGCAATGCCGCCCTCCAGATTTTCCAGAAGAAACTTCCGCGCCGTCTTAAATTCATCCCCGATCATTCCCAGCCTTAACAGCCAGGTACGGAATGTATATTTTTCGTTGGTGCTGGCAGTCTTGATGCGGCTGGCACATTTCTGGTTCAATGCCTGCGCAGAAATGGCAAGGCAGAGCTGGATATATGCCTTTATTTTTCCTGCATGGGTGGTTGAGTTAAACAGCCGGAACTCAATCGTACCTTTCTGGAACACGCTGTGCAGATTCAGGCAGTGGTAACGGCTTTCATGGTAATGCCTGTGCCTTCCATCACCCCCCTTGTACCAGATCCTGCTCACTTCCTCCAGACTCTTTGGTTTCTTCCGGTTCAGTTCCTGCAAAAAGTCCTCTTCCACCTTCTGGCAGTAGCGGTGCTCCCTCTCTACATCTACCTGAAGTGCCTTATAGATCAAATCTTCCTTGCTGTACATGATGTTGGTGATGTTCCGCAGTGTCCTTGCATCATGGGGTGCCGCATTGATATGCACATGGATGCCTGTATTCTTTCCTGCCACTGCACCTGCATGCCGGAGCTGCCGGATGAGTTCCTGTATGACAGGGATATCCGCGTATTCACAGATAGGGGAAACAAATTCTACCTTGTACTCACTCCCCGCATAACCGCCGCCCTTTTTCTGCGCCTCAATGCTGGAATCATACATGACTTTCCATCTGCGGCCTGCCGCATCCCTGACACTGTACACTTCATAGCTTCCGCCGTCATAGCTGGCCGCAGAGGAAAAATAGGCTGCCATGACCTCCGCAGCACGCTGTCTGGTAATGCCTGTCATCTCGATCTCAATGCCGAATTTCTGCTCCCTCATGTCCATAGTCTGGCATCCCTCCTTCCTTCATCCCTGTCTTACCGTCCTCCGGCACTTCCGAACAGTTTCTCCTTGTACTCCGGTGCATGTACCATAAGGTTGTATCGTTCATTGCCGCATTTATAAAGGCACACGCCCCTCTGCGGATAGCGGATCAGGTTGTATTCGCTCTGCTCAAGCTGCAGGGTGTCGATATAAAATCTGGAATCGATGTTTCCCGCATTGAACAGGAATACATGGGTTGGGATGGAAAACAGCGGTTTCGTGTACTCCCGGATTCCATCGATATTGAAGTCCTCCAGATTCTGGCTGGCAAGGATGACGGCACTGTCCTTTTTACGCACACGTTTCATAAAGTTGCGGATATATTCCACGGCGGTCAGGTTGGTAAGGAACAGATAAAACTCATCGATGCAGGCTGCCGTATGCCCGTTGGTCAGAAGTTCATTAGACATGTAGGAAAGCACATTAAACAGCATGGCATCCTTCACATTTTTGCTCGCCTGAAGCAGTCCCTTGACACCGAAAGTCAGAAAACTGCTGTCTGTGATATTCGTATGTCCGTTAAAAAATTTGGACTCCGCTCCCTTACACATGGAGTGAAGTCCAAGACAGATTTCCTGCAGAAGCTCTGCGGTATACAGTTGTTTCTTCTTCGCATCGTAATGCTTATATTCCTCTTCCATCAGATCGTAAAGGTCAGACAGGACCGGGTAATCCTTTGGCGTAAGCCTGCCAAAGTCCGTATCATCCCCTATGTTCCACTTCTCATAAAGTTTCGCCAACATGATTTCTATCGTGTCAAGCTGGCTGTCCGTAAAATTCTTATAGCTTCGGAAAAAGTCTTTTAAGAAGGAGATATGCTGGCTTAATTTTGAGGAACAGCGGAACGCATAGGGTGCCTCCGTATCCTCCGGGCTGCCGTTTTCATCCCATGTTTTGGGTTCTAACACATTGATGATATACTCCCCGCTCATCAGATCCACAAAACAGCCTCCCAGATTTCCGGTCAGGTCAACATATTCATGCTCCGGGTCCAGGCAGATGACTTTCATCCCGGACTCACGCAGGATGGTCTGTATCAGTTTTAACAGGTAGGATTTTCCCTGCCCGGAGTTTCCAAGGATGAGGATATTGGCATTGGTCTTGTCATCCGCTCTCTGGTTGAAATCTACAATGACATTGCTTCCAAACTTATCCCTCCCGATATAAAATCCGTTCTTATCGGTCTTGCCGGAGTAGTTGAACGGGAACAGGTTCGCCACACTCGAAGCCGGAAGCGCACGTTCAAACTGTTCCAGAAAGACATTCCTGCCAGCCGGATGCACACATAGGAACCCCTGCTTCTGGCGCAGCAGCAGCTTATCCACGTTCAGTTTGGAACGGATGAGTTCTGTCAACACTTCGGTCTGCAACAGCTTCAACTTATCCATGTCCGCTGCGGATAACTCCAGATACACAGCCGTATGCAGCAACGGCTCCCTGTTGCGGTGCATGGTCGCAATGATGTTGGTCACATCCTGCAGGTTGCTCGCTGCCGTGACTGTCTCCTGTAAATTTTCTGTATTTCCCTGTTTCATGCGGTTCTTGTTTGCCGCATTGCTGATGATTTTTTTCTCCTCTGCCGGTGTGACCTGTCTGGTATAGATACGCAGTGTCACGCCATCCTTTTCCCCAAGATGGCACAGGATTGCCTGCTCATCCGTTGCAGTCGGATATTCCCTGAGTGCCCAGACACTGCGGAACGTATTCCCGCAGATATAATGATCCGTGTAAAACTGGATGACGGACGGTGCGATCATATCAAGGAAACTCTTAAGCCTCTCTTCCCCCGGTGTCTGTGTCTGTGTTTTTTTCTTTCTGTTGTTATTCATTTAAAATGATCCACCTCTCTCCATCAAATTCTTCAAATTTTTCCGTTGTGACATTCTGTTCAAAGTAAACAGCCAGTATCCTCTTCATGTCCTCCTCATCCGCTCTTTTGGATGTAAATCCCTGTTCCACCAGCATTTTTTCGATACGGTTTAAGTAAGCGAACACCTCATTCTCCTTCTGGTTTCTCAGCCGGATAATCAGTAAAAACTCCCTCGCCGTTGCCATCTGCACCTGCATCCGGTCAAGGTGTCCTGCATCCAGTTCCAGCAGTTTCCGCACAGTCGGGTTGGTTTCTTCCTCCGCGCGGTTCTTTAAATATCTTTTATTGTCCTCAAAGTTTTCACGGGAATTTAAACACATCATCTCAATTTCCGTGATGCCTTTTAAGACCGTCATGAGCCCATAGATTCTTGCGGAAAGGCTCTCCTCCGACAACACGGACAGGTTGCTCGGCTGGATCAGAAAATAGACCAGCTCGTCCTTCCGGTAGGTGCGGATGCTGTAATCCGACAGTTCTTTTGTCCCCATCAGCTCCCTTGTGGACTGTTCATTCTTCCGTTTCATTTGCGGTATACCTCCATTCATAATGCTGCTGTTCCACCAAAAAATACGCACATGCATAGCGGATAAATTTTAAGATGGTGGTATCCTCCACCTGTATCGTTAAAAATGCGTATACACCTGCTATCACCATCGGGAACCACAGTTTTGCATAGGCAAATGCAAACACGGATATCAGTACGATGATTCCTGTCACTGCAAGGTCTTTTAGCTCCCACAGCCACATGCTCGCTTTCGATTTCAGATTATCCGGGTATATGTACATCCCGTTCTCCCTCCTGTCTTTCTAAAAAATAAGCAATGCCACAGAGGATATATTCCACACACGGCACTGCCACGCTGTTTCCCAATGCCCGGTACCGGACACTGTCACTTGCTCCCGGAATGTCCGTCCAGTGGTCCGGGAATCCCATAAGTCTTTCACACTCAAGCGGTATGAGTTTCCTCACACGCTTTTTTCTCTGCAGGTCATCCGTGTATGCCACACAGTGCCTGTCCTCTGTTGTCAGCGTATAACTGACTCCCTGCTGATAGCCGCAGCCGTTTCCCCCGTTTTTATCCTGACGGTTGATGACATTTCCGGCGATGCAGTAGGGTTCTCCATGGACAGCAAGCGGCGTATTGTTGCCTCCCGTCCCCAGTGCAGAAGTAATGGTCTGTGCCACTTTCACCGGTCCGCTGTAGCGGGTGTCCGGTCCGTGATTGTCAAACAGGATCGGCTGGTTATTGCCTGCCATCCCTGCCGCTGCTGTAATGGTCGGACAGTATCCGATCCCGATTTCTGCATTTGCCTGACTGCTCGCCATGATAATGGGCGGTGTGCTTGAACTGTGTGCCAGAAGTGTACCGATAAGGTTCCGGTACACATCCATCCGCTGTCCTCCCTGATCCATCAGACACACTATGTCGGCTCCTGTGCCTGCATCAAAAGTGCCGCCTCCAAGATCGACGGCAGCTTTTTTCCTCTGTTCCCTGCTCTCCTGATAATGCCTCCACACGCTTTCGGACTCAAATAATATCTCTCCGGCACTGTGGCCTCCAAAATCTGCGATAAGGAAGATTCTTCGGCGTCTCTGGGGGACTCCCCAAAATTGAGCGTCCAGTACCCTCCAAGCAACAGAGAATTCCTGTCCCAGAATAATCCCGGCAGGAGTCCATGCCCCATCCGGCGGTCCAGGTAAAGATACGGACTCCTCCGATATACCACAGACTTCTTCGAGGACTCTCTTAAAATCTGCTCCTTTTGGTTCTCCGCTTGAGAAGGCTCCCGGCACATTTTCCCAGACCATATACCGAGGTCGAACAGGGACATCTGTTCTCCTTCCACTGCTGTTTTTCCTCCTTTCCTCCTGCCTGCGCATTTCTTTTATGATGCGTACCTGCTCTAAAAAGAGACCGGAACGCATCCCCGCAAGTCCTGCGCGTCTCCCGGCAATGGATAAGTCCTGACATGGCGAACCCCCGGCTATCACATCCACAACCGGGAGGTTTTCCCCATGCAGTTTTGTAATGTCTCCCATGTGTTTCATCTCCGTGAACCGGTGCATGGTAACTGCCATGGGAAACTTTTCTATCTCACTCGCCCACACAGGCCGTATGCCATTTCTTTTTGCTGCCAATGGAAATCCCCCGATCCCATCGAACAGACTCCCCAGCTTTTTCTCCATCCTTTCACCGCCTTATGCTGCCACTGCTTTGACAACCGTTTTTGAAATGTTGATGGCTGTCTGCGCTGCATAAACTCCGCTCATCAGGTTTGCCTTTGTGCTGGTGTCCAGTCCGAACTGTCCGGCAATCCTCGGCACCTCCGTGGAGGAAAGCATGACACCCAGACCAAGCAGAGGATGGTCCTTGAAGATCATGAGTCCTGCCGTGAGCATGGTGGACTGCAGGAAAGCGGTGAGACAGATTCCAATGACCTGCTTGCACCACTGGGTAAAACCGTCAATATATCCTCTTGGAACAGAAAACATATAAAGGCTTCCAACTGCGATCTGTATGAGCAGAATGCCTCCTCTTTTCAGGTTTCCGAAAAACACTTTTATCACGGCATACCCCATCATCACAGCACAGAATATCTGCAGGATCGGATTCCCCACTCCCGGCATGGCGGCTGACATAAGCACCTGCTGTGCAGTCATCCCGATGCTTTCCGCATCTGTAATGCCGGATAATGCCGATCCGAAGGAACTCTGCAGCGACACACTTAAGGAGTATAAGTTGACCGGAAGAATGGAAAACAGGCTGACCGCCATAAATCCCTTGACATAGTTTAAGGCAATATCCTTGATACTGCCCCTTCCTCCCTGATACTCTATGGCACATTCAAAAGCTCCGACCACCAGCCCTACCACAAACAATGCCCAGCCAAGCCATCCAAAAAAAGTGGTAATTGCATTCACCCACGGCAGGTCAAACAATTCCACTCCCATATTGTTCATCATTGCAAAAAAATCATTGAGAAATCCAATGATCTTCCCATACAGCCAGTCGATGATCTGGTCTAGTACGGTTTCCGCAACAAAATTAAATATAAACATCTGACACCTTCTTTCTCACCATCCCCTATATGCCAAGGATTTTCCAGATATAGGTCGGCGCCGTCAGCGTGAATACCAGACACGCAAACAGGATTGCGGGTGCCGCCCATTCAAACTGCCCGTGTTTTCGGTAATCGAAGTATGCCGTACCCAGCTTTGCAAAGAAGAATACGGCAAGTATCAGGTCGATTGCCGGGAACACCACCTTATTGACTACTGTCTTGATCTGTGCGGAGGCATCCTGCCATGTACCCTCGATTGCGCCTGCCACATCCCCTTTCCCTGACGCATATACCGTAGTTCCAAACATCATCGTAAGTGCAAGCACCATCACTGCCATCATCATCCATTTCTTTTTCTTCATCTGATCTTCCTTTCCTTTTTTCTGTTTTTTACTGCATTTTCATTTCACTGGTCTGTTCCGGTTCTTCCAAAAGGTCTGTCATCTCATAAATGACAGGATTCTCCCAGAACTTTAAATCTCCACGGTATCCGAGTTTTAAGTGGCTGAACTCTTCCGCAAGCTCCCTTACGGACTCCGGTGCATTGGGTGGAAGTTCCTGATTCCAGATCACCCATTCCCCGCTCTGGTAGCGCGGGGTAAGTTCTAAAACCACATAATCCTCCGGTACAAATGCCGGGTAACGCTGCAGCCTGCCCCTCGCATCATAATAAGCTGCTCCCTCCTGCATCACCGTGAGTGACATAAGCCGCAGCGTATCTGCAAGGGATTTTGTGAACCATGTTTCCCGGTCACAAAATTTCCGTATCCTTCCATCCCTTAAGATGGATTCCAGATTTTCTTTTCGAGTGTAATGGTAGAGCAGTCCTTCCGGCTTTTGGATTCTCTCATATCCCATTTCCTACCCCACATTCTGTGGTGCGATATGCCAGTCATCCCACAGGCTTCCCGATATCTGCACAGCGTCTGACAGGTTCATGGAAAGCATTCCATCCGGTGTCCAGCAGTCAAGCAGACAAGTATATACCCGGTACTCCCCGTCTGGCATCCAGACCGGTGTGAAATGTGTCCTCCGATAATAAGTGGAATACTCATTATTCTTAAATTCAAAGACCGCACTGTATCCATTTCTGGTTCTCTCTAAAAGCCGCCAGTAGGTTTCATAGTAAAATTCTGGAAAATAACTGACTGCTGTCTGCGGTGCTGTTGTTGCGGATGTCTGGCTGCTCGATGCCCTTGCACTCAGGGAAACATTCACACCATACCCGCTTTTGGTAACCATGCCGTCCGCTGTCGGTGCCTTTTCATCGGTGACCAGATGCATATCCGCAGTCAGGGATGCCGAATAATGTTTCTCTTCAAATTCCCACCAGCCTTCATCCACATACTCGCCATCATCCTCCCAGTGTCCATGGCTCTGTGTACATCCTGCCTCACAGCTTGCCGAATGGTCCTCTGACTCCCAGTTCCAGTCACTGTGCCATACCCATTTTTCCTTCCACTTGGCTTTCCAGACACTCCATGCCGCCTGTGTCTTTTCTGGATTTACAGGCATCACTGCATTTTCTTTCCGGTAGCTGTCATTTCTGTCATCTGCAACAGGATTGGGCGGTGGATTGTCATCCATATCCACAATGTTCGCCGTGATGGTTCCCCGGCTCACGGATGCACTGCCTCCGCTGGCGGTCACGCTAATCGTGATATGCTGTTCTGTGGACGGGGTATGCCATTTTACCCACACGAGCTGCTGTCCATCCTCCGGGTAATACACATTTTCAACCTTGTAGCTTCTTCCCAGGATAGAAAATGTCACGGTGACAGAGTTGTCCGGATCGCTCTGTCCCCCACTGACCGTGACCGCCGTTATCACATCCGTATCCACACGGTATTCATAGTCCGCTTCGATGACTTCCGGTGTGATCACCTCATTAAACCGCACGATGCCAAGTCCTAATGCGCGGATGATATCCTCATCATTTGCTTTCTCTGTCTTAGAACCGCTCCACGCCGGATACCCTAAATCCGATGTTTCTAGGAACATGGCAAGCGGCAAGTTTTTATGGGAAAGGGACGGCATTTTCTTTCGTAACATGCCGCCCCTTAACTGGTTGTATTTTGCCGCTTCCGTGGCGGTAAACGCAGTTCGGACTCCCTCAAACGTCACATATGCGATTGGCTCTAATAACAGCTTGTACTCTCCGTTTGTCAGCGTCTGGAAATCCATGCCGACATATCCTGCAATGGCTCTGATCACCTGCTCGTCCGTAAAGTACTGTTTGATGGCTGTAAGGTTTGCCCCGCCTCTTGAAGTGCTGATGATCTGTGGCAGGGACTGTGCAGGATTGATGTATTCATACGCACTGGTTTTTACCATCAAAGCCGTTCCGTTTTTATATGCTGTCTTAGATACTTTTCCAAACTGCACCACGATGTTATTTGGCTGCTTGTTTGTGAGGTCTATAGATTTGGATGCGACACTTCCATCACTGGCTCTGACTACCGTCACACGCACACCCTCATCGTGGCTGCTCCAAAAATTAGTTCCCGTTCCTGCTCCCATACCTCCACCGCCATTGTCGATGTTCCCTTCCCCGGCTGCATAAACCGATACCGGCATCGCCATGGCAAACAACAGCACAAAAAGCAGGATTTTCTGTTTGATATATTTCATCTTTTCTCCTTTAAACACAGACAGGCAGATATGGCACACTGCCCGTATCTGCCCGCAAAAAAAGCACAACATTTCTGCTGTGCCTTTTCCTTATGTTCCGTTTATTTAGTCCATGATCCCGATCTTATTGCCATTTTCATACATATCATCTGCGTAGGTTCCTTCTCCTCCACCGCCTTCATATGGAACCCAGCCAAATCCTTCCACGTACATCATTCCGTCTTTTATATCACCTGTCTTTGGTGTCTGGTTCTCTGCCGGAGCCAGTTCCTCCTGTTTTACCTCCTTGTAGGACGGCGGTGTATCCGGCTGGTCCGTGGCTGTTCCCTCCGACAGTGCAGGCGGCTCACTCGGTTTTTCCTCTTCTGTTTTCTTCGGGGTTTCCTGAATTTCCTGCTCCCTGTCATTTACGGAAGTCCCTGTCTCCGTCTCGATCACAAGCGGCTCTTCCGTCTCTGCTTCTGTGCTTTCTGCCTGCACAGGTTCCGGTGTTTCTGTCTCCACAAAAAGTTCTGTCTCCTCCGATTCTCTCTCCACGGCCTGTGCCTCCCTGTCCGGCTCATGGTAGAGCACCCTGCTGATTCCAAACACAAGCACCGCACATACTGCTAGAAGTCCTGCGACTGCCAGCCACTTTTTTGTCTTATCTTTCATGGCATTCCCTCCTTATGTTTTTTTGATTGATTTTCGTAGTTCACACGCTACCATAGAACGTCTGGAAAGTCTATGGAAATGTAATAAGTCTTACGATATCTGTAACATGTTACTAAAATTTCTCCCGGTAGGCTGCTCTCACCTTCAATCTGACCGACATATTCGACAAGATTTTTCCTGCGAAACGCACAGGCACTTCCATCGTGACCTCTGCATCCGCATAATAAGTGCCTCCCGGCGATGCCAGTGCCGTGTTATGGATGTCCACGGAAAGATTTTTGAGCCTGTACTCCAGCTCACCGCTGTTATTATAGCGGACATAACTGTTTCCATCCTCTTCCAGTCCAAGCAGGAAACACATCCTGCCATAGATATCCCCATGGTCCACGGATGCCGCAAATCCCGTATCGTCCGGCTCATATCCTGCGGCATATCCTTCCCTGACGCCATGGTAAACTTCATTGTAGTTGTCATTTACCACTGAAACCACGGCAGATTCCATGGCATCCTTAATCCCGGCTGCCGTGATGACAAGGCGCATGTATTCGGAAACTCCAAGGATGATAAGGAGCATGGCTATCGCTGCCGCCACAGCAGCCGGGGCCATGCTTCCCTCCTGCCCTGTCAGAAGTCTCTTGAAACTCTGATAGCATTTTCTCATTTCCAATACACCTCACTCTTTCCTGATGCCCTCGCCCTTATGGTTACCGGGAACGACCTTAACTTTCCAAAAAGTCCGAGGTCTTTCTGTAACGTCAGTGTTACCGTCACCTCTTCATTCAACTGGATTTTTCCGGTCCCTGACCAGCTTACGGCTGGATGTATCCCTGTTTTTTCCTCCAAGGTTCTCTGCCTTGCGGTTGTCTCACTCCCAACCCTGCCGCTGATCTCTGCCTCCCTCACCAGCTCATCTGCAAAATTGTCAAGCTGTATCTTCGTGATAAAAACCGGGAATATCCTGACGCCAAGGGCAATGACAAACATCACACAGAATACAACGACTGCCGCATCGATATATCCCTCTCCCTTTTTGTCCCTCATGATTTTATAAATCCGTTTCATTTTTTGCCTCATTTCTGCGCACGCTTTTTGCGCATAACGAGTTTGTGTCAAGTGCGCGCAGACACAAATCTCGCGATTGAAAAATTTTATTTTTCAATCTTTCTCCTTCCTGCGCTTTTATCAGAACAGTGTTCCCATGGACTTTACGATCTCATAGCCGATGATGGCAAAATAGGTTGCAAGGAAACATAAGAGCATGGCAAAAGAAAAGACACGGATTTTCGGCGGGATTTTTGCCGCCTTTGCCTTTAACCTCTGCAGTTCTGCCTGCTTGAAGTCGTGTGTGAGCATCTGGAAATACACTGCACCGTCATCTCCTCTTAACACACCGATCAGTCCGCGGACCACATCGGAGAGCTGCGGGGAATTGAGCCTTGCCTCGAAACGGGTGAGTGCTGCCTCATAGCTGCTGGAGCGCATGTCGGCACACACAATGTCCAGTTCCTTCTGGAACATCTCCCCGGCATTTTCCTTATAATGCTCCAGCATGGAAAGTACATCCCTGCTGTTTTTCAGCTCCTGTGTGATGGTGGAAACAAAACGGTACAGCTCTCCCTCGATCTGCTCTCTTTTTTCCCTTACCAGCTCTTCTGCTTTTCTTGTCTCCTTATAGTAGACCATGACTCCTAAAAGCACGAGCATGATGGCAAGCAGCGGAAATACATGCAGTGCCGGAAGGATCAGGAGAAAAATGCTCCCTGCCTTCAGATAGGCATACGCCATATATGTTTCCGGTGTCATCTTAAGTCCTGCCGCATTTAGGACATTCTGCATCCTGCTTTTTTTGTAGGCATTCATCCCGATGTATTTTCCTAAGTATGCCGCTCCGTCCATGTAGAACGCATCCAGTGTTTTCTGCAGTTTCTTTTCTTTCTTCCCTGACTGCATCATCGCCCTGCCGGTCCGCAGTGTCGGCAGCTTTAAGATGCCCGACAGCAGAAGGAACAGTCCGCATGCCGTCAGGATGAATACAACTATCAGTACGATTTTCAATTTATCCCTCCCCCTTATGTCCGGTATTCAATCGGCTTTGTCAGTTTTATGACGCATGCCGTGGAAACAAAAATAATTGCGCCGGTAACTGCCAGCATAATCTGTCCGGGGATGGTATGCATGAGCGTATCGTACCAGGACTGGTTCAGAAAATATAACAGCGGGATATTCCCCACTGCCAACACCACCATTGTGATAAATTCCTTTCTGGGTTCAAATACCAGATACTCCAGCTCTGCATTCACGATGCGCATGTCCGACAGTTTCGCCACGATCGGTGTCAGTGTTGTCTTTAATGACCGGTCATACAGGCAGGACTTTAAGGCATCCACCCATTCCATGAACACATCATTTTCAATCTTTCCCTTAAGCTCCTCCAAGGCTGCCTCAAGGTCTGGATCAATGATCCGGATTCTTGACACAAAATCTGCAAACACGGTCTTGACCGGCGGATTTAAATATTCAAGGTTTTCCTCCACCGAAGTCAGAATGTCCTCACTGCGCAGATACGCCGTTGTAATAATAGACAGTGCGGTTTCCAGTTCCGATGACACATCCTTTTTGAAATGGGATGCGGTCAGCCTGATGTACCAGAACGGCAGAAATAAAAATCCGCATGCCAGCACCGGAACCAGAAAAACATTTCCGATCATGACCGCAATGGCTGCTCCTGCGGCAAACAGCAGAAGGGATGCAGTGCATAAAAGCGGGAACAGCTCCTCCCTGTCCGTTGTTTTCAAAATTTCCTGTACTTCCTCGATCTCCCTGCGGAAATAGGATTTTTTCCTGCGCTTGGTTTCCTCCAGTATCTCCTCACGGATTCCTTTCGGTGCGTCCAAAAGCCTGTGGAAAATGTTCCCCGTAAAGTCATTTAACCGGATTTGGAACAGCAGGAATGCTCCTGTAATGATCCCGATGCAGGCAATGACCTGTAATGTCAGCATACTTTCTTCCCTCCTTTTTCAATTCTTTCCAGCACATCTTTTGGCATGCCGTTTTCCAAAAATCTCTTTTTGAGGCTCTCGGAAATTCCGCACACCTTCTTATGCGTGCCGTTAATGATAAAGCGGTCCCCTTCCATCCGGTTTTCGGTGATCTCATAGCGGTACAGCGGGTTGAACTTCCGCTTTCCGTCTGCCGTGATCTCACACTCCATGATTTCCATGAGTTTCCTCTTGCGGTTCTCAAGCTGCTTGGTGAACACCACGATAGGGAATGCCTCCGTTACAAGGTCCATCAACACCTCGTCATCCATGTCATATTTTCTCTTGCACAGTGTCCTCATTCGGCTGTAAGTGGATTCACAACTGTTGCTGTGGATCGTGGTAAGCACCGTGTGTCCGGTTCTTGCCGATTCCTGTGCCGTGTACGCCTCCGAACTACGCATCTCCCCGACACAGATGATCTCCGGGTTAAAACGCAGTGCCATATCAAGGAGCATGTCCTGATCAATGTTCTGCTTTTCATTTTCGCTGTATCTGGTCAGCGTATGGATGACACTGTTGGTCACTTTTCCATCCTTTTCCCTTACGAGTGCCAGCTCACGGCTGCCGTTTTCGATGGTAAAGATACGCTTTCCATCCGGTATGGTGGTAAGCAGCCAGCCTGCAAGTGTGGTCTTACCGGAACTGGTGGCTCCTGCGACACAGATGCTGATGCCATAACGCAGACACTCTGCCAGAAAGTCCAGCATTTCCCCCGTTGCGGTGCCGCCATCCACAAAGTTTTCCTTTTTCAGGCTCTGCGGATTGACAATACGGATGGATGCTGCAATCCCCACATCTTCATCCACGAGCGGCGTCTTTAACACGGCGATTCGGATATTCTTGCTCAGATGTCCTAACACCGCAGGGGAGGCATTGTCCAACACCATGCCCGACACATGGAGCATGCGCCTTATGACATTGACCGCATGCTCCGGGGACTCGAAGTGTTCCTCCAGCTTTTCACACCTGCCGTCATTGTACTGTATCTCGATATCCCGCCAGGAATTGATATCAATTTCCTCTATCCCTGTTCCAAAAATGTACTTGGTGAGGAAGGAAAACTCTGCCATTTCCGTGTAAAGGTCATCGATCAACTGTTCCTGTGTTTTTCCCTTTACCGTGATACGGTAGTCACAGATGTACTTTGTAATGTACCGCTTGACCTGCTGTTTTACTTCCTCGCTCCCGCCTTCCACCATGAGCGTGGAATATTTGCTGGAGATATACTCCTGCACCTCTTTTAAGACATCCGAAAATGCCCTTCCCTTTTCCTCCGGGGAAAAGAACAGATTCTGGTTATTTTTCATACCCCGAATACCTCCCTGCTGATTTTCTCTATCTCCCTGCGGAATGCCCGGCTCTCCTTCAGGCCGAGTTTCCCAAGCAGTTCCCCTTCTAAAAACTGTGCTTCCACCTCACTGCTGTGCGGAATCTGGAACGACACACTGCCAAGGATTTGTTCCATGTGGCTGCTTGCCTCCTGCTGTCTGATATTGGACACGGCCTTCAACTGCTTGTCGGCATCCCATTTGTGGTCTGATAGCAGTGGAAGCTGGGAGGATAAGTAACTGATGGATTTTAAGTCACACCCTGCCAGCCTTAACACCGTATCTGCCTCCATCAATGCGACCGCCGACAGGATATCCGATGCGATATTGCTGGTGCAGTCCACGATGACATACGGTGCGATCTGTGCTGCAAGCTGGAGCAGTTCTGCCGCCTGCTCTTTTTCATAGGGCGGATAGGTGAACACATTCTCCCCCTTTAACATCCCGACCATGGAAAGATAATCATTCTTCCGGTAGAACATGCAGTTCTTCTTGATGAGGTTTTCCGTCACATGGGATGCGGCAAGAATGCTCCCCAACGACCTTTCCTGTTCAATGTCTGACGGTGCGCATAAGTAAGGCAGCGGCGGAGTGACCATATCCGCAAGGATTAAAATGACATTTCTCTTTTTCTTTGCCAGATGCTCTGCCAGTTTCACAGACACCACCGTCTTGCCGGAGGAAGGGCTGCCCCACACGGCAAGCACGCCTCCCTCTTCCGGCATCTCTTCTTCCCTTTCCTGCTCCAAATTTCTCTGGAACAAAGAATTTTTCATGAAATTCAAACACTATTCCTCCATATCCGTATCATTTTTCTCGTCTGCCGAGGTTTCTTCTGCCGTCACTGCATCCGCTTCCCCTCCTGTCCTCGGCACCTCATTTTTTACAACAGATACCTCTTCTTCCTCTGTGGTTTCTTCCAGAAGCTCCTCCAGCACCAGATCCTGTGCTTCAATGAACTGTGCAGCTTTCTGGCTGTCTCCCCTGTATACCAGTGACAGATGGATTTCTCCCTCTGCTTCCAGCCTTGCCAGCAGTCTGCTCTGCTCCGGTCTGACTAACACCGTGACGGTGGACGGAAGCTCCTTCTCCTCTTCCTGCTCCTGTGTATTAGCATCATAGCCGGACTTTGCCGTCACTGCGATGACCTCCACATATTTTAATTCTGCCGGGATCACTGTCTCCCCACTGCCCAGGTAATCCGGTGCGATGACCGACACAATATCCCCGCTCTTTAATTTGCCGGAGAGTCCTTCCGCAAAAGAACTGATGGTGATGGAGATTGCCTGTTTCTCCCCGTTTAAGTTGTAAAGGTATTTATTTTCTGCAGCCGGCTCGTCTGCTACTTTTTCTGCTACGATATAATCCCCTGCATAAACATCCGCGGTCAGATATTTTCCTTCCGCCTCCGTGATGCTCCTTAACACATTTTCGGGCAGGTTGTAACCTCCCACCTCGACTTCCTGCAGCATTCCTTTTTTGATCTCTTCGCCTGCCTTAACGTCCTTTACAAAACGCACGATTGTGGTCTTTTGGGACAGTCCGGCATTGACAAGCGGTGTCACTGCAAAACAGATGAGCAGGGACACTGCAATGCAGAGTACCCCAAGAACAGTACGGTTTTTTAACAGTTTCATGATTCTCTTCTCCTCCTATCTCGATGTCTCCGTATATTTTTTCTTTCTTGCTGCCATGACAGTTCCTGCAAGCAGTGCCACAATCCCTGCCAGTAATAATTTCTTTTTCAATTCTTTAACCTCCTATCCAGATACCAATCAGCATTCCTGCAAAAAGAAACGGAACAAGCGGGTATGCCTGTTCCTTCTCCTCTTTTTGTTTCTTTCTGTTCTTTTTTCTGCCCATGTTCCCTGCCGCATGCCACAGCACCAGCAGGCACAATGCAAGAAACAGTCCCGTAAGCGCTTGGCTCGCTCCAAGAACCAGGCCGCATGCCCCCATGAGTTTCACATCCCCTCCGCCGATTCCTCCTATGGTAATCCCTGCGAGGAGCAGCGGCAGTCCTGCAAGAACTCCCAAAAGATTGGGCTGTCCCGGTGGCAGCATGCTGGTAAGTGCCACCAGAACGACCAGCCAGTCCGGGATGGTCCTTGTCCTCATATCCATGACCGCCGCCAAAGACAGGGCAGAAAAAAAGAAAGCCAGCCTGATCATGCTACATTCCCATGTTCATGCCACTTTCTTCCTGTTCCAGCTCCTCTGCCTCCTCCGGTTCCTCATCCAGATCCGTCTGCTGGTGCATAAAAGTTTCATATGCTTTCTGTACCGTCTGGTCAAATCTTTCCTTGATTCCCCTGTCGGCAAAGAACACCGTATCCTTGTACTGTTCATTTGCTCCTGCCTTTGTTTTCGGCATGGCAACCGTCAGCCCGTAGTCATCTTCCTTGATTCTGACATTTCGGATCGTCATGAAATCCCCGATTTTTACATCGGCAAGGGCAAGGACACCCTTTTCCGGCTGTGTTTTTGTGATGGCAGCCTCCATCTGCATGTCTGCCCCTGTATTTGCCTGCACTGCGGCATTTTCCTGTACTGCTTCCTGCTGTGTCTGTGTGTTTGCTCTTCTAGGCATCTGTTTTCCTCCATATCATTCTGTTATTTTTCCTGTTTCCCTGTCTTGGACCGGTGTTCCTTATCCTGCATAGTTGAACATGTCCTGAATCCTCTGGGTAAGGGTAGGCATCACCACATCCCCGAAGAGTGCATAAAGACCTGCCAGGAGCAGTGCGCCGAGAACGACTGCGATCAGGATTTTGACCGCCGTATCCACATAGTTCTCGCCCTTGGTATCCTTCATTAACATCCCTGCTCTCACGGCAACTGCCTTTACATTCTGTGCTGCTTTTTTCATCATATTTCTCATATTTTTTTCCTCCAATTTTTCTCATGATCTGCCGGACCGTTTCTGTGCGGTCTGCTCTATGTTCTCTGGTTTTATCCTGTTACATTCCTGCCATCTCCATCGGCTGTCCTTCCGGTGCCTGCATCCCATGATGCTTTGCTACCGTATCCTGCCCCTGCGAAATTGCCTGCTCATAAGCTCCGATGACTGCTTCATGGAGCTGTTTTCTGCATTCCTGCGTGATAGGAAAACAGATGTCCTTGTACTCATTCCCAGCCTTATAGCTTGGCATGGAAACAAACAGTCCATTGCTTCCCTCAATGATCTTGACACCCCGGATTGCAAATGCCCCGTTGATGTTTACGGATGCCGTTCCCTTGATGCTGTCCCCCGGACGGATGGACTGGATGCGCACATCAAACTGGAGCGGGGTGTTTTCTTTGTTCCCTGCTCCGGATGGCGCGTGCTGTTCTGTGGTTTCTGCCCGGCTCTGGGCAGTTTTTGCCTTTGGCATAATGATCCTCCTTGTTAAAATCTGATTTCCTCATACCCGGATGGTTCGATGTAGAAAAAGCGGCTGTTTTCCCCATCCGCAAACTCGATCACATCCGAAATGGACAATGCATGTCCCTGAAACCCTTCCGGTACTCTTCGTCCGTATTTTTCCCAGACTTCCTCCAGACTATAGTTTTCTATCTCCCCCTCATAGACTCTGACATATTCCTCCCTGCGCGGTCTGTCATACCCTCTCTTTTTTCTCTCTGCCAGACTGATAAACCGCATCATGATCGGACTGTCCTGTCCCAGTTGATAGATTCTAAGCCTCCTCCCTTCCCCGATGCTGGTCTCCGCTGTCTCTTTGACACCACCTCCCTCCGACAGCCGGTCATACACACCCTCACGGAATACGTGTTCCAAAAACCCCAGTTCTTTCACAAACGAAACCAGCTCCTCTTTCTGGAACATGCAGTCGATGACTGCTTTCCCATCTCCCAGATAGCCAGCCGGATTCCCATAAAAAAATACGATCCCGTTCTGAACATAAATTCTTTTCATACGCTTTCCCCACCCATGCTGCGCAGGTAAGGGATCAACTGCCTGTCTAAGAATGCCTTGTCTCCGCAGAATACAAACATCTTGGAGAGTCCGATCAAAAACGGTTCGCCCTCCATGGTGTGCAGGGTGATGATGCTTCCCTCACTGCAGTGCCGGATAAATTCTGCAATGGAGCAGAGATTCCCGTCCACCAGCGTCTGGCTGACCTGATCGTCCCTGATTTCAAATGCCCTGTACTTATTTCTTAACAATCCGTACCTCCCTCCTGCTGTGCGAATTTCAGAATCCTTGCCGCAAGTGCCACCTGTTTTGCCGGACTCATATGTTTTACCGCCGCATTTACATACGCTTCCACTGCCTGCGGGTCCTGACTCCCCATCTCCACGATATCTACTTTGGATACCATGATCTTTCCACTGCTCACGGACAGCTTTACGATATCCCCGCTCTCAAGCTCTGCCATCTGGCGGAATTCTTTCGGGATCAGGATGCGTCCTTTTTCGTCTAACAGCTTATACACCGGTTTTTTCATCCGTTCCCTCCTCTGTGGTCCGCAAGATGATGTTTACCTTATCCTCCGTGATGCCAAGCTCCCTGCAGATGGCAAGCAGTTCCTCCGGCACTTTCGTCCCCTGCACAAGTTCTGACGGCAGAATGATAATGCGTCCTTCCTGACACACAATATCAAGGTCTGCGTCCATCGGGATTCCGGCATCCCTTAATAATTCTTCCGGTATCTGGAACGCAATGTTTTCCTCCTTTGCCAGTTCCTCTGCCACATCCTGTCCTGCCCTTGCAAGCAGGAACTCCTTTGCCGTGTTCTTAAGTTCCCCGTCCTCTGCCATATACACAAGTTTCACGGTGTCACCTGTACAGATACCAGCCTGCTCTAACACCACTGCGGGAATCTCAATACATCCGTTTTCCGTCATCTTTCCTTCCATTTCTACTAACTGAAGCATGTTTTCCTCCTTCTTTCCTTTTTTATGTGTCCTGTGGCTCTTCCTCTGTCTCCTTTCCCTTCCACCGGACCGTTTTCTGTTCCCCGTACAGTTCAAACAGATTCATCTGCATCGGCATGCTTTTTTTTCTTTCCTCCATGTCATAGTTGGCAATCAGCACTTCCGGGAACTCACTTCCGTTGTCATACCTCTGTGCAAGGTTGTTGATTCTTGTCACCGCTTCAATCTGGAAGTCCTGATACAGCTCACGGATATAGGCACAGTCGTTATAGGAAACCATGAATTTTCCCTGTATGCCTTTTAAGGTATCCCTGAGCCTCACATGATCTTCCTTGCGGAACACCACCTCATAGTGTCCTTCGGTTTCAAAATACGGCGGATCGCAATAAAAAAAGGCATTCGGTCTGTCATATTGACGGATGAGTGCCTCAAAATCCTTATTCTCGATCACGGTATCCTTCAGCCTGCGGTTTGCCTCCCAGATGATGGTAAAGGTTTTGCGTATGTCAAAAGGCTGGCAGCCATAAGAGGTGCATCCGCTTCCATAGCTGTAACGGATAATCTTATAGAATGCCGCCGCCCTCTTCACATCCCCTACTGCGGCACGCTCCATGAGGATGTCACGGATTTCTGCCGCCTCCGGTTCTTTTAAGAAGTGCGTTGCAATCTCTAATTCTTCTGCAAGATGTTCACTCTTAAATTCTTCCATGGTCAGAAATTTCCGCAGCGTTGTAAATTCATCTCTGGAGTTGAGCGGCAGGAAGGACAATTCCCGAAGCAGTGCCATTGGTCTTTCCTTGACACAATAAAAGAGGTTTGCAAGATTTGAATTAAAATCATTGTAAACCTCCATGCATTTATCCGGCGGTTTCCCGAATAAAACCCAGCCGCCACCGCCAAATACTTCTATGTAGCGGTCATAGTTTTTCGGCATGCGCAAATAGATCAGATCGCGCAGTGCCTTCTTGCCGCCAACCCAGCTTATGATGCTGTTCAAATTTTTTTCCTCCTATTTTTGTTCATTCATATGGAAAGCCTCCCCTTCCACCAGCAGTTCGTCCACCATCCTGAGGATGTCTGCCACCTCTTCCGGCATCTGTGTAAAATCCACATGATGGTCCCTTTCCACAAGCGGCGTGTACCAGTAGTCGTATGGGATATAATACTCTGCCAGTGCCTGTTTCTGTTTTTCACTCAAAGAGCTGCTTCCCTGCTCCAGCAAGCCGCCCGGCGTCATGAAAATCGTTCCGAAGTGTTCCCCGGAAGACTCCAGATCAAGCGTGACAAGTGCCAGTGTGCGTATGCCGGAATCTCTTCCGCAGACCACTGCTGGCATCATCACCATCCCATACGCTTCATCCACATATCCTTCCCCGTACACGGTTTCAAATGCCTGATGCATGGCAAGCAGCTTTTCGGCAGCATAGGCGGTGTCCCCTCCATTGCATGACACATTCAGCCGATAGAAATCTGTTTCTTTTAATATCTCATTTACTTTCCCTAAAAACTCCCTGCATTTCTTTTCAGCTATGGTTTCCTTCTGCGGAACAACAGTAAAATCATCCTCTTCCACATTCAGAGCCAGCGTGCTTCCATTTTCCCATTCCACATGGATTTGTCCGATATCATCCACGCCGGTTACTTTTCCCTCCATGCCGGACGGCATCTGGTGTTCTCCCTCCATCTGCCCCAGCCTGACCACGGTACCCGCAGGATATCTTTCCTTCAGTCGTTCTATCTGTTCCCTTCTTAACATTCCTCACCTTCCTCGATTTCTTTTACCAGTTTTCTGATCCGTATCCCATCCTTTATTCCCTGTATATAAAGCTGTTCCTGTTTTATCTGGCTGATATCTAACATGCATCCAAAAAGTTCTGTCACCATCCTGTACGCTTGTGGGTTTGACAGCTCCAGTTCTTTTCTTAAGTCTGCCAGGAACTTTTTTTCCTTCTTTGAAAGTTCCCTTGCCTCTTCCTGATCCATGATCTGTTGGCGGTATGATTCGATAAGCTCCCCAAAAAACTGCACCATGACTGTATCATCCAATTTCATCTGTTTGCCTCCTTGGTTTCTTTGGGACACACAATACTACATACACCAGCACATATCCAGCAGAATATTATTTTTTTACAGAGTCTGAGTCATGCCATGATTCCAGACTCTGTCCAGTTCCTCCTCCGTCATGATGCCCCAGTATCTTTTATCTGCACAAAAACTGACATACAGTTCTCCCTCCCTCGTATAGATTGGTCTTTGTTCAAAGCCTTCTCCCCAGCCGTCACTCATCTGTCCGTCCCAGAAATTTTTCAGTTCATAGATTTCACTCTGCGTCAGAGGCTGGCAGATACTGCATTCCAGAACTCCGAACAGTTCTCCCCGGATGTTCTGCACTCTCGGAAATGCACTGATCACTTTTGCAGCCACCTGTCTGTTCCCGTCAAAATAATGCATGAGTCCCCTCGGCTCTTCTTCCACATGCCTTTCTTTGAGGATGGCTTTCTGGATTTGTTCCTCATAATCTGCCAGTTCACTCCGGTACAGCGTTTCCTGCTCCTCTCCATCCTGATACATCATCCCTGCCAGCGAACTGTAAAGGCAGAACGTTTCACAGGGTATCCCGTTTTTTTCAAGCAGATCGGCAAATTCCCCCTGATATTCCTGATACTCATGGATCGCCCTCTGCGTGCCAACAAAGCCCTCTGGAATAAATCCGCTGTCTGCCATCGTTGCCTGTCTTTTATCACGGGCAACCCCGGCATAATCAATATGCGGCAGGAGAAGTTCATCAACTTCAAACATCCCCGCTTCTTTAACCAGAAATTCCCCATACTCTTTATCCGTATGTATCTGCGGATGTATTTCAAATTCATCCAGATGCTTTGCGATGTAAGTGATATCAGTAAATTCACTTGTCCCCACGAATCCTGCCGCCATTGCAAGCCGGTCCATTTTTGCTTCATCAAAACAGCTGACGGTCTGGCACATCTCATTAAAAAGAGTCAGTTTCTGGACATCACCCTGCAGAGACATACACATATCTTCCGGGGAAGGAAGGATGCTTTCCGGCAGCCGGATATTTTCTATCCCGTTCACAATGCCTTCAGCAAATGCTGCGATGTTGAGTCTTTTCTTTACCTTATCCATGGCACTGATGTCCGTTGGAAGATAAAGGTATTCCTTATCCCCTGCCTCATTTTCAAGAGATAAAACCGCCACGGTTTCATCCGGTCTGTCGATGTATTCTGGAAAGGTTTTTCCGTTATAGACCTCCTCCATCTGGAATCCCTGATCTACCAGTATCCCATGTGGCAGGAACTTACATTTTCCTTCTGAAAAAATCTTCTGCGCATATGCGTTAAAATCCATTTTGCTCTTTTCTTCTTCTGAGATTGCAAGATGCCGGTCCAGATAAAGTCTCAGCCCGACACGGTTTCCATCCGTTAAGTCTGTGAGCAGGGACAGTCCCTGCAGGCTGTAAGTCAGGTTGATCAGTTGTTTCATTTCCCGGATGCCTGTTTCACTGCTGTAGACACCCACCACTCTTTTTTCGTATTCCGTCATTCCATCCAGCCTTCTGGCTAAGAAATTAAGTTCGTCCATGCTGACTGTCTGGCCTTTCAGGAACCCAAAATAGGACGGTTCATCCCACACCTCACTGATACAGCATACCGGTACAATATCTTCTATCCCGATACATTTCATGCAATACTGCATGTCCATGTCCGTTGCCGGCAGAGTTATATCTACAGTCTGTCCCCCATTTTTTGCTCTAATCTTCATTCCACACCTCCCGTTCTACGATGTCCACCCCATACCTTTCCATCACGAATGCATTGACGATGAGCCTTAAGATTTCATCCGGTATCAATTCCCTGTCGGTCAGCTCCGACAGCCGGATATGCTTTGTCCCCAGATACACATCCCTTGCCGCATGGAACAGGATATATTGTTCCAGCGCAACGCTGCCAAGCCGGATGCGGTCAAAATAAATCCCCGTATCCAGCACCTGCTTAGAAACTTTCTCCCACAGGTTTTCATCTGCAGACAGAAGAAATACTGCGGCGGCATAATTCGGAAGTCCGCACAGGTTCTTTTTCCGTCTGCCAAGCAGCAGGGAAGAAAAATCGTTTCTGTGCCTGCTGTCATAAAAAATCAGTTCCTTTTCTGCGTTTCCAAATACCTCCTGTATCCTTTTCTTTAAGTGTTCCATCTGCATCCGGCTGATGACACAGTCCACAATCTCCGAATAATTTCCCCTGCTTTTCCACTCTTCCATGTCAAACATCCACCCCTGCCCTCTGGGACGATATCCCGGCGGCTGGCGCATCTGCCGTTCTAATAACTGCAGTCTTGGACTGTTGCAAAAAAATCCCGACATCAAATCTGTCTCCTTTCTTTTTCCATAAAAAAAGACAGCACCCATTTCATTTCTAAAATAAGTACTGCCTTACATGTTCATCTGCATTCCCGCTTCCATCTCCCCTGCCTCTTCCCCGCCCTCCTGTACTTCCAGTTCCGGTATCATGTTTCTGTTTAAACTGATTTCCTCCTGCTTCATCTGTTCTGAAATTGCTGCAAGTGCAATGCTGTTCATCTTGTTCTGCAGGTAAGTTTCAAACTCCCCTTTCGCCTCTGTCACGGTTTTATCCATCTGTTCAGCAAACAGTTTCTGCAGATAGGGGATATTACTTTTTAACTCCTGCCGTACATTTTTCAATGTCGAGACGATATTTCTCCGGTCCTCCCTGCTCAGGACACGTTTCTCATCCAGAAGTTTTTCAATCTCCTCTGACCTCTTTTCCAGTTGCCGCACCAAGTCACGGGTTGCTTCATCCACTTCCCGGCGCATTACTTTCTGCCTGTCACTGTATGGGCATGGTTCAACGAATGTCCCATTCACTTTTGTAATGGTAACCGGTATCCCCTCTCCAATGTTAAGTGATGTGATTGCTTCGGCAAACTGTGTATAGGACATCTCCACCTCAACGATCATGTCATTGATGTCTGTCCCTGCCAAAAACCAGTCCTCGTTGCCCTCCCTTTCCATCATGCCTTTTGAAATGGACAGGCGTATGACATTATTATGCATGATGGAACTTCCAAACAATGCCGTTCCTGAACCACCGATTGAGGACCTTGCAAACCGAATCATTCCGTAACTTGGGTGCTGCTTTTTCTCCATCCCTGTTTCTTTTCCTTTCTCTGAATTTTGTCCCAAAATACTTAAAAATCTCTTTTTTGCCTCTATGCATCTATAAAAACGTGGAAAAAAATAGGGCAAAAACTGGTCATTTTTTGCTCCAATTTTTGCCCTCAAACCACAACATCTTGTGGTCTAACATGCCTATTTTTCTTATTTTCCACAATACTGCATCAGAACTACCGACTCCACATGCACCGTCATCCCAAACTGATCCACCGCCCGCACTCTCTTCACTTCATACCCACCGGCACACAGCACCTTGAGATCTCTGGCTAAGGTCGCCGAATCACAGCTTACATACACGATCTTCTCCGGCTGCATCTTTAGCATCGTGGCAAGGCATTTTTCATCACAGCCTTTTCGTGGTGGATCAACAACGATCACATCCGGATGGCACATATCTGCATTTACATCGGATGCAGTCTTTTCTTTTTCATAGAAAGCCGGTAAGACTTCTTCGGCTTTTCCGACAAAAAATACCGTATTGGAAATATGATTTAATCTGGCATTTTTCCTGGCATCTTCAATCGCCTGTGGAATGATCTCGACTCCATATACCTGTTTTGCATGACGGGCAAGGAATAACGAAATGGTTCCTATCCCGCAATAGAGATCCCAGACGGTTTCCTTTCCTGTCAAACCTGCATACGCAAGTGCAAGTGAATACAATTTTTCTGTCTGCACCGGATTGACCTGATAAAAAGACTGTGGTGAGATCTGGTAACTGGTATGTTCTTCCAAACGGCTAAAATCCTCTGTATTACGAAGATACAAAGTATCTGTGATCGTCGGCTCTCCCCAGATGGTTGTGGTTTCATTTCCTAAGATCACATTTGTTTTTTCCTGATTGCGATTGATGGAAATGCTTTTCATTCCATTAATTGTACACAATTTTCCAACAAGAACATCTGCTGATGGCAGCTTTCTTCCATTGATGATAAGACAGACCATGATCTCTTTGGAATCAAAACCATAGCGGATCAGAATGTGACGTACAAGTCCTTTTCCTGTTTTTTCATCATACGCAGATGTATTTGTTTCTTTCATATATGTAAGTACATTCTGCAAAATTTTCTCATTAACTGCTGCTCCTAGTGCACAATTTGTATTTGCAATGATCGTATGGGTTCTTCCTGCATAAAATCCGGTGACAATTTCACCTTTTGCATTTACCCCTACCGGAAACTGTGCTTTGTTCCGGTAGGCAAATGGATAGTCCATGCCTACGATCGGTTCCATCAGCTGATCGATCTCTGATTCCTTAAAACCGCCCAAACGGATCAGATTTCCCCGTACTTTCCGCTGCTTAAATTCCAACTGGCTCTGATAGTCCATTTCCTGGATCTGGCAGCCGCCACAGGAACGGGCATAAATACAACGGGGCTCCACCCGATAGGGGGAAGCCTCCTTAATTTCCATCAAACGTGCATAGCCGTATGTCTTTTTTAATTTTATGATCTTAGCAAGGATCCGATCTCCAATAATGGCATCTTTTATAAAAAATGTCATTCCATCATATTTACCGATCCCTGCTCCTTCCGTACTAATATCTTCAATGACTAATTCTATAAAATCATTCTTCTGCATAACTACTCCTATTTACTTGTTTTGCGGATGTTTGATTCTAAAAGCCTATTATATCCTAACCATTCTGTATTGCCATCCGGTACATTTGCAAATGCTTCTTTTAATGTTTCCATTTTTGCATCTACATTATCTGCAAAATTAAGCGCAACTGCTTCGATCAATGCCGGCTTTTTCGGAGAACCATACTCTAATTCTCCATGATGTGCCAAAATGCAGTGCTTTAACTCATTTCCTAATTTTCTTGGAAAATCCGGAATCAGACGCATATGCTCTGACACCCACTCTGCTCCTATCATGATATGACCTAACAGCTGTCCCTCATCGGTATAATCATTTTCCGGAAACGCAGATAATTCTTCTAGTTTTCCGATATCGTGGAATATAGCCGCTGTCAGTAAAAGATCACGGTTTAAGATCGGGTACTGTTTTGAAAATGCATCGCAAAGTTTTGTAACGCCTAAGGTATGCTCTAACAATCCTCCTACAAATCCATGATGTACACTTTTTGCGGCTGAATGAAATTTGAACCGGCTGATAAATTCTTCATCTTCTAAGAAAAATCCTGCTAAAAGTTTTTGCAGATATGGATTGGTAATGCCGGAGATATATCCTTTTAATTCTTCATACATTTCATCGACATCACGACTGCTGACCGGAAGATAGTCTTTTGGATCATACTCACCTTCCTGTGCTTTGCGGACACGTTTCACATTTAATTGCAATGCTCCCTGAAAACTGGTAACATCGCCCATGACAAGGATGTACTCTAATGCATCAAAATCTTCGATTCCTGAAGAATCCGGTTCCCAGATCTTAGCATCCAGCGTTCCTGTTTTATCCTGTAAGATCACTGTTTCATATGGTTTGCCATTTTTCGTGACTGCTGATTGTTTATGTTTGCAAAGAAAAATCTCGCTGATGCGCTCTCCCTCACGAAATGTTTCAATATACTTCATTCTGCTGCTCCTTTTTCTGTCTTTACTGCATTTTTGACCGTATTTTTAGTTACAGTTCACAGCTGCGGACTGTAACTACTTTCCCCCGTTATTGAAGTTTTCCTACGGTTACGTTACAGGTTACACCAAGATAATCGTTCATTCCCTGCCGTTTTACTGCTACTTCGATCGTACTTCCCGGCTCTAAGGACAATAATTTGGACTGATATGCCTCTACGGAAGTAATCTCTTCTCCATCCATCCCGACAATAACATCACCATTCTGCAGACCTGTTTCCCATGCCGGTGAATCCATCATCACTTCTTTGATATAAACACCTTTTGGAATGTCATAGTCATTTGCGATCTTATCTGTTACTGTTACTACTTTTAATCCAAAATAAGGAATATCTTTTCCATTTGACAACATTTCTATGATCTGCTTTAACTCTGAAATCGAGATTGCTGTCAGTGTATTATCTGCCCCATCATTACTGTACCCCTGCATAACCAGTCCGACAACTTCTCCGTTCAGGTTCAAAAGTACTCCGCTGCTGCTGCTGCTTCCCACAATATCTGTCGTAAATACGGTATATGTAGCATCTGCCGTATGGATCACATTTCCGACAGAAGTAATATTTCCTGTACCGATCGAATAATTTGTACCTAATGGACTTCCAATCGCAATTGCAATATTTCCCTGTGCAACAGACAATGAACTTCCTAATACTGCATAAGAAATGCTATTTTTGGTGTTTTCTTCTAACTGTTTGAGATCTATTGCAAGAATTGCGATTCCGGTATTTCCGTCATATTTTTTTAAAGATGCCTGTACTGTCACATCATCAATAAAAGTTACGTTGATCGTCCCGGCATCTTTTACTACTTTATGCTCTGTTAAAATCAGCAGTTCGTTTCCATTATCACCTATAATGATCCCTGCTGCCCGGCCTTCACTTTCATATGCATTATTATACCAGTCTGTATCACTGACTACCCCTGTCACTGTGACAACTGAGCGGTTTGCTTCTTTTCCGATCGCATAGATTTTATTCTGGAGCATCTGATAATCCGATAATTCTAATTCCTGTTTTCTTACTGTATCGGATGCCTGTGGTGCCTCTGCCAAAACAGGTGCCTGTTCTGTTTCCTCTGCCGGTTCTTTCTTTTCCTCTGTTTCTACTTCTGTTGACCATTCATCCCCCGGGATCGTGATCGTTGAGTCTGCCTTCGGATGCAGCCAGTTCTCCATGACCGGGCGCAGGCACGTAAATACGAAGCAGGATACTACTCCGAATATCACTGCAAACCCCACCGTATACATTCCATGCTTAAACAAACGCTTTTTATTCACTGGCTTTTCTTTGATCTTTTCTTTGATAAATGCAAACTCTTTCTTTTCCTGTTCAGCCATACCGTTACTTCTCCTTAACCGTATTCTCTTAGGTTTGAATTTGTTGCCTATCCTTTATTATACTTGTAATAGAAGGGGTATGCAAGATATTTCTTCGTACGAAAAAACTGCACCACTTTAAAAGTGACACAGTTCATTCCACCTACAGTTTCCACAAATTTCTTCCCTGGTCCCTATAGATAATATACAATCATATACTTTCTTTGCAAACTCTGAATATGGCATGACTTCTCCAGGCTGTATATGACATCTTAAAAGCACTTCCCTGTCATATGCCGCAGCTTTTCCATCTGCAACGCAGCTCATATCTTTATTCGGACACTCCTTACAGATATCATCTTCATCTGCTAAAACCTTAATCATCGGATTTTCCTCTAAAGCATATTTCACATTACCCATATGCTTTGTAAAACCACTGCTATAACCATTTCCTTTAAAAAATGCAAGGCACATACCATGATGTGCCCTGATCCGATACTGATATTCTTGTTTATCCATGCTTAGTCAGCCTTTATAATGCCGGCTAATCTTTTACAGATCACCAGTGCTAATACAATCTTGATGATATCCGGTATGATAAATGGGAATACGCACCAGCCGAGTGCTGTTAAAAGCCCTACAGCTCCTGCCTGTTTTGCATATACTACCATGAACCATGCGGTTCCGAATGCGTAGCAGACTAATAATCCAAGTACCATGGAAAGTGCTAACACCCATGTTTTTTTACCTAATAACTGTTCCATTGCCCACATGATAAGGCCGGAAAATAAAAATCCGATGATATATCCTCCTGTGGTTCCGAGTACGATTCCGATCCCGCCTGTAAATCCTGCAAAAACAGGTACTCCGATCACACCTAATAACAGATAGATCAAGATGGAAAGTGTTCCTCTTTTTCCACCTAATACTCCAACTGCTAAAAAGACTGCAAATGTCTGTAAAGTAAATGGTACTGTTGTTGGAATGGAGATCCATGAACAAATTGCAATCAGAACTGCAAAAATCGCAATATAGACCATATCCCGTGTTTTATTTCTTGTGATTTCCGGTGTTGCTGCTGTTGACATATCGTATGCCTCCCCTTTTCTTTTTTCATGTACTCTTAAAAGCTTCCAAACAAAGTATTTCAAAATTGATTTTTGATATACAACCTGGAAACGAAACCGTATATCGGAAATCCAGCCGATGAAATCTGTTTTCAGAAGATTACGGAGTACATCTCAGACTCATGATCGTCCGATAGAAAATATAGCATAGATACGCTTTGATTGTCAACCTCTTTTTTGATATGGTTGACAATTGTTCATTTTTCGTTACTGTTCTGTCGCAAGCTTGACACCGCGCTGTCAAGCTATGCACCATAGTGTTAATTATTGTGTAATTACAGCCCCTGCCTCGCAGAGGCATTTTAAATGGGCTGTAATCGTTGCTGGTCACACTGTCAGGTGTGGACAGTAACATTTTTCAAAAATTACGTATGTCAACGTTCTGCAATCAGTAATCTTTCCTGATATCCTGCCCGTTTTTCCCTGCGGATACATACAGCTACCGGAAGAAGTCTGTGATCCGTGATTTTTTCTAAACTTTTTAACCTTTTCCCGGAAATCTGTGTATCTGAACAACATTTCATATAATCCTCAGGATCCATGTGCCAGAATTCACACTCACCCTTGTAAAACATTGCTATCTTTTGGGCGATCAGAATACCTTCCGGATCAAAATCACCTCCATAATATACTTTTGCATTTGATTCTGCCAATAATTCCAAAACTTTCAATGCTGCCATTCTCGGCTGTCCATTGACACACATAACCGCAATGTCTTCTTGTCTGCATAACATGGCAAAAACGGAAGGATTTTCCACAACGTACATCACATTTCCGGGACAAATTACTTTTTTCCATTGCATGATCACTGACAATGGGATCTGCATCATCTCCCGATTTTCATAAAATCCCTGCACACCGGGATGTAATTTTCCATTTTGTAAAACTGCCTGTATACCATATACCATAACAGAGTTTGAAACATCATCCACCATAATTCCCGCACTCAGATAATAGTTTTTTCTTGTAAATGCCGGAAAGATCTGTTGATCAGGATGTAATTTTCCTCTTTTTTCTGCATAATACTGTACTACCTTATATAAAAGATCCCCATCTGCTTCTCCTCTGTCAAATGCATGTGGATTTCCGGTAAGCGCTGCAGCAAAAACAGCAAGGTAAAGATATTCCCCTTTTTTAACAGGCAGCGCCTGATAAATATCTGCTGCAAGATACAGCTGTCTTTTCCACTCTGCTAAGTCACTCGTCCGTTTTCCCCATATTATTTGTGTAAGATCTTCTAATACAGCTTCCATTTCTGTTTCTTCATAATCATTAAGAGCCTCTTGAAAAATTTTTCTTTTTGTATTTTCTTTTTCTTCCCTTACATCTTTTCTTGTCCTTATCTTCTCACCAAAATAGATTTCTAACAGCCGCAGCATATCTATCCCCTGAAAGCGGCTGTTATTTAATGCTTTTTCAAATTTTACAGCTGATATGGAAATACTTTTCTGCCCATGAAAATTCTGTCCAAAGAAACCTTCTAAGACCTCAACATCTTTTACCGGTATGTCCTTAAGTTTTAATGTCCCGGCAAATTTTCCAAATGAAATATATTTATTTTTAAAACCCTTTAAAATCTTTTCAAACACTGCATATTGCTTAAAATATGCTGCACATTCAGCTTCCATTTTCCCAGTTAAGTTTTCTTCCATGACTTTCAACCTCTGCCTCATTATCCAGCATCTGTTTTTTCTTTCCATTCCATATATAAGACATTACTGTTACAAATTTTGCATTCTGCGGACGGATCAACTGATAGATCGCCAGGGCATCTAAAGTGTCGCAAGCACTGCCTCTATGTATCTGCACACTACAGTCGAAATTTTTTTCAAGATCTTCAGCCAGTCGATGCCCATAATATTTCAAATAGGAAAAATCTTCTTCTGTTCCGGTATCATAAAACATCCCTGGTGCAAATACCAGTCGTTTATATACCCGGTGGCGTCTGGCGATCCCACGGTCTTCATTTATGTCAAACCAGTCACTTTCATGAAAATCCTCCGGTCTTGTATACTCCATGATATCTTTTGTAAAACTTCGCATAAAATATCTGGATGCACCTGTATTCTCATAAAGCACTTCCCCATAAGCATCATCCATAAACGCATCGTCACTTCCATCTGTGACTGCAACCATTCCCTGATCTACTGCATAACGAAGTACACGTATCAGCCTTCTGCGGTTGATATACATTGTCCAGTCTACGCCATTTGGCATATTTGCTGCAATATATTCTGTCAGCTGTGACAAAATAAACTGCTCCTGTGCATCCTTATCTTCAAGAAACATCAGCAGCATACATAAAAAAGCATATTCTTCGTTTGCACTAAATTCTCTGATTCCCATAAATGGTTCTGCTACGGCAGGTATTTTTTCCATCTTGATCAATAATGAATTTTCCGTGATCACACATCCCAATTTATCGGATGCGAATTTGCGGATCTCACCCAGTTCATCCCGAAGCTTATAATATAAGTCCTTATCTTCGGATTTTAAGATCCACCGACGGCTTAGCAAAATCTCTAATCCATTCACGCTTCTTCCTCCATAAATACAATTACCAGCTTCGGCATAGTAAATTTACCATCTTCACAGGTTACGGTACATGTCTGATCTGCCATACTCCGATCTAACGTATATTGCCGCCCATCATCTGTTCTTGCAGTATAATCTGCATCTTCAAAGGCATCAGACAGCCATTTTAAAAGAATTTCCCTTACTCTTGGCTCAATCACCGGAAGTTTTGAAAAATCTATCCGTCCATTTTCTTCAAGCTGTTTCATCTTCTGCATCTCTTCCTGATGTGCCTGCATCATCTGCTGCCTGGTCTGTATTTTTTCATTACTGCGGTCTTTAATGGTACTACGTGTCGTTTTTTCTTTATAATAGCGGATTCTTGGTTTTAATTTTATCTCTAATGGATCTTCTTCATAAACACCATAATTCATGCTATCGGTTTTACGCACCAGATTTCCCTGTAAATGATAAGGAGATTCTATTCCAAATACCATGGAAGACATCCGGTGTGCTTCTTTGATATCTTCACATTTCAAGAATATTTCTGCAACCTTGCGGTATTCTTCTCTCCGGTTTGCCCCTAACGCATTTTTTTCGCTTAATTGTGCGGCATATCTGGTAATACGGTGAATAATATCATTTGTCACATCAAATAATTTCCCAGCTTCATTCTCCTGTCCATTTTCAGGAACAAACCAGTGATAAATACTTTCATAACGTCCTTTTGTTTTTTCTTCAATCTGTTCCCTGGTAATTTCTACATCCATTCTGGGAATTGAAAATTCATATGTGATAATTTTGTCGAAAACTTCTGATAATGTATTTGAGGTAAGTAAACGAAGATATTCTTCAATTACACCTACATTCTTTTGCAGACCTTTGATAAAACTTCTTAAATATTCCACCAGACGATCCTTAAAGATCAGGAATTCTTTCGTCCGCATCATTTCTTCAGCCTTCACACTGTTTAAATCCCTGATGTAATCCTGATAATTTTGATTTAACCTTACAAAATCGTTATTCAGATCATTCCACCAGAGATATACACGTTCTGCATCCTGATTTGCCATATCACCGAATAAACTGATATTCTGCCGTATACGTTCCAGCAAAGTCGGTTCTAAAGATGCACCTTCTATCTGAAGGTTTTCAAGACGTAAGACTAATCTTTCAATCTCCACGCTATACTCGGACATCTGATAACGGAACTTTTTATTTTTGAATTCTTCAATAGATGATACCTTTCTTGTATCCTGTATAGTATTCAGATTTTTCCATTATGTCAGCATAGCGAGATCCTGCTGACACTGTTCGATTCGGTAATCTGCAAAATAGGAATTCTGTATCATCTCCTGATAAACATCCTCCTGATACATCCAATAATGCAATTTCTCATAATTATCAAAAAAAATGCGCATAATGCAACGATACCGGTCTACATTATCCGCATTTAAATATTTAGTCTCTGTTAAAGGCTTAATCAGTTTCTCTGTTATCTGCATCATCTTTCATCCGTTCTATCATGTATTATTTGTAACTATATGACACTTCATTATGCTATCTATCCTATGTCGACTGCATATTTTGGGATTGTACCCCTTTTTCATGAATACGTCAAATTCTGCCACTGTCATTCCAGCTTTGAAAGGTAAAAATAATTCGCACTAATAATACTAAAAAGCTAATTTCTTTGCGATAAGGTAAAAGAAAAACTTTATCGCAAAGGAAGAAACAACCACTTTTTATATATTTCTACTAATTTTTATAAAATCAAGTGTCCGTTTATCCAAATACGAACAAAAGCACCGGTACGCCGATGCTTTTGCAAAAAATATTCTATCATATATGGTTATTCGTAACCATTGATCATTCTGCCACTTCAAGAAGTTTCTTGCTAACTCGTGTCTGAACATCCAAATAATATGCTGTTTCCGCTGTATTCATTTCACCATCATCCCACGCTTCAAAATCTTCTACCACATCAGCATATTTACTCATATAACTTGCATAATCAGCCAATAGTCCTACATCCGATCCATCGGATTCTGCATATTTTTCCATGAACTCGCAATACTCATTCATAAATTCTTCGTAGCTGTCCATCGCCTTCTTAAACTCTGGACGCATACCATCTATCAATTCTGCACTGTCACTTGATTTTTCCGCAGATTCCGTCTGTTGCTCAGTTGCTGAAGAAGGTTCACTTTCCTGCTCTGTTGCAGGTGCATCCGCTTCAGTTTCATCTGGTTTTCTGATTTGAATAACCATTACATTATTTCCCTGATAAGATAACGAAAGTTTATTTCCAGCCTCATCTTTAGCATTATAGAACTTGTCACCTCTTTCATAATCAACAGAAAAGCCATTATTTGCACATTCATCAGCATACGCATTAAAATCATCTATGGAAGTTTCTCCAACATAGATATAGCATCCATTTTCTGTATCTGTAGAAACCTTGCCAACCGTAGACTTCGGCAACGGAAGTAAACCTGCAATTTCACTCTTAGGCCAATTTAGTGTTCCCATTTCAGTTGGAGCTTCAAGCTCAATATCCATAGATTCATTAAAATAACTTACTGATAATCCATATCCTTCCTCATCAAAAGCTTTGTAACTGTCTCCAGATTCTTCGCTTTCAATAGTATATCCCATTGCCTGAGATTCTTTTACATAATTTTTATATTCGCTTTTTGAAGTTTTTTCCACTTCAATACTCAAACGATCTGGCTCATTACTCCAAATCCTGCCAACATTTGACTTCGGTTTGGGAAGCCGATCACAAAGTTCCACTTCATTCCAATCAAATTTTTCTTTCTTGTTTCTGTTAATAGAACCAATCCCACCTAACACAAGTATCACAACAAGCAACACAAACCACCACCTCTTAAAAAATGGCTTTTTGTTCTTAGCTCCACATGACGGGCAAATCTTTGCATTTTTTGTTATTGGAGTATTGCAGTTTCTGCATAATACCATTTTCGGTTTCTTTGACATCTTTCCATCCTTCCTAAATTCCTTAGATTTTTATTTTAGTTTCCAATAATACGTTTCTTTTCTGCATCAAACTCTTCTTGCGTCAGTATTCCCTCATCCAATAAACCTTTTTAATTCCCTTAACTGTTCTATTTTGCCTTTCGCCTGATTATTTGGAGTTGATACATCTTGTACATTTTGAGCTATCGTGTTGCCAAACGCTAATCCGGCACCTAACCCAGCTACCCCTCCTTCCTGCTTTGCTGCATCTCTCATAGCCCTTGCAGTCTGATATTGCATAAATGATTCCATATCTCCTTGCTGTCTTTGTTCCTTTTCTGTCTGTTTAAAATCCGAATTTATTTTCCTGCAGCTACTTCTATAATATCATTCATTGCGTTCTCGTGCAATTATTTTCTTACAAATCACCATAAAATATTGCGTGGAGGTGCAATATAATGAAGAACCACGAGAGCGTTGACCGTATTATCCAAGTAAATGATATAAATATAGGCAACCACATTGCAAGGATGCGTAAATCCATGAATATAAAGCAAACGGACATGGTCGCAAGACTCCAGATCAACGGAATAGACATTTCTATTTACTCATATAACCGTATCGAAAAAGGCACGCAAAATCCTACCGTATCTTTCTTATTTGCCTGCTGTCATATTCTGGAATGTGACATGAATACAATATTTGATTTCAACGCAATTATGTAGCATTATGGCATAACCAAGACCATACGTTTCTTAGTTATGCCCTTTGTCACAATTCAGGAATAAATTATTTCTCTTTCCACAAAATTCAGCAAATCTTTGAGCTGCATAATCACAAAATGTACCTTCCGATGATTTATATACTTCCCTTTGTCAAATCTCTGTCTATCACACTCGCATATATGATAAACTTCATACATCCTATTTATAAAATCTTTATCTGCACCAAGTAACTTCTTGCGTTCACATATTTTTATGTTCATCAATAAATCGTCCATAGCATATCCTCTATTTTTATAGCGAAGCAATATTTTCATAGTTTCCCTCATAACACTATTTGCATCGTAAATTGCATAATGATATTGACCCTGCTGCATCTGCTGGTACGCTTCATCTAATAAATATCGTAATTTCTTAATATCCTCCGCATAATATTTTTTATCATTTATTTCCTTCTTTTTTGTAAATTGTTGTTTCTTTAAAATACAATTTGCATTCTCATTTGAAACCTCACCTTGTCTTGAATAGTTTCTATTACACCGATAGCAATTCTTTGATATCTGAGCCATAATACTTAAATTTATCACTGTTGTTATAACATCTACAAGTATCCTGACTGTACCTCTATAATCTGTATTCTTCATCAACACACCCTCTCCTAATTTCGGCAATCCTGCTTTTATATGTAACATCAGAGTTTTCATCCGGTATCTGAGGTAATCCTTTCGCTATGATTAGAGAAATAAATCTTTCCTGTCTCTCTAACTCTTTGATTTTTTCTTCAATTTGTTCAATATACGCTTTATAGAATCCTTTCTTCTCATTTTCTGACATCACTAGCAATTGTTTGATGTCTCCAAGTTTCAATCCCATTTCCTTATAGACCATAATCTCCCATAATTTTTCTAAAGTTTTTTCGTCATATAAACGATAGTTGTTCTCAGATCTTTCCACTTTAATCATCCCTTCATCATCATAAAATTGTAATGTACGCTTACTTACTCCAGCAATTTTACTTATCTCGCTTGTCCTCTTCACTACGGCCTTCCCTTTCCCCGTATCAAGAGCATAATCTATCACGCATACGTGATAGCAATACTCTTTTCGGAAACATTTACAGTTTGCTTCATAAAAGGCCATGTAAATTTTGCGAATGATTGCATTAAAAAAATCTTACCTCTCGCAGTAAGACCTTTCTCTTCTCTGTTTAGGATCTCCTAAATTGACCAAATCCCAATCATTCAGATGGGACTGTTCATGGATGGGGATGGGATTCCGCTTGCCTTTTCCCTTTTCCCGGGAAATGCAAATGAACAGACATCGCTAAAACCGCTGGAAAAAAAGTCCTTAGTGATTTCGGATGTCAGAAATTTATTTATTGCAGTGATGCCGGGTTGGGATCAGAATCCATCCGCGAATACAACCATCTGGGTGAACGTGCTTATATCGTAACCCAATCAATCAAAAAACTGAAAAAAGAGGAAAAAGAATGGGCTCTGGATCCACATGGCTTCAAACGTGTTTCCGATGATCTTCCGGTCGATATCACGAAATTACCAGAAGATGACAAAGGACTTTATTATAAGGACGAACCGTACACCACAAAAAAACTGTACCAGCGTTTAATCATTACTTATTCTCCTAAATATGCCCTTTATCAGAAGGCAGTCCGTGACAAACAGGTAGAGCGGGCACAAAGAAAGCTGTCACCAAGGATGGGGAAGCTGCAGATATAGAACAATACCCTGATGAGGCTAAGATTGAGGAAGAAGCACAGTATGATGATCTTTATGCAGTCTGTACAGATCTTTTGGATGATGATGTTAATGATATTTTAAAAGTAAGCGAAGGCAGATGGCAGATCGAAGAATGTTTTCGTATTATGAAAACTGATTTTTCTGCAAGACCAGTTTATTTACAGGATGAGAACAGGATAAAAGCTCATTTTCTGATCTGTTTTCTTTCATTAACAATTTACCGTTATCTTGAGAAAAAGTTAAATTTGCAATATACCTGTGAAGAATTATTGGACACTCTAAAGGCAATGAATTTTGCAGAAATACAGGAACAGGGATTCATCCCGCTGTATAAACGTGAAAAGATTACAGATGCCCTTCATGAAAGCTGTGGTTTTAGGACAGACTATCAATTTATAACAAAGAGCAAAATGAAAACCATACAGAAAAAAAGTAAAGGGAAGGAATAAATTACTATACTTCAAAACAACGGCAAAAATCGCTGAACCCCAGTAAAATCAAGGGATGCAGCGATCTTCTTTTCTTCTAACAACTGTCAAAGACAGGATTGTACCTCTCCAGTAATATCATACAAGTAAAGCTGGCATTCTGGCAGCTTTACTCATATATATCATTTTTCATTGTGATACGAATATTCTCCTGTTTTTCCTACACATGACAGTATCCGAAAATCACAGTGAATCCTTTCTGACGTCCTATCTTCAATCTTTAACATTTATTTTTTCTTCCACACCGTCTTAGAACTGAAACCTGCCTTTTTGAACAGCTTTCTGTATGCCTTATACTTACTCTTTGGCACTGTAACCTTTGCTTTTTTGTAGATCCCCTTAAATGCATTTTTACCGACTGATTTCAGTTTCCTGCTTTTGATCGTTACTGTTTTTAGCTTTTTGCAGTTATAGAATGCCTTGCTGCCGATTGATGTTACCTTGTAAGTCGTTCCTTTATACTTTACAGTTGCAGGAATCGTAACAGAACGGATGCTCTTTTTCGTCGGTCCTGTTACTTTTACTTCTTTGGCTGATGTAACGGTATATTTTATGTTCTTTGCCTGAAACGTCTTTATTGCTGTATCTGTTCCATTTCCCTGCTCCGGATCATTGGATGCTGTATTAGGATCACCTGTAGATGGTGTATGACTGCTTCCAGTATTATTTGATGGATTTTGGTTCTCGCCTGTTCCAGGTGTCGGATTGACTCCGGAAGGATTGCTCCTGCCATCAATGATATCAAAGTATGCATTCAATGTTTTCACTGTCCTTGCAAATGTTGTATTTAAACCATTGATACACATATATCCCTCTTGTTTACCAATAGCACAATTATCTCCATAATATACAACTTCATAATCTATACCTTCTGTCAAAATACGTTCATGATAACATACCACCGGCACAGGCTTTAACTGTTCTCCAAGATATGTCTGTGCCGGGATTGGATCAACTGTACAGTTCGTGATATAGTCAAATACTGAAACCTCTAATGTTTTTGATATCAGCTTTCCATTATCATTGACCGTTGCTGTCAAAGTCGTATATCCTGCTTCTAACCCGTTTATCTTTGCAGTCACTGTCCCATAAGCTTCTACTGTAGCAACTTCCGGGTTGGATGATGTCCATGTGACTTTGACATTGTTGGCATAACTGTATTCTGGTGTAATATCTGCATATACAACTGCTTCTTCTCCAGCCTTTACAGAAGGTCCACTTCTTCCCTTTACTTCAAATGTTTCCATCGGACTGTATACCGCCACATGCAGTATCAGTTCATGACCGCTTTCATCTGTTCCCTTTAAGACTGCATTTCCTCCCGCATAGGTGATGATCGTCCCTCCGGAAGTGACCTGACATACATACTTGTCTGGATTTTTCTCGTTTAAGATAGCTGGACAGGTATCGGCACTTACCAGACTCCATGTGACATTGTCTGTGGTATCATATGGCTCCTGCTGGTATAGCGACTGTAAATAAAAGTTATTGACCGGATCACCCGTATACCCTGTATCTGTATAGCTTGCCTGTACCCATGCCTCTGTTGTCCCATCGGAAAATGTCAGTGCTGTGGCAGGTGTAGGATTCATGACCTCTACTGCCATGGTATCGGTGCTGTCTTTGTATACACTTGTAGATGTCATTTTTTCCAGCAGCTTTGCTTTATATTCCTCTGTCTTTGTCAAATATCGTGTTCCGACAGGCATCTCCCAGCAGGCATTTTTTATGAAATTCAGCGCTGTGCTTGAAGTACCCTTAAGGATGATATCTATCGGCTGTTTACATTTTGCAAATGCACAGGTCCTGTAATATACCGCTGACGATGGTACAACGATCTTCTTTAAATCAGCACATCCAAAGAAAGCCCCATTTAATATGTCTGTTGTTCCTTCTGGAATAACATAGAGATCTCCCTGTTTTGCCGGTGGATAGGCAACTAACTGTTTTCCGTTAAAAAACACCCCATCTATCGTATGAAACCCTGCTTCTGTAGGATTTTCTATACTGATTTTCTCTAATGCATATGCCGTTTTGAATACCCCCTGTGATACAGTAACTATTGTTTTGGGAAGCGTAACCTCCCTGAGTGTTTCATTATTATAAAAAACAATGCTTCCCATACTGCATACCGTAATCCCATTAATCTTTGACGGCACAGCCAGGACTTCTTCATTGCCATTGTATTCATAGAGATCTATATATTTTTCTCCTTCATCTGTTTCAAGTATCTCATACTGCCACTGACCATCCTCACTCGTGAGACAGTCTTTCCCCACCACATCTATACTTTCCTGCACGTCTGCGATCTCCTGTGCCTGTACAGGTACTGATGTCATGATACCAAATATGATCAGCAGAACCGTTGTGATCTTCTTTCTTTTCTTCATATGCATCCCCCTCCGTAGTTTCTTCTTTTGTTTTATTATATCTATCACTTGGACAGAACACAAGTAAAGCAGCCAAAATGGCTGCTTTACCGGTCTGTATCATTTTTAATTATGATACAGATATCCTCCTGTTTTACTGTACACGGCAGTGTCCGAAAGTCGTAAGGAATCCTTCCTGACTTCCAAACAGTCCGTTTGCATCTATATATTCCTGTACTGCCAGCACTTCCTCATGCGTAAACCTCCATACCTGTTCCATATGCTTCCATGTCCCGCTTCCCGGTTTCTTCACCGGTTTTACTCCAAGTGCCTGCTGTAACGGACTGACGGTCGTATACTCTTCACCTATCTTGCTGTTGTTCAATACTTCGGCAAGTGTTTCTGCATACTCCCCGCTCCTCCAGATGGAGTTTTCCTCTAAGGTATCTTCATGCTCCTTTGATATGAAACGCACATATCCCGGTTCATACGGCTGTGGTGTCGTATCTGCAAGGTGGACCATGACCATCTTTTCTGTCACATTCCCAACGGCATCTTCGGCATGGTAAGTGATGCTCATTGCCATATCTGATCCTGCTCCTAAAAATTCGCTTGCCTGATAATCAAGGACTTTAAATGCTGTCCCGTTCACACTGTCTGTCCCGTGTTTTAAGATCCCTTTGGTATTGGATGTGCTCTTTAATTCTTCATCGGTTGCCACTGCATATCCCAGCAGATACTCCTCTGTGATGCGTCCTTCCTGTGCATAGGAGAGTGGCAGATAGATATCGCTGGCTGTGATCTGCGGGTATTCATCCCAGATCGCATACATGTTGACATACGGCATTTTCGTCACTTCTGCAAGATACCCTTTGACTGCATCGGCAAACAGGGCATTCTCATGGCTTTCGCCTTTTCCGCCCGCGATCAGATCATGGGTACTCATGTGTGGTGCGTTCGAAGTACCATATTCTTCTGCCGGATTTCCAAAGGTCAGACCTTTTCCAGTTTCCATCTGTGAAACCTTTGCTGCCTCAGATATCAGCTCAGAATTACTTTTTTCCTTATCTTCTAATGCATACTGTAGATTTTCATCCTGCATTTTCTTTTCATCATACATACTCCATCCCTGAAAACTATACGGTACTGTTTCCATGTATGGGTTTCCATCCTCATCTACATCATTGCCTGTTGCGATATCAATCGTTGGTCTTTCCACTGTTTTTATAAAATAGTCTACATCGTTTTCCAGTACTTCGATGGCCTCCTTATCATTTTTGGAAAACAGGTAATCCTCTGTCACATCCTCCACCTTATCCAGATAGTCATTTCCCTCTGTCTGTTCATTTCCCATATAAGTCACCATAAAACTGGTATCCCACTGTGCATAGAGGATGATATCCTTTTCCTCCGTCACATGATAAGTATCCTTTTCTTCGCTCAGGACAATCTCATCCTCGCTGGTTATCTCCGGTGTCAGGCTGTATCCCATCAGACGATAGATGGGTTTAAATGTTTCATTTGCAATGGAAACTGTCTCATATTTAATTGTGATATCTTTTCCCTTCTGTTTCCACTTGATCTCCGGTCCCGTAACCGGATTAGGGATCACATTTCCATCGTTGTCATGGCTTAAGATCTCCATGTCCTTATCGGTAAGGTTTAAGTCATACTGGATGGCATACATATCTTCCCATGCAGCATAGACTGTTGCATCAGATGTAAAATACCTGTAGTTTCCTTTCCCTGCCATGTCTGCGACCAGTGTACCATCAGGCTTTACCATCTGATCACCAAATGAATTCTTTTTTGTATAATATCCCAAAAAGAACTGTTTCCGCTGCTTCTTTAACAGTGTATCATCTGTTACTGTTTTTTCCGGAATATTGATTCTGCCATCCGGAAAAACCAAGATTCCTGTTTCATCCTGATAATAATCCTCAGTATATTTTTCATACACCGCTGGTGTATCCTTATCACTTTTATCTGCCCCTTGATTATCCAGTGTGATCTTATAAACATGTGGCTCCCAGATAGCATATAGCGTGATCGTTTCTCCATTTGTCGTTGACAGATCCTTACTTATTTTTGCCCCATCCTTCTTATATAGATTATGGTCATTTTTACCTTGACTCCAGTCCATAAAATCATAGCCAGTCTTCTTAAATCCATTCTTATTCAATGTAAATGTCTTCCCAACACATATATTTGTATGCCCTGCCGTAGATCCGCTGGTTGCACCGTTCCCATCAAATACCACATGGTAACGCTTTCTTGGGATATCCATCCTGATCGAATTTGCGGATACACTTACCATATAGCTTTCCACTGCATTCGATGCTGCCATAAATTCATTTCGCTGCATATCTGCAATCCATTTTTCCGTTCCACATTCCCCGATCAGTTCTCCCGGCAGACAATACTTGTTGTCCGCAGCTGTATAGTCTGCCGGATAATTTCCGTCCGTATCCATCAGACGGTAGCCTATATACTGATAATACTGAAAATCTTTCTGCCATGTTTCCCCATTGACATCCTTTCCTCTCCCACATTCTGCATCCGAACGTGTACATTCCTGATAACGCATTCCGTTTTCCACACCATTATTCTCCTGATAACGGTAAGTATAGGCATGAGCAAGCTGTGTGATGCTCTTTGTATCTGTTTCTGTTCTGGTAACCGCCCCACAGTTTTTACATGTTTTATAATGCGTACGGTATTTGCTTCCTGCCTGACTGCAGGTAACATTCTGTGTCACTGCATAATCACTCCAGCTGCTCCATTCTGATTCTCCATATTCTGTGATTTTAACAGTATAAACCTGTTTTCCTTTATCCTTTTTGTCCATCTCAAGATCTCCATATCCTATGGCAAGGTGGATCATTGTACTTTCTGCACTGCAGGTATTTTTTCCATAGTCTGTCACACCGCCTGACCATGTGCCGGCTATGCCATTTCCTAACAGGTCTGCCACGTTCTTGGCTCGCATATAGCCTGTTGCCTTGCTGTGTACCGGTTTTAAAACCTTGATCCCATTTAGATTGAGCTGTCCTATGGTATTGGCATGTCCATTGTCATCTACAAAAGTTTTCACGCCTTCGATCGTCATAGATGAAAAATCAATGGCTCCTGCATTTGTGGCACTCACGCTGACTTGTGGGTTGGTAAACGGATTTCCGCCGGAACCTCCATAAAACTTGACCTTAATATAGGCATTTGTCCCATTTTTACTGGTATCAAGGGCAGCTGTATAAAACTTGTTATCACGGATATACATATAATACGTCCCGCCTAATACATGCCCTGATATATCTTTCTGGATGTAGTATTCTGAAAAATCCTGACTGTACAGATACTCATATAAAGTCCCTGTTTCCCTGCTTACGGTCTTTTCCTCTGCCGGATCATATGCAATATTTGTGCTCTGATGTGTCAACAGGGTATCCCTTACTAAAAGCTCTGCCTTTTCTGCTTCTGTAAGTTGATCTAAAAAATAGCGGATCAGCATATTATCTGTACCGGCAAGTACTAAATTGAACGCTTCATCACTCATATTTTTCCAGTCACAGTTTAAAAGTTCATCGGTAAGTCCTTTCCATTCTTCCTCTGCATTTCCATTGATGCGGTCTGCATATATAGCTCCGATTCCATAGACATCATCCCTTCCGGTATCCCCGAGATCCTTTGCCTGTGCATTTAAGGATTCTATGACCGCATCATAGCCTGCACCCATGTCCTTAAGACATTCTTCTGCAATGACTGCAGAAACAATGGCTGCCGATACGGATGTACCGGATATGTTTTCTTCCTCTCCATCTAATGTTTTCGCATTGACGGAACCGTATGCACAGTAGTCCACCGTACTTCCATGGTTTGAATAAGCATCTGCCTCATCCTTTTCATTGATTGCAGACACAACAACTGCATCCGGCACATTTGCAGGCACGTAATCTGCCGTATCACCGCCATAATTTCCTGCGGCTGTGACCACAAAAATGCCCTGTTCCTTTAACCTTGTGATCTCCTCTGCCACAAGGCTGCCGTCCGCCGGTCTGTATGCACTCATGCTGATATTTACTACAGATGCTCCGTAATACAAAGCTTCTTCCATGCCAAGGTAAAGACGCAGGGAGGAACTCCGTCCATTTTCATCTGCCACTTTTACCGGAAATACACAGATATCCTCCCCTGTCGCAGTAAGGACAATATCTGCCACTGACGTTCCATGTCCGTTACCATCCTGTGCGTTCCCGCTGCCTGAAACATCCACACCACATTCCACCCGTTCTGACGATGCTCCTGCAAAGTCATATCCGGTATCAAGGACTGCGACTGTGACGGCATGTTTTTCCTCGATCTGCTGCTGTGTGGCTCTTATGATACGGTGCTTTTCCTGCCCTGCTGTGTTCAGATTCGCAGCAGTTTCTGCTGTTGCTGACTTTTCTGTTACGTTTTCTATCGTTACCGTTTTGTCCGTTACCGTATCTTCTGATCCCGACTTATCTGTCTGCCCATCTTCCACATCTGTCAATGAACTCCCATCAACAGCATCTGGTGCTGGTTCTTCCACCTGTGTTTCTGCCCCCTCACCAACTGACTCTTTTTCTGATGATTCTTCCAGTATTCTCTCCGGCTTCTGTTCCTGCGTTTTCTGTATTCCTCCGGTACTGCCATCCTCACTTTCCCCGACAATATCTGACACTTCTTCCGATGTCTGTTCTTCTTCCTTTTTCCGTTCTTCTCCTGCGTTATCCGCAGTTTCTCCTATCTCATCCTCTGTATCTGCCAAACTGCCATCGCCTGCTGCTGTTGCCGCTGCAAGCACGCTATCCGGCTCCACTGTCAGATATGGGATTGTCTGTAAAGATTCATATGCCGACTTTGTTTCTTCTTCTGTGGCGTATGTCAGGATAAACAGCTGTCCATATCCCTGTATGATGCTTTCTGCCCCATGGGGATCAAACCCCTGTGGGCTCTTTACGATCAGACGCTTATTCTGGAATGGATCGACAAGCTGTGCCGTCTGTTCTTCCCCGTTTGCGACTGCCGTTGCCGAATCTTTTGTAAAGGTACAGGCAGATGCCAGATCATCACTGCTGCTCACTTCCCCGACTGCCTGTACAAACGATGCCAGATCTCCTACCTCGATCACGTAAGGAGAGGTATCCTCCTGTTCCTTTACTTCCTCTGCAGCCGGAACCTCTCCTCTTTTATTTTCTCCTTTTAAAACCTCATCACTCAATGCCTGCCAGTCTGTTCCATGATCCCTTTTTATAAGGTCATCGGTACGATCTAAACCAAGTGCTGTTTCTGGTTCTTCTGTCTGCACCAGACTCATATCTGCTTCCATATTCCCCTTTATATCTTCCCCATGTATACCAACATCGAAAACCGTATTTCGTCCTGCTGCATAAACCATACTACTTCCTGCTTGTCCGTCCATAAATATGACTGCGGCTAAAACACAGGCAAAACATTTCTTTACATATTGCCCTATCAATCTATTATATTTCATAGTGCCCTCCATATTTTTGTACTCTGGAAATCTTCTTAAAATGAATCCAGCCAACCACTATTCAAACACCGCCACCAGCCTCGTATCTTCTCCCACTGTATAAGGAAGCCCTCCCGAAGCAAGCACTGTTTTCGTAACATTTCCATCTGCACAGACCACCGTTGTTCCCCCTGCGATTCCACTTCCGCCTATTACAAACTGCCAGCCTGCAAACTTTCTCCCATTCTGCTTTGGTACCGCCGGTATACTGCATACTTCCCCTTCTGTCAGTTCATATTTTTTGTACACCACTCCATCGGAAAGATAGAATTCCACCTGATGTTTTACCGCTTCTTTTTCTTCTTCCTTTTCAAAGATCACGGTTCTGACTTCGGATACATTTCCCCGACTGCCGTTCGGATGGGTATAATGTTCTGTCACCTCAATGGAAAGGATTCCTTTTTCCTCATCTGCATTTAAAACTGCTACTTCTACTTCCGAAGTGCTGTTCATCTGTATCAGCAGGCTCTCTAAAAAATCTGCAACTAATTCCTCTTTTGTTTCCACTGTATATATTTTTGTTTCCATTACAGTTGACATGGCAGCATCAATTGCTTCTCCCAATGCATGATCTGTTTCTGTCTGCCGTAAGGTTCTCCCATGGATCGTCATAAAAAGGACTGCAAGAAATGTCAGGACCAGCATACAGACTACCCCAAATACTGTCTGTTTCATCCTTCATCTCCTATCTGCATACTACTGGGATCGTAAAAATGTTTCGGGCAGCCTTCCCCTCTCTGTCAGTTGCCTGCACCCATATACGGTAATTTCCCTGTTGCATAAAATTGATTGTTCCGTTCATTACTTTCTGTTCCCCCACTCTAGAACCCTTGATCTCTAAAATCTTAAGTTCTGCCTCATTTCCATCTGCATCTTCTCCTAAAAAAAGATCTTGTATCGCATAACTTTTTCCTGTTACTACTTTTATATTCTGAAATGTGATCACCGGATTTGCCCGTTTTATGACCTCTGCTGTTTCTTTTGCATCTGCATAATCTGTATAATCTTTTTGTTCTAATACTGCCATTTTCTGCGAAATTTGCATCAGCCCATGCGTTCCCCCTGCATCTGCCTGCCAAAAGATATATACAAACAATAGTAATCCAGCCACTACGGTTATGGCGGCACTTCCATACTGCTGCATAACTTCTTTCATTTTTCACCTCAACATGCCATATTTCCCAATACAAACAATACTTTTCCCAAAGATTCCCCTACAAAGATCAGCCTGACTGCCAATCCAATGATCAAAAGTCCAAATGGTACTCCGATCAGCATACTTCCATATTCCTCCATAATCTCATTCATATTTTTTCTCCTCTCCTAAAATGCTGATATAACTGCCAATAAATTACCTAATGCTGCAAGCAGCACAGTTCCCATCATGGCATACAAAACTGCCATACCATATTCTTCTATGATATTCTGCATATCCAGTTCTCCTTCTATTGATACATACTTCTCATTACAGCCTGCCATTGCCACTTTGCATATACGTTGCAATGTTCCATTGAAACATCCTTTATCTCGCATATCCCCGCACCTGATGCTCTGTGACTGCATTTAAAAATCCGATACGGTACGGATAGGTCAGTTTCACTTCTGCCATAACCACATCTGTTGTGTCTGATACATTGTCCGTTGTATAGACTGCCGTCTGCTTTTCGGGTGTATATGTCGTGATCTCCACTTCATATCCGCTTTCTTTTGCCTGTCTGATGCAGGCTTCCATGACTTTGGCATTATAATTGCTGTTTTCTAACTCTGCAATTATGTCTGCTTTATAATCCAGGGCATTTGCAACATCTGTCTGTGCCGATAATATCCCAATGCCCAAAAGCAGCATGGAAAGCAGGAAAAATACTCCCATAAAAGATTTTATCACCTGACTCATGCCATCCTCCTATCCATGTATTCCGCCAAAAAAGGCAAATAAGATCAATGTCATATCCACAACCATTTTCAATGCGCCTAATAATGCAGGAAGTAAAAACAAAAGATACATCTTCCCTAATTTATCCTTATTTGCCATTTCTTCCGCATCTTTTTTCCATTGTGCATTTCTTGTCAGTATTTCTTCAATCTGTACTCCTGCATCGGAACCGCCGCCGTCGGATAATGAATAGAGCATTCCCATTGCCGATGCGGTTTCCGGTATGCTAAACTCCTGCAAGAACTCCGAATATGGCAGGTTTGATTCGGGTGTAACTGCAATACGTTCCACTAAAAGTTCTAATTCACTTTTTAAGATCAACGGAGCATAAGGAATACTTTTTTGAATGGAATTAGCCACATTTTCTGTCTGCAAAAGCAGGGACACTTCCATCAGCCAGTCCGGAAATACTTTACGGATCTCACGTATCACCGATCTTTTTGCTAATGCATAATCGATACGATGCTGAAATAACAGGAATATCCCAATCGGTATCAATATCAGTGCCATCCCCCACATATCTAAGATCATACAGATACCTGAAGCTGCCAGTACCGGTGCTGCCCATAGAAAACTTTTTCTTCGTGCTTTTTTGAAATCATAATTTACGACTTTCTGGTATGTTTTCACTGCACCGATCTCCTGTCCTTTTTCATCATCTGACAGCCAGTCCCTTGTAAAATAAGTTTCTGTATATAGATAGATCCCCATGACTGCTAACAGCATCAGCATCGTAGTAATCTGGTATATCAGTTGTTCTGTTACGCTGATCTGCTGCAGGGAAGTCTGACAAAGCAGGGGAGTCATCAGACAGAGTGATGCGGACAACATGATCGCTGCCGTAATATTTCTTTTCTGCATCTGACAATGTCTGCGGTAAGATAAGGTTTCTTTTTCCCACATATCCCTGTCTTTTAACAGAATACGGATAGATGCCTCGCAACTGCCCCCTATCTGCTCTGCTTTTAACATCAGTCTGTGCGCCGAAACCATCCGTCGTGTGGGATATTCTGTTTCAATGATTGTAAGTGCTTTTTCTGTGATTTTTTCTCCATCATACGTTTCCTGGATATAACCTGCCGCTTCATGTATGGTTTCCCCCATGCTGCCTGTCGGGAACAGTTTTTCCACATCTAATAATGCCGATAGGATCTTTCCGGATTTTCGGAATGAATACAGCATCTGTTCCAAATAAATATTGACATCTGAAAACCTTTTTTCCTCTGTTTTCTGTCTTTGCTTTCCCCTAAGCCACTTTGGAAATATAAAAAGTTCTGTTAAGATCAATATGAGTGCAAACGGAAGCTGCAGCCGGTACAAATATGCCAAAAGCACGCCCAGACCCAACAGCCCCATGCCATACAGGCTATTCTGTTTCATTGCCACCCCACCTCTCCTTCTCTTTGTTCCCCAACCGGTACTCTTTCTTTTTTGAATCAGACAGTCTGCCTAAAATCTTACACTCCATCGGCTGCATGATCCCTTCCCTGTAAAAACGGTCCACGATCTCCTCGGGTAAGGCAGCCTGCTGCAGTACTCCATCCTTTGCGATCAGTGCGATCCGGTTATCCATTTTTTTCCTATAGAAAAAACAGATCTGATCGATATAACGCCGGATCGTCCCATCTTTTAAATTCTCTTTCTTCCGAAGCAGGATACCTACATCTACATACGAATAAATATCATTGACCAACCGCTCTGCATCCATCTGATGTTCCATCATATTTAAAAGGCGGTCTGGGATTTTTCGTACATCATCGGTATGAAGTGTTGTAAATCCCTTGATTCCGGTAGACCAGCATTCAATCAATGACTTTGCCTCTTTTGACCGGACTTCGGATAACATCAGCCAGTTCGGATTTAATCTCAAGCAGGTCTTGATCGCTTTGGAATAATCTAATCTGGAATTTATTTTTAATTCGACACAGTCTTTTCCGGGATTGATCTGTCTGTAATGCCATTCGGGATTATCCTCGATCGTGATTACTTTCTCATTTGCCGGTATAAACTGTGAAAAAAATTTTGCACATTCTGTTTTTCCCGCTGCCGGTTCTCCACAAAAGACAAAATTCATTTTTGCTAAAACGCAATTTACCAGCAGCCCTAACATTTCCGCTGAACAATATTCTGCCGCCACCGCTTCATCCGGTGAAAAACGGACTGCCGGAAGGGATTTCCGTATCGAAAAAGATCTTCCAGAAACTGCAACTGACTCATGTACCATTGTGATCCTTAAGTTTTCCGTTTCTGCTTCTAAGACATTTTCCATCTGGTTAAAACTTCTGCTTACTTCATTTGCAACCCTTCCGCAAAACTGTTCTAAAAAAGATGTACTGATACTCTCTTTTGCCGTATCGATCTTACGCCGCCTGTTGTCTGTGGTAACGATCCAGAGATCTGTGCCGTTATAGTCCACATCTGTGATCTCCGGATTTACAATATATGGGTACAGTGGTCCAAATGCTTCTGCACTCAGCCTGATTCCCGTCTGTTCCAATCATATCTCCCCTTTCTATGGTGTTACCGTAAATCCTGCCGTCGTATTTGCCCTGTCATAGAAGTTCGTGATCAGCTCTGTAAATTTCTGATAGACAATACTGTTGCTGTCATTTCCAATGACTAAGGTAATAATGCCGATCACTGCTATGATTGCTAATACGGTAATAATTGTTGAACCATACTGTTTAAAAATTTCATCCATAATAAATTTCTCCTTTTCTGCTTGTACAGGTACATACTGCCTGTATCATCTGTTGTAGACATGCTGTAAATTCTACAGCTTCTAAACTTGTCTGTTTACCTTGCTGTTCCCTTACATACTGTAAGATTGTTTCATTTTCATATGCTTTTTGAAATCTTGGGCTGTAAGGAATGGTACAGATCCTTTCCTCTGCAATACGGTATGTCCTTGCTAATTTTGTTTTGTCATAAAATTTGTCCTGATAATATTTTCCGATTAGAAAAATGATGTTCTTTTGAACCATGGAATGTCTGAAATAGACAGTTTCTAATTCCTGATATGGAATTAACAGATTATAGACTAACAGATCACTTTTTCCGATGATTTCTTCTGCGTGTCTATTGTTTGTGCAGTCAGTAAATACCAGTTCTTCCGAAAATACAAAATCAGATTCTTCATCTTCTGTGATTTTTACATAACGATTCTGATATTGTAAAAAACCTGCTGCAACCGCTTTCATATTTGCACTTGTACCAACTTCAGGTGCAATGCCATAGAACGCTATATGCAACCACATTCCCCCTTTTATGCTGTTATAATGTTTGTATGTCTGGAATTTGTCTGAATAAAATAATTTGATAAAAAGATTTAAAAGATATATTTATAATACACTATAAATGTTTGATTGTAAAGACTTTTTTTAATTTTTATGCATTCGGTGTAACAGTTCGTTATTGTTCAGACGCAAGCTTGACACTGCGCTGTCAAGCTATGTGCCATAGTGTTAATTATTGTGTAATTACAGCCCTGCCTCGTAGAGGCATTTTTAATGGGCTGTAATCGTTGCTGGCCACACCGTTAGGTGTGAACAGTAACAACAGTTCAGACATAACCTGTATGACATATCAATCATGCATAAATATGTCCATACAGGTGATAAGCTAAATGCCATTTTATACGTAATATAAGCTGTAAACCACTTCTTATTCTCTCCGCAATGCTTCGATTGGATCTAAATTTGCTGCTTTATAAGACGGTAACATACCAAATACGATTCCAATGATCATGGAAAAGGCAACGGCTCCGATCGCTGCCGGAATACTGATTGCTACCGGTGTTTCACTAAATTTTGAGATCAATTCCGCTAAACCGATTCCGGATGCGACGCCTAATATTCCACCCATACTCGTGAGGACGGATGCTTCTGTTAAAAACTGTCCTAAAATATTAGACTTTTTCGCTCCGATAGCTTTCTTTAAACCAATTTCCTGTGTACGTTCTGTAACAGATACCAGCATAATGTTCATAACCCCGATACCACCTACGATCAGGGAAATACCGGCGATCCAGATCAACATATTGTTCGTAGATTCTCCTAGCTGTTGTATCTGTTTTGCCTGTTCTAATAAGTCTTCTGCTTTGTATTTGATCGTTTCGTCACTAACATTCAGGTAAGTATTTAAAATATTTGCACTTTCTTTTCCGGCATTTGTCATATCATCAGTACTTGTCACCTGGATAACTAAATTCTGCGGTTCATCATACTGATATACGATCGGCCATGTAGAATCCGGTATATAGATCTTTCCGGCACTATCCTGTGCATAGGTGTAATAATCATCGATACTATTAATGACCGGCTCAAATTCCTTGGATTTTGTTACTATTCCGATCACTGTATATGGCTCTTTATGGATCTCAATCGTCTTTCCTAACGGATCTTCTCCCTGAAACAATACATCTGCGGAATCAGAATCTAACAACGCTACTTTATGGTAGTCTTTGTAATCTTTTTCTGTAAATCCACGACCTTTCCGGATCATATAATTACAGGTATTAAAATAGTTCTGATCCACACCGATCACATAGCCGCCGGATAATGCTGTATTCAGATAATAAACACCGTCATAATCCTGTCTGGACAAATATAAGGATGCATTTTCCACATGATCGATATCTTTGATCTGACTTAACACATTCTGACTGATGACAGGAACACCATCCGGTACACCTTCATAACCCATTTCATATGTCCAGTCGCCCTGATACAAAGCTATCTCAACGGTATTATCACCTGAACCGATCAGATTTTCTTTGATCTGCTCATTTGTTCCCTTAATTGTTGAAACAATTGCAATAATTGCTGCAATACCAATAATGATACCAAGCATCGTTAAAAAGGAACGCATTTTATGAGACCAGATACCCTTAAACGATAATCGAATATTCTCTAACATTATATTCCTCCGCTGTTAATTTTCATCGGAATCTACTGCTTTGACACCTTCTTTAGCAGTTTTTCCATAAGGAAATGCAATCCTGTCATCATCTTTTAGTCCTGCCTTGATCTCAACCGCAGAACCATAGATCGTTTTGCCAGTCTGTACATACTGTTTTACCAGTCTGTCATCTTCTCCTGCTTTTAACACATAGGATTTGCCATTTTCTGTTCTGACATACGCTTTTTCTATATATAACGAATTTGCACTTTCCTCAGAATCTACCGGCATGATTGAAAGATCCACATAATCTCCATTGCTAAGTCCCGTGGATTCTTCCATATATGCAGTAAATGAATAATAGGAAACATTCGGATTGCCCTCACCATAATATCCGCCGCTGTTATCAGATGGATATTCAGAAATTTCCGTGATCTTTGCCGGATAAGTCTGTCCGTCACTCCATGAATTTGCAGAGATTTCCTGTCCGACTTCAATCTGGTCTAATAAAAGTTCACTGACCGCACCTTTGATATACAACCCCTCTGCACCTGAAATTTCCATAAAAGCAGATCCATCGGTCGGTGGGTTTTCTAAATCACCGATTGTAGTGACCACACCGTTGATCGTTGCAAGGATCGTTGCCTGATCTTTGGCTTTCTGAAGTTTTTCAAGTTCTAATTCCGCTGATTTCTTATCAATCTGAAGTTCTTTTAAATCGCTTTCCTTTTCAGCAAGATCTTTTTTCAATTCATCGACAGTCTTACCATCATCATCGTCATCATCCTGACTGCTGCCCGCCCCAGAACTGTTCGAACTTGAACTGCCTGAACTTCCCGAATTATCAGAATCGTCATCGTCGTCAGTATCACTATCGTCATCTTCATCCTCGGCTGCTACTTCGGTCGTGATCTGCTGCTGTGTTGCCACTTTCCATTTAGAATCTTCTGCAACTGTACTTCTTTCAGTTCCGTTGACTGTCCAACAGCTTAACAGTGTACCTTCATCCACACTGTTTCCACTCCAGATCTCAAATGCTGCTACCTGCTCATTTTTGACAAGCTGATTCAAATAAGAACCTAACACATAACATTCCTGTGTACAAAGAAACCGGTATGGTTTTTCCGGTGTTCCTTTTCCTTCATATGGTTCTGCATTTTTATCTATATAGTTATAAGCATCTCCATCACGCTGTTCTACTTCCATGATGATCACACTAGATCCTGCTGATGTAGTTGTCGTAGATGCTCCTTTTGCATTTGCCAGATGAAAATCATCTGTGCTGCTGATTGCACTGATGCCTTTTGCGGAATTGCTGCTTAAACTGCTCCCTTTCGTACTGCTTCCACTTCCACTACTGCCATTCGTGCCACTTCCGCTTGTTCCACTCGTACCGCTTCCGTTCGTTCCATTCGTACCGCTTCCACTGCTGCCATTCGTACCGCTTCCGCTTGTTCCACTCGTACCGCTTCCGCTCGTTCCGTTTCCTTGTGACTGGTTATTAGTCGTTGTTGAACTTCCGGGAATCCTTTTTTTTAATTCTGTAATATCCTTCTCTGCGATCTTAATGTCATTTTCTACTTTTTGCAGCTCCAGATTCTTCATATCAATCTGTAACTGCTCTTCTGTCGTGTCTAATACCAGCAGAGGATCTCCGATCTTTACTTTTGTACCCTCTTCTACCTTGACTTCTACAACTGACTTATCCTCTAAATAGACAGACTGCTCATAGTCATTTGTCACGTAGCCGGCACTTGTCATGGCATCACTCGAATATCCATAACTTAAGTTAGAAACATAAAACACCTGTGTCTGCGTATTTTCTTTCTGATAGGACTGGTATGCGTATGCACCACCGGCTGCTGCACCACCGATCAGCAGGAGTACTAACAGCACAACAAAAAATTTTTTAAGTTTCTTTTTCATCTGATGCCTCCTCTATTGTATCATCCTGATCATCTGTTTTTTTCTCTGCTTCTGCCTCTCCCACAGTTTTCTTTTCTAACGTCACTTTTTCTGTCTTGATTTCTTTTTCTTTGGTCTGCTCCATATTTTCATCGGTCTGTTCCATATTTTCATCGGTCTGTTCATTTCCATCTTTTGAGATCTCACCATCGATGATATGATAAACCTGCTTTGCATGTGCCGCAATATTCTTATCGTGTGTGATCATAACAATCGTCACACCCTCATCGTTTAACTTCTGGAACAGTTCCATGATCTGGGCACCGGACTTAGAATCTAAGGCACCGGTCGGTTCATCTGCTAATAGGATCTTCGGATTATTCACCATTGCCCTTGCGATCGCAACCCTCTGTTTCTGTCCACCGGATAACTGCGTTGGCATAAATAAGGCACGCTCCTCTAAACCGACTCTTGCTAATGCCTTTAAGGCACGTTCCTTACGTTCTTTCTTTTTGATACCTGCATAACTTAGCGGCAGAGAAACATTTTCCAATGCTGACTCTCTTGGCATCAGATGGAAACTCTGAAATACAAACCCGATGCTGTTTAAACGAACATCTGAAAGTTCCCTGTCTTTTAACTTTAACACATCTGTTCCAGCTAAATAAAACTCACCAGATGTTGGTCTGTCTAAACAACCGATAATATTCATCAGTGTTGTTTTACCGGAACCGGAAGGTCCCATGATCGCTACATATTCTCCTTCTTCTACCTGAAGGCTGATATCTTTTAATACCGGCACTACCAGCTTGTCCTGATTATAGTCCTTAAAAATATTTCTTAAATCCAGTATCATTCAGACACCTCCGCACCTGATAGATCTTCTACGCCAGCTTCTCTTGTATCCGGGATCACATCACTCATCATGCCCTCATCCGTCATGCCTTCGGTATCCCACATATATTCGGTATCATCCCACATAGACTCGGAATTGTCCCACATGGCTTCTGTGTCACCATCCTGATTATATAGATCAGAAGAATAATCTACTTCATCCATATCTGTAACAGTGATAATTCCTTCGTATAATCCTTCCATCGGCCATGCGATCAGATCATCTTCTGTCAGACCGGAAAGTATCTCATATTCATCTAGATCTGCATCATATGCACCTAATGTCACTGCACGTTTCTCTAACCTGCCATTGCCATTATCCGCCCATACAAATGCATTCTGCGCCGTTCCTGTTTCTGTACCTTCGGTCAGATCTTCCATTCCATAGGTTTCTGTACTCTCGGCAAGATCCTCAAAGGTACTCTCTGTACCTTCCATTAAATCTTCCATGCCGGCCGCTGTTTCTCCATCTTCCATCACGATATAGCTGCTGTAGAGCCAGATACCCTCTTTTTCTTCCATCTGACCATTATCTAATTCGATCAGGACATGCTGTCCTAACATCAGGCCATCTGCATTTTCTAACGTTACATAAAATGGATACCTGCTTGAAACAGCAGAAGAATCCTCAGAAGAATCTCCCGTATCTCCACTGTCAGAAGAACTTGATGGCTCTCCTGTTTCTATTTTATCGATCGTACCTTTCCATGTGATATTTTCATCAACTCTTGAACGAACGATTACATCCTCGCCAGCTGAGATCATACCTATGTTCTGTTCATTGACTGTTCCCTGTATACGGTATTCTCCTGTTGATAAAATGGTCATAAATACAGAAGATGAGGAGGTATCTCCTGCTTCCTGTGACTGTCCATCGTTAATACTTTTTACTACACCTGCAGCGGTACTTGTTACCTGTGAACTATCAATCTTTTTCTGGATCTTGTCCATTTCTAACTGTTTGCTGGACTTTTCAAATTCTGCCTGTTTGATCTGTGTCTGAATAGACTGGATCTGGGTTGTATATTCAAATTTATCTGCTTCTGCGGCATCTTTTTTCTCTTTTTCTAATTCTGAGATCTGCGTCTTATAATTAGAGATCTCGATATCCTGATTCTCTAATTCTAACTTTGCCTGTGAAAGATCCATATTCAGATCATCTGTATCATAATTAAATAATGGAGTTCCTTCTTCTACAGTATCTCCTACTTTAACTAAAACTTCTTTTACAGTACGATCGGAATCTGCATTGATTTCGACCGATTTCTGTGGTTGTACCACACCGGAATAGCGGTTTTGTGCACCGGTAGCCGTTCCCATGATCACCGATACTTTTTCGACATATACACGATCCTTGCTGTCATGTCTTCCATCTCCAAAAAAATACCAGATCACTGCGGCTGCAACTGCTGCGACCACGATCGCTCCAAATATAATCGCAAATTTCTTCTTATTCATTCCATCCTCCTAATTTATATATGCACCATCTCAACTCAATAAAAGATGGTTACGAATCACTAAAATATCCGTAACCATCTTATCACTAACTTTCTATAAATACAAATCTAATTTCTTAAATTTTTCTTAAACTATCCCATTATTTCAAAGGATACTTCTCTGTCAGGCTCTGAACGATTGCCTTTGCTTCTGTGGCTTTTGCTTCGCCCTCTTTGATCATCATTGCGATCGCTTCTGCGATCTGATCCATGTCCTCTGTATTTAACCCTCTTGAAGTAACTGCCGGCGTTCCGATACGGATACCGCTTGTTACAAACGGAGATTTCGGATCATTCGGGATCGTATTCTTATTACAGGTGATATTGACAGAATCTAACAGTTTTTCCACTTCTTTACCAGTCAGGTCATATGGTGTCAGATCCACTAACATCAGATGGTTATCTGTTCCATCTGATACGATCTTGATCCCTCTGTTCTGTAGACCTTTACATAATGCCTGTGCATTGGCAATGATGTTCTTCTGGTATTCTTTGAACTCAGGCTGTAATGCTTCTTTGAAGCAGACTGCTTTTGCTGCGATCACATGCATTAAAGGTCCACCCTGAATACCCGGGAAGATTGCTTTGTTGAAATTATATTTCTCAGCAGCTTCTTTATTACATAAGATCATACCACCTCTTGGTCCTCTAAGAGTCTTATGTGTCGTTGTCGTTACCACATCTGCATATGGGATTGGGCTTGGATGAAGACCTGCTGCAACTAAACCTGCAATATGTGCCATATCTACCATTAAAACTGCTCCACATGCATCTGCAATCTCACGGAATTTCTTGAAATCGATCGTTCTTGCATATGCACTTGCTCCTGCAATGATCATCTTTGGCTTACACTCCATTGCAATTTCCATTACTTTATCGTAATCGATATATCCTTCATCATTTACTCCGTAAGGTACGATATTAAAATAAGTACCGGAGAAATTCACAGGACTTCCATGTGTTAAATGTCCGCCATGATCTAAATTCATACCCATAACAGTATCACCCGGTTTTAAAATAGCAAACTGGACTGCCATATTTGCCTGTGCACCGGAATGTGGCTGTACATTTGCATAATCACATCCAAATAATTCTTTTGCACGTTCTCTTGCTAAATCTTCTACGACATCTACACATTCACATCCGCCATAATAACGTTTGCCCGGATATCCCTCTGCATATTTATTCGTCATAACACTTCCCATTGCAGACATAACTGCCGGACTTACCCAGTTTTCTGATGCGATCAGCTCAATGTGACTGCTCTGTCTGTCAAATTCTGCGGTGATCGCATCTGCAACTTCACGATCCACTGCCTGAATATCTTCTAACGTATACATATCCTATCGTCCTCCATTTGTTCCTCTATCGTTCTTTTATGTACTGCCGAAATTTTCTATACAAAGAATTTCGAGATAGATTTTTGATATACAATGACATTTTCGCAGTGCGTACACGGTGTGTACGACGAGAAAATGGAAGCAGTATATCGGAAATCCAGCCGAAATGATCTGTTTTAAGAAGATTTCGAGAATACATCTTTGACTCTGCGTCAATGCCTTTATTATAAATGACTTGTGTTTTCTTTTCAATGGATATTGCATAATTATTTTTCCTGTAACGTTCTGAACAGTAACTCTGTCATAGCAACGTTATCTGAACTGTTACCTCTAACTCACCATACCACCTGCCGTCGCTGATGCCGTGCAAAGTACAAATGTCGTAAACATATGCATTCCATCCCCTGTGATCCCTCTATGCAGGATGACCGATACGATAAATAAAATTGCAAAATAGACCACACCCATAAAAAATCCCCACAAGAATTTTTTGTTCTTTGTCCTCTTTCCGATCAAAAATCCACCAAGCAGTCCACTGATGATATAGACTGCGATCAGCCAGACTTTACAAACAATCTCTGATGTTTCCATTTTAAACAGGACAAATGCCAATAACAGCAGTAAAATGAATGTCACAAAATACATTAAAAATAAAATTTTTACAAAATCCATGATGATCGTACGTTGTTGTTTTATATCCGGCATAAAAAATACCCCCTCTGAAATCACTATATGATTTCGAGGGGGTAGATATGAATTCATTTTGTAATCAATTACAATTCACAATTACCAACAGTTCTTGGGAACGGAACAACATCACGGATATTTGACATACCCGTCAGATACATAACGCAGCGTTCAAATCCCAGTCCAAATCCTGCATGTCTTGCAGAACCATATTTACGGAGATCTAAGTAGAACTTATAATCTTCTTCATTCAGTCCGAGTTCTTTGATACGCTCTAACAGTTTATCATAATCATCTTCACGCTGGCTGCCGCCGATGATCTCACCGATTCCCGGTACTAAACAGTCAACTGCTGCAACGGTCTTGCCGTCTTCATTTAATTTCATGTAGAATGCTTTGATCTCCTTTGGATAATCGGTAACAAATACCGGACGTTTAAAGATTTCTTCGGTCAGATAACGTTCATGCTCTGTCTGTAGATCAGCGCCCCATGAAACTTTATAATCAAATTTATCATTATGCTTCTCTAAGATCTCGATCGCTTCTGTATAAGTCACGCGTGCAAATTCTGATTCTGCAACATGTGTCAGACGATCGATCAGTCCCTTATCTACAAAATTATTAAAGAACTGCATTTCTTCCGGTGCATTCTCTAATACATAGCGGATAATATATTTCAACATGCTCTCTGCTAAGATCATATCGTCATTTAGATCTGCAAATGCGATCTCCGGCTCGATCATCCAGAACTCTGCCGCATGGCGTGTCGTGTTGGAATTTTCAGCTCTGAATGTCGGACCGAATGTATAGATATTTTTAAATGCCATGGCATATGTTTCACCATTCAACTGTCCGCTTACGGTAAGGTTTGTGGATTTTCCGAAGAAATCTTTGGAAAAATCAACCTTTCCCTCTTCCGTTCTTGGCAGGTTGTCCATATCTAAGGTTGTTACCCTAAACATTTCTCCGGCACCTTCACAGTCACTTCCTGTGATCAGTGGGGTATGCACATATACGAAATCTCTCTCCTGAAAGAATTTGTGGATTGCATAAGCGATCAGGGAACGTACGCGGAATACTGCTTCAAATGTGTTCGTTCTCGGACGTAAATGGGAGATCGTACGCAGATATTCAAATGTATGACGTTTTTTCTGCAACGGATAATCCGGTGCGGATTCTCCCTCGATCACAACTTCTTCTGCCTGGATCTCAAACGGCTGTTTTGCCTGCGGAGTTGCAACTAATTTACCGGTTACGATCACTGCTGCACCAACATTTAATTTTTCTACGGCTGCAAAATTCTCTAATGCATCGTGGTACACGATCTGCAGCGGCTCAAAAAATGTTCCGTCATTTACAACAATGAATCCAAAATTTTTAGAGCTTCTGATGCTTCTTACCCATCCCCCGATGGTAACTGTCTGCTCTAAATACTGTTCTTTGTTTCGGTATAAATCCCGAATGTTTACAAGTTCCATTTTTCTAATCTCCTTTATATATACATCTTTATAAATTATGTTCTCACATACCCAAACAGTAAATGTTCAGATATAATGTACACAGTCATATCCACTCTTATGATGCTTCTGTGTCAGCGACAGTTTCAGTTTCTGTTTCATACGTTACATCTGCCTGATCTGCGATCTTTGAGCAGGCTTCTGACTGCAGATAAATCTTCTGTAAATATGCTTTTCCTGCTTCTTTGTCCGTTCCATAGGTTTCATATAATGTATCTTCGGAATCAAAACCACCATTCTTAACGATCATGGAAATATAATCATTAAATTTGTCCTCATCAAACTGGATATTTTCTTTATTGACGATCGCTTCAAATACTAATTCCTGTTTTAAATTATCTTCCATATAAGTTCTGCACTGTTTACGGAAATCATCTTCGGTCGTATTATAATTCTGCTGTAAATAATCAGCTAATGTGATACCATTTGTGCAGTTCTGTTTTGTAAATCCATCTATATATTCTTCTAATCTTGCATCTAACAGTCCGTCCGGCAGTTCCACACTGCATTTATCCATCACTGCATCAACGACCTTAGAACGGATATCGGTTTCTTTGCCGCTTTCTGCCTGCTGGTTTAAAACGGTACGGATATCAGAATAAAAATCATCTACGCTGTCAGAATCAAAATTATCCTTTACATATGAATCATCGATCATATCTCTTGTAACTTTCCGGTCGATCGCATTGATCGTAAATGTAAATGTTACTGTCTGTCCCTTCAGATCTTCATTGGAATAGTCATCCGGAAATGTTACTTCATGGTCAACAGTATCGCCAACAGATGCACCGATCAATCCTTCTGAAAATCCTTCGATATAACCATTTCCGGAAGTTGCATCACAATTTCCGGCAACATCGATGACCTGTCCTTCAGCACTTCCACCGGCAAAAGCTTCACCATCTTTTTTACCTACATAATCGACATCTACAAAATCATCTGCTTCTACGACAGTATGGGAATCATCCGGCAGAAATGGTTTATAATATGCGATCATCTGGTCTGCATAATTATTGACATCATCATCTGTCACCTGATAATCGGCTTCATTTAAAGTAACTGCAACGTCCATATAGTCGCCTAATTTCACGTAATCATCCACATTATAAGCAATATCAGCACTTGCTGTCACAGAGCCACTCTCTGTTCCTGCTTCTACTGATTCTGTAGCATCTGTGCTGTTCTTTTTCGAATTTCCACAGCCTGCTGCTAATGCGGTTATCATACATATTGTCAAAAGTGCGGTCGTTTTTCTTTTCATAAGAATCCTCTTTCCAAAAAATTTCCTGCTGACAGTTACAGATAGCTATAGCTGACAACAAGCTCTCGTCCCTTTACAATACCACATTTTCATAGAAAATAAAAGGTTTTATTGATTTTTCCCAGAATCAATGTTACAATATTGCTACTGTTTGTGATAAGGAGGATTTTTATTGTGTCAACAGTCACTATTGTTTTACTGGTTATTGCTTTAATTTTACTTGCTGCCGTAGTCGTCTTATATTTCCTTGGAAAACGTGCACAAAAAAAGCAGGAAGAACAGCAGGCACAGATTGCCGCCGCTTCCCAGTCCGTTTCCATGCTGATTATTGATAAAAAGAAAATGAAGCTGAAAGATGCCGGGCTGCCGGCTGCTGTATTAGCACAGACGCCAAAGCTGATGCGTGGTTCCAAAGTTCCGATCGTCAAAGCCAAAGTCGGTCCTAAGGTAATGACCATGCTCTGCGATGCAAATGTCTTTGAGATCATTCCTGTCAAAAAAGAAGTCAAAGCCACTGTCAGCGGACTTTACATCACAGGTGTCAAAGGACTTCATGGTGCCATTACCCAGACAGCACCGGTCAAGAAAAGTTTCCGTGCAAAATTGCAGCAGAAATATAATGAAGCAAGCGCACAGTTAAAAAATGAAGAAGCTGCTTCAAAATCCAAAAAGAAAAAATAAGGATCAAAAAGGTGCAAAAACCTCATCATGCGGCTTTTGCACCTTTTTTATATTACTTATGAACAGATATGGAATCCGCTTCCCTCTTTGGACTGGATCGCCATTTTGACCGTACAGTCTGCAATATGCTCATAATTTAATTCCAATGCATATTCCACATTGACCGAGATATCATGTTCATCCTCTTTGATACTGATATTTTTTGCATCGATCCCAAGCATCAGATTTCCAAACGGAGTCTGATAGCAGGTGATATTTTTCTTATTCTTCTCAAATACCATATGTACATTCGTAATGCCTCTTTTGGTAATGTCTACGCAATCTTCCTGCAGCTTGATGATATTCTTCGTTGTACCGTCAAAGCCTTCCGTCACTTCATCATAGATCACATAATGTTTGTTATTTTTTTTATAATAATCTCCTGCGGTGATCACTTCTACCGGTTCAGAATCTTCTGCCATACTCATGATCTGCAATCCGCTGATCGTCACTAATACATCTTTTGTCATAATGTAAATCTCCTTCGTTTATCTTTTGCTATTCTATACGTTTTTGTGCTATTTTGCAAGCCCCTCAAAGTATTTGAACCTGACTCTTATCTTCCCTGCCGCCATGATCTCCTCATAATCTTCCTTTGTTAAAATTGTCTGCAGTTCCTCTTTGGAGTTTTCATCAATGACTTCATATACACTGTTGGCAAAACAGAGATTTGGATACATGACACACCACCAGTTCGCACCTGCACCGTCCCCGATCACAACTTTCAGTGCCCGGTAAGTTCCTTTTGGAAATGTATATGCACCATACGTTTTTACCGGAAACTCTGCATCTGTGATCTGTGCGCTGACTGTTTCTGTATGTCCTTCTTTTGCTATGACCTCTCTGGCACAGTTTTCAATCTCTGCCAGATGGTCATTTACAATCGCTTCACATGTGTCAAGATCGCCGGCTTCTTCTAATTCCCTGCTTAAATATGCTCCGATCTCATCTCTGACTTTTAATTTTAATTCCTGATCCTCTTTTGAATCACTGTTTGCGATCACATGGAACCGCAGGATCTTTCCTGCAATATCTTCCTGTATCCTATGACTGCGGTATGCATATGCTCCTGTAAAAATGATACATGCCCCTGCTGCGGCACAGAGATAACGATATATTTTTTTCATGGCAAGACTCTCCTATCCTAACTATTTTTCTGTTACTTTTTATTTTTGATAACAAGAGTCTTTCCAGTTTCCGGTAAATTATACCGTCCTGTGTTCATTTAATAAGATCACATGCACTTCAAATGTATAACCCATTTTTTTGATATACTGTGGAAGTGTCTTATACCTCTGATATTTTTCCCTGTCATACATTCCCAGTTTATAAAAACTGTTCGTCATATCAATGCCCTGTTCTTCTAACAGCTTTCTGCTGTTTTCCACTAACTGTGCCACAAAGAGCCTTCGTATCCTGTTCTCAAGCTGTATTTCTTCACTCTCGCTTAATTCTCCCTGTTCTGCGGCTGCTTCTAATGTGATCTTACTATGGTATACCGTATCTTCTCCCCGTGAAAAACTGCCATGTGTACTGATCTTTTTTACTAAAATGGCGGTATGGTCATCTAACGTAAATGACAGCTTTTTCAATTTTCCCTGCACAAGATAGGAAAGCATTGCCTCATTGATCGTCACCTCTCCTTTTAATTCTCCGCCGGAAATCGCATAATAACTGCTTATCACCGGAAGTCCGCCTTTTTCGGAAAGAACAGGGATCAGCAATAACTGTTCTTTATTTGCCCTGTCATTATAAAGATCTCCTAGTGTTACTGTATCTTTTAACTTATAATCTTCCCTGCTTTCGATCATTTCCTCTAAATAACTTCCGACTGCAGTGTCTAAATTTTCATCTAATGCAAGGATTTCTGCTGCATCATCTGCAAAAAATAAGATCGTATTTCTCGCAAGCAGTTCTTCTTTTCCACAAACTGCCAAAAATTCTTTAAAAGCATCCACATCACTGATAAATTCTTTGGATAACACCAGTACTTTCAGATGGTTATAATCTAAGATCTTATTCGTATCATTTGCATATTTTGAGATTCCCGTAAAAAAATCATTTTCTTTGATATAAAAATCCGTACTGCCGGATGCCTTTGCATTTTCATCTGCGATCGCAGATAAATTCTGGAACTTATATGTGATCAGACAGTCATCTTCCCGTTTATCCACACCCATTGCCAACGGGAAATTCCGGTTCTCAAGTTCCATCGTACTGCACCCTGAAAACAAGAAGGCACTATAGGAGATAAACAGAATAGACATCAGACACTTTCCCCCTTTTTTCCACTGCATACAGCATATTGCGAGTAATGGAACGGTAACGATAAACGGTGTTCCTACACATATGAATACCTTCTGCAGAAGTCTGCTAAATTCTGCAAAACGGTAACAGCCCACGCCAATACACCAAAAACAGAGTGCTGCCGCACCTGTCACGATCGTATCTGATTTATGATGCAGCAGATCTTTGACTGTTTCCGTCACATAGAACAGGCTGCTTCCCAGCAGTGCAAATACCGTAAAAAACCAGATTGCAACCATCAATGCGTCCTGCCTTTCAAAAAATCCTCCGGGGATCTGTATCATGCTCATCAATGTGACTGCCGGATATTTTAAGGCTGCTGTTTCTTTTACCCCGAATATCCCCTGTAAAATGGCATATAAGACAAGTAATACCCCTCCACTAAAAAGAACTGCTTTGATACCGGCCTTTTTGATTGCTTTCTGTTCGGCTGCAAAAGGCACTAAAAATAAAGCAAGTCCGCCTAATGAAAATATCCCAAAGCTGTCATATCCGCTTAAAAGCCAGTGATGTACTTCTCTTTTGTTCACAGGATATAGCGGAAACAGGCGGAATACTTCGATATCCCTTGCCGCTAAGACCAGCATGATAAACAATGGGATCATCAGAAACCAGAACAGAATCTCATAAACTCTCGCCCTGCCTTCAATGCCCTGTGCGATTGCATAGACACACAAACCTAAAATTCCTGCGACGATCCAGTAAAAGGACTCCTCTTTTAACAGATCGGTGATCATCAGATCCCCGAAAATATAAGCCGTATAGCCGCCTAAACACAGATAATACAGCACATAGCATATTAAAATGACTGTTCCAGACACGTTTCCGAAGCAGCGTTTTAAAAATTTCTGGTAACTTTCTTCCTGATCCAGATAACGGATCACGACTCCCATCAGACAGAAAAATAAGATTCCGCCTATGATCCCTAGCAGAAGTGCTGCCATGCCGTTTTTTGCCGTTTTTCCTGCGAGCAGTGATGGGAGCAGCAAGGTTCCGACTCCTAAAATATCATATGTCAATAATCTGAATATCTGCCTTGTTGAAATTTTGTTATTTTTTGAATACATGGTCATCCTTCCTTTTTAATCGTATTCGCTGGCTGCGTTTCGCATAGATCGGACGGCGTTTCATGCAAAAGAGCGGCTGACGCAAAAGAGAATCCCTCTCATCCTCATAATCATTGAGATCTGCCCCGACAAAAGGTGTAAGGTACGGAATCCCGAAACTCTTTAAATGGGATAAATGGATCAGCACAAATAACATTCCATATAAAAATCCATAAAATCCCAGCCATGAACATAAGAACAGGAATAAAAATTTGAACAGCCGGAATGCCGTTGCAAATTCCTCATTTGGAATGGCAAACGAACAGAGTGCCGTAAATGCCACTACAATGACAACGATCGGACTGACAATATTTGCCTCAACTGCCGCCTGTCCGATGATCAGACCGCCGACAATGCCGATCGTATTGCCCATTGCACCGGGCAGCCGTACTCCAGCCTCCCGCAGCAGTTCAAAGGCAATCTCCATCAAAAGCACTTCGATCACTGCCGGAAATGGCACGCCCTGTCTGGCTGCTGCAAACGATAATAGAAGTGTCGTCGGCAAGATCTGTGTATGGAAATTTGTCACCGCTAAATACAGTCCCGGCATCGTCATTGCAAAAAAAGCTGCAAGATACCGGATCAGCCTTGCAAAAGATGCAATCTCCCACCTGCTGTAATAATCATCACTTGTCTTGATAAACGAATTGTAATCGGTCGGCAGGATCAGTCCTGAAGGAGAATTATCGGACAGCACCACAATACGTCCCTCTAAGATTGCCATTGCCGCACGGTCAGGTCTTTGTGTCGTCTGAAACTGTGGAAATGGGGAATACCATTTTTCCTCTGACAACTGTTCTACCATGCCACTGTCTAAGATCCCATCAATCTCATAACGGTTTAATCTTCTCTCCACTTCTTCTAACAGTGACGGATAGACCAGGTCTTCCATATAAACGATATCTACATTGGTATGGCTCCTTGTTCCCATCTTGACTTCTTTCACCTTTAGTTTTGGTGTCCTAAGCCGCTTACGGATCAATGCCGTATTGACCTTGATGGAGTCTGCAAATCCTTCCCTCGATCCGCGGATCACTTTTTCCGAATCCGGCTCTGTGACAGACATTGCCGGATATCCTTTGTCTGGAATTTTAACTGCTTTATCAAACCCATCGACAAATAAGATCACATCTCCGGTAAACAAGGCATCTGCTGCTTCCTCTACCGTTTCAAATAATGTCATATCGGAAATACCAAGTGCATTTTTTTCTAAACTTTCACAGATCTCACCTTTTGACATATTGCAGAACTGGTTTAATATTTTTCCAACAACTGAATTTTCAAACAGAAAATTTCCTCCTGTTATTTCTACATATGCTAAAAAACATCCTACGTCCTTTTTTAATCCGAGGTACATCGTTTTCTTCTTTATATCTGCTGATTCCCCTAACAGGGCTAAAAAGGTTTCTCTGTTATGATAAAGTTCCTTTTCCATATTCTAACTTCCTATCAACTCAAAAAAAGTAGGAACAGCATGATCTGTTCCTACTCTAGTATTTTCATTCTATTTTATTTTTATACGTAACGATTTATTTCCTACTCCTGCTGGCGGATGATATTCCGCACTGCAACTGCCTGATTGTCCATATGCTTTTTCGTCATTTCCACAACATACTGTTCATTGCGTTCTTTTAGTCCCTGCATGATCTGTCTGTGTTCTTCGATCAGACGCGGATAATTTTTTTCATCTTTTAAATATTCCACCCGATAACGGTAGATCTGCTCCCGCAGGTTATTCAGCAACACCACTAATCTTGGATTCTCCGCTGCCGTATAGATCAGATCATGAAAATCAATGTCAGACTGGGCGATCTGTTTGACTTCTGCTGTTTCAACCGCCTGTTCAAATGCTTTTAATCTTTCTTCTAATTCTGCAATCTGTTCTTTTGTGATCTTTTCACTGGCAAGCTGTACTGCTAAGATCTCTAATGCCTCACGGACTTGCAAGACATCCTCCATGTCCTTTTCCGTCATGGCTGCCACTTCTGCGCCTCTCCTTGGGATCGTCACTGCAAGCCCTTCCTGCTGCAGCATCCGTATCGCCTCACGGATCGGTGTACGGCTCACCCCTAGTTTTGCTGCTAACTGCAATTCCATCAACCGCTCTCCGGGTTTTAGATCTCCTCTTAAAATAGCCTCCCGCAAGGTTTTAAAAACCACATCCCTCAATGGCAGATACTCATTGGCATCCAATTTTAAATTCTCCATAGTTCCTCCATTCTTCCTCCATGTACATCTTAAGCATTATGCCCTGCGATTATTATAGATACTTGTCAGATACACCTGTTTTGCAAGACCGGTTTCCCGCATGGTCTCTAATGCCTTTTTTGCGATACCTTCATCTTCAAATAACCCAAATACCGTTGGCCCGCTGCCACTCATCATTGCATTGATGGCTCCGTTCTCTAACATACACCGTTTGATCTCATCGATCACCGGATATGCCGGAATCGTCACGGTTTCTAACAGATTTCCCATATGGGCGGCAACACCCTTTAAATCCCCTTTACTTAATGCCGCAAGCTGTGCATCAATATCGGGATGAACCGTATTTTCATCTAATTTCAGATGTTCATACACAAATTTTGTAGATACGCTGACTGCCGGTTTTGCGATCAGCACCGGACATTTCGGCATCGGAGGAAGACTCTTTAGCTGTTCTCCGATTCCTTCTGCCAATGCTGTTCCACGCATCAGACAATACGGTACATCTGCCCCAATGGAAACACCTAGTTCCATCAATTTTTTTCTTTTTAGTTTCAGAGCAAACAATTCATTCATTCCGTATAAAACTGCTGCCGCATCCGTACTGCCGCCTGCCATTCCGGCTGCTACCGGAATATGCTTCTGCAGATTGACATCTACGCCCTGTTCTAAACGATAAGTATCCTGCATCAGTTTTGCAGCTTTATAGATAAGATTATTTTCATCTGTAGGGAGAAAATCCAGATTCGCAGTAATATGGATTCCCGGTTCATTTGTCTTTTTTATCTCCAGCTGGTCATATAAATGGATCGTCTGCATGATCATCCGTACATCATGGTAACCATCTTCTCTTTTTCTTAAGATATCCAGACCCAAATTCACTTTTGCCAGTGCTTTTACTTTGATTTCATTCATTCCAATCCTCCACAGGTTATCGTTCACAGCTTATCTGAAAACAGTAACCTTCATAGCCTCTCATCTGGCTGTATTGGTGTATTTTGTATACAAACAGATTCTAACATCAATTAAAAAAAAGGTCAATTCCACTTTATTTTTTCTTTCTCAATACCGATATATTTATTGAGAAAATGAAAAATTTCCTATTCTCAAATCGATATAACCTGTCAATATAAAATGTATGGAAACGTATAACTGAAAAAGTTACCATTTATTATGCCAAGGAGGGTACGAATTATGAGTATTAGCGCACTTAACAATGTAACTGCTGCTGCAGCAGTAAACACATATGATAAGACAACAGATAAAACCACAAAAGAATCCACAAAGGCAGCAGAAGCAAAAGATAACAAACAGGATTCTTCAAAAATATCAAGTGGTGTTGTATATGAAAGAGCTTCATCCACTGTCAATACCGACTATGTAAAGAAAAATTCGGCACTGATCCAGCAGTTAAAAACTGATTCCGATGCAAGAATTTCACAGTTAAAAGGCATTGTAGAACAGATGATGAAAAAACAGGGTGCCACGATTGGAAAAGCTGATGATATGTGGCATTTCCTTGCAAGCGGAGATTTTACTGTTTCTGCTGATGTGAAGGCACAGGCACAGGCTGATATCGCTGATGACGGTTACTGGGGTGTAGAACAGACCTCTGACCGTATCGTAGATTTTGCAAAAGCCTTAAGCGGCGGTGATCCTGCTAAAGCTGATACAATGTTAGAAGCTTTTAAAAAGGGATTTAAAGCAGCTACAAAATCATGGGGAAAAGAACTTCCTGATATTTCCCAGAGGACTTACGATGCTGTTCTTAAAAAGATGGATGCATGGAAAAATGGCACAGAAGATGCAACGGAAGAATAGAATGTTTTAATATGATGATTAAAAGCCGGCTGGTTCAGATGAACGTGCCGGCTTTTATTTATTAAAGAATTATCATTTTTTCTTTATCTTATGATCATCGTAGCCTTGTACCATAGCTGTTTTTTTAATTTCTTTTCATAAGAAGTCTTATACTTTTTCGGTGTATAAAATACCGTTTCTTTATGTATTTCACTGAATGCGCTTTTCTTAATTTTAGGAACTTTCCCCTGAAATGTAACCTTCCTTAAGTTATGATCCAAATAGAACGCAAGCCCGCCTATCTTTTTTACTTTCTTTGGAATCGTAATCTCAGTCAGTGTTTCACAGCCAGAAAAAGCACTTGCCTTAATTTCTTCTAACTGGGAATTTTTTGCAAATTCTACTTTTTCTAAATTCTTACACCAAAAAAAAGACATACTCCCAAGTTTTCTCACACTAGACGGAATTTTTATTTCCGTCAGTCCCCAACAAGCTGCAAAAGCTCTTTCACCAATCATTTCCAATCTGCAATTTTTCGCAAAGATAACGCGTTTCAATCCGGTACAATTATCGAATGCACTCTCACCTATAACAATTACATTTTTCGGTATTTTAATTTTCGCTAGACTTTTGCAGTATGAAAATGCACCATTTGAAATTATACGCAGACTTTTTGGCAATGTTATCTCCCTCAAATTATCACAGCCAAAAAATGCATCTGTTTCTAACTCCAATACACTTTCTGATAGTTCTACCTTTTTGAGTCTGTCACACTGATAAAATGCACCTTCCTTTATCACTTTTACAGTTCTAGGAACTTTGATCTCTTTTAAACTTGCATTACCGGAAAATGCAAATTCCACATCTTCTTCATTTACAAATGACTGGCTGCCAAGTACTGTTACCGGTAATCCCTCTATGGTTTCCGGTATCGTCACTTTCTTACCTGACCCATGGTATTTGACAATCTCAATTCCATTGTACTCTTCGTTGTATTGGTATTCATAGTCCCCACAGACTTTTACTTCTGCCAAAACCGGCTGTGGATGCAGGAAAATGATACTTGATAAAAACAGTGCAATAAATCCCGTTTCTAAAATCCTTTTTTTAATACACCCTTTCATTTTATTTTCTCCCCTTTCCTGCCCGTACGCTCATCGTTGACTGATACCATGCTTTCGTCTTAAGTTTTTTCTGATAGCTTGATTTATACTTCTTTGGCACCTGAAATACAGCCTTATCATAAATTTTTTGAAAAACAGCTTTTTCTATTCTGGGGATGTCACCCTGAAAGGTAATCTTCTTTAACTTACTGCATTCATAAAATGCGTAGGATTGTATCGTAACTACCTTTTTTGGAATTATGATACCGGATAATGACTGACACCCCGAAAAACAATAGGAACCAATTCCTCTTAAATTAGAATTATTTGCAAATTCTACTTTTTTTAATTTTGAACAATATTCAAACGCACAGGATTCTAAAACTTTCAAGCTGGCTGGAAACTTTACTTCAGTAAGATTACTACAGCCTTGAAATGCATTTTTTCCTATTTTTATAATCTGCGCATTTTTTTGAAATGTAATCTTTTTTAGTTTTGGGCAATATTCAAAAGCACCCTCACCTATCTCCTGCAATCCCTCTGGAAGTACTATCGTTTTCATTTTTCTACAATAGCTAAAAGCATTTTCTTTGATCACTGTTACCGGAAACCCTTCAATGGATTCCGGTATAGTTACTTTCTTATCTTCTCCACTATATTTGACAATCTCAATTCCATTGTACTCTTCGTTGTATTGGTATTCATAGTCCCCACAGATTTTTGTTTCTGCAAAAGTACATTGTGGAAACCAAAATACAATACCCAATAAAAACATCAGTATGATACCTGTTTTACAGATTCTCTTTCTCATACACTCCCTCAACTCCTTATTTTTTAATGGGGGACAATTATGCGGTTTAAATGCTTCTGTTACTAGATAAGTTCTTTATGTGCAGAACTTCACCCACCTTTCAACATTACATTAGCACAGCATACTATGAATTTCTACATTAACATGACAAACGGTCATTTTCCTTGACGAATGGTCAACTATATGGCAACAAAAGTATCGCCGTTACTTCTGTTCCATCCCCAGTCAATTCAAAACTTCCTCCATTCTTTTCTGCTGTTTCTATGATATTTCCTATTCCAATCCCATGATTCTTTTTATCTTTTTTCACAGTCGTTAGATCTTTTTCCTTTTTATCCCAGAGCAATTTTGAACTATTTTTTACGGTAATGGAAAGATATTGATTTCCCTGTTTTATCTTTACCTTAATATATTTCTTTTTCTCCTGCTGCCGCTTAACTTCTTCCACTGCATTCTGTATCATATTAGAAAAAACTGTACAAAATTCCACTTCACTAAGCACAGGCTTTTTCGTACACTGTCCCATAACAGATATCTCCCCTCTTATGCCATCCCCGGCATTTCCACATCTAATAACAAAACATCTGATGAAGAATCCCGCAGTAATTCTTCACCAGATGCATATTCTGCCACCTGACAATCTATTTGAAATTCCGCTGCAAATCTGCCGCAGCATGTCTTTAATACCTCTCTTGCACTTTTATCATCATCACAAATTGCAATCTTCATAACCTCTCCCCTAAGTTTTCGGCAAATATCAAGTGTGCTTCTCTTTCTCCTGCTCCTCTTTTGCCTTGATGATCGCCTCGTTTAAACTCAACATCTTATCATCTAACATCGATACGATCCCTGAACACTCCCGCAGATCCCTGCTGATATACTCCGGTGCATTTCCTTCAAATTTATAATAGATCTTATGCTCTAAACTTGCCCAGAAATCCATTGCCATTGTACGGATCTGAATCTCCACTTTTGTATCAACAACACGATCGGATAAAAAGATCGGAACTGTTACTAACATATGATAACTCTTATAACCGCTTTCCTTCGGATGCTTTATGTAATCCTTGACAGATACTACCGTTAAGTCATTCTGTCTGCCGATCATCTCTGCCATCCGGTAAATATCTGATGTAAAAGAACATACAATACGGATACCTGCGATATCATTGATATGCTCGACCATATTCTGGATCGTACTCTCGTACCCGTTTCGTTTTAACTTCTGTACAATACTCTCCGGTGTCTTGATTCTCGATTTGATATATTCGATCGGATTGTACTGATGTACATGTAAAAATTCATCATTTAATATATCAAGTTTCGTGCCCACTTCCTTAAGTGCACTGTTGTAAATAAACATCATCGTTTTCCAACTATCGACATCTTCCCCAAGAAGTGAATTATTATTCTGTGCCATATGCAAAACCTCCATTGCCTTCATTCCCAGATCTGCGGTATTTCCGCATTCCATAATTTCATTATAGCATACTCCACATCTGTTTTGTTAATATTTTAACAAATTTCATAAAAAGTTAATAGCCTTTTCATAATCATCTAATCTTCTTCGATCACCTGAATTTCTAAATAATCGAATGCGATCTGCTCTACAAAATTATCTTGTGTAAACCTTGTCTTGGCATGACGTTTAAACTCTCTGATATTGGCATCTAGCCAGATCGGTTTTCCTAGGTCAAATGCATAGCATACATCATCTAATGCTTGAAATATCTTATGTGTTCTCGTATCTTCTTTTTCATTTTCCACTGTCATATCACACAGCATCCGGTTATCTGAAAATTCTTTTGCCCATAATCGAAACATATCATCGTCCTCTTCTCTGTCTGTTTACTTCATACATCAATATCGTCGCAGCGATCGCAGCATTTAAAGATTCCACATTGCCTTCCATTGGAATTTTGATATAGGCATCTGCCGCATCTGCTGTTTTCTCTGTTAAACCGTTGCCTTCATTTCCGATCAGAAACGCACATGCTCCCTGATAATCAAATGCATCATACATCTGACTTTCTTTTAAATGGGCGGCATAAAATTTTACACCTTTTTTCTGCATATCTGTGATCTTCCCATAAAAGTCCTCTGCTACGATAAATGGCACCCGGTAGATGCTGCCCATCGTCGAACGGACTGTTTTCGGATTGTACAGATCTACTGTCGTCTGATTGGCAATGACTGCTGTGATCCCTGCACCCTCTCCGGTTCGTAACATGGTGCCCAAATTACCGGGGTCTTGTATGCTCTCTAAAAATAAATAGCATCCATTTTCCTTTACAAGTACTTCTGTTTCGTTCCATTCCGGCATGGAAACTACTGTTAAGATTCCCTGCGGTGTCTGTGTATCACTGACTACTTTAAATACACTATCGGAAAGCACTTCGTATTCTATTCCGTCTAGCAGATGTTTATGCATTTCCTCCTGCAGAAAAGATTCTGCCACATATACTTTTTGTATCCATGCTCTCGGTGCTTCTTCAAACATTTTTCTGCCTTCAACGATAAAAACTCCTTCTTCTTTTCTCGCCTTGGCTTTTTTCATCAATAAAACCAGATGCTTGATCTGGGAATTTGCTGTGCTTGTGATCATAATGCCTCCATAACATTTCATATAACTGATTCTATTTATTATAACAAGTACGATATTTTTTTCAATAAAAAGCGGTCACTGCCAACCAAAAATCCGGTTCGCGATGACCACTCTCTAAATAAACTTCCGTATCAATACGATCGTATTACTTTTTCACTGTTACTTTTATTCTCTTATATACACCATTCTGTGCATATGCGTAAATATAACAGCTTCCTTTCTTCTTTGCTTTGATCACACCTTTACGGTTTACTGTTGCGATCTTCGTATTGCTTGATTCAAATAATACTTTACGATAGCTGTATGGCTTTTTGCCTTTCTTTACGATCGTTGCTGTTAATTTCACAGACTTGCCTTTCTTAAGGCTTACTTTTTTCTTATTTAATTTTATAGAACCTGCATTACCATATTTGCCGCCTGTTGTTGCAGAATACATGGTCTTTGATGTTGCAAGGATTTCTGCCTTGCCATCTACCATCTTGTATGCCTGAACAATGTATTTGTAATAAGTTCCCTTCTTTAAGTTCTTATGTGTATAAGAGGTTGTTGTATTCTTTTCAATGATCTCTAATACCTGATAGCTGTATTTCCTGCTCTTGGTATTGCACAGTGCGCCAAATACAACATAGCCATCGGCATTTTTCATCTTACTCCATTTGATCTTATTAGACTTCTTGCCTGCTGCTACTGCACTTGCTTTTAAGATGCTGTATTTCGCATTCTTAGCTTCTTCTGATTTCTTAGAAGGAATTGCAGAATTATCTGCCATGATACTTTCTGCTGTCGGTGCTGTTGCTGCCAGTGTTACAGTCGTATCGGAAGTACTGCCGCCTGTTCCGGTTCCTGTTCCTGTGCTGCCTCCACCTGTACCCGGGTTAGATGGCTGATCTGTCGTTCCACCATTTCCACCGTTTCCATTATTTCCGCCATTGCCTCCGTTACCTGTGCCGGCTGCTTTCTTGATCGTCAAGGTATATGCTGCACTTGTGGTATGGTCTTCTGCATAAACTAAAAGATCTACAACGGTTTCATCGGAGCTGATACTGATTGCTTTTGCTTTTGTATCATCGGTTAATATTTTATTGATATATAACAGACCAAATTTATCTGCAAGTGTTGTCTTTAACTGTACCTGTCTTGTATCTGCCGGTACTTCTAATGTATATGCATTTTCAGAAGCCTTTGTAATGGTTCCGATATCTGATGTGATCGCTGTAATACCTGCATTATCATCATAATTTGTGCTGGTATAAACAGATACATTTAATGCCGGAGATGCTGCATCATCACTTCCACTAAAGGAAATACGGATTACTTTTTTGGTTCCTGCTTCTCCTGTGGTTTCATCGGTATATGCATAATCTTCTGCGGTTGCGATGGCTTCTTTCGGGATCTCATACTGTACGGTATAGATCTTGTCATCCCCGCTGTAATCTAAAGTATCTTTTGCCACAACGGTATCACCAACTTTGATCACCATGGTCTTGCCATTATCTGCTTTTGCATACTGGCAGTTGATATAGTTCGTCTTATCCGGATCGATCTTAAAGAGATAAGAGAAACTGCCGCCTGCTTTTGCATAACGTGTCAGAATACTCATATCACCAACAGAACCTTCGCCTGTTTCTTGCATATGTGGATAATATTTTTCATTTCCTTCTGTCTGTGTTCCGTAACCAACACCAACGCCTTCTAAGTAAACATTTGCATCTCTTCCGGCTTTCTTTGCCTCTAAGATACGTGCCTGTACTTCTGCAGGATCTGATCCTGCGAACAGCCAGTAAATACCATAACGCTGATCGTTAATACGGTAATATGGAACAAATACCAAATCTTCATCTCCGCCCCAGTCGGTACCTGTCAATGTAAATTTCAGTTCTTTTTCATCTTTGACTAAGTAGTTTTCAATATTTTCAAGAAATTCTGCTACAGAAATATCATCTGTCATATTCAGTGTTTCCGAGCTTAAGGTTCCCTGATTGGAAGTAGAACCGTAGCCATTCGTAGCTGTTCTTTCCTGACCGTTTACAATCTTTGTCTTGCAGACATCACACTGTACACCGATCTGGTAAGTGCCCATCTTATCATCTCTGCCAAGTTCTGCTGCTAAAACAATCGGTCCATACTTAAATCCATATACTTTTCCTGCATTATCAGGAAGTGTGTATGCTTTAATCTCCATAGGAAGTGTGACATCTACAGTATCCCCGTCTTTCCATGTTCTGTTAATGGAGAGATATCCGTTGCTTGCTGTCACATTTACGGCTGTTCCATTTACTTTGACAGTAGGTGCCGCTGCTGCCCAGTCAGGAACTCTTAAGCGAAGATCCATGTCTGCACTGCCTGCTCCATTTAACAGTTTTACCGTAAATTTTGTCTGTTCACTGTCTGGAATATCACTATCTTGTACTAACATGATATTCTTCGCATTCCATGTTACTTTTGAGCTTGTATACTGGTTTACGATCAGTTTATCTCTTGAATAGAAGTAGAAACTGTCACCAAGTTTTGTAAAGTTCTCAAGACCTGTTCCGGTACAGCACCAGAAATAGTTTTTCTCAAGGTCTGCATTACAGTATACTTTAAAGAATCCAGTTGCCATCGGCTGGAAATACGTAGTCATACCGGTATCTTCATTGACAGATGCCATGATCGCATTGATAAATGTAGTTTCATAGTAGTCTGCATATTTCTTATCACCGGTAATACGGTATAACTCTCTGGTCAGTTTTAACATATTATGTGTATTACAGGTTTCACAGTTACAGTGGGAACGCTCTGCATCTAAGACATTATCTGCACCGAAAAATTCACATTCGCTGTTTCCACCAGTAATATAGGTATGTTTGCTGATCAATAAATTCCAGAAGCTCTCTGCATACGCAAGATATTTATCTACATCTTCTTCTCCGTTTAATGCACGGTATCTGTTTAAAGCTCCGATAAATTTCGGAATCGTACAGTTTGCATGGCGTCCGTTTAATACATTGCTCTTGCCGGATAACACCAGTTCAAAGAGTCTATCTTCATCAAACCAGTGTGCTGCTGCTGCAAAATGATCTGTATTTGCATAACCTGTATTCTTTGCACATTTGTAAAGTTCATATAAGCAGTCATTCATACCGCCATACTCGACACCTAATACTCTTGACTGGATCGTACTGTTCCATTTCGAAGTCCGGTTATATATCCATTCTCCAAGCTTCTCTGCAACTTCTAAAGCTGTTTGATTATCGGTATATTTATAGGTTTCTACCAAACCATTCATGATCTTATGCATTGTATACCATGGTACCCATGTATCTCTGGTATCGCCTGCTTCTAAGAGATTAAACTGACGTTCCGGATCACTCTGGCTTGCTAAGGTTGCACCAAAGATAAATCCGCTGCCTAATTTATCCTGACAATCCTGTAATTCATCGATCAGATAATTCAATCTTTCATCGATCGTCTTGCCATCTTCACCTTCTACATCACCATATCCATTTGCAGATGCCTGTGCAACTGCTGCTAAATAATGTCCTAACGTATGTCCACCTATACGGCTGTTCTCCCATCCGTTATAGGATGCTTTTGCATAAACACCATCTTTATTGAAATCAAATCTTCCATCTGCGATCTGTGCTGCCGTATAACCTGCTGTCAGACGGAAATTGTAAAGCAGACGGTCTGGATCGAATTTATTTAAAAATTCTACATCCTTCTCTGTTACCTGAACATAATAATCATCTGTTAATTCAATATCAGAAAGTGCAAACTCATTTAATTCTGTAATATCACTTTCTGCAAGAACAGTTACTTCAAATTTCTTTGACTGTGAATATCCACCATAAGATACAGTTGCTGTCAAAGTTACGTTTGTATCTTTTTCTCCGGCTTTCGGTCTTGTTACTTTTCCTGTATGGGATAATAATGTTTCATTTGATGACTCCCATGTGATCGTTGTTTCATTGGCTCCCTCTGTTGCCAATTCCAGATCAGAAGTGACATCTGTATTTTCTAATGTCAGTGCTGCATAATCATTTGCAACACGTTTTTTTGCATCTGCTTCTGCTTCTTCCGGTGTCAGTTCTTTGTACTGACGGATTAAGATATAAGCTAAGTTGATTGCTTTGTTATCATCTCCTGTTGCACGTACATCAACTGTCAGTTCTCCATTTTTCACTTCATATACAGTCTTTGCAATTTCTGTTGCAGATGCATTTAAGGCTTCTTTTACAGTTACCTGTTTATCAGTTCCATAATTTAAGTATACATTTGGTGTTTTTGAACAGCCCCATGGATCTGTACAACATACATACACTTCATATTTACCATCTTCTAATTGGAATTTGTACTGTAAGAAACGCTCATTAATTCCTTTTTCCCAGAAGTTTTTCGTATAACGGTTTGAAGTCGTTTTTTCATAATCGGTATTTGCTGTATTCTGCTCATATGCCCATGTATTGGCAGTAAATACACCCTTACCGGATGGAGCAGTTCCATTTTTTCTTGATCCATTTCCAACTAATTCTTCACCATCTACGATACCCCATTTATAACCGGTCACTTCATCTTCTCCGTAAACCTGATCGGTCACACTGTTATGGGTTCCAAACTGATCGCCTTTGCTGACAGTACTTACTATATAGTCACCGCAGTCAACAAAATATACGATACGGTTGTCATCTCTGTCTACCGGTGCTGGGACTTTTTCGGCAATGACTTCTACCTCAAATTCTGCTGTATCACTAACTTCTCCTGAAGTGATCGTTGCTGTCAGGGTAACTTTTACGTTTTTGCCATCTGTCGGTCTTGTTACTTTTCCTGCAGATGAGATCACTGCATCATTAGAACTTCTCCATGTAATACTGCTGCCATTCTCACCGGTCGTTGGTAATGTGATATCTTCCTTGACAGATTCTGCTAAAGTTAATGCTTCTTTATCTTTTCTGACCTTCTTTTCATCTTCTGTTTCACCTGTTTTTACGGATTTGATCAGAATAGAAGATACACAGGCACACAGGTTATCAGCTCCTGTTCCACGTACATCTAATGTAAGTTCTGCATCTTCTGTTAATGTCACAGTTCCTGTGGCACTTGCTGTTCCACCATCCGGTACACTAAAGCCCTCCCGTAAAACTGTCTTTGTTCCGGAAACTTCGGTTGTGATCACCGGAGAATCTGCACACCTCCAGACATTGCTACATCCGACTGTAATCTCATAGCTGCCTGCTTCTAATTCGAATGCATAATCTACATAACGTTCTTCAATTCCTTTTTCCGAAAAATTCTTAGAATAACGGAAGGTGTTTTCTGCAGGATAATCTTTATTAGCATCGCCTAACTGTTCCATTGCCCATGTATTTGCTGTTGCAATACCCTTTCCTTCCGGAGCAGTTCCATTTTTTCTTGATCCATTTCCAACTAATTCTTCCTCAACATCGACAATCCCCCACTGATAACCGGTAGTCGGATCTTCTCCGTACACCTGATCGGTCACACTGTTATGGGTTCCCAACTGCTCCCCATCATTGACGGTACCTACTACATAATCTCCGCAATCCACGAAATATACGATGGATGCATCTTCACGTTCTGCTGCCACACCTTTTGCCCATACTGCTTCAAGACCTGCACTTGGCAGGGAAGTGATGCACATGGCTGCTGTAAGGCTTGCTGCAAACGCTCTTTGTAATACTTTTTTTCGCTGCATTTTTGCTTATCTCCCTTTCTCCTTTTTGATCCTGTGGTATAGCTGCTTTTGCTGTACAGATATACGGAAAAATGCATAGTAAAAACCTCTATCACACAGTTATTTGTCATATAGCATATATTATAGAGGTTGTTTTTGTAAAAACATATGTATTATTTTTCTTTTTTTGGTACTATTTTTTGCCAGGCTTACGCTTCACAGCTAATTTGAAGCATTGTGTCTGCCTCGTCGTGCTTGCACGTAAGAGTCAGATACAATGCTTTAAATTGTACTGCGAAGCAGTAACTTCCCACTAATGAGCAATCCGCTTGCGTAGCAAGCTTTGAAGCACGAAGTGCGGGATTGCGAATGTATGGGAAGTTAGCTGTGAAGTACAACGTATAGAAAGTCAACTTTAAATCATCACATCTTCCTATATTTGCTCGGCGAAACACCCGCCACTTTTTTAAACACCTTCGTAAAATAAAAATAATCTTTGTACCCGACCATTCCGGCAATCTGTTCAATAGAAAGCGTATCATCTCCTAACAATTCCTTTGCCCTCTGGATGCGTCTGGCTGCGATATATTCTGAAAATGACAACTTTAACTCCCGCTTGATCAGGTTACTTAAATGTCCTGTACTGATCTTATAGGTTTCTGCTAATTCAGTCAGTGTGATATTTTCCGTATAACGTTCCTGTATCTCGCTGATGATCTGCTGCATGACTGTTAAACTTACTTCTTCTTCCTCATCTCTTTCGATATCTCCACCCAATTCTTCATGGATTCTGCTTAATACCTGATTGAGTTTTTCCTGTTTGACCGGTTTTAAGAGATAATCATAGGCATGTAATTCAACGGCTTTCTGTGCATATTCAAATTCTGCATAGCCGCTGATAAATACGACTTTTGCCAAAATCCCTCTTTTCTGCATCTCCTCAAGCAGTCCAAGACCGTTATAACCAGGCATACGGATATCGGAAAAAAGGACATCCGGCTTTTTCTTTTCCATTTCTTCTAATGCTGTTACACCATTACAGGCTTCGCCGACTACTTTAAATGGCAGTTCAGATTTTTCGATCAGTTTCTTCATTCCAACAATGATCCATGCTTCATCATCTGCAATAAATACCTTATGCATGCTCATGTCCTACCTCCTTCACATTATCCGGTATAATGATCGTGATCCTTGTACCTTCTCCGACTTTACTCTCGATCTCAAACTTGACATCTTCTTCATAAAACAGCTTTAACCGCTGGTAGATATTTGAAATACCAATCCCCTTACGGTTTAAATTTGTGCCTAAGGTATTTCTAAGCCAGACAACTTTTGCCGGTTCAATCCCACAGCCATTATCCTCGATCACAAATAACATATGGGATACACCTGTCCTCCGGATCGATACGTCGACTTCGCCTTCTTCGATCTTTTGCTCTAACCCATGGAAAACTGCATTTTCCACTAAAGGCTGTAACATCAGTTTGATCACCGGTTTTTTTAAAACTTCTTCCTCTGCATCGATATGGACTTCAATCTTTCCCATAAAACGGTAATCTATGATCTTTGCATACTCTCTCATATAGTTGATCTCGTCTTCAACGGTAACGATATTTTCTGCTTTTACTGCAAACCGGAACACATTAGATAATGCCATCGTGATCTCTGCAATATCCTCTACATCATAATATAATGCCATCGAGCGGATACATTCAAATGTATTATACAAAAAATGCGGATTGATCTGATTCTGGTGCGCCATGATCTGTACCTGACGTTTGGAGATCTCCATCTCGTACATTTTTGTCTGCGAAGTTAAGATCTCCTGATTCATCTTCTCACGTTCATCTAACATCCGGTTTAAGTTATGGACAACTTTTCCGATTTCATCGTTTCCTTCTTCCTGCATCCTTAATTCCGGTTCTTCTGCGATCTGGCTGATAAACCGGTCTACCTTATGTATCCTGTTAAGAATATGAAAATAACAAAAACCGATCAGAAACGCTAACAACAGTATTGCTAAGATATATGCATAGTTCGTCACTTTCATATTATCTTTTAATTCCTGCTTCATCTCATCTTCCGGTATCCTGCTGACCACCCGCCAGCCCGTCATTTTTACGTCAGATGTTCTAACCTGATAGGTATTGCTGTTACGCATCATATCTGCCGGAAGTTCTGTCAATTCCTGTTCACTGATATTTCCTAAGATCTGGTTCTTTGCATCGATCAGATAGACTTCTGTATGCGGTGTTGCCTGTGTATCTTCTAGCAATTTTTGTAGTCCATCTGTTTTCATCAAAAATAAACATGTGCCGATCTGTTTTCCATACTCCGTATATTCAATATCATATACCGGAAAACTGATGAGATAATATGGAATCCCAAGCTGATTTAAGTAAAATGCATTTCCATACCGGATATCTTCACTGATGCCGGCATTGATTCCTTCATCTCCAATATCCTTACCGACTTCTGCGATTTTTTCCATGGACATATCATAAAGGTAAATACCGGAAATACTTTCCTCTAACAACAGTGCATTAGAAAATACGGCTGCTACTTCTTCACGTTCCATGATCCTGCCTTTTTCGTCCTGCCGGTAATAATCTTTTACCGTCGGCGAATACGTTACTGTCATAGCGATCGACCGCATGGAATTATAATATTCTTCAAGATTACTTTCCATCTGAAGCATCAATTTATCGTTCAGGTTTAAAGTATTACTGCGTAATGTATCTTTGATATATAAACCTGTGACTAACAGTCCGATACATAAGATCAATATCAGTCCTGCCGCTAATCCGATCAGTTGCAGGAACAGACTGCTTTTGACCTTTTCTCCTATCATCTTTTTTCCTTTCTGCTAATTTACCTTTTGTATGGAAGTCTGATAATCTTCACAATTTTTCTGATATGCTTCATTCTTTAATGCATCAATATCCTCTATTCCACGCTCATATAAGCCGTCGATCAGTTTTTTATATTCCATTTCAAACTGCTCATCGGTTTCTGCTAAGACCGTGACTAAGATCTGCTTTTCTTTAAATGTCTTGATCTCCTGCTCGATCTTCCCTTCTTCACTGTCTGCTGCGATCAGGTCAGCCGGAAACATGAGTAATGACAGATCATAGCGGATGGTTCTAGGATCACTTCCGTATGCCAGCTGGATATTTCCATATTCTTCATCTGCCGGTGAAACGCTTCTTCTCCATGCAAGATTTTCAAACAGCCACCATGCCCCGATTCCGGTACTGCTGTAATTTGCTTCTGCATCTTTGCGTTTTTCTGTCCGGTGGATCATGCCTTTTTCATCGATCGTATAATCTTCTCCTTCATGTCCGAAAAAACACAACTGCATTCCTTCTTCACTTGTCATATAATCGATCCAGTCTGCTATTTTCCTCGGACTCTTACAGTCTTTTGATATCAAGATCTGCATCCAGCCTGTAGAAGCCTCCATCTCGATTCCAAGTACCGGTGTCTTATTTTCCGAAGATATGATCGCACCGGTCGAAAACCAGTCCTCTTCACTTGCTGATGTATTTGCAGCATTACCGATAAAACACAGCAGCCTTCCACTCGCGATCAGTTCTTTGACCTGCATATTTTCCAAGGTCAGGCTGTCGGCAGTCAGATACCCCTTCTGCAGTGCGGTATGGATAAATTTTAGGGCTTCTTTCGTTTCCGGTTGTAAGATGATGTCTTTATAATTGCCATTTTCATCTACCCATTCTGCGCCAAATGTCCCCTCTAAATATTTTAAGGAAGGATCCTGATAGGCTTTTCCATCTAAGATCAGCGGTATGATGTCTTTTCCATCGACTGTGATCCCGCTGTTTTTTGCTTTCTCAAAAGCAGCTAATACACCTTCTTCGGTATCTAATTCTTCTTCTCTGATCCCTAACTGTCCTAACAGATGTTTATTCCAGATGATCGTATTGTTATCACTGTATTCTGCCACATCATTCCAGTAGTCGATGCATGGTTTCCAGATATTCCTCGCATCTTTGGAATTGATATGGCTCGGCAGTACATACCATGCCCCATCCCTTTTTATCAGTTCCTTTTTCACATCTTCCGGAAACTGCTTTAGAATATGTGAATCTGGTTTATAAGTTTCAAAAAATTCATCCATGCGAAAGACTTTACCGGAAGTGATCAGCTGGTTGATCGTTGTTTCATCGGTAACCGCCATGACATCCGGCAGTTCATCATCAATGATCTTTAGTTTTAAACGGGTATCTGCCTCCTGTGTCGGCACTTCCACATCTACTGTCACACCTGTTTTTGCTGAAATATCTCCGGTGACCGTTCCTTCTGTTGTATCCCAGAGTGGCGGTTCCCAGAAACTGACATCTGAATATAAGGTAATCTTTGTATAATCTGCCTTTGCATAGCCCGAATAGCTTTCTGATGTTTTCCCACAGGCACTGCATAGTACTGCTGCAAGCAGACAGATGAATATCAGGCTGCATTTCTTTTTTCCCATATCTTCTCCCTTGGTCATTGCCATGATTTACAAAAATAGAGCTGCCAGTGACAGCTCTATGAACATCTCTATATATTCTATCTGGTTAATATTATTCGCAGTATCATGTAAAACATTACTTCTGCCTCTTACGTGCAAGCACGACGAGTCAGACGCAATGCTTTACATTAGCTGTAAATAATAATATTAGATAGAAAGATTCTTACAAACCTCAAACTGATATTCAGAAATATCCTTTTTCATTGCAAGTGCTTCATCAATATCAAAATCTACAAATTCCCCGCCACGGTATGCCACAACGCGGTTTGTAGCTCCTTTGCAAAGAAGGTCAACTGCATAGGCACCCATGATAGATGCATAAACACGGTCTTTACAGGTCGGGCTTCCACCACGCTGCATATGTCCTAAGATCGTTGCTCTTGTTTCGATTCCGGTTGCAGCTTCAATTCTTTTTGCCATACTAGAAGAATGTCCGATACCTTCTGCGTTGATGATGATATGGTGCTGTTTACCGCGTTTTCTGTTCTCGATGATATGGTTGACTAATTTCTGCTCGTCATAATCATATCTCTCTGGAAGAAGGATATCTTCCGCTCCGTTTGCAATGCCTGTCCACAGAGCAATATAACCTGCTCCACGTCCCATGACTTCGATGATACTGCATCTCTCATGTGATGTAGAAGTATCACGTACTTTATCAATCGCCTCCATGGCTGTATTAACGGCTGTATCAAATCCGATCGTGTAATCTGTACATGCAATATCAAGATCGATCGTTCCCGGAAGTCCGATCGTATTGATGCCAAGTCCTGCTAACTTCTGTGCACCCCGGAAAGAACCGTCCCCACCAATAACGATCACACCATCAATGCCATGTTTTCTACAGATCTCTGCACCTTTCTGCTGGCCTTCTGCTGTTGTAAATTCTTTACAGCGTGCTGTCTGTAAGATCGTACCACCCCGCTGGATCGTATCGGATACGCTTCTTACTTCCATATCAACGATCTCTTCCTGTAAAAGACCCGCATATCCTCTCTTGATTCCTTTTACTTTTAAACCCTTTCCCAATGCTTCACGAACAACTGCACGGATCGCAGCGTTCATACCTGGTGCATCACCACCACTGGTTAATACACCGATCGTTTTGATTTCCTTTGCCATTTCAAAATTCCTCCTCTATTTATCCCGAATTGTAACTATTCAGTAACTCAAACCACTTTTTCCTAATCTATTTTATTTTAATATCTTTATTATCTGTTTTCAATAGCCTTTTCTACAACTTTTACGTTTTTTTCACCAAAATTCTTCGTCAAAGTGTTTAACAGACCTTCCTCAATACATACTGTTTTGCTCGGTGGCAGGCGTTTCATTGCTTTTTCGGCAGAAAGATAGATCACGACCTGGTCTCCTCCGTCCGAATCTGCGATCAGATGATACAATTCGTCCTCTTTTTCCTCAAATGCCTGCTTGTCTGAAAACTGTATCCACAGTTCTCTTTTTGCCGCATCAAATGCATAGACTCTTTCACAGATCAGTTTGCCGTTTTTTTCTTCCTCGACATTTGCCCTGCCCCGGATAAATACTTTTGCATCTTCCTGCAGCAGTGCCTGATTTTTTTCAAAGTCACGCGGGAATATGATAACTTCTACCGTACCAAGCAGATCTTCGACCGTGATAAATGCCATTGCCTGATTTGTCTTGGTATATTTGATCGTTTTTTCAGTGATCATACCGCCGATCATTACGGTTGCACCGTCTTTGATCTTTGCCGCTTTGGTTTCTTCATCTAACAGGAAATCTGCAGTCGTTGCTGTGATGTTCTTTCTCCACTTTTCTTCATATTTTTCTAATGGATGTCCACTGACATAGATCCCTAAAACTTCTTTTTCATAGCCAAGCAATGTTTCTTTATCATATTCTTCGATATCCGGCATGGTGATCTCAAATTCTTTTTTATCTTCTTCTGCCGCAATATCAAATAATGTCATCTGACCTGCCATGGAATTTTTCTTTTCCTGATGGATACTGTCTAAAATCGAAGCATATACCATCATCTTCTGTCTGCGGTTACCATCTAAACCGTCAAGTGCCCCTGCCTTGATAAAATTTTCAACTGTACGCTTATTGACTTCACCGCCACTCATTCTCGTCAGGAAATCTTTCAGGGACGTAAAAGCTCCCCTCTGCTTTCTTTCTTCTAAGATTGCATCGATCACTGGTTTTCCGACGCTCTTGATCGCAGAAAGTCCATAACGGATCTGTTTATCGGTTGCTAAAAATCCTCCTTCACCTTCGTTGATATCCGGTGGAAGGATCGTAATTCCCATTCTCCGGCAGGTTAAGATATACTCGGAAACTTTTGTCGTATTATCCTGTACAGAAGTCATCAGTGCAGCCATATATTCTACCGGATAATAATATTTCAGATATGCAGTCTGGTAAGATACGACTGCATAGGCTGCCGCATGGGACTTGTTAAATGCATATTTTGCAAAATCGATCATTTCGTCATAGATCTTATTTGCAACTGCCTCATCGATCCCGTTTGCAACACAGCCCGGTACGCCTTCCGCTTCATTTCCATAGACGAAATTCTTACGCTCCTGCTCCATGACTGCCTGTTTTTTCTTAGACATCGCACGACGTACAAGGTCACTCCGTCCCCATGTATAGCCTGCAAGATCACGAACGATCTGCATAACCTGTTCCTGATAGACGATACAGCCATATGTCGGTGCTAAGATCGGCTCTAACTGCGGGCAGTCATATACGATCTGACCTGTGCTGTTCTTGCCGCGGATATAAGCCGGGATAAAATCCATAGGTCCCGGACGGTATAAAGAGATCCCCGCGATCACATCTTCTAAATTCTGCGGTTTTAACTCTTTCATAAAGTTTTTCATACCGGCACTTTCTAACTGGAACACGCCTTCTGTCTTTCCGGTTCCTAAAGAAGCAAGGACAGCTTTATCATCAAAATCAATCTGGTCAATGTCGATCGTAACGCCATAATTCCGCTCTGCCATTTTTACCGCATTCTGGATCACAGTCAGCGTCCTAAGACCTAAAAAGTCCATTTTTAACAGTCCTAATTCTTCGATCGTCGTCATCGTAAACTGCGTCGTGATCATTCCGTCAGAACCGCGCGATAGCGGTACATATTCGTCCATCGGCTTCTGTGAGATCACGACTCCGGCAGCGTGCATCGATGTATGTCTTGGCAGACCTTCTAATCGTTTCGACATATCGATCAGACGCTTGACACTTTCATCTGTTTCATACAATTTCCGCAGTTCGGGATTCATTTTTAATGCTTTTTCAATCGTGATACCGAGTTCATTCGGAATATTCTTTGCGATCATATCGACAAAAGAATAGGGAAGATCCATCACACGGCCGACATCACGGATCACACCTTTTGCGGCTAACGTACCAAACGTTACGATCTGTGTCACACAGTCTTTTCCGTATTTCTGAATAACATAATCAATCACTTCCTGCCTGCGTTCAAAGCAGAAATCCACGTCGATATCGGGCATGGATACTCGTTCCGGATTTAAAAAACGCTCAAAGATCAGATGATAACGGATCGGATCGATATTTGTGATACCTGTTGTATAGGAAACTAAACTTCCGGCAGCACTTCCTCGTCCGGGACCTACCATAATGCCCTGTTCCCTTGCAAAATGGATATAATCCCATACGATCAGGAAATATTCCACATATCCCATATCCTTGATGACTTTTAACTCATATTCTAATCGTTCCCTTAAAGTATCCGCTTTATCCCCATAACGTTCATTTAATCCGTCATAGCAGAGTTTTTCTAAATAACCGTAGGTCGTATAGCCTTCCGGCACCGCAAAATCCGGCAGTTTTGTCTTACCAAATTCAATCTCAACATGACAGCGGTCAGCGATCTTCTGCGTATTTTCTAATGCTTCCAGCGCATAGGGAAATAACTGCTTCATTTCTTCTTCTGATTTGACATAATACTGCCCGCCCTCATAACGCATACGGTTCTCGTCACTTAACTTCTTACCGGTCTGTAAACAGAGTAAGATATCATGCGGTTCTGCATCTTCTTCATAGGTATAGTGCACGTCGTTTGTTGCAACTAACTCAATGCCGGTTTCTTTTGACATACGCAAAAGCTGCTGGTTTACGACCTGCTGTTTATCAATTCCATGATCCTGCAGTTCTAAGAAAAAATTGCCTTTTCCGAAACAGTTCTGGTATTTATAAGCCGTCTGCTTTGCTTCTTCATAGAGTCCGCGCACCAGATACCGCTGGACTTCTCCGGCAAGGCAGGCACTTAATGCTATGATGCCCTCATGGTACGTTTCTAATACTTCCATATCTACACGCGGCTTATAATAATATCCATCCACAAATCCTTTTGACACGATCTTGATCAGATTGCTGTAGCCGGTATTATTTTCTGCTAAGAGTACAAGATGGTAATACCGGTCTTCCCCATGCGTCGTTTCCCGGTCAAAACGCGAATTTGGTGCAACATACACTTCACAGCCTAAGATCGGGTTGATACCGGCTGCTCTTGCTGCTTTATAAAAATCGATCACACCATACATTACCCCATGATCGGTGATTGCTGCCGAATCCATACCTAATTCTTTTACTCTTGCAACGTATTCTGTTATTTTATTCGAGCCGTCTAACAGACTGTACTCTGTATGCACATGTAAATGGGTAAACGCCATAATAAAAACTCCATTCGTCTAATCTAAAAACGTGATCCCGATCATCGTAAGACCACATGCCGGTGCTGTCGGTCCTGCCATGCTCCTATCTTTTGCTTCTAAAATTTCTTTTACATCTTCCGGTTCTATCATGCCACATCCTGCCTGTATCAGTGTTCCGGCTATGATCCGTACCATATTATACAAAAATCCGTTTCCGGTGATCCGGATACCGATCACATCATGTTCTCTTTCCACGTCGATCGCATAAATCGTCCGTACCGTTGTTTCCACAACTGCATGTATCGAACAGAAACTCTTAAAATCATGTTCTCCGACAAGATACTGTGCCGCCTTTTTCATACGGTCGATATCTATGTTATGATGATAAAAATAAGTATCTAACCGCTTTGTCGGATCACGGAAGGTACGGTTTAAGATCCGGTACTCATATGTTTTTCTGCTGTTACAATGTCTTGGGTGAAAAGAAGAAGGTACTTCTTTTGACTCCTGCACGACAATATCCTCCGGCAGCCGCTGGTTTAAGGCATAAGAGATCTTTTCTGCCGGAATCTTAGTATCTGTATCAAAAACTGCCACATTTCCTAAAGAATGTACCCCGGCATCTGTCCGGCTTGCACCGGTAACGGTGATTTCTTCCTTTAATAAATCAGAAAGAGCCTGATTTAACACAGACTCTATCGTAATCGCATTTGGCTGCACCTGCCAGCCATGATAATTTGTCCCATCATAAGCAACGGTAAGGCATACCCGCATAGCTGCATCCTCCTTCTTTTTGCACTCCATCTGATCCTGATCTGCCACTAAGATCCCTATGCACAGACAGCTGGTATCTGCCGGCTAAGCTAAAAATATCCGCAGTAAAATGATCCCTGCAAAATATACGATCAGAAACAGGTATGCAAGATAATCCCTGCTCTGGTAGTGTAACGGTTTCATCTTCGTTCTGCCTTCTCCGCCAATGTAACATCTTGCTTCCATTGCCATGGCAAGATCATCTGCCCGCCGGAATGCACTGACAAATAATGGCACTAATAACGGCACCATATTTTTGGCACGTTTTATGATATTTCCATTTTCAAAATCAGCACCTCTTGCCATCTGTGCTTTCATAATAATATCTGTTTCTTCTATTAAAATAGGTATAAAACGCAGTGCGATCGACATCATCATTGCGATCGCATGTACCGGCACTTTTAATTTAGACAATGGCATCAATGCTTTTTCTAACCCGTCTGTCAGCTGGTTCGGTGTCGTAGTCAGCGTCATGACGGAAGTTCCTACGATCAGATAGATCAGACGTACTAACATAAATACAGCATTTTTCAGACCTTCCATAGTGATCGTTAATTTCCAGAAGTGTACTAATACTTCTTCGCCCGGTGTTAAAAACAGATTGAATACAGCCGTGATCGCCATTAAGATAATGACTGTCTTTAAACCCTTTACCATATAGGAAAATGGCACTTTTGATAAGCGTATCACAACGATCATAAATACCGTTGCTAACATAAATCCGGCTGCCCCGCGAAAAGTAAATAATGACATGATATAGACAAGTGTCGCCATCAGTTTCACCCGCGGATCTAATTTATGGATAACGGAATCTGCCGGATAATACTGACCTAATGTAATATCTCTTAACATAGTTCTTCCTTCTACTTAAATGCCTTAAGAATACTATTCTTTGCTTCTTCTACTGTAGTTGCATTCAGATCGACCGGTATGCCCTTCTCACTTAGTCCATGCATCAGATATGTTACCTGTGGAGCTGCAAGTCCGACCTGCTCTAATTCTTTGTAATGTAAAAAGACTTCGCCCGGTGTCCCATCAAACATCACAGAGCCATCATTCATTACAATAATACGCTCCACATATTTTGCTACGTCTTCCATGCTGTGGGATACTAAGATCACTGTGATCTTCCGTTCCTTATGCATCTTTGCGATCAGATCTAAGATCTCATCCCTGCCTTTTGGATCTAAGCCCGCTGTCGGCTCATCTAAGATCAGCACTTCCGGCTTCATTGCAAGCACTCCTGCGATCGCCACACGGCGTTTCTGTCCACCGGAGAGATCAAATGGTGACTGATAATACAGGTCTTCCGGCATTCCGACACTTCTTAATGCTTCAAATGCCCGAAGTCCTGCTTTATTTTTGTCTAACCCCTGATTCATCGGTCCAAAGCAGACATCATCAAAGATTGTTGTTTCAAAAAGCTGATGTTCCGGATACTGAAAAACCAGTCCGACTTTGGTACGGAGTTCTTTCATATCATAATCGTTTTCATAGATATCCCTGCCATTAAAATAAATCGCACCGGAAGTTGCCTTCATCAGTCCATTCAAATGCTGGATCAATGTAGACTTACCGGAACCCGTATGACCGATGATCCCGATAAACTGTCCATCTTCGATCTTTAAGCTGATATCATTTAGTGCCTTGATCTCATAAGCTGTATTTGGACTATAGATGTAATTGACCTTATCTAAAATGATTGACATGCTTTTCTCCTATATAACTCTACTAACTCGGCATCTAATTCTTCTCTTGTTAAAATTCCCTTCGGAAGCGGAAGTCCTGCTTTTCGTAATTCGTCTGCTAACAGCGTGATCTGCGGTACATCTAACCGGTGTTCCTTCAGGGTATCTACCTGTGAAAAGATCTCTCTTGGTGTTCCCTGCATGACCACACTTCCTTTATCCATGACATAGACATAATCTGCGTCTACCACTTCTTCCATATAGTGTGTGATCAAAACGATCGTAACACCTTTCTTTTTATTTAAGGTATGGACTGCCTGCAATACTTCTTTTCGTCCTACCGGATCGAGCATGGCAGTCGGTTCATCTAAAATGATGCATTTTGGCTCCATCGCCATCACGCCTGCGATCGCTACACGCTGTTTCTGTCCACCGGAAAGCTTGTTCGGGGAATGATTCCGGTATTTTAACATTCCTACGGATTTTAAGCTTTCTTCTACCCGCTGCCAGATCTCTTTTGTAGGAACACCCATATTTTCAGGACCAAATCCTACATCTTCCTCTACGACGCTTGCAATGATCTGATTATCGGGATTCTGGAAAACCATGCCTGCGGCACGTCTGATATCATACAGATACTTTAAATCCTTTGTATCTTTTCCATCTACGAACAATGTCCCTTCACTTGGTTCAAGCAGCGCATTGATATGTTTTGCAAGTGTAGACTTTCCAGAGCCGTTATGACCTAAAACAGCTACAAAATCTCCTGCCTTGATATCAAGATCAACTGCATTTAATGCGGTCTGGATCGATTCTACATTTCCTTCTTCATCCCGACGGATATATTCATGTACTAATTTACAGGCTTTAATGATTCCCATGTTTTTTGTCCTCTATTCCTTCCAGTGCAGATGGTGCAGTTCTCCTTCAAGTTTCATATGGTCAAACTGGTTCTGACGCAATGCTTCATATAAGACAATAGCTACGGAATTCGAAAGATTTAAGGAACGTGTTTCCCCGATCATCGGGATACGGATACACTCTTCTGGGTGTTCGATCAAAATCTCCTCCGGTATTCCTGCACTCTCTTTTCCAAACATGATATAACAGTCCGGTTCATAAGACACTTCTGTATACACATGCTTTCCTTTTGTAGTTGCCATATAGATCTTCGCATCCGGATTTTTTTCTAAGAAATCTTCCCAGTTGATATATCTTGTCACATCAAGATCCTGCCAGTAGTCCATGCCTGCACGACGAATCTCTTTTTCATTTAAACGGAAACCTAACGGTTCGATCAGATGCAGCCTTGTTCCGGTTGCCACACAGGTTCTTCCGATATTTCCCGTATTTGCCGGAATTTCCGGCTCAAATAATACAATGTTCAGCTTAGCCATATGATATCTCTTTCTTACGGTCAGAAACTTACAGATCATAAAAACTGCTTACATACATGAAGTAACCATTTTTATAATTCCAAGGGCTTCTGGATAATTACAAAGTTACAATAAATTTCTCGATTCTTTCTAATGCTTTCTTTAGATCATCTAAAGAATATGCATAAGAAATACGGACAAAGCCTTCTCCGCTTGCTCCAAATGCAGTTCCCGGTACAACGGCAACTTTTTCTGCTTCTAAGAGCTTTGTTGCAAATTCTTCTGATGTCATGCCGAATTTTCGGATCGATGGAAACATATAAAATGCACCATACGGTTCAAAACATTCCAATCCCATCTCTTTAAAACGGTGTAACAGATATCTTCTTCTGCCATCGTATTCTTCCTTCATCTGTGCCACATCTTCGTCCCCGTTCCGCAATGCCTCAACTGCTGCATACTGGCTTGTTGTCGGAGCACACATGATCGCAAACTGATGGATCTTTAACATCTGTTCAATAATGACTCTGGGACCGCAGGCATAACCTAAACGCCAGCCTGTCATTGCATAGGATTTTGAAAATCCGTTGATCGTGATCGTTCTCTCCCACATCCCCGGTAAAGAAGCGATCGATACATGTTCTTCCTCTCCATAAGTCAGTTCGGAATAAATCTCATCACTCAATACAAACAGGTCATGCTCAAGAATGACTTTAGCGATCGCTTCAAGGTCACTTCTTCGCATAATGGAACCTGTTGGGTTATTCGGGAATGGCAGTACTAATAATTTCGTCTTTGGTGTGATCGCAGCTTCTAATTCTTCTGCTGTCAGCCGGAACTCATTTTCTGCCTTCAGCTCTATGATCGAAGGGATTCCATTTGCAAGAACGGCACAAGGTACATAGGAAACATAACTCGGCTGTGGGATCAGCACTTCATCTCCCGGATCTAACATGGCGCGCATTGCAATGTCGATTGCTTCACTTCCACCGACTGTGACCATGATCTCATGCTCATAATCATACGTAAGGTCAAATCTGCGGTTCATGTATTTTGCGATCTCAACCTTTAATTCTTTTAATCCTGCATTGGAAGTATAAAATGTTCTTCCTTTTTCTAAGGAATAAATACCCTCATCCCTGATATGCCATGGGGTATCAAAATCCGGTTCTCCGACACCGAGGGAAATTGCATCCTCCATTTCATTGACAACATCAAAGAATTTACGGATACCGGACGGTTCTATCTCTACAATTCTTTTTGACAACGGATTTCTCATGGTGCGATCTTCATCCTTTCATCTTTAGTCGGTTCTGCCATGATCGTGCCATGATCTTTATATTTCTTTAAAATAAAGTTTGTTTTCGTGGATAATACAGAATCTAATGTAGATAATTTATCAGATACGAACTGGGAAACTTCCCGTAATGTTTTTCCTTCTAAAGTTACTAAGAAATCAAATCCACCGGAGATCAGATAAACAGATTCTACTTCCGGATAGTTATAAATACGTTCTGCCACTTTATCAAATCCCATGCCACGCTGCGGTGTTACACGTACTTCGATCATTGCAGTTACTTTTTCAATTCCTGTCTTTTCCCAGTTGATCAGTGTATGATATCCACAGATGATATGTTCATTTTCCATTTCTTCTAACTCATTCATGACTGCTGCTTCATCTACTCCTAAGACGATCGCTAATTCTTTTACATCGATCCTGCTGTTTTTTTCTATAAAAGTCAATATTTTTTCTCGCATTTTCCCTGCTCCTTTATGTCATAATTCATTTTCAGATCACTTTATACAATTCATCTGATTTCGGTGGTTCTAAAAATCTGCGTTCCCCATCATTCAGCAGAACCCTGTCATTTCCTTCTGTGGCTTTTCCGATCACACATGCCGATATATTCTCTTTTGCAAGTTCCATCACCAGACGGTTGCCGTCTTTTGCTGCCATTAACATGACACCGCTTGAGATCAGTTCATATGGATTGATGCCGAAAAATTCACAGATTTCCACAGTTTCCTGTTTTAACGGGATCTTCTTTAATTCAATTTCCAGTCCGACGCCAGATGCTTCTGCCAACTCCCAGAGTGCCCCAAAAATACCGCCCTCTGTGACATCATGCATTGCACCAACGCCAGACTTAACGGCGGTGGCAGCCTCCGGTATTACGGATAGCATCTGGTCAAACTTCTGTGCCCGAAAAATAAAATTCTCTGAAAACCGGTTTAAAAGTTCTTCCCGCTTTTCTTTTGCCAAAATGGCGGTTCCTTCTAAACCAGCCCATTTACTCATCACGATATCCATGCCCGGTTTCGCACCTGATGTACGTACCATCGCATCTTTTTTGACCTTTCCGACTCCGGTCACTGTGATCACCGGTACATTGACTGCCTTTGTCACTTCCGTGTGACCGCCAATGATCTCTACATTTGACCTCTCACAGGCATTTTCCGCCTGCTGCATCATCTGCCGTATCTGCTGTTCTGTGATATCTTCCGGAAGCAGGGCGGTAAGCATCACACCAACCGGCTCCGCTCCTGCACTTGCAAGATCATTCAACGTTACCGCAATAGAAAGACTTCCGATATCGATCGCAGTTCCGGTGATCGGATCTGTGGATAATACCAGCATTTCATCTTCCGCTAAGCAAATGGCGGCACAGTCTTCTCCGACTGCTGCCCCCTGACAGACTTCCGGTCGTTTTGTATGAATTTGTTTTAAAACGGAACGCTTTAATACGTTTTCCGGTAATTTTCCAACTTTCATCGAAACCTCTTTTATCGTCTTTGGATTCTGCAACACAAGGCTGTCTGTAACAGACAGCCTTTTTCCATTTTATTCCATAACTGCGCAGTTTCGTTACTGCCACACTGCTTTGTAGCTTGCACCTGCATAGTTATATGTTTGTTCTATTTTTACGCTTACTGGTTAGCCGCATCCTGTGCTGCCTGTGCCGCCGCTGCATCTGCTGCCGCCTGCGCTTCTGCTGCTGCCTGCGCCTCTGCAGCTGCCTTTGCCTCGGCTGCTGCCTGTGCTTCGGCTGCCGCCTGTGCAGCCGCTGCTGCCTGTGCTTCTAACTGTGCCTGTGCAGCTGCCGCTGCCGCCGCATCACCGGAATACTGGGCTGCTACAGCACGTACGGTCGCTTCATCACCACTTGCGATCGCTGCATTGATCTGTGCTGCTGCATCCGGATTGTCTGTTGCCACGCCAACTGCAAGGATCTTGCTTGATGCATTATAACGGCTGCTGTTGAACTCTGTCCGGCTTTCTTCCACACCATTTACGGTTACAACTTTCCATAATTTCGCTGTATATCCGGTATGTGCACTCTGTACCTGTGCCACATAACCTACCGGATGGGAACCGTCTGCCCTTAAGGATACTCCCGGATTTGTCTGGCTGATCGTTTCACTGACATAACTTACCTTGCGGTCCGATGGTCTTGTTTCCTCACCAAAGATATTAAAGTAAAGCATTCCACCGCTTGTATATCCTTCAATATAGACCGGTGCATCTGTATTATTTGTAAATTTAAGATCTTTTGAAGTTCCTGCGATTGCAGCATCCATAGATGGTTTTACATAATTCACGATCATGGAATGATTGAACCGCTCATCGATCTGTAATTCTGCTAAAATAACAGCATTGTATAACGTGGTAGATACCTGACAGATACCGCCGCCATAGGTCTGTACGGTTGTACCGTTTTCATAAGAACCGGCTAATTCATAACCGTTTTCTGCATCAAACGGGCTGACTGCTTTATATACGGAGAACTGCTCGCCCGGATATAAAACCGTTCCATTGATCTTCTCACATCCATTCTGTACATTTTTGTAACGTCCGGATGCAGAAGAACTGAAATCCGTCTTAAAAGATCCTAACAAGTCTTTTACCTTTGCTAATTCTTCCGGTGTACCCTGTGGCTTTGTCACATCTGTTTCAAGTGCGATCGTTGCATTTGCACCGTCCCACTCATCACTGATATATGCCTCAATGCTTTTTACAGACTCTTCCACATTAACAGCGACCCCATCAGAACCTTCGATAATACTAAACGAACCATTTTCACGTTTCAATCCGCTGTTGACAGCTTCCTGATCCAGATTATCGGCATTGACACCTAATAGCGTTTCTACTTTATCCTCATCCACACCATAAAGGATATCAAACTGTTTCGGCTCTTTTTCAAGATCCTTCTTATCCTTATAACGTGTAATCAGATTGCCTGTTTTACCAAGATTTAATGCTTCTTCCACGACTTCTGTATTTGCAACGCAGACACCTAAATCTTCTGCGGATACCTGTATATTCTTTGTTCCGGCAGATAATGTAAATGTTGTATTCTGCAATGTGTTCACATAAGCATCTAAGGCATCTTCTGCTTCTTCCTTTGTCATACCACTTACATCAATATCACCGATATATACGGTATCCGGAATTGTACCATTTTCACCTGCATCTACAGTTGTAAATGAATATCCGATAAATCCGGCTGTAAATACAAAGATCAATATGGGCAGCAGTTTGATATATTTCTTCATTCTATCTTCCTCTCTGTTCTATTTATAAATATCCTCATACATATTTGTCATTTTAAATCATTTACCATCTTTTTTTCAAGATGCATATCCACGAATATATTTGACATAAATCCGGCATTTCTGTATATTTGTAACAGAAGCACTAGCTAAGTACGGATACAAGACCTGTTACTAACATAGATACGACTAACAGTCCTGCGATCACACCTGCTATGATGCGTTTTCTTTTTGGATTGAAAAAGTTATACATATGATCACCTCATTTTTATATTATAATTTTTAAGAAAGGACACACTACAATGAGAGTTCCTATTTTTTTAATTGCTTTTATTCTATTCACAGCACTGCTTGCCGTCAAGCGGAAAAAAAGTACTGAGGCACAGGAGAATGCCAATGAAGCATTTCTCGAGCGGGAACGTATGGCAAATGCTACCCGTAAAAAAGATATCTCTGCCCTGCCTTATCTGTCATTTTCCACAGATACACTTCCGGTTGGAGAGTTTGCGGACGATGAACTTTATTCCTGTGAGACTGTTCTACAAAACCTTACGGATCAAAAGATCATCAATCTGTCCATGTATACAAATACGGACTTAAAGCTGATGTATGGTCCTGCGAACTTAGCCGATCTTAGTTCCTATGATGAGAACTATCATCTGCTCACTACCACACTGTTGGCTTATGCAAGACGTGAAGTAGAACTTGACCGTATTGATGCTGCGGTCACCATCTTAGAATATGCGATGTCACTTGCACTGGATGTCAGTCAGATCTATCTGCTGCTTGCAGAGTTATATCAAAAACAGAACACACCGGAAAAGATCCGGGACATTACCGATGCACTTTTTGTCATGGACGAATCGTTTTCTTCCCTGGTACTGCCGAAACTTCCGGTTTCCCATACTGTGCAATGATCTTATCTGTCAGTCTTGAAGCTTCACTGCGGCTTAATCGTTCCACCGGAACATCAAGTACTATTCTATGATATTCTGTCAGATCCTTCAAGTAATTTTTTTGCCGGGCAGTTGCCGGTGTCTGTCTTTTCAGACGGCACTGCAATTCCCTTGACCGGAACAGTCCGGGTTCTTTCTTCGAAAACTCCCTCTCTAAGATCTCATATAAAACCTGCGTTGCAGCCGCATCTTCATATGCCCTGTGTATGGCTGTCTGTTCGATCCCATAATATTGACGCAAGACTTCCAGAGATTTTTTCATTTCTTTTGGAAGGCATTTCCTTGCGATCTTTAATGTATCGACTGCATAACAGTTTCTCTTGATCCGGTGATTCACTTCCCACTGTTTGATGAAGCTGTAATCAAAAATGATATTGTGTCCCACCCATGGAAGATCCTCTGCAAATTCTAAAAACGCACTGACTGCTCTATCGGCATCCTGTCCGTCTGCTGTCATTTCATCTGTGATCCCTGTCAGTTCCACGACTTGCTCCGGGATTGGTGTATCCTGTCTAAGCAGTACTGAAAATGTATCTACGATCTGTTTTTCCCTTACTTTGACCGCCCCGATCTCTAATATATGATCTGTCTTTGGGTGCAGACCTGTCATTTCTAAATCTACCACAACATAATCATCTAACATGACTGTTTTATGAAGCCTTTCTCTTTGCAGCTACTGTTTTCGCCAGATTCTTTCCTGCTGTCTTTGCACCGGAAGTATTCGGATGCAGACCATCGGTATAAGATAACCGCCACGAAGACGTTTCGATCACAGTACACCATTTCTTATATGGAGCCGCCGCTTTCCGGATCTCGTCTGCATGGATCTGTGTAAATGGTATGATCACCATGACTTTTGCCTTCGGATGTGCTTTATGTGCCATCTGCAAAGCTTTTTTGTATTCATTGATAAATATATCTCCATAAGTATGTACATCATTCGTACCATGTTCAAATACGATCACATCTGCATCATAAGATGAAGCTTTCCTGCCCATGGAAAACGAGGATATCGCATTATGTAAACTGTTAAAACATCCTGCTTCTGCGATTCCCGAGCCGCCATAACCTGCAAAATACGGCACCATATTCAGTTTATCCGCACAATACCATGCATAACTGTGGGTAGCACTTGTACCGGATGGTGCCAATGCCATATTCAAGGCACGGACGCCCTGTGTGATACTGTCACCATAAAAAGCGATCGTATCGTTCTGCGGTGTAATCGCCGTTACAGCTCCTGATGATGTCACCGGTTTGATACTCTTGATTCCGACACCCGCTTCTCCCCAGCGGTTTTCATTTTCCGATATTGCATCAATGACCAGGCGGACATAATGTGTCTTAGTATTGCCAACACTGATCTTTTTGTTGCTGATCAGCTGACGTTTCATGTTGCCACCATCTACAGAATAGGCAAAATACGGTGTCTGTGCTGAAATCTTTGAAACGAAATTGACATTCACATATTTACTGCCTGTCACTTTAAAATATACTGCACTTCCGTCTGTATTCGTAAAATAATACTTTCCACCGGAAATACTTTTTTTAAACCATCGTCCGGTATGTCCGAAACTGCCCTCTGTATCTTTATATTTCATTCCATCGGAAGTCTTATGCGTTCCATAGGTAACATTGGCGGTACAGGTATATTCTTTACTCTTATATGTGGCTGTGATCGTTGCTGTTCCCCGTGCTTTCGCAGTTACTTTACCGGAACTTTTTACCGTTGCAGTCTTCTTGCTGCTGCTTGACCACTTGATCTTCGACTTTGAAGAAGCTCCATGCAGTTTTAACGTCTTTGTCGTTGCCGGATACATCGTCACTTCCGTCTGTTCCATGTACACTTTCGGTTTCTTCTGCGTAACTGCCGCATCTGCTGCGTTGGCCGCTAAAACCCTCTGTCCCCCTGCAATGACTGCAACAGCCATAAGCAGCAGACTCATCACATACCGCCATGATTTCTGTTTTCCTTTTACCTGCATCTGCTCCATAACCCATCTCCTGTGCTTTGTATTTTTATAACTGTGATCATCCCGATATCTTTCTATACGAAGTTTCTGTAATCGCCATAATTATTTCCATTATAGCATAAAAAGTCTGTTTGTCGAAAGTTTTTCAATATTTTAAAGAAAAATTAAAAAAAATGTGCTACAATGAAACCCTATTAAATGATCTATTCAAAGGAGTCTTGTTTTTATGAGAAAAGAAAGAATTGACAGTTTCGATTTTATGCGAAGTGTAACTGCATGGATCATTGTCATATATCACTTCGCATGTATCTGCAATACGACACCACAGTATGCAGACCTTCCGTTTCTTTACCAGCATGCAAATGGTGTCTGGGGGGAAAATACCAGCGTGAACATCTTTTTTATGCTCTCCGGTGCATCTTTATTTTACAATCACCCTGACATTGATATCCATTCCCTCAAACGTTATTATTTTGACCGTTTCAAAGGCATCTTCCCGATGTTTTATATGCTCTGGCTGTTTTTATATTACCAGAAAGCAACCACACTCGGTCATCTGTTCTATAACGGCAGTCCGAAAACGATGCTTTTAAGCCTTGCCGGAATGGATGGGTACTTATCTTACCGTTATCCGCAGAACTACTATTTCATCGGTGAATGGTTTCTCGGTGCACTGGTCTGCCTGTACCTGATCTATCCACTACTTACTTTATGCATGAAATACTGTAAGATACTTACAACTTTACTACTAGGTGCCGGCACATTGGCTTTCCACTGGAATCTTCCATTTTTCCAGATCCAGAGAGAACGTAACCTGATCGTCTGTCTGTTTGCCTTCTGGCTTGGAATGCTCTTTATCCGGTATCGGGAAAAATTAAGTGCCCTTTGGATCACTGTTATTTTCGGTGGTATCGCACTGTTTTTACTCTTTGTAAAAGTGCCGGTGGACGGTTTCTTATGTACGCAGGTGATTCCGGTCGGACTTTTCCTGCTGTTTTACCAAATTGGAAATTATGTGATGAAGGTCGGTTTCTTAAAGCCATTTTTCAGCTATACCGGAAAGATTTCTTATGCGATCTTTTTATTACAGCACGTTGTCATGGGACAGGTGCTCGGATTATTCGGACGTTACAATCCAAACCTGCCGCAGATCCTTTTGATCCTTGTACTGACTTTCATTATAATCTATATCTTTGCTGATGTACTGACAAGGTTAAATAAATTGCTGGTAAAAAGTGGGTGGTTTATGACATTGCAGAGTTTTGTATACGGTTCTGATAAATCCTAATACCGTTTAATTTATGAAGCTTTGAGCGTCAAAAGATGGCTTCAAGTTTTCTGATTGGCAGATTGCACAAAGCCGAGTCTGTTTTTGTTCCGTTGTACGAAAATAAGAAAATCTAAATCTGCCTGAAATAGGTTACGACAAAGTGACGTGTACGTCTTAAACGCCCCGTCCATGGGGCGTTAAGACTTTTGCTGCCGTCCATGGCAGCAAAACACTGTACATGAACAGGCAGACTAAGATTTACTAATTTTCTCCCAAAGTCACAAAAATAGACTCGACTTTGTGCAATTTGCCAGTCGCTAAGCTATGAACCATCTTTTGACACCCGAATCTTTATCAAAAAATCCGCCAGATGAGAGTTTCCTCTAAAAACTCCATCTGACGGATTTTTTTGTGTAACTTTTCTTTTTACACATTTCCGACCTCTGCAAAATTGACAAGTACTCCGAGTACCACGATAAATGCTCCCGATATTTTCAATCCCTCAAAGGCTTTCTTTTTCGACTGTAACAGATCAAGATTCTGTATCAGCAGATAGACTCCACTGATTCCGAGCAGCATATATAAATAGAAAAATGTCCGTTCCTGTGACACATAGATCGTCGGTGTAAATCCCATGATCACTCTTGTTGCAAGGGCAAGTCCTAGCAGGATTCCCTGTCCGAACAGTTCAAAATAGCTCCCGCAGACAACGGTCATTGATAACAGCATACAGCCGATCAAAACCAGATAAATGATCGTTGGTATATAATTTGCTGCAAAATGATAGTTTCTTCCATCAATAAATGCATTCTTCTCAAGCAGGTTTGCCAAAGAAGGATATTTATCTTCGATCACATCAAAAAATACGGTAAACCATACCGTGATTCCCACCGGAAGGATCGATGCGATCCGGTACATCAATTTTTCTGTCTTGAAAAAGACTAAGACTGCAAGAAGGATCACATAGCACAGATACAATACATTCCCCGATGTGATCAGATGATGCATCGTATCGACAAATCCCATACTGATCTTATCTATCAGATTATATGTGCCAAAATTCGGCATCCAGTTGATTGTTTCCTGTGCCTTTCTGGCTGCATTTCCAGGACATGTCATAATGAAGATGAATTCGCCCGCCGCGATCAGCGCCCCAATGATGGCACTTCCATACAGCCTCACCGGATTTTTTTCTATGATAAAATAAATGACTGCACATACATTGACTGCTAAAAGTACTGCTGACATCTGCTCCATGTTTGCACCATATAATGCTGCAAGTGCATAGAATATCCACATCCATACCGGGGATTTTTCCCCATAAAAGGCTTTTGCTGTCCCATGTAAGGAAAATACTCCCAATGCCAAAGGCCATGAATAATTTGCACTCGTTGCGATCCAGCCAGCCGTTCTAAGATCCCACATCGGATAAACCAGCAAAAATCCTACAACAATATATGCCGCAATGCCTCTTTTTTCCTTCGGGAACAATGCCGTAAGTGCCCATGCCAAAAATACCCAGAAGATCCAGTCGATCACTTTCCAGAGCATAACATGTCTTGATATGTATACCAACACCGCTTCAATAAAAATACGGGACGCCCATGTCTGATAGCGGATCGTCAGATAATCTTTTAAACTGTAAGTGTCTAACTGTTTACAGAAAAACCACATCGCATCTGAATTTTCCGGTTCCTGCATCAACATGTGATAAATCAGCTGGATCAGTGCAAACAGCAGAAGCGGTAAGAATTCTTTTTTTAATATTTTTTTTGCAAAACACTGTAACTTTTCCATCATCTTCTCCTAATAATATAAAACTTCCTCTGTCGGTATCAGCACATTCTCTCCATTTCCCCGATACCAGATGCACGCCCTGCAGCCGCCCGGGATCTTCTTGCTGCGCACCACAGACTGAAATTCTGCATAATCATAATTAAATCCATCATCTGCATTTTTAGAGAGCTTGGTTTTTTTCACATTTTCCGTCGGCAGTTCATAGTAACTATCCGTTGTCGGATCATGTGCTAACAATACAGTATCCGCTGTATCTACGCTGATTCCTTGCCGATATGCATAGCCGGAGATCTTAATGTAATTTCGTTTGTATTCGATCTTTTCAATCTTATACTGCATCGTTGTTTCATCTGCAATTTCACAGTCTGATACATCTACAATTTTCACTCTCTGGTTCAGTCCATATAAAACGGTCAGATAGGAAACCGCACACACCAGAAATATCCCCAAAACAATTTTACTTACTTTTCCTTTATCATATTGATCTTTCACACCGCTACCTCTTATCCTTCGACTTGCAGATATCCTCTAAAAAACACTCCGAACATTTCGGATTTCTTGCAAAACAGATACTCCGCCCAAATGTAATGATCTGTATATTATATAAAATCCAGTGGTCTTTTGGAAGTACTTTCATCAGATCTGATTCCACTTTATATGGATCATCATTTTTCGTAAATCCTAACCGTTTTGAGATCCGCTTTACATGCGTGTCTACCACAATACTTGGTTCATTGTAAATATTTCCGCGGATCACATTTGCCGTTTTCCGTCCCACGCCTGCGAGTGATGTTAATTCTTCTAACGTTCTCGGTACTTCTCCATGATATTCTTCCACTAATGTTTTTGCACATGCAATGATATTCTTGGCTTTATTATGATAAAATCCTATTGAACGGATATCCTGTTCTAATTCGCTAAGATTGGCATTTGCAAACTTTTCTAAAGTGTCATACTTTTGAAACAGATCTTTTGTCACAATATTTACCCTTGCATCTGTACACTGGGCACTTAAAATGACTGCGATCAAAAGCTGCCATGGTGTTTCATGGTTTAAATAACAGATATATTCCTTGCCATAAGCTTCATCAAACCGTCTTAAAATCTCCTCTGTGCGTTTTCCCATGCTGCTTCTGCCTCCTGTTTTGTAATCTCAGTCGTTTTTGCCTGATGGTCTAATGCATCACGCTTTTCATATTCAAACAGTACATAGATCCCTTCTTCTAATCGCTCTGGCAGTTTGCCGACCGTTTTCTGCGATTTATCCGGAAAATGATAGGAAAAAGGTTCAATATGTGACAGTTTTCCATTTTTGCAGTACGTCTTTGTGATCTTTGAAAACTCTGAAATATTTCCTGCCCAGTACGGACGGCTTTTCATATTTTCCCTGTAATACAGATCATAGAGCAATGCTTCTTCCATAAGTTCTATGGATACCTGTTTTTCCTGCTTTAAAAATTCCAATAAGATCTCGCATCTGCGGATCCTCGAATGGTTCATTCCAAGATACCCCATATCTTCATAGAACTGCCCTAACCGCAGAAAGAATCCAAAACTGTCAGGATAGACAACATCAATTAACTTCATCGTAACCTCAAACTGTCCACTGTTATAATAGACTTCTAACATTTCCTCGACCAGTTTGATCAAAAGTACTTCATCATAACTAAGCCATTTCGTCTGCATGATCTCATATGGCGGCTTGCTGCGGTAGATCATGCCATATTCGTCTTTGTGTTCAAAAATATAAGAACCTTTTAATACCTTTAAAAATCCAAGCTGTAACTGGTTTGGTTTTAATGCATAAATATCCCGGAATGACTGCCCAAACCGCTCATAATTTTCATATGGGAGTCCGGCGATCAGATCTAAATGCTCATGGATATTACCTGCTGTTTGTATAAAACGTACCGAAGATTCCACGTCCGACAACTGCATCTTCCGGTGGATCTCCTCGATCGTCTGCAGATTCGTAGACTGCACACCGATCTCAAGCTGTACGAGCCCCGGACGAAATGTCGATAGCAATTTCGTTTCTTCTTCTGTCAGAAGATCCGCTGCAATCTCAAAATGAAAATTCGTTATGCCGATATCTTTTTCCTGAATAAATTTCCAGATCTCCATTGCATGAGTGTGGTTGCAGTTAAACGTACGGTCTACAAATTTTACCTGTGGCACTTTTTTGTCAATAAAAAACTGTAATTCTTTTTTGACCAGTTCTGTATTCCGGAAACGCAGTTTCTTATCAATCGAAGAAAGACAATAACTGCAGGAAAATGGGCAGCCTCTGCTCGATTCATAATAGATGATCCTGTTTTCAAAATCTGTCATATCCTCATAGCAGAATGGAATGGAACTCAAGTCGATCGGTGCCCTTGGTTTGGTACGAGTGATCGCTGGTGATCCCTCTTTTCGCTCATCGTACTTTTCCACGTCACGGTATGCGATCCCTGCAATATCCGAAAGCGATCCCTTTTTCCCATTGCAGTAATACGCACACAATTCGGAAAATGTAGCTTCTCCTTCTCCGATCACAACTCCATAGAATGACGGATTCTCTACAAACATCCGCTCAATCTCATAAGATACTTCCGGACCGCCTACCCAGATCGGTACTTCCGGTCTTAATTTGTGAAATTCCGATGCAACTTCCTTCACATATTCATAATTCCAGATATAGCAGGAAAAGCAGAGCACATCCGGCTTTCTCTTATAGATCTCCTGCAAAATATATTCACTTCTATGATTGATCGTATACTCTGCTAATTCCACAGAATCCCGATATTCTTTTGCATATGCCCGCAAATCATAAACTGCAAGATTTGAATGGATATATTTTGCATTGATCGCAGTCAGAAGTATCTTCATCTATTTGTTCTCCTCAGGCTTTTTTGTTAAAAATGGAATAGTCATCCATATTTTTCATTTCAAATGTCCGGTCTTTATCATTGTGTGGAAACAATAATTCCATATACAAAGTTCCAAGCAGTTGTTTGACACAGTCTACATTTAAGTCCTGCATATCTAACTCTTTCCGCTCCATGCTCTTTAAGCGGTCTAATATAAGGTCGATATCAACAGACTTATCCTGCTTTTTATCTTTGCTATGTTTTTCTTTCTCATGCTTTGCTTTAATAGATGTCTGTGCCCTTTTCGCATCCGTATCTGATTTAAGCGGCATACTGCTTGAGGCTTTTTCTGCCGGCATTTGTTTCTGCTGTGATTCTGACTTTTCTTCCGGCTTCTCATGGATCAGCGCCTTTGCCTCCGGTACATTGTATGCCAGATTGTGACAGGTTTTCTCAAAACACTCCGGATCATATTTTGCCAAAAATGCCAGATCATCCATTGTCAGTGGACATTTATTATAGATTTTAATATAGATATTTGCAAGCCGTACATTTTTCCCCATATGATCTCCCCCTCGTATTGGTTACCGTTCACAAGTTCCTTGTAAACGGTAACTTTTGCAGGCTCATTGAAATGTCTATGTGTTACTTGTATTGATGGTTCTAGTATAACGGATTTTGGGGGAAATTACAAATGCTGCTTCATCATACAGCCGGTATCCCGCTTTGCTTTTCTCAGTCGGACAAAATAGTCCTATTTCATCATAATATCTAAGTGTTCGTGCACTAACACCTGTCAATTCTGACATTTGTTTAATCGTCATCATTTCTATTTGCCTCCTGTTTCCTGATGCCAATACCATAAGGCTTTACGTCGCGTTAAGGTCAATAGGTATTTTTAATTTTTTTATGATTGCTTTTATGTTATGACAAAACGGTGGCTTTCGCAAATATATAATTCTGTAGATTTCTGTTTTTACTGACATTCCCAATAAAAGAAACGGCAGAAAGCTTTTGTACTTTCTACCGCATCCCTGTTACCTTAGAACATATTTATCTTTTTTCAGCCCTATAAAATTCCTCATAAGTCAACCGCTTTTTTCTAAACTAATAATCAAGCATTTCCTTTATGCTTAAAAGCAGTTTTAACGATATCTGCTTTTATCGCAGTAATACTTTCTGGAAATTCTCCACACTGACATCATACAATTGATTCAATCGGACTACTTTTTTAATTGCAACATTTTGTCAAACTACTCTCCGCTCTTTTCACATTCATATTAACGCAAAGTGTATAGTCTATATTTTTGTATTTTCCTAGATTGTTTTGAAATTTAACATTCCTATGATTTACAATATTGTTTATCTAGCCAAGTTATCATATCTTTCTTATTCTTGTAATCTACGTGCCAAAAAGATATTGCCCTTGAAAAATCAAATACCTTATTTATTTCCTCATTATACTCGCTTTCCGACACTTCCACTTGATCTAGAGACCAGGTATATTTATCGTATTCACCCTCAATAAGTTCTCCCGCACCTTCTTTAATCTTTTTCACTTCCGTATTATCCAATGTATAAATAATATCATATCGATAAAAACAATTCTGATTAGAAACGCATATCAAGTTTTCTTTCTCAATATAAAACTCTTCAACAGAACCACCGCCACCTCCTAGCATACATTCTTCATAAGTAACTTTATTATTATAAGTCTGCGATTCTACAGCCATTTCAGCCATACCAGTACTATCGTTAAATACTACCAATTTTATACTCATAAGATAAGCATCATATATTACAAGTTCTGGTATTTCATCATTATTAAGATATACCAATGCAAAATTATCGTCTGCGCCTTCATCATACTTTTCTAGATATTCTCTATATCCCACATATACCTCTGATAATTTTTTCTTTACACTCTTATCCTCACTCCACCAGTTATTTCCATCCAGATTGGCATAACTGTTCTGCAACGTCACTACCTTTCCATTCTTGATCTCAAATACTTCCCAGATCACTCCCCGAAGATTACGTGGAATGGTATAGACAGCTACAATGCCATTTTTATCATAGACCGTAACCCGGATATCATATGTCAGCATATCTGTTGCCGTATAGTTTCCATTTAAGCAGTTATTGTAATCGGAAACATAGTATTTATAGGTACCATTGATTCTGTTTGCTATGGTAATGACTTCTGCTGTCTGTCCATCCTTACTGTCGGCTGTAAGGATATTTCCATAGTCATCTGTACTGTTTACTGCATTGATCCGTGCCATGTCCCCGCTCTCTGCTTTGTGCGGCGTAAACAGACATGAATCCAGATCTGCATCTCCATTCCAGGACAATACAACCTTTATCTGGTCACCAGTTATCTCCTGTACGAGTGGAATGTCTACTGTTTTATCACCATCTACGATCAGTGTCTCATAGTTCCTGCTATAACCATCGATACTGATTTCTAACGTATACACACCAGCTGACAGTTCTAAGTTTACACTTCCGGCATCATCACTGGTGGATTCTGCCATACTATCCCCACTGGTATTACGGATTCCTTCCCTCACAATCACTGATGCACCTGCAATTCCATTTCTTATGACAGCTGCATTATCATCATAAGAGACTGTATCTCCATCATAAATATTCAGCCAGACGGAATGTTCTGTAGTTTCTTCTGCTACTAAACATACATTTTCCAGCCATGTGGTTACATTTTTCGCATTTACTGACACATCATAAATAGTAACGGCTTTATACCCTTCACAGGAAACCTCCACTCTGTATCCACCTTCATATAAAGAGATTCCTGTTTCGTAATACCCGTTTTCATCAGTTGTAATACTTCCCACAGGCTCTGTTCCTGCAAAAAATGTGATATTGGCATTCTGCAGCGGCACATGGTCTGCATCGGACACATATCCTTTCACGTTTCCATAGTCAGCACTCTTTTCCACGGCAGCATATGTATTATAAGCTGCATTTAACATCTGTATTTCTTTCGCATCATATTCATTTTGCTTATCCTGCCCTGCATCATTATACACATACTTTGCCTGTGCACTGCTCTGCTCATCTATCACTAAGGAAAGTTCTTCTACCTGCAGTGGAACATTGATCCATCTCCATTTCACCAGTGTATCATTATTAAAATAGAACCTTTCCCCTGTTTTATCTGGCGTTGCATAGGTTGGTGTATAGATACTGTCCGTCCTCTGATAGATAAAGTTCGGTTGTCCGTTATCAAGATAATAATAATCCGTAAGCAGCAGGCTGTCTCCCTGATGCTCAATGGAAACGATCTTATTCATTTTTCCTGTTTCCGGGTTCGTGTAGATTTCATATTCGATCTGATTTCCATTGACTCCGTTTAATAACTCTTTTTTAAAAACATCATATTTTTCGATCTGTCCATCTGTATCTTCAGCAGTAACGTCCTCTAATGTATAAAATAAGCTCTTATCCCATACAAGGGAAAAATCCCTGGCATTAGGCTGGCGGTTTTCTGCATAAACATCAATCGTATCCTGCGTCACATCATACAGCTGTGGACCTGCCTCTTCACTCGTCTCTGTTTCTATTCCTGTGCTCATCACTGCATCCATGATCTTACCGTCCTATCTGTCAGACCATGAGATGATAAAGATCAGTATTATGCATAGGATAACTGCCACTCCCACTACAGCACCAATGATGATCTTATTTTTGTGATCTTTCCATATGTTGTTATTTTCATTTGTAATCTCTGCCTGTCGTTCATTGCCTGTTTTATTTCCACACTTCGAACAAAACATGGCATTATCTGGTAATTCGTTTCCACATTTTTTACAAAACATCTCTCTACCCCACTAATGAATGTGCAAAATACTCATCGTTCGTCATTGAATCATGATGCAGGTATAACCACTCTGCTGCCTCATAAAGTTCCATTGGATCTCTTTTGGTTCCAGACTCTACAACCTGCCCCTGAAAGAAATACGCATACTCACCATTTACTTCTACATAAATAGGTTCTCCATCTATTGTATAAATCATTTTTGATTCTCCTCTAGTAGCGACGTTATTTTCCTGTATATACACAATCGTCCTGCCATTTTCCATGTCCTTATAGTAATAATGAACTCTTGCGCCACCTCCGGATCTCGCATAATTCTCAAATCCCTGATTTGCAATTGGGATAGATGTAAGTACAGCATTTTTGGTACGAATATTTTCAATTACATCTTTCAGTTCCACTAACTGTGGTTTGATCAACGGATTACATTCTTCCATATGAAGTTCTAATGTCTGTCCATATTTTTTGAACAAATTATCAATACTTACAAGATTTGATTCAAGATCTGACACATATTCCCGATTGCTTGTGCTATCTGTCAGAACAAATTCATACATATCGCATACAGACTTCAATGTATAGTAATAATTATCCAATTTCTTAAACAACTCCTGCCGATTTTCATCTAACAGTGAATTGTCAATCGGTTTCTTGGCTGTGATTTCCTGCAACACCTGTAGATTAGAAAACTGCTCAGTGAGATCCTGTGTATCCCAGAAGGAAGTATACATATCCACCTGTGCATTCATAGCATCTACAATATGATTAATATCTGACACCGCATACAGCATTTGTAATTCTGCTGCTTTATTTACCGAAACCATAATATCTACATTTGCTTCATTCTGTTCCTGCGAACTGACATCAAATACCCAGGTAAATACATTTGGAAGAATTGATGATAATGATTTCGATATTGCAGACTGTTTTGCATCTTTATCTGTTAATTCTTTATCAAAATTATATGTCAGCGGCTTCACAGAAAAATCCAACAGATCCTCATTATCCTTACGCACCTGCTCCACCTGTTTCCGATATACATCCAGTTCCGACAAAATATCTTCATAACGCTGTGCTTCAGATTCTTTTTCCTTTTGTGCGGTTTCATCCACCTGTTCTAAATCTGTCATCGCCTGTTTATAACTCTTATACTTGACATATCCCCGGAAAATACTTCCACCTGCAACACTTGTAAATATCCCCACGTATAAAATACATACTATAATAACAACATACAATATCATAATTATTTTGCTTATATATCTCGGTCGCAAAATACTTCCTGAAAGAATGGGAGCCGATAGGCTCCTCATATCCGAGATAATCCACGACTTTCTTGAGATATTTCTGTACCTGGCGCTCACCCACAGAAAACATCTTCTGATCAGGAGCAATGTTTCGGTCATCACAGTATAATTGCTGATTTAGTTTTTTTAGATAAAACAAGTTACATGTATGTCTGCACTTTATTACTCGCTTAATATAGTACTATTATAACATACGAACATCACCAAAATCGCCATAAATCGAGGGATTTTCATTACTTTTCAGATTTTCCACGTATTGCACAAAAGCACTATGTTCACATAGTACATGTTTACTAGATTTAAAAAGTAACCCTCTAACGCACCACAACAAAAAGCCTCACAGCATATCAATAATGCTTGTGGGGCTTTTTTTAAAAAGTTTTTCTAAACTCGTATGTACAATTTTTCTATTTCTTTTCCAATATAAATTTGCTAATCAGCGTGTTCATTGTCTCCGCCTGTGCTGAAAGCTCCTCACTTGTTGCTGATGTTTCCTCTGCACTTGCTGAGTTTGACTGTACAACATCTGATATCTGATTAATGCCAGCCTCTGCCTGCTCCATAGCCTTTGCCTGCTCCTCTGCAATCTCGCTGAGTTTTTGAGAAGAATCTGCAACTTCCTTCATACCATTGATAACCTTTTCAATAGAAGTACTTACGCGCTCTGCAGCTTCATTACCCTCGTTAGATACCGCAATGGCACTCTCTATAAGCTGACGTGTGTCAACTGCAGCCTTGGCACTCTGCTCTGAAAGACTTCTGATTTGTCCCGCAACAACTGCGAATCCTTTACCTGACTCACCTGCACGCGCTGCCTCGATAGCTGCATTGAGTGAAAGAAGGTTTGTCTGACTGGCAATATCCTCAATCTCAGAAATGATATTCTCAATCTGCTTAGATGTATCATTGATGCGTCCGATAACATCAATCATGCCCTGCATCTCTATATGGCTGTGATCTGCTTCCTCAGCATACTCCTGTGCAATCCTGTATGTATCATTGAGCTTCTCAGATGATTTCTCAACACCGTCTGTGATATCTGCAAATGTAGCCTGAAGCTCCTCAATGGCTGCTGCCTGGTTCGTAGCACCTTCTGCAATTTCCTGTGATGCCTGAGCAAGATTGTTAGAACCTGCTGTAACAAGTGATGATATCTCATTGATATGTGACATAACATCATTCATCTGTGTCTTCATCTGACGCATTGCCATGAGAAGTCCAATAAAATCTCCGGTATATTTATCTTCCATGTCTGATGAAACTGTATAATCTCCTTCTGCCATCTTTCCAAGAAGCTTGTCAGAGTCAGATATGATAGTCTTAAGGTCTGCTGCCATGTTTTTCGCAACCCCTACCATATCAGCAATTTCATCTTGTGAATCAACTGCCGGGAATGGAGCCTCAAGATCACCCTGTGCAAATGTACGTAATCTCTGTTTTAACTCATCGAGTGGTTTAGAAATACCAACTGCAACTTCGTCCCCGATTTTCATCGAGATAAAATATGAACCGACAATGATAACAATAACAATACCAAATACGACATATGATACTAATGATAATGTCTTGCTTAAATTATCTCCATCTGTTACCTTTATTTTCATAAGGGCAACAAGCTGCTGATATATCTCATCATATGCAGGTGCAAGCTCTGCTACTGCTCTCTCCTCGGCCTCCTTCTGTGTCTCAGGATCTGTAGCATTCTCACCTAACTGTCCAATCTCATCATCGAGACTCCAGTATGAGTCGAGCTTACTGTTTATATCATCATATATAGCCTGCTCCTCACCTGTCTTTATAGAGCTTTGCAGCTCTCCCCAGGATTTTTGAAATGATTCCTTTTTAGAATCATGTGTATCAGACATCTTACTTAATGTGTCAGAAGCTGTATAACCGATAAGAGCTCGTGTAGCACTTCGTGTCTCTGAGAAGGTTACCATAACCTTTCCTATATCTCCCTGTGAAAATCCGTAAAAGGTTAGTGCGCTGGAATATCTCATTGATACAATAATCATAAGAATACCCGCGATAACCCCCGATGCCGATGCTACAAACGTAGTCAGTTTGAATCCTTTCTTTAAACGACTTTTGATGCTAAGTGTTTTCAACTTTGACTTGTCTAATTTCATAATGTTTCCTCCCTATGAATAATATAATCTCTCGTAATCTCTAAGCCAGTAAATATAAGGCTTTCCGATTCCATTTTTATTAAAATCCCCCACTTTTTTCACTAAAAACACTTGACATATGTCTCCAAAAATGTGGCGCTTCGCGCCTATTTAATCAAGAAGCATATTGTTCCGGCACAGCCGGTAAGTTTTTTGATTGGAGGCGATTTTTTGTTACCTGTTAACTGCGGCAGTCATTCCGACTACCAAAACTTTGTTGTTGAAAATCTTCGCAAATATTATCCGAATCCTGATGCCATTTCCCGTGACACTTGGGATATTATCGATCGTTTTTGGAATCTCGATCTTTCCTACACAGATGAAATGATGATGAGCAAATATTCCAAGTATGGACCTGCTCCCAGAAATCCTTCCTGTATGCAGCGTTCCTACCTGCTTTCCATTGATTTTAAAGTTACTTCTGTAACTGAATGGGCTGCACAGCTTAAAATTAATCCTTTGTATGCTATTGTCAGCGGCTTTGAAGTTGGTGATACACCTGGTGTTGGCACCTTTTACGATTTCTTTTCCAGGCTTTGGGATTCTGAAAATAAGAATCTTAATCCCCATCTTCACAAACTTAAAATTCCCGTGAAAAAGCCTAAGAAAAAAGGTTATAAAGCACAGCCTACTGGAAAAGTAACGGTTGACCAATTATTTAAAAACCTTGAAAAACAATCTTTTTCCATTGATGAGCAACCCTACGCTTCACTGTTTGACCTCTATACAAAAGAGTTCCTTCGTAAATCTCTTGAAAAAGGGCTTATTAATAATACTCATCTTTCCATTGCCGGTGACGGGACACCTGTTGTTACTTCTGCCAGAGAAAGAAAGCACCGCATTTGTGACTGTGCCTCAAAAGGCATCCATGACTGCGACTGTGAACGCTATTTTTCACAGCCGGACTGTGATGTAGGATGGGATTCCTCCAGAGGATATTTTTATCATGGATATGATCTTTACATGCTGGTTGCCTCTGATTCAGAAAGTGACCTTCCTGTTTTTCCACTGCTTCATCCTGCTTCCATGCATGATTCACATGGATTCCTTAATGCCTTTTTTCGTATGAGGAGCTTTCTTCCAGATTTTCATGTAGAAAAACTTCTTCTTGATTCTGCTCATGATGCAATGCCTTATTACCAGTATTGCAGACGGAATGGAATCACTCCATTTATTGATTTAAATGAAAAGCGGGGCATCAAAGAAAAATACAAAGATGACTTTACCATCGATGAAGATGGCATTCCTGTCTGTAAAGCGGGAAGGAAAATGAATCATGATGGCGTTGAAATTTTAAAAGCACGGATAAAATTCCGGTGTCCTCTTGCCAGCAGAAAACACGGGTGCTCCTGTGAATCCCCATGCTCTGATTCAAAATATGGAAGAACTGTCCATCTTGCAATGAAAGACAATCCGCATCTTATAAATATCCCTCCGCGTGACAGCGAGCAGTGGAAAAGTGAGTACAATGCAAGAACGTCTGCTGAACGCTCAAACAAGCGTGAGAAAATAGACTTCAAATTAGGAAGTGGCAGACACCGCTCTACTAAGATGTGGTACTGCCGCCTCTATCACATCCTGATGTTACAGCATCTGGATGCATAGGATTTGCCATCTGAATCAACCCTGAAAAAAATGATTTTGGATGTAGCATAATCCTGTAGATTATTATATCTCTAGCGACAGTTATGTTTATTTCTTGCGTTCATTTTACGTTCAAGAATAATATTTACTTTTCAAAGTTCAATGCCAGAGTTTTGCTGGCATGATCACTCAAGATTCCGAGAGATCATTCTTTTGTATTTTTTTCTATAATATTTTTTTATATTATCACATTCAGTATTTGTTTTCAACTTTTAGTGCTGTCATAGAATACCGTATGTGTCCTATCTCAAATTACAATAATATCATTAGGAGCTTCCTGTATACTTTAAAGAGTAAAAGGAATTGACCAAAAAGAATACCTCAAGTAAATTTAGATTATTACTGACCTGCCAGTTGGTAAAATCTAAAAACACAAGAGGTATTCAAGATGAATGTTAAAGCAACAAGAACAAAAAAGCAAGTAAATGTAGAAAATCAGGCAATAAAGCTTCTGTCAAAAGAAGAATTGGGCATAAAAATAGAGGTGATTAAAAAAGAACTGAGATCCTATACCTGGCGAGACTTGGAAACAAATGGTAAGTTTGCTAAGAACGATAAACTCTCCTTCATTACGGATGACATGCTTATAGCAGGATGCGATATAGGCAGTGAGACTCATTATATTAGGGCAATCGATGTCAGAGGAAGAGAGCTAAGCAGCGGGGCATTCGAGTTTAGCAATACTTCAGAAGGCTTTGCGAATGCCAAGGCATGGGTGCTGGCACTTGCAGCAAAAAATGATAAGAAACAGAAAACAATAGCCAGCTCAAACTTCTTTAAAAAAATAACTTCGTCGTTGTTCGCAGTATACCATAATTTATTTTTACACCTCTCGTAACTTTTCGGAATTTTACATTTTTTATTATTTTTTTCAACAACTGAAATCTCCTGTGTCGTTCACGTATTAAATAAATTGTCCGAATATCCGCATACAAACTGCCATTTTTATCAACCAGCTTTCGTGTGCTTCTTAGCAGGTGCTGGCAAATGTGTAAAAGTTGTCTCACTGTCTGAGCAGTGTAATGTAACACTACCTCTGTTGATATAGCGAGTTTGAGACAACTTTTGAAATAAACACATCTGTCAGTACCTGCTTAGAAACACTAGAAAGCCGGGTACGAAAATGGCAGTTTGTATGCGGATATTCGGACAATTTAACACAACTGTATACCGACACAGGTTCATAACACAGATAACAAAAAGCGGTCAGATTTCTCTAACCGCTTTTCATTCCAATATATGATCCTATATTGATTTATTTAGCCTGCATCTCAGCCTTTAAAGCTGCTGTTAAAGCAGGAACAATCTTATTCAAATCTCCAACTAAACCGTAATCAGCAACATCGAAGATAGGAGCATCTTCATCTTTGTTGATTGCTACGATAAGGTCAGAGTCTTCCATACCAGCTACGTGCTGGATTGCTCCGGAAATACCGATTGCGAAGTAGATCTGAGGACGAACTGTTTTACCTGTCTGTCCTACCTGTAAATCAACTGGTAACCAGCCATTTTCTACTACGGCACGAGAACAGCTTACTGTTCCACCAAGTACTTCTGCTAAATCCTCTAATAACTTGAAGTTCTCTTTAGAACCTACTCCACGTCCACCGGATACAAGGATCTTAGCATCCATGATATTTGCTGTGTTCTTAACAGCTTTTACGATATTTAAGATCTCAACATATCTGTTGTTTGGTGTGAATCCCGGATTGAACTCTACGATGTTTGCTTTTGCACCAGCGATCGGAGCAATTTTCTGCATAACACCAGGACGAACTGTTGCCATCTGTGGACGGTTATCCGGGCAAGCGATTGTTGCGATCGTGTTACCACCGAATGCAGGACGAGTCATCAGTAACTGTTTGTGTTTCTGATCTGCTTCTTTTCCCGGAACTGCTACTAATGGGAAATCACCGATCTCAAGAACTGTACAGTCTGCTGTCAGACCTGTTTTTACTCTTGCAGATACAGTTGGTCCAAGGTCACGTCCGATGGCTGTAGCACCAACTAACATGATCTCTGGTTTGTATTCATTGATAACAGATGCTAATGCATGTGCATATGGTTCTGTTCTGTAATCTTTTAATTCAGGATCGTCTACAACGATAACTCTGTCAGCACCATACTCAGCTAACTGATCTGCAAGACCTTTGATACCAGATCCGATCAATACTGCTGTTACGTCTGTGTCTAAATCTTTTGCTAAGTCTTTACCTTTTCCAAGTAATTCAAAAGCAACGCCATCTAATACGTTATCTACCTGCTGTGCAAAGACAAATACTCCTTTATATTCTTCTAAAGCCATTCTTATTCACCACTTTTCCTTATTTTTGTTAGATAATATGTTTCTCTTTGAATTTTCCGATCAGATATTCAACGGATTCTGCCGGATCAAGATTTACTTTTTCGCCGGCTCCCTTTGGTACTTTATCAGATGCTTTTGCGATCTTTGTCGGTGAACCCTTTAATCCAAGATCTGAATCATCTACATCTTTAAGGTCAGCTCTGCCCCATACAGTAACTTCTTTGTCACAAGCATCGAAGATTCCGCCCGGTGTCATGTAACGCGGCTCGTTTAATTCAGATAATGCTGTGATCAGACAAGGCATTTTTGCTTTTACTTCATGGTATCTGTCTTCGTACTGACGTTTTACGATAACAGAATCTCCTTCTACTTTGATATCCTCTGCATAAGAGATTACCGGAAGAGAAAGATGCTCTGCGATCTGTGGTCCAACCTGAGCTGTATCACCATCGATAGCCTGACGGCCTGTGATGATCAGGTCATAATCTAAGTTACGAAGTGCTCCGGCGATTGTTGTAGATGTTGCCCATGTATCAGCTCCACCTAATACTCTGTCTGTTACAAGTACTGCTTCGTCTGCACCCATAGCCATTGCTTCACGAAGAACTGCATCTGCCTTTGGAAGTCCCATGGTAAGTACTGTAACTTTTGCGCCTGTTGCATCTTTAATTCTAAGTGCTGCTTCAAGACCAGCTTTATCATCTGGATTCATGATTGCAAGCATTGCTGCTCTATCAAGAGTTCCGTCCGGGTTAAATTTTACGCCGCCCTTTGTATCAGGAACCTGTTTAATACATACTACGATATTCATGTATTTTTCACTCCTTATGATTATTGTTTGTTTGATTATTACCGAAGTAATGCGCCAGAGATTACCATTCTCTGTACTTCAGATGTTCCTTCGTAGATCTCAGTGATCTTAGCATCACGCATCATACGCTCTACGTCATATTCTCTGATATATCCGTATCCACCGAATAACTGGACTACTTCTGTTGTAACTGCCATAGCTGTTTCTGCTGCAAATAATTTTGCTTTTGCTGCTTCTACAGAATATACTTTCTGTGTAGCTTTTGCCATAGCTGCTTTGTAAACTAACATCTGAGCTGCTTCTACTCTTGTAGCCATATCTGCAAGCTTAAACTGTGTATTCTGCTGCTGTGCGATAGAACGACCGAACTGTTTTCTCTCTTTTGTATAAGCAATTGCACGGTCAAGAGCACCTTCTGCGATACCAAGTGCCTGTGCTGCAATACCGATACGTCCACCGTCTAATGTATGCATAGCGATCGGGAATCCTTTTCCAAGAGGTCCTAAAAGGTTCTCTTTCGGGATTCTGCAGTCTTCAAAGATAAGTTCATATGTAGATGAACCACGGATACCCATTTTCTTTTCTTTTGTTCCGAAGGAGAATCCAGGAGCTCCCTTATCTACGATAAATGCAGAGAAGTTCTTTTTCTTTCTTCCTCTCTTATCTTCTGTTACGCTTGTGATTGCGATCACGATATAAACGTCTGCAACTTTACCATTTGTGATAAAGCATTTAGAACCATTTAATACCCATTCGTCACCATCTAAAACAGCTTTTGTCTGTGCTCCCTGTGCGTCTGTACCTGCACCCGGTTCTGTTAATGCGAAAGCACCAAGTTTCTCGCCTGTAGCAAGAGCTTTTACATATTTCTGTTTCTGATCTTCTGTTCCGTATGTCATGATCGGATCGATGCAGAGAGATGTATGTGCAGAAACAACAACACCTGTAGTAGCACAAACTTTAGAAAGTTCTTCTACACACATAACATATGTAAGAGGATCACATCCCTGTCCGCCGTACTCCTTTGGTACCGGAATACCCATAAATCCTAATTTCTGCATTTTCTTAACTGTTTCCATTGGAAACTCTTCTGTCTCGTCTACTTCCTGAGCCAGAGGTTTTACTTCATTTTCAGCGAAATCTCTAAATAATGATCTCGCCATTTCATGTTTCTTATCTAAACCGAAATCCATGTTTTTTATTCCTCCATGTCTTATATTTTATAAAGCCGATTACTGTGCATCTACCGGTGTTTTTGTACGGTCTGCATTGTATACATAGAATCCTTTTCCGGTCTTAGCTCCAAGGTTACCGCCACGAACCATTTTACGGATCAATGGGCAGGCACGATATTTGCTGTCACCAGTTTCATTATAAAGAACATCCATGATTGCAAGGCAGATATCAAGACCAATGAAATCTCCTAACTCAAGTGGTCCCATTGGATGGTTTGCACCAAGTTTCATAGCTGCATCAATACCAGCGATATCGGAAACACCTTCCATTTTGATGAATGCTGCTTCGTTGATCATTGGGATCAAGATACGGTTTACAACAAATCCTGCTGCTTCGTTTACCTGTACAGGTGTCTTACCGATCTCTTCAGAAATCTTCTTGATCGCATCAACTGTTTCAGCCGGAGTATTTACACCAGCGATCACTTCTACTAATTTCATACGGTCTGCCGGATTAAAGAAATGCATACCGATCATTGGACGTGTTAAGCCATTTCCGATTTCTGTAATAGAAAGGCTGGATGTATTAGAAGCGAAGATACACTCTGGTTTTGCGATCTTGTCTAATTCTGCAAAAGTTGTTTTCTTAACTTCCATATTTTCAAATGCTGCTTCTACGATCAGATCGCAGTCTGCACAAAGATCTTCTTTTAAGCCCGGTGTGATCTTAGCAAGGATAGCATCTACAGCTTCTTTTGTCATTTTTCCTTTTTCTACTAATCTGCCATATCCTTTTTCGATCTTAGCTTTTCCATTGTCAGCCCACTCCTGTTTGATATCACAGAGTGCTACTTCATATCCGTCAACCTGGGCAAATGCTTTTGCAATACCCTGTCCCATTGTTCCTGCGCCAATAACTCCTACTTTCATTGTAGTTCCTCCTTAAATTGATTATAAGTTAAATAGCCAATAGCCGGAAAGGATCCTGCTTTCCGGCTATTAAATTATGTATTGACTAATCTCTTTCAACGATGGTTGAACAACCCATTCCACCACCGATACACAGTGTAGCAAGACCTTTCTTAGCATCTCTCTTCTGCATCTCGTGTAATAATGTAACTAAGATACGGCATCCTGATGCTCCAACCGGATGTCCGAGTGCGATCGCACCACCGTTTACATTTACTTTAGACATATCGAATTTCAGATCTCTTGCAACTGCGATAGACTGTGCTGCAAATGCTTCGTTTGCTTCGATCAGATCCATATCATCGATTGTTAAGCCTGTTCTCTCAAAAACTTTTCTTGTAGAAGCAACCGGTCCAACACCCATGATCTCCGGCTCTACTCCGCCAAGTGCTCCGGCAACCCATGTAGCCATTGGTTTTACACCAAGCTCTTTTGCTTTTTCTTCACTCATAACTACGATTGCTGCTGCACCGTCGTTGATACCGGAAGCGTTACCTGCTGTCACAAGTCCGCCTTCTTTTCCTGAACAGCATCTTAATTTGCTTAAGGATTCAGCAGTTGTTCCAGGACGTGGTCCTTCGTCTTTTACGAAATCAACGATCTCTTTCTTAACTTTAACAGGTACTGGTACGATCTCATCATCGAACTTACCTTCTGCGATTGCTTTTTCACATTTCTGCTGGCTGTTTGCTGAGAACTCGTCTAATTCTTCTCTTGTAATGCCATATTTATCACATACGTTCTCTGCTGTGATCATCATGTGGTAGTGATTAAATGCATCTGTTAATGCATCATTTACCATGGTATCGATGATCGTTGCATTGTTCATACGATATCCAAAACGAGCTTTTGTCATAGCGTATGGAGCCATGGACATATTTTCCATACCACCGGCAACAACGATGTCTGCCTGACCTGACATGATTAAGCTGGCAGCTTCGTTTACACATTTCAGACCTGATCCACATACTACGTTTAATGTAAATGCCGGAACTTCGATCGGTAAACCTGCTTTGATGGATGCCTGACGTGCAACGTTCTGTCCCTGTGCAGCCTGGATAACACATCCCATCATTACTTCGTCAACCTGTTCTGGTTTTACGCCTGCTCTGTTTAATGCTTCTTTGATTACGATAGCACCTAAATCAGCGGCTGGGGTGTTGCTTAATGCTCCGCCCATTTTTCCGATTGCTGTACGGCATGCGCCAGCTAAAACTACTTTCTTTGCCATTTTCTCGTCTCCTTATCCATTTTTGGTATTGAAAAGCTGTTAATTTTTTAACAATCTTTTTCAAAAAAATAATAGTTAGCCCTATCGTATTTCCCAACTAACTTTCACTCGTTCATCATAGCATATTCTTAACTCTAATGCAACAATTAAATTGTTAAAAAATTGTCAAATCAGTAGAATACATGATTTCCGATCACAGTGCCTGAAACACCGGAAGATGCCTGACAGAAATACAGGCTGCTCACATTTGTATTTCCTGATAATGCGGCATTTGCTGCCTGTGTACAGCTTCCTGCTGCCCCTTTTGCCAAAACCATCGCAAATCGTCCGCTTGCCACCGGTGAAAACTGTCCGCCCTGATAAATGACACCGGAAACTGTATTTGGAAATGCCCCGCTTTTGACACGGTTTACAACAACGCTTGCGACCGCTAACTGCCCGTCATAGCTTTCGCCGCCGGCTTCGCACTCAACTAAGGCTGCAAGCATGGCAAGATCACCGGCATTTGCTGTGACGGTTCCGCCTCCGCCTTTTGCTGCGGCTTCTTTTTTCTTCTGCTCTGCTGCTGACTTTTTGGCTTCTTCGGCTTTTTTCCGCTCTAATTCTGCTTCATATGCTTTCATCTTTTCAATCTGTGCTCCATACTCATCTACTGTACTCTGGGCATCGGAAATCTCCTGCTGTTTGCTCGTAAGACTGCTCTGTGTCTTTGCAATCAGTGAATTGACTTCCTGTTCTTTATCTTCCATTTCTCCCTGCATGGCGGTCAGTTCTGCCTGCTCTGTTTCGATCGCTTTTTCTTTTTCCGTGATCTGCACACAGGTATTTTCATATTCAGAAAGCATCTTCCTGTCGTATTTATTGACCTCCTCCACATATTCTGCCCGGCTTAAAAAGTCTGACATGGAACTGCTGCCAAGCAGCACTTCTATCATATTTGCATTCCCATTTTCATACACGAACCGGATACGCAGTTTCATGCTCTCATACTGCTGCTGTTTTGTCCGCTCAGCTGCCTGTAAGTCTTCCTTGGTCTGCACAAGTTCTGCCTGTTTATCTGCGATCTTTACTTCTAATTCATTGATCTTTGCAGATACATCGGATAACTGTGTATTTAAGCCGGCAAGCTCCCCTTTCAAACCGCTTTCCTGCTCTTTTAGATTGCCGACGTTTTCTTCTGCCGCAGCCTTTTTCTGTTCTAATTCGTCAATCTCTTTTCCTGCTTTTTTTAATTTATTTCCGGTCTGTGATGCATAGGTTGTCAAAGATGCCATCAAAAGCATACTGACCACTGCCGCACATGCCATTTTCCATAAATACTGATATCTGTGTTTCATATCTGTTATTTTCCTCATTTTTACCATTTTTCTACAGTATACCCGATTGTTTTCCACGCTTCAATATGTTATATTTATAATAATTGGAAATTTCATTATAGAATTATGAAACAATCTGCCAAACAACAACTGGGTAAAAGGAGAATAAATTATGCAATTCGTAGAGAGTAATGATCTAAAACCCGGAATGCGTCTTGCGAAGCCTGTATACAATAAAATGGGTGTATTGTTATACGACCGCAACAGCTATCTGACTGCTTCCGGTATTAAAAGTATTGAGAATTTCGGTCTGATCGGGCTTTTTATATTAGAGCCGGCAGAACCGCTACCGCCAATTTCACAGGAAGATATTCAATTTGAACAGTTCCAGACGATCTATATGTTCCGTATCAAAGAGATCATGGATCATCTGCAGAACGATCAGGCACCGGATACTTTATCTGACCTTACAAATAATATCTTAAGCCATTATGGTTCTCTTGACCATAAGATGAACTTCACGCAGGTCCTTAGAAGTTCGGCTGATTTTGTATACAAACATGCGATCAGTACTGCGATCTTATCTGCCATGATCGCAAACACGATGAATTTTACGAATACGGAGAAAACCCATCTGATCACTACCGCCCTGTTATACGATCTGGGTTATCTGTATGTTCCCCGTGACCTGTTAGACAAACGGGAACCATTAACGCCTGATGATCTGCGTGTGATTCAGGAATGCAGGAAAAAAGGTTTCCAGCTATTATATCCGGAAACCAATAAATACCTTCTTAGTTCCGAAGTGTTAAGGATTATCCAGCAGACGCATACACTTTTAGCTGCACAGTCAAAAGAGGATCTAAAGGGCATACTGTTCTCCCCTTTGGCATATGTCGTTGCCGTTGCAGACATGTTTGATCATCTGACTGCCATGAACCTGCACCATGCACCGATCTCTGAGATCGCAGCGATCCGCCAGTTACGGAAATCGCCGGATCTCTACGATACTAAGACCGTTTCTGCATTAGCAAGATCTATCCGTATCCTGCCTTCAGGATGTAGTATCGATCTTTCTACCGGTGATAAGGGTATTGTACTGATGGAAAATCCTGATAATTTCATGGCGCCTGTCATCTTAAACTTCCGTGACAACCAGATCTACGATCTGAATGATCCGAAGATTGCTAAGAAGATGCAGATCGCTGACATTATGAAAACCATGGATAACCGTATTGTCATTGATGAAGAGACCTTAAAACAGTTTACATCAGATGACAGATTAAAAGATACACTCGACCGCTATCATAAGGCGATGCAGAAAAAGAAGGGCAAATAACATTTACCGGTCTGCATAATGATCTTGAACGTAAAGATCCCCACAAGATGTTTTCGTACATCCTGTGGGGATCCTTTTAGATATTTTTCACTGTTGCGATATCAACCGGTGTCAATGTCTTATTTGTTGTTTCTAAGCTTCGTGCCAATGCATTTGCCGTATCCATTGCTGTGATACAGTACACACCTGTTTCGATCGCATTTCGACGGATCAAAAATCCATCTCTGCTCTTATCTCCATTTCCCTGTGTCGGTGTATCGATGACAAGGTCGATCTTATGTCCTAAGATCAGATCCATGACATTCGGGGATTCCTGTGTGATCTTATTAACACGTAAGGCATCTACACCATGCTCCTGTAAATATTTTGCGGTACTTCTTGTCGCATAGATCTTATAACCTAATGCAGCAAAACGTTTTGCAACACCAACTGCTTCCGGCTTATCTGCATCTTTTACCGTCATGATCATCTGCTTGTACTTCGGTAATGTCACTCCTGCTCCAAGGAATGCTTTGTATAATGCTTCGTCAAAGTTCTTTGCGATTCCTAAACACTCTCCGGTTGATTTCATTTCCGGTCCAAGGCTGATCTCTGCTCCACGCAGTTTTTCAAAGGAGAATACCGGCATCTTGATCGCAATATAATCTGCCTCAGGTGCAAGTCCGGTCGGATAACCCATTCCTTTTAAGGTATTTCCGATGATCACTTTTGTTGCAAGATCTACGATCGGAATACCGGTTACTTTACTGATATATGGTACGGTTCTCGAAGAACGCGGATTTACTTCGATTACATAAACTTCGCCATCCATCACGATAAACTGGATATTGATCAGTCCGATGACATGAAGTGCCTGCGCTAACCGTTTTGTGTATTCAACTAATGTTTCCTTTACTTCTTTGCTGATCGTCGGTGCCGGATATACGGAAATACTGTCACCGGAATGTACACCGGTACGTTCAATATGTTCCATGATACCCGGAATCAAAATATCGGTACCATCACATACGGCATCGACTTCAATCTCTTTACCCTGTAAATATTTATCTACAAGGATCGGATGATCCTGTGCGATCCGGTTGATGATATCAATAAATTCTTCGATCTCATCATCATTATAGGCGATCTTCATACCCTGACCACCTAATACATAAGATGGACGTACAAGTACCGGATAACCCAAACGGTTTGCAACTTCTTTTGCCTCTTCTGCGGTAAATACCGTTCCTCCGGCTGCTCTTGGTATCTTAGTCTGCTCTAAGATCTGGTCGAACAATTCCCTGTCTTCTGCTGCATCTACATCTTCTGCTTTTGTACCGTAGATCTTGACACCCATTTTCATTAAGCTCTCTGTCAGCTTGATCGCTGTCTGTCCACCAAACTGTACAACAGCTCCGTCTGGTTTTTCAATATTGACGATGCTTTCCACATCTTCCGGTGTCAATGGTTCAAAATAAAGTTTATCTGCGATATCAAAATCGGTAGATACGGTTTCCGGATTGTTATTGATGATGATCGTTTCAAATCCTTCTTTTTTGAATGCCCATGTACTGTGTACGGAACAGTAATCAAATTCGATACCCTGGCCGATACGGATAGGACCGGAACCTAATACTAATACTTTCTTCTGCGGATTGGTTTCTGCTGCTTCATTTTCTCCACCGAATACAGAATAGTAATATGGTGTTGCTGCTTTAAATTCTGCTGCACAGGTATCTACCATCTTATAAACTGCAGTGATTCCATTTGCGTAACGCATCTGTTTGATCTCGTCTTCTGTTTTGCCTGTCAGTTCTGCGATCACTTTATCCGGGAACTCGATCCGTTTTGCCTCTTTTAATAAGTCTACGGTAAGTTCCTGTGTCTTTAATGCCTGCTCCATCTCGACGATGATCGCAAGTTTATCGATAAACCAGAGATCGATCTGGGTAATCTCATGGATATGTTCATAGCTGATACCACGACGTAATGCTTCTGCGATACAAAAAATCCTTCTGTCATCAACGATCTTTAATTCGTCTTCTAATTCCTTGTCTGTCAGTTTATCAAAATCATACGCCATCAGACTGTCTACATGCTGTTCAAGAGAACGGATTGCTTTCATCAGGGCACCCTCAAAGTTATTGCAGATACTCATAACTTCTCCGGTTGCTTTCATCTGTGTCGTTAAAGTTCTCTTTGCTGTAATAAACTTATCAAATGGAAGTCTTGGGATCTTGACTACACAGTAATCTAACATCGGTTCAAAACTTGCATAAGTCTTTCCGGTAATTGCATTTTTAATCTCATCTAAGGTATATCCTAATGCGATCTTCGCTGCTACTTTTGCGATCGGATATCCGGTGGCTTTCGATGCTAATGCAGAAGAACGGGATACACGCGGATTTACCTCGATCACACAGTATTCAAAGCTGTCCGGCTTTAATGCATACTGTACGTTACATCCACCTGTGATATTTAATTCAGAAATAATATTTAATGCAGATGTACGAAGCATCTGATATTCTTTATCACCTAATGTCTGGGACGGTGCTACTACGATACTGTCACCGGTATGCACACCGACCGGATCGATATTTTCCATGTTACAAACTGTAATACAGTTACCGTTTGCATCACGCATCACTTCGTATTCGATCTCTTTCCAACCTGCGATACAACGCTCTACTAAAACTTCTCCGACACGGCTTAAACGAAGTCCGTTTGTTAAAATGTCAATGAGTTCCTGTTCATTATGAGCGATTCCACCGCCGCTTCCACCTAATGTATAAGCCGGACGCAGTACAACCGGATAACCGATCGTATTGGTAAATTTGATACCGTCTTCTACATTATGTACAACCTGTGAAGCTGCACATGGCTCTCCGATCTTCTCCATGGTATCTTTAAATGCCTGACGGTCTTCTGCTTTGAAAATAGTTTCCGCAGTCGTTCCGATCAGCTTTACATTATGTTTCTCTAAAAATCCTGATTCGGCTAACTCCATACCAAGGTTTAAGCCTGCCTGTCCACCTAAGGTCGGAAGGACACTGTCCGGTTTTTCTTTTAAAATGATCTGCTCTAATACAGACGCTGTCAATGGCTCGATATAAACTTCATCTGCAATTTCTTTATCTGTCATGATCGTTGCCGGATTGGAGTTTACTAAAACTACTTCTACGCCTTCTTCTTTCAAAGAGCGGCATGCCTGCGTTCCGGCATAATCAAATTCTGCTGCCTGACCGATGACGATAGGACCGGAACCAATTACTAATACTTTTTTGATATCTTTATTCTTTGGCATTATTTTATTCCTCCCATCATTTCGATAAATCTGTCAAACAAATATGCACTGTCCTGTGGTCCCGGACACGCTTCCGGATGGAACTGTACGGTGAAGATATTTTTTCCGACATATTCAAGTCCTTCATTTGTACCGTCATTGACATTGACAAATGCCGGTTTTGCGATCTTCTCATCTAAAGTATCGGTATCTACCACATATCCATGATTCTGCGAAGAAATATAGACGCGGCCGGTCTTTAGATCTTTCACCGGGTGGTTTCCTCCACGATGTCCGTATTTCATCTTATGGGTATCTGCACCATTTGCAAGTGCCATTAACTGATGTCCTAAGCAGATTGCAAAGATCGGTGTATCAGAAGCATACAGCTTTTTGATCTCCTCGATGATCGCTGTACATTCTTTTGGATCTCCCGGTCCGTTGCTTAACATGATCCCATCTGGTTTTGCTGCTAAAATTTCTTCTGCCGGAGTATGTGCCGGATAAATCGTCACCTGACATCCCCGTTTATTTAATGACTGGGCAATATTGTTCTTTGCACCTAAATCTAATAATGCAACTTTTTTTCCTTTGCCTTCTAATACTCTGACTGTATCACAGGTCACTTTATCTACAACATTTCCTGTGGTATATGCTTGTAATCTGGGAATGATTTCTTCTATATTATAATTTTCATCCGTCGTGATCATACCATTCATGGTACCCTTCTCACGAAGAATCTTCGTCAATGCTCTTGTATCAATTCCTGCGATTCCCGGAATATCATACTTTTTCAAAAAGTCCTGAATACTTCCCTCACAACGGAAATTACTCGGCATTCTGGATAATTCACGAACGATATATCCATCCGGCCATGGACGTTTTGACTCCATATCCGGCGTGATACCATAATTTCCAATGAGTGGATATGTCATAACAACTGCCTGTCCCGCATAAGACGGATCTGTCAGTACCTCTAAATATCCTGTCATGGATGTATTAAATACGATCTCGCTGATGACTTCTCTTTCTGCACCAATGCTGCTTCCCTCAAATACATTCCCATCTTCGAGTATTAAAAATGCTTTCATGGTTTTGCCCTGTCCTTTCGTGGTTTTCTTAACTGCCCAAAAGAAGTGGTTTGCCGTAAAAAAATTCGAATATTTGTTCTGTGTTGGCAAAAAAAAAAGACTTCGCTTTTTTCCTTCTTCGGTTTCTTATATTCTGTTCTGCTGTACTTAAATCTAAAAAATTCTACCATACTATAAGAAGTTTTTCAACCGAAAATGTAAACAAAATAAATGTAAATTTATTCCTTAAGGTAGAAAATATATACATGGATCAGAGCAGCCGCCTGATCTCTGCTAATAATTTATCTTTCACAGGCGGCTTCATAAGATACCCTGCCGGATGCAGATTTTTGATTACCTCCCTGTCCTTTCTTCCTCTTTTAATATCACAAAATTCTTTAATTTATTTTTGTAACTTCTCCATTCTTCTAAAAATGCAGGCGTTAGTGTGCGAATTTTCTCAACATTATGTTCTTTTGCTGCAAATTCCAAAATTTTTGCCATTCCGGCTAATGGGACTGCACCGATCAGTGCCGCCGAACTTTTCATGCCATGTGCTTTCACACGATATGCCGCAAGTCCGTCATCTTCATCGATCTTCTGATATAAATTTTCTAATTCTTCTGCCGATTCTTCGATCATCAGATAAAATTCCCCGACCGTATATTCTAACAATTCCATATCTGACAAATGCAGCCATGTATAATTCCAGTCAATGCCATCTACAACCGGAAGATCCTCTAGCTCTGAACGCCCTAATTCTTCTTCCCATGATATATCTTCTTCCGGCAACGTATCCTGCAGCAATTCCTCTGGCAGCCATGTAAAGATCATATTTTCCAGCTTGCCCGGTATGACCGGTTTTGAAAGGAAATCATCAAATCCTTCTTTCAGATAATTTTCTTTTGCTCCTGCAACTGCATTTGCAGTCAGTACGATCACCGGTGTATATTTACATGGATAGTCGTCTGTATTCCTCATACGGTGTAATGTTTCGACTCCGTCCATTTCCGGCATCATATGATCTAAAAAGATCAGGTCGAAAGACTGTTGTCTGACCATATCCAGACATTCCTGACCGCTTTCTGCCTCAAATACTTGTACCCGATTTTGTTTGAGCAGATTATGGATCACTTTCCTATTGATTTCATTATCATCTACGATCAGAACCTTTGCATCCGGTGCATAAAATCCGGCTTCATGCACATGATCACGGATCTGTTCGACACGCTCCTTGAAATTACCGACAACGTTCTCGTTTACCACCTGCTGACGCAGGTCAAAGGAAAACTTTGAGCCTTTTGCATAAACGCTCTCCACGCAAAGCCGGCTGCCCATCATATGTAAAAGCTGCGTCGTGATATTCATTCCAAGCCCTGTACCCTCAATGCTCCGGTTCCTTTTTTCCTCAATCCGTTCAAATTCTTCAAACAGCTTCGGAATATCTTCTTTCTTAATTCCGATTCCGGTATCTACTACTTCAAAATGCAGGATCACATCTTCTGCGTCCCGCACACCACTTACGGATAAATGCACACTTCCTTCATTGGTATATTTCACTGCATTTGTCAAAAGATTCGACAAAATCTGACGCAGACGTACATCATCCCCTCTCAATCCCGATGGGAGATCTGCCTCCACAGATACGCTAAACTCCAAGCCTTTTTCCTGTGCCCGCATAAAGATCATATTGACAAGGTCATGGATCACACTACAGAGATCATAATCTGCCATGACAAGTTCCATCTTCCCTGACTCGATCTTAGAGAAATCTAAGATATCATTCACAAGTGACAACAGTGTCTGTCCTGCACTGTAAATATCGGCTGCATATTCCCGTATAAAAGGTTCACCGCTTTCCCGTAAGATCATCTCATCCATGCCGAGTACCGCATGGATCGGTGTACGGATCTCATGTGACATATGTGCTAAAAATCTGCCTTTTGCGGCTGCCCGTTCTTCCACACTGGACGCATAATTTTTAGAAAGTGCAACGATATGGACGATCACCATAGTGATCGAGAAAATGGCTGTTGCCATCCTTCCGTACTTACCCATATCCCCGACTTTAAACAGATAACTCCGTATAATATCCATGATACTGCCTGCGATCATGCAGAATAACGCAAATATCTCTAAACGCAGCCTGACTCCATTCGTCTTCTTCGATGCCTCTAAAAAGCTGGCAACGATAAAAACGCTTGTCAGAAATACCAGCACATGTGAAACGGACACCATTTCCATAAAATCAAAGATATCAAATGCCTGTAAGATAAGCTGTATAAAAATATTTGCACAGATGACCATCAGCAAAAGCTGGTAACGGCGGTTATATTCTCCCATGCGGCTCCGTTCATAATACAGCATCAGAAATAATGGCATTAACATCAGACACATGAATACCAGCATGGAATACAAGGTCTGGTTGCCATAAAAAATACTTAAGATCTTTGTTTCTATAAAATAATAAAATGCCGCATCCAGACAGTACAGACTTAAATAGACCAGCCCCTGCGTACCCTGTCCGGAAATTTTTTCAACGACTGCAAGCAGGATCAAGATGATCGCTGATATCAGTATCAGCACGCAGAATACAATATTCAGCAGATTACTTTTAAGAAGTCCCATGATCGCAATATCTCTGTCTGCGATCGTCATTTTTGTGACCACAGCTGCATAATCTGCATATGGCGATACCATTTCGATCCTGATATTCCCCTGTTTCATATCTGTCGGAATGTCGATAAAATTGACAATACTTCCCGGTGTATGTCCGAACAGCCGCTTGTCTGTCATCCCAAATTCATATACTTCCCTGTCATCGATCCATACCCGCAGCTGTTTATCTGCTGATAAAAAATAAAGTGTCTGGCCTTTATACTCTTGCGGAATCGTATTTTCTAATACGACAGTTTCTCCCGCTTTGCTCTTTCCTATATATGGTAAGGTATGCAGATCCTCTCTCGTGCCATCTTCACGCATCATCACCCAGCCATCATCAAATGCATCCTGTGTTCCCTTTGACAGCGTCATATCTTCAATTTGAAATGCCCATAATTCGAGTACCAGCATAATGATCTGTATCGCTAAGATCAGCCATGCTGCCCGTTGAAAATATTTCATCCTGTTAATAGAATACACCTCTTTCGTACCCTCATCTAGATAGTGCTATATTACCATTTTTCCCGGATATACGTCAATATGTGGTATTGCCATATTCGCTTAATGAGTATATGATGTTACTGTTCACGCAGTTCCCGGCACTTGCTGCTTGGAGTATGCCAGAACGTGATCTTAGGATTTTCAGGATTATTTTACCCCCCTGATACCAAACGAAATGAGGTTAGATTTTATGTATCGTGACTTAACAAAGGGAAACATTTCATGTTCCCTTCTTTTATTTGCCCTCCCGATGATCGCAGGAAATCTGCTGCAGCAGTGCTACAATCTTGCAGATACTTTGATCGTTGGAAGGATATTAGGAAAAGATGCCCTTGCCGCTGTCGGCTCCGCATATACATTGATGACGTTTCTCTGTTCCATTTTTCTTGGTCTTTGCATGGGAGCAGGGGCAGTCATTTCTATTTATCATGGAAAAAAAGATGACACAGCTAAAAAGTTTGCCATCTGTCATGCATTTCTTCTGATCTTTGCTGTCACATTGATCTTAAATATCCTTGTATACATCGGCATCGATCTGATCCTTGCATTTCTGAGGGTGCCTTCTGCGATCTTACAGCCTATGAAAGAGTATTTATTGATCATTTTTGCCGGGATCATTGCAACTTCGCTCTACAACTTTTTTTCCTGTCTGCTGCGTGCACTTGGAAATTCCGTTGTTCCTCTGGTCTTTCTTGCTGTTTCTACTGTATTAAATATCAGCTTAGACCTGCTGTTTATTGCAGTTTTTCCATGGGGGATCAAAGGTGCCGCTGTTGCTACCGTTTTGGCACAATATGTATCTGCTATCGGTATTTTGTTATATACCATTTTCCGCTGTAAAAACCTTCTGCCGTCTAAAAAAGAACTGCATTACGACAAACAGATACTAAAAGAGATCCTCAACCTGTCCTCGCTGACCTGTATCCAGCAGTCAGTGATGAACTTTGGTATTTTAATGGTGCAGGGACTTGTCAACAGCTTTGGACCTGCCATCATGGCTGCCTTTGCTGCCGCAGTCAAGATCGATACGATTGCCTATCTTCCGGCACAGGATTTTGGCAACGCCTATTCTACTTTCATTGCCCAGAATTATGGTGCAAAGCAGTATGACCGGATCAAAAAGGGAACCCGTCAGGCATTTGCTATCAGTATTTCGTTCTGCATCTGTATTTCGATCGTTGTCTTTTTCTTTGCAAAAAATCTGATGCATATTTTTGTTTTACCGGAAGAAACCGAAGTGATTGCTGCCGGCATTTCTTATCTGCGTATCGAAGGTGCTTTTTACTGTGGTATCGGCTGTCTGTTTTTGCTGTATGGTTATTATCGTGCGGTCTGCATGGCAGAAATGTCTGTGATCTTAACAGTCATTTCTCTCGGCATCCGGGTACTGCTTGCCTATCTGTTGGCTGCTTTGATGCATTCTGAGATCGGGATCTGGATGTCTATTCCGATCGGGTGGGTGCTTGCGGATATTACAGGGCTGGTTTATATGAAAAAATCCATGGCAGGTTAGCCTTGTAAATTTTCTAATGCCAGTCCGATCAACCTGTCTGTCTGATCTGCCATAAATAATGGAATATTTAGCAGATCGTTGTCTAACTTTAGATTGTCTAACGAAAATCTCACACGAAGTTTGACTTTATCTGGAAAAAGTTCCTTGAATTTCTTAAGACTTTTACTTGATGTATTTGCTTCCGATTTCACCTCAATAGGAAAAATATCATTTTCCCGCTGGATCAGGAAATCCACCTCATATGGAGGATTGCTCTTAGACCAGTATCTCGGAACTACTTCAAACTGTGTGATCAATGTCTGTAACACAAAATTCTCAGTCAGTGCACCTTTAAACTCCGTAAACAAACGATTCCCTTCTCCAAAAGCTGTAGGTGCTAATTGTGCCAAACGACGCAAAATCCCGACATCAACAAGATAAATCTTAAATGCCAGAAGATCATCATAAGCTGCGATTGGCAGATTAGGAGCTGAACTTCGATAGATTTTATGCACAAGACGGGCATCGACTAACCACTGTAGCGCATCTTCATATTCACGTGCCCTTGCCCCCTCCTTAACAACCTTGTATATAAATTTCTTATTTTCTTTTGCTAACTGGGACGGAATTGACTTCCAGATCATTGAGATCTTCGAAAATTCACTAATATTCGGATGTTTTGCGAAGTCACGCTCATAGGCATCAATAATACCGGACAATGCTTCCTGCATGGCAGGGACATCTCGTGCTTCTGTCCACATCAGCACAGGTTCCGGCATGCCGCCGGTAACATAATACATTTTCAGTTTTTCGTATAGCGGATTAAAAAAAGCATCCGGAATCGGTTCGATAACATTTACGCTCTCTAAATACTGGGCTAAGTTCTGATCTCCGTTCGCAATTAAAAATTCCGAAAAAGTCATCGGATCGATCTGCATAAAATTCACCTTGCCCACCGGAAAAGAGGACGGCTTTGCTAATGTTATTCCAAGCAGGGAGCCGGCACAGGCAATATGATACTGGGGTGCATTTTCACAAAAATACTTCATAGAATTGATAACATTTGGGCAATCCTGCACCTCATCAAAGATAATGAGTGTCTTTTCCGGTACGATCTTCTGTCCGCTCGCAAGCATCAGATTTTGCAGGATACGATCTACATCTTTTGTTGTTTCAAAAAACTGTTTATATTCTTCATTTTCATCAAAGTTAAAATAAGCGGTATTTTCATAGTAACGTGTACCAAATTCTTTTAAAATCCATGTCTTTCCTACCTGCCGCACACCCTTTAGTATCAATGGTTTGCGGTATGATGAATTTTTCCAGTCCAACAATTTTTTCAGAATAAATCGTTCCATAAAATCAGTCCTCACATTTTTATAGTAATTTTAGCATAAAGAAATCACATTATTATTTGTAAATGTGTGTTTAATAATCACATTTTTATTATATTCTAAAATAAAAAAAATACAATCCTAATCTTAAAATCACAGCGATTTTCCTATGGCATATGACAATTTCACAAACAGGGCTTTGTACCATCTCTGCACAAAGCCCTGTCCTTATCTCTAATTATAACTTATTTACTTCTTCTTTACTCAATCTTGGTCTTTCCACCCATATATGGCTGTAATGCCTTTGGAATGTTAACACTTCCATCTGCATTTAAATTGTTCTCTAAAAATGCGATCAGCATACGTGGCGGTGCAACTACTGTATTATTTAATGTATGCGCAAAATACTTATTGCCGTCTTTATCTTTTACGCGGATCTTCAGACGTCTTGCCTGTGCATCTCCTAAATTAGAACAGCTTCCAACCTCGAAATACTTCTTCTGTCTTGGTGACCATGCTTCTACATCACAGGATTTTACTTTCAGATCTGCAAGATCTCCGGAACAGCACTCTAATGTACGAACCGGAATATCTAAGCTGCGGAACAGATCAACGGTATTCTTCCATAAAACATCATACCATTTTTTAGATTCCTCCGGCTTACATACAACGATCATTTCCTGTTTTTCAAACTGATGGATACGGTAAACACCACGTTCTTCAATACCATGGGCACCTTTTTCTTTTCTGAAACATGGAGAATAACTTGTGAGTGTATATGGCAGTTTTTCTTCTTCATGGATCGTATCGATAAATTTACCGATCATGGAATGTTCGGAAGTTCCGATCAGATAAAGATCTTCTCCCTCGATCTTATACATCATGGCATCCATTTCATCAAAACTCATAACACCGGTTACTACGTTGCTTCGGATCATATAAGGCGGAATACAGTAAGTAAAGCCCCTGTCGATCATAAAATCTCTGGCATAGGAAATAACGGCTGAATGTAATCTTGCAATATCTCCCATCAGGTAATAGAAACCATTACCTGCTACTTTTCCGGCTGCATCAAGGTCGATACCGTTAAAACGTTCCATGATCTCTGTATGATATGGGATTTCAAAATCCGGTACCACAGGTTCACCAAATTTCTCGATTTCCACATTACAGCTGTCATCTTTACCAATCGGTACAGATGGGTCGATGATATTTGGAATGGTCATCATGATCTTTGTCACTTTTTCCTGTAACTCTTTTTCCTGTGCTTCTAATTCAGCTAAACGTGTGGCATCTTTCTGTACCTGCTCTTTTAATGCCATGGCTTCGTCTTTTTTGCCCTGTCCCATTAAGGCTCCGATCTGTTTGGAAACGACATTTCTGTTTGCACGAAGCGCATCTGCTTCCTGTTTTGCCTTTCTCGACTGTTCGTCTAACTCGATCACTTCGTCTACTAATGGCAGTTTCTGTTCCTGAAATTTATTTTTGATATTCTGTCTTACGATTTCAGGATTCTCTCTTAAAAATTTCAAATCGATCATTTGTATGTCCCTCATCTTTCTTAAAAATCTGTTTTGTAAATAAAAAAATCCTTTCATCCCACACTTTTTGTGCATGGGACGAAAGGTTATTTCCGCGTTGCCACCCATATTGCCGGTTACACCAGCCTCTTCATTTGGTACGGTAAAGAGTACCAGTCTGTGACTTTCATCACTGGCTCAAAAAGTGGAAAGATTCTTAAACAGTCCGGTTCTCACCATCCACCGGCTCTCTGGTCTGTCGCTAAATCGCAGCTTTTATCATCGCCAATCTGTTGCTATTATACAATGAAACATATCCAGATTCAATCTTTTTATACAAAAAAATATTTCTGATTTCTAAAATATCCAAAACAGCGGTCGTTAAAGAATTTCGTTCTCCCTCCGTTTTCCCTTCTGCTCTGCCTGCCTCAAACTCCTCCTGCATCAATTCTTCGATCATCATAAAGCGTTCCTCCATTTGGTGGGCAGGCTCACCATTTCCTAAAACAATCCCAAACTTTCACTCATCAAAGCCCAGCAATCCATCAGCCTGCCACTAAGCCCCATCTCTCTTACCGGTTCTTAAGTGCCACCTGTAATGCCTTAGAAACTGCACTTCCTAAGATAAAGCATACGATTGCTTCAACAAGTCCGTTCACTCCTACAAATGCTATCACAAATGCAAATGCATTTTTTGCACCCAAAGAAGTTACGATTCCCTGAATGTACTCTGTATTGTAGAAAAAGAGCACTAATGTAGTCATAAAGAAAAATGTATTTAAAAATGGTCCGATCAGACTTGCAAGAAATACAGAAATCTTACGGATTGGCTGTACTTTCTTAAGCCCCTGATAGATCAGTCCTGTCAGAAAACCCATCAAAATACGTGCTGCTACACAGACAACAAATGTTCCAGCCGGATTGATGCTTAAAAGCATTGCACCAAATGCACTCATTCCAAAACACTGGATAAAGCTGGTGATTCCAAATACTGCCCCTAAAACCGCTCCTGCTGCCGGTCCTAATGTGATCGCGCCAACAGTCACCGGAACAACGATCAGAGTGATCTCTAATCCAAATGTCTTGATGTAACCGATCGGTGTAAATGCCATCAATAAGATGATCGCTACTAACAGTGCCATTTCTACAAATTTTGTGGTCGAAAACTTTTTCTTTTCCATGCTCTTTTCCTCTTTCCTTTTCTTTATATTTTATACAGCTTCTGTTGCTGTTTCTGCACCTGTCTGTTCTGCTTTTACTGTCTGTTTCCGATTCCGCAGTCCTGCATAAAGGGTACCGGAAATATTATGCCAGACAGAAAAAATTGCTCCCGGCAGTGTTGCAAGCGGATTTGCTGCAAAATTTGCCGCCGCTAAAGAGATTGCAAGTCCGCTGTTCTGCATGCCAACTTCGATCCCGATAGCCGTCACTTTTGGTTCTTCTAATTTTAACAGTTTTGCCGCAAATGTACCTAGTGCAAGCCCAATGCCATTGTGGATCGCAACAACGATCATCACCAATGCCCCACAGGTGATGATTTTTTCTGCATTACTTCCTACGATTCCGGATATGATCATCACAATCGAGATCACTGATACCATCGGCAGGAAATCGCGGATCGCATCTACCTGTTTCGGGAAAATATGGTATAACAGGATGCCGCCTAAAACCGGCACCAATACTACTTTTACCACAGACAGCATCATGGCTGCAAGTGATACTTCCACCCATGAGCCGCCTAACAGGTACACCAAAAATGGGGTGCATATCGGTGCTAAGATCGTAGATACCATAGTCATTCCAACGGATAACGGTACATCTCCGCCTGCGATATAAGTGATCACATTACTCGCTGTACCTCCCGGACAACAGCCTACTAAGATCACGCCTAATGCCAGATCCGTTGGCAGATGAAAGATTTTTGCCAGTGCAAATGCTGCAAGCGGCATGATCGTATACTGTAACAGACATCCGATGAACAAATCTTTCGGACGCATAAAAACAATCTTAAAGTCTTCTGCTTTGATCGTCAAGCCCATTCCAAACATGGCAACGCCTAAAAAGATCGTCGTATAATTCGTTGCCCATGAAAATCCCTTTGGATAAAAGAATGCGATCACAGAAAAGATAATAATAAATACTGCGATATTAGAGGATAAAAAACTACATAGTTTTTTAATCTGATTCATCTTTATTTTCCTTTTCCTTTCAAAATTTCACGCAGATGATCACGCCTCCATCTGCATCAATACACCATGTTTTTCATAGCGTGTAACCGATGTGATCTGATTATTTTCATCTACAAATACAACTTTTGGCGGATTTTCTTTCACTTCCTGCGGCTGCATCTGTGCATAACTCATAATGATCACTTTATCTCCTGTGGATACCATACGTGCGGCTGCTCCGTTTAAACAGATAATACCGCTTCCTGCTTCTCCTGCGATCACATATGTTTCAAAACGTGCTCCGTTATCCACATCTGCAATCTGTACTTTTTCATATTCTATGATTCCGGCAGCCTCCATCAGGCTTTCATCTATCGTGATACTTCCGACATAATTTAATTCTGCCTGTGTTACGGTTGCACGGTGGATCTTGCTTTTTAACATTTCTAACGTCATATCTATTTTTACCTCTTATACTATAAAGTTATCGATCAATCGTGTCTTTCCGATATAAACAGCCATGGCTACAAGTACCCGTCCTTTGACTTCTTCGACCGTTTCGATACTGTCAGCATCTACCATTTCTACATAATCGATCTTTGCTAACGGTTCTGCTTCAATGATCTGCTTCATCTCCGTCAAGATCACATCTGACTTCTTCTCTCCGTTTTTAACCATTTCTTCTCCATGGAAAATTGCCTTTGAAAGTACTAAGGCTGCCTTTCTTTCCTCTGGACTTAGATAAGTATTTCTGGAACTTTTCGCCAAGCCATCTGCTTCTCTTATAATCGGACAGCCGATGATCTCAATATCCATGTTCAGATCGCGTACCATACGACGGATGACCGCTAACTGCTGCGCATCTTTTTGTCCAAAATATGCCTTATCCGGTGCTACAATGTTGAATAATTTGCTGACTACAGTACAGACACCTCTAAAATGTGTTGGTCTTGTTTTTCCACAAAGTCCTGCGCTGACATGCTCTGTTTCCACATAAGTAGAAAAATCCGGTGCATACATTTCTTCCGGCTCCGGATGAAAGATCAGAGCTGCACCTGCTGCCTCACACAGCTTTTTATCTGCTTCAATATCTCTTGGATAAGTAGAAAGATCTTCATTGACTCCAAACTGGATCGGATTGACAAAATCACTGACAACGACTTTATCATTTTCCAAAACGGCTCTGTCGATCAGACTCTTATGTCCTTCATGCAGATATCCCATCGTTGGCACAAGACCAACGGTAAGTCCCTGTTTTCTCCATTCTTTTACCTGTGCTCTTACTTCTTTGATTGAACCTGTAATTTCCATTTTCGTTTCCTTTCTGGTAAATTCATTTTCCTGATAGACGCAAAGGAACTGATACAAGAGAAAATTGCAACGAATTTTCCAATAAAAAACCCAGACAGGCTGTCTGGGTATATAAAAAACACTGTCATAAAATTGCAGTACAATCGTATGACAATCCATGTTTTGGTACATGATAAGTAAAAATCCCTGCCTTGTATGTGCCGCCCATCCGGTGAGGCCATTGTACATGGATCTTTATTCATTTACTTGTATGTAATACACCAGTACAGTTCCTTTGGATACTGTCCGTCGTTATACTACCATAGGCATTTTAGAATTGCAAGTGATTTGTTGTCTTGACGATTCCGCATCTTGTTTGTATCATAAGGATAAAAATCATCACCGTTCATACACTATCTATGAACCCTGACAAAAAAACAGTCATAGTAAACGAAAGGAGTCCCTATGAGTACATTAAACCTGACTCTGCTGACAGATCTGTATGAACTGACCATGATGCAGGGTTATTATAAAAGCAACTGCAAAGAAGTCGTTGTTTTTGATGCTTTTTACCGGAACAACCCATGTAATGGCGGATATGCCATCTGTGCCGGTTTAGAGCAGATCATCGACTATATCAAAAATCTGCATTTTTCCGAAGATGATATCGAATACTTAAGAAGTCTTCAGATCTTTGAAGAAGATTTTCTCGATCATCTGCGTGATTTTCATTTTACCGGTGACATCTATGCCATTCCGGAAGGCAGTATCATCTTCCCAAGAGAACCTCTTTTAAAGGTGATCGCACCGATCATGGAGGCACAGCTTATCGAAACGGCTGTCTTAAATATCTTAAACCACCAGAGTCTGATCGCAACAAAAGCTGCCCGTGTCTGTTATGCCGCAAATGGAGACGGTGTGATGGAATTCGGACTCCGTCGTGCACAGGGTCCGGATTCCGGTGTTTACGGTGCAAGAGCCGCAGTTATCGGCGGCTGTAAGGGAACTTCAAATGTACTGACCGGTAAATTATTTGATGTTCCTGTCCTTGGCACCCATGCCCACAGCTGGATCATGAGTTTTCCGGATGAATATACTGCATTTAAAACCTATGCTTCTCTCTATCCGTCTGCCTGTATCCTGTTAGTTGACACCTATGATACGTTAAAATCCGGTATTTTGAATGCCATCCGGGTATTTACAGAGATGCGTAATGCCGGTATTCCGCTGACTTACTATGGTATCCGCATGGACAGCGGTGATCTTGCTTATTTGTCTAAGATTGCAAGAAAAATGTTAGATGATGCAGGATTTTCTGATGCTGTGATCTCTGCTTCAAACGATCTCGATGAATATCTGATCGAAAATTTAAAATCGCAGGGTGCAAAGATCAATTCATGGGGTGTCGGTACAAACCTGATCACTGCAAAAGACAATCCTGCTTTTGGCGGTGTATACAAACTTGCTGCCATAAAAAGTGAAGACGGTACATTTCTGCCGAAGATCAAGCTCTCCGAAAATACTGAGAAAGTTACGAATCCGGGGAATAAAACCGTCTACCGTATCTATGATAAGGCAACCGGAAAAATCCGTGCTGATTATATCTGCCTTGCCACAGAAACATTTGATACCGGCAAAGACCTTGTACTTTTCGATCCGAACGAGCCGTGGAAGAAAACACGCTTAACGGGTGGCAGTTATACCATGCGTGAAATGCTCGTTCCGGTATTTAAAAACGGAACGTGTATCTATCCTTCTTATACTGTGATGGAATTACAGGAAATCTGTACAAAAGAAAAAAATACGATCTGGGACGAGAATAAGCGTTTTGTAAATCCGTCTAAGATCTATGTCGACCTTTCAGACAAACTATACCAGATGAAACAGGATCTGCTTCGTGAAATGAGTGTTGTATAATCATCGTTATAAAATATAAAAAACGGCCGCAGAAGCATCTGTTATTTACAGATTGTCCTGCGGCGGTTCTTTTTCGCTTCATATAATAATTCATCTGATTTGTTCATCAGTTCATTGATATCTGTCTGCGGTTCGCAGTAAAATTCCCAGATCCCGGTAGAGATCTCCACATAATATGGAATCTGTCCGTTACTGTTAAATCTCTCTGCCGCCTGTTCAAGCTGTAGTAAAAGTGCATCTTTAAACCCCGGCAGATCAGACAATACCAGTGACACAAATTCATCTCCGCCGATACGTGCAGTGATTGCATCTTTTGGAAGTACCTGTTTTAAACGCTTTGCTGCGCTCTCAATTGCAAAATCACCTGCGGTATGCCCGAAGCTGTCATTGATCTCTTTTAAGTGGTCTAAGTCACAGAAGATCAGATAGGCTTTCCTTCCGTCATTCTGTTCTAAGCATGTCAGTATCCGTTCCATAAATCCCCTGCGGTTTAACAGTCCACTCAGTTCATCATATTCAGAGATAAAACTTAAGATATTATTTTTCTCACTAATCACTTTTAATGATTTCTGTAATTCCTGATAGGACTCCTGTTCCACCCAGTTCAGATCAAGATACCGGAATAACGCACCTAACTGCATACCACAGATCTGCAAAAAGGACATATCTTCCTGTTCCACATCACATAGAAGAATCCCATACTGTTTATCTCCTGAAAACAGGATAAAAGATGTCAGTATCGCCGGATCTGCTGCCTCCGGCAGAAAAGAAGTAAAACCGTTTTTTGCTGTGATATACGGACTTACCTCACTGCTGTAGCAGGCCATCTTCTCCGGCGTGTAATAAGCTGCTAAATACATTTTTTCCGGCAGACGGAATAATGCCTGTTCATCATGCACGACCGGCTTTGCAAACAGATACACATAACAGCTTTTGACTTTCATCATACGGAAACGTTCTAATACCGGACGCATCACTTCCCTTAGATCCCCTCTGCTGCCTTTGCGGTTTAGATCTCTGGTAAAACTCGGCACAAACCATGCTTTCCGGTTCAGCTCTAACATTTCTTTTTCCATTGTCTTATTGATGGAATTATAGATAAACTGCTGGGTTGCACTGATAATATATAAAAGCAGTTCTTTTGCCTTACTATCCGTGACATTCGCTGCTAATACCTGCACAACTTCTGTCACATGCATCAGCAGTCCCTGTCTTGAAATATGCGGATATCCAACAAATTCCTGCAGAACCCCAAGCAGGTCATCCATCACGAAATCTTCCGAAGTTTCTTTTAATACATGTTTTGAAATATAAGCAAAATACCTCTCTAACAAAGCGCAAAAGTGCTCTTTATCTTTCTTATACGGAAGCCCCGAAAATAAAATGGATTCCAAATTTTTGACAGATTTTTCTATGTATGCATCTAAATCTGTTTGTGCTGACAACCCGCCATTCTGAAGGTCTCCGATATGGCATCCACAAGAACCGCGTTTTACGAGCAGTGTCTTTGCTTTTTCCGATCCTACCTGTTCACCTTTATATAAAGCGATTGCCTTTCGCAATGCGGTATAACTAAAATGAAAGCTCCGCTGAGACACACTTGTCAACGGTGGCTGCATCTTTTTTGCCAGATCCACATCATCATAACCGGTTATCGCAATATCCCTTCCTACAACCATGTGACGCTCTTTGCAGACTTTATAACAGCCTTTTGCCATATTATCATTCGCACAGGCGATCGCTTCTAAATCCGGGTTCTCATCTAAGAGTCTGCGGACATGTGTTTCAACTAATTCTGTAAAATTGCCATAGGCGATCATCTTCTCATCTACCATATAGCCGTTTTCCTGCATGACATCTAAATATGCCCGCAGACGCTCCTGTGCCTCAATATTCACTTTCGGTCCGCTTAAGAATGCGATTTTCTTATAACCATGATCTTTGACTAAATGTTCCATACAGGAACGCATTCCGACATAATTATCTGAGATCAGATACGGTACTTTTTCTGTATCGGAAGTATCCTGTATCAGAATATATGGAACTTTGGCATGGCTCTCTAAAAAGGCTTTTTTATCATAATTATGATAATAATAAGAAAGCGACCCTGTTGCGATGATCAGTACATCAAACTGCATATAATGTACATAATCATAGATCGTATCAAACTGATAGTTATAATCTCCATCTAAATTATATGCAAGGATATCTGCGCAATACTGCGGAATCTGAGGTCCAAGCAAAAAAACAATATTCACATTTTCTTCCCGTGCACAGGAATAGAATCCCCTTACTAATTCTACGGTATAATCAGATTCCACATCACCCAGCATGATCCCTATGGTCGGACGGTTTCCTCTTCCTTTTTTCATTGCAAAAATCCCCTTTAAAGACTTTTTCCTATGTTTTCATTATACACACCTGTCCTCTTAATTACAAGAAATGTTTCGAAAGTGATCATATTGTACTACATACTTATTTTTCGCTTGCCTGCCGCATACGAAGCAGGATTTTCCGCTCCATTCTCGATACCTGTACCTGACTGATCCCGAGCCGCCCTGCAATCTGCGTCTGCGTCATATCCTGAAAATACCGCAGTTCGATCAGCTCTTTTTCGGTTTCATCTAATTCCCCTAAAAGCTGTTCGATCAGAAGATGATCCACAAGTTCCTCTGTTTTCTGCACTCCGCTGTCTGATACCTGATCAACTAAATAGAGTTCACTGTCATCAGACTGATATACCGGCTGATAGATGGAAGTTACTTCCCCATTCGCCTCGATCGCTTCAACAATATCTTCCACACTCAGTCCGACTTCCGCAGAGATTTCCTGTAAGGTCGCATCCCTCCCATATTTTTGTGAAAGCATATCCGATGCTTTCTGTATCTTCCATCCATTTTCTTTTAAGGATCTTGACACCTTCATCATACTGCCATCACGCAGGAAACGTTTGATCTCGCCCATGATCATTGGGACTGCATATGTCGAAAACTTCACCTCATAGGCAGTCTCAAACTTATCGATCGCTTTTATCAGACCTATACAGCCAATCTGAAACAGCTCTTCCCTTTCGTGTCCCCGATGCTCAAATCTTCTGACAATGCTCCACACAAGTCCCATGTTGTCGGAGATCAGCTTTTCCCTTGCATCTTTATCCCCCGCGTGTGCCTGCTTAATGAGAGCTGTCACCGCATCCATTCTAATCTACATCTTCCTTTGCTCCAATTTTCTTTTTCATGGTCACTTTTGTCCCGCTGCCAAGGACAGATTCCACTTCCATGTCATCCATAAATGCCTCCATAAAGGCAAATCCCATACCGGAACGTTCTAAATCCGGCTTTGTTGTATAAAAAGGCTGCAATGCCTGCTTGACATCACGCATACCAACGCCCTTATCTTCTACTATGATCGTTGCCGTATCTCCACTGATCTCACAGCTTAGGTATACTTGTCCTTCCCGGTCTTCATATCCATGGATAATGGCATTTGTAACTGCCTCCGATACTGCTGTTTTCACATCTGCGATCTCATCTAAGGTAGGATTTAACTGTGTCAGAAAGGCGGCTACCGCCACCCTTGCAAACCCTTCATTGACTGACTTTGCATCAAATTCTACCTGCATCCTGTTGCTCATGCTTATCTTCCTCCGCCTCTTTCCTATTTTGTTGCTTTGTAACCGTTTTCATTACAGGTCAAATATCGCTGATCTTACGTCACTTTAATGATCTTATGCAGACCGGATACGACAAAAATCTTTTGTATCCGTTCATTTAAGTGTTCTGCAGATACTTCACCCCCACTGTACCCCATATGTTTGCATCTTCCGATCACTACACCGATACCGGAACTGTCCATAAATTCTGTCCCTGCAAAATCAAAAATCAACTTTTGTATATGGTATGCCCCGATCAGAAGATCGGCTTCTTTTTTTAACTGTTCTGCGTTGTGATGATCGACCTCCTTTGGCATTGAGATCCGCATACATCCATCCTTTAACTGATATTTACAATCCATGTGATTCCCTCTCTTTCCATTGAATGTTATATATGATACACGAATTGCTCCGTTGCTTTGCAGCTCCCGCAATTCTGACCTGTTGACCCTTGTATCGAAATACAAAAAAGACGCTAACGCCCATTTTCTTTATGGGTTTAACGTCTTTTGTATAAGCATAACTGCTCTATCGTATTCTATTGATCTGTAACACGCCTACTGTCCCTGTGCCTCCGGCTGCTGATCTGCCGGCTGGTCTGCTGGCTGTTGGTCTGCCCCATCCGGCTGTGCGGCTGCATCCTGTGTATTTGTATTCTCCTGCCGATCCTGTGTTGTCTGTCCTGTTGTCTGTGAAGCGGAAGTATTTTTCTGCTGTGCATTGACATAGGTCTGTGCTACACGCGCACGCTCTGTTCCCGGATACTGCTCTAATACTTTCTGGTAATAGATGACTGCCTGTTCCATATCATCTGCTCTCCGGTAAGCCTGGGCAAGATAATATATTGCATTACCATTCTGGTAGGATTCATCCATTTCCACTACTTTCTTTAACTTCTCAATGGCTGTTGTCTGATCTCCCTTGTTATAGGCACTGTAACCTTCCTGATACATCGAGGCAAGATATTTTTCATTCACCTTTGCATTGACATCATCATAGATTGTCTTTGCCTTATCGCTCAAATCATCCGCAGATACCTTCTCTAATGCGGTTCCTGCTGCATCAATATCATCTGCCACAAATGCCGCATAAGCTGTCAATAACTGCTCATAAGAAGAAAGTTTTGTTTCTACGGTATCAGAAGCCTCTTTGGTATCTTCCATTTCTTTTGTCAGATCATCTACCTTGTTCTGTAAAGAAGATATTGTCTGTTCCTTTGTGGCAATGGTGTCATTTGCTGCTTTCAATGCGGTATTCGCATCACTTTTTGCCTGCTGCTTAATATTCGGAAGGAGTAAAAACATAGAGATTGCTCCACCTAATACGATACCGATCACAATATTGATGATCGTCTGCACTGCAGAATTATCTTTAAAATGTGCCGGCATGATGATCGTTTCATTTCCACTCTGGTAAGAGATCAGATCGTCCTTCTTCTGTTTCTTCGGGTTGGACTCTCTGAGTTCACGATTCGCTTCTTTGAGATAACGCTGCGTCATCGTATTGTTCTCATCGATCTTCGCCGCATTTCTAAGCGACTTCTTTGCCTGCTCATATTTACCGTCCTGCATATAAAGAAGTGCTAATAACTGATGTCCTTTGACTAATTTGGGATTTAAGGACAATACTTTTTTTAGCTGGATAATGGCTAGATCCCTGCTGCCCTGTCTGCAGTATAAAAGTGCCTGATTATACTTCTTGATCGTCTGGTTGATCGTATCTAAACGGGATGGGTTATTCTGTATCTCGCCTAAATACTGCCCTGCAATATTGTTGTGGCTGTGATAATTCTTGCTAATCACCCATTCGCTGAGTGCTGCCACGGTTTCTCCCATCTCAAAATAGACCAGACCTAACAGGTTTCTGGCATCCATATTCATCTTATTCAATTCCAGACTCTTTTTCAGGCTTTCGATCGCTCCTGAAAGATTCCGCACATTTGCACGTTCTAATCCTTCATTATAAAAGCTGTTTGAAGCCATCAGAATCTTCTTATAGATCTTTACATCTGCACCACACTTGCTGCAATAATTTTCTCTGCCAAGTTGTGCCCCACAATTATAACATTCCATATTCTACCTCGCCTGCCTTATCAGTTATGTTTTTCTTTCATCATTTCAAGCAGTATATCTGTCATATCACTTAAGTCGCGGCTGTATATAGCATCCTCTGCTTCTTCTACTTCAAGGCTTGGCTGAAATTTCTTTAATTCTTCTTCAAAATCTATCATCTGAATACCTCCTGTATCTATCCATAACAAAACCACTATACTATATGGTTATTTTTCTTTTACCATTATAATATAGTGGTTCTATTATGCAAGCGAAAAAATATTAAGTTTTTATTATCTCATCGCAACATTTTACACAAATCTGCAATATTTCCATGCAATTTCCGGCAGATACTTTCTTTTGTCAATTTATTTCATTGATGCAAGCTGTGCTTTTACCTGCTCCATCATCTGCTCATATTTTGCAAGCTTATCTTTTTCTTCCTGCACTTTTGCTTCCGGTGCTTTGCTTAAGAAACGTTCATTGCTCAACATGCCCTTAGAACGTGCAAGCTCTTTCTCTAAACGTGCCTGCTCTTTCTCTAAACGCTCTTTTTCTTTTGCCATATCCACTAAATCTTCTAACGGGATATACACAACGGCATCCGGGATCACGATCGATACGGCATCTTCTGCAATACCGGTCTTATCAGACTGTATACGAACTTCTGATGCTCCCATCAGTCCTGCATACATATCTTTTTCTGCTTCAAAGATATCACGTACCTCTTCATTTTCAGATACGATGTGTACGGCTGCTTTTCTTGATGGTGGTACATCCATTTCACTGCGGCGGTTTCTGACACTCTTAACAAGTTCCTTGCACCGTTCTACCATGGATTCCTCTTTGGCAAAATTACGTGCTTCTTCATATACCGGCCAGTCAGCAAGCATGATCGTATCTTCTTCTGGATGTAAGGTACAGAAAATTTCTTCTGTGATAAATGGCATAAAAGGATGTAACATCTTAAGTGCCTGTGTCAGTACTTCTTTTAATGTATAAAGTGCTGCATTGGCTGATTTTGGATCTTTTTCGCGGTTGTATGTCCGGCGTTTTGTCATTTCAATGTACCAGTCACAGAACTCATCCCAGATGAAATCATATACTTTCTGTACGGCAATACCCATCTCGAACTTATCCATATTCTCTGTCATTTCTTTGGCCAGTGTATTGACTTTTGATAAGATCCATTTATCTTCTGCCAGCAGATCCTCAGCTGCCGGAACGGTAAGTTCGGTATCTCCGATATTCATCATAATGAAACGGGAAGCATTCCATACTTTATTTGCAAAGTTACGGGAGGCTTCTACTCTCTCCCAGTAGAAACGCATATCATTTCCCGGTGCATTTCCTGTGATCAGTGTCAGGCGGAGTGCATCTGCACCGTATTTATCAATGACCTCTAACGGATCAATTCCATTTCCTAAGGATTTACTCATTTTCCGTCCCTGTGAATCACGCACAAGTCCATGGAATAGTACCGTATGGAATGGTTCTTCACCCATCTGTGCAAAACCGGAGAAGATCATTCGGATTACCCAGAAGAAGATGATATCATATCCGGTAACTAAGACATCATTCGGATAGAAATAATCTAAATCTTCTGTTTTTTCCGGCCAGCCTAACGTAGAGAACGGCCATAATGCGGAGGAGAACCATGTATCTAAGGTGTCCTCATCCTGTTTCATATGCACGCATCCGCATTTCGGGCATTTTTCCGGTGCCTTTTTTGCTACGACCATCTCACCGCAGTCTTCACAGTAATATGCCGGTATTCTGTGTCCCCACCATAACTGTCTGGAAATACACCAGTCACGGATATTATCTGTCCAGTTAAAATATGTCTTTTCCATACGTTTTGGAAGAAGATTGATCTTGCCTGTCTTAACTGCCTCAACAGCAGGTTTGATCAGTTCATCCATCTTGACAAACCACTGCTGTTTGATCATCGGTTCAACAGTTGTACCACAACGGTCATGTGTTCCTACATTATGGGAATGTGGTACGACTTTTACGAGCAGTCCCATTTCTTCTAATTCTTTTACCAATGCTTTTCTACATTCGTAACGATCCATACCGGCAAATTTTCCGGCATTTTTATTCATCGTTGCATCATCGTTAATGACAACGATCTCCTCTAAATTATGACGTTTACCTACTTCAAAATCGTTCGGGTCATGTGCCGGTGTGATCTTCACACATCCTGTTCCAAATTCCTTATCTACATATGCATCTGCAATGACAGGGATCTCTCGGTTTACAAATGGCAGCATCAGTGTTTTTCCGATGATATCTTTGTATCTTTCATCTTCCGGATTGACTGCAACAGCTGTATCACCAAACATGGTTTCCGGTCTTGTCGTTGCGATCTCAACAAATCTTCCTTCTTCGCCTACTACCGGATAATTGATATGCCAGAAAAATCCGTCCTGTTCCTCATGTTCTACCTCTGCATCGGAAATAGAAGTCTGGCATACCGGACACCAGTTGACGATACGGGAACCTTTGTAAATATAACCCTGCTCATATAACTTGATAAATACTTCCAGAACAGCATCAGAGCAGCCTTCGTCCATGGTAAAACGTTCTCTCTCCCAATCTGCGGAAGAACCTAATTTCTTAAGCTGCTTAATGATACGTCCACCATATTCTTTCCGCCACTCCCAGCATTTTTCAAGGAAACCATCTCTGCCTAAGTCTTCTTTATCGATTCCCTGTTTTTTCAGGGACTCAATGACCTTAACTTCAGTTGCGATCGCTGCATGGTCTGTTCCCGGCTGCCACAATGCATTATATCCCTGCATTCTCTTATAACGGATCAGAATATCCTGCATTGTATTATCTAATGCATGTCCCATATGAAGCTGGCCTGTGATATTTGGCGGCGGCATTACGATCGTAAATGGTTTCTTACTTCTATCTGCCGTTGCATGAAAATAACCGTTGTCTTCCCATTTTTTGTAAAGACGGTCTTCGATCCCTTTTGGATCGTATGTTTTTGCTAATTCTTTACTCATTTTGATTCTCCTTATCATGTTCATAAAAAATGCCCCTGAAAGACTGTGTCTTTCAAGGGCGAATCATCTGCGCGGTACCACCTTGCTTATATAGCAGGAATCATTCTGTCTATATATCTCTCTATCTTTAACGGGATAATCCGTGAAAACCTACTCTTGATCTTATCATCATTTCAGTTCTCAGGTTCAAAAGCTACCTTCCACAAATCGTTTTCAAAACCACCTTGCACCCGATGAGCAGTTCTCTCTAATGAGCGTATCTGTGTACTCCTCTTTCTCATTACCTTTTTCTATTTAACTTTTATAATAGTACGCAGAAAATGCGATTTTGTCAAGCGTCTTTCAAATGCCTTCCATTACTTTTTCATGTTCAGACAGTCTGCAGCATCCGGTACATCGTCATTCATATGATAGCTGTATGATACTTATCTACTCTTCTTCCTCGATATCCTTATGTGCAACTGCAGCCACTGCTCCTGATACTGCTGACACTACTGCAATAACAGCAACGATCACAACTAGCAGGATCAAGATTCCTAAAAAAATAATCAAACTACTGTCTGTCATATGTTTTCCTTCTTTCTATTATCTTCATACATATCATGATGTGGTCTCCAGAGTATAAATTGGACTAATAAACAATTGTTACTTATGGACACGCCATTTCTCAGTTCACACTACACTGATATTATAGCATACAACTTGCTATGATGGAACACCAACTTCACTTCTGATCGCACTTAGCGCATACATATATTCTTTTTGCACTTTTTCCATATTTTTTTCTGCTTCATCGATATTTTCAACCCGAAGCGGTGTTACTACCTCTTCTAATGCTGTAAACAGACGGCTGATGCTCAGTGTACCTGTCACACCTTTTAATGCATGTGCCTGTTTAAATGCTTCTTTGGCATCGCGTTTTATTATTGCTGTTTTTAATTTTTCGAACTTATCGTCAGCTAAAAACTGTATCAGATATTTTTGATACAGATCTTCTCTCCCGACAAAACGTTTCAATGCTGCATCATAATCAATGCCTGCTTCGATCAGTTTCTCACGATCCATCTTATCACTACTCCTAAATTACTGTTATCGTTTCCGAATCTGCTTCTATTATACGTCATCTGCAAAGAAAGGTCAAAAAAAGAAAGCCGCTTTCGCAGCTTTCTTTTCGACACTTTATTTATTTTTTGATGGCTGCTTTTTTATTCATGCCTTTTGTAACAAGGATCTTCTGATAAGATTTTAATTTGCTCTTTGGCACTTTTACAGTGGCTTTAGCTGCTGTTCCTTTAAATGCTTTAGCACCAATATTCTTTGCTGTCAGTTTTGTTGTCCTGATTACAATGTTCTTTAATTTCTTTGCATTTGTAAATGCCTGTTTTCCAATCTTTGCTACGTTAGACGGGATCACAATTTTTGTAAGTGCCACGCAGTTATAAAATGTTCTGTTTCCGATCTGGGTAAGGCTTTCCGGTAATGTCACTGATTTCAATTTTTTGCATCCTTCAAATGCACTCTTTCCGATCACTGTTACGTTCTTACCGATCGTTACTGTCTTGATCTTTGTATTCTTATAGAGTGCTTTCTGTGCAACTGCAGTTACTGTATAAGTTACCTGATCGATCTCTACTGTTGCCGGTATCGTGATCTTTGCAGCTGTCTTATCTGTTGTTCCTGCATAAGATACCGTTGCTGCATCTGCATCAAGTACAACATAGAGTGCTTTTCCCTGTGTGTCTGTCAGCTTAGTTCCTGCTGCTGCGGCAGATGGTGTCTGTGTACTGTCTGTACTGCCATTGCCGTTAGTTGTTCCAGTTGTAGTTCCACTGGTATTTCCATCGGTTGTCCCTGTGGTACTTCCACTTGTTGTTCCATCTGTTGTTCCTGTAGTACTTCCGCCGGTCGTTCCTCCAGTTGTTCCACCGGTATTGCCACCTGTGTTTCCGCTGTCACTTCCTCCGGTGCTTCCACCTGTTGTTCCGCTATCATTTCCTCCCGTGCTTCCACCTGTGTTTCCACTGTCATTTCCTCCCGTGCTTCCACCTGTGTTTCCACTGTCACTTCCACTGATCTTACCGGTTTTTATACTGCAGCTTCCAGATGTGCCCATATCTGCACTGCTGAATAAGATATAATTTGCTTTCTTTAATAACGTTTCTGTATATAATACGTTAGAACTGCTGTCTACGATATTGACGATCGTTCCTGCATTATAAGTTGTATTTGTAGAAAGATAATATTTCTGTGTTGATGCATTTGACGGATATTCTACCATCTGGGAAGAACCTGCTCCAAAGATCGTTCCTCCGTTGATCAGGATTGTTCCATCTGCATCTATTGGACAGTTGTCACTTCCTGTACCACCTGCTGCCGCACCGTAAACGCAGATCGTTCCACCATTGATCGTCAGTGGACCGTTAGAATCTAAACCGTCACCGCCAGCATTGATAAATACATCTCCACCGTTCATATAAATTGCATAATTACTGCTTGTGCTTGTATTTCCCATATTACCTGCAGACTGGTTAAATCCACCATTGCCTCCCGGTCCACCGGCACCGCCCGGTCTGCCGCCGCCCGGATTGAATCCGTCACCACCGGTTCCCGGTGCTCCCGGATCAGTTCCGTTAGAAGAACCGCCTGCTGCGTTGATTCCGTCATCACTTGATACAACATCAATATCTCCACCGTATACATAAACGGTTCCTGCTTCTAATCCTTCATAAGACTGTTCAATATTGATCGTTGGCTGCACATCACCGCTTTCCTGCCCTACGATCAGTGATGTGTCTGCGTGCATACCATCATCACCTGTCTTAATGTTAAATGTTCCTGCATTAACGGTGATATATTCATTGCTGTGTACAGCATCATCAGCTGTATTGATCGTATACTTGCCACCATTTATCGTAATGTCACTGCCTGCTTTTAAACCTTTACAACTATCTGCATCAGATGCAAGTGTGGTAGATGCCCCACCATTTGCTGTCAGATCAAATATGCCATCTGCAATGGTCAGGCTGACTTCTGCCTGAATGTCATCACCTGCTGCATTGATCGTGATATCACCACCATTGATCGTAATATCACCTGTCGTGGTTGTTGTAGCTGCATCATCTGTCGTAGAATCATCAGTTGTTGTACTGCTGTCTGTCGTTGTATCGGTTGTGGCATCACTTGTTGCATTGGATGCTTTGATCCCGTCACCACCTGCTGTCAGGTCAAGTGTACCTCCATCTACCTGTACAGACAGATCGGATTTGATCGCATTATCAGAACATACCACTTCATAAGAACCATCTGTGATCGTGATCGCATTTGCTGCCTGGATACCATCTACTGCCTGCTCAACTGTGACTGTTCCACCGTTTAATGTGATCGTTCCGGCAGAATCTGTATCTCCATCATCCGGTGTAGATTTGATTCCGTCGCCTTCTGTAGATTTGATATGGATATTACCACTGTCGATCGTCACAGAACCATCCGATGCTAATGCATTATCTACAGATGTGATATTTAAGTTCTGTTCTTTTACGGTTAAAGCAGTTGTTGCACCGCCTTTGATACCATTCTTTCCATTTGCTGACACATTGACTGTTCCGCTGCCGGAAAGTGTCAGTGTAGAACCATCTTTTGCTTTGATAACAGCTTTCTCTGCATCTGTGTTATCGGAAGATGCATTTGCTGCTGTATCTGCTAATGTATTCTCTGTTCCTGCTGCCGCTATGATCTCAGCTTCTGCTGTCTTATTTACACAGATTGGCGCTGTTGTCTGTGATGTCAGCGTTAAGCCGTCTAATACGATCACAACATTCTTTGTTTCCTTTTTCACTTTGACGGAACCATCTGTACAGCTTCCTTTTAATACATAAGTTCCTTCTGCTTTAATCGTAAGTGCAGTCCCTTTTACAGTGTAAGTTTCATCTGCAGCACCTTCGCTTGTAATCCCTTCATCTGAAAATGTAAATGTTGCTGCATTTTCCCATGACGCATCTGTAGTATCTGCGGCATCCGCATATACTGCACTGCCTGGAATGGCAATCTGACTTACAACCATTGCAGCTACAAGCAGTTTTGCAAAGTTTCTTCTGAATTGACTTTTCATAGTATGCCCCCTGTCCTTTCATCTGACAAAATGTCCATCTATACTTTTTTCTAATGGTATTGTATAACAGTAATGTGATGGTTAGGTGATGATTTGACACCATATTTTTTCTATCCGCTTCTTCTCAAATTTTAAAATTTTTTTCTTTATTGTTATTATTCAATAGTGGCAGCCATTTTTCACTGAAATGGCTGCCATTATTTTTACTGTTCTTTTTGATCCTGTACTGCCAGCCGTAAGTTCTCATGTATCATATGTATGATTCTACAATACATTTCATCCATACCCTGTGCTTCAAAATCATTTTCCAGTAAGATTACCAGACTTAGTGCGTCCTGCAGTTTTTCTCTCTGCCTGTCCTTTTCATTCTCCATCTTTTTTCCTCCTTTTCTCCCTGATGTACTCCCAAAATCTTCTAACCAGCGAATTCCGAGCGTACATTCTGATGGGAATCTGAATCATACCGTCCGTTATCTCACTTTGCAAGCTCTTATTTTCTTATTTTTAAATCTGCCAGTAGACAGTATATATATAGACAAAAACAGAGCCATCCGAAGATGACTCTGTTCTTGTCGTTTTCATGCTCACCAATATTTCTGCAATCTTACTGCACCGTCACTTTACATTTTGCCGTCTTGCCATTCGCTGTCTTAACAGTGATCGTTGCCATTCCTGCCTTCTTTGCTTTCAATTTTCCATTCTTATCCACAGATACGACCTTTTTATTGCTGGATTTAAACGTTACGATCGTGTAGGTTTTCTTTGTGATCGTATATTTTAATTTCACTGTCTGTCCTTTCTTCATGGACAGTTTCTTCGGTTTTACTGTGATCTTTTTCGGTGCTTTTTTCACCGTTACTTTACAGACTGCTGTTTTTCCATCAGCAGTTTTTACAGTAATGACGGCTGTTCCTGCTTTTTTCGCTGTGACAACACCTTTTTTAGTAACTGCTGCAACCTTTTTCTTAGAACTGTTCCAGCTTGCCACTGTTGTTCCTATGACTTTCGCTTTTAACGTGATCTTCTGACCAACGACCATGGAAATACGATTCTGTGGCAATGTTACCGTCGTCTGTGCATCGGTCTGTGACGCTGGATTTCCTGTATCAGACGGTGTCTGAACCGGATTTACAGATGTTCCTTCTAATTTCGGCAGGATCACGCCCCGCTTATCCGTAATCTCCTCTCTGCCTTCTGCATCATCAAAATATTTATGGCATACACTACATTCATAATATTCTTTATGCCCAGTTTCTGTCACAGTTGCCGCCTTTTTCTCTACTTTGACAAGACTGTGACCGTCTATCGGCTCCGGCACTTCTTTCATATCTGTATAGATTGTTTTCTCACTGTCACGATCCTGATAAACTGCTGTATAGGTTCTGACTCCTTCTGTAATACAATCTGGTTTCTTCGTGACTTCAGAAGTAACTTCTGCATCATCTGTTACCTCTTTATTACAAACTGTACAACAAAATACCACTTCTGCTGTATGATCTTCCTTCCATGTAAATTCCGGCTTCTTTTCTGCCTTATGCGGCTCTATGACTGCCCCAAACCCGTTTTCTTTAGCATAGGTAACTGCCTGTGTATCTGCATGACAGTTGATCGAAAAATCTTCTATTTTATCTTCTACAAAGTTATTAACACTCTCATCATAATGCCCATTGTATCCAAATGCATATGCTCCGATCTCTGTGGTCTGTGCCGGAATGGTAATACTGTTCAGATTTTTACACATGAAAAACGCATGATCTTTTATCTTTGTCACACTCTCCGGTATCTGAACCTCTGTTAAATAATAACAATTACGGAATGCATAGCTGCCGATCTCTTTGACACTGTCTGGTATGTCAATTTCACTGATCTGCTTATCGCTGATGACTCCATTAAATGTATTCTGATCGATCTTAACTACCGGTTTTCCATCAATCGGATCAAATTTCATCTTTAAAGCAATCTTTGTGTTAGAATCAAAATTTCCGGCTGTCACTCCATCTTCACTATCCACATAGTCGAAAGAATAGCAGGTATCACAATTCTTACAGGTATATGTGACCTTTTTTCCATTTTCTGTGTCTGATAATACTCCATCAGAAAAGACATGGTCTGCAGCACAAAACACTCGATAAGTTCCTATATCTGCCCCACTCATTTTTGATACGATCTTCTGATACTGGCACGCAGAACCCGCATATCTGATCACACAATCATCCCCATTGTTCGTAAATGCACCATATCCGATTTCTACAATACTGATCGGGAGTTTTATTTCTTCGAGTGAAGCACCGTAAAATGCTCTCTGCCCGATCTGTAACAGTCCCTCTGGTAACTCTGCCTGTTTTAAATCTTCACAAAACTGAAAAGCACCATCGGAAATCTCTGTCACTCCTGCCGGTATCTGTATCTTAGTAAGCCCCTTGCAGCCAATAAATGCACTTCCACCTATCTTTGTCACATCTTCTGGTATCTTCGTATTCTTACAGCCTAGATACAGTTCATTATCTGCCGTCTTGATCAGGGCATTGCAGTCATTTCTACTGTCATAGACCGGATTGCCTTCTTCTACAGAAATGCTCTCAATACTGCCAGTTGCATCAAAAAATGAATTATTCCCCATCTTAGTAACTGATGCCGGAATTTTTAAATGTCTTGGTGCTGCACCATAAAAAAATGCGTACTCTGCTATCTCTGTAATATCATCTGGAATCTTCGTATTGACACATCCAAGAAACAATTTATTCTCTGCCGTCTGGATGATCGCATTACAATCCTCCCTGCTGTCATAGACGGTATTTCCCTCTTTTACAGAAATACTCTCTAATGCACTGCAACCACCAAATGCTGAACCAGCGATATCCTTTACACTTGCAGGGATTTCAATGGCGTCAAGACTGTCACAGTTCCAAAACGCACTATTTCCTATCAGCTCCATTCCTTCTGGAAAATCCACCGTTTTCAGGCTATGGCAATATGCAAAAGCATCATAATCTATCATCTTCAATTCCGAAGGCAAAGACACTGTTGTCAGTTTTTTACAGTTGGCAAACGCTGCAGAACCAATAGCTGTGACTGTCGATGGTATCGTAACTGCTGTCAGATACTGATTTCCAAAAAAAGCTATACTCCCTAATTTTACAACCTTTTTCCCATCAATTTCTTCCGGGATCACAACATTACTGTCAGTTCCTGTATACCCTGTGATGGTTATGGTCTCTTCTTCTGTATCCTCATTTACCACATATTTGAAATCACCAGATAACAAATCTTCTGCCTTTCCTTCTTCTGCCTGCCATATGATACTGATCATCATAAACAGCAGGACGAATAATCCTTTTTTCAGATATTTTTTCATCTTACACCTCTCTCTGTAAAAGTATATACACTAAATTGTAATGATTATATGGTATTTTCTGGAGTTTGACAGTTGAATATTCAAAAAAGTTATCGCAGGTCGCATAAAACCTGCATTTTTTATGTCAATTTTTTCGTTTTGGTATGTACTTATTTGATTTCTCCTTGTTCGATTTCTTTCCGAAAATCGGCAAAGCGCTTTTTTTGCCGCCTTTCGGAAAGGGACTTCCGAAGAAATCCTTTTCGTAAGGAAAAGGCGGCAGCGGAAGCTCCGCTACCGCCATCCTTAAATGGTTAGCTATCTGTTATTTCTTTGTTGTAACAGTCTTAGTTTTTGACCAGCCTGAATAAATCCTTATGGATTTGCCGTTAATCTTAACTGTCTTATAGGTGCAAACTCTTACATAATATTTTTTCTTTGCCTTAAGCTTTTTAACGGTAGTCTTTGTAGTCTTCTGCTTCTTGATTGTTACGGTTTTCTTGTTCTTCTTGAATTTCTTATTGGTTGCGACTTGAACTTGATAGCCTGTTGTCTGTGTAGCCTGCTTCTTCCACTTTACTGTAAACTTCTTTGAACCTGCTTTAAGTGAGGAAATACTTGTTGCCTTTGGCTTGATTGTGAAATAAAGCGTCTTTGTTCCGCTGTATTTACCCTTAAAGGTAATCTTTACTGCGTACTTGCCAACATACTTTCTGCCTTTTGCATAAGACACAGTATAGTCAGTATTCTTAACAAGTGTCTTTCCTGTTCTGTCCTTAACAATAACCTTAGGTGTTCTAACCTTTCCGTTATATGTTAATGATGTTGCTTTAAGCTTTATGCTTGATGCCTTTGGAATTACTGTCGTTGAAAGAGTTTTCTTACATACCGAACAGTAATTTACTATCTTGCCGTTTGCTGTTGGGGTTGCCTTTGTTACGGTTTGCTTTGTGGTGTGGGCAATCTTAGCAATATTGCCCCAAGATGCAAGGTCGGTTATTTCCTTTGTACCGAGTACATCTTCATAGAACTTGCCACAACCTTCGCACTTGTAGTATGCTTCCTTACCGCCCTCTGTGCAGGTGGCAGCTTTCGCAGCAACCAAAGTCAGATTGTGAGTGTGCGGTACAGTTTTGTAATATCCGCAGGTGTCGCAAACATTGTCAGAACCGTAATCGTGAGCCGCTTCGTCCTTTTTGTCGTGGCAACGAGAACATTCATGCCAGTGGTTAGTATCATCAGACTTCCATTCTGTGCCTGCGGTATGTCCGGGAGCCGGAATCTTCACACTGGTTTTATCGGTAATTTCTACCGATCCTGTTGCATCTGCGAACCACTTGTCACAGCCATCGCAGGTGTAGTATGCGGAATTGCCCGCAGTAGTGCAGGTGGCAGCTTTCGCAGCAACCAAAGTCAGATTGTGAGTGTGTTCTTCGTTTTTATTTTTGTAATAATATGTAACAACCGTTCCGTCCGAAACAATAGGCTTATTCAAGCCGTCAACCTTTATAAATTCATAATCATAAAGTGTTTTTGCCGGTGTTAAATCAAGCTTTGTGCCGTATGGCACGGTAAATGTTCCGCCGGCAGTGTTTGGAATTTCAGAGCCGTCCTCAAATTTATACTGAATTGAAACGGTTGTGTAGCGCTGTGTTTCCGTATTGTCGTCTGCAAGCACATTTCCGTTTTCATCGAGCACCTGAAATGCCACGGTATCGCCGCTCTTAAGCTGTGCATCAGACGGAATTTGATAAATAAGCGAGCAACTCTTTAAGCCTGAATTAAAGTCGCTTTTGATGTGATCCAAAGCACCGAGCGGCCAGAAATTTGCCTTATCATTCCAAACAGGAATGTCAAAGGTTTGTACTGTTTGAAGCGGATTCCCCGATGAATCGGTCGCAACGCTTCCGTCGGAGTGCTTAATCCACATTTTGAATTTTAATTGTCGTGCATTTTTATCTGAAATGTTTTGAATAACAGTTCTAAGCTCGATTTTTTTACCGTTCATATTAGTATTAAATCTGCTTTTGCTGTTGCCGCTCAAAAGTCGGTCATTGCGATTATATGTGTAATTATAATATGAACTTGTTTCAAGGTCGGTAAAATCAGACGGCTTTGAATAAGCGTCCGTATATTCCTTAACCTCGGGAGTTGCAACATAAAGGTCTACATCCTTAACAAGCTGAGACATTCGCTTGAAGCCCTGCAAACGGCAAACCTCACAGAATTGATAGTTTGTGTCTCTCATTATGCACTCATAACTTGAAACAAGCATTTTTGAGCCGTAAGCATTGCGGCAGGTATATGTGTTTCTAAAACCTAAAAGCTGTCGCCATTTTATCTTTTCCGGGTCTTCAACCGAGGAAAGATTGAGTGATTTAAGTTCCTTATCGTCAAGCAAATATCCGTTACTGTATTCATCACCGAGACCGAGCAAACCGTGTCCAAACTCGTGTGCAAAAGTTTTTGACGCACGATAACTGTCTGATGGCGAAATGAAATAATGGAAGCCGTATTCACGGTTATTATAAGCACCGCCGAAATCTGATTTTGTGTTTACAACCATAGCGAACTGAGCAATATAATCGTGAACATAATAATAAGGCTCATATTCCGAACCGGACGGAATTGTGTTTGGATCACACTTTTTTTTGATATGAGCATCGTGAATTTTCTCGATAAATTCAGGACCGATACATCTCTCAAAAATATGATTTTTCCACTGACTTCCGTGGAGATTATTAGAAATAACAGGCGAATTATATTTGTCGACTATAACATCAAAGAAGGTGCTTCCACCATTGTCAAAAGTCGATTCGGAAGCTGTGCAAAGAGCGTAAACATTGAATCTGTCGGCATAACTGCGATACGGTTCATATTTCATAGCGTCCTGCCAAAGTCGTTTGACATCATTGATGAATTTGCCCTGCTGACTTTTTGTGTATCCCTCGCCGCAAACGACAACAACCATATTTTCCGTGTCGCTGCGTGTTTTTTGGATGGTATAAACAGGGATGGTAGGATTAGAATATTTTCCGTCATTTGAATACCACGGGCCGAGGGTGAGCTGAATGCTTTGCTCGGTGCTGACATTCCAATCGGGATTTGCGTCCTCGGCAGGTTCCGAAATTGTATAATCATCCTCTTGCTTATTTGGAGCAGAGCCGATATAAGGACTGCTTTGTGAGCCGCTGCCGGAAGTTGTAACAAAATATTCGGAATCGAGATAAAATGCAGGTCTTACGCCCAAATCGGAATACCACGGAGCATAACGACCGACCTGACCCGATGAACTGATATAACGCATATCGTGATTGCAATCGGTAACAGGAGTGCGAAGCCAATAAGGCCAAGCCATACCGTCATTATTATACGCAACATAATAACCTTTGAGATTTTTCCACACGGCATTAGCCTGCTTTACATCAAGAAGAAAAACCTTTTCGGTTGTAGTTTCAAAATATGAACTGTCGTAGTTTGCCACCGCTTCCGAAATATCGGTGTAGTATAACAAATCCGAATTTGCGTCTCCATCAACTATGCCCTTGTTGTATTCGGGATGAGAAACGAGAGAACGCTGGGTAACGGTTTTCATTGCCGCAATTTCAGATTTTGAAAAAGCGTTGAGAAAACCCGCTTTTTCGTTGTACGCTCCCACACCGCTTACATATCCGTCTTTCGGAGGGTTGCCGCAAAGCCAATCGACTTTGCCTTCAGCTGCGGTCGAATTTAACCAAGAACGCATATTGCTGTCTTTCCAATAGTTAGAACCGTAATCATCACGCTTATAGCTTCTGCTGTGTGATTTTGAATTGCTGTTGTCATTTGTTTTGGCATCATATGCAAGGGTGTCAACAATTTTGTCTGCAAGCATAAGCGGTCCGTTATTGTCAATGCTTACACATCGCCAAAGAATTGAGGCATTGTTATACGCGCCCATTTTAACATAGTCGCCAACTTTAATATCGGGCTTTGATGCCGCCTGAATGGTCATCGGCAAAACGGAAATTGCCATGCACAATGCCAAGAATATTGCGGTTATTTTTTTCGTCATTAAGAAACTTCCTTTATAAGCTATATATTTGCTTTTATTATATTGTAAGGTGTTATATGTGTCAATGAAAATCCTGGAGTTTGACAGTTGAATATTCAAAAAAGTTATCGCAGGTCGCATAAAACCTGCATTTTTTATGTCAATTTTTTGTTTTAGCATGTACTTGTTTGTAATAGTGTGTTATACTTAAAAGAAAAAGGGGGTTATATTATGTATATTGCAGTTACAGGTAGTAAAAATAATAAAGACGTTTACATTTATCAATCATTCCGAAAA
>NZ_JACOPH010000006.1 GCF_014287635.1 Roseburia zhanii | reverse complement strand
TGGAAGGGATAAACGCTGAAGGCATCTAAGCGTGAAGCCCCCCTTAAGATGAGATATCCCAGTTATAAACTGTAAGACCCCTTGAAGACTACAAGGTAGATAGGGCAGAGGTGGAAGTGCAGCAATGCATGGAGCTGACTGTTACTAATCGGTCGAGGGCTTGACCAAGAAATGCTTAGAGAAGGCGAGAGAGAATGTTGACCGCATATCTAAGCATAAATCGGATAGATCTGTATGAAGTTTTGAAGGTATATACTTATACCTGATATTCCTCGATAGCTCAGTCGGTAGAGCACGCGGCTGTTAACCGCGCTGTCGTAGGTTCAAGTCCTACTCGGGGAGTTATATGAACGATTGGTTGAACAAATCAATCGTTTTGTTTTAAAAAGATACAATATCAGGCTCCATGGTCAAGCGGTTAAGACATCGCCCTTTCACGGCGGTAACACGGGTTCGATTCCCGTTGGAGTCATTATGGCGACATAGCCAAGTGGTAAGGCACGGGTCTGCAACACCCTTATCATCGGTTCAAATCCGATTGTCGCCTCTTATTTACTCCTTGAAACTGTTAGAGATCAAGGAGTTTTTTATTTACAGGAATAGGTATGAAAGGGGAAGCTGTATGAGTAAAGGAATCGGTGGAAAAAATAACTGGGCATTGTTTTTATTATTACTTGCCGGAATCGTATTAGGTGGATTTATCGGAGAACTGACAAGTGGTGTTGCTGGGCTAAGCTGGCTGAATTATGGGCAGTCATTTGGTTTTTCAAATCCGATCGTATTAAATTTGGGAATCTTAGTCATTACATTTGGACTTACGATCAAGATTACGATCGCAAGTATTGTGGGTGTTGTGCTGGCAATCATTATATATAGATTACTGTAATTATAACGCTTGAAATTATTTATAAGTGATGAGTGATAAGATTACAAAATAAAGGCATATGTTACCGTAGATAGAACGTGGTACATATGCTTTTTATTTAATTCAGATATGTGTTTTGCAGCATAAAAATTAACCAGCCACATAAGAATGGGCTGGTTAAATAATATAAAAGTTTTTATCGGGTGTGTGATGTAACATATTATTTTAAAAGAAGTTCGTCTGTCTTTTGATAATCTGTAGTACGGTCAAAGCTGATGATCTGATGAAAATCAGCAAGGTAGAAATGGTCGTTGATATACATGCCACGCAGATTTTCATAAGCAGTATGGTCAGTTAAATTGACATTCAGTTTCTTTGTAAAATGATTATTCTCCCATGAATATAGTCCATAATCAAAACTGTATTTAGAATCAGTATTTTTTAACTCCATTGTAAATCCGATCAGGTTGGCAGATGCATCGGCTAGTACACATTTGTAATCATATAATGCAGGTGAATAGATATAATTATCTAGGACAATGCTGTCAATTACTTTTAAATTCATAGGATCAGAAATATCAAACATGACCATTTTTAAGCCTTTTGTAACACCGGAGTCAGGATCGGTTTCATAACCGATGCCAAGGAGTTTCTGATCGTCCCATAATTGCAGATATTCGGAAAATCCTGTCACTTCTAAGGAACCAAGGATCTTAGGATCAGAAGGATCAGAAAGGTCTGCCACAAATAACGGATCTGTATTCCGATAGGTGATAAAATAAGCCGTATTATCAAAATACCTTGCGGCATAGATTTCTTCTCCATCTGCAATATTTGTCAGAGAACCTGTAAGTTTCATCTTATCGTCAAATATATATAGATTGTTAGAAGGATTTCCGCTGTTATCATAAGATGTTGTTAAAAGACGCAGACATTGTTGATTTTCATTGATCGCAAAGGTATCTAAGATTTCTCCATTTACCGAGGCGGCAGAAACCGCATTTAATATGCCATTTTTCATGGAAAATCCGGCAAGTTCGGTTACTGTCTGGGAAAGAGAATCATCGTTATATTTACTGTTGTAAAGATAGATCCTATCATTTCCAACATAGATATTCACATAATTATGGAGAATCATCAGTTTATCCACAATTTCATCAGGATGATTGAGATTCACAGAGGATAAGATTAGTCCATTTCTGCCATCATCAGTGAGATAAATATCATTGTAAGGTATTTTTTCATCATTGATGCAGGGAATAAATTCTCCTTTGGGTGATATATAAGATATTTGTGAAGATAAATTCTGGTCAGTAAACAGGTACAGGATATCATCTATCTTACGGGAAGTATAATAATTGCCATCTTGCGTATAGGTGCCCTCTAATACCGGCTGTGCGGGATCGCTTATGCTGTAAGTATAAAGGATAGTCTGACTCGTCGTTTCCATTGAATAAGAGGTAATATCTTTATCGTTTGTAAGCGGCATAAAACCCGGATCAATCGAATCTTCGGTTGAAGATTCGGTAATATCTACAGAGGTCTGTATCGAAGTATCATAATGCTGTACGATCAAAAGCAGGTGCGAACCATCAACATAAAATTCGACAAGTGAATCAGATGCTTCTAATTCCGGAGTGATGGAACTTATCGTCTGCAAATGTCCGTCTGTGGTATCTGTGATCAGAATTTTACTGCCAGTCACCGTATAAATATAATGTCTGTCTGTTTTTACACGATCGGCTTCATCTACGCCCTGTGTCTGTAAATTTGTAGATGAGTAGGTATTAGAAACTGAATCTTCAACGGAAGATTCGACAGTAGCTCCATCTTTCCGGGTGGAGTAGAGAATCTCCTTATCCATAGTATCAGCAGAATTTTTTAATATGTTATATACTTCTTCTTCACTTTTTGCAATCGTATAAAGAGAGCCGGCATTTTGTTTTATATGTTCGGTCTGTAAGGTATTACCGGATGTATCAGCTGCAGCATCTAATACGGTTTCCGTATCGGAATAGTCTGGCAGTGGAGAAGTATTTTCATCCGGTAAAATCGTGTGGCTGTTCCATGCAGCAGCGGTCAGTATGATGCATAGTATACATACGACAGCCGTACGATAGTATACAGCCGGTATCAATGGATGCCTGTGCATATGTTCTACAGCTTTTTCTTTTTTGGAAAAGAGAAAAATATGGTGTGACCGGTGTGTATCTGCATAAGATAACTGATCAGCGATATGATCTGGTGACAATGAATCCGGTATGTTCACAGAATCTGCGGAATCCTGTATTTTTTGTAAGAGTTCTTTTTCAGTCATAATCTCACTCCTTTTCTGGGTTAAGGTTTACTGCCATTTTCTTTAAGGCGCGGCTTTCCTTTGAGCGTACGGTATTTTCATTCATATGAAGGATACTGGCAATCTCATGGCTCTTATAACCTGCAAACAGGTGCATACTGATGATCATGCGTTCTTCATCGGACAGCCGGAAAAATTCCTGACGTATCATGGTATCAAGTTCTAAATTCTCATGTGTGGATTCTTTTAGTTCCCATGGAATTTCTTCTAAGGACAGCGGATGGTTCTTTAGGCTTTTTCTGCACTTATTTGTCAGAATCTGAAAGATCCATGCCTTAAAGGATTCGACTTTTTTTAACTGGCCAATCTGAACAAAGGCATCCGTAACGGTTTCACTGACAATGTCCTCTGCATCGGCAGGATTTTTCAACGTATATAAGGCAAAATGGTAAAGATCCTGATAAATGATTTCGTAAAGTCTGGCAAATGCATGGACATCACCGGTTTTTGCCTGTTTTATCAGTTGTATGTCTGTTTTCATAAGCATCTCCATATCATTGCTGGGTTTCCTGTTATATAATAGTGTCGAAATTCTTTTCTTTTGTTGCAGGCAAAAATAAAAAAATTTACTTGACGGAGTATGGGCTTTTTGTTAAAATAACTTTTGCAAATGTAAACAACAGACGGCGACATAGCCAAGTGGTAAGGCACGGGTCTGCAACACCCTTATCATCGGTTCAAATCCGATTGTCGCCTCTAAGTAGGAACCTGAAACGTATTGTTTCAGGTTCTTTTTATTACTAGAGATTTTATTATAAAGATATTTTATAATTTTTCAAGAAAATTAAGAAGTGCATTGTATTGTTCGGAATTTAATTTTGTAGAAGCTTTAAGTAATGCTGTCTGTTGTTCTGTGAGGTAAACCGATTCTTCGTTATTCTCTAAAAAAACTGGGAAATTGTAATTCCAAACGCATCACATATTTTTATCAGAGATGGAATTGTGGGAACGATGACAGACGTTACTGCAACAAACCGTTCAATGTATTTTTTTCTGAAATTTCATCATAATCATATATATGAGAAATGCAAAAATGAAAGGAAGGTATTTCATTATGGAAATGACATTGAGATGGTATGGATCAAAATTTGATACGATAACATTAAAGCAGATCCGTCAGATTCCGGGGGTAAAAGGAGTCATTACTACATTATACGATACAGCGCCGGGGGAAGTCTGGAGCAGGGAGAGAATACGAGCAATGAAAGAAGAAGTTGCAGCCGCAGGCCTTCATGTTGCAGGAATTGAGAGTGTGAATGTGCATGATGCGATCAAAACCGGTGCGAAGGATCGGGATATGTACATTGAAAACTATATAAAGACACTGGAAAATCTGGGAAAAGAAGACATTCATTTAGTCTGCTATAACTTTATGCCGGTATTCGACTGGACAAGGACAGAACTTGCAAGGGTAAGAGAAGATGGATCTACCGTGCTTGCATATAACCAGAAAGCGGTAGATGATCTGAATCCGGAAAAAATGTTTGATTCGATTGCAGGTGACATGAACGGAACGGTTATGCCGGGCTGGGAGCCGGAGCGTATGGAAAATGTCAAAGAATTATTTGATATGTATAAAGAGATCGACGATGAAAAATTATTTGAAAATCTAAAATATTTCTTAGAGAAGATCATGCCTGTCTGTGATCGGTATGATATCAATATGGCGATCCACCCGGACGATCCGGCTTGGAGTGTTTTTGGACTTCCGAGAATTATCGTCAATAAGAAGAATATCCTGCGTATGATGGAAATGGTAGACAATCCGCACAATGGTGTAACATACTGTTCAGGTTCTTATGGAACAAATTTAGAAAATGATCTGACGGATATGATCCATTCCTTAAAAGGAAGGATTCATTTTGCACATGTCAGAAATCTGAAATTTAATTCACCAACAGATTTTGAAGAGGCAGCACATCTGTCATCAGATGGAACATTTGATATGTATGAGATCATGAAGGCTCTTTATGATATTGGATTTAATGGTCCGATCCGCCCTGATCATGGACGTATGATCTGGGATGAAGTCGCAATGCCGGGGTATGGGCTTTATGACAGGGCATTAGGAGCAGCATATTTAAATGGACTTTGGGAAGCAATCGAAAAGAGTGCAAAATAGGAGGAACTTATGAAATTAGATCAGAATGGAATGTCAGATAGAAAAAAATGGGAGGCACTTGGCTATCATCTGCCGGAGTTTGATAGAGAGGATGTCAGGAAAGCAACCAAAGAAGATCCGGTCTGGATTCATTTTGGGGCAGGAAATATATTTCGTGCATTTCAGGCAAATGTCGTGCAACAGATGCTAAATCGCAGAGAACTTGACAAAGGGCTGATCGTGGCTGAAGGATATGATTATGAGATCATTGAAAAAATGAACCATCCACACGACGATTATACGATCCTTGTAACATTAAAAGCAGATGGAACGGTAGAAAAGACAGTTGTCGGAAGTGTGATGGAGTCACTTTCGCTCGATTCGGAAAATGCAGAGGAATACAGCCGTTTAAAAGAGATCTTCTGTAAGGATTCTTTACAGATGGCTACATTTACGATCACAGAAAAGGGATATAGTTTAGTCAATGGAAAAGGAGAGCTGCAGCCTGTTGTAGCAGAAGATTTTAAATCTGGAGCAGAAAAACCACAGAGTTATATCGGAAAGGTCACTTCTTTATTATATGCACGATTTTTAGCCGGTAAAAAACCGATTGCAATGGTAAGTATGGATAACTGCCCGCATAATGGGGACAAACTGTATGCTGCGATACATGCATTTGCAGAGGAATGGACGAAACATGAACTTGCAGATCAGAAATTTTTAGCTTATGTGGAAGATAAAAATAGGGTATCTTTTCCATGGACGATGATTGATAAGATTACACCAAGACCGGATGCTTCGGTGGAGGACATTTTAAAGAAAGACGGCATTGAGGACTTAGATCCTGTCATTACTTCCAAAAATACCTATGCAGCACCATTTGTCAATGCAGAAGAATGTGAATATCTGGTAATAGAGGATGCATTTCCTAATGGCAGACCACAGTTAGAAAAAAGCGGTCTGATATTTACGGACAGGGAAACCGTTGATAAAGTGGAAAAAATGAAAGTATGTACCTGTTTGAATCCACTACACACAGCACTGGCAGTTTTTGGATGTTTATTAGGATATGAACTGATCTCAGAAGAAATGAAAGATGAAACCTTACGGAAGTTAGTAGAAAGGATCGGGTATACAGAAGGACTTCCGGTAGTAGTCGATCCAAAGATCATTGCTCCGAAAGACTTTATTGATACTGTATTAAATGTGCGTATTCCAAATCCGTTTATGCCGGACACACCACAGCGTATCGCAACAGATACTTCCCAGAAATTAGCGATCCGTTTTGGAGAAACCATAAAGGCTTATGCAGCTTCTAAGGAGTTGAATGTGAAAGATCTGACAGGTATTCCGCTTGTTTTTGCAGGCTGGCTCCGCTATCTGACGGGAATTGATGATAACGGAAAGAAATTTGAATTAAGTCCTGATCCTTTATATAATACCCTGTATCCTTATGTGAAAGATTTTAAATTAGGGGAAATGCCGGATACAGAACAGTTAAGACCTGTGTTAAGCAACGCTAAGATCTTTGGTGTGAATCTGTATGAAGCAGGTATGGCAGATGTCGTCTGTGAATATTTTAAAGAAATGTGCATGGGAACGGATGCAGTTCGTAATACTTTAGAAAAATATGTCTAATTATATCAAAATGTTATAATTGCAATGCAATATTATTATTTTACGCAGCCTTTTTATCTGTGTTAGAATGAAATCGTAAATGTGATAAATTTTTAACGATATTAAGAAAGAAAGAGGTAAAGATATGGAAGACACCAAAGTATGTCTTGAGAAACAGCCGTTATCTCAGGAAATGTTGGAAAAGATGAATGCATATTGGCGTGCTGCTAACTACTTATCAGCAGGACAGCTTTATCTTCTTGACAATCCACTTTTAAAAGAGCCTTTAACTATGGATCATATCAAGAAGAAAATCGTAGGTCACTGGGGAACAGTACCGGGACAGAACTTTATTTATACACATTGTAACCGTGCGATCAAACGTTACGATCTGGATATGATTCTTCTTTCCGGTCCTGGACATGGCGGAAACTTCCAGATTGCTAATACTTATATGGAAGGCAGCTACAGCGAAGTATACCCGAACATCAGCCAGGATGAAGAAGGTATGAAGAAGATGTTCAAACAGTTCTCTTTCCCATGTGGAGTTCCGAGCCACTGTGCACCGGAAACACCGGGATCTATCAATGAAGGTGGAGAGCTTGGATATTCTATCGCACATGCATTTGGTGCAGTATTTGATAACCCGGATTTAATCGCAACTGTTGTTGTAGGTGATGGAGAAGCTGAAACAGGTCCTCTTGCTACATCATGGCAGTCCAATAAATTCTTAAATCCAATGACTGATGGTGCCGTACTTCCAATCCTTCACTTAAATGGATATAAGATCAGCAACCCGACAATCTTCTCACGTATTTCCCACGAAGAAATCGAAAGCTTCTTCAAAGGATGTGGATGGAAACCTTACTTCGTAGAAGGTGACGATCCAATGACAATGCACAAACTCATGGCAGAAACAATGGATACTGTTATCGAAGAGATCAAAGCTATCCAGAAAAATGCCCGTGAGAACAACAATCCAGAGCGTCCGGTATGGCCAATGATCGTTCTTCGTACACCAAAGGGATGGACAGGTCCTAAGGTAGTAGACGGACAGCAGATCGAAGGATCTTTCCGTGCACATCAGGTACCGCTTACAATGGAATCTCCGGAACATCTTGATCTGTTAAAAGAGTGGTTAGGAAGCTACCATGCAGAAGAATTATTCGATGAGAATGGTCGTCTGATCCCAGAATTAGAAGAACTTACACCAAAGGGAGATGCACGTCTTGGTGCTAACCCACATGCAAATGGTGGTAAATTATTAAAAGATCTTCGTCTTCCGGATTTCCGTACATATGGAATCGAAGTTGAACCTGGAAAGACAAAAGCTCAGGATATGATCGAGCTTGGCGGATATATCCGTGATATCTTCAAATTAAACAAAGAAAACAAGAACTTCCGTATCTTTGGACCAGACGAAAGTATGTCAAACCGTCTGTACAAAGTATTCGAAGAAGAAAACCGTGACTGGAATGCAGATCTTCTTGATACAGACGACTGTCTTGCAAGAGATGGACGTATCATGGACAGTATGTTAAGTGAGCATATGTGTGAAGGATGGTTAGAAGGATATCTTCTTACCGGACGTCATGGATTCTTCGCTAGTTACGAAGCATTCATCCGTATCGTAGACTCTATGGCTGCACAGCACGCTAAATGGTTAAAGGTTTGCAATCAGCTCTCCTGGAGACAGCCGATCGCTTCCTTAAACTTCATCCTTACATCAAATGTATGGCAGCAGGATCATAACGGATTTACACATCAGGATCCGGGATTCTTAGACCATATTGCTAATAAGAAAGCAGACGTAGTACGTATGTACTTACCACCAGACGCTAACTGTCTGTTATCCTGCTTCGATCATTGTATCAAGAGTAAGAATTATGTAAACGCTATCGTAGCTTCTAAACATCCAAGCTGCCAGTGGTTATCCATGGAACAGGCTGTTAAGCACTGTACACAGGGTATCGGTATCTGGGAGTGGGCAAGCAACGATTGTGGCGAAGAACCAGACATCGTTATGGCTTCCTGTGGTGATACACCTACACTTGAAGTTATGGCTGCTGTTACAATCCTTCGTGATGCTATGCCAGAATTAAAAGTTCGTGTAGTAAACGTAGTTGACTTATTCAAGATGCAGTCTGATCACAAACATCCACACGGATTAAGTGATGCAGAATATGATGCAATCTTTACAAAGGATAAACCAGTTATCTTCGCATTCCATGGTTATCCAACACTGATCCATGAATTAACATTCGAGCGTAACAACCACAATATGTCTGTACATGGATATCTTGAAGAAGGTACGATCACAACTCCATTCGATATGCGTGTCCAGAACCAGATCGACCGTTTCAATCTTGTAAAAGACGCTGTTATGCATCTGCCACAGCTTGGCAATAAGGGTTCATTCTTAATCCAGCAGATGAACGATAAACTTGTTGCCCATAAGCAGTACATTGCAGAGTACGGACAGGATCTTGAAGAAGTTCGTGACTGGGAGTGGCATACACCGGAAGATAAATAAGAATTGATTCTTATAAAGATATCAGGAGGCTTATAATGCTTCTGATAAAAAACGCCTAGACCTTACGGTTTAGGCGTTTTTTTTGATAAGTAAATTTATAGATATCATTATCTTTCAGCTAAAAATTTCTGAAATTCTTTTGATGCAATGCTCTGTGGATATTCTGTATCATAGATCAGAATGATATCACGTTCAGGCATTGTTTCTTCTACTTTAATTTCAAAGACAGTTCCGGCTAGAAGATCTGCTTTCACAAGTTCAGCAGGAATAAAGCCGATTCCCAGATTATGTCTGACAACAGGCAGTATCATGTCGGTCGTTGAAAGTTCTACATGCGGAGAGAATTGCAGACCATGTTCTTCAAAATATTCATTTAAGAAGTTCCTTGTAATGGATTCAGAAGTCAGACTGATCCATGGGTATTCGGACAGTTTCTCTAAGGAGATCCGTTTCCCTTTTAGTTTCTGATATTTTGTACCTCCGATCAGAATATCCTGATAACCGAGAACCCGCCGCATTTTTAACGGAGAGGAAATATTACAGGAGGCAGAAACGACAGCAAGGTCAACTTTTCCTTCTTTGAGTGCCATAATGGAATTTTTGGTACTGTTATTTAAGATCTTAAAGTGAACATTCGGATAACGGATATTAAATTCTTCCATTGCCTGAAATAAGTAACAGTGCAGAGCAGTTTCAGTAGCACTGATATAGATCGTACCGTTTTCTAAAGTGATCATATTGCTTAAGTTATTTTCCCCGCGGAAAAACTGTGCACAACCGGCAGCAATATATTCATAAAAAATCTTACCTTCCGGTGTTAATTTCATACCGGTCTTGCTTCTGGTAAACAGACGGCATCCCAGTTCATTTTCAAGATTCTGAATGGTTCTTGTAACGGCTGGCTGGCTTGTTTTTAGGGCACTCGCAGCTTTTGTCAGATTTTCATATTTAGAAACATAATAAAACACTTTATAGTATTCAAAGTTGGAATTCATAGGCTGATGCTCCTTAGAATAAATTCTTAGTTCTAATTTAGCATAAATACAGTTGTATTGCAAATATAGCAAAAAATCTACCAAAAACAAAATATATTTTTAACAATTTTTGGTAAATTATATAGTTTTTATGGATGCTAGACAAAACAGATTATGTGATAATGACATATATTGATTTATCATATCTAAATATTAAGAAACGGGGGTTTTAATGTGAAAAGAAACAAAAATCTAGGATGGAAAAAGGTATGTGCAGCCATGATGGCAGCCGCAATGACTGTTACAATGTTACCGGTAAGCAGCATGGCACAGACATCAGCAACTGCCGTAGAAAGCGGAAAATTTTCCAATCCTGTTATTTATGCGGATGTACCGGATATCGATATCATTCGTGTGAATGACACCTATTACATGGTAAGTACGACAATGCATCTCTCACCGGGATGTCCGATCATGAAGTCAAAAGATCTTGTCAATTGGGAGATCGTCAATTACGTATATGACATTCTCGGTGATACAGATGCCATGAACTTAAGAAATGGTGAAAGCATGTATAGTAATGGACAGTGGGCAGCAAGCCTGCAGTACCATAATAACAAGTATTATGTTGCATTTAATTCCAATACAACAGGACATGCTTACATCTATACCACAGATGATATTGAGAATGGTTCATGGACAAAGACGGAATTAGCAAAAGGCTACCATGATATGGCATTATTCTTTGATGATGCTACACCTTATATCGTGTATGGAAGTGGTGAGATCAAATATGTAGAATTAAGTGAAGATCTTTCCGGAGAAAAAGAGGGCGGAAAGCGCGGAACTTTATTCTCAGCTCATAGTGGAGCAGATGCAGGTAAATTTGATGGTGGTTTATCTTTTGAAGGAACACATGTGATGAAAAAAGATGGTTACTATTATGTGTTCAATATCTGCTGGCCGGCTGGGAAGCCGAGAATTGAAGTGTGTCACAGAAGCAAATCCTTTATCGACGGCACATGGGAAACGAAAGAGATTTTAAATGCAAACTTTTCGAATAATGGAACGAATGCAGGTGTCGCACAAGGTGGTGTGATCGATACAGCAGATGGCAGATGGTACGGATTTATGTTCCAGGATCATGGTGCAATCGGACGTACACCGGTTCTTACTGACTGTACATGGATCGACGGCTGGCCAATGCTTGGTAAAGACGGCGATGGCAAGACAGTAGAAGCTGAAATGGAACTTCCGGTAGAAGGAAGTGAGAGCAGATCACTGGTAAAATCGGATGAATTTTACAATGATGCAGAACATAGAGTATTCGATGCTGCGAAAGAGGGCGCAGAATCTGATACGGCTATGATGTCAGCAGATATAGATGCTACGGGAGCAGATGACGCACAGACAGATCCGGCTGAAACACCGGAAGATCAGATTGTAGAATTAGTAGCAAACGGCAGCTTTGATGACGGAACAAAAGGCTGGAGAGCGTTTGAAGGTGGCACGATCAGTGCAGAAACCGATGAAAGTGGAAATAACTACGGAAAGATCACAGATAGAACAGGTACAGGAAGCGGTCTTGCCTATGATCTGACAGGAAAGATCGTAGAAGGTGTAAAATATCATATCAAGGCAAAGATCAAATATGATAATGAGAATGGACCTGCTACAAGAAAATTCAACATCACATTCCAGAATGGTACAGCATGGAATTACAGACAGGTTGCAGGCGGTGTTGATGTTGTGAAGGGTGAATGGACAGAAATCGAATGTGATTATGTACCGGGTGAATCTACTGAACATAATCCATTCAGTTCTGTAGAAAATACCATGTTTTTTGAAACAGGATGGGTACCTTCAGCGACTGCAGATAATGATCTGATGGATTTCTATGTAGATGATGTTTCTGTTACTTATAACAAATCGGATCTTCCGGATGAGGAAGAAAATGATAATCTCATCGAACTGATCACCAATGGAGATGTAGAAATCGGAGATACTACCGGATGGATATCCACACCACAGGAACCAGATGCAAAGGATGAAAAAAGTGCTACATTAACAGCAGTTTCAGAAGAAGGAGCATCCGGTAACTATTGTCTTTCTGTTGCTGACAGATTAACAACCGGAATGGGTGCATGTCAGGATATCAGTGGAAAATTAGAGTTTGGTAAAACATATACTATATCCGGTAAATTAAAATATACGACAGGACCGGATAATAAGAAATTTTATGTGACGATCCAGAATGGTGATAATTATAACTGGAGAGAAAATCTGGTAACAATCAATGCTACAAAGGGTGAATGGGCTACATTTAAAGGTACTTATACCGTACATGATAAGAGTGAGAGTTTCCCATTTGATCCAACACAGAATTTTATCTTTATTGAAACACCGTGGACAGGAAATCCAATAGCAGAAAATGACTGGATGGGATATTATCTTGATGATTTCTCCATGACAACAGAAGATGATAATATCGTTAAGAATGGTTCATTTGAAAAAGGAAGTACAAACTGGACCGGATTTGAAGGTGGTACGATTGAAATCGTAGATGATAAAGATAATGCACAGGACGGAAGTAAATATATTGCAACTACTAATAGAACTGCATGTGCACAGGGACCATCACAGGATGTCAGCAATAAACTGAGTGCAGGAAGTACTTACGTTGTATCTGCATGGGTAAAATATGACGCAGAAGATGCTGTTGACAGCAAATCTTTTAATATGACGATCCAGAATGGACCAGATTATAGATACCGTAAAGTAATCAAGAGTGCAACAGCAAAGAAAGGTGAATGGACACAGATCACAGGAGAATATAAAATGCCGGATGATGCGATCACCAACCAGAACTATATTTTCTTTGAAACAGGCTGGGTACCGTCACCGGATAAGACGAAAGATCTGATGGATTTTTATGTGGATAATGTCACTGTAAAAGAGAAGGTTGTAGATAAAGAATCGGCTGAATCAGGAGAACACGATTATAATGGTTCAAATCTTGATCTGGTATGGCAGTGGAACCACAATCCAAATAACAATAACTGGTCGTTAACAGACAGGGCAGGCTGGCTTCGTCTGACAACAGGAAGTAGAGCAACAAGTATATTAAATGCAAGAAATACATTGACACAGAGAACATTTGGACCGACCTGTTCCGGTAAGATCAAAATGGATATCTCCGGAATGAAAAATGGAGATTATGCAGGACTTGCAGCATTCTCTTATAACTATGGTTATATTGCAGTGACAAAAGAGGGTACCGCTGCAAAACTTGTCATGGTAGATGCACATAATAACCAGGCAGAAAAAGCGGATAAGCCAACAGTTGCAGCAAGTGTGGACTGTACATCAGATATCGTTTACCTGAAAGAAGATTTTAACTTTGCAGGTGGAGATAAAGTCACATTCTATTACAGCTTTGATGGCAGCACATGGACACAGTTAGGTGCTCCGATGCAGTTAAGTTATGAACTGACACACTTTATGGGAAGTAAATTTGCAATCTTTAACTATGCAACAAAATCTACAGGCGGTTATGCAGATTTTGATTACTTCCGTGTAACAGATAAATTAACAGGAATAGATGCACCGGAAGCAACAGACCATGCAGCATCTTTAAGCGGAACAGAAGAAATAAGTGGTGTGATCAACAGTGAGGCTACAGTAAAAGTAACAATGGATGCACTGACCGGAGAAGGTCATACAGACTTAAAAGCATCCTTATCCATTCCATCAGGCATGGATGTAAAAGATGTTACATTTAACAGTGATGCGATCACTGGTGAAACATCATGGAACTTTAAAAATGGTCATCTTGTATTACAGGCAGCAGGAAAAGACCTTACTTTTGAAGCAGCAGATAAATTATTTGCAACCGTAACATTAAAAATGACAGGTTATGCAGATAAAGATACAACGGTAAATGTCAGCGCTGATTATATTACTGCAGATAAAGGTACTGTAGAATATGATGTTACAGCCTGCAGCTTAGATATCAAAGAAAAATATTTAAATACAAAAGCACTTGCTAAGAAATTAGGATACAGCAATCCACTTGTAACAACTGATTTTGGTGCTGATCCATATGCGATCGTATATGATGGCAGAGTTTATGTATACATGACATCTGATGATTATGAATATGATGCAAATGGGAATGTATTAAATAACTCCTTTGGTTATATTAAAACATTGCGTATCATATCTTCTGATGATATGGTCAACTGGACAGATCACGGAGAGATTAAGGTAGCAGGAGAAGACGGAGCAGCAAAATGGGCAAGTCACTCATGGGCACCGGCAATCGCCTATAAACAGATCGATGGAAAAGATAAGTTCTTCTTATACTTTGCAAATGATGCGTCCGGTATCGGTGTATTAGAAGCAGATACTCCGCTTGGACCATGGAAAGATCCGATTGGAAAGGCATTACTGACAGGAAAAACACCGGGTTGTGAAGGTGTTGTATGGTGCTTCGATCCGGCAGTACTTGTAGATGATGATGGAAGTGCATATATCTACTTTGGCGGTGGTGTACCAAATGGTCAGCAGAATAATCCAAAAACAGCGCGAGTTGCAAAACTTGGCGAAGATATGATCAGCATTGATGGTGAGGCAAAAGAAATTGATGCTCCATGTATGTTCGAGGATTCCGGTATTTTCAAATATGGTGATAAATATTATTACAGCTATTGTTCAAACTTTATCAGCCCGCATAAAGATGGATATCCGGGATATGGAACCATCTGCTACATGGTAAGTGATGATCCGATGGGACCATTTGAATATGCAGGTGAAGTATTTGAAAATCCACAGATCTGGTTTGGTGTAGGCGGAAATAACCATCATGCAACCTTTGTATATGAAGGAAAATCATACTTCATATACCATGCACAGACTTTATCAAAAGCACAGGAAGAAGCACAGGGACTTAAATCCGGTACATTGACAAAAGGATACCGTTCCACACATATTGATCCGATTGAATTGAATTCTGATGGAACTATTCGTCCGATTGCAGGAACTTATGAAGGTATCAGCCAGTTAAAGACGATCAATCCTTATGAGAGAATTGATGCGGAAACAGTTGCATGGAATGCAGGTATTAAGATTGCAGACTGTGCAGAAGAAGGCAAATTATTCAAAGACTTTAACAGACAGATTACAGATCTTCAGGATGGTGACTGGACATCTGTTGCCCAGGCAGCATTTGGTGACAGAGGTGCAGCAGAATTTACAGTAAAGGCAGCTTCAAAATCCGGTGGACAGATCGAGATCCGTATGGACAGCCCGGAAGGAGCATTAGTTGGTACGGTAAATGTAGAAGCAACCGGAAGTGAAGATACATTTAAAGAATTCAGTTGTAAACTTGACCGTATTACAGATACACACAATGTATTCCTTGTATTTAAAGGTGATGCAGAAAATCTGATGAATGTTGATTATTACAGATTTAGTGAATATCAGGTCAATACAGAAGCATTAAGCAGTAAGATCGCAGAAGCAGAAAAATTACTTTCAAGTCTGACAGGAAGTGCAAAGACAGATTTAGAAAAAGCAATCGCAGAAGCAAAAGCATTATTAGAAAAAGCAAATGCAGACCAGAGTGAGATCGATAGCGTATTTGACAGCTTAAGCAAAGCATACAATACAGCAAAAGCAACAATCTCAGACGGTGGTAAAAAGGATGATACCAAAAAACCAGATGGTAATACCCAGACACCGGCAAATGGCGGTACAGCAGATAATACACAGACACCTTCAAAGGATTCCATGCAGAGTTATGTAGGAAAGACTTTTACGATCGGAAAGAAACTGACCTATAAAGTCACAGCCTGCAGCAAAAAAGTAAAAACAGTAACCGTTATCGGCTCTAAGAAGCAGTTAAAGAGCATTACGATCCCGGCAACTGTGACTTACCAGAAGATGAAGTTTAAAGTAACAGAAATTTCAAAGAATGCATTTAAGAAGCAGAAGAAGCTGACAAAAGTTACAATCGGAAAGAATGTTACTAAGATAGGTGCAAATGCCTTCTATGGTGATAAGAAACTTTCAAAAGTAACAATAAAAGGTAAAAATCTGAAGAAAATTGGAAAGAATGCGTTTAAGAAAATTAAAAAATCAGCAACCTTTAAAGTTCCAAAGGGAAAAGCAAAGGCTTACAAGAATATGCTGAAAAAAGCAAAGACATCCAGTTACAAAGTCAAATAAATGACAAATTGAAAATGAAAAGCCGCGCTCACCCCTTGCGCGGTTTTTCTTATATCCGGTTTATTATATTTCCAGACACTTATCCTTGTATCTATGATATAATGAGAGAAATGACTTTATTGTGCATGGAAAGTGGAAGGAATAGGAAACGGACATGGAGAAAATCAGAATGAGTATGGACAACATAGGGCTAAAGCAGAAGATTGCACTTCTGATCATCGTATGTGTATTTCTTCCGTTGATCACGACAAACAGCTTTATTTTCTGGAATCTGAAAAAACAAAGTGACAGTGAACAGCAGAAAACATTAGAGAACAGTATGAATGCAATCGTGTATGAATTTCAGAACGCAGTCGCTGAACAGACTTCCATTGCAGATTATCTGTGCAGAGATGTAAGACTCAAAAATTTTTTAGGAACATCTTATCAGTCAGAATCAGATTATTATAGTGCATATACACGTTTGCAGAGAGCAGATGTCATCCAGTATTATTATACAGGGCAGTCTGCCTATGGGATCACAGTCTGTACAGATAACCGGACGATCACAAATGGTTCATATTTTGTAAGAAGTGATGCGGTAGGAGATGCCGACTGGTATCAGGCATTTAAAAAAAGCAGCCAGCAGGTCATGTTATACAGTTTTTATGAAGATGGTAAAAAATCCGGTGGATATATCGGAAAGGGCAGACATCTTGTCTGGATGCGTAAGATCGAAGGAAATACCAATGATTTTGTAATGATGGATTTTAATTATGATAAGCTGTTAAAAAAAATCCAGATGGAATGCGGTAGTGCAGACTGTTATATCTGTACGGATGATACCATACTTTTTTCTACAACAGAGAAGAATCCGCAGAAAAAGCAGATGAAGAACTGGTCAGATTCTTTTCTCAAACAATGCAAAAAAGAAACAGAGTTAGTATTTTATGGGAAAAAGTTTTGCTTTGTACTGACAGAGGATCATAATGGTTTGCCGGAAGTCCTGAATAGTCAGAAATACGGATTATTATTCTTATATATTATGAATCTGCTTCTTCCATGTGTGGTCTCGTATTTATTTTATCATTCGTTACATGACAGGATCGCATTGACGCAGCATTGTATGGATCAGGTCAAAGAAGGGACTTATGAAGTCATTCACTGTGAAGAAGGCAGCGATGAAGTCGGCAGTATGATCCGCAGCTATAATCTGATGATCATGCGTATCCGGGAATTGATCGAAGTGGTATATAAAAATAAAGAAAAACAGCAGAATCTTGAACTTTCCAAAAAGCAGGCAGAATTAAATGCCTTACAGAGCCAGTTAAATCCGCATTTTATATTTAATGCCCTAGAGAGCATAAGAATGCACAGTATATTGAAAAAAGAGATGGAAACGGCAAAGATCCTCGAAAATTTTGCTGTTCTGATGCGGAAAAATATCCAGTGGAGTCAGGATTTTGTTACGGTGGACGAAGAATGTGAAAATGTAAGAAGATATTTAGAAATTCAAAAGTACCGGTTTGGTGACAGGCTTGAGTTCTCTCTTTGTATACAGGATTCCGCCAGAAGGTATTATATTCCACGTTTTGTATTGATCACATTTGTGGAAAATGCTTGTGTGCATGGTATTGAGCAGAGTATAGATGGTGGGCAGATTACAGTGGTTGCCTCAGAAGATGGAGAAGATCTGTATTTTGAGATACTTGACAGCGGCAGCGGTATGGAGGAAGAACAATTAGAAAAGCTTCAGGAAACCGTATCACAGACAGATATCAGTTATATCCAGACGGCAAAAAAGAGTATCGGGATCGCAAATACCGTTTTAAGATTAAGGCAATATTATCAGGATAAAGTACAGATTGAGATCAGCAGTGAAATCGATGAGGGAACGGAGATCTGTATCCGTATGCCAAATCACAGAGAACAGTCATAAAACCAGATAGAAATGGGGGGAATGTATGTGATAAAAGTTTTACTTGTGGACGATGAACAGTATATCAGAGAAGGGCTAAGGCAGTTAGTAGACTGGGAAGAATATGGATATGAGATCATCGGTGAAGCGGGAAATGGAGTAGATGCCATTGCAATTTTAGAGGAAAGTCAGGTAGATGTCGTGTTTGTGGATATCCGTATGCCGAAGATGACAGGGCTTGAACTGATCGAGTATGTACAGGAAAAACTGCACCGTAATATACAGTTTGTAATTTTAACCGGATATGCGGATTTTGAATATGCCAGAATGGCAATCTGTATGCAGGTAAAAAATTATATGTTAAAACCGATCCAGAAAGAAGAATTATCCGATATCCTCCATAAATTAAACAAAGAACATCAGATCATGCAGGTAAAGGAACAGGAGCATTATTTCTTTGCTGTTTCAGCTGTAGTGCATGGAAAATATACCGAAGATGACTTAGAAACCGTATATAGCCATGTGGTTCCATCGAATCAGTGGAAGTATGTCAGCATCGAATGTATGGATGCAGATTCTCAGCTAAAACCAGAGGAACAGGAAATGGTGTCCTATTTACAGGCGATCCTTACAGAATTTTGCGGACATGGAGTACCGATCATGGAAACAGAAGAAGAAATAAGCGGAGCTGCACTGCTTTTAATACCGGAAATGTATCAGAAAAATAACCAGACAGAGGCAGAATTTTTAGATGCACTCCAAAGGCGGATGAGCCATCATTTTTCACAGACATTTCAGGTATATGCAGGCAGTCAGGAAAATTCGCTTGAGGATATCAGAAAGTCTTTCCGGTCAGTGCGGGTAAGCCGTTGTCTTTATGGGTTGAGTGAAGATAAGAATAAGGTATTTTATGAAGATGCAGCAGGAAGAAAGACATCATTTGAAATATCAGAAAGTGATATTGATACACTTTTATCGGCTGTAAGAGAAAACGACAGGGAAAAGATCGAGGCAGCAGCCCAGAAAGTATTTGCCGGGATCAGAAACAGTGAGATGAATCTTGAAATGATCAGTGCAAGTATCTATCATATTTTATACCGTCTGATGGAAATGGTAAAAGAATTTGATGATGAAACGAACCAGCAGGAGATCCTTGAGTATATCGGAAATGAATCTTTCCATCATCTTGTAATGATGGGCAGACCGGAAGAAATCACCGATTTTTTTGCAGATTATGCAGGTTATTTTGCACAGGTACGCAGTCAGGAAAACCGGAATATCTTAGATAAGATCGATGCTTATGTCAAAGAACATTATATGGAAAAGATCAGTCTGCGCTCTTTAGGAGAAATGTTTTATATCAACAATGTTTACTTAGGACAGCTATATAAAAAGCGGTATCAGATCGTATTCCGGGATTATCTGAACCAGCTTCGTTTAGAGAAAGCAAAAGAATTATTAGAAGATACAGATACAAGGATTTATCGTATTGCAGAAGAAACCGGATTTGGAAAGGCAGATTATTTTATCAATAAATTTGTACAGGTATATGGGATTACACCGAATCAGTATCGTATGAAGTTTAAAAAGTCCGGCAGGGGGAATTAGCATATGAACAGGAGAAGGAAAATAAGTATTGCATTGGCGATCATAGTCATTATCACGACGGGATGTATCTGGTATATGGTCAGTGCGCAGCAGAAGGAAGTCAAAGTTTTTACAGCAACGCTGGCTTTTCCGGGAAGTGAATTGGAAGCGGATAATTATATGGAAGATAAGATTGCCGAACTTACAGGAGCAAGAGCAGAAGTCACATGGTTAAACGGACAGAATCCATCGGATCTTGTGAATAGCATGATCGTATCAGGCGAATATCCTGACTTTATTCAGGGAAGTGATGCTACAAAGGAGTTGTTGGATGCAGGGGCATTTATTCCGCTTGAAGATTATTTAGATGACTATCCGAATCTTAAAAATTATATGACAGATGAACAGTGGGAGTCTTATCGTAAAGATGACGGACATATCTATTTTATGCCATCTTATGGTGTGATCCGTGGGCATGATACGAAAGTAATGAAATCGGGAGAGGCATTCTGGATACAGAAACGAGTGCTGGAATGGGCAGGTTATCCTAAATTGCAGACAATTGATGATTATTTTGATCTTATCTGTGATTATCAGAAAGAACATCCTAAGACGGACGGAGAAGATACGATCGGATTTGAAATCTTATGTGATGACTGGCGGTATTTCTGTCTGGAAAATCCACCGATGTTTTTAGCAGGATACCCGAATGACGGCTGTGCGATCATTGATCGAAAAACGCAGACAGCAAAAGTCTATGATACGATACCGGAAGCAAAGCAGTACTATAAGAAATTAAGCAGTATGTATGAAAAAGGCGTGATCGATCCGGAAACCTTTATGCTCTCTTATGATCAGTATATAGAAAAAATCAAGCAGGGAAATGTACTTGGCATGGTAGATCAATATTGGGAGATCCAGAGTGCACAAAACAGCCTGTATGCAAATGGAAAAGAGGAATATACTTATGTGCCATTCCCAATTACCGCATCAGAAGATATCAAGCCTGATTATAACTGTACAGAATACAACTTGCAGACAGGGGAGGGAATCGGAATCTCTACTTCCTGTCAGGACGTAGAGGGTGCCTTACAGTTCTTAAACGATCTGCTTTCGGACGAAGTGATGAAACTCCGCTACTGGGGAGAAGAAGGCAGAGATTACGAAGTCGGTGAAAATGGTGTATTTTACCGCACTAAAGAGCAGCGGGATAACTGGGGCAATGATGATTATCTCAGGCAGAACAGTTGTACATATGGATATTTTCCAACGTATGAGGGAATGCTTCCGGATGGGATCAATACCGTACTTCCGGGAGAACAGCCGGGCGAATATTATGCATCCTTATCCGCATATGATAAGAAAGTCTTAGATGCCTATGGCTATCAGACATGGTCAGACTTTTTAGGAGAAGAAAGAGAAGGTGATCCGTGGTATCCGATCTATCCTAGTGCAGAGGACTGGGGAACAGATACGGAATACGGAAAAGCCAAAGAAGATATGAAACTTCTCAAAAAAGAATGGCTGCCGAAACTGATCATGACATCGCCGGATGAATTTGATGCGGCATGGGATCATTATGTGGATATGTATAACAGCAGGATCAATGTTAAAGCTTATGAGAAGCAGTTGGATATTGAAATCCAAAACCGTATGAAAAACCGTATAAAATGATAAATTTTATGAGTTGACAAATCATTTTTTTATGCATATAATGACCTTATTCTTGTGGTCATTATGGATCATGATAATATAAAGAACACAGGCTGTGATAAGAAGAAGTAGCAGTACACAGAGGCATACAGAAAGTAACCGGCAGATGAGAGGTGCATGATGAGTATACTGTGAATACATCTTTGAGCTTCCCATTGAATAGATTTGCAGATGGCAGATGTTAGTAGGTGGTGACGGGATTGTGCACGTTACAGCACAGAGGTATTGACAGATACCCACAGAGGCAGTTTTGCGTAAGCAGGCTGTAAATAAAGGTGGTAACACGGAACATTGGCTTTCGTCCTTTTTAGGACGAAAGCTTTTTTTAATTACTTTATTATCAAAAAAGGAGAACAGATATGACATTATATGATGAATTAGTTGCCCGTGGTCTGATCGCACAGGTAACAGACGAAGAAGAAATCAAAGAACTGATAAACAATGGAAAGGCTGTATTCTACATTGGATTTGATCCTACCGCAGACAGTCTTCATGTCGGACATTTTATGGCACTCTGCCTGATGAAACGTTTACAGATGGCAGGAAATAAGCCAATAGCCTTAATCGGAGGCGGTACAGCTATGATCGGTGATCCATCAGGACGTACGGATATGCGTCAGATGATGACACCGGAAACAATCCAGCATAACTGTGACTGTTTTAAGAAACAGATGAGCCGTTTTATTGATTTTTCTGATGGAAAAGCATTGATGGTCAATAATGCAGACTGGCTGATGGATTTAAATTATATCGATGTACTGCGTGAGGTAGGTGCACATTTCTCTGTAAACCGTATGCTTACAGCAGAGTGTTACAAACAGCGTATGGAAAAAGGACTTAGTTTCCTTGAATTTAACTACATGATCATGCAGAGTTATGATTTTTACACCTTATACCAGAAATACGGCTGTAATATGGAGTTTGGCGGTGATGACCAGTGGAGCAACATGCTTGGCGGTACAGAACTGATCCGTCGTAAATTAGGCAAAGATGCCTATGCCATGACGATCAATCTGCTGTTAAATTCTGAAGGCAAGAAGATGGGAAAAACACAGTCCGGTGCAGTCTGGCTTGATCCGGAAAAAACTTCTCCATTTGATTTTTACCAGTACTGGAGAAATGTATCTGATGCAGATGTATTAAAATGTATCAAGATGCTGACATTCCTTCCGTTAGAGGAAATCAAGGAAATGGAATCATGGGAAGGCAGCCAGTTAAACCGTGCAAAAGAGATTCTTGCATATGAACTGACAAATCTGGTTCATGGAGAAGAAGAAGCAAAGAAGGCAGAAGAAAGTGCAAAAGCACTCTTTTCCGGTGGAAATGCAGCAGATATGCCGACAGTCACGATCACAGAAAATGATCTGAGAGATGGTGCAATCGATATTTTAGGACTGCTGGTAAGTTCTTCTTTGGCAGCATCAAGAGCAGAAGCCCGTCGTAATGTAGAACAGGGTGGTGTGACCGTCAATGGTGAAAAAGTGACAGATGTTAAGAAAACATACACACCGGATGATATCATGGCAGAAGATTTTGTCTTAAAACGTGGTAAGAAAAAATTCTGCAAAGTTGTGTTCGAATAAAAATACAAAAAAGTTCTTGACCTTGGAGTTTACTCTAATGATATGCTGTCTTTCGGAAAACAAGAAAAAGTTTGAAAGAAAGAAGGTTTATCACGTATGTATTTAGAGAAAATCAACCAACCATCTGATATCAGAAGTCTTCGTTATGAGGAATTAGATCAGCTTGCAGCGGAAATGCGAAAAGCCCTTCTTCATAAACTCAGTAAAAACGGAGGACATTTTGGCCCGAATTTTGGTATGGTGGAGGCAACGATTGCCTTACATTATGTATTCAATTCACCGGTAGATAAATTTGTATTTGATGTTTCACATCAGAGTTATTGTCATAAAATGCTGACAGGCAGAAAAGAATCTTTTCTTAGTGAGGATCATTTCCATGATGTATCGGGATATACAAATCCAGAGGAAAGTGAGCATGATTTCTTTAATGTAGGTCATACATCAACATCTGTCAGCCTTGCGTGCGGACTTGCAAAAGCAAGAGATCTAAAGGGTGACAAAGAGAATATCGTTGCTGTGATCGGAGATGGTTCTTTAAGCGGCGGAGAGGCATTAGAAGGCATTGATTTTGCTTCTGAATTAGAGAGTAATTTCATTATCATTGTCAATGACAATGATATGTCGATCGCTGAAAACCATGGCGGACTCTATAAGAATTTAAAAGAATTAAGAGAAAGCAATGGAACGGCAGCCTGTAACCTGTTTAAAGCCATGGGACTTGATTATGTATATTTAGAGGAAGGAAATGACATTCCAAAACTTATCGATACTTTTGAAAAAGTAAAAGATATTGACCATCCGATCGTTGTTCATATCCATACCCAGAAAGGAAAAGGATATAAACCTGCGGAGGAGCATAAGGAGGACTGGCATTGGTGTATGCCGTTTGATACAGAAACCGGAAAATCCACAGTAAGTTTTGACGGCGAAGATTATGGTCAGCTGACCTGTGATTATCTGATGGGTAAGATAAAAAAAGATCCTAAGGTAGTTGCTATTGTAGCAGCAGTTCCGACGAATATCGGATTTACCGAGGATAAACGTAAAGAAGCAGGAAAGCAGTTTGTAGATGTAGGTATCGCAGAGGAACATGCGATCGCAATGGCATCCGGTATTGCAAAAAATGGTGGAAAACCTGTGTTTGCAACACATTCAAGCTTTATGCAAAGAACGTATGACCAGCTTTCACAGGATCTGTGCATCAATGAAAATCCGGCTACGATCCTTGTTAATACAGCGTCCATTTATGGAATGAATGATGTGACGCATTTAGGAATCTATGATATTCCGTTGATTTCTAACATTCCAAATATGGTATATCTTGCACCGACAAACAAGCAGGAATATTTTGCAATGTTAGACTGGAGTATCGAGCAGGATCAATATCCGGTAGCGATCCGTATTCCATGTAATGGTGTGATCTCTATAACCGAAGATGTAGATACCGATTACAGTGATCTGAACAAATACCAGATCAAGATCTCCGGCAGCAATATTGCGATCCTCGCATTAGGAGATTTCTTTGATATCGGTGAAAAATTAGCGAAGGCAGTTTTAGAAAAGACAGGCGTTATGCCGACACTGATCAATCCGAGATATATCACCGGACTTGACGAAGAACTGTTAGAAAATTTAAAGAAAGACCATACAATAGTCATTACATTAGAAGACGGTATCTTAGATGGTGGTTTCGGCGAAAAGATCGCCCGTTTCTATGGACCTTCCGATGTAAAAGTATACAATTACGGAATCAAAAAAGAGTTTTTAGACCGTTATGCGATCGAAGATGTTTTAAAAGAAAATCATCTGACGGTTCCACAGATCTTAGAAGATGTATTATAGAATGATATAAAAGAAAAAGGGTATCTGTAATCTGCGCAGATACTCTTTTTCTTTTTGATGTTTTTGCCGATATACTTGTATAAGGTGTAACTATTCAGAAACCCTTAGAATCATAAAAGCGGTTTTGCGAATACATGGGATGGGGTTCTGAATCATTGCTATAAGGAAATGTGTTTTTGACACAGGGAGGTGTCTGTTATGAATCTAAAAATTGATAAAAGCCGTGGTATGGAGTTCCATACGGTGACAAGCCACAAAGAAACATCAAAAAAGACAGATGCAAAGCTGATCTCAGCAGAGCAGTTACAGATCAATCAGTTCAGAGAACAAAATTCTCCACAGAAGAACAGGGCGAAGCAGATTTTCTATAAGTTTCGTGCAGGTCAGAAATTGACAGCAGAGGAGTTAGATTTTATTGCAAAAGAGGAGCCTGGCACATATCGTCAGATCAGACAGATCATGCAGGAACGTCAGATGATGGAGGCACAAATGGAGGCAGCGGAAACGAAAGAAGAAGTTGCAGCAATCCGTTTAAATGAAATGACGAAGATCCAGGCTACCATGGGTGAAGGGGAACAGGCGGCTGCACAGGCAGAAACGACGATGGCAAGAGTGAACCAGATGGATTCTGCTTATAAAGAATATACAGCAACCGTAGAATATAAAGACAAAGAGGATGCAAAGTCAAGAGCAGAAGAAAAACGTGAGATCTTAGAGGAGTTAAAGCGGCAGCAGGAAACCTATTCAGATAAGATCAAAGAGAAGGCAGAAGAAACAGATCAGACCGATACGCCAGAGGAAAGTGACAGTGCCGCTGAAGAGATCAAGAAAACCGCAGAAAATGCAAACAAGATCTTAGAAGAAGCCTATGATCTTGAAGATGATAAAAAGGTGAAATCGAAGAAAAAGACGAAAAGAAAGACAAAACGAACAGATCAGCAGCCAATGAATACTTCTGTAGATTATCAGGCACTCCGGCAAAAAGTAAGGGGTATGTACCATACAGAAAAGGGTAGTTCTGCAGGCAATGGAAAAGAAGTTGATCTGTCATTATAAAGATAAAGCGGGGAACATGAGATGCTGACATTAGCAGATATAAAAAAAATGGCATATCTAAATGATTTTAGAAAAGGTATGGATATGCAGAGATTTGGGGATGTTAAAGATTTTGAATACAGTATCTATAATGTCAATGCATCTCCGGTAGCAGAAATCTCAGCCAAAGTAAGAATGGGCGAAGACAGTTACACGCAGACAAGTGTGATCGTGGAAGAAGATTATGCAGATATCAGTGAATATCACTGTGATTGTGATGAAGTCGTCCGGTATGACGGGATTTGTAAGCATTGTGTAGCTGTATTAGCAGAATATGTCCAGAAAAGACGGGTAAAAGAAGTTTTTGATGTCAAATGGAACAAAACAGATACGATCCAGCGTGGGTTTCTCCAGCAGACACCGGTTGGCATGAAAAATATCTTAAACCGCTATGCAATGCAGGGAGCATCAAAATACCTGATCTCGGAAGGAACAAGAGGAAAAGTTGAGATATATCCCTATTTTTATATGTATAAACCACACGCTGCCAGCGTGACTTTTAAAATTGGCATAGACCAGAAGTATGTATTAAAAAATCTGTCGGATTTTCTGACAGCTATACAGCGGGCAGAAAAAATAAAATACGGTAAAAAATTAGAATTTTACCATAACAGCGAGGCATTTTGTGCATCTGCGAAAAGGATGATCAGTTTTATAAATGAACAGCAGGAGCGTCTACAGAGAAGTTCACTTGCTTTCCGTTATTCCTATTATAATTATGGGACAGCAGAACGGTTAGAGCGTACGATCCAGTTAGATGAAGACGGCATAGAACAGTTTTTTACTGCATGGGAAGGGGAAGATTTTGAAGGAGAACTGCCGGATGTGACAGACACCGTCTGGCATATCTCATCAGAAGAAAAAAAGCCAAAACTTCTGATCACAGGTGATGCAAATGGAGCCTTTGTGCAGTTAGAAACAGAACATATATTATACGGCAGCAGTAAATATTATTTTTACGGACAGGGAGAAATCCATAAAAGTCCACCGGACCTGAAAGCAGAAGTCGGAGATTTTTTTGAGTACCTGTCAGGGGAGAATTTTTGCAGATGTTATCTTGCGGAAGATGAACTGCCTGTTTTTTGCAGAGATGTACTTCCGAAATTAAGAGAGCAGTTTGACATCAACTATGAGTCATTTGAGGAAACGATGTACCTGCCGGAAAAACCGGAATTTGAATTATATATCGATAAATTAGAACATGATACGGTAGCAGGAAAAGTCATCGTGACCTATCCGGATAAGAAATATAACTTATTAGAAAAGACAGATTTTGCCACACAGCGGAATATGGAAGAAGAAATGCGTATCCGCAATATGGTCGAACTGTATTTTAATGCGATCGATGCAAAGGGAAGCCTGTTTGTGATAAAAGAAGATGAAGACTTGTTATATCAGCTTTTATCCGGCGGCTTGCAGCAGTTAAGTGAATATCTGACGGTTTATGCATCGGATGCATTCCAGAATATGAAGATCCATACGTCACCGAATATTTCTATCGGGCTGTCTTTAAAAAGTGATCTCTTAGAGTTAGAGATCCAGTCCGAAGAACTGCCGTTAGACCAGTTGTCCTATCTCTTATCGAGGTATGACAGGAAAAAGAAATATATCCGTTTGAAAAATGGCGATTTTATGAACTTGAATAAGGACGACGGATTAGAGATCTTAGCCGAATTAAAAGAAGATCTTCAGCTTACGGATAGTAAGTTAAAGAGCGGAGATCTTATGATCCCGAAATACCGGGCACTCTATTTAGATGGAACACTGAAAGATAAACAGTCGCTGCATGTGGAAAAAAACAGGGAATTTAAGTCCATGATACGAAGTATGAAAACAATCGAGGACAGTGATTATGAAGTTCCTGTTACCTTAAAAAAAGTCATGCGGGAATACCAGAAAGACGGATTCCGCTGGATGAAAACATTACTTGACCATGGATTTGGCGGTATTTTAGCAGATGATATGGGACTTGGAAAGACATTGCAGGTGATCAGTGTCCTCTTATCAGAGAGGGCAGAGCAGCAGGCCAGCTTGCGGGAAGAAAGACCGTTTTTAGTCATCTGTCCGGCTTCTTTAGTCTATAACTGGAAAAAAGAGATCGAGCGGTTTGCTCCAACGCTTTCTGTAAAAGTAATTTCAGGAGATGCGATGGAACGTAAAGCGGCGATCAGAGAGATGGAAAACAGACAGGTTATCATCACTTCGTATGATGTTTTAAAAAGGGATATTGAAGATTATGAAAAACATGTCTTTGCGATACAGGTGATCGATGAAGCACAGTATATCAAAAATCCGGCAACACAGGCAGCAAAAGCCGTTAAAAAGATCAATGCAGGCTTTAAATTAGCATTGACCGGAACTCCGATCGAAAACCGCTTAAGTGAACTCTGGAGTATCTTTGATTATCTGATGCCGGGATTTTTGTATGCATATTCCCATTTCCGCCAGGAGATGGAATTACCGATCATCGCAGGGCAGGATGAAAATAAAATGGAACGCTTGCAGCGAATGATACGCCCATTCGTCCTGCGGCGGCTTAAGAATGATGTCTTAAAAGATCTTCCGGAAAAATTAGAGGAAAATGTGTATTCTAAAATGGAAGGAGAACAGCTTTCCTTATATGATGCACATGTGCAGCGGATGAAACTGATGTTAAATAAACAGAACGATCAGGAATTTAAGCAGGTGCGTTTTGAGGTTTTAGCAGAATTGACAAGATTACGTGAGATCTGTTGTGATCCGTCCCTTGTATTTGAAAATTATAAAGGAGAGTCTGCAAAATCAGAAACATGCATGGAACTGATCACAAATGCGGTCAATGCCGGACATAAGATTTTATTGTTTTCACAGTTTACAACGATGTTAGAGCGGTTACAGGCACAGCTTGCGCAGGCAGGGATTTCCTACTATACACTGACTGGTTCTGTCAGTAAGGAAAAGAGAATGCAGTTAGTAGAAGCATTTAATCAGGATGATACGAATGTCTTTTGTATCTCATTAAAGGCTGGTGGTACAGGCTTAAATCTGACAGCAGCAGATATTGTGATCCATTACGATCCCTGGTGGAATATCGCAGTACAGAATCAGGCAACCGACAGGGCACACCGTATCGGACAGGATAAGGTCGTGACGGTTTATAAATTAGTGACACAGGGGACAATCGAGGAAAAGATCGTAGAGATGCAGGAGCGGAAAAAAGCACTTGCAGATGAAGTGTTAGAAGGAACCGGTATGGATACAGGCAGATTTTCAAGGGAAGAACTGTTAGAACTGCTGGGATAAATTACATTTTTTCTACCCGTTTACGCAGTTCTAACATCTGTTTATCCATAGTGCTGATCACGGTAGAATAGTTTTTCAATTCTTCTTCTGATTTTTTCATATCTTCCGGATCTTTTTTATAACAGATCTGGTTATCAACAGCAGCCCAGAAATCCATGGCAACGGTACGGATCTGGATTTCTACACGCTGTAACTGTGTAGTGTCCTTATAGATGAGCGGAATATCTAAGATCAGATGCAGACTCTGGTATCCGCTCTTTTTTGGATTTTTTATGTAATCCTTTTCTTTGATCAGTATGAAATCCTTCTGCTGTTTTAATAATTCAGCAATCTTGTATACATCATCACTGTACAGACATACGACACGGATGCCGACAATGTCATTTAATTTCTGTATGGCATTCTCAAAAGAAACCTCATAGCCTTTTTTGATCAGTTTTCTTGCAATGCTGTCCGGTGATTTGATGCGGTGTTCGATTTTCTGGGTTACGATCCGTTTATATTTTGTGGATAGTTCATAGTCGATCATTTCTAAGATAAATTCTACGTGTCTGACCGTCTGCTTTTTCTGCAATAGAAACAGTGGATCAGACAGTCCTTTTACTAAAGTATCGATGGTTATCCGTTCCTTTCCTTTTTTTGATTTTTCTTTTACTTTTGTCATTAGCATCACCTTTCTTTTGCTTTTGTAGTTTGTTTATTATAATTCTCTGCATCTCTACAGTGTGATCTAAAAAAATTGTCCCTGCTATCATGTATATGTAAAAAACAGTAAATTATGTGTAAAATAGTTACGGTTTACGAGGTATGCCGGATTGTATTTTTATCGAAAATCCGTTATACTGAAACAAGTGGCATAGTACTTTAGAACTGTATGATTACAGGCGGAATGCAGTCAGGGACATATTTTTTATACATTCTGCCTGTTTACATCTGTGAACCAGTTAGTGTATATTTTTGCAGTACCGATGATCTTAGGTAGAGTGGAACAGAGAATGAAACAGTTGACGTATCAATTTTTATGATTCTAAGGGGTTTGGAATAATTTTCGCGGAGGACTACATGGCAAAATTTTGTGTATATGCAGTAGCAAGAGGAAGAAAAACAGGCGTTTTTCATACATGGCCGGAATGTCAGGCACAGGTCAAAGGATATAAGAATCCGGTTTTTAAAGGATTTATGACAGAAGAAGAAGCAAAGGAATGGCTTTTATCCGGCAATCAGAAGTATCAGAAGTCAGAAAAGAAAGAACTGCCACCAGAGCAGATCGACTGGAGCACTTATTTTGAAGAAGACCATTTAGATACCAATGAACTGCCGGCAGTTATGCCGGAAGCATATGCATTCGTAGATGGTTCATACAATGATAATTATAATGGAAGAAAAGTCTATGGCTATGGCGGGATCGTACATGCCAACGGAGAAGATGTCTATGTCAGCGGCCATGGCTGTGAAGAAGCATATGTTGTTTCAAGACAGATTCCGGGAGAGGTATTTGGTTCCTTAAGTGCGATCGAAAAAGCGATTGAATTAGGTGTACCCCATCTGGTCGTATTTTATGATTATGCAGGACTTGGACACTGGGCGACTTCCGGTAAACGCTGGAAAGCAGAAAAGCCGATCGCAAAAGCATACGTGCAGAAGTATGATGAATTCAGTGAGAAGATCAAAGTGAATTTCTATCATGTAAAAGCACATACCGATATTGCCGGAAATGAAATGGTCGATAAAATGGCAAAGCGTGAAGTTGGTATCTTATAATAGAAGATATGTAATAATAGGAAGTATGGAAGCGTTATAAAACCCATACTGCAGAGCGTTCTTAAAAGACACTTTGCAGTATGGGTTTTTGTCGGTTTATCAGGGTTTTTGGCGAATTTTCGTGTTTACGAATATTTTACAAAGGCTTTACAGAAACAGAAAGTACTATTTTACATAAACAAGATATGCTAAAGCAGTCGACAGAAAAGAAGAAGAAAAAAATGTAAAATGAAATGTAAAACATGGAGGAAGAAAGAAATGAAAAAATTATCCGTATTGATGTTAATTGGAGCACTTACAGTAGGAACACTTGCAATGACAGGTTGTGGAGGAGCTGATAATACAGCTACTGATACAGCAGCAGATACAACAACAGACAACACAGCAGATACAACGGCAGCAGATACAAGTGCTGCAGATGATACAGCAGCTTCTGATTTTGATACCAGCGAAGCAATCAGCGTCGTTTCACGAGAAGATGGTTCTGGTACAAGAGGTGCTTTCATCGAATTGTTTGGTGTAGAAGAAAAAGACGAAAACGGTGACAAAGTGGATTATACAACAGATGAAGCAATCATCACAAACAGCACAGATGTTATGATGACAACTGTAGCAGGTGATGATTATGCAATCGGTTACTGCTCCCTTGGTTCTTTAAATGACACAGTAAAGGCTGTAACGATCGATGGAGCAGAAGCAACCGTAGATAATATCAAATCCGGTTCTTATACAATTGCAAGACCATTTAATATCGTAACAAAAGATGGTATTTCAGGCGTAGCACAGGATTTCATCAACTATATCTTAAGCGCAGACGGACAGCAGGTTGTATCAGATAATGGATATATCGCAGTAGCAGATAATGCAGAAGCATTTACCTCTGATAATTCTGAAGGAAAGATCGTTGTAGCAGGTTCTTCTTCCGTAACACCGGTTATGGAAAAATTAAAAGAAGCATATGAGACTGTCAATGGAAAAGCTGAAATTGAGATTCAGGAAAGTGATTCAACAACAGGTGTTACAGCAGCAATCGATGGAACATGTGATATCGGAATGGCTTCAAGAGAGTTAAAAGAAGAAGAAACAGGCGTTAGTGCAACTAAGATCGCAATGGACGGTATCGCAGTTATCGTAAACAACAATTCCCCAGTGACAGATTTATCCAAAGATGCAGTCAAAGGCATTTTCACAGGTGACACAACTACATGGGACGAAGTTGTAAAATAATGAAGATAAAAACAATAAGTGGCAGCCGGTTTTAACAAAAGGAGATCTGTATTATGCAAAAAAAAGAAAAAGTAATGGAAATTCTGTTCCTTGCAACAGCCTGCGTATCGGTAGTAGCAGTAGCATTGATCTGCATCTTCCTGTTTGCAAACGGACTGCCGGCAATGTTTAAGATCGGAATTTCCGATTTTATTCTGGGTACAAAATGGAAACCCGGAAACGATAAATTTGGAATCTTTCCTATGATATTAGGCAGTATCTATGTGACGGCAGGATCAGTGCTGATCGGAGTTCCGGTAGGAATTTTAATGGCAGTTTTTATGGCACGTTTCTGTCCGGCAAAGCTGCATTCCATATTAAAACCGGTGGTAGACCTCTTAGCAGGTATTCCTTCTATCGTATATGGTTTTTTTGGTCTGGTAGTGATCGTTCCTTTCGTAAGAGAACATTTTAAAGGAAATGGAAACAGTATCTTAACAGCGTCCATACTGCTTGGGATCATGATCCTTCCGACGATCATCGGAGTATCAGAATCCGCACTCAGGGCTGTACCGCAAAACTACTATGAAGGTGCACTTGCATTAGGTGCAACCCATGAAAGAAGTGTATTTACCGTAGTTCTTCCGGCAGCAAAATCAACGGTTATGGCAGCGGTTATATTAGGCATTGGCCGTGCGATCGGTGAAACAATGGCAGTTATGATGGTCGCAGGAAATCAGGCAAGACTTGCAACTTCCATCTTTAAGGGAGTCAGAACGCTGACAGCCAACATTGTAATAGAAATGGGATATGCATCAGGATTACACAGAGAAGCATTGATCGCAACAGGTGTGGTACTGTTTATATTTATCCTGATCATTAACATCAGCTTTTCTATCTTAAAACAGAGAAATGAGGTGTCCTGATGAAAGAAGCGATAAATACTCAATCAATCGGAAAAAAACTAATGTCATATAAAAAGCATCCGGGTTCATTCTTACTACTGCTGTTAGTATTAGCATCTGCTGTACTGACAGTAGGTGTTTTATTGTATCTGATCGCATATATATTGATCCATGGTGTCCCATATCTGACACCGGATCTGTTTGCACCGGAATATAATTCAGATAATGTATCGTTAGTACCGGCACTGGTAAATACTATATTTATGACAGTCCTTGCATTACTGATTGCAGTACCGCTTGGGATCGGGGCAGCAATCTATCTGGCTGAATATGCAAAAAGAGGAAATCGTTTGGTACGCCTGATCCGCTTAATGGCAGAAACACTTCAGGGTATTCCATCAATTATCTATGGACTCTTTGGCATGCTGTTTTTTGTAACGGCATTAAAAATCGGCTACTCATTGCTTGCAGGAGCGGCAACTTTAGCCATTATGGTACTTCCGGTCGTTATGCGTACAACAGAAGAAGCACTTTTATCTGTACCGGATATGTACCGGGAAGGAAGTTTCGGACTTGGAGCAGGAAAACTGCGTACAGTCTTTCGTGTCGTACTTCCATCAGCAATACCGGGAATCCTCTCAGGTGTGATCCTTGCAACAGGACGTATTGTCGGAGAAACAGCAGCATTGATCTATACAGCAGGCACAGCACCACAGATCGCAGGAAGTTTATTTGATTCAGGACGTACCCTTGCAGTACATATGTATTCACTGTCGAGAGAAGGACTTCATGTAAACCAGTCTTATGCGACAGCCGTTGTATTGTTAGTCATAGTTCTTATAATGAATTCGCTTTCTTCGATCATCGCAAGAAAAGTGGCTTCTAAGAATCAGTAGAAAGGAATCAGAATATGGGATATAAATTTACGGTAGAAAAATTAGATCTGTTTTATGGTGATTTTCATGCATTAAAAAATATTAATATGAATATTCCGGAAAATAAGATCACAGCCTTTATCGGACCTTCCGGTTGTGGAAAATCTACATTTTTAAAATCCTTAAACCGTATGAACGATTTAGTGGAAGGATGCAAGATCACAGGAGATGTCCGGTTAGACGGCGAAGATATCTATGGAAAGATGGATGTCAACCAGTTACGGAAACGTGTTGGTATGGTATTCCAGAAACCCAATCCATTTCCAATGAGCATATATGACAATATCGCATATGGACCAAAGACACATGGCATCCATTCAAAATCAAAATTAGATGAGATCGTAGAAACTTCTTTAAAACAGGCAGCGATCTGGGATGAAGTCAAAGACCGGCTGAAAAAAAGTGCACTCGGGTTATCCGGTGGACAGCAGCAGAGACTCTGTATCGCAAGAGCACTTGCAGTAAATCCGGAAGTTATTTTAATGGATGAGCCGACTTCAGCCTTAGACCCGATCTCAACATCAAAGATTGAAGATCTTGTCATTGACCTGAAAAATGACTATACGATCATCATGGTAACACATAATATGCAGCAGGCAACACGAGTATCAGATGAAACGGTATTCTTCCTGTTAGGCGAAGTAATAGAAAGCGGAAATACAGAGCAGTTATTCTCACTTCCACAGGATAAACGTACAGAAGATTATATTACAGGAAGATTTGGTTAAGAGAAAGGAGGATTCCTATGAGAAACCGTTTTGACAGACAGTTACAGCAGTTAAATGAAGAACTGATTGAAATGGGAGAACATATAGAATATGCGATCGAGATGGCATCGAATGCTTTTGCCACACAGGATTGTGAAAAAGCAAAAGAGGCGATCAGCTATGACACAGAGATCGACCAGCAGGAACGTGATATCGAAGCACTCTGTATGAAGCTGTTGTTGCAGCAGCAGCCGGTAGCAAAAGATTTAAGACTGATCTCATCAGCATTGAAGATGATCACAGATATGGAGAGGATCGGAGATCATGCAGCCGATATTTCCGAAATGACACTTTCGATGGCAGGTGCACCTTATATGATCAAACCGGACTGTATCCAGAAGATGGCAGTGGAAACGATCGATATGGTCATCAGAAGCGTCAATGCTTTTGTCAATAAAGACTTAGAAGCAGCCCGCTGGGTGATCAAACGGGATGATGTTGTAGATGAGCTGTTTGATTCCGTGAAAAACCGTCTGATCGATTTGATCAATTCCAATAAGGAAAACGGAGAACAGGCATCCGATATGCTCATGGTTGCTAAGTATTTTGAGAGGATCGGTGACCATGCCACAAACATCGCAGAATGGGTGATCTTCTCTATTACGGGCACTCATGAAGATGCGTAAAAACAATTTTACATAGATTTTACAAAAAATACCTATCCATTTTACATACTCTCGGTATGATGCAAAGGAAGTGAACATGCAAATAAAATATGAGGAGAATGTAAAATGGATATTTTTGGAATACTCACATTAGTAGGCGGCTTAGCACTGTTCCTTTATGGAATGAGTATCATGGGTGACGGACTAGAGAAGGTATCAGGCGGTAAGCTTGAGATGCTTTTAGAGAAGCTGACTTCGAACCCGTTAAAAGCCGTTGGGCTTGGTGCTGCGGTAACGGCAGTTATCCAGTCATCTTCTGCAACAACCGTTATGGTCGTCGGTTTTGTAAATTCCGGCATTATGAAACTTTCACAGGCAATCGGTGTCATCATGGGTGCAAATATCGGAACAACTGTCACATCATGGATCTTAAGTCTTACCGGTATTCAGGGTGAAAGTATTTTTGTACGACTGTTAAAACCGTCATCATTTACGCCTATTTTAGCAGCAATCGGTATTATCCTGTATATGTCAGGAAAAAACAGTAAAAAGAAAGATATCGGAGGAATCTTTTTAGGTTTTGCAGTTTTGATGTTTGGTATGGAGGCAATGAGCGGTGCAGTAGAACCGTTAGCAGATGTGCCGGAATTTACCAGTATGCTTACCATGTTCAAAAATCCATTGCTTGGTGTGCTCGTAGGTGCGGTATTGACAGCAGTTATCCAGTCTTCATCAGCTTCTGTCGGTATTTTACAGGCATTGTCAGTAACAGGTGCGTTTACCTATCAGGCTGTTATCCCAATCATCATGGGACAAAATATCGGTACCTGTGTAACTGCCATGCTCTCCGCAGTCGGTGCTAACAGAAGTGCAAAGAGGACAGCATTCGTACACTTGTATTTCAATATCATTGGTGCTACAGTATTTATGGTCTTATACTTTAGTTTAAATGCGTTGATCGGATTTAGCTTTTCAGAAGATGTTGTAGGTGTTGCAGGAATCGCACTGATCCATAGTATCTTTAATATCTTTACAACACTGATTCTTCTGCCATTTACAAAAGGTCTGGAAAAACTGGCATACCTGACGATCCCGGAATCAGAGGAAGAACGGGAAGCCAAAGAAGATACGGAGTTCCAGATCTTAGATGACCGCTTTTTGCAGACACCGGCATTTGCGATTGAACAGTGCCGCAGTCTTGCAGATAAAATGGCAGAACTTTCCAAAGATTGTTTCTTAAAAGCGATGAAGGTGCTTTTTGCGTATACAGATGCAGGTGCAGAAGAAGTCATTGCATTAGAGAATAAGATCGATGTTTATGAAGATAAACTCAGTATATATCTTACAAAATTAAACAGCACAAATCTGGCATATAACGACAGCCAGAATGTATCAACGCTGTTGCACTGTATCATGGATTTTGAGCGCATTTCCGATCATGCAGTCAATGTGGTAGAGTCTGCACAGGAAATGAACCGGAAAGAACAGCATTTTTCAAAAAAAGCAGAAGAAGAAATGAAGATTTATGGCAATGCGGTTGAAGATATCCTGACAAGAACCATGGAAGCATTTGTATCACAGGATGAGAAGAAGATACTGACGATCGAGCCTTTAGAAGAAGTGATCGATAAGATCAATAAAGATGTGAAAAAGCGTCATATCAAACGGCTTAGAAAAGGAAAATGTACGATTGAATTAGGACTGATCCTTTCAGATGTCGCAACTAATTATGAAAGAGTATCTGACCACTGTTCAAATATCGCAGTCTGTCTGATACAGATGCAGGATAGTGAATTAGAGGCACACAGCTATATGAATCATTTAAAGGATGGAGAAGACCTTTCCTTTGAAAAACAGGTGGAAGTATTTGCAGAAAAATATAATCTGGGAAAGGAAAAGCCATCGAAATAGTCTGGAGGAAAAATGGCAACAATTTATATTGTAGAAGACGATGTAAACATTCGTGAGATCGAACGTTATGCATTAAAAAATGGCGGTTTTGATGTTGTAGAGTTTGAACGGGGAAGTGATCTGTCTGCAGCAGTAGAAAAAAAGATCCCTTCACTGATCTTATTAGATATCATGCTGCCGGATGAAGACGGCTTAGAGATTTTAACAGATTTACGGAAGAAAAAAGAAACAAAAAATATACCAGTCATTATGGTAACAGCGAAATCTACAGAGTTAGATAAAGTAAAAGGGTTAGATATGGGTGCCGATGATTACCTGACGAAGCCATTTGGTGTCATGGAACTGATCTCACGCGTGAAAGCGTTATTAAGAAGAACGGAACGTGTGGCAGAAGCAGATGTGATACGCTGTGGCTGTATCAGTTTAGATAATAAGAAGCACGCAGTCAAAGTCAATGAGAATGTCTGTGAACTGACATTTAAAGAATTTGAACTGCTTCGGTATATGATGTTAAATGAAGGCATCGTATTATCGCGAGATAAGATCATGGATCAGGTGTGGGGATTTGAATATGAGGGAGAGAGCCGTACGGTGGACATGCATATTAAGACTCTGCGCCATAAATTAGGGGAAGCCGGAGCGTTGATCAAAACCGTAAGAAACGTAGGATATATGATAGATTAACAAGAGGTATACCCATGAAAAAAAAGATGAATATCCGTTTTATGATCATATCTGCGGCTGCGATCATCATTACAGCCGTTATTTCGACAGTGCTGTTTTATATGGTCTTGCAGGAACAGGTTTTTTCGGATCTGAAAGCATATGAACATATTGTCAGTCAGATTGACCCTACGGAGCTTAATATCGATAAAGATGAGATCCGTATCACATGGATCGATAAAGATGGAACAGTCATCTATGACAACGAAGCAGATGCGTCTGTTATGGAAAATCATAAGGACAGGCCGGAAGTTATCGCTGCCCAAAAATATGGAGAAACGAAAAAAATCCGCTGGTCATCAACATTATCTGTACATACTTTTTATTATGCAGCATTAAAGGAAGATGGAAGTGTACTACGGATCGCAAAACAGAGCAGCAGCATTTACCGGGTTATGGTCAATGCAGTAATGATCATTTTAGCAATGTCAATCGTTACATTTGTTTTGTGTGCAACGGTAGCACATCTTTTGACGAGAAGAATGGTAGAACCTATCGAGCGAATGGCAGACAATCTTGTACTTTTAGATGCGTCTAACGTGTATGAGGAGATCCGGCCATTTGTAACGACGATCAAAGAACAGCATACGAATATCTTAAATCATGCGAAGATGCGTCAGGAATTTACGGCGAATGTATCGCATGAGTTAAAGACACCGCTGACAGCAATTTCAGGTTATGCAGAACTGATTGAAAATGGAATGGCGGCAAAAGAGGATATCGGACGTTTTGCAGCGCAGATCCATAAAAATTCGAGCCGTCTGCTTATGCTGATCAATGATATCATCAAACTTTCAGAATTAGATGATGAAGAACTGAAGATCCCATTTGAAAAATTTGACCTGTATACATTAGCAGAAAATACGATCCATATGATGGATATGCCGGCACAGAAACAGGATGTTGATCTGATCCTATCAGGCGAACATGTTATGATAAACGGTGGCAAGAATCTGATCGATGAACTTCTCTATAATCTGATCAGCAATGCGATCCGTTATAATGTCAAAGGCGGTAAGGTATATGTAGAAACCGGAATGGACGGGGATCACCCATATCTTAGAGTGACAGATACCGGAATCGGAATCCCGAAAGAACATCAGGAACGTGTCTTTGAACGTTTCTACCGAGTTGATAAGAGCCGTTCAAAATCAACCGGTGGTACGGGACTTGGACTTGCGATCGTAAAGCATGTTGTCGCACAGCATGATGCTTCGATCAGCTTAGAAAGCGAAGAAGGAAAGGGAACAAAGATCACGGTAAAATTTCAGCCGACAGGTAATTGAAAAAAATTATTGACAGGAGAATTGATATACAGTATGTTGGAAACATTTTTGGAAATAAATATGAAAAGAGAGCAGAATTAGCCGGAGGTGTGATCTTAATTCTGATCGGAGTTAAGATTTTGTTGGAACATTTGGGGATTCTGGTGTTATAATTAAAATATGATAATTGAACGATTCATTGAAGGAGGAAAAAACTATGGAATTTTTTGACAAACTCGGAGATACCTTATTAAATGCAGGCAAAGATGTAACACAGAAAGCGAAAGATGTATCGGGTATTGCAAAATTGAAATTAGATATCCGCTCAAAAGAAGATTTTATCAAATCACAGTATACAGAACTTGGTAAGATCTATTATGAAAAGAACAAAGGAGCAGATGTTCCGGAAAAAGAGCAGTTTGAGAGAATTGAAGAAGCATTAGAGGAAATCGAAAAGATGCAGCTTCAGATCCTTGAATTAAAGAAAGCAAGAAAATGTCCAGAGTGTGGTGCAGAGGCATCTGATAAAGCAGAATATTGTAGTGCCTGTGGAGCAAAGCTTTCGGTAGTTGTAGAAGAATCACCTTATGAAGATGAGTCGGGAAATGTACCTTGCAAAGATGAGTCAGAAGCAGAAGGTGTAGAAATGGCAGTTGAGAAAGGGGATACGGAAGAATAGCACTTAGCACCCACTGGGTGCTATTCTTTTTCCCTTCTCCTTGACAGAAAATCCACGAAGTGTTAGTCTAAGAAAAGAAAAATGCAGAGAAAAAGAGAGTACATGAAAAGGAAGTTGACAGAGAAATCTCTACTGGCAGAATTAAAAAAATATATTTGTCAGGGCTGTGAGGAGATAATGGAAGTTTCATGGAAGATGGCTTTAGAGCAGATGGAATGAACTGTAAAGACAATGGGATCAGAGAATTGTTGTGGGACAGATAATTTCAGACAGGTCCGCCTGTTATAGCGGCAGCGTATGATAAGATGAGTACGTGCAGAGGTTTTTATCGTGAGGTAAAGACGAATAGAAGTGGTAACATGGGATGATAGCCCGTCTTCTTGTATAAGAAGGCGGGATTTTTTATATAACAGAAAAATCTGTTGAAAATTTCTATTATATAAAAATCCATCCGGATAAGAATGTTATGCAGCTTACAGAAAGGAGGAACAGCAATGGATTGTCCTTATTGTAAAGAAGAAATGGAAACCGGAAAGGTGTGCAGCAACAGTGGTTTATGGTGGAGCTGCGAAGGAGAAAAACTGACATTAAATGATGAACCGAAAATGATAGGTGCCATCAATGGTTACAGAATTACAGCATATCGTTGTAAAAAATGTGGAAAAATAATTATTTTAACAGGAGGAAACCATGAGTAATAAAGGAAAATTTTATATGACAACAGCAATTGCCTATACATCAGGCAAACCGCACATCGGTAACACATATGAGATCATTTTGGCAGATGCGATCGCCCGTTATAAACGACAGGAAGGATATGATGTATATTTCCAGACAGGAACAGATGAGCATGGTCAGAAGATTCAGGAAAAAGCAGAGGCAGCAGGCATTACGCCAAAGCAGCACGTAGATAAGGTTGCAGGAGAAGTAAAGCGGATCTGGGATCTTATGAATACCTCTTATGATAATTTTGTCCGTACAACAGACGAAGACCATGAGAAACAGGTGCAGAAGATTTTTAAAAAATTATATGATAAAGGTGATATTTACAAAGGGTCTTATGAAGGATTGTATTGTACCCCATGTGAATCTTTCTGGACAGAATCCCAGTTAGTAGATGGCAAATGCCCGGACTGCGGAAGGGAAGTAAAACCTGCAAAAGAAGAAGCATATTTCTTTAAAATGAGCAAGTATGCCGACCGTCTGATCGAGCATATCAACACGCATCCGGAATTTATCCAGCCGGTTTCCAGAAAAAATGAAATGATGAATAACTTCCTTCTTCCGGGGCTGCAGGATCTTTGCGTATCCAGAACATCATTCAGCTGGGGAATTCCGGTAGATTTTGATCCAAAGCATGTCGTATATGTATGGTTAGATGCATTGACAAACTATATCACAAAGATCGGTTATGATGCAGATGGCAATTCCAGCGACCTGTTTAAGAAAAACTGGCCGGCTGACCTGCATCTGATCGGAAAAGATATCATTCGTTTCCATACGATCTACTGGCCGATCTTCTTAATGGCATTAGATCTTCCATTACCAAAACAGGTATTTGGACATCCGTGGCTGTTACAGGGCAATGGCAAGATGAGTAAATCTAAAGGAAATGTACTGTATGCAGATGAATTAGTAGATTTCTTTGGTGTAGATGCAGTCCGTTACTTTGTACTCCATGAGATGCCATTTGAAAATGATGGTGTGATCACATGGGAGTTAATGGTAGAAAGATTAAATTCAGATCTTGCGAACACACTTGGAAACCTTGTCAATCGTACGATTTCCATGAGCAATAAATATTTTGGCGGCGTTGTAACAAACAGTGGTGTGACAGATGCCGTTGATGAAGATTTAAAGAGCGTCGTAACAGGAACTGTTGCAAAGGTAGAAGCAAAGATGGAAGAACTTCGTGTAGCTGATGCGATCACAGAGGTTTTCAATCTGTTCAAACGCTGCAACAAATATATTGATGAAACGACACCTTGGGTACTTGCAAAAGAAGAAGCAACCCTTCCGCGTTTAGAAACCGTTCTTTATAATCTGGTAGAAAGCATCAGCATCGGTGCAACATTGCTGCACAGCTTTATGCCGGAAACAGCTGAAAAAGTATTAGCACAGTTAAATGCAGATATGATCGATTATGATACATTGAATACATTTGGCCATTATGCAAGCGGCAGCAAGGTAACGGACAAACCGGAAATCTTATTTGCAAGATTAGATTTAGAAGAAGTTATGAAAAAAGTAGAGGAACTTCATCCACCTGTAGAAAATGCAGAGGAGAAAAAAGATGATGAACCGGTCATTGACATTGAAGCAAAAGATGAGATCACATTTGATGATTTTATGAAAATGCAGTTTCAGGTAGGTGAGATCATCGAGTGTAAAGCAGTAGAAAAGTCTAAGAAACTGCTTTGTTCACAGGTAAAGATCGGAAGTCAGGTAAAACAGATCGTATCTGGTATCCGTAAAGAATATGCACCGGAAGATATGGTTGGTAAAAAAGTTATGGTGCTTGTCAACTTAAAACCTGCAAAATTAGCAGGCGTCCTTTCCGAAGGTATGCTGCTTTGTGCAGAAAATGAAAAAGGTGAATTAGCATTGATGCAGCCGGATAAAGATATGCCGGCAGGAGCAGAGATCTGCTGATCGATCAGGGAAAAAGAACATGGCAGCCGGCACAGTGTCAGTGGATATGTGCCGGCTGTACGTGTATCAAATGGGTTGTAAAATTTATGTTTGACACACCATAATATAGAAAGAGGCAGAAAACGTATGATATTTGAAACACATGCACATTATGATGATGAACGTTTTGATGAGGACAGAGATATACTGATAGAAAAGCTGTTTCAGAAAAATATCTGTAACATCATCAATGTAGGAGCTTCAATCGAGAGCACAAAAACAACGATCGCACTTGCAAAAAAATATGAAAATATGTATGCAGCCGCAGGTGTACACCCAAGCGACATTGCAGGGCTGAATGAAGAAACCCTTGCATGGCTTAAAGAGCAGACAAAAGATCCAAAGGTCATTGCAGTCGGAGAGATCGGACTCGATTATTACTGGGATAAGGAAGAAGAAGTGCAGAAGGCACAGCGTTACTGGTTTGCACAGCAGATGGGATTAGCGAGGGAAAGCCAGCTTCCGGTCATTATCCATTCAAGAGATGCTGCAGAAGATACGATGCGTGTGATGAAAGAAGTGCATGCAGAAGAAATTCCCGGTGTCATTCACTGTTATTCCTATTCGCCTGAAATGGCAAAAGAATTTATCAAAATGGGATATTACATCGGAGTCGGTGGAGTAGTGACTTTTAAAAATGCAAAAAAATTAAAAGAAACGGTTATGCAGATCCCATTAGAGCGGATCTTATTAGAAACCGATTCGCCATATATGGCACCGGAACCGCATCGTGGCAGCAGGAACGATTCCGGAAATTTAGTTTATGTTGTAGAAAAAATAGCCGAATTAAAAGGAATTACTGCTGAGGAAGTGGAAAATGCCACACTCGCAAACGCAAGGAAACTATTCTTGACATAAAGAATAACAAGTGCTAGTATTGGTTAAAATAATACGTAGTAATTAAAACTACATTGGAAGTTTAAAGGAGGTCAATACTATGCAAATTACAATTCGGGAACCGGGAAGTGCAATCACACATTATATAGGAATGCTGTTATCTTTGATCGCAGCAGCTCCGTTATTGGTAAAGGCAGAGATCAGCGGAATACCATCTGCACTGACAGCAATGGCTATTTTCATTCTGACAATGATCTTATTGTATGCAGCATCGACTATTTACCACACATTAGATGTAAAAGCAGGCGTTTTAAAGGCTTTTCGTAAACTTGATCATATGATGATATTTGTACTAATCGCAGGAACATATACACCGATCTGTCTTTTGGTATTAAAAGGAAAAGTCGGGATGATCATGCTGGCACTTGTGTGGGGGATCGCAGTTGTCGGTATGGTGTTAAAAGCATTCTGGGTAACCTGTCCGAAATGGTTTTCTTCTATTATATATATTGCAATGGGCTGGATCTGTCTGCTGGTATTTCCGACACTTTTAAGAGATCTTAAGACACCGGCGTTTTTATGGCTGTTAGCCGGAGGAATCTTATATACCGTAGGTGGTGTCGTATATGCACTCAGATTACAGGCATTTAATTGTGTGCACAAGTACTTTGGAAGCCATGAGATCTTTCATCTCTTTGTGATGGCGGGAAGTTTCTGCCATTTTGTGGTGATGTACTGGTATCTTGTATAGATCGTTGATAAAATGAGTTTCACATCTTGAAAAAAAAATATGGAATTTCTTGATATTTATCAGAGAAAAAGATTATCAAAATGGAAAAGGGTATTTAGAGAGAAGAGTGAAGGTGATGAAGCAAAGATCAATATTATTTATAAAGGAAAAATATATATATCAGTTTATATAGAAAATATAAAAGACTGAATTTAAAGGATGGAAGATACAATTATAAATGCTTTCGTCTTGCGGAAACTTAGAAAGCCGTTTAGGCATTGACAGGAAGTGTGTAAAATGGTAGCGTTAAAAGAAAAACGGATAGGAGAAGCATATGAGTGACAAGAAGATACCTTACAAAATATACTTAGAAGAAAATGAGATGCCAAAACAGTGGTATAACGTGCGTGCAGACATGAAGAATAAGCCGGCACCACTTTTAAATCCGGGAACATTAGAGCCGATGACATTAGATGAATTGTCACAGGTATTCTGCCGGGAGTTAGCAAAGCAGGAATTAGATGATACAACTGCTTATATCGATATCCCGGAAGAAATTCTGAAATTTTACAGGATGTACCGTCCGGCACCACTTGTCCGTGCATATTGTTTAGAGGAAAAATTACAGACACCTGCAAAGATTTATTACAAATTTGAAGGAAATAATACGAGCGGAAGCCATAAGTTAAATTCAGCGATCGCTCAGGCATATTATGCAAAACAGCAGGGATTAAAGGGTGTTACCACAGAAACAGGAGCCGGACAGTGGGGAACTGCACTTTCCATGGCATGTGCCTACTTTGATCTTGACTGTCAGGTATATATGGTAAAGGTATCTTACGAGCAGAAACCTTTCAGGAGAGAGGTCATGCGTACATATGGAGCAAGTGTTACACCTTCTCCTTCCGAAACAACTGAAGTTGGACGTAAGATCTTAGCAGAGCATCCGGGAACAACAGGAAGTTTAGGCTGTGCGATTTCTGAGGCAGTAGAAGTAGCCGGAAAATCAGAAGGATACCGCTACGTTTTAGGCAGTGTATTGAATCAGGTATTACTGCATCAGTCGATCATCGGATTAGAAACAAAAGCAGCATTAGATAAATATGGTATTACACCGGATATCATCATCGGATGTGCCGGCGGCGGTTCAAACTTAGGCGGACTGATCTCTCCATTTATGGGTGAAAAACTGCGTGGAGAAAAAGATTATCAGATCATCGCAGTAGAACCGGCATCCTGCCCAAGCCTTACCAGAGGAAAATATGCATATGATTTCTGCGATACCGGAAAAGTATGCCCATTAGCAAAGATGTATACCTTAGGAAGTGGATTTATGCCATCACCAAATCATGCCGGAGGACTCCGGTATCATGGAATGAGTTCTACACTTTCCCAGTTATATGATGACGGACTGATGGAAGCACGTTCTGTAGAGCAGACATCCGTATTTGAGGCAGCAGAGCAGTTTGCACGTATCGAAGGAATCCTTCCTGCACCGGAAAGTTCTCATGCGATCCGTGTAGCGATCGACGAAGCTTTAAAATGCAAAGAAACCGGAGAAGAAAAGACGATCGTCTTTGGACTGACAGGAACCGGATATTTCGATATGGTTGCATATGAGAAGTATAACAACGGTGAGATGTCAGATTATATTCCTACCGATGCAGACTTAGAGCCGGGATTTGCTTCTTTGCCGAAGGTTGGAAAATAATAAGAGAATATAGGACGAAAGTAAGGTAAAATATCCCATTGTATGAGGATGTAAATAGCTTTTAGAGGCTGTTTGCATTACATTACATACAATGGGATTTTTATCTTGACAATCCCCTGAAATTATTAGAAAATTACATCACATATAACACTTAGGATCTGACCCGGAAGGCATCCGCCTGACGGCAAAGGCAAACGGAGAAAGACATTTTTATGACAGACTTAAGAGATGAGGCAGACCTAATTTCAAAAGAGCATAAAAATAGTCTTATTTTGTAATGAAAAAGGTACAAAATTATTACCTGATACTTATGAAAGAGAGGAACGGGCATGACAACACGGGTAGCCATGATATCGATTGTAGTGGAGAAACCGGATCATATCGAAGATGTGAACCAGATCTTGCATGAATACAGCAGTTATATCATTGGAAGAATGGGAATCCCATATAAAGAGCGGGCAATCTCCCTGATCAGTGTTGCGATGGACGCACCAGCCGATAAGATCAGTGCCATGACCGGTAAATTAGGAATGTTAGATGGGATTACGTCCAAGGCGTTGTATGCAAAAATACAGGAGGTATCGAATGCATCGATTGATTGACCGGTTAGAGGACAAACATTGTCTGACGAATGATGAATGGATTGCACTGATCACAGATAGAAGTGAAGCAGAGTATTTGTTTGAGCGGGCAAGGTTCACAGCGAAGCAGTATTATGGAAATGCGGTGTATACCAGAGGGCTGATCGAATTTACCAATTATTGTAAGAACAACTGCTATTACTGTGGAATCCGCAGGGATAACCGCAATGCAGACCGTTACAGGCTTAGCAGGGAAGACATCATGGATTGCTGCAGGCAGGGCTATGAACTTGGTTTCCGTACATTTGTACTACAGGGAGGCGAAGATTTATATTATACAGATGAGCGTCTGGTCGATATCATTTCAGAGATCAGAGGGCACTATCCTGACTGTGCACTCACACTTTCACTCGGAGAGAGAAGCCGCGAGAGTTATCAGAAATTATTTGATGCAGGAGCAGACCGTTATCTGCTGCGGCATGAAACGGCAGATGAAGCCCATTATAAAAAACTGCATCCATCTGAGATGAGTTATGAAAACCGTATCAAATGTCTGTATACATTAAAAGAGATCGGCTATCAGGTAGGCTGTGGATTTATGGTAGGTTCACCGGGGCAGACGATAGAATCACTTGCGAAAGATATGCAGTTTATAACAGAACTGCAGCCGCAGATGGTGGGTATCGGGCCTTTTGTACCGCACCATGAAACCCCATTTTCAGATGAAACAAAAGGAACGGTAGAACTGACACTTTACATGTTAGGTCTGCTGCGTCTGTTAAAACCGAATCTGTTACTTCCGGCAACTACAGCACTTGGCACGATCGATCCAAGAGGACGGGAAAAGGGCATCTTAGCAGGAGCAAATGTAGTGATGCCGAATCTTTCCCCAACAAGGGTACGAAAAAAATATGAGTTATACGATAACAAGATCTGTACCGGAGATGAAGCAGCAGAGTGTCGTACCTGCTTAAACCGGAGAATGGAAAGCATCGGATATGAATTAGCCGTAGACCGCGGTGATCCGGCACAACAATAGGAATGGATGAAAAGGAGAATAAAATGTACAACGTAATGTCGCCAAAAGCGGAAGAATTTATCAGTGATGAAGAAATTTTAGAATGTCTTGCATATGCAGAAGAAAATAAGAACAACAGGGAGCTGATCGAAAAGATCTTAGATAAAGCATCTGAGATGAAAGGGATCTCCCATAAAGAAGCAATCGTGCTTTTAGATTGCGAATTAGAAGACTTAAATGAACGGATCTACAAATTAGCAGAAGCGATCAAACAGGAATTTTACGGCAACCGTATTGTTATGTTTGCACCGTTATATTTATCGAATTACTGTATCAATGGCTGTCAGTACTGTCCATATCATGCGAAGAACAAGCATATTTCCAGAAAAAAACTGACACAGGAAGAAATTGTCAAAGAAGTAACAGCCCTGCAGGATATGGGACATAAGCGTCTTGCGATAGAAGCAGGAGAAGATCCGGTAAACAATCCGATCGAATATATCTTAGAGAGTATCAAGACGATCTACAGTATCAAACATAAAAATGGGGCGATCCGCCGCGTTAACGTTAACATAGCGGCAACAACAGTCGAAAATTATGAAAAATTAAAAGATGCCGGTATCGGAACATATATCCTCTTTCAGGAAACATATAATAAAAAGTCCTATGAAGAATTACATCCGACCGGACCAAAGAGTGATTATGCATACCATACAGAGGCAATGGACCGCGCAAGAAAAGCCGGCATTGATGATATGGGAATCGGGGTATTGTTCGGACTGAATAATTACCGTTATGATTTTACCGGAATCATCATGCATGCAGAGCATATGGAAGCATATGGCGGAGTCGGACCACACACGATCAGTGTACCGAGAGTCAGAAGGGCAGATGATATCGATCCGGATGTATTTGACAATGGAATTTCAGATGACACATTTGCAAAGATCGTAGCCTGTCTTAGAATCGCAGTACCATATACAGGTATGATCGTATCCACAAGAGAGAGCGCAGAGAGCAGAAAACGTGTCCTGCATTTAGGTGTATCACAGATCAGCGGTGGTTCAAGGACCAGTGTCGGTGGTTATGCCGAAGAAGAAGCACCGGAAGATAATTCCGCACAGTTTGATGTCAGCGACAACCGGACATTAGATGAAGTTGTACACTGGCTGATGGATATGGGCTATGTACCGAGTTTCTGTACTGCATGTTACAGAGCAGGCAGGACCGGAGATCGTTTTATGAGCCTGTTAAAGAGCAAACAGATCATCAACTGCTGTCATCCGAATGCGTTGATGACATTAAAAGAATACCTTGAAGATTATGCATCAGAAGGAACAAAGGAAATCGGTGAAAAACTGATCAAAGAGGAGCTTAAGAAGATTACCAATCCGGTAGTTAAGGAAAAAGCTACGGAGTATATTGAAAATATCCATTCAGGTCAGAGAGATTTCCGTTTCTAATTTTTATAGAACGAATAGGAGATTAGATCATGGCAAAGAGCAGTATCAAAGATATGACACAGGGAAATCCGACAAAACTCATTATCGGTTTTGCATTTCCGATGTTGTTAGGATATTTATTTCAGCAGTTTTACAGTATGGTAGATACCATTATTGTAGGAAAATGGTTAGGTGTATCGTCCTTAGCGGCTGTAGGTTCAACCGGTTCGATAAACTTTATGATCATCGGATTCTGTATGGGAGTATGCAGCGGGTTTGCAATTCCGGTAGCACAGAAATTCGGATCAAAAGATTATCATGCATTGCGGAAATTTGTAGCAAACAGCGTCTGGGTATCTGTGGTATTTGCAGCAGTGATGACTGTAGTTGTCTGCCTTTTCTGCATGGATATCTTAAGAGTGATGAAGACACCGTCTGATATCATCCAAGAGGCATACGATTACATTTTTGTCATATTTTTAGGAATACCGGTCACTTATCTGTACAACCTGCTTGCAGGTATCATACGTGCATTAGGAGATAGTAAGACACCGGTGTATTTTCTGATACTATCCTCTGTCATTAACATTGTTTTAGATATTGTATCGATCGGTGTCTTACATATGGGAGTGGCAGGTCCGGCATGGGCAACTGTGATCTCACAGGGAGCCTCCGGTCTGCTCTGCCTGTTCTATATGATAAAGAAATTTGAGATCTTACATATTCAAAAGGACGAATGGGCATATGACGGCAGTTATGTCAAAACACTCTGCGGTATGGGTGTACCGATGGGATTACAGTATTCTATCACTGCGATCGGAAGTGTTTTACTTCAGGTAGCAGTAAACGGACTTGGTTCATTAGCAGTAGCAGCGATTACAGCAGGTAATAAGATCAGTATGTTTTTCTGTTGTCCATATGATGCATTAGGCGGCACGATGGCAACTTATGCAGGACAGAATGTCGGAGCAAAAAAGATCGACAGGATACATCAGGGTATCAAGGCGGCAACGGTCATCGGGGTCGTCTATTCCGTGGCAGCATTTGTGATCCTTGCCATATTCGGAAAGCAGATGGCACTATTATTCTTAGAGGCAGATGAAGTGGGAGTAATTTCACAGGTACATATGTTTTTGATCATCATCAGTGCAGCCTATATCCTGCTTACGATCGTCAATGTATTCCGTTTCTGTATACAGGGAATGGGGTATAGTGCATTTGCAATCCTTGCAGGTGTCTGTGAGATGGTCGGAAGAACGATCGTTGGTTTTGGTTTCGTGCCGGTATTTGGATATGTTGCAGCCTGCTTTGCAAGTCCGGTCGCATGGGTATTAGCGGATGCATTTTTAATACCTGCATATTTTAGTTGTATTAAGAAGTTAAAAAAGATGTTTAACGAAGATGCATAAGATTTTTAAGGGAGATCGGGCATTAGGATAAATGAAAGGAGTACATACAAATGGGAATGAATGAAACACCGTCATCAGAACGCATACATATCGGTATCTTCGGAAGAAGGAATGCCGGAAAATCCAGTGTGATCAATGCAGTCACAGGACAGAGTTTAGCGATTGTTTCAGACATAAAAGGAACGACGACAGATCCGGTTTTAAAAGCCATGGAACTGTTGCCGCTTGGACCAGTTGTGATGGTAGATACTCCGGGATTAGATGATGAAGGCGAACTAGGAAAAAAACGGATTGAAAAGAGTTATCAGGTACTGAACAAAACAGATATTGCAGTCTTAGTGATCGATGCAAAAAGCTGTCTTGATGCAGGGGCAGAAGAAAATCTTTCATCGGTGGAAAAACCATTGATCGAATGTTTTGTGGATAAAAAGATTCCCTATGTGATCGCTGTAAATAAATCAGAAGATTTAACAGAAAAAGAAAAAGAACAGATTTTAGCATTGTTTACCGGAGAGAAAAATCTCCTGTTTGTCAGTGCAGAGAAAAAAGAACATATTTATGAATTAAAAGAGAAGATCGCCAGCTTAGCAGACACCGAAGAAATGACATTAAAGATCGTCGGAGATCTGTTAGAAACCGGAGATATCGCAGTTTTAGTTGTTCCGATTGATTCCGCAGCACCGAAAGGACGGCTGATCCTTCCGCAGCAGCAGGTGATCAGGGACTGCTTAGAAGCAGGGGCGATTCCGGTTGTGACAAGGGAAACCGAATTAAAAGAAGCCCTTTTGGCATTAGGAAAGAAACCGAAATTGGTCATTACTGACAGTCAGGCATTTGAGCGTGTGGCAAAGGATACACCAGAAGATGTCTATCTGACTTCTTTTTCCATACTATTTTCCAGATATAAAGGGGATTTAAAACAGCAGGTAGAAGGTGCAAAGGCGATACGGACATTAAAAGATCAGGATACCGTACTGATCTCTGAGGGCTGTACGCATCACAGGCAGTGTGGCGATATCGGAACCGAAAAACTTCCAAACTGGATACGGAAATTTACCGGAAAAGAGTTACAGTTTGAATTTACAAGCGGAACAGAATTTCCAAGGGATCTGTCAAAATATGCATTGATCATACATTGTGGAGGCTGCACCTTAAATGAGCGGGAAATGAAACACCGCCTCAAATGTGCAAAAGAACAGGATGTGCCAATGACGAATTATGGAGTTGCCATTGCAGATATGCATGGAATCCTAGACCGGAGTTTGGAAGTATTTGCATGATATAAGGCTTACTACAGGAGGGGACATGAACGTACAGGATAAGTTAGAGAGAATATTAAGAGAAATGCATATCATGGTGTCGAGGGGACCGACACTTGAAAATGACAGCGATTTTGTGCTGATCCATAAAAAGGATATGCAGCGGCTCTTAGGCGGCATCAGTCAGGCGGTCAGTGAAATGATGGAACAGTACGAGATCACAGAACAGAGCCGCAACAGAGCAGAGTTAGAAGCAGAAAAGCACCGCATGGAGATCATACGGAATGCCAACCGGCAGGCAGAAGATATCTATGCGGCATCCGTTATGTATACCGATGATGCCCTAGGAAGGATCCAGGATATCATTGACGAATCGGAAAAGTCTGCAAAAGAGATCCTGCATACGTTAAACCGCTCCATGGAAGAAGAAAAACGGCTGATACGGACGAACCAGTTAGAATTAAAGACGCAGTTAGAAGATATGAAAGATACTGCCAAATATATCAAACTGATCGAGGAACGGAATCGGGAGATCGCAAAAGCAAAGAATAAAAAAACAAACGATGAGAAGGAACGCAGATACCATAGAACAGAAGATAAAGACGAAGACTTCGTTCCGATCACGCCGGAGATCAAGATCAATGAGGAATATTTCGAAAAGGCAGGTCTGACACCGGAAGGACTGCCAAAAGATATGGAGAAAGAAACTGGTGCAGAAGGAACAGCTTATGAAAAGCCGGTGATCAAAATAAACGAAGAATATTTTGAAAAAGCAGGTATTCCATACGAGAAGGAAGAAGAAAAAGATACAGAGGATAAGCCAGAAGATAAGGAAGATTCATCGAAAGAAGAAACAGTCGATGAAACTCCACCGAAAGAAAACGATGCAGAAAATGCAGAAGGCCCGCTAGAAGAACTGACACCGGAAATGGAAGAAAAGTTAAAAGAAGAACTAGACATGGAATATTTTGAATGGCGAAAGGGCGATAAACCAGAAGAAAAGAAAGAAAAGCGGAAAGGACTGTTTTCCTTTGGCAGAAAGTCTTAAAAAAACCTTAATAACTCCCATGATGAGATTTTAAGAAGTTTATGGTAAGCTGAAATTCAATTATGCAAACAGAAGCATACAAAGAGAAAGGGGAAAGGCTATGAATCGGATCTTAGTCTGTGATGATGATAAAGAGATCGTAGAAGCTATCGAGATATACCTTCAGCAGGAAGGGTATGAGATCTGCAAAGCATATGACGGAGAGGAGGCACTTGCCATTTTAAAGAAACAGGCAGTTGACCTTCTGATCATAGATGTGATGATGCCGCGGTTAGATGGCATACGTGCGACATTAAAGATAAGGGAAGAAAGCAGTATACCGATCATCATTCTTTCTGCAAAATCAGAGGATTCTGATAAGATATTAGGTTTAAATGTCGGGGCGGACGATTATCTGACAAAGCCGTTTAACCCCTTAGAATTAGTAGCAAGAGTTAAATCACAGCTTCGACGATATACGAAGCTTGGCAATGCCGCAGAAAACAGTCAGGCGGTTTACCGGACAGGCGGACTTGCGATCAATGATGATCTAAAAGAAGTAACAGTAGATGATGAACCGGTCAAATTAACACCGATCGAATACAACATCCTGCTGTTACTGATGAAAAATCAGGGAAAAGTATTTTCCATCAGTCAGATTTATGAGAGTATCTGGAATGCAGATGCGATCGGTGCAGACAATACCGTCGCAGTACATATCAGACATATCCGGGAAAAGATCGAGATCAATCCCAAAGAGCCGCGCTATATTAAAGTGGTATGGGGCGTCGGTTACAAAATAGATAAAGTATAGAGGAACAAAAATCATGAAAAACGGACAATACAGCAGTGGGATAAAAACAGCAGCCATGGTCTTACAGATGGTGTTTCTGATCGTTGTCATTGTATTTTTTTCTTTGATCGTAAATTTATTCGGAAGGAGTATGCTGAGTTTTCGGGACATCGGTAATAACTCCTTCTTTGATTCTTACTACTATGTCGAGAAGATGGGGGAAGAGCTGAAGGAACTGACCTCTTATCTCCAGCTTCAGATGGGTATGCGTATACGGGAAGAAGATAAGGATCTTTACAAAAAATATAAATTAGAGTTTGATGACGGCGACAGCAATTTTTATTACTGGTTTTCTCATGGGGAAAAAGTATATACGAATATGGGAGAACATATAAAAGAGGACGAAGCATTAAAACGTGCGAAAAAATTTGGGAGTTATCTGTATTATGATGATGATACGATCTCATTTCAAGGCAATATCAAACAGGCAGACAAACGCACAGAAATGGATATGCTGCGGCTGTTTCGGAATGGCAGTAACGGTGGCGGGCTTGTCGTTGCAGTAGATACCGCATTAGAGAAAAAAGATGCCATAGCAGATGCAGCAAATGTTTACGACACCTATTTCCCATGGGTAAAGTCAGGACTGCTCATTGCCATCTTTTCGTTGTTATGTTTTTTGATCTGTATGATCTATATTACATTAGCAACAGGAAGAGGAAATGAAGACGATAAGATCAGACTCCATCGGATCGATTATTTCCCGACAGAAATATTATTGCTCGCATTTATTGCATTTGTGGGGGCACTGATCGCTTTTTGCGCAAGACTTGGCAGACAAAGCTGGAACGTATCAAGTTCCCTGATCTTAACCGGAACACTTGTATTTTTGACGGATACGGTACTGTTGACACTGTACTTGAGTTTTGTGAGGAAGATCAAAGCAGATATTTTTATCAGCTGCAGCATTACGGCACATGTTTTCCATATTTTAAAAGAAGGTATGCGGACACAGCGGATCTTAAACCGTGCGGTGATATCCTTTGTGGGAATTGCTGTATTAGGACTGCTTTTTGCATGGCAGGCATTTGCAAACCAGCATATGTGGGCGATCGCCGGATTGTTCTGTGTGTATATATATCTTGCGGCCCATTTTTTACAGCAGGCAGTCCAGCGGAAAAAAATATTGAACGGGATCATACAGATCAGCAGCGGAAACTTAGATTATAAGTTTCACGATGCGGAATTTACCGGAGATTACAGGGAGTTAGCAGAAAAGATCAATACAATCGGGGAAGGTCTTTACAATGCAGTTGAAGAAAATGTAAAAAATGAACGACTAAAGACTGAATTGATCACAAACGTATCCCATGATATCAAGACACCGCTGACATCGATCATCAACTATATCAACCTGATCAAACTTGAAAAGATACAGAATGAGAAACTCGAAAATTATGTGGACATTTTAGAAAAAAAATCTCTGCGCCTAAAGCAGTTAATGGAGGATTTAGTTGAGGTATCGAAGATCACAAGTGGAAACATCACATTAGATATGCAGCCGATCAATATGGTAGAACTGATCTATCAGACAGGCGGTGAATTTAATGAGATCTTTGAAAATATAGGACTTACGATCGTTACCAGACTGCCAAAAGAGCCGGTAATGATCATTGCAGATGGAAACCGGATCTGGAGAGTTGTACAGAATCTTTACAGTAATGTTGCAAAGTATGCAATGAAAGATACCAGGGTATATGTTGAATTAAAAGTCAATGAAGATACCGCAAAATTTTCAATCAAAGATATTTCAGCACAGGAAATCCATAAGAGCGCACAGGATCTAAGTGAACGGTTTGTCAGAGGCGACGAGTCAAGAGGCACAGAAGGAAATGGTCTTGGACTTTCCATAGCCAGAAACTTAACAAGTCTAATGGGCGGTACATTTGAAATCACATTAGATGGGGACTTATTTACTGCGAGTATCACATTTCCGTTGTGCAAATAGTTAGTACTGATATGCGTTACTATGACTATAAATATAAGGAAACTCTTGATTTTTATGAAGCGTACATTTATAATTTTTTATAACTATGGACAAGATGAGCAGAGGAGAAATGCAGATGAAACTTTACGAAAACGGAGTTTACCTTGTAAACGGAAGTGAGCTGATCGAAGATGCACCTTCCGCAGCAGAGGAGATCTTAAGCAAAACAGGAAAAAGCATTACAAAAGAAGAAGCAGCAAAAAATACGATCGCTTATGGAATTTTAGAAGCGCATAATACATCTGGTAATATGGAGAAGTTACAGATCAAATTTGACAAATTAACTTCCCATGATATTACATTTGTAGGTATTATCCAGACCGCAAGAGCATCAGGATTAGAGAAATTCCCAATCCCATATGTACTGACAAACTGTCATAACAGTCTTTGTGCAGTAGGTGGAACGATCAATGAAGATGACCATATGTTTGGACTGACCTGTGCAAAAAAATACGGCGGAGTCTATGTACCACCTCATCAGGCAGTTATCCACCAGTTTGCAAGAGAAATGTTAGCAGGCGGCGGAAGAATGATCTTAGGATCAGATTCCCATACACGTTACGGAGCACTCGGAACCATGGCAATGGGTGAAGGTGGACCGGAACTTGTAAAACAGTTATTAAGCCAGACATATGATATCAATATGCCGGGTGTTGTTGGTGTATATCTGACAGGAACACCGATCAAAGGCGTAGGTCCACAGGATATCGCACTTGCAATCATCGGTGAAGTATTTGCTAACGGTTATGTGAAGAATAAAGTCATGGAATTTGTCGGACCGGGTGTATCAAATCTAAGCGTAGATACCCGTATCGGAATCGATGTTATGACAACAGAAACCACCTGTCTGTCTTCTATCTGGAGAACCGACGATAAAGTAGAAGAATTCTATGAGATCCATGGAAGAAAAGGTGATTATAAAGAATTAAATCCGGGACAGGCAGCATATTATGATGGAATGATCGAGATTGACTTAAGTACGATCCGTCCAATGATCGCAATGCCATTCCATCCGAGCAATACCTATACGATCGAAGAACTGAATGCCAATCTGATGGACATTTTAGATGACTGTGAGAAACGTGCACAGGTAAGCTTCGACGGAGCCGTAGACTTAGACTTAAAGAGCAAAGTAAAAAATGGAAAATTATATGTAGATCAGGGTATCATCGCAGGCTGTGCCGGTGGTGGGTTTGAAAATATCTGTGATGCAGCAGACATCTTAAAAGGTGCATCTATCGGACCGGATGAGTTTACATTGAGTGTATATCCGGCAAGTATGCCGATCTATATGGAATTAGTAAAGAATGGTGCAGCAGCAGCTTTAATGGAAACAGGTGCGATCCTTAAGACAGCATTCTGTGGTCCATGTTTTGGCGCAGGAGATACACCTGCAAATAATGCATTTTCTATCCGTCATTCAACCAGAAACTTCCCGAACCGTGAGGGATCTAAGGTTCAGAATGGCCAGGTAGCATCCGTAGCACTTATGGACGCACGTTCTATTGCAGCAACAGCAGCAAATAAAGGATATCTGACCGCAGCAACAGATATCGATGTAGAATTTACAAAACCGAAGTATTTCTTCGACAGCAAGATCTATGAAAACCGTGTATTCGACAGCAAGGGTGTGGCTGATCCATCTGTTGAGATCCAGTTTGGTCCAAATATCAAAGACTGGCCGGCAATGAGTGCACTTCCGGAGAATATGTTATTACAGGTCGTTGCAGAGATTCACGATCCGGTAACAACAACAGACGAGCTGATCCCATCAGGAGAAACATCTTCCTATCGTTCTAACCCATTAGGACTGGCAGAATTTGCTTTATCCAGAAAAGATCCGTCTTATGTCGGAAAAGCAAAACATATCCAGATGGCACAGAAAGCGATCGAGGAAGGCAAGTGTCCGGGTGAAGCTGTACCGGAAGTGAAAGACGTAATGAAAGCCGTACATCAGAAGTTTGCAGATGTAGAGAAAGAAAACTTAGGTATCGGAAGTACGATCTTTGCAGTAAAACCAGGGGATGGTTCTGCCCGCGAACAGGCAGCATCCTGTCAGAAAGTATTAGGCGGCTGGGCAAATATCGCAAATGAATATGCAACCAAACGTTACCGTTCGAACCTGATCAACTGGGGAATGCTCCCGCTTTTGATCGAGGAGGGAGAACTTCCATTTGCAAATGGAGATTATATTTTCCTACCGGGAATCAAAAAAGAGATTGAAGATAAAGCAACTGAGATCGAAGCTTATGTTGTAAAAGACGGAGCATTAAAACCGTTTACATTGAAATTAGGTGAAATGACAGACGATGAGAGAAGCATTATCTTAAAAGGCTGTCTGATCAATTACAACAGACGCTAGGAGGTAACTGTTATGGGGGCAGGACAACAGGATAAAGAGAGTTTAAAGAAGTATATCCGGATCGCATTAGTTACCTTCGTGACCTTTTGCTGCTGTACACTGTTTTTCTTTGTGATCTACAGATATCACGGATTTGCAGTGTACTGGCAGAAACTGATGAAGATATTGCAGCCGATCATCATAGGATTTATCGTTGCATATCTGATCAATCCGGTCATGGTATTTATAGAAAAACATTTGATGCTTTTTTTTGAACCAAGAATGAAAAGCAAAAAGAAAGCCAAAAAAGTAGCACGTTCCATCGGAACGGCAGGTGCGTTACTGTTTCTGCTTCTGATCATTTTCTTATTGTTAGATATGATGATCCCGGAACTCATTAAGAGTGTTCAGAATATGATGGTAAGCCTTCCGGCAGAAGTCAATTCCTTTTCTGCGTGGATCAATGAAACACTTGCAGAGGACAGCCAGCTGGCAGATATGTTGGGTTCTAGTCTGGTGAAAGTAACGAACGTTTTAGAGAATTTCCTTCAGGATCATCTCCTGCCGCAGGTAAATACTTACATTGCATCGATTACAAGTGGTGTGATCAGTGCGGTAAAGGTGCTGTTTAATTTTATCATTGGACTGATTATTGCCGTTTATGTGCTGATGAGCAAGGAAAGCTTTATCGGACAGGGAAAGAAGTTAGTCTATACGATATTTCCGGCAAAGTTTGGCAACCATATCGTGAAAATGGTGCGTATCAGCAACGAGATGTTTGGTGGATTTATCAATGGTAAGATCTTAGATTCTGCGATCATCGGTGTGATCTGTTATATCGGGCTTGTCATCATGCGTATGCCGTACAGCCTGCTAGTTGCAGTGATTGTTGGTGTGACAAATGTCATACCGTTTTTCGGACCATATGTAGGAGCAGTACCAAGTGTCATACTGATCGCTCTTGCAGATCCGATCAAAGGTCTGTACTTTTTGATATTCATTCTGGTATTACAGCAGATCGACGGTAATATCATCGGACCAAAGATTTTAGGAAATTCCACAGGATTGTCGTCTTTCTGGGTTGTATTTGCAATCTTAGTCGGCGGTGGACTGTTTGGATTCATGGGAATGTTACTTGGAGTACCGACATTTGCAGTTATTTATTATCTGATCCGGGAAGTGACCGCATGGATATTACGGAAACGGAAACTGCCGGAAAATACGGTCGATTATATCCGTATGCAGGACGTAGATCCTTCGACTGGTAAGCTCCGTTATGAACAAAAAGAGTAAAGTTTGATAAGGCAGGTACACAAGTTTTTAGGAAGGAAAATTATCTTTAGAAGAGGGGAAAGGTAGTGAAAATAAAAAGAACGCTTTGGATCATTCTGGTGAGTATTTTCCTGATTAGCAATATTTAAAACCAGGAACATATTCTGTATACGTTAAAGATAAGGATGGAAATACAACAGAAACAACAACTGAATATGTATATCAGCATAGCTTACAATTAACGGGAACTGCATATCCGGGATACATCCGTAATAATATTACACATGTTACAGTTTCTGTGGGATTTCAACAGTATGAAGGTGTGATAGATTCTGAGGGAAATATTGTGATTGAATTTCCTAAACAGAAAGTTGGAGCAGTCATAAATATATTGTGCCAGGATGATTATGGGTGTTCATACGAATATAATTGGACAGTAAAAGATAAGAGTTTGTCATTGCCAAATATTAAGATCTGGAGAGAATGCAACATTACGTTATGATGACTTGGATGATGATGAGCGTTTATGTGTGCAGATTAATAAGGTTTCTGTTTGGTTAGAAAGTAAATATGTAATTTCCGTTTCTCCATTTTCCAAAGAGTTAAAAAAACGTATCCTTTAATACCTGTAGCTCGAGCTTCCATTGAAACTGCATAATTTCTTGAATAGATTGAATACGTTGAAAGTTTACTTTTTGATGTATTATCACTTTGATACCAAACTTTTACTAATGTACCCGGTATTTGTTTTGTCCGAAATACAAGAGAGAGCATCTTGTAAATGTAAAACAATTTAAAACTCAAATCGTAAATGAGCCAGACGCTAAGACGCAGAGCTGATCCCAAAAGAAAAGTGGATTGGTTCTGCGTTTTATTCATGACAATAGAATGTTAGCGAAGCATGCATTCTATTGTATATGGTACTGGAAATTTACGAAGTGTTATTTTTATCGTTAAAGGAAAGAAATGAAGGATAAAAGGATGGCTGAATGCCGCTATCCAGCAATGCCGTTGTTTATAAGGTACATCTAAATTTTTTCAAATTTGGTTCAGAAACATAATTAGGACTGCACTTTTTGGTTGGTACAATTTCACCGGTTTCAGGATCAAGCTTACCGATAAGAGTACGCTTAGAACGAACCTTTTTTGCTTCAGGATCTCGATAAGATCTGCTGTCATAAACGTAAGTAATACCACTTCGTTTGTCTGATTGTCTGATAATAGCCATCAAAACACACCCTATCTGTCGTTAGGTATATTGTGACACATAACGATAATTGATACAAACAAAACATGCAAAAAAACAGTGTGAAATCAAGGAAAACCTGGGGTTTTATAAGATGAAAAAGTAGTAATGTGATGACAGAAAATTGAATTAAAGAAGAAAAAAGAAAGGTTGTAAAGACGCATAGACTGTGAATAGTAATCTAAGAAGATGGCAAACATTGGATTTATGGAAGTGTTTGGAAAAAGTGCAGATAAAGCCAAGCGGGATAATGATAAGATTGGAAGAATGTTTGCAAAAATGGGATTATTGTTAGCAGCAGTATCGGAGATTCTGCTTCTGGTCAGTCAGATCATTGATGAGCTTGAGTATTCGACGAGGTTTCAGATAGAGTATGAACTTTCTAATGAGGATCAGATTAGAGAAGAATTATTAAAAGAGGCACTACTTGATAGTAAAAAGAAAGCAGAAGATCTGGCTGAGGCATTAAATATGACTGTTATTGGTGTGAAATCTGTGGAAGCATATAGTAAATTGAATGGGAGAACAGAAGGAATCGCATGTGAAAGGTCGATTTGTGATTATATGGGCGTACCACAGTTTTCACATTCAAATAAATTACAGGCAAAGGAAAAAGAATTATCGGAGTCTATTGAGGTAAAATGGAATCTGGTCTAGGTAGAGGAATCTATTCTAAAGTGGTGATATGTTAGTTGCTGTTATTTTAAGAATAGAATATAATATCTTTGTTATGCGATTGAAAAGTATACATATAAAAGATACAACAATGGAAGCCGCTTTATGGGCAGATGCCATTGGAAAGAAGGAAAAACCATGAGCAACAACTCTAACATACATACCCCCTACCCCGATGACGCATCGTGGGCAGGTTTATTTGAAATGGCTGAAACCTACGAAGAACAGGAAGAACTGCCGGTATACGACAATATAGAATTTTTTGAAAGTCCCTCTGCGCAGGACAAACAATACGATTCCCCGGAAGAAGTGTTAAAAGCATTATTCGGATACGATTCATTCAGGGCAGGACAAAAAGAAGTGATCGACAGCATATTAGCCGGGAGAGATGCGTTTGCGGTTATGCCAACCGGTGCCGGAAAATCCGTCTGCTATCAGGTGCCGGCAATGCTGTTATCCGGAATTACGATCGTGATTTCACCGCTGATCTCACTGATGCAGGATCAGGTGAAGTCATTAAATGAGGCAGGTGTTTCGGCAGCATTTATCAATAGTTCACTTTCCGAACATGCATATTTTGAAACAGTGAGAAAAGCAAGGCAGGGTGTTTATAAAATTATCTATGTTGCACCTGAACGGCTGGTAACAGAAGGATTTCTTGACCTTGCAGAAAACGTTAAGATCTCGATGGTGACAGTAGATGAAGCACATTGTATCTCACAATGGGGACAGGATTTCAGACCAAGTTACATGAAGATCGTCGAGTTTGTAAAAATGCTCAAAGAACGGCCGGTGATCAGTGCATTTACAGCAACTGCAACCGAAACGGTCAGAGAAGACATCATTTGTACACTAGGCTTGCAGAACCCTTATTTTCTAGTGACAGGATTTGACAGGGAAAATCTGTTTTTTCAGGTGGATAAACCGAAGAATAAAGAGCAGTATATTTTAGATTATATTTCAGAACACAGCGGAGAAAGTGGAATCATTTACTGCTCTACAAGAAAAAATGTGGAAAGCGTTTATGATCTCTTAAGCAGTAAAGGCATTTCAGTTGGAAAATATCATGCCGGAATGAGTACAACGGAAAGAAAAAAGATGCAGGATGATTTTGTATTTGATTATACAAGCATTGTGGTTGCAACAAACGCTTTTGGAATGGGAATTGATAAGTCGAATGTCCGGTTTGTCATTCATTATAATATGCCGCAGAGCATGGAAAATTATTATCAGGAAGCAGGGCGAGCCGGCCGTGATGGACTGGATTCTAAATGTATCCTGTTATTTTCCCCGCAGGATATTGTGATCAATCGTGGACTGTTAGAGCATAAAGAAATGCCGGAGTTAGATTTTGCAGACAGGCAGACGGTCAGGGAACGGGATATGCAGAGATTGCAGAGTATGGAAGGATATTGTTATACGACGGAATGTCTGCGAAACTATATTTTAAAATACTTTGGGGAAAATCCAAAGAAACCATGTGAGGACTGTGGAAATTGTCTGCGTGAATTTGAAACGCTTGACATGACAGATGCCGCTAAGAAGATCATCAACTGTGTCTATGAAGCGAGAGGCAGATATGGAAAAATCATTATCATGGACACTGTTTTAGGGGCAAAGACAGCAAGATTAGAAGAAGTCGGAGCCATTCATTACAAATCCTATGGCGTGTTGTCAGATGCAAATAAAAAGCTTTTAAGACGGCTCATTGAGCAGATGATCTTAGAAAAATATCTTGTAGTCGGTAATTATCAGGTCATAAAGATGGGAGATATCAGCCCATTAAAAGATCCTGAAACAAAGGTGCTTGTTAAGATCACAGATGAAGATAAATTACCGGCAAAACCAGAGAAAGCTAAAAAGAAATCAAAAGGTACGGAATCGCTTACATCTGCCGGATACAGGCTGTTTGATAAGCTTCGGGCACTCCGGCTTGAGATTGCACGTAAGGAGAATATGCCGCCGTATATCGTATTCAATGATAAGACACTGATCGATATGGCTGTAAGGGTACCTTCTTCCAGACAGGAAATGTTAGCTGTTTCGGGAGTGGGGGAGCATAAATATATGAAATACGGGGAAAGATTTCTTGCTGAAATAGAAGCGTTTGTGGAAACCTGTCCCGAACTGAAACAAAAATAGAATCATCGTTTATGAATACCAGAAAACAGGTGGGGTTTTTATACCCCACCTGTTTTGGTAAAGTATGACCATCAAAGGGAACTTAAAGATCTTATTTCAGAAAAATGGAGGAACTGACAATGAAGGGATTTAATACAAGTGATGGTTATATGGGATTTGTAGAAGGCAGATATATCTTGTTTGCCAGTGAAGCCGATTATTTTGAGTACATGAACGATTAAGTGTAAAAAGGTTTACGGTATTCTGCTTAACCATGTTATACTGTTCCTATCATAGATGAAGGGAGAGCGGGAGCGTGCCAAAAGGATCGAAACAGAAGTTTAAATTATACCGTCTTGCACAGATCATGCAGGAACAGACAGATGAGGATCATTTTATTACGATGCCGCAGATCATGGCAGCATTAGCAGAGTATGATATCACAGCAGACCGCAAGAGCGTCTATGCCGATCTGCGGGATTTAGAGGTACTTGGTATTGAAGTCGAAGGGGAACCGGTTGGAAACCGCTATCATTATCATGTGGTAGACCGTCCATTTGAACTGCCGGAATTGAAATTATTAGTAGATGCCATTCAGTCATCGAAATTTATCACAGAAAAGAAAACGAATGCCCTGATCAGAAAATTAGAAAAATTAGTCAGTAAATATGATGCACAGAAACTGCAAAGACAGGTATTTGTGTCGGGCAGGATCAAGACGATGAATGAGAGTATCTACTATACGATAGATGCGATCCATAATGCAATCTCAGAAAATAAAAAGATCAGATTCCAGTATTTTCAGTGGAATGTGAAAAAAGAAATGGAACTGCGGCATGATGGCGGCTGGTATCACATCAGTCCATGGGGACTTTTGTGGGAGAATGAAAATTATTATCTGGTGGGTTATGATGATAAAGCCGATAAGATCAAGCATTACCGGGTAGATAAGATGCTGCATATCAAAACATCAGAGGAAGTCAGGGAAGGAAAGGAGCATTTTCAGAAGCTGGATCTGGCAGCTTATGCAAAAAAGAGTTTTGGCATGTTCGGGGGAAAAGAGCAGACGGTCAAACTATTAGTCAGTAATCATTTATCCGGTGTGATCATAGACCGCTTTGGCAAAGATGTGATGATGATACCGGCAGATGAAGAACATTTTACGGTAAATGTGAATGTATATGTCAGCCGGCAGTTCTTAGGCTGGGTATTTTCCTTAGGCGAGGGTATTCAGATCATAGGATCAGAAGAAGTTGTAGAACAGATGAAGGCAGAAGCAAAGCGTATGATAAAGCAGTATGGGTGCAGTGAAAAGGAGCTATCCAGACAGTAGGTTTGGTTATTGTCATATAAAAACCTTAACTTTAGTCTAAGTAGACAGAAGCATGATTGGTTTGCTAAGATAAAAGTGTTATCAGAAAATACTCTTAGAATCTTATAAATGGAGAATTCTAAGAGCAGATGAAAGTGTGCTTTCGGAAGCATCGAAACAAAAAATTTCGAGAGTACATGAAATCAAAAAGGAGGCACTGAATTTGAAAATGACAAAAATGATAAGCAGGAAAATGGCAGGCGGCATGTTAGTGGGCTTTCTGGCTGTGGCAGGCATTGTGACAGGCAGTCAGGGAAGTATGACAGTATATGCGGCAGAGGAATTACAGGGAAGTGGAACGGCAGATGATCCGTATGTGATCACCGGATCGGAGGATCTGTGGCAGTTCGCAGAGATTGTAAAAGCATCTTCTGATAGAAATCAGTGTGCGAAAGTTGCAGATGGTGTAACAGAGATCGATACAACAGTACGTGGAGAAAAGAAAGACTTAACATGGAGCCCGATCGGAGATTCCACCGTTTCCTATACAGGAGTTTTCGATGGTAATGGAGCAGAGATCACGATCCATGCGGACAGAAGCATTAACAATAATGCCGGTTTGTTTGGCATACTAGGCAGTGGTGGAGAGATAAGAAATGTCACCACTGCAGGAAGTTCTAAAGGCTGGGATAGTGTAGGAGGTATCTGTGGTCAGGCATGTCGTGATGCAAAAATCGTAAACTGTAACAATAAAGCAGATATAACCGCACAAGGAGGTCAGGCAGGAGGTTTGGTTGGATATGCAAGCAGAGCACAGATCGAATCCGATACCTCGATCAGTAATACAGGTGCAGTTACAGGGACAGCGAATGTAGGCGGACTTGTCGGTCAGGCTAGTGGTGGAATGAAGGTGATCGTCCATGAGGGTATTCTCAATTCTGGAGCTATAACTGCTAAATCAAGTGGATATGTCGGAGGTTTGATCGGATATGCAGATCTTGCGTCCATTCAAGCGGATGCGGATATCATCAATACGGGTAAGATATCTAGTATGGGAAGCAATACTTCTATGGGAGCAGGCGGATTGATCGGATATGGAATTGATACATCTATAATTTCCCGGAATGGAATGTTACAGAATAAAGGAGAAGTGACAGCAGCAATTACAAGTGTTGGTGGTATTGGAGGGCATATGACAAGTTCTGATAACAGTAACTGTCAAATTCAGGCAGCAAAGGGCGTGATCAATACCGGCAGGATCATAGGTAAAAATAGTGTCGGTGGAGTTGTCGGGGAGTATGCATATTCTGCACCGATGACTTCTACGGATGGATTCATTTTAAATAAGGGAGCTGTGGAAGGAAATGGAGATAATGTCGGCGGTGTGATCGGAAGAAAGGGCAGCAATTCAGATGGTAGTAAATATGGAAATATGGGAGATGTCACGAATACAGGCAAGTATACCGGCGGCGTGATCGGATCATGGGACAGCAATACCAGTCTGGAAAATTCGTTCAATATAGGAACTGTAAAGGTAACCGGAGAAAATGCCACAGACGTTGGTGGTGTTGTAGGGAAATTTAGTGGTGTCAATATTAAGCATTGCTATCATACAACGAAATATCCACTGATCGGTAACGGAGAAGAGGAGAAAGAGGAAATCATCGGCAAGATATCAAATTGTTACTGTATGGAGAAGAATACATCTCCTTGGGACGGCGAGATCATAAAGACAGAGAAAGCATTCATGGAAGGAGAGGTTGCGTATCTGCTGGATGGAAGTGGAGATAGCCGGAATAGCAAATTACTCTGGGGACAGGAGATTGGAAAGGATCTGACTCCGGTATTAGGCGGCACGACCGTATATCAGGATGGCAGTATATACAGCAATACAAACGCACATCACTATGATGAGCCACAGTATGCATGGGATGAAAGTAAAATGAGCTGTACGGCAAGCAGGATCTGTGAAGGCTGTAACAAAGTAGAAGATGAAACTGACATTGCAGCCTATACAGAGGAAGCAGCAGGATGTGAAACCAGTGGTAAGAGAGATTACAGAGCAGAATTTGCAAATCCGGCATTTGAGGTTCAGACAAAGACAGTGATCTTGAACCCACTCGGACATGATTATGATGAATCACAGTATGCATGGAATGAAAGTGAAATGAGCTGTACGGCAAGCAGGATCTGTAAGAGATGTAAAAAAGCAGAAAATGAAACTGTAACAGCAACCTATACCGAAGAAAAAGCAGGATGCGAAACCAGTGGTAAAAGAGATTACAGAGCAGAATTTGCAAATCCGGCATTTGAGGTTCAGACAAAGACAGTGACCTTGAACCCACTCGGACATGATACCACAGATGCAGTTTGGTCAAAGGACGAAAAGGTACATTGGAAAGAATGCAAAAATGAATGTGGAAAGAAATTAGAACAGGCAGAGCATACATTCAAGACGGTCATCGACCGTCAGGCAACAGAGAGTATCGAAGGCAGCAGCCATGAGGAATGCAGCGTGTGCGGCTATCAGAAAGCAGCAGTCGTGATTCCGGTGATCAAGAAGGAAGAAACCACCAATAGACAGCCGTTCGATAGCAGTAAGAATGATCAGACAACGACAGATAAGAATAATCAGACGGCAGATGGTCCAAACCAGGCCGCAGATACACTTACCATCGGACAGGTGGTTGTGAATCAGGCAGATGGAGCTTCCTATACTATCAAGAAGAATACCGATAATGCCTATGAAGTAGAATATAAGGCACCGAAGAACAAAAAACAGACAAAGATCGTCGTACCGGATACGATCAAGATCAATGGTGTGACTTATAAAGTAACGTCGATCGCAAAGAATGCATTTAAGAATAACAAGAAACTTAAGACCGTTACGGTCGGTAAGAATGTATCAAAGATGGGAGCAAATGTCTTTACCGGCTGTAAGAAGTTAAAAACAATTACGATAAAATCCACAAAACTGACAGCAAAGACACTTTCTAAGAGTACATTTAAGGGAATCACAAAAGCAAAGACGATCAAAGTACCGAAAAAGAAATTATCCACTTACAAGAAATTATTTAAAAACAGCGGACTTTCAGCTAAAGTCAAAGTAAAGGCATATTAAAGTAAGACAGACAACGTTACAGCCTGCAGGGTATCCTGCGGACTGTAACGTTGTTTTTTTGTGAAATCTCTGCAGAGTACTTTATTATTCTTTGTATGTCGTGCTATAATCTAGTTGCTTTGTGAATGATTACGAGATAAGCCCAAAAAAGTGATGGGCTATTATGAACATAATAAAAATGGAGAATACGATATCATGGAAACGATTACAAGAGAAAAAGCATTTGAATTATTAAAGAAATATAACAAAGATCCATTTCATATCCAGCATGGACTTACGGTAGAAGCTGTTATGAGGTGGTATGCAAATGAGTTAGGTTATGGTGATGATACAGAATACTGGGGAATTGTAGGACTTTTGCATGACATAGATTTTGAATTATATCCGGAAGAACACTGCTTAAAGGCACCGGAACTTTTAAAAGAAGCCGGAGTAGGGGAAGATGTGATCCATGCTGTATGTTCTCATGGATATGGAATTACGGTAGGCTGTGGAGCAACGATCAATGTAGAACCGGAACATGAAATGGAAAAAGTACTTTTTGCAGCAGATGAACTGACAGGGCTGATCTGGGCAGCAGCTTTGATGCGTCCGTCAAAGAGTACCAAAGACATGGAATTAAAATCTTTAAAGAAAAAATATAAATCCAAGGGATTTGCAGCAGGCTGTTCAAGAGAAGTGATCGAGCGGGGAGCTGCACAGCTTGGCTGGGAATTAGAAAAGCTGTTAGATATGACATTAAAAGCAATGGCGGCATCTGAAGATACGATCAATGCAGAAATGGAAAAAGAATCGTTATAAAACATGAAAAAATTGTTGGATAAGAGGGGGGAACATCAGATGAAAAAGTGGTATGATGAAGAATATGAATTTCAGATAGAAGTAACCGGATTTTTAAGAGGTGACCATACCGAGCATTATTGCAGAAATGGTGAGGAGATCGGGGATAAATATACATGCACTTACGGTTGTCCGGTCAATGCAGATGGACAAGGGATCTGTTCTAAGACGATGATGATGCTCTATTCAATCATGGAGGCGGTCAGAAGTGGCGGAGATCTTGAAAATATAGGCGGAAGCGGAAAATATGTCAAGGATATCGTATGTCCTGATGGCTGCGTGATGTTCCGTTTAACAGCAAAACCGCTGGGCAATGAGAATTTTCATAAGGGAAGATTCTGGCAGGAATCGTAAATTTAGATACAACATAACGCAAAAAGTACAAAATAGCGATCAAGAAAGCAAAGGAATGGATCATGTGGAAGATCAGACATATTTTTGATGGTGATTACGGATGTGAAGAATTAGCACCGGGGGCAAAACCCATGGTGTCCGTAACGCTTATAAATGAAGCAGGAGAAGAAAAAATCCTATCTGTGGAAGATGAATATTTAGTCAGCCACCAGTTAGATGTCGGTTCTGAATGGGTGGCAGACAGACTCGTGAATATTGCTGAGGGAGGAAATGAGAGGAATTCTTAACATATAGAGCGTGCAGATTAAGCATTGATATTGTATAATGAATGCCAAAGGAGACTTGACATGAACGATATTCGATTGCTTACCGGAAAAAACATTATACCGGATTTTGATACAGCAGCAGGATTGTTAGGCTGCAGAGGCGTAGAGTCAAAGAGCGGGATAAAAGCTGTCTATGAAACACTTTTTCCGCTAGTGAAACGGTATATGCGCCCGAAAGCCGCATTTCTGATCGATGGGCAGAACCGTTATCTCTATGTGATACTGACACTCGGAAGTGGCATCAGCCGCTTGCCACAGCGGTCAGATATCAGAAATGATATGTTAAAAGTGATGATGGCAGATGCAATGGCAGACAGTTGTATTTTTGCATTTGAAGAACAGATCCTGCCAATGCTTTCCCAGAGCTGTCTGTTAGAAGGATTTGGGATCTTAAGGCGGTGTGAGATTCCATCGGAAGAATTTGAGATCACAAAGCAGAAAGAAATTTATGATAAATTAGATGCGAAACGGACACTTGGACTGACAATGACCTCCGGCTATATGCTGGAACCGGTCAAGTCTATGTGTCTGTTATTTGAGTTGACAGAAGATACGGATAGACAGAACTTTAAGCATGACTGTAATGCATGTAACAATCAGTCCTGTACACTAAGAAAAGAGGAGCATGTCTGGCTGGAGATAACCACAGCAGAGCAGGCAGAACCACGACACATCTGTGCGAAAAAAGAGGAAAACCTTTTAGCTGTACTGCGTGAGCATGGCATGGAAGTTTTTGCATACTGCGGAGGAAGCGGTATCTGTGGAAAATGTGCCATAACCATAACAAAAGGAGATCCTGCGGTTACGCTTGCTGACCGTACTTTTTTTTCAAAAGAACAGTTAGCAGCAGGAAAACGGTTAGCGTGTCAGATGATCTTGCAGGAAGATTTAGGTATTTATCTTGGAAATAGTAAAGAACAGTTTCAGGCACTAGGTTCGATGCGTATACAGCTTAGGCTTGATGAAAATGCGTCCTATCAGGCAGAGGACTACGGAGTGGCAGTCGATATAGGAACAACAACACTGGCATTTGCACTATTAAAGCGGCAGACAGGGGAAGTCATTGATGTCTATACGATGGTGAACCACCAGCGGTCATATGGGGCAGATGTGATCAGCCGTATACAGGCGGCAAATGGGCAGAACGGCAAAAAATTAACAACGTGCATTTTGACTGATATAAAAAACGGATTTCACATCTTGCAGAAAAGAAATCCGCAGAAAAAAATATCTTCAGTCGTGATCGCAGGCAATACCGTTATGATGCACCTTCTGCGTGGGTATTCCTGTCTGGGATTTACAAAATATCCGTTTACAAAAATTTCATTAGACATGGAAGAATTGTCTTTTGCAAAACTGTTGTCACAGACAGATGATGTAAAAGCAGAAGCGGTAAAGTCGGACATAGAAGACATTTCGGTTACAATCCTTCCGGGGATATCGGCATTTGTCGGAGCAGATATTACAGCCGGTATTTTTGTATGTGACATGATAAAGGCAGGACAGATCAGCCTGCTGTTAGATCTTGGTACGAATGGAGAGATGGCATTAAGGACAAACACCGGGATCTATGTTACATCAACTGCCGCAGGTCCGGCATTTGAGGGCGGAAATATCAGATGGGGTATGGGAAGTGTAGACGGAGCGATCGCAAATGCAAAATTTGTGGATGGCAGACTGACAGTGCATACCATCGGAGAAAAAAAACCTGCCGGTATCTGCGGAACAGGTGTGATTGAAACCGTTGCGGAACTGTTGCAGGCAGGCATCATAGATGCAAATGGCAAATTAAAAGAGCCATATTTTAAAACAGGATATCCATTGGCTGAAAATGCACAGGGGGAGAAGATCTGTCTGACGCAGGCAGATATCCGCGAGATACAGATGGCAAAGGCTGCGGTACGTGCAGGCATCGAAGTTTTATGTATGCGTGCAGGGGTGACTTATCAACAGATAGAACAGGTATATCTTGCGGGTGGTTTTGGATATTATCTGGACGTAAAAAAAGCCGCAGTTATCGGGATTTTGCCACAGGAGCTTGCCGAAAAGACCACAGCAGCAGGAAATACGGCATTAGGCGGAGCGTTGCAGTATTTAGAAACGCCGGAGAAGAAAGCACTGATGGAAGTCGTGTCAGAGGCAGGAGAGGTTTCTCTGGCAGAAGATGAAGCATTTAAGGAACGATATATTTCATATATGGGATTTTAAAGTAACGGTTTGGATAAGCTAAACGTCATTCGCAAAGCCGCACCTGCGGTGCTCTTTCGCCGCATTTCGGCTTACTTTGCTCATAAGATGGCATTTAGCTTTTAACCTGTATGTCATACGCATTCATGCAAGCATGATTCGTATGGCACACAGGTTATGGCTGAACTGAAAAAAACATATTGACATTTATACATCAACTGCATATACTGTATATACACAGTAAGAGAGGTAAGCACATGAATATAATTATCAGAAATTCAAGTAATCAGCCGATCTATGAACAGATCTATACCCAGATCAAGGATATGATCTTAAACGGAACTTTGACAGAGGGCGACATGCTCCCTTCGATCAGAGGGCTTGCAAAGGATCTGCGGATCAGCGTGATCACGACTAAGAGAGCTTATGATGAGTTAGAGCGGGAAGGATATGTCAACACCGTTGCCGGAAAGGGCTGTTTTGTAGCAGGAACGAACCGGGAACTCATACAGGAAGAAAATTTAAAGAAGATTGAAGCACATATGCAGCAGATCCGGCAGTTAGCGGCAGGCTGTGGCATTACAAACGAAGAATTAGTGGAAATGTTTCGGATCTTGGAGGTAGAGGAATGAATACAGCAGATGTAGGTATGACAATCGGTGGTACAGAAATGTATGAAACCCAGACAAATGCAATCGAAATGAAACACGTAACGAAGAAATATGCATCTTTTCAGTTAGAAGATGTCAGTCTGACACTCCCTTCGGGCTGTATCATGGGGCTTGTGGGTGAGAATGGTGCAGGCAAGAGTACCACGATCGGACTGATCATGGGATCGATCCGGCGTGATGCAGGAGAGATCTTTGTGTTAGGGCAGGATAATACTAAGAAAGAGTTTGACGCAGTTAAGGAAGATATCGGAGTAGTTTTAGATGAAGCCTATTTTCCGGAAGTGTTAAATGCAGTAAATGTCAATCAGATTATGAAGCATACCTATCAGAGATGGGATGAAAAACAGTATTTCGATTATATCAAACACTTTTCTCTAGAGGAGAAAAAGATGTTTAAAGATTATTCAAGAGGAATGAAGATGAAGCTTGCGATTGCAGTTGCACTTTCCCATAAGCCGAAATTATTGATCTTAGATGAAGCAACAAGCGGCTTAGATCCGATCATCCGGGATGAGATCTTAGAGATCTTTAATGAATTTACAAGAGAGGAAGATCATACGGTATTGTTATCTTCCCATATCATCAGTGATCTTGAAAAAATCAGTGATTATATCGCATTTTTGCATCAGGGAAAACTGCTGTTTTGTGAAGAAAAGGATCGTCTGCTTGAGGAATATGGCATCCTGCAGGTCACAGAGGAAGAAGAAAAAGATATACCAAAAGAAGCTATTGCAGGCAGAAAACAGGGAAAATATGCAACAGAGCTGTTAGTAAAACGTTCTAAGATTTCAGATGCATTTGAAATAGAGTGCGCAGGAATCGAAGATATTGTGCTCTTTTTAGCAAGGAAAGGGGAATAAAGATGAGAGGTTTATTGATCAAAGATGCATATACCATCATAAAACAGACAAAAGTGTTATTACTGATCACACTTATATTTGCAGTTGTGCCGTCAGATTTTTTATTTGGATATTCTGTATTTTATGCGGCAATGATGCCGATCACTGCATTAGCATATGACGAACGTGCAAAATGGGATAAATTTGCAGGAATGCTCCCATATTCTGTAAATGAGATCGTCGGAAGTAAATATCTGATGGGATATATTTCAGTCGGAATTGTTTTTTTACTGACCATATTTAGTAAATTCATATTAGCAGCCATAAACGGACATATGCCGGCAGATGCTGTGATAACGATTGTCATGATCATGTGTCTTGCACTGATCATACAGGCAGTGAATCTTCCATTGATGTTCTGGATCGGTGTCGAAAAAGGACGAATGTTGTTTATTCTGCTGACCGTAGTTGGCATGACAGTCTTTATGACTGCACTGACAGGCATGGATCTGTCTATATTTTTCATAGAAGAAAAATATCTGATCGCAGGGGCTTTTCTTTTAACGATTGTCTGTAATGTGATCTCTTATCAGATTTCGAAAAAAATATATACGAAGAAAGTTTATTCATAAAAAATAGCAGTTCAGAATAGCAGGTTAGCAATGCCATTCGTAAAGCCGCACCTGCGGTGCTTTTTCGCCGAGTTGCGGCTACTTTGCTCATAGGATGGCGTTTAGCTCATAGCCCCTATAGCATACTCATTCATGCAGGCGTGATTCGTATGCTATATGAGCTATGGCTAAACTGTTATAGTAAAATACCCTTACTGCAAACATTAAGACGATACGCAGATTGCATACCACTTGTCGAAACGGTATATTAACATCGGAATCAATGATAAGATCTGCTGAGGTGATTTTGGGGGAACACATTAGAGACAAAGGGGGAACGATATATGCCGACTTATGGTATGGGGGATGCGATACACGAAATGCGTATACGTGCAGGCTGTACGCAGGAGGAATTAGCCTATGGGATCTGTACACCGGGGACACTTTCCAGGATCGAAAATGGAAAAGAGGTTGCATCAAAACAGGTTTTTGAAGCTTTGTGCCAAAGGCTCTGTGGTATGTGCCACATGGGGATATCATTTGATACGAAGATTGAGATGCAACGGTCAAAGTTTCGCAGACAGGCTTTATTATATTTAGAACAGCGGGAGTTAGAGAAGGCAAAGCTGGCATTAGAAGGGTATTATGCATTAAAAGAAACGGATAATCCATTCTGTCTGCAGTTTGCATTGTATACGCAGGCAGTCTATCAGGCGATACAAAGGGAGCGTGAAGAAGAAATCCTGCCAAAGCTAGAGCAGGCACTTGAAATTACGATGCCGAATTACAAAGAACGGATGCAGGCAGCAAAGAGAAAGATACTGCTTACCTATGATGAAGTATATATCATGTCGAATATTGGCATAGCTTATGCAAAAAATGCGCAGCTTGAAAAAGCCTTTCATATTTTTTATTATCTGAAAGGTTATCTTGAGCGTCAGAGACTTGAGTTGTCAGAGTCCCTGAAAGTCTACGCAATGATACTTGGAAATTTTGCGTGGATCTTAGAACAGCAGGGACGATTTGAAGAAGCAGTAAAACATTGTGATACCGGAATAAGAATCTGTCATCTCACAGGAAAATATACCGTCCTGCCACATCTGTTGTGCATAAAAGCATGGTGTCTTACTGCCTCAGGAAATGCTATGATGGCGAAGAAAAGCAGACGGCAGGCGAAGGCACTTTTCGACATTACAGAACATTACAGAGGCTATGGGAGCTTTGCAGAATTTTATAAAGCGAGAGAGCCCATATTTGTAATATTTTAAGATTTGATGATCTGTAACTATGAGGATGTTTGATAGTTACAATAATTTCTAAAAAAAGTATATGAAATAATTGCATCAAAGACCATGCAGTTTCGGTAAAAAAAGAAATATGTCGAAAACGCAGGATAACAAAAGAAAATTTTGACAAATACAATTTCTGATGAATAAAAAGATAAAGTATATGCAAAAAGTGCTATTATATGAAAAATATAGAAAATGGTGTTATCCCATATCCACTCCCTTGTCATCTTATATAAAATGGGATAAAATGAACATAAAAAATCTTATAGCAGATGGGAGATCACAATGGATATAGTAGTATTAGCCGGAGGACTCAGCACAGAACGGGATGTGTCCTTTAAAACGGGAGATATGGTAGCAAAAGCACTCAGGGAAAATGGACATCGTGTCATATTATTAGATGTATTTATGGGATATAAAGAAGCAGAAGAAGATATTTCAGATATTTTTGAACACAGCATAGAAGCAAGTGTGAGTGTATCTGCAATTCCGGAAACAGCACCGGATCTTGCAAAAGTAAAGGCATCAAGAAAAGATCAGTCAGCATGCTTTTTTGGACCAAATGTGATTTCCATGTGCCAGATGGCAGATATTGTATTTATGGCATTACATGGAGAAAACGGCGAAAACGGAAAGATTCAGGCAGCTTTTGATCTGTTAGGCATCAAGTATACAGGCAGCGGTTATTTAAGCAGTGCGCTTGCCATGGATAAGGGTGCAGCGAAGATCTTTTTTGAAAAAAACGGTGTGCCGACACCGACAGGCATGAAGATGACAAAGGCAGATCATACCGATGATTTTGATAAGACCGGTCTATCCCTGCCATGTGTTGTAAAACCCTGCTGCGGCGGTTCTAGTATCGGTGTTTCTATTGTCCGTACAAAAGAACAGTTCCATGCAGCATTAGACGAAGCCTTCCATTGGGAAGATGAACTGATCATAGAAGAATATATCGAAGGCAGGGAATTTTCAGTTGGTGTATTAGAATATCAGGCACTTCCAATCATTGAGATCGCACCGGTAGAAGGGTTTTATGATTACAAGAATAAATACAAAGCAGGCAGTACCGTAGAAACCTGTCCGGCAGAATTGTCAAAAGAGATCACCGAAGAAATGCAGAAATATGCAGTGATGGCGGCAGAAGCATTAGGATTAGATACATATTCGAGAATGGATTTCCTGTTAAATAAAGAAGGAAAGATCTACTGTTTAGAGGCAAATACGCTGCCGGGTATGACACCGACAAGCCTTCTTCCACAGGAAGCCGGAGTGATCGGAATGAACTTTAACGAACTTTGTGAGAAACTGATCAAGATCTCATTGCAGAAGTACGAGGGATAATTTATGAAAAATATGACATTAGCCAATATTGCAGCATGTTGTGGAGGTACTTATATCGGTGATGAAAATATTAAGAATACCGAAGTTACCGGAATTGCCATTGACAGCCGGAAGGTAAAGCGTGGCGGTCTGTTTATACCGGTCAGGGGAGAACGTGTCGACGGGCATGATTTTATTCCGGAAGTCATTAAAGATGGGGCACTTGCCACACTTTCTGAAAAAGAGTTAGACGCACCGGAATTTCCATACATTTTAGTAGAGTCTACATTAGATGCATTAAGGAAGATCGCTGCTTTTTACCGCCAGACATTAGGGATCAAGGTGGTAGGTATTACCGGAAGTGTTGGTAAGACCAGCACAAAAGAAATGATCGCATCTGTATTAAAAGAAAAATTCTCGGTACATAAAACGGCAGGTAATTTTAATAATGAGATCGGACTTCCGCTTACAATCTTTGATATTACTGAACAACATGAGATCGCAGTTCTTGAAATGGGGATTTCTGATTTCGGGGAAATGCACCGTTTAGCAGAGATTGCCAATCCTGATATCTGCGTGATCACAAATATCGGGTTATGCCATTTAGAGAATCTAGGCAGCAGGGATGGCATTTTAAAAGCAAAGACAGAAGTATTTGACCATCTGCGTGGGGAAGGGATCGTAATCTTAAATGGTGACGATGATAAATTATCCACGATCACATCTGTGAATGGTAGAAAACCTGTTTTTTACGGCAGGGAACATGGAGATGTTTATGCGACAGATATTACCACGCTTGGCATGGAAGGCATCCGTATGGTACTGCATCTGCACGAGCAGAGCAGGGAAGTGACCATTCCGATCGCAGGAGAACACAATGTCTATAATGCGTTAGCAGCAGCCTGTGTAGGAGATGCATGCGGCATGGATATTGACATGATATGCAAGGGGATCGCAACCGTTGAAACGATCAGCGGCAGAAGTAACCTGATCGAAAAAAATGGTGTAACGATCATTGATGACTGTTACAATGCTAATCCAATCTCAATGTGTGCATCGATCGATGTATTAAGTCAGGCGGCAGGAAGAAAGACCGCTGTGCTTGGTGATATGGGAGAATTAGGAACAGACGAAAAAGAGTTACATGCGAATGTCGGCAGTTATGTAGCAGAAAAGCAAATCGATAAACTCTACTGCACTGGCGAATTGTCAAAAGAACTTGCACAGGCTGCAAAAGATGCAGGTGCAAAAGAGGTACGCTATTTTCCGACAAAAGAAGACTTATTAGAAGCCTTAAAGAAAGACATAAAAAAAGGAGATACTTTGTTGATCAAAGCATCTCACTTTATGCAGTTTCCTAAGATCGTGGAAGCGTTGACTGCTTTTCTAGCATCGTAAGGATCTTTTCTCTGGTATAGTTTCCTATATGTTTTTTATCCTCTTTGGATAACTCTTTGATATAGATCGGTTCACCGTATTCTAAGATTACATGAGTCGGTTTTATACGTGGAAAATGATTTTCTAAAATATCGGCAGTTCCGGTCAGTGCCATTGGAATGACCGGACAGCCGCTTTTTTCTGCCATCTTCAAACTGCCCTCTTTAAAAGGCAGCATTTCTGTTTCACTTTTGTTTTTACTTCTTGTTCCCTCCGGAAAGATACACATGGAAATACCATGCTTGATCTGGTCGATACCGGTTAAGATGGTCTTTAAACCTTCTTTTACATCACTGCGGTTTAAAAACAGGCAGTAAAGCCGTTTCATCCAGAGCGATAGCAGGGGAACTTTTAACATGGAATCTTTTGCCACGTATCCGGTAAGACGCGGGCATCTGGCATAGGTGATGATGATGTCAAAGAAACTTCTGTGATTTCCGACATAGAGGACAGGCGTATCTTTCGGAACATTTTCTTCACCGATCACTGTAAGATGCACACCGCTTAATACAAGAATGACTTTGAAAGCCCACTGTACCATGCGAAGCTGGGAAATATCAGCCGCATAACGGAATTTTTTGGAGACCAGCCATTCCACAAAGAGGATGGGAATGCCGATGATCAAATATAAAGCTACAAATAAAATAACAAAAATCAGTCGTATCATGCTGTTATGGAAAAATCCATTCCTTTCTATAACTTATTCATGTGTGGATGGGCCGGTCATTCCGGATCCTTATCCTGTAAGCAGGAACGATTCCTGGATTTTGACCCATGTATTATTCCATTATACTAACTGTAAATTGGAATTACAACAACATTTCCTGAATAAAATAGAAAAAAGATACTTGATGGAAGCGTGAAAATGAAAGATGTATTAAAAGAGAGTGAGAGTACCGGCTGTCGGCTGCTTTTGTATATGGCTGCACTTTTAATGATCACGGTACTTGTCACATTATTTGGCTGTGGGATCGAAAAGACAGATGGAAACAGATTACAGGATTTGGAATATGAGATCATAGAAGATGAGATACCAAAAGAATTAGCTGAGAAAATAGAGGAAAAAAAGAGTGCGGATTTTAAACTGACCTATGAAAATGATAAGTATCTGTATATTGTGAGAGGATATGGAGAACAGGAAACCGGTGGGTACAGTATCCAGATCTTAGATCTGTACCTGACGCAGAATGCAGTTGTATTGCATACAAATCTGAAAGGTCCGTCAAAAGATGAAGTCAAAAATGCAGCACCGAGTTATCCGTATATTGTGATCCGTATTGAACATACAGATAAAAATGTGATTTTCCAGTAATGGTAATAGTTTAAAATTAGTACTTATTTCCTTTTGACGGCAATTTAACAATGTGCTATACTAAAGCGGTTAAAATAACCAGACAACTCATGCATCAGCAGCCACAGAAAAGGGAGGAAGTAGTATGCAGCAGGCAGATATCAACCGGGTACGTGCATCTGTACACAGCCAGTGTGGAAGCAGGGTAATGATTCAACTGGATCGGGGAAGAAATAAAGTTGACATTCAGGAAGGGGTTATTTTAGATACTTACCCCAGTGTATTTACCATTCTGGTAAGTGATGTGAATGAAGATAATCCTCCGCAGTTATTATCCTTTAGTTATACAGATATTATTACGAGAGATATACGAATGAAGCTTTGTTAAAGGAATAAAAGTCCTCTGTTCTGAATAAGATATACAAATTCAGAACAGAGGATTTTTTTGTGGAATTAGAAAGACAGTTATTGCATAGGAACAGGGAAATTGGCGGTGCATTGAACCAGATCACACTGGATGATGATTATAATCTGCCGGATTACAAACCGGATCTGACAAAAGTAATACGGGAGCGGGGCAGTCTGCACTTTGATGAAGTCCATGCAAGCGGAGGGCATGTCTGGTTTAAAGGGGTGTTAGAGTTTCAGATCTTATATCGGACAGATCTTGATAATCGTAAGATCAACAGTTTAAAAGGCGAGATCCCATTTCAGGAAAGCCTTACAATGGAAGGAATCGGAGAATCAGATCAGGTGAAATTAGATGGAAAGATCGAGGATATTTCCGTCAGTGTCATCAATTCAAGAAAATTAAGTATCCGTTCCTTAGTGGAATTTCAGGCAGAGGCAGAAAGACCGGAAGATACATCGATGCTTGCGGCAGTCGGAGCAGATTCAGGATGCGAGATAGAAAAAGAAAATTTAGAAGCATTGGAATTGCTGACAGACAAAAAAGATACCTTAAGGATCCGAAAAGAAATATCTCTTTCTTCTAATAAGCCAAATATGGATGAGATTCTCTGGAACAGTGTGGAACTCAGGGGAATGAGTACCCGTTTGAAAAATGGTGAGATCGAAGTGAGTGGAGAAGCACTTGTCTGCGTACTGTATTCGGGTGTGGACGAAGAACGGCTGCAATGGTTTGAAACGACCGTTCCGATACAGGGAAATGTAGAATGTAATGTCTGTGAGGAGTCGTTGATCCATCAGATCAAAACAGAATTAGCACAGGCAGATCTTGAAATCGAGTTAGATGGGGACGGAGAAGAAAGAAATCTTCTTTTAGAAATGGTAGTGAATTTAACGATCTGCCTCTGGCGGGAAACCAACATAGAAATGATCTCCGATATCTATGCATTAGACCGGCAGGTACAACCGAATATGCAGACAGCAGTTTTTGACAGGCTCTTAGTCAAAAATGAAGCAAAATGCAGAATGTCCGATAAAATTGAATTAGAAGAAGAACAGGAAGATATTTTGCAGATATGCAGTAATGAAAATACACTGGCGATCGAACAGACGACAGTCACAGAAGATGGATTGTTAGCGGAAGGTACATTGACGATAGAGATTTTATATATGACAGCAGATGATGCGATGCCGGTAGCGGCAAAACGGGCATATGTGCCATTTTCCCAGCTGATTGAAATGCCGGAAGCAGTTCATCCTGTGAAAGTGTATTTAGATGGCAGCATCGAACAGGTGACAACAGTGCTTTCAGACAGCAGGAATATTGATATCAAAGCAGTTGTAAGCTTAAATCTGTTAGCATTTGAACAGCAGGAAAAACAGGTGATCACAGATATCAATGAAAGTGAGTTAGATCTTGCTGTATTACAGCAGCGGCCGGGGCTGGTAGGCTATATCGTAAAGGAAGGTGACCGGTTGTTCCATATTGCAAAAGAAAATCATACAACGGTAGATGATCTGGTGGAAACGAACCATCTGACCGGTACCGATGTAAAAGCCGGAGAGAGGATTTTGATCGTAAAGACAGTTTAAAAATAGAAAGACAGTGTAGTTTTTTATACTTTTGGCATCAGACGAATGAGGTTATACTATTTATACAAAACGAATTCTTGAATGCATCGAAAGGTGATTTCAAAGAAACAACGAAAGGAGAAAATGTTATGAAAAGACGACACGATCATGGTGTACAAAAGGTAATGGCATTTCTGTTGGCATTTGTATTTGTATTTACAAGTGTATTCCCATATGGGGGAGTAAATGTAAAAGCAGATACAACGGAAAATGGATTGATTCTGTATTATGACTTTGATATGCAGAACAGTTATGCAACGGAAATCACAGATGCATCCGGTAATGGTCATACCGGAACTTTAAAACGTGCAGGAGGAGGAAGTGTAGAAGGTACGTACAAGATCAGTACGGTTAATATTTATGGAAACAGTGTAAAAGCATTAACACTTCCGGGCGGAGAAGATGGATCTTACCTACAGCTTCCGAATGCTATTTTAAATGGAAATGATGCAGTAACGATCAGTATGTGGGTAAATCTGAGTACAGATACCAGATATCAGAGGATCTGGGATATCGGTAATGATACGACTTCATATCTCTATCTGTTATCTGACGGAGGAAATAAGGGACATGAAGGATATGCGGCAGCTATTACAAAGAGTGGCTGGTCAAATGAGGTCGGTGTTGAGAAGAAAACAAATTTCGATAAGAACCGCTGGGTGCTTACAACCGTTGTTATGGATGGAACGCAGATGTCCCTGTATGAAAACGGACAACAGATCGGTGAAACGACAGATACAAAAATCAGTGTCAATGATCTTGGAGCAACTACGAATAACCTGATCGGATATGGTCAGTTTGGAGATAATCCGACAAAAGGACAATTTGCAGAGGTTAAAATTTATAATAAAGCACTTAGTGCAGATGAGATTGCGGCAATGTATAGTGTAAATGATGCAGGAATTGTTGCAGCAGACAAAGATGCATTAGATCTTGGTGATACAACAGCAGTAACGGAAGATATTACACTTCCGGCAAAGGGCGTCAATGGATCTGCCATTACGTGGGAAAGCATGAACAGTGCGATCACAATAGCAGACGGAATTGCAAAAGTAACCCGTCCGGCAGCAGGCAGCGGTGCAGCTGAAGGTAAACTGACTGCTACGATCACATATAATGGAACAACCGATACAAAAGAATTTGATGTAAAGGTTATCCCTATGTATACAGATAAGCAGATCGCAGAAGATGATGCAGCCCAGCTTGAAAAAACAGTCGGAGACCTCTCTTCTGTCATGACAGATTTTACACTTCCTGTAAAAGGTGATAAAGGATCTGTGATCACATGGGAAAGTGATAAGGATGCTGTTGTAGTAAATGGAAGCGTTGCAAAAGTAACCCGTCCGGCAATCGGCAATGAGAATGTATCAGGTACATTGACAGCAACAGTTACATCCGGCAGTGAAAAAGTAGTGAAAAAGTTTGCATATACAGTTATTGCTTTAAAAGAGTCAGTCAGCCTTAAGGATGTAGAAGAGATTAATGTTACAACATTAAAAGGACATAGTCCGTCTCTTCCGAATTATGTGAAAGCAACTTATACAGATGATTCTGTCAATAAGATCAAAGCAGTGTGGCCGGCAAGTATTGAAGCTGACAAGTATGCAAATACAGGGAATTTTGATGTGGAAGGATCTTTAGTTGGTGAAATCAGGAAGATCACAGCACATGTCACAGTTGTAGATGAAGAAGAAGCTGCAAAAACAGTAGTGTCATCGAATTTTGCCCTTAAAGATATTACTTTAGATAAGATCGGGGAAGACGGATCGATCCTGACGCAGAATCGTGACCGTGATCTGGCTTATTTAAAACTTCTTGACAATAAGCGTATGCTTTACAATTTCTATAAGACATTCGGACAGACAGATAAGATAAAAGATGTTGAACCATTAGGCGGATGGGATGATCCTAGCGGATTGTTAAGAGGTCACTCAACCGGACATTATATGTCAGCATTAGCTCTTGCCTATGCATCTACAGGAGATGAAGAGATTAAGGCAAAACTTGATGAGATGGTGCATGAACTCCGTGAATTACAGAAACTTTCCAAAGGTGAAGCGAAAGATTTTAAGACAAACGGTGTAAAGACAAGTACATGGAGTACAGATCCAAATGTATGGGGAGAAGGATTTATCAGTGCATATTCCCCGGATCAGTTTGCATTGCTGGAGAAGTATGTAGGATATGGAAGTGCAGATTCTGGAATCTGGGCACCATATTATACATTACATAAGCTGATCGCAGGCTTCTTAGATGCTTATACTTATACAGGTAATGAAGAAGCATTAACAGTTGCGACCGGAATTGGTAAATGGGTATGTAACAGATTAAATGCATGCAGCCAGGAACAGCTGACAAAGATGTGGGATATGTATATTGCAGGAGAGTTTGGTGGATTTAATGAATCCATGTCCCAGCTATATATGTACACAGGAGATGAAACATTTATTAAAGGGGCAAAACTGTTTGACAACACAAACTTCTTTAATAAGTTGAAGAATAATGTAGATGATATTGCAGGACGTCATGCAAATCAGCATATTCCGCAGATCATTGGTGCATTGGAAACATATGAAGCAACTGTGAAAAGTGGAAAACCGGAAGTAGAATATTATGATATCGCTGAAAACTTCTGGCAGATGACAGTTTCACGTTATGCATATTCAATCGGTGGTGTAGGAACCGGTGAAAAATTTACAGAGCCGTATCAGCAGGCAAATAATATTGCAGGAACAACGAACTGTGAAACTTGTGCAGCTTATAATATGTTAAAGCTTACAAAAATGTTAAATAACTATGATCCGGATGATGCAGAATATATGGATTATTATGAGAGGACATTATATAATCAGATTCTTGCATCCCAGACACCAAATGTAACAGATAAGAAACATAACGGAACAACCTATATGCTTCCGATCGGACCTGGTTCTACAAGAGATTATGGTGGAGATTATGATTCCTTTACCTGCTGTCATGGAACAGGAATGGAAAACCATGTAAAATATCAGGAAGCAGCTTATGTAAAAACAGCAGACACCTTATATGTAGGATTATATCTGCCATCTACAGTAACATGGGAAGATAAAGGCGTTACTGTTAAACAGGAAACAAATTATCCTTCAGAAGATACAAAACTTACAGTATCTGCAATAGAAGGAAAGACACCATCTTCATTCAATATGAAACTTCGTGTTCCATATTGGGCAACAAATGGTTTTACAGTAAAAGTCAATGGAGAAGTGAAAGTCCAGAATCCGGAGATCAGTACTTATGTAGGATTAACAGATATAAAAGCAGGGGATATCATTGAGATCAATATGCCTTATACACTTCATCTTGATAAAACACCGGATAAACTTGGTTCTTCAGAAGTAGCAAGTGTTATGTATGGACCATTTGTCATGGCAGCGGAAGATGATAATACAAAATGGTCATCCCTGATCCTTTCGAATACGTTGTCTGATTCCATTAAAGTTTCAACAGACAGCAAAAATGGATTCCCGGTACTTACTGCAAAAGGATATACTTTCCGTCCTATGTTTGCACCAGAATATGCAAAGAATGCATATACAGCATACTTCAAAGTATTGCAGGTAGCCGATGATGGAAAACAATGGTTTAACGTAACTGTAAATAACCGTACGGAATTCAATGGTTCAATTACTACAAATGCACAGGCCGATATGATCAAAGAAGGCACGGATCTAGTGATCACACTGTCGCCAAATGAAGGATATACAGTCAGAAAACTGGTCGTAAATGGAAAAGAAGTGCAGGATCAGATTAAAGATAATGTATATACAGTACAGAATGTCAGCGGTGATGTGGCTGTTTCGGTAAGTTTCCGACCACCGGTAATGGATCCACAGCATTATGAATATGCTGCTTCCCTGACATTTGATACATTGTATGATTATTATGGTTCTCCATATGATATTATGAAAAACTGGGAACCAAAATCTTCTGTAGATACCTATAACAAGGGACGTGTATACAGAAACTGGTATACCAAAGGTCAGTGGAGCTGGTTACAGTATGACTGGGATGATAAGATTGACATCAATTATCTCAATGTATATTGGTCAGTCAATGATCTGAATACACCGACATGGTGTGATCTGCCAGAAGAGATTCGTGTAGAATATTTAGATGATAACGGAGAATGGCAGAAAGCGAATGTAAATACCAGTTATGAAGATAGTGTCAAATTAAATCAGTACAATACAATTTCATTTGATACAGTAAATACAACAGCAATCAGATTAAATATAAAGACAAAATCCGCAGGAGAAGCAGGATGTGTTGGAATTCTTCGTCTGACAGCCGGATATCAGAATGATATTGATATGGCAGCATTAAATGCAACGATCACATCTGCAGAAGCAAAAGCAAAAAAAGATTATACAGCGGATACATGGAAAGTATTTGCAGAAGCACTTGCAGCAGCAAAGAAAGTTGCAACAAATACATCAGCAACACAGGCAGAAGTGGATGCAGCTAATCAGACACTTAGTGCAGCAATGGCAGGACTTAAGATGGCTGTCACACCAGAACCGCAGCCACAGCCGACACCGCAGCCGCAGCCGACACCAGAACCACAGCCGACACCGCAGCCACAGCCAACACCAGATAATCAGGCTTCAATTAAAAAAGGTGATACGACAACGGTTAAAGGTGTGAAATATAAAGTAACTAATGCTGATAAGAAAGAAGTAACTGCATATGCACCAAAAAAGAAAACAGTTAAGAGTCTGACGATCAGTAATACAGTTAAAGTAAATGGAATAACATGCAAAGTGGTAGCTATTTCGGATAAGGCATTTACCGGTATGAAGAAACTTACAAGCGTAAGTATTCCAAAGAATGTAAGATCAATTGGTTCCAAGGCATTTTATAAGGATTCTAAATTAAAGAAAGTAAAAATAAATTGTACTTCACCAAAATCAATTGGTAAAAATGCATTTAAGGGAATTGCAAAGAAAGCAACGATCGATGTGCCGAATAAACAGCTGAAAACTTATAAGCGGTTATTAAAGAAAGCAAAGACAGCCGGTTCGGTGAAAATTAAATAGTATCTGCAAGAGATTTCTCAAAGCAGAAAAGTAATATTCCCATCAAAAGAATAAGTACTTGATAAAGAAACGTCAGTTCCGGAAAATACCGGTTCTGTCGTTTCTTTTATTTCTGAAAGGATACCATGAAAGAAATGTGGCACAGAAGTGCATACTGTTCACACCTGACAGTGTGACCAGCAACGATTACAGCCCATTTAAAATGCCTCTACGAGGCAGGGGCTGTAATCCACACGATAATCAACACTATGGCGCATAGCTTGACAGCGCAGTGTCAAGCTTGCGTCTGAACAGTAACCAGAAGTGCATACATTACAAAAACTGACGCCCCTGCAGGTTGCATAACAAAAATGAAACTGTTATAATATGCAGTGCAGACAGCCGATTCTAAAGAGGAGGATAAATGTGAGAAAACAAGGTGGAAAACGGTTTTTAGCAGTGATGTTAGTTGTTGCAGCGGCAATGACACAGGTATTATCCGTCAATGCGAGCACCATGTCAAAGGCGAAAGATGCCAAGAAAGCCGCAGAGTCCGATTTGAATAAAGCAAACAGTCAGATTGAAACGATTGAGAAACAGCAGCAGGCTCTGCAGAACGAGATCGATGCAAAAGATGCGGAGTTAGTCAATCTGTTGGTAAATATTGGAATCCTGGAGGATGAATTAGATAGTAAAAATGCACAGCTAGAGCAGGTAACAGCAGATTTAGCAAAGGCAGAACAGACAGAAGCAGATCAGTATGCGTCCATGAAGAAGAGGATACAGTTTATGTACGAACGTGGAGATACTGCAATGATCGAATCATTATTAGGCTCTGAAAATATGGCAGATTTTTTAAACCGTGTGGAATATGTATCTGAAGTCTATGATTATGACAGGAATCTTTTGACACAGTATCAGACAACGGTTCAGCAGGTAGCCGATTTAAAATCCACAGTGGAAACAGAAAAAGCAGAGCTTGAAGCCATGGAGGATGAATATGCGGCACAGCAGACTGAATTAGAGAATGTCTTAGCTGCGAAGAAAGCGAGGATGGGTGATTATAACAACCAGCTTGCAACTGCACAGGCAGAAGCAGAAGCATATAAAAAGACGATCGCAGCACAGAATAAGATCATTAAAGAAGAAGAACGCAAGCAGAAAGAGCAGGAAGAAAAAGCAAGGGCAGCGGCTGCAAAAGCATCCGCAGGAAACAGTAACAGCAGTACATCCGGGACAGGAAATACCGGAAACAGTACAGGTGGCACATCATCCAATTCCACAGGAAGTTCTGGTGGAGGAGAGAATCCGTCCTATTCGACAAGCGTCAGTGGAAGCTCCGTTGTATCTTACGCATGTCAGTTTGTAGGAAATCCATATGTCTGGGGTGGTACAAGCCTGACAAACGGAGCAGACTGTTCGGGATTTGTCATGAGTGTATTTGCCCACTTCGGTGTCAGCCTGCCACACAGTTCCGGCGCGTTGCAGGGCTGCGGTAAAGCGGTCAGCTATGCCAATGCACAGCCCGGGGATCTGATCTGTTATTCCGGTCATGTTGCAATCTATATGGGCGGCGGACAGATCGTACATGCACAGAGTACCGCAGTCGGTATTACAACAAGTTCCGCAACATACCGTACGATCGTAGCCGTACGGAGAGTGCTATAGAGTGTAGCATTGCGGAAGCTGCGCAGCAGCGGAGCGATCAGGTATCAAAATAAAAGTAAATCATATTTTAATAGAAAGGACCCCACAGGGGAAAAGGAGAAGCAATATGCAGATAGAAACATTACAAAAAGATATGATAGCAGCCATGAAAGCAAGAGAGAAGAACAGAAAGGATGCGATTTCCTCTCTGATCTCCGCAGTAAAAAAAGCGGCGATCGATGAAGGATGCAGAGATGATATCAGGGAAGAATTAGTAGACCGTGTGATCTTAAAAGAGTTAAAGACAGTCAAAGAGCAGATTGACAGCTGTCCGGCAGACAGAACAGATCTCTTAGAAGAATATAAATACCGTTATGATGTGATCAATGAGTATGCACCACAGCTTTTATCTGCAGAAGAAGTAGAGCAGATTTTAAAAGAGAAATTCTCAGAAGTACTTGCATCCGGCAATAAAGGACAGATCATGAAAACAGTCATGCCGGAATTAAAAGGAAAGGCAGACGGCAAAGTCATCAATCAGGTAGTTGCAAAACTTTGTCAGTAAATAGAGTATGGCAGGAAAAAGAGAAAAACGCCAGACCACCATTTTTCTTCTTGCGTTCATTGTATTATTTATCGCAAGTATCATTGCCTGCGTTGTACGGGCAAAACGGATGCAGAAGGTAGAATATGCCGATCATATGGAAGATGTTGCAGTTACCGTCGATGGAGAGCCTTATACATTTAGGGATATTGCTTTTTATTTAGCATATAAAGAGCAGACGACACAGGAACAGGCAAAAGTATATGATCTTGAGCATACAAATGAATTCTGGAATCTGCATACAAATGGTTCTTTTATCCGTATTGAAGCGAAAGATACTGCAATGGATATGGCAGTACATGATGTGATCTTTTACCGGATGGCAGAGGAAGAAGAACTGTCACTTTCCGAAGATGAAAAGCAGTATGTAGAAAATAAAGCAGATGATTTCTGGAACGATTTAGAGGAAGAAGGACAAAAGCGGCTTGGTGTATCGAAGGGAGAGATCGATGATACCTTCATACATATGGGACTGGCTCAGAAAGCACAGCAGCTGCTTGCAGATACAAATGGGGTTGACTACAGGGAGTATAATGTGGAAGGAAGTATGTATCAGGACGTACTAGATGAGCATACTTATAAGGTTAACGAGAAACTCTGGAAACGTTTGGATTTTGGAAATATTATATTAGATTAGAGGCTAAAAAAAGATGTCAGTAAAAATAGGAAGAAATGATCCATGTTGGTGTAAAAGCGGTAAAAAGTATAAAGCCTGCCATCAGGCTTTCGATGAAAAGATAGCAAGGATCCGTGATGCAGGTCATATCGTACCGGATCACGAACTGATCAAGAATGCAGAACAGATCGCAGGGATCAAAGAAAGTGCGAAGATCAATATCGCAGTTCTGGATTATGTAGCAGAGAATATTAAGGCAGGCATGAGTACGGAGGAGATCAATACCTTAGTGCATGAAAAGACACTTAGTATGGGTGGATATCCGGCACCCCTTAATTATCAGGGATTTCCAAAGAGTGTGTGCGTATCGGTCAATGATCAGGTATGCCATGGAATCCCATCAGAAGATGAGATCTTGCAGGATGGCGATATTGTCAATGTAGATGTTTCTACTATATTGAATGGTTATTTTTCCGATTCTTCGAGAATGTTTTGTATCGGGGACGTAAGTCCTGAGAAGAAAAGATTAGTAGAAGTTGCAAGAGAGTGTTTAGATGTAGGACTAAAGGAAGTAAAACCATGGGGATTCCTTGGTGATATGGGACAGGCGATCCATGATTATGCTTATTCACATGGATATACCGTAGTTCGTGAGATCGGAGGACATGGAGTGGGACTGGAATTTCACGAAGATCCATGGGTTAGTTACAATAGCAGGAAAGGCACAGAGATGCTGATGGTTCCGGGCATGATGTTTACGATCGAGCCAATGATCAATATGGGCAGAGTGGAGATCTATGTAGACGATGAAAATGACTGGACAGTCTATACAGAAGATGGCAAACCATCTGCGCAATGGGAAGTACAGGTCTTAGTAACAGAAGACGGGTACGAGATCATTTCATACTAGGTGAAAGGAGGTGCACAGATGAAGAAGATTGAAGAATATGTAAGAAGCATACCGGATTTTCCGGAAAAAGGAATTATATTCAGAGATATTACAAGTGTTTTACAGGATGCAGACGGCTTAAAACTTGCGATCGATTCCATGATAAAACTATTAGACGGCGTTGATTTTGATGTTGTTGTCGGAACAGAATCAAGAGGATTCATTTTCGGAGTGCCGATCGCATATGCCCTTGGCAAACCATTTGTACCTGTAAGAAAAAAAGGCAAACTTCCTTGTGAAACAATATCTGAAAAGTATGATCTTGAATATGGAAGTGCAGAGATTGAGATGCATAAAGACTCTATTCTGCCGGGACAAAAGGCAGTATTAGTAGATGATCTGATCGCAACAGGCGGAACGATCGAAGCCTGTACCAAACTGATCGAACGTTTAGGCGGCGAAGTGGTGAAGATCATTTTCTTAATGGAACTTGCCGGCTTAAAAGGCAGGGACAAGCTTGCAAAGTATGATGTATCATCCGTGATCACATACGAAGGCAAATAATATCAGGAGAGAAAAGTATGATAGAAAAATTATTCAAAATAAGTGAAAACGGTACAACCGTAAGAACCGAGGTGATCGGTGGAATTACAACCTTTATGACGATGGCATATATCCTTGCTGTCAACCCAAATCTTTTGGGAAATGAATTTGGCTCTGCTATGGATCCGACAGCCGTATTGATTGCAACCTGTTTAGCATCCTTTGTAGGAACATTAGCTATGGCTTTACTTGCAAATTATCCATTTGCATTAGCACCGGGTATGGGATTAAATGCATATTTTTCCTTTACTGTCTGTGGAGCTATGGGATATTCATGGAAAGTAGCATTGATGGCAGTATTTGTGGAAGGTCTGATCTTTATCGTATTATCACTGACCAGTGTACGGGAAGCGATCTTCGATGCAATCCCTAGTACCTTAAAGAAAGGTGTCAGCGCCGGAATCGGTCTGTTCATCGCATTTATCGGTTTACAGGGCGCACATCTTGTTGTAGCAAATGATTCAACATTGATCACATATGTTGATTTTGCAGGCAGCTGGCATACACAGGGTATCTGTGCAGTACTTGCATTGATCGGACTGTTATTAACAGCTATTTTATATATCAAAAATGTAAAAGGCTCTATTCTGATCGGTATTATCGCAACATGGATTCTTGGAATGTTAGCACAGGCAGCAGGAATCTATACGATCGATGCGGAAAACGGATTCTATTCCTTATATCCGTCTATGGCATTTACTGATTTTACCTCTATCGGAAAGACATTCGGACAGTGCTTTACAGCAGATTTTGGCAATGTCAGAATCTTTGATTTTATCGTTGTATTGTTATCTTTCTTATTTGTAGATATGTTCGATACGATCGGAACATTGATCGGTGTATCTTCTAAAGCAGGTATGTTAGATAAAGATGAAAAACTTCCAAGGATCAAACCTGCATTATTAGCAGATGCGATCGCAACATCTGTTGGTGCGATTTTTGGTACATCTACAACTACAACATTCGTGGAAAGCTCCGCAGGTGTAGGTGAAGGCGCAAGAACAGGTTTAGCATCCGTTGTAACAGGATTCTTATTCTTACTTGCAATCTTCTTCGCACCGATCTTTACAGCAATTCCTGGATTTGCAACAGCACCGGCATTGATCTTTGTAGGATTCTTAATGGTATCTGCAATCTTAAAAGTAGATTTTGAAGATGCAACAGAAGCAGTTCCGGCATACCTTTGTCTGATCGCAATGCCGTTAATGTACAGCATTTCAGAAGGTATCGCAATCGGAGTTATCTCTTACGTGATCATCAACGTGATCTGTGGAAAGAAAGAAAAGATCACACCACTTATGTATGTGCTTGCAGTATTATTTGTTTGTAAATACATCTTCTTATAAGCTAAAAAAACAGAACTGCCGCCGGCAATATTGCCGCTGCGGCAGTTTTTCTTTACACAAAATTCTGTTTTAATTACAAAATTCTATCTCTTTGGCTAGTTTACATTTCTGTTTTTCGTCAAGTATAATATCCATAAAATGGAAAATTATAATACAGTGCACAATATTTACAGGATTTCAAAGGAGTGAAAATATGCACAGAAAAATATATCAGTATAATCTGGAAGAAAGCAGAAGTAATCGTAATCGGAGATTTCAGAGAAGTATGAAAAGAGCGGTCTGTATCGCAACAATCTCGGCGACAATGTTAGGCAGTCTGCCGTATAGTGCACCATTGATGGCATACGCTAAGAGCATGTCAGCAGAAGTAGACAGTACAGGTGCAGCAGCACCGATTCCAATAGAAGGAGCAGTTACCTATGATCTTTCTGACGCAAGTCTGATCATAGAGAAAACCGTTTTAGATATTTTTGGTGAAAAGCAGAACTTTCAGATTATCGATATCAATATTACAGAAGATGGCAATTACGTGATCAGGGGAAGCAACGAGATCAATGGAGCTTATATCGATACCCACATTACGGTTGCAGAAGGGGTAACGGCGAATCTTATCTTTGACGGAGCCATGATCAAAAATGATGATAGATATTATTCTGATGTATCCAGCAGTGGTTATTCAGAAGTTTTTCCGGTATTAGATATTGCAGGTACGGCAAATGTATATGTCAAGGAGGCATCAGAACTTTCAGCAACGACACGTAAAAAATCGGTTGTGGAAGTGGGTGGAACATTCCGCATGAAGGGAACGGATACAGATCCGGCACTTATAGTCACATCAGATAGTGAAGAAAATTTTGAAAAAGTAGCAGTCGGAAAAGCAGATTATGGACTTGGCAAAGTATACATAGAAGGCGGCACCCTAAAAGTCAATGGTGGGATCGCAGATGTGTATGAGGACAAGCGTATGTCTGAAATAGGAATCCATGGTGGAAATCTTTATCTGGATAAGAAACATGATGCTCTATTATGTGCATATGATATGGAGATCACCGGTGGAAATATCGATATGGCATTATCTGATTATGCAGAAGGGATCAAGGCAGAAAACTCTCTGGTAATAAGCGGTGGATGTATCAATGCTTATATGCAGGAAGATAATAATGAAGATGCAGCCATATTTTGGAGTTGGCCCACCAATAATTATACGATTACAGGGGGAACTTTTCATTTAGAGGAGGGAAAGGTTTCAAACCAACTGGAATATGATCGGTATCTGCATCCGGAATTTGTTTATACATTAAGCGGACTGCCGGAGAATATGGAGATCGGAGAGATCAACGGTCAGGTTGTGAGAAATACCAAAACAGATGAAAATGGCAACTTAAGTACCTATCTTCCAAGGCAGAATGTACTCCTTTTTACAGATGATGGAAGCAGTTATTTATATTCCTATAATGAAGATGACAATTCCTTTAGTCAGACGACGGATTTAAAGATCGTAAATGTTGATTTTAAATTAGATGGAGAAAATTATTCCAGTTTACAGCTTGCAGAGGGTGCATCGCTTGGAGCCAACAAGTATCAGGCGAGCATATTTGACAATGAAAATTACAAGTATAGTTATTATGATACAGAAGGGGCGTTATATAACGCACCAGAACCGATCACAGATGATATAACCATCAAGTTAGAGCCGACGGAAAGGACATACCACATTGTTTATGATGATGATGAAAGCAAAGTAGATTGTGCATATGGAACACCATTTGCAGAAGGCTGTCTGTATAAAGATGCAAACAGATTTGAGCTTTATTATCCGGGAACGCCGATAACAAAGGACGCACATGTGAAAAGAATACCGGCTGTATATGAAGATGGGAACTACTATCTGTTAGTGAAATCGAGAGCAGATTTTGTTTTGATAAGTGAAATGCTAAATATCAACCCATACTTAAATATCCGGTTAGAGAGCGATATCGATTTAGAGGATCTGAGTGATATGTATGCATTCTGGTCATGTGATTACAAAGGAACTTTTGATGGAAACGGACATGTGATCAAAAATTATAAACCATATAATGCGATATTTTTCGATAATTTATATGGTACAGTAAAAAATCTCCATTTTCAAAATGTGGAACTGACCAATGAAGAGTCGGACAGCTATGGAACAGGAGTCATCTGCAGCAAGAACTTTGGCAGCATTTTAAATTGTTCCTTTGAAAATGTCACATATACGGCATCCATACCGTTAGAAGGTCAGGAAAAATACGAGATCAAAAAGGGCATTATTGCGGGACAGAATTATGGAACGATCGAAAACTGCTATACCTATGGCAGTACGATCAAAGGCGATGGTCAGAAATATGAGATCGCCAAAAATATGGGTGCTGTGATGGAACATAATTATTATCTGGCTGACGCAGAAACTGAAGAAGGAGGCATGACGGAAGGGCAGTTTCTTTCCGGTGAAGTATGCAGCCGGTTAAATGAAAATCAGGCAGATGATGCAGTAGTCTGGTATCAGAACATTGACAATGGAGACAAAAAAGATGCAAAACCGGTAACAGATCAGACACACGGAGTCGTATATAAAAGATATCAGGATTGTGAGGATATCATTTATACCAATGATCCGGGTAAAGGCAGTGAAACACCGGTACATGATATAGAATATCAGGCAGATGGCACAAAGATCACTGCAACCTGTCAGATAAATGAAGAACATACGGCAGATGTATCCATACAGGCAGAAGATGTGATCTGCGACGGAAAAGAGCATGGGGCAGAGCTTGTTTATTCAGATAACTGGGAGCAGTTAGGTTTATCGAAAGATGCACAGATCCAGTACGAACGAAACGGACAGGAAACAACTGATCTTAGCAGTGCAGGGGAGGTTACCGCAAGTGTGACAATCGGTGAGGTAACAGCACAGGTAAGCTATACGGTCAAAGCAGCACCGGCAGATAATCCGCCTAAAGAAGATGACAGTAAAGATCCCTCACAGGGCGGCAGTCAGACCGATAATAAGCCGACAGGTGATACAACGAATAATGGTCAGACAAACAATAACCCGACAGGCAGTACAACGAATAACGGTCAGACAAACAATAACCCGACAGATGGTACAGCAAATAATGGTCAGACAAATAACGTACAGACTATCGTAAAAGGTACAAAGCTGACCGATAAAAAAGGCAATACTTATAAAGTGACAAATGTTAAGAAAAAAGAAGTAACCTTCGTTGCGCAGAAGAAAAATGCAAAAGGCACACTTACGATTCCGGCAACGATCACAGCAGGAAAACAGAAATACAAAGTAACCGCAATCGCAGCAAAAGCCTGCAAAGGGAACCGTAAGATCACAAAAGTAACGATCGGCAAAAATGTCAAGAGCATTGGCAAACAGGCATTTTACGGCTGTAAGAAATTAAAGAAGATCACGATCAAGTCAACGAGCCTAAAGAATAAAAATATCGGTAAGCAGGCTTTTTCAAAGATCGCTAAGAATGCAAAGATCATCATGACAAGTATTTAGGCATAGTAGGAGGAGTAGTATGGAACCAGATCAGATCAGACCGGCATACGAACCGGTTGTCATCTGTTTTGCAGGAAATGATGGCTACGCCATTCCGATGTGTACAGCGATTTATTCCCTGCTAAAAAACAGAAACCGCACAAGATGTTATGACATACTTATCTTATATACCGAGATCTCTACAGAGAATCAGAAACGTCTGCTGGCATTAGCAGAGCAGAACGAGCAGGTGACGATCCGGCTGATCTCGGTAGATCAGTGGAAAGACAGACTTCCGAAAGAAGTAGGACATTATTATACAGTAGAAGCCGTATACAGACTGCTGTTGTTTGGGGAAATGTTTGTCCGCTATGATAAGATCCTCTATTTAGATTGTGATATGGTCATAAATGGAGATGTCAGTGAATTGTATGATACCGTATTAAACGGTGCAGAAGTGGCAGGTGTACGCTCCGAGGAGTTTCGGGCATTATCGAAGATGAAGCGACCGGTGTTTTTAGATGGATATCCGTATAATGTGGATAATTACCGGACAGATGGATTGAAAATGAAGCATATGGAAGATTATTTCAATTCAGGAGTGCTGCTCTTTGATCTACAAAAAGCCAGAGAGCGGATCAGTTTAGAGGAGATTTTTTCACTTTTAAATGCACATAAGTACACCTATTACGATCAGGATGTATTGAATATGTTATTTGATGGCAGAGTACTGACATTAGACTGTACATGGAATTATATGACATGTATCGAGGAACATCTACAGAGTGGAAATGCAAATAACGAAAGGCTGTATTGCGATCTTAAGAGAGAACATCCGAAGATCATCCACTATGTTGGCAGTACAAAGCCATGGAAATGTGAAAAGATACTAGGAAAATATTATTGGGATTATTATAAAAAGATGGAGGAAGAATATGAGGAAAAAGATCTACCCGTATAATCATAAGGAGATTAAGAAAAACCAGAGCAGAAACCACAGAAGGAATCTGACAAAAGCGATCTGTGCTGTCACACTGTCAGCTACGGTACTTACCAGCATACCATGTACCGGTTCACTGACTGCCTATGCAGATAATACACAGATCACAGCAGAGGCATTAGGAGCGTCAGTTACGATCCCCACAGAGAATGTCATAACCTATGATCTGTCTGATCCAAGCCTGATCTCGCATAAAAAAGGTGAGGATTACCACGGTAATGCTTATGATTTCCATATCATTGATATCAATATTACGCAGGACGGAACCTATGTGATCAAGGGAAGTAATGAGATCAATGGAGCATATGTCGACACCCATATATCTGTTGCGGAAGGAGTAACAGCAGACATCATCTTTGATGGTGCAACAATCAAAAATGATGATAAATATTGTCCATATGTGAGGGGCTGCGGCAGCTATACATGGGATAGGGTAGAAACACTGTTTCCGGTTCTTGATATTGCCGGAACAGCTAATATCTATGTAAAATCAGACTCATCGTTAGAGGCAGAGGTAGAGGATGTGCAGGATAATGTTTTAGCAGAAGTTACCGGTACGATGGTGATGAAAGGCTCAGAAGATGATGCGGTGCTAAAGCTGTCAGCAGGAGAACGCGGTGCGGCAGTCAGTACAGGTAGAGCATGTAAACGTCGAGGAACCTTTATCATGGAAGGTGGAAATTTAGATGCAGTTGGAATGGTCGGTGGAGTAGACTATTATACATGTTTATCTGAGGTCAGGGTGACTGGAGGAAACCTTACGTGCAGCAGTGGGAATACCAGCAATCTTTATGCAGATAACATCAATATCTCTGGAGGAAGTATCAATGGAAGCATAAGTAGAGAGAATGGCAATGAAAGTGGAATGTATGCTGTACATTCTATGTATATTACCGGAGGAAAGATGTCTTTTGTAAGGACAGGCGAAGTAGGTGGAGTGGTTCTAAACGGAGGGAGAGATATATACCTTGCCGGAGGAACATATGAGATACAGGGATTTTATTCGTCAAACAGCCGGTGCAGGGATTTTGCAGGCAGAATGGCAGGCTTATATACGTTAGAAGGACTCCCTGAAAATGCAGTCGTTACAGCGATCAATGGACAGGAGGTAAAAGATGTAGTAACAACGGCAGAAGGAACACTCTGTACCTATCTTGCAGCCATGCAGAATGCACTGATCGAGATTGGAGATGAAACGTATTGTTATCAGTATGATTCATCAAACAATACGCTTACAAAGTCAACAGATCTTGCCGTCCATCAGGTGAAAGTTCTGTCAGATGGAGAAAATGGAGAAGTATTGCGTACGATGCGGGTGGCAGATGGAACCACAGTTGGCGGTATGATAAGTGATGGACAGTATACATACAGTTATGAAACCGAAGATGGAACAGAGGTGTCAAGTACAACGTCTGTCACAGAGGATATGACGCTGGTGCTTAAAAAGATAGAGCGGATATATGAAGTGAAGATTACGGAAGGAAATGATCAATCAATTTTACCAATGAAGCATACGGATAGGCTTCCGGAAGGATATCTATATGCAGATATATCAAATTATAAAATCTATTCTGCAGAAGATCCGATCAATTCAGACCTGAGTTTGAAACGTCTTCCTGTTAAGGAAATAGAAGGAAAGAAGTGGATTTCTATTCAGTCAAAAGAGAATCTGGATACGTTTTCAACTTTTCTGACGATTGATCCGTATCTGAATGTCCGCCTAGATGCAGACTTAGATTATACGGGAGATACATCATTTGCACAATATAGCAAGAAGATGCTTCCTTATGATTTTTATGGTATCTTCGATGGAAATGGTCACAGTATTTTAAATCTGCAATATGGTGCAGAAGCGTTTACAGAGCATTTATATGGTACAGTAAGAAATCTGCAATTTAAAAATATGACATCGGGTTATAAGAATAATACTCCGTATGGAAGTGGGCTCATCTGTGCTATGAATTATGGAACGATTGAAAACTGTCTGATAGAAGATGCAACCATAAAGACAACGGCATTAAGTGAAGGAGAAAAAGCCGCCGGAAAAGGTATCATTGCCGGAAATAATTTCGGAACGATCCGTAACTGTTTGACAGTAGATGCGGTATTTGAGGGAGATGGCGAACAGAATCCGATTGCTAAAAATAAAGGTGGTACGATCGAAAATACCTATTATACATCTGCCGAAGCAACCGAAGATGGCGGCAGGACGGCAGAACAATTTGCTTCCGGTGAGATCTGTTATCTTTTAAATGAGGGCAGATCAGATGAAATGTTAAACTGGTATCAGAATATCGGTACAGCGGAAGATGAAAATGCGGATGCGGTTCCGGTCTTTGATCAGACACATAAAACAGTCTATAGTGGATATGCGGGCTGTAAGATGAGCTATACCAATGATAAAGATGCCGTTACAGCAGAACCGGTACATGATGTTACCTATCAGGCAAAAGACGATCAGATCACAGCAGTCTGTGTACAGGATGCCACACATACGGCGGGTGTATCCGTCACAGCGGAAAATGCAGATTACGATGGAAAAGCACATGAGGCAGAGATCCTATATAGTGAGGACTGGGAAAGCTTAGGGCTGAAAAAAGATCTGACATTAACATATGAGAGGAACGGACAGGAAACCGAAGACCTTACAACAGAGGGTGAGATTACAGCCTTACTTACCGTCGGAGATGCAACTGCCAAAACTACCTATACGATCACCAAAAAGCCAGAACCGTCACCGGGGGACGATAAAGATGATAACAAAGATCCAGACAGCAAAGATGATAATAAAGACCAGCAGGGATCGGAAAGCGGAAATGGCGGTCAGAGTGGATCAGACAGCAGCAATGGCGGTCAAAACAGTGGAAATAATGGACAGAACAGTCAGGACGGACAAAATAGTGGAAATAACGGACAGAGTAGTCAGAATGGTCAGACCAGCGGAAATAACGGACAAAGCAGTCAGGACGGACAGAATAACAACAATAACGCACAGACAGACCAGAATACGGAAAAAATAAAAAAGGGTACAAAATTTACAGATAAAAAGGGTAATCTTTATGCCGTTACAAGCGTAAAGAAAAAGGAATTGACTTTTGTAAAGCCGAAAAAGGGCACGAAGGGATCTTTTACGATTCCGGCATCTATCAGTGTCAAGGGCGTGAAATATAAAGTGACATCAATTAGTGCAAATGCCTGCAAGGGGAATAAGAAGCTTACAAAAGTAATCATTGGTGTGAATATTAAAAAAATTGGAAAAAGAGCATTTTATGGCTGTACGAAATTAAAGAACGTCACTATAAAGACAACAAAACTTACAAAAAAGAGTATCGGAAAAGATGCATTTGCAAAAATTGGGAAAAGTGCGAAAATAAAAGCATCGAAAAAAATAAGCAGACTATTCAAGTAAGGGAGAGAGGAACAACGGATGGTAGAAAAAAAGATACAGAAACCTGTTACAGATGAATTTTATGTACGTCCGCAGGGCGCATGGAAAATGATGAAGGCGGCACAGAGCCTTCATCAGATGGTATATATCTATGGTGTGAGCGGATCCGGCAAAACTTCATTTGTTGCAGATTTTCTTGCAAGAAAAAGGTATCTTTACCTCTCACTTGCAGAAGCGGGAATGGAAAAAGTGACCGTATTGTCAGAGGATCAGGAAGAATTACCGCAGATCATTGTATTAGACGATCTGCATAGTCTTGAGAGTACAGAAGATAGAAGTATCTGTGGCAGGCTGATCGAACAGCTTGCAAAACGAAAGGATCTCTGGGTGATCTTAATTTCAAGAGCACAGATACCGAAGTGGCTGAAAACCGTCTATGTACAGTGTACGATGCTTACGATCGGGGAAGAAGAATTATACTTATCCGAAAGTGAGCAGGAACTTTATTTTAACAAATGGGAGATCTGTCTGACCAATGCGGCTGCAGAGAGATTACGCCGGTTAGGATATGGGCATCCACTGTATCTTCGTATCGCCGCCATGCGTTTAAAAGCGATACCAAAGTTAGATAAAGAAAGTGACAGGGCGGAAGAAGAACTGCGTGCGATCGAAGTTTCCAGGGAAGATTTCTGGGACTATTTAGAGATCCATGTATACGATCAGTGGAACTTAGAACAGCAGGAATTTTTAGAAATGCTTTCAATCGTGGAAGTATTTGACTTGCAGATGGCACAGCAGATCACAAAAAAAGAAGAGGCAGGAAGTCTGATCCAAAAGGCACAGGAGATCGGGAATTTTATCCTTGAATGGAGAGAAAACGAAAAAAGCATGTATAAACTGCGTCAGCCAATGCGGTATTCCATGCAGCGGCGGCTTTTGGCAAAATATTCTAAAGAGTATGTTAAGGAACTGTATTACAATGCCGGCAGCAGTTATGAGTTACAGGGCAATATCAAAGAAGCCTTAAAAATGTATGAAGCATGCGATAGTGAAGAAGGTATTTCGAGGATTTTGATCGATAATATGAGAAAAAATCCGGCAGCCGGAGAATATTTTGAATTAAAGCACTACTATCTGGCATTATCGGAACGCAGGATCAGGGAGAGCGTGGAATTGATGGCAGGCATGAGTATGCTGCAGTCCATGCTTTTAAATGAAGAGGAAAGCGAGCGATGGTATCAGGAACTGAAGTTATTTGCCTCAGAAAAAAGCGGTGGAGTAAAGCGTGCAGCAGAAGCAAGACTGCTCTATTTAGATATTGCCCTGCCACATCGGGGAATCATTTCCATGACAGATCTGTTAAAACATGCAGGACTGCTTATAGCAGAACGGAAGATGATCCTGCCGGAATTTTCAGTTACCAGTAATATGCCATCGATGATGAATGGAGGAAAAGATTTCTGTGAATGGAGCAGACGGGATCGGGAATTAGCAAAAAAGATTGGTACGATAGTGTCACTGGTTCTCGGAAAATATGGAAAGGGACTTGTGAATCTGGCACTTGCAGAAAGCAGCTTTGAAAAAGGTGCAGACGATTATGAAGTGGCATCGCTTGCGAGCAGTGGAAGAATGCAGGCAGAAAGCGGTGGGAAGAGCGAGCAGGTCTTTGTTGCAGTCGGAATTTTAGCACAGTTATCCGTATTAAATAACCGTATGGATGATGCCGTTGCCATGATCTCAAGTTTCCGGCAGGTGGCAGAACGGGATGCACCGAAACTGTTACCGAATATCAATGCGTTATCGGCAAGGTTAGATCTGTATGCAGGACGGATACGGGAAGTCAGTCTGTGGTTAAAAGAAGCACCGGACGAGGATATGGAATTTAATGGTATGGAACGTTACCGCTATATGACAAAAGTAAGGGTGTACTTAGCCACAGGGCGGAAGGAAAAAGCCATACTTTTATTGGATAAAATGCGTTATTATGCAGAAAAAGCGCATCGTACCTATATCCGGATCGAAGTGGATCTTCTGATTGCAATTGCCTTATACCGTCTGAAGCGTGAAGGCTGGCAGGAAAGGCTGCAGCAGGCAGTAACAATGGCAGAGGATTATCATTTTGTAAGGATATTGACAAGAGAGGGTGCTGCATTATGGGAGCTGCTGAAAGCAGACACGGTTACATGGAATAAAGAGGAGTTTAAAAAAAGGGTACTGTCAGAATGCAGGCAGGAAGCAGAGTTTTATCCGGCTTATTTAAAGGAAAAGCAGGAGGGGAATGTATTATTAAGTGATAAGGCATTAACAATTCTGCGCTTACAGTCAGAAGGATTGTCGGTAGAAAAAATTGCGGCACAGATAGGCTTGTCAAAAGCGGGTGTAAAATATTATAATCAAGAGAGTTATAAAAAATTAGGAGTGAATAATAAAGCGGCTGCAGTTATGGAAGCAAGAAACAGAGGACTGCTGTAGACGGAATGAAGAGGGTATATGATACGGATAAAAAAGAGTTGTCAGTTTTGTTTTTTTATTGCAGGATGTATTTTGATCAATTATATTGGAAGAAAGGCGGCAGAGATATTGAACCTTCCGGCATGGTTTGATTCTGTGGGAACAGTTATAGCTGCTTATGTTTATGGACCGGTCTGTGGAGCGATCGCAGGGGCAGCAGTTAATATCATGTACAGCATTCATGTAAAAACAGCAGTATTTTATGCATTAACCAATGCAGCAGTCGGTTTTGCAGTTGGCATCTGTGCCAAAAAAGGATATTTGAATACGTTGTTTGGGGCAATGTCAACCGCATTTTCAGTAGCAGCCTTATCGACACTTATATCTACGCCGCTTAATTATATCTTTGCAGGAGGATCTACCGGCAACCAATGGGGAGATGGAACTGCCTGTCTTTTTATGAAACTGGGACTCAACAGTGTCATAAGCCATATTTTAGGAGAATTTTATCTTGACTTTTTAGATAAAGTCTTAGTGATCATGTTTTTGTATCTTGTTGTACAGAATTTCAAAAAAAAGAAGTTAAAGGGCATAGGAGTACTGTGGATACCGGTATTCCTTGTTTTTATGCTCCCGGAAACCACATCAGCAAAAGAATTAAATACGGATTACCAGAGATATGTACAGACAGTCTACGCCAGAGAGAATGGTCTGCTGGGAGGAGAAGCAAATGATATTGCCCGGACAAAAGACGGTGTACTCTGGATCGGTACGTATGGAGGATTATATCGGTATAGTGGAAGCCAGTTTCAGCTGATCAAAGACTTCCCATCAGTTAAGAATGTCAATTGTTTATATACAGATGTTGCGGGACGGCTGTGGATAGGGACAAATGACGGAGGATTATCAATCTGTATCAATCAGGAGATTTCAAATATTGTCAATAAAGACAATGGTCTGCCATCGGATTCTGTGCACTGTATCACAGAGAGTGCAAATGGCTGTTATTATGTAGGGACGACGGATGGACTGGTCATTATGACTTTATCCGGAGGATTAAGGGTACAGACGGTGATACCGGAGATCACATACGCAGACAGTATCAGTGCGGATGCAGATGGAAATGTTGCAGTTGTCACAGAAGCAGGTGAACTTTATCTTGTACGCGGGTCAGAGATCCTTGCAAAACAGTCTCTGAAAAAAGAAGGAAAATCATATCACAGCTGTGCATTTGATGCATCAGGAATATTGTATGCCGGAACGTCCGGAAACAGTATTGAAGTTTATCAGATCAGGGAGGATTCTTTATGGAAAGCATCTGCAAAAAGCTGTAATGAGCTGCAAAAGATCAATGCGTTGTATGTATCGGAAGATAACAGGATATTTATCTGTGCAGATAATGGGGCAGGTTATCTGGATGAAAAAAGATCATATCATGTGATCGATACCGGAAACTTTAACAGTTCGATCGAAAGTATGTTAGTTGATTACCAGGGAAACCTCTGGTTTGCTTCGTCAAGATCCGGTCTGTTGAGGTTATGTCCGTCAGCATTTACAGAAATCTATGAAGAAGCCGATATTCCGGAACAGGTAGTCAATACGGTAACAGGCTGGGGAAACAGGCTTTATTTTGGGACAGATCATGGGATAGATGTGATCGATCCGCAACACAATATAATAGAAGATGATCCTGTTGCACAGATATTTCAAGGCGCAAGAGTACGATGCCTGTTTGTGGATTCCCGGAACCACCTCTGGGTATGTACATTTGGAAGGGGATTGTGGGAGATAAATGAAGACGGAACAGCGGTGGACCATGAAGAACAGAAAGGAACCTCAGGAGAGAAGTTCCGGTTTGTCACAGAGTTAAATGACCATACGATCGTTGCAGGTGGAGATGGGGGTATTACATTTATCAAAGATGGAAATGTCTATGACACGATCGGAGAAGAACAGGGACTGAAGAATCAGAAAGTACTGTCTGTTTATGAAAATTATGATGGCAGTCTGTATGCTGGGACAGATGGGAATGGGATTGCAGTTATCAGAGATCATAAGGTCACAGAAATATTAGACCGGAAGAACGGCCTGAGTTCGGAAATCATATTAAGAATGATACCGGATAAAGAAAACGAGGGATTGTTTATTGTAACAGGAAGCGGGCTGTGTTATCAGGATGCAGCGGGAAAGATCCGTTATTTCGGACAATTCCCATATTATAATAACTATGATCTTGTAGAAGGCAGGAATGGAGAACTCTTTGTATTAGGTTCTGCGGGGATCTATGTGGCAGATAAAGAGGAACTGCTGTCTGGGAAAAAATTAAATTATGAACTTCTTGATGTCAAACAGGGACTGCGGTTGTCCCTGACGCCAAATGCATGGAATTACACAGACGATGCAGGAAATCTGTATCTGTCCGGTGACAGGGGAGTGGTCAGCATCAATCTGGAACAGTATGATATCAAAAACCGTTCCTATCGTATGCTTCTGCAGAAGATAAAGGTAGATGGTGAACAATATGCAGTTGAAAAAGGTGAGACCATAACCATACCACAGGGAGCAAATACCATAGAACTATTACCGGAGATCGTTAATTATTCGATCAATGATCCAAAGATACAGGTGTATTTAGAAGGATTTGACAGATCACCAAAAGAATTCTATCAAAGCAGCATGAACAGTGTTGTATATACGAATCTGCCTTCCGGTGATTATACATTCCATGTGGCAGTTCTTGATACAAAGGGTGACCGTGTCATGGCAGAAACAACATATCCGGTAAAAAAAGAACATGAAATATATGAAAACTGGTGGTTTCAGCTTTATGCAGCAGTTGTGTCTATGGTCATCATACTATATCTGGGCTGGATGTTTTTCAGAACACAGATCCAGAAAACTATAAAATTACAAAGGATGGAACTCGAGTGGACAAAAAAACAGCTTCAGATGGGAAATGAAACCATCCTTACGATTGCACAGGCAGTAGATGCAAAAGATGTAAGTACAAGTAAACATTCCCTGCGGGTAGCGGACTATTCAGCATTGATCGCAAAAGAATTAGGTTATAGCAGGCAGGAATGTGAGGATTTAAGGAAAATGGCACTTCTGCATGATATCGGAAAAATCGCAATACCAGACCGTGTGTTAAATAAGCCGGAAAGGCTGACGGAAGAGGAATATGTGCTGATGCAGTCCCATGTAAAGAAGGGAGCAGAAATCTTAAAGAATTTTACTCTGATCGACCATGTGGCAGATGGTGCGCTTTATCATCATGAAAGATATGATGGCAGCGGATATCTTTATGGACTGAAAGGGGATGAAATCCCATTAAATGCGCGTATTATCGGAATAGCAGATGCATTTGATGCAATGACGGCAAACCGGATCTACCGGAAACAGATGGATATGGAATATGTTCTGAATGAATTAAAAAAAGGAAGGGGTACACAGTTTGATCCACAGCTTACAGATATTTTCTTAAAGCTGCTTGAGAATGGAACCATAGATGTGCTTCATATGTATACAAGAGCAGAGGATAAGGAGCAGGAAGATGAAACGTGATAGAATCAGATTATATATGCTTGCTGCGATGACCGCAGTGATAATGATCCTGTTAACCTATGGTATTCACAAGATAACGGATGGAAGAGTCGCGGACCGGACAGTGAAGGCTGGATTCGTTTATGTGGGGGATATCAGTACCGGATATACAGGAAATTTTGTAAAAGCCCAAAAAGAAGTAGAACAGAAGTATGGCAGTCAGATAGAAACGGTCACGAAGTTTAATGTACCGGAGGATTTTGTGGGAGATGCTTTAGATGAACTGCTCACAGAGGGATGTCAACTGATCTTTACAAACAGTTACGGTTACGGAGATACGGTAAAGGAATATGCCGGACGGTATCCGGATGTAGAATTCTGTCAGGCGGCTTGTAACAATGCAAATGTGAGCCCGGTCTATGAAAATTATCATACGTTTATGGGGACGATCTATCAGGGGAGATATATTTCAGGTGTGATAGCGGGTATGAAATTAAAAGAACTGATCGGGAATGGAGTGATCACAAAGGAGCAGGCAAAAGTCGGATATGTCGGGGCATATGAAAATCCGGAAGTTGTTTCCGGATATACTGCATTTATTATCGGTATACGCTCCATTGTGCCGGAGGCAGTAATGACTGTGCAGTATACAAATATCTGGGAGGATTATTATTTAGAAAAGGTATGTGCGGAACAGCTGATCGATGAAGGCTGTGTGGTGATCTCGCAGCATTCTGATACAATAGGTCCGGCAGTAGCCTGTGAAGAAACAGACAGCAGCCGTCCGGTTTATTATGTCAGTTATAATGACAGTATGGCAGATATTGCACCGACGACGTATCTGACAGGTACAAAGATCAACTGGGAACCTTATATCGAACAGGCGGTAGCAGCAGTGCTGAAAAAGAAAAATATTGAGGATTGTATAAATGGGAATATTCATGGGAATGATGTTTCTGCCGGATTTGAGCAGGATTGGATACAGATGCTTGCATTGAATGAATTTACAGCAGCAGAAGGAAGCAGGGAATGTATAGATACACTGGTACAGAAGTTTAAGAGAAAACAGCTGCAGGTCTTCTGTGGAGAGTATACCGGAACGGATATCAATGATCCGTCAGATAAGATCGATCTAAGGAAAGGCTATCAGGAAAATGAAAAAAGTTCAGCACCCTCATTTCATTATATTTTAGATGATGTGATCACAATCCGTCAGGGGGAGTATCAATAGGGTTGTGTGAACAACAGAGATAGATCCGGCATATTCTAATAAAAAAGACAGGAGCAGGATATGCAGGCTCAGATCATAGTATGTGCAATGGAAGTTCTGGTGATCCTTATAGTCATCTGCATGGCTGCAAGAAGGTGCAGAAGCAGGATAAAGTTAAGACAGATGGGAGAAGAAGAAAGAGCAGGGCAGTTGTCCATTTTGACAAAACCGTTTGGATTTGTATGTAAACCGGAAGAGGAGATACTGGTGAGTACAGAGGATGCCTGGCAGAGGAAGTACGGTTATGAAGCACTGTATGATGCCCTTGCCCCTCATTTCAATATGATCTTCGATCATTATCCGGTCTATTTTGATTATCAGGGAAAGACATGGCTGATCGAATTCTGGAAAGGACAATATGGGATCAATACAGGAGCAGAAGCAGGAATCTACCATGCAAACCGTCTGATCCCTAAAGGTCAGAGAAAACTAGTGCATTATAATGCCGTATCAGATGATGAAATGCCATTGATCGGTATTTGTCTGGAACGAAAGGGCAGAAAGCTTTTCACAGAAAAAAAATACCACTGGTGGCTGGCAGTTTTTGCTATGGGAGTATTCGGACCACCGGAAACGCTAAAGATGTATGTAAGTCTTACATTTGGATCATCTGCGATGGCACAGGCATTCTGGAATGGATTAAAAGAAACAGAGATACCGGCTGATGCCTGTCAGATACAGGGAGAGCAGGTGTCGGTTGTACTGTGTGACGGTGCACATTATGGAAAGATGACCGCTCTATACCGCTGGATGATACAGCAGGTCAACGGTATGTATTGTATCTTGTACCATATGATAACCTGGCCATACAGGAGAATGACTGGTAAGATGCTGTTTTTGTATGGGCAGAGTCCGTGGTGTTTCCGGCATATGTTAAGACTGCATGCGTTTGGAAGAAAACACAGGTAGTCAGGAAACATATACCTATTCTAGGATATGAGGAGCAAAAGATGTTTTGCTCCTCATAGGATGCAGACTATGCCATATTGTTGATCTGTTTGTATTTATAGATCATTTCAGCATGTTCCTGTTCTTCTGTCTGAATATGATTCAGCAATTTACGGACATCATTAGAAGCAAACTGGAACAGATTGGTATTGTAGTCGCCGGAAACTAATTTTTCATTTCCGATACTGTCTGCACAGAGCAGGGCATCATGCTGTTTATCTGTCTGACTGGAGGTAGGATCATAAGCAGCTTTTGGATGGTATGCATCTGCTTTGGAAGCAGCATGAGAAAAAGAAGGTATTTTGCCTTTTAATACCTCTCCTAACATCTGATAATGTTCCTGTTCGTCTTGTGCAATCTGTGAGAATAAGTCACGCAGGCCACAGTCTTTGGCAGTATTGGCATAAAGCGTATAGTGTTCCATGCAGACTTTTTCCTGTTGCTGCAGTTCTTTGAGTGCAAGTGTTTCTTTTTCTGTTAATATCATAGGGCTTCTCCTTTACTAAAAAGTTTCTGGATTTATCGCTTTTAGTATGGTCTGCCGTTGGGGAAATTATACGGAGTAATGAAAGAAAAAAGTATTCCCTGTATCCGGCTGCTGCCGAATCAGGGAAAAGGAGAAAAGTATGATATATGTAAACCCTTTCGGGATTGCTTTTTGACGGAGTCGACCAAGCCCCACAGGACTTTACAACTCCTTTGTTTATGTTTATAGTATATATGGAAATTGTGTTCTGAATTTGAATAAAAAGGTAAGATTTCCTTAAGTTTCTAAAAAATAAATAAACAGATTGGGAGATTTTTATGAGAAATAAGTCAAAACTTGCAAAGATCAGGAAAAAAAGTGTTCCCACATACCCAAGAGAGTGGATGTATATGTGTCGGGACGAAGTGCGATTAGCACAGATCAAAGAGGCATTAGAAGAGGATTATGAGATGGAGTACTGGGATGAAGCCGGTGTGTTAGAAGTAGAACTGCCATCGGAAACGGCATCATCAGTGGATTTTGAAACAGTGGATATGGCCCGTGCCGATGAGATGACCGATGCTTATATGAAGGAACATGATATCAAAACGGTTTTTTTAGTATCGATCGATCCGCTCGATTACGAAGCGGCTAAGACGGCAATGCAGAAAGTGATACAGGCATTTGGCGGTTTCTTCTGTGGAGATACACCGGATTTTCTGCCACTTGTGAAATCATAAAAAAGCCTGTAGAATGGGCATAGACACTGCTTACAATATATCTAGGAGGATACTTAAAATGGAAAAAAGAATTTCAGGAACAACAGGTTTATTAGGGTTGATCGGTTCTCCGGTAGGACATTCCGGTTCTCCGGCTATGTATAATTACTGTTTTGAAAAATTAGGGATTGACTATGCATATCTTGCATTTGATGTAAAAATTCCACAGGTAGCAGATGCGGTCACAGCGATCCGCACCTTTCATATGAGAGGCTGTAATGTGACCATGCCATGTAAAACAGAAGTCGTAAAATACATGGACGAGCTTTCCGAGGCGGCAAAGATCATCGGTGCAGTCAATACGATCGTAAATGAAGATGGAAAATTAGTCGGACATATCACAGACGGAGAAGGATTTGTAGATAATTTAAAAGATCATGGAATCGATATCAAAGGGAAGAAGATCACTGTTGCCGGTGGTGGCGGTGCAGCAACGGCAATTCAGGTGCAGTCTGCATTATCCGGTGCAAGAGAGATTTCGATTTTTAATATTAAGGACGATTTTTTCCAGAGAACGTTAGATACTGCAGAGAAGATCAGAAAATCCTGTCCGGAGTGTACGGTAAATGTATATGACATTGCTGATCAGCAGAAGATGAAAGCAGAGATAAAATCCAGTGAAATATTTGCAAATGCAACGATCGTTGGCATGAAACCGATGGAGGATGAGAGTGTCATAAAAGACTTAAGTGCATTCCGCAAAGGTCTTGTCGTATGCGATGCTGTTTATAATCCAAAGGAAACAAAGCTGTTAAAAGAAGCAAAAGAAGCCGGCTGTATCTGTATCAACGGAGAAGGCATGTTAGTATGGCAGGGTGCAGCAGCTTTTAAACTATATACCGGAAAAGAAATGCCGGTAGAAGGCGTAAAAAAATTATTATTCGGCTAAGGAGGACTCTGTAAATGGAAACAATCACACATCACATTTTTCTGATCGGATTTATGGGAACAGGAAAAAGCACGATTTCCGCAGAATTAAAGGAAATGCTGCACAGAGAATGCTTAGAAATGGATCAGATGATCGTTGAGAGCCAGAAGATGCCGATCTCTGAAATTTTTGAGAAATATGGAGAAAATCATTTCAGAGATATCGAAACACAGACACTGATCGGCTTAAAAGACCATGAACCGGCGATCGTATCCTGTGGCGGCGGCATCGTGGTACGGCAGGAAAACATTTCCCATATGAAAGAAAGCGGAAAGATCGTACTATTGACGGCAACACCGCAGACAATCTATGAGCGCATCAAGGACAGTACCGACCGTCCGGTTTTAAATGGACATATGAATGTAGAATATATCCGTGAACTGATGGAAAAACGCCGGGAAAAATACGAAGCAGCGGCAGATCTGATCGTTGCAACAGACGACAGATCCATAGAGGAGATCTGTAGGGAGATCATTGAAGGAGTCCGGCAGCTTAATATATAGAGCAGCTCTGCATGAGCTGCCCTGCGAATGATAAAAACTGCTTTTTATATGCAGACATGATGTATCAAGTTTTATGATCTTAAATGATACTGAATAGTTATTCAAAATATTATGTGGATGATTTCAGGAGGCAACAATATGTATCAGGCTGATGAAACAAGATATGATAAGATGCAGTATCACCGTTGTGGAAACAGTGGCTTGAAACTGCCGGAAGTTTCTTTGGGAATGTGGCATAATTTTGGATCAAATGCTGATTATGACAATATGAAAAATATGTGTATGACAGCATTTGATGCAGGAATCACACATTTTGACCTTGCAAATAATTACGGACCGGTCTATGGTGCAGCAGAAGAAAACTTTGGACGGATCTTAAAAGATGTGATGAAACCATATCGGGACGAACTGGTCATTTCTACAAAAGCCGGTTTTGATATGTGGCCGGGACCGTATGGCAACTGGGGATCTAAGAAATATTTAGTAGCCAGTTTAGACCAGAGTTTAAAACGGATGGGCTTGGAATATGTGGATATTTTTTATCATCACAGACCAGATCCCAAAACTCCGTTAGAGGAAACCATGCTTGCATTAGATGGCATTGTAAAAAGCGGAAAAGCATTATATGTCGGAATATCGAATTATAATAAAGAGCAGACAAAACAGGCAATGGAGATCTTGAGGGAGTTAAGGACGCCATTTATCATTAATCAAAGAAACTATTCACTGTTTGAGCGTGATATCGAAACCGATGGTCTGAAGCATTTTGCAGCTGGGAATGGCTGTGGTATCATTGCATTCTGTCCATTGGCGCAGGGACTTCTGACAGACAAGTATCTGCATGGAATCCCGGAAGACAGCCGTATCAGGAAGGATGGCAGATTCTTACAAGAAAGTGCGGTCACACCGGAACGTATTACACAGATACGAATGCTAAATGAGATTGCCAAAGGACGGGGACAATCCCTGGCACAGATGGCATTATCATGGATCTTACGGGATGGAGAAGTAACATCCGTACTGATCGGAGCATCGAAACCGTCACAGATCTTAGAAAATGTCAAGATTGTTGGAAATACAAAATTTACAAAAGAGGAATTAGATGCAATCGAAGAAGCGTGCAGATAGTGTTGGTAAAGTCAGAATGTATTTATCGTTGGCATAGATGATAGTAATATCACGATGATGCCGTTGAATATTACAGGCAGATATCCAAAAACAGCCCGAAAGTGGTGGTTATCATCAACCACTTTATTCGGGCTGTTTATTATGTAGTAAAATTTGTGTCGAAAGTCTCTGTAAAAAGATTTTTAGACAGAAAATTCTGCATTTGCAAATTGTATTATTGTTTTTGTATAAATTTCTTTGTAAACAGATCCTTCCATGCCGCAGGATGGAATAAGATCAGTAATGGGAACAGCTCTAATCTTCCGGCAAGCATATCAAACATCAGGACATATTTAGAAAAGATCGAAAAATGTCCAAAGTTCTGTGCAGGACCGGCCAGTTCAAGTCCCGGACCGATATTATTGATTGTAGCGGCTACGGCAGTAAAGTTTGTGATCAGATCCTTTCCCTCAAAGGAGATCAGAAATACAGATGTAGAAAACAGGATGATAAAGGTAATGAAGTATACGTTGATCGACCGGACAACTTCATGTTCCACTGCTTTTCCTTCAAACTTGATCTTTTTGATGCTCTTAGGGTGTAGATAAGAGTTGAGTTCTTTGATAATGGTCTTGATCAGGATCATGATACGGGAAACTTTGATCCCACCGCCGGTACTTCCTGCACATGCACCGATAAACATTAAAAGTACAAGGATCGTCCTGCTTGCTTCTGGCCAAAGATTAAAGTCCACAGATGAAAATCCTGTTGTGGTTATGATAGAGCCGACCTGAAAAGACGCATGCCGCAGAGCATCCGAGGCATTATCAAACATCTGTAAGATATTTAAGAAGATAATGGCAATGGATGCAAAAATGATCACAAAATATCCTCGGACCTCCTCCATAGATAAAGCCCTTTTTACACTTCCGAATATCAGCAGATAATAGGCATTAAAGTTGACTCCGAATAAAATCATGAAGATTGTCACAACCCATTGCAGATAGGGGGAATAGCTCATAAAACTGTCATTTTTAATACCAAATCCACCGGTTCCCGCAGTGCCAAAACTTGTAGTGAAAGCATCAAATAAAGGCATTTTTCCGGCAAGCAGAAAAATAATCTCAAGGACGGTCATTATAAAGTAGATGATATAAAGGATCCTTGCGGTATGTTTGATCTTTGGCACCAGTTTCCCGACAGAAGGTCCCGGACTTTCTGCACGCATCAGGTTGATATGGGAACCACCGCTTAACGGAATGATTGCAAGTAAAAAGACAAGAACCCCCATACCACCGATCCAATGTGTAAAACTGCGCCAAAATAAGGCACAGTGGGAGAGTGCTTCTACATCACTTAAGATACTTGCACCGGTTGTTGTAAAACCGGAGATCGTTTCAAATAAAGCATCTGTAAATGATGGGATCTCACCGCTCAAATAAAAAGGCAGGGATCCGAAGATACTAAGTAAGATCCAGCTTAAGGAAGTAGTGATACATCCCTCTTTTAAGTAAAATACCTGGCTTTGCGGTTTGCATCTGGTCATAAGAAAGCCGAGCAGAAGGCAGGCAGCTGCAACCCCTGCATAGTAAAAGCCTTCCTGTTCATGGTAAATGCAGGCAATTCCTGCCGGCAGAAATAAAAATAAACCCTCTATTTTCAGTACACTTCCTAATATATATCGAATAATTGAACTGTTCATGCCATCCTCCGTTATTCTAATATATCCAAAATATCGTTAAATCCGGTATGTGTTGTAACGATCATCACGGTATCACCGACCTGAATACAGTCCTGACCGCTTGGAATAATGATGGAACCGCTGCGGTTGATAAAGGAGATCAGCAGATCTTTTTTCAAAGAAAGGTTCATAAGTGGAATATTGGTTACTTTTGATTCTTCATCTACACGAAATTCGATCGCCTCAACTCTGTGGTCAAACATATGATAGAGTGTTTCAATATTACTGCCCATGGAATTCTGTTTAGCACGTACATAGGCAATGATCGCTTCGGAAGTGATATAGCGCGGATAGACAACGCTTCCTAAATCCAAATTACTGATCACGTCATGGAAGGTAATGCGGTTGATCTTAGTGATCACTTTCGCATTGGAAACCTGTCTTGCATGGAGTGTCAGAAGGATATTTTCCTCATCAATGCCTGTTAAGGCAACGAAAGATTCTGCATATTCGATCCCTTCCTCTTTTAAGAGTTCGGTATCTGTACCATCACCATTGATGATAATGGCTTTTGGCAGGAGAATACTTAATTCTTCACAACGTTTTCTGTCATTTTCAATGATCTTTACGGAGATTCCCATGTTCAATAACTGTTTTGCAAGATAGTAAGCAGCTTTTCCGCCACCAATGATCATGGTATCTTTTACCTGATGTGTCTTAAAACCGATCTTCTCTAGGAAATGCTTACCGTCTTTACGTGTGGAAACAAAGGAAATGATATCCCCCGATTTGATCAGAAAATTACCGGAAGGGATATATACCTGACCATCACGTTCAATTGCACAAATCAGAATATCAGAGGTGATATTTTTACCTAAATGGGCGATCGTCATATCATGTAAGGTATTACCATTAGGTACTTTGAACTTGATCAGTTCTGCCTGTCCATGTGCAAATGAATTGACTTCTAATGCAGTTGGCAGATAGAGAATACGAGCAGCTTCTTTGGAAGCTTCATATTCAGGATTGATGATCATAGCAAGACCTAACCGTTCACGCAGGTAGCTGATCTCGCTGATGTAATCCGGTGTACGGACTCTTGCGATCGCAGCACAGTTAGCAACCTGTTTTGCAATTGTACAGCAAAGCAGATTCAATTCGTCGGAATTCGTAACAGCGATGATCAGATCGGCATTTTCAATGCCGCCTTCCATCTGTACACTGTAGCTTGCACCATTTCCAACGACACCCATGATATCATAAAGATTAGCAATTTCCTGAACCTTCTGGGCATTTTTATCAATAATTGTAATATCGTGTCCTTCTTTACTAAGCTGTTCGATCAGTGTAGAACCTACTTTTCCACAGCCTACAATAATAATATTTAATCCCTGTCTGCCGGGTTTTTTTGCCTTTAACATAATCTTCCTCCATGGCATGATATAATCTTGTGCAACCATTGTATTTTGTAAGGTTACGTTCTACTAAAAAAAAGGGTTACAGATAACCCACTACATTATAGCACGCTATAGGAAAAAAAACAGTAAAGAAACGGATAAGATTTGTTTATTTCAGTTCGACTGTATCATCCCAGAAACGTTTGGGAATATTCTGGCTCTGTAATTTGGGATTTTTTCGGGCTTCGATGGCGATCGAATCAAAAAAAGTACACCAGAGTTTGCGAAATCCCTCTTCTTCAGAAGAATATTCTTTTGTTAAATCTAAATTTAATGTGCTGGCATCGACGATCAGATAATCTTTCGATGATGTATGGACAGCAGCCATCTGATGTGAGGCATCATAGATGATAAAGTTCTCTAATGGGAGGCGGTCGGTAAAGTGTGTGGCTAAAATAGGAAGGACATCATTCTTCGCATGGATCTGTGCAAACAAAATTCCGCTTTTAAGTTCATAAAAACGTAAAAATTCCAAGAGGTGATGACCTTCATTCGCAGTCTGTCTGCAGAGTTCAAAGATGCAGGAAATGCAGGGTTCACTCAGATATTCCAACACTTTTGCACCTTCCGGCAGTGCAAGTGCCATAACGATCGTCTGATAGATCGCATTTGCTTTATCCATCGTTAATTTCCGGCAATGGCTGTCTGCCATGGCACACTTACAGATCGTTTCGTAAAAATCCGTTCCTAAACGAGTGATCATTGTCCGGGAAACTTTACGGCTCTTGTCACTATCAGGAATTACCGGTATATATTCTGAAAATAACATAAGATTGCCACTGTTATCAGAACTAAGCTGTATGTGTTTGTGACCATAATGGCTTGCCCATGCATCATACACGCCGGTAAAAATACCGTCGATGCTGTCTTCGCATTGAAAAATGTACATAATATGGCGGCTCCTTTCTGGTAGAATGTACTTTAGTTCATACCCGGAGGGCTTTTAGTATATCGAACTATGATTCAGGAGATCATAGACATATCATCAAACAGGGATAACTGTTTGTAATTACTCTCCCGCAGATCCTGCGGGATCTGTGTGCGGTCGGAGAGCAGATTCCGGCAGATATAGTCTTCATCTAACTTTGTCGGGTACATCATACGTCCGGAACAGGTGAGAAAATATAAGGCACGTTTTAAAACCACGCCCATTTTCTTTAAGTCGGGAAAATCCAGGCGGCTGCCCCGGCGGGCTTTTACGATCCGGCTTGCAGACTTTGCACCGATCCCCGGCACACGGAGCAGTGTCTTATAATCGGCAGTCTGAACTTCTACCGGAAAATATTCCAAGTGCCGTAATGCCCAGTCACATTTCGGATCTAAATAGATATTAAAGTTCGGACGGTCTTCCGATAAGAGTTCATTTACGGTAAAATGGTAGTAACGGAGCAGCCAGTCTGCCTGATAGAGACGGTGTTCCCGAAGAAGAGGCGGACCACCCGGTAAGACGGGAAGACCAGAGTTATGGTTGACATTTACAAAAGCAGAATAAAATACCCGCTTTAAGTCAAAATTCCGGTAGAGTCCTTCTGCAACACTCATGATCTGAAAATCATTTTCGGGGGTTGCGCCGATGATCATCTGGGTACTCTGACCGGCAGGAACGAACTTCGGAGCCTTGCGGTAGACTGTCAATTCCTGCTTGTTATCCGTAATGCCATTTTGTATCATCCGCATCGGCTTTAAGATCGTATTGCGGGATTTGCAGGGGGCAAGTTTACGCAGGGAATCGCTGGTTGGAAGTTCAAGGTTAATGCTCATACGGTCAGCTAAATAGCCGGTCTTTTCAATCAGAAGCGGATCGGCCCCTGGGATTGCCTTGACATGGATATAACCCTGAAAGCGGTATACTGTTCTAAGACGGTAGAGCGTCTGGTAGATCAGATCCATCGTGTAATTCGGACTGATGATGATGCCGGAACTTAAGAAAAGTCCCTCAATATAATTCCTGCGGTAAAATTCAATCGTAAGCGTGCAGATCTCCTCCGGTGTAAAAGTTGCACGCGGAATATCAGAATTACAGTTATTCTGACAGTAGGAGCAGTTAAAGATACATTCATTGGTAAATAAGATCTTAAGCAGGGAAACACATCGTCCATCGGCAGCAAATGTATGGCAGATACCACAGGACATCGTATTGCCGATACCGGTTCCATCTCCCCGCCGGTCGACACCGCTTGACGTGCAGGCAACATCATATTTTGCCGCATCCGTTAAGATCGCAAGCTTCTCCATTAAGGAAGGAGAGAAGTGGACAGAAGGAATATTCTTATAGGCAGATGCAGAAAGTGCAGGTGTTTTATCAGCAGCGGTCATGGCAGACTCCTTTTTAATAAGATGTATTGATCAGACAGTAACTTGAATACATGTAAATACTTACAAACATACGTTCTAGGCATATAATAGCACATATGTTCGCATAATGCAACAGGAAAATTTAGGTTGTATTTAAGTAAATATATTATAATAAGAAAGATAACTATTCAGTAGAATCATAAAAATTGATACGTCATGCTTGCATGTAAGTAGCAGTTTTTATGATTCGTAAGGTGGCTCGAATAGAGCCACCGCCCCATATATGAGCAAAATAGCTGCAAAGCAGCGGTAAAGCACGATTTATCATGCGGTTTTGCGAATATATGAGTGGGGTTCTGAATAGTTACTAAGAAGGATACGAAAGTATATATGACACGCTCAGGAGGTAAAACATGCGGCTGTTATTAGCGGAAGACGAAAAAGAATTATCGAGAGCATTGGTGACCGTTTTAAAATATAACCATTATTCCGTAGATGAAGTCTATGATGGAATGGAAGCATTAGAATATTTAGAAAATGGCAGTTATGATGGTGTGATCTTAGATGTGATGATGCCGAAATTAGACGGTATCTCCGTATTAAAAAAGATCCGCGCAAAAGGCAATCAGGTGCCGGTACTGATCTTATCTGCAAAGTCGGCACTTGAGGATAAGGTGCTTGGTTTAGACTGCGGAGCAGACGATTATCTGACAAAACCGTTTGCAACGAAAGAACTTTTAGCACGCGTGCGTGCGATGATGCGTAGAAAAACCACAGAACTGGATACAAAACTGGTTTTTGAAGATTTAGAATTATCACCAACGACATTTCAGTTAGGATGTAAAGGTGAGTGGGTATATCTTGCCAATAAAGAATACCAGATCATGGAAATGCTGATCATAAATCCAAGATGTGTGTTGTCTGCAGGGCAGTTTATTGAAGTAGTCTGGGGATGTGACAGTGATGTGGAAAATAACGTGGTCTGGACATATATTTCAAGACTGCGGAGAATTTTAAAACAATTAGGTTCAAAAGCTGTGATCCGTACCGCAAAGGGAATCGGTTTCGCATTGGAGAGGGAAAATGATTAAACAATTACGAAAACGGTTTATCTTTATAGCAATGAGTTCCTTTTTTATCGTGGTATTTCTGATTGTGGGACTGACAAGTCTGTCATATCATGTGCGTGTCCAAAAGGAAATCGAAGAAAATTTATCCGTCATTATTGAAAATTTAGATGAAATAGAACATGCAGAAGCTCATGTATATAAAACTGATATAGAGGGTGATACAGAAAAACCTATATATCAAAACCGGGATAATGAAGGAAAGGATGAAATTGATGAAATTTTAAATGGTGTCCGTTTCTTCACAGTAACGATCAATGCAGAAGGGGAAATGGTAGCAGCCAATACACATAATACAAGAACAGTAGATGAAAAAAAAGCAGAAAAAATCGTGTCCGGTCTGTATCGGGAACATAAAACAGAGGGATATTATAAGTATCGGAAATATCGTGCGGTAAACAGAGGAGAAAATACAATCTATGTGTTTGTCAATGCAAAAGGACAGCTTAAGACATGTCAGACACTTATAAAAAATAATATATTTAGTGCTTTAGTGGAATTGTTAATTCTTATTTTTCCCGTCTGGCTCTTTTCGGGTTATGTGGTAAAACCGGTAAAGGAAAGCTATGAGAAACAGAAAACTTTTATTACAAATGCCGGACATGAGATCAAAACACCGCTGACGATCATTGATGCCAATACGGATGTGATTGAATTAACAACCGGAGAAAGTGAGTGGACAAGAAGTACCCGTAACCAGATCAAACGGCTTTCTAAGCTAACGGAACAGCTTATCATGCTTGCAAAGTTAGAGGAATTTGAAAAACTCTCACAAACCGATAAAGTGATTTTGTCAGATATGGTCACAGAAGTCTGCGAACAGTTTGAAACAGTTGCAGATAAGCATAACAAGCAGTTAAAAGCAGATATCGATCCGGCACTTATGATACAGGCAGATGCCGATATGTTAGAGCGGATGTTCTCAATCCTGCTTGACAATGCCGTCAAATATGCAGATGATGGTACGATGATCTTTGTGAGCCTTAAGAAAATCGGAAAAAATATCGTTTTTGAGATCGAAAATCATGCAGCAGGTATGAAAAAAGGAAAACACGACGAATTATTTGAGCGTTTTTATCGGGCAGATTCGTCGAGAAACTCTGCAACCGGCGGGTATGGGATCGGACTTTCTGCGGCAAAAACGATTGCAGAACTGCACAAAGGAAGGATCACAGCGCATTCTGTATATGATGGAATCATTAAATTTCAAATTTTTTTAAAAATTTAGCTTGTCTTTAAGTTCATATCTTATACTCTGCATTGTGCTATTTGAAATAGAAAACAATGCAAAGGAAGAAAGAGATGTCTGTAGTATCTTATGGATTTTTAGTATTTTTTGTACTTGTCTGCTTCGTGTATTACGCTCTGCCAAAAAACTTACAAAAGTTACAGTGGATCGTAATACTTGCAGCAAGTCTGATATTTTATGCATCTGCCGGTGTGTTTTATTTAGGAATCGTTACCATAACGGCAGGTATCGTTTATATTTGTTCTCTTTTTATGCAAAAAAATTTAGACCAGCAGGAACAGCTTTTAGAAGGTGCTGACAGAAGAAGTGCACGTAAGATCAAAAATGAAATGAAGCAGAAACGTAAGAGGATGCTTACTGTGGCATTATGTGCTGTGATCGGAATCTTAATCGTGTTTAAAGGCAGCAGTTTTCTGATTGAAAATATCAATATGCTCTTATGGCATATGGACCATGGAATCATTCCGGTATGGAAACTGGCTGCACCACTTGGAATCTCATTTTATTCATTTATGATGATCTCCTATCTGATGGATCTGTATCATGGGAAGATCCATGCACAGCAGAATTTTTTAAAATATCTTACCTATGTACTTTATTTTCCGCACATTACGCAAGGTCCGATCGGCAGATATGAAAGTACCGGAAAAGAACTGTTTGTGGAACATGCTTTTTGCTATTCTGTTATAAAAAAAGGTCTGTATCTGATGGTCTGGGGATATTTTAAGAAGCTTGTGATCGCTGACCGGCTGTCAGCATTTGTCACAGCAGTCATAGGATCGGCAGGAAATTATGAAGGATACATATTCCTGATCGCAGGTATTTTATATTCCATTCAGATCTATTGTGATTTTTCAGGATGTATGGATATCATACGGGGAGCATCGGAATGTCTTGGGATCACATTAAAAGAGAATTTTAAACGTCCGTATTTTTCAAAAACATTACCGGAGTTCTGGCGGAGATGGCATATATCGCTTGGAGAATTTTTCAGGGAAAATGTATTTTATCCGGTGTCGACATCGCAGGTATTCCTCAAGTGGAATACGGCAGCAAGAAAACGGTTTGGGAATGAATTGGGTAGAAATATAGCCTCTGTGATGCCGATACTCTGTGTCTGGGTGCTGACTGGAGTATGGCATGGGGCAAACTGGAATTATATTGGCTGGGGAATCTATCATGGCATCTTGATCTGTCTGTCGACAATCTTTGAACAGCCGCTTATGGCAGTGAATACAAGGCTTAAGATCCCGACAGAGCATATACTCTTTAAGATCTTTCAGATGCTTCGGACATTCTTTTTATGTGTGGTAGGAAGGCTGATCTTTTTGGGAAATGGGCTAAGTGATTCATTTCATATGATAAGTTCCATGTTCAAAAGGACACAGACCGTTTATACGGTAGAAAGTTTTCCGCTTACAGTCAATGAGTGGTGTGTGGTATTGATCTGTGTCATTTTCCTTTCCGGTGTTTCGGTGGTACAGGAGATCATGGAGAAAAAGCAGGCAGAAATGACAATACGTGACTGGTTAGATAAACAGAATGTGCTGTTACAGATGGGAGTTGTACTTACCGGAATCCTTGTGATCCTTTGCTTCGGTGTCTATGGACAGGGAGCGGGAGCAGCATTTATCTATGAACAGTTTTAAAGGCAGATGGGAGAATGCAGGATGAAACAGAAGATCAGACAGGATTTAAAAAGAGTGATCGCTATTGCAGCGTTCTTTTGTATGCTGCTGTGGATCGTTGGTGAATTAGGAGTTTTAGTCAGACCGTTTGATGAGGATTTTGATAAATGGCATTATTTTTATGCGGAAGATAAGGATACATTGAATGTTGCTGCTATCGGATCCAGTTCGATCTATCGTTACTGGATACCGACAAGGGCATATGAAAAGTACGGGTTTACATCATTTATGATCGCACAGAGCGGACAGGATATACATACAGTTCCCTATATTATGGAAGAAGCAGTGAAAAGCCAGAAGGTTGATCTTTTTATAGTTGAAACAAGGCAGTTAGTTACATATAGAACAAGTGAATACAAAGAACAAACGGATAAAGAAAAACAGCAGTACCTTTTTAGTACAATATCTGCAGGAATGAAACCATCTTTCGTCCGGATGAGGATGATACATGATATTTTACAAAAAGATGCCGGCAATCCGGAAATCGAATGGCAGATCCCATTATTGAAGTACCATGATAATTTGTTGAATGGCACATGGACAGAATGGAAAAAACGATTGACGTCAGGCAGAGATATTTATAAATCAGCTACGCAGATCTCTAAGGTGGAGAAACAGTCAGAAACGAAGATTGAACCGGATGGCACATTGGTCCTGTTAGAAGAAGATCATCAGATCATAGATGAAATTGTAAGGACAGCAGAAAAATTAAATACAAAGATCTTATTTATTGCCACACCATATATTGCAACAAAATATCGTTATCCCCTGCAGCTGCAGTTAGATGCATATATGGAGAAAAAAGGTTATTCATATTTGAACTTAAATGCAGAAAAGAAAGAAATAGGTCTGGATCTATCAACAGATTTTTATAATCTCTACCACACCAATATCGCAGGTGCAAACAAAGTAACCGACTATTTAGCTGAATATCTTAGTACACATTACCGGTTTGAAAATAAACTAAACAGCACACAAAAGAAAGACTGGGATACATCCGTTGCCGCATGGAAGGAAAAAGAAGCAGAACTTTTAGCACAATGGGAAGAAAATTGTAAGGAACAGGAGTGATAAGTATGGGAAAAAGAACAAATCAGGGATCAGTATTTGATTGTGTAATATTTCACAGAGTTTTTGGTGTTGTATTATTTTTATTATGTGTCTGTTTTCTGCCACATACCATTTTTACAACGTTTGCCGCAAGAGCCGCAGTCGGGACGGTATTGTGGATGGCTTACTGGTGGATTACAGAAGCAGTGGATTATGCGATAACCGCTTTTCTGCCGATCGTTGTCAATGCACTGTTTTCCATGACAGATATGACAAAGGTGATCGCAAATTATGCATCAGAAACGATCCTTCTGCTGTTAGGGGCATCGATCCTTACGGTATCATGGGAGATTGTCGGACTTGATAAACGGATTGCATGTACCTTTTTAAGTATCACAGGTACTTCGCTGACGACGCAGATCTTATTCTGGTTTTTATTATCAGCAGTCTTATCTGCAGTATTACCCAATGCAGTAGTTGTAGCTGCAATCACACCGATCGCCGTTTCGATGCTGCGTTATCTGAATATTACTGATGTATCAAAAAGTGAACCGGCATCGCTCATACTTATGTCGATCGCATGGGGAGCCGGAGTTGGCGGGCTTGCCTCACCACTTGGCGGAGCCATGAATCTTGTGGTGATCAATTATATACAGGAATTGACCGGAAAAGAATATATGTATATCGACTGGGTGGTAAAATTTGCTCCAATCATGCTGCTGTTACTGATCTCAAACTGCATCTATTTAGTCTGCATCAAACCCAAAGGAGTTTCTTTGGAAGGCTCAAAAGAATATTTTATCAAGATGCGGAGACAGATGCATAAGATCAGCCGTGTGGAAGGCATTTACCTTGTGATATTTTTAGCTGCAACAGTGCTGGCATTTACCAGAAATCTGTATGCAGGCTGGTTAGCAAATTTAAAACCGGCTTATGTATTTATCATTGCAGCAGTCATATCTTTTCTGATACGTGATGAGAAAAAAGAAAAGATCTTAAAGTGGCAGCATGTGCAGACAAAAGTAAGCTGGTCGTTAATGTATATTTTTGCAGGAGGACTTGCAGCAGGAACATTGCTTACAGCGACAGGTGCAGATGCATGTATCGGACAGTGGGTGTCTAAACTAGGTCTGACGGGTGGATTTTTAACCGTCGCAGTTATTGTCATGGTAACGATCCTCTTATCCGATGTGACTTCGAATACCGCAACGGCGGCAGTGGCCGTTCCGATCGTGATCTCTGTTATCAAAGGGATCGGATCAGATCCCCTTCCATATGTATATATAGCAACTATCGGAGTCAATCTTTCCTATATCCTTCCGACTTCCATACGAAGCGTGCCGGTTGGTTATGGGTTAAAACCTTCTTATATGTTCCGGAAGGGCTTGTGGCTCACACTGATCGTTATCTGTATTATGAGTGTCAGTGCATGGTGGCTGATGCAGAAAGGATGGTTTAGATAAAAATGAAACAGGAAAGTGTTTTAGGTTACATATGCCAATATGCCAAAGAGCAGCCGGACGCATTAGCGGTCTGTGAACTGCGGAAAAAAGTGACTTATCAAGAATACTGGTATCTGATCAAAAAAATGGCAGCTGTACTGTTAAAGCAGGGAATGAAAAAAGGAGATCATGTGCTCTTAAAATGCACACAGAATATCAACTATCTGGTCATTTTTTCTGCCTTGCAGTATATCAGGGCACTTGTGATACCGGTAGAGAAAGGGACAAAGCCGGAGCGTATCACAGAAATTGCAGAGTGGGTAGATGCGCATTGTGTGATCGCAGATATTGATATAGAAGGGATCAGAACTTTTCAGATAAAAGAACTGATGGGACTGATCGAAGATGCAGAAGAAGCCGACCTTCCCCTTCCACAGGCAGATGAACGCTCGATGCTTTTATTTACGACCGGAACGACCGGACAGTCAAAAGGTGTACTGATCCGGCACAAAAATGATGTAGCCATCGCAGAAAATGTGATCGAAGGAACGCATATGCGAAAGCAGAATGTGGAGATCATTCCGATGCCGTTAAATCATGCCTATGGACTCAGGCGTTATCAGTCGGATATGGTCCGTGGCGGTACGGTATGTCTGATGGATGGCATGGTTTTTGTCGGTGTTTTATGGAAATTATTAGATACTTACCATGCGACAGCCATGGCATTATCTCCGGCATCTTTAAATATGGTTTTTCAGTTATCAGGTGACCGGATTGCAGAATATGCCAATCAGCTTGATTATATCCAGATCGGTTCTGCACCGCTTCAGGAGGCGGATAAACAGAGATTGCTGCAGCTGATGCCGCAGACTAGGCTTTATAATTTTTATGGGGCTTCGGAAGCAGGCTGTTCGTGTATCTTAGATTTTAACAGCGAAGACGATAAAACCGGCTGTATCGGAAGACCGACCGTTAATTCCATTATCCGCTTTATGGATGAAGCAGGAAATCCGGTTAAAAAAACAGATAAAGACCATCCGGCTCTGCTCTCATGGGGCGGGGCGATCGTCATGGAAGGATATTATAAGGAACCGGAACTGACAAAAGATACCTTAGAAGATGGATTTGTCAAAACAAAAGATATGGCATATTTAGATGAAGAAGGCCGCTGTATCTTAGTCGGCAGGGCAGATGATATCATCAATTATGGCGGGAGCAAGATCTCACCGGCTGAAATAGAGGATTGTGCAAGAGGATATGAGAAGATCGCAGATTGTGCCTATACGTCGAAAACCGATCCGATCACCGGAGAAGTGCCGGTCATGCTGGTCGTAAAAAAAGAGGCGTATGATGAAGCAGAGTTTCTCAATTATCTACAGGCAAGAGTAGAAGCATACAAACTGCCGAGAGCCATTTATTATACGGATCAACTGCCGAAAACGTTTAAAGGTAGTCTTCTCCGCAAGGAGATCAGACAATATATCAAAGAATCAGAAAGAAAGGATGCATAAACAGATGGAAGAATTTTTAAAATTACTTAAGAAGATCAAACCAAATGTGGATTTTACAAAGGAGCAGGCATTAGTTGATGACGGGCTGTTAGAATCGTTAGATATCATCTCAATCATATCGGAGGTCGCAGAAGTCTACGGTGTGCTGATCCCAAGTGATGAGATCATTCCGGATAATTTCAATTCCGCAGAGGCGATGTATGAGTTGATTGAAGACTTTAAAGAGAATTAGTAATTTTTGTGTGGGCCTATCTAAGTGATGGAACTTAGATAGGTCTTTTTTTTGTGTATAGGATTCGGGTGTCAAAAGGCGGTTTCAAGTTTTTTGACTGGCAGATTGCACAAAGCTGTGAACCACCTTTTGACACCCGAATCTACATAACTGATAAACTTTCTCACCTGCACCACAAGACAAAATGGAAAAACATGCTATAATAGTTAGCGAAAACTAACTAAAATGTAATAATCTCTCAATAAGAGAAAACAGGAGGCAGTTATGGTAAAACAGACATTAGACATAAACGGAATGTCCTGCGGGATGTGTGAATCCCATATCAATGACACGATCCGCAGACAGTTTCAGGTAAACAAAGTGACGTCTTCGCATAAGAAAGGCAAAACGGAGATCATCACAGAAGAACCGCTAGAGGAAGAAGCATTAAAAAAAGCAATCGCAGATACAGGATATGAGTTAGTGTCCATGCAGACAGAACCGTATGTAAAGAAAGGCTTATTTCACCGCTAATTCATAGAAAAGGTAAAAGGGAGAGGAGTTTATATGCCAGAGAATGAAAAGAAATTTTTAGAGATCGTTGATTTACAGAAAGGATTCGGAAGTGGGGAAACACGGCAGGAAGTCCTTCGGGGAATGAATTTTTCCGTTGCAAAAGGCGAGTTCTGCGTACTGCTTGGCCCTTCCGGTTCCGGAAAATCCACACTGCTTAATATCATCGGTGGAATTGACGGTGCAGATTCCGGTTATATTTCCATCAATGGGGATAAGTTAGAGGATTTAGGAGAAAAGAAGCTGACCGAATACAGAAGAAAGCATTTAGGTTATGTATTCCAGATGTACAATCTGATCGCAAATCTAAATGTCAAAGAAAATATTGAAGTCGGTGCTTATTTATCCGATACGCCGCTTGATATTGACGATCTGTTACATACACTAGGGCTTTATGACCACCGCTACAAACTTCCGAACCAGCTTTCCGGCGGACAGCAGCAGCGTGTGTCGATCGGCAGGGCGATCGTTAAGAATCCTGATATCTTGCTTTGTGATGAGCCGACCGGAGCATTAGATTATCAGACTTCTAAAGAGATCTTAAAGCTGATCGAGGACGTAAATAAGAAATACGGAAATACGGTGATCATGGTAACACATAATGAAGCGATCAAAGATATGGCAGATCATGTGATCAAACTGCGTGATGGTGCAGTCCGCTATAATCATATCAATACCAATAAGGTTTCGGCGGCTGATCTTGAGTGGTAAGGGGTGTGTGATATGAAGAATAAAAAGATTAAAAATCCCTTAAAAAAACGTATTTCAAGAGAATTTTTCGGTGACTGGAAAAAATATTTAGTGGTAGCACTCTTTTTGATCTTAACGATCGGGTTTGTATCAGGAATGTATGTTGCAAACGGAAGTATGATGCAGGCGGCAACAGAGAGTGTCACAAAGTATAAAAGAGAAGACGGTCATTTTGAATTAAAGAAAAAAGCAGACAAAGACTTGTTAGAAGCAATCGAAACAGGAGAAAAAGCCGATGTAAAACAATATTATACCGACAAAGCCAAAAAGGAATTAGAGGAGAAGTTAGAAGAAACCTTTGGTACCGAACATAATGAAATGTATCAGATGGCATATGATGAAGCCTGGAAAGAGGTTTCTGATAAGATTGATAAAGAATATAAAGAAGCGGAAGAAGACTATGAGTTAAACGATCCTGATTTTAAAGCAGAGAAGGTAAATGTCTACGAAGATTTCTTCCGTAATGAAAGCGAAGATCACGATAACGATGGCAGATCCGATGGAACGATCCGTGTATATGCTAAGACAGACGATGTGAACCTTGCATGTGTATTAGATGGAGCGTTACCGGAAACAGAAAATGAGATCGCAGTTGACCGTATGCATGCAGATAATGTGGGAATTACTGTGGGAGATACGATTACAGTCGGTGGAGAAACGTATACAGTTACCGGTCTGATCGCATATGTCAATTATGCAACTCTGCATGAAAAAACAACCGATCTGATGTTTGATGCATTAAAATTTAATGTAGGAATGGTAACAGACGAAGGATTTGACCGTTTAAAAGAAAGCATTCATTATGCGTATGCATGGCGCTGCGAGGATAGAAAAGAAACAGAACAGGAAGAAAAGAATGCTTCGGATGATTTCTTAAAAGCACTTCTGACACAGACAGTTGTATATGAGGATGAGATGGAAGATTATGTGCCGGCATATGCAAATCCGGCAATCACGTTTGCAACAGATGATATGAGCTCCGATGAGGCAATGGGAGGAGTACTCTTAGATATTCTGATCGTGATCATTGCATTTATCTTTGCCATTACGATCAGCAATACAATTACAAAAGAATCTTCAGCAATCGGAACTTTAAGAGCATCTGGATATACAAAAGGCGAATTGATCGCTCATTACATTTCCACACCGGTCATCGTAACTTTTGTTGCAGCTATCGTGGGCAATCTGTTAGGCTATACAGTGTTTAAAAATGTTGTCGTTTCCATGTATTATTCAAGCTACAGTCTGCCGGCCTATGAAACAATCTGGAATGCAGAGGCATTTCTTAAGACCACACTGATTCCGGTGTGCCTGATGGTCATTGTGAATCTGATCGTGATCGTAAGAATGATGCAGCATACGCCGTTACAGTTTTTACGCCATGACTTAAAAAAGACGAAACGCAAAAAGGCAATGCGTTTACCGAAATGGAAATTCATCAACCGTTTCCGTCTGCGTATCATTTTCCAGAACCTGCCGAACTATATCATTCTGCTTGCGGGAATTTCATTTATCATGGTCATGTTAGCCATGGCAGTCGGAATGCCATCGACGTTAGATTATTATCAGGATCATGTGACAGAGCTGATGTTTTCTAAGTACCAGTATATCTTAAAATCCTATCAGGACGAAGATAAAAACGTGATCGATACAAAAGTAAAAGACGCAGAAAGATTCTGTCTGACTTCCCTGCAGAAAAAAGGAAATTCCATTGACGAGGAGATTTCCGTATACGGAGTAGAGCCGGACAGCAAATATGTAAAGATCAAAGATATTGACGATCTAAAGGAAAATACGGTTTACATCTCTGACTCATTTGCAGAAAAATATGATCTTGCAGTCGGTGATACAGTTGATCTCGATGAAAAATATGAAAATAAGCAGTATCATTTTAAAATCGCAGGCACATATGACAGGAGCCAGAGCATTGCTGTATTTATGCCGGTCGAGCGTTTCCGTGAAATGTTTGACTATGATGACGAAGAATTTACCGGTTATCTTAGTGATCGCGAGATCACCGATATTTCCAAAGATGATATTGCCACGGTGATTACAGAACGGGATATTACGAAGATGAGTGACCAGTTAGATCACACGATGGGCTCGATGATGCAGTATTTCCAGATTTTGTGCGTGTTGTTATCAACCGTACTGATCTACCTCTTGACAAAGATCATTATTGAAAAAAATGAAAATGCAATTTCTATGACGAAGATCTTAGGATATGACAATAAGGAAATTGCAAGCCTGTATCTGATGTCCACAACGATCGTGGTGGTCATTGAAGCGGCATTAGGCACGCTGATTGGTGTATCTGTTATGAAGCTGGCATGGAAAATCATCATGTTTAGTTACAGCGGCTGGTTTGCGTTTGTCATGCAGTCGGTCGGATATTTACAGATGTTTGGATTTGTGCTGATCGGATATCTCATAGTGCTGTTCTTTGATTTTGGAAGGATCAAACGGATCCCGATGGATGAGGCTTTGAAAAACGTAGAGTAAAACCTGCGATTCTTGCATTTTTAAAGGGCGTGTGCTATCCTTAAAAAAAATGAGAGAGAGAAGCATATGGCATATTTAGGCAATCCAAAAGATACCATTGAGGTATTACAGAAATATAAATTTAATTTCCAGAAAAAATTCGGACAGAACTTTTTGATCGATACCCATGTATTAGAAAAGATCATTGATGCAGCAGGTATCACAAAAGATGATTTTGTATTAGAGATCGGGCCGGGGATCGGAACCATGACACAGTATCTTTGTGAAAATGCAAGAGAAGTGGCTGCGGTTGAGATCGACAATAACCTGATCCCGATCTTAAAAGATACGTTAAAAGAATATGATAATGTGGAAGTGATCCATGAGGATATCTTAAAAGTAGATATACAGGAATTAGCACAGCGGAAAAATCAGGGCAGACCGATCAAAGTAGTTGCAAATCTTCCATATTATATAACGACACCGATCATCATGGGACTGTTTGAAAGCCATGTGCCGATCGCATCGATCACCATTATGGTGCAGAAAGAAGTGGCAGACCGTATGCAGGCAGGACCGGGCAGTAAAGATTATGGTGCACTTTCTCTAGCCGTACAGTTTTATGCAAAACCGGAGATCGTAGCAAATGTGCCGCCGAACTGTTTTATGCCAAGACCGAATGTCGGCAGTGCAGTGATCCGTCTGATGCGGCATGAAACCGTACCGGTAGACGTTTTAGATGAAAAACTGATGTTCCGCATCATACGGGCATCTTTTAACCAGCGCAGGAAAACATTAGCAAATGGACTGAATAATGCACCGGACATTCCATTGTCAAAAGAGCAGATACAGGAAAGCATCACAGCACTTGGCGTACCGGTCAATATCCGGGGAGAAGCCCTGACATTAGAGCAGTTTGCAAAGTTAAGCAATATCATGCATTCCATTATAAAAGCATAATTAAAAAAAGTGCTTCATACACTATAGTATGAAGCATTTTTTATATCGTATTTTATGTGGACTTGTATTATTTATACTGATTCCGGTCGTATTTACGCTTGTCATGCAGCAGGGACAAAAAGATCCAGTCATTGCAAAAAAAGATAAGACTGCGTATCAGACAAAAGAAACGGATTTCGATGAAGATATATTGACCGGTATCATTGCAAATGAAGTAACGATGGAAACAGAGATTGAAGCACTCAAAGCACAGGCAGTCATTGCAAGGACAAACTGTTACAGGGCAATCAAAAGGGGAGAAGATCTTCCCGAAGGACTGACAAAAGGAGAAATGATCCGCATATTCGGCGAAGAAAATTTTTCCGAATATTACAGCCGGTTAGAGAGCAGTATCGAAGCAACCAAAGGAGTTGTCATGACTTATAATGGAGAATATATCAAAGCAGATTTTCATAAATGTAGTGCAGGATATACGCGCAATGCGAATTCAATATATCAAAACGAAGATTTCCCATATTTAAAAAGCAAGGACAGCAGAACCGATATCATATCCCCAGATTTTTTAAAAGTGGTCTTTTATACACCGCAGGAATTTGTGGAAAAAGGGAGGGAATTATTCGGAGATGCAGCAGATATATCAGCAGGAAAAACAGCGGCAGAACTGCTTTCTGAGATCTCTGTCACAAAAAAAGATGAAGCCGGATATGTGACAGAGTGTACAGTTTTAGGGACTGCTTATTCAGGAGAGAAGATCCGTCTGTTATATGACTGGGATTCTTCCGCATTTGCCTTAAAGGAAGTGGACGGCAGGATCCGGGTCGTGACAAAAGGTGTCGGGCATGGGTTAGGCTGCAGTCTGTATGGGGCAGACGCAATGGCAGAGCAGGGATATTCTTATAAGGAGATTTTAGAATATTTTTATACAGAAATTGAATTTGTATCCCAATAGAATTGAATAAAACCTCAAAATACGCACAGACTATAGTCAGCAAGTAAATATTATGACTATGGATGGTGATGAAATGAGGAAGACAAATACATTTTTCTGGAGAAACAGGTATAAGATCGCAGTCGTATGTATGCTGATCGCAGCAGTAGGATTTACCGGAGTCTATCTCTATAGCGGCAGGGAAAAAAGTGAACCCCAAAAACAGCAGGTGGCAGTCAAAGACACCGAGCAGAAAGAGGAGATCAAAAATTCTGTAACGGCAAAGGCAGACATCAAAGAGGAGGACACAGAAGAACAGACAGCAAGGGCGTCTGCAGTGATCGAACCTAAGAGCAGTGAAATGAAAGATACCGAAACAGCAACGATCGCAAAAGAAGATGCAGCCGTAGAAGCTGACACACAGACAGCAGAAACAGCAGCAAAAAAGCCGGCAGCAGGAGAACTGCATTTTGATACAGAAACCGGACTGCTCTGGCCTGTCAGCGGTTCGGTCATCTTAGATTACAGTATGGATCAGACGGTTTATTTTACAACCTTAGACCAGTACAAATACAATCCGGCGGTCATCATTTCGGGAAATGTAAATGACAAAGTAAAAGCAGCCGCAAGCGGGAAGATCGTTGATATTTCCACAAATGAAGTGACCGGATATACTGTTACGATGGATATCGGAGATGGTTATACGGCGATTTACGGACAACTTAAGGAAGTTCCTTATGAAACAGGTGCTTATGTGGAAATGGGCAATACGATCGGATTTGTGAGTGAGCCTACGAAGTATTTTGCATTAGAAGGAAGCAATCTGTATTTTGCACTGCAAAAAGATGGAGAACCGGTCGATCCGGTGGAATTTTTCCAGTAACCAAAAAACGTTACTGTTCACTCCGTGAGCAGTAACTCGTGATTTTTGCATGAAAGTTCGCTTTGCGAAGCAAAAATCACCACCTGAATCACTTCCTTACGCAGCCAGACAGTAAATGTCTGGCTGCTGTGTGAACTGTAATCCAAAAAACTCATTTAGGAATGCTCCTAAATGAGTTTTTCTTGAATTTTTATAGGAGCGACCGTATAATAAGACGGTAACGGATAAAAATGCTGTTGAACAGTTATATGATGCATCGAAAGAAAGGCGGCTTGAATGGACTACAGGGAATACAGTCAACAGGTTCAGGAATGGATTCGTCTGGTAATGGAAAACCGGGGCATCCATGCAGATAAGACATTAGAAAACTGTGAATCGATCAAACAGTATGCTGCACAGGTAAATGATAAAAAGCTGTTGGGATTTGCTTACTATTATGCCGGAGAAACCTATTATGTACTGAATAGTATCGAGCATCTCTTTCATAATATGACAAGAGCTATTGGCTATTTAGAACAGACCAGACAGTGGGGATTATCTGCACGCGCATATAATCTGTTAGCAATCACTTCTTTCAATCGCGGAAATGCACCATTTGCCATGGATTATTACCTGAATGGTCTTTTTTATTGCAGTAAATACCATCTTTATGAAGAAGGCTGTATGATCAATCTGAATATCGGAACACTGTATTTATCTGTAGGCGAGTATGCACTTGCACAGCAGTATTTAAAAGACAGTTATCAGATGCTTTTAGAACAGAAAGAATGCAGAAATTATAATTCTTATAAAACGTCTATTTATATCAGCATGGGAAAATGCTGTATCCGGTTAGGAAAGATAGATAAAGCCAGAGAATATATGGAAAAGATAAAGCAGGAATGTTACTTACATATGGAAGAAACAGACGAACTGTTCTTTTTGATCTATCAGGCGAATCTTTATCATGCAGAAGAAAAATTCCACCAGAGAGATATCTGTATCGAGAGGATCAGGAAACATACGTTAGACCAGTTTGCGGTCATGGATGTGTTTGATGAATTATATGAATATAGTAAAATGCTCTTTGACATTGGACGTTATCAGGAATTTTTAAACATGGTAAAAGTCTTAGAAACACCGGTAAAACATGCAAATCTTATCAATCTGCAGAGAAAGCTGATTTCCCTTAAGTTAGAATATTATAAACTGATGCAGGAGCGGGAAAAATATTTGATGGAAGCAGGAATTTATTACGAACTTTCAAGTATTATGGAAAAAGAAACCAGTTATATGATCTCTGCTATGTTAAATGTCAGACAGACTTTAGATGCAGAAACAAAAATGCGTATAGAGGCAGAACAGGAAAAACAGATCTTGATGCAAAAATCCAAAACGGATGCACTGACAGGACTGTATAACCGTCTGCACTTAAATACATATACCAGAGAAGCACTTCTTCGGGCAAAGGAACAGAAATCATGTTTTGCAGTTGAGATGTTAGATGTCGATTATTTTAAACAGTATAATGACAATTATGGACATCAGGCAGGAGATGTCTGCTTAAAACAGGTCGCAGACCGGCTGAAAATGTTAGAAAAGCATGATGGGATCACTGCATTCCGTTATGGCGGTGACGAATTTGCGGTTGTTTTCGAGGGGTATACCAGATTACAGGTGAAGACGTTTATGCAGGAATTAAAAGACAGTATTTTAGAACTGCAGATCGAGCATCAGTTTTCACAGGTATGCGAAGTTGTTACAATCTCACAGGGAGCATGGGCAGATGTGCCGCAGGTGGATGATTCGGTCGAAGGATATCTGCATTTTGCCGATGATATGCTTTATCAGGTGAAAAAGAAAGGCAGAAATGATCTGTTAGCGGGCGGCTTATATGAGTGAGCAGAAAGATAAGAATTACACATATATAGTAGAATGCAGCGATGGTACATTGTATACAGGCTGGACAAATGATATTGAAAAAAGGCTCAAAGCGCATAATGAAGGAAAAGGAGCGAAATATACCCGTTGCCGGAAACCGGTAAAACTGGTCTATTTAGAGGAATCCGATACGAAACAGCAGGCAATGAGCAGAGAAGCGAAGATCAAGCAGTTGAGCAGACAGGAAAAAGAGAAGCTGATAGACAGCAACAGGAACAGGTAAGAAAGGAAATATATGGAAACGATCAGATTTGATGAATTAGGGCTGATGCCCCAGATTTTACGTGGAATAGAGGAGATGGGATTTGAAGAAACGACACCGATCCAGGCACAGGCGATCCCGGTCGTTATGAGTGGCAGGGATGTGATCGGACAGGCACAGACCGGAACCGGTAAGACAGCAGCATTTGGAATCCCGATGCTGCAGAAAGTCGATCCATCTTTAAAAAAGACACAGGTCATTATTTTATCCCCGACAAGGGAATTAGCGATACAGGTAGCAGAAGAACTGCGGAACTTAAGTAAATATATGCATGGGATCAAAATCCTTCCGGTCTATGGCGGACAGGATATCACCAAGCAGATCCGCTCCTTAAAAGGTGGAGTACAGATCATTGTAGGTACACCGGGACGAGTGATGGATCATTTGCGCAGAAAGACGATCCGGTGCGATCATGTGCATACGATCGTACTTGATGAAGCAGATGAAATGTTAAATATGGGATTTCGGGAAGATATCGAAACTGTTTTGGAATATTTACCGGAAGAACGCCAGACGGTACTATTTTCGGCAACCATGCCAAAGCCAATCTTAGAGATCACAAAAAAATACCAGCATGATGCTGTTACGATCAAAGTCGTAAAGAAAGAACTGACTGTATCGAATATTGAACAGTATTACTATGACGTCAGAAGAAAAGACAAAGTAGAAGTCTTAACAAGGCTTTTGGATTTTTACAATCCGAAAGTATCGATCGTTTTCTGTAATACCAAGAAAATGGTGGATGAATTAGCACATGAACTCAGTGTGCGCGGATATTTTGCTGAAGGTCTGCATGGAGATATGAAACAGGCACAGAGAGACCGTGTCATGGCTAATTTCAGAAAAGACAAGACGGATATCCTGATCGCAACAGATGTTGCAGCAAGAGGAATTGATGTAGACGATGTTGAGGCAGTTTTCAACTTTGATATTCCGCAGGATGACGAATACTATGTACACCGTATCGGAAGGACAGGGCGTGCCGGAAGAACCGGAAAGGCATTCAGTTTTGTCAAGGGTAAGGAAGTCTATAAATTAAAAGATATCATGCGTTACTGCAAGACGAAGATCTATGCACAGCCGATCCCATCCTCAGAAGATGTGGCACAGATGAAAGCAGAGAAGATCATGGATAAGTTAGCAGAGATCATAGAGGGAGAAGATCTGCATGATATGATCAATATGATCGAAAAACAGATCAATGAGTCCGATTATACAGCGATGGATATTGCAGCCGCATTTTTAAAACAGGCATTAGGTACAGGAGAAACAAATACCGGAAATTACAGTAATGAGAGTATGTATGACTTTGGAAATACCGGCGCAGAAGACGGAATGGTACGTCTGTTTATCAATATCGGCAAGAAACAGAAGGTAAAACCGGGAGATATCTTAGGGGCAATTGCAGGAGAATCTAAGATATCCGGTGATTTAGTCGGAGTGATCGATATGTATGATAAATATACATTTGTGGAAGTTCCGGCAGAATACGGCAGTAAAGTGCTATCTGCCATGAAGAACGTGAAGATCAAGGGAAAAGCCATTCACGTAGAACCGGCAAACGGAAGATAAGCAGCGGCATCGTAACTATGAATAAAAATACCAGGTATTCTTGCCGTTATTCTTAGAAATATATAAGGCTCTGTCTGCTCTGCTGTAGAGTTTGGCATAACTGATCGCAGGCTCATTTTCCACAGGTCTGCAGATCGCAATTCCGATCGATACAGCAGTTACATCTGCATATTTCGTATGGGAAAGGCTTTCCTTAAAGTCTGCAATGTCTTCAATTTTCATTAAATGTTTATAATGTTCCGTCATATTGATCGCCCAGAGCATATATCCCTGCAAATAACCGGATTCCATCAGTGGTTCCAGACGCATTTCATAGCCGCCGGTCAATCCTAAGGATCGTAAAAGTATCGGTATCCATGGACAGATGATTCCGCAGATACAGCAATACAGACGTTTTCGTTCAATGCCGGTACAGTGTCTGGCAGTATGAAGGCAGAGGAGTATCCCAGCCATACAGTAAATAGCAAGATAGACCGCAAACAGGTAAAAACCGGTATTATATGTCAGAGACAGCCGTGGAAAGGATCCGCTGGAATCCCTGCCGATATTACTATAGAAGAAGTGGTTCTGTTCTACGGTAAAAATGCACCACAGGGTGATCATACCAACCAGAATTTCTAAAATATAGATAAAAATAGGAATTTTCCGGTGGCAGAGTTCTTTGATAAACAGCGTAAATGCTGCGATCAGCAGAACTTCACCAAGATACTCTACTTTGATCGCAGCATAGCAAACATACAGGTGTAGATCTGTTCGGCGGAAACACCGGCGATCAGTTTTTGCACCATATAAAGCAGCAAAAAATGTGCCGGATAAAATATATAAAAGAAATAGGATGTGAAAGGTGTCTGTCCTTTTTCCCTATTATAATGCTTTAAGAATAAAAGAGACAGCATAAATCCGAGCATATACAATCTGTCATACCACATCCAGCTATAATGACAGAAATGGTAAGTCTGGTTCAATGAGCTTGTGACAGCTAAAAATATGACCAGCAGTACCGTCAGGGTACAGAACCACAGAGCCTGTTTTTTAAAGTCAGGAACATAATAAAATATCAGGATAAACAGTATTGGCATAATAGGCCATCCTCCTACAGCAGCTGATAGAAAGAAAATGGCAGCGGTAAGGAGGCCTTTCTGCCATTTTTTGAATGTTGATGCATTTAGGACGGTCAATGTACAAAGACCTAGTAACAGGTCGAAGATAATATTCTGCCGGTATTCGTACATATCTCCGAAAAACAGATAAAAAGGCAGGATGGAGATCAGCCAGAAACAGATCATGCGGTGGATGTATCTACGCAGATTTGAAGTATGGCGGTATCCTTCTGCAATGAAAAAGCACATGATCGGGATCGTAAGCCTGCCAATGATGTGCAGAATTTGTGCAAGTGGTGTGTAAAAATCTAAAAATCCCCATGCCAGATGGTCACATACCATGGCACAGATGGCGATCAGCTTTAACTGAGTCCGGTTCAATTCTTTCATTTGTATCTTATCCCCAATATGTTTGTGTGATGTAAGTGTTTTGCCCATCAGATGATACACAAATTGTTCTGTTGCCGGGCAATTTCTTTGTATCATTATAAAAAAAATATAGCCGTTTGTATAGGGAAAATTTCAAAAGAGAATTGCGGAGTGAAAAATTATGTGCTATACTCTTTGCGTTGCAATGCCCATAAAAACAAGGTCGTATAGGGCTTGCCGCCGATTCCCGGCGTAAAATGAATCGAGTGTTCGTGACCTTCCACTCGTAAAACAAAACTAAAGGAGAAAACTAAATATGAGAAACAAAAAAGTACTATTTACCACTCAGGCAGCCATGATCGCTGCTTTGTATGTCGTTCTGACAATGCTTGCAAATGCACTCGGACTTGCAAACCATGCCATTCAGGTGCGGTTTTCAGAGGCACTGACGATCCTGCCGTATTTTACACCGGCAGCAATCCCGGGACTTACGATCGGATGCGTGATCAGTAACCTGCTGACAGGCTGTATGCCGCTTGATGTTGTATTTGGAAGTTGTGCCACATTATTAGGGGCGGTCGGTACTTACCTTCTAAGAAAGTACAAATGGGCAGCGCCACTGCCACCGATCATTGCAAATACCATCATCGTGCCGTTTGTTCTTGCCTATGTCTACATGGCAGAGGGAACAATCCCGTATTTTATGCTGACAGTCGGTATCGGAGAAGTGATCTCCTGTGGTGTGTTAGGAATGATATTACTTAGTATTTTGGAAAAATACAGACATGTGATCTTTAAAACAGAAGTATAGAAGATCAGAAAAGCTGTTGTACTGCAAATGGATATCCGTTATCTGAAGCAGTACAACAGCTTTTTTAGACTGATTATTTTAAGTTAGCAACAAATTCCCCGATTTTTTTATCCATATGCAGAATATGTACAGACAGCCAGTTTAAAAGAAAACTGATCAGATCTTCTAAGTAATGTTGCTGGTGTGCATCAAGATCATCTAAGTTGATTTCAGCAAGTTTGTCAATAAAAGCAGTATGAGCCTTTTTCTGGCTCTCTAGTTCAGGGTAGCCGATCTTTCCCATATAGGTTTCTTCATCGGCAAAATGTACCGCAGTATAGTCTTTCAGATCAGATATAATATGAAGTATCTCATCATATTTATCATGGAGCAGTTCTGCATGGATCACATCATTAGCATCTTTGATGATCTCAAAGAGCCGCTTATGTTCGTCATCGATCAGCGGAATATCTGTCAGGTATTTAGATGTAAATGAAAATGGAGATTCAAATTTTCCGATCAGCGTATCACTTCCGATAATATGATGGAACAGCCAGTGTGAAAGATAGTTTAACAGGCTTTCTAAGGCAGGGCGGATACGCACATTATCTAATTTTTCTAAGTGCAGGGAATCTAAATATGCGATGAAATCCTGATGTTCCTGCTGCTGGGAACTAAGTTCGGGATCACCGATCGATCTCATATAGGCTTCTTCATGTGTAAAATGTGTATCTGCATATTCCCGCAGATGGGCGATCAGGTGCTTTGCTGTAAGATGCAGGTCGGTATCTTTTGCAGCTAACAGGGCGTAGCCTTCATTGATCAGGGAAAAGAGCTGTGCATGTTCATCGTCGATCTGTGGAATGCCGATCCGGCAGTCATCTGTAAACTGGTACATAATTTATCACCTCGTTGTATTTTTTGCTTATAACGATCCATAACTCCACTCATATATTCCGGGTGGTTCTGAATAGTTGCTTTTGATCATAATTTACGCTAATTATAGCATGATGCATTGTAAACTCAAGTCCAAAAATAAAAAAACAGGCGTTTATATTTAGAAAATCAGGGAAGATACCGATATAAGTACTAAGATATTTTAGTAATATTTCATACAGATCAGAGAAACTGTCGTTTTAACGTCAGGAGAGTATGTATAAGCATCGGGGAGGAATCAGCTATGAAGATTTCAAATGAACGGAAAAATATATTTTTTGGCAGTGATTTTTTCCGGAACCAGGATATGGATGCCAAAGAGAAGATCGCTTCAAAAAAACAGCAGCGTTTCAAAGAAGCCATGCATGTGGTGACATCTGCAAGAAATGGTGAAAAAAAGATCGATGACAGTCTTGATGATATCAGGGGACAGATCAAACAGTATCAGAAAGATAATGACGAGGCAAACAAATTTCTGACAGATATTAATAATCAGATGTCGGAGGTCAAAGATTATTATCAGGTAGAGGATGATAGTCAGGAACAGAAAGATTTAGAACTGTTACAGAAACAGTATGATATGATGAAGCATGGTTCCATGGAAACTTTAACCGAAGAGGAACAGGAACGCCTTGATAATATGGGCGAACTGACAGAGTATCAGAAAAGATCCATGGAATTATATGGACAGGCTGATTACTGGAAGACACAGATGCAGGATAATCAGGATAAGATCAGCCAGAGTACCGGTGTGATCCGTAATGTCAGGGTAGAACGTTTAAAATCACAGGCAATGGCAGAGGCACAGAGAGCCAAAGAAGAAATCATGGATGCTGCATCACAGGAAGCGATTGGTATGTTAGTAGATGATGCGAAACAGCAGATCGACGATAAGGCAGAGGAAGTACAGGAGGCAGCAAAAGAGCGTCAGGAAGAACAGAAAGAGGAAGAAAAGCGTGTCGAAGCAGCCAAGGAGAACAAGAGCGAAGTAGAAGTTGCTGTTGAAAAGAATCGTGAAAAGATTGCCGATATGACAAAACAGTTTACAGACAGCGAAGACATCACAAGGGATATGGACAGCGAGATCAAGAAAGTGTTAGAACAAGAAAAACTGTTAGAGGAAGATTTGAAGGGACTTACTGTGAATGCGAAGATTTAAGCAGGAGGGCAGACGTCTGGATATACACTTAGAAATATACAATTATGCTGCATGGGACAGAGTAACAGAGATTTTGCCGGCAGTTTTTGTTGTGGCAGCATTCTATCTGATCATGGAACTAGTCGGAATTACCTGTCCAATTAAATTTCTGACAGGTATTTCCTGTGCAGGCTGTGGAATGTCAAGAGCATGGCTTGCATTACTACACTTAGATATCCGAAAAGCATTTGCATACCATCCGCTTTTTTTTACTCCTCCAATATTTATGATTGTATGGATGCAAAAAGGGCATATAAAAGAAAAAGTTTATAAAAATTTTATATTTACAATGATAGTCCTATATGTTAGTGTATATTTTGTAAGACTTATAATTTTAAAAGATGATATAGTTGTATTTCATCCTGAAAATGGGTTTATCTTTCGAATTATAAGCAAAATACTTTAGAGGAAGGGGAAGAGCAGATGTTTTGTCAAAAGTGTGGGGCACAGATTCCTGATAATACAAAGTTTTGCCCGTCATGTGGAGAGCCTTGTTCCATTGGAAATCAGTTTTCTAAGATGGCAAATGATGCCTTTCAGGCAACAGAACAGGAATTAGGAAGTGCGATCAATGAAGTTCATCAGACATTCAATAATGGAGGACAGACTCCGCCATATGGTTGTGGAACACGTCTGAAAGATGACAGAGGTTTATTGTCTTACATTCTGTTGAGCATTATCACATGTGGTATTTACAGCTATTATTTTATTTATAAAATGGCACATGATGTAAATATTGCCTGTGAGGGTGATGGAGAGCAGACTTCAGGACTGGTAGCATTTATCTTGTTATCTATCATCACATGTGGAATCTATAGCTGGGTGTGGTATTACAAATTAGGAAACAGACTTGCAGCAAATGCACCAAGATATGGTTTGTCTTTTCAGGAAAATGGAACAACTGTATTATTATGGTTCGTTTTTGGTGCACTGTTATGTGGAATCGGACCGTTCATTGCTATGAACATTTTGATCAAAAATAGTAACAGAATTTGTAACGCATATAACAGAAAGTATAATTTATAATATATCTGTGTGAGTATATAGAATCGTATAGATATGAGAAAAGGGACTGTTTTATCAACAGTCCCTTTTTTTGAGCAGGTATTTCATTATCCGGTGCGGTCTTATTTTACAGCGATCGCCTCTACTTCACAAAGTACACCCTTTGGCAGTTCTTTGACTGCAACACAGCTTCTTGCAGGTTTTGAAGTAAAGTAACCACCATAGATTTCATTAAATACAGCGAAATCGCCCATATCTGCTAAAAAGCAGGTAGTTTTGATAACGTTGTCATAGCTGACACCGGCAGCCTCTAAGATGGCACCGATATTTTTACAGCACTGATCAGCCTGTGCTTTGATGCCTTCTGCAATCTCACCTGTTTCCGGAATGATCGCAATCTGTCCGGAAGTAAATACAAATCCATTAGCTTCGTATCCCTGGGAATATGGACCGATTGCTCCCGGTGCTTTTGTAGTACTGATGATATTCATAATCTTGTCCTCACTTTTCTTGATGATATTGTCGTTATAACCTATCTGGCAGCTTTGTAAATCTCAATCATATCTGCTTTGTCTAATTTCTTTACGATACCGATCGTTCTAGTCTGATGGAAACTGCATTTTTCAGCAAGTTCTTCAATCTGTGCGTCAGTAACATCGACACCTAATTCATGGAGAGAAGTAGGCATGTCAATGGAATGATAGAAGTTTTCCATTGCCTTGATACCGGCAAGTGCAAGTGCATCGAGTTCTTCTTCCGGAAGTGATGTCAGATCCTTGCCGGATGCTGCAATCTTGTGTACCTTTACAGCAAATTTTGCAAAACGCAGCAGATTATCTTTGTAGACATATCTTGCGAAACTTCCCCAGATCGCAGAAAGACCTGCACCATGTGCAACGTCAAACATACCACCTAATTCATGCTCTAACTGGTGGGAAGCCCAGTCACCACCATCGGTACCGCATCCGGTCAGACCATTGTGGGAAAGGGAACTTGCCCACATGACTTCTGCCCTTGCATTGTAGTTGGTAGGATCTTTCTTTAAGATCTTTGCATTTTCCATAACTGTACGCATCAAAGCTTCGCTGATACCGTCTGTCAGTTCCATATTTTCAGCCTGATTAAAATAACGTTCCATCGTATGCATGATGATATCAACGCATCCGCTGGCAGTCTGGTATTCTGGAAGTGTATAGGTTAATTCCGGATTCATGATCGCAAATTTTAAGCGGCAGTAATCCGTATTGCATCCACGTTTTAACCAGCCATCTTCGTTCGTGATAACAGAAGAATTGCTCATTTCACTTCCGGCAGCAGCGATCGTTAAGATACAGCCGATCGGCATACAGGCATTTGGCATACGCACCTTTTTATAGAAGTCCCAGACATCGCCTTCATTAGCAAGACCATATCCGATCGCTTTTGCAGAATCGATAACACTTCCACCGCCGACAGCTAAGATAAAGTCGACATTTTCTTTTCTGCAAAGATCGATTCCTTCATATACAAGAGAAAGGCGTGGGTTCGGTTTTACACCGCCTAAGGATACATATCCGATATTTGCTTCAGATAAAATGTTTTCAATACGGGGGAGCAGACCGGATCGCTTTGCACTGCCGCCACCGTAATGAAGAAGTACTTTTTTACAGTGAAATTCTTCTAAAAGAGAAGCAAGCTGTAATTCACTGTCTTTTCCAAATACAACTTTCGTTGGAGTATAATAAGTAAAATTATTCATAAAAATCTCCTTGTCTTTCTTAATATTAAAAATCGCATGGATTCTCAACAACCAACAATATTTTACCATTTTTTAAAATAAAATAGAATACCCATTCTTAAGATAAAAATGTGTTTAATCAAAAGTGCATTACTGTTCACTCCGTGACCAGTAACGCGTGATTTTTGCATGAAAGTTCGCTTTGCGAAGCAAAAATCACCACCTGAATCACTTTCTTACGCAGCCAGACAGTAAATGTCTGGCTACTGTGTGAACAGTAACAAAAGTACATCAGACCGTATGTTTTGTGCCGGAAAATCAGCATCTGCACATAAGCCGGGAACTTTATATTGAGAAATTTTATCCTTGACAATTTTTTCCTCTTTAGGTATAAAAAGAGAGTTAGAAGCATCTAACTGAAGTAAGCAACAACATACAAACAAAATGAGGAGGAGAATTATGCTAAGAAAATCTAAGAACCGGCTGGCAGTGCGGATTGGCAGTATGGCTCTCTGTGCAAGCCTGATCGCTACGGGCATACCGGTATCGGCTGCGACGTGGAATGACGGAATTTTCACAGGAAGTGGAACAGGTTATCAGAATGGAACGATTAAAGTGCAGATAACTGTTTCGAATGATAAGATTGATAAGATCGAAACCGTTTCAAAGGAGAAACAGAGTTACTGGGACACTTTTGATATTGAGAGTCTGTATGAAGCGATCAAAGAAAAGAATAGTACAGATGGTGTGGATGCCATTTCAGGAGCAACCTTAAGTTCCAAGGGAGTATTTCAGGCAGTTAATGATGCTTTGGAAAAGGCAGGCATTGTAGATGAAAATGCTGCTTTTTCCAAAGGTGATGGAACAGAAAGCAATCCATATATCATTCATACAGCAGCACAGCTTACAAAGTTTGCTGCATCTGTAGATGATGGAACTTCTTATGCCGGGCAATATGTAAAATTAGACAGTGATATCGATCTGTCTTCTATCGATAACTTCAATCCGATCGGACAGGAAGATGGGAGCAAAGGAAAGATCTTTGCAGGAACATTTGACGGTGACGGACATACGGTAAGTGGTTTAAAGATCAAAGAAACTGTAGAGATCCCATCAGATACTTCATCTACTGTTCTTAGTTCATGGGGATTTTTTTCAACCCTGGATAAAACAGCAGTTGTAAAAAATATCATAATCTCGGCACCGGATATCTCCATTGAGAATATATCCACAACAGCAAAAGGACAGGTGCTTGCAGGAGCCGTTGCAGGAATCACGACAGCACCGGAGAAAGTAGATAATTCTTATACAGGTGTTAAGGGAACGATCATCGATCACTGTATCGTTGATGGTGGAAGTATCCGTACCGTTGCAACAGGAGCAGTATTGAACTGGGCAGCCGGAATTTTAGGAAGGGCACAGACTTGTACACTGATCGAAAACTGTTACAGCAGTGCAGATATTGATTCGCAGTCTTTAGGTGGTTCTAATTCTGCTTATGCTGCTGGTATCGTAGGTACAACAGGAAACTATACTACGATCGTAAACTGTGGGACATCCGGTAAGATCAAAGCATTTGCACCACGCAGTACGAACATGGGCGGTATTGCCGGTGGTATTGTAAGTATGCACGCAGGTATCCTTTATAATGTATATTCTAACGCAGAAGTGACTGTGGGTAACGGTGGTCTTTCCGATAAACAGTGGATCGGTGCTATTGCAGGTTACTGTACGACTTCCGGTATGCAAAAAGGAACAGACGGAACCTATGGCTATAAAGAAGAAGGTCCATACAGGGCATTTGGCTATTATGGATCAAATGCAGTGTTAAAAGAGATCGTTTATAATGGAACTACTGTAAAAGAAGAGAAAACAGTTGATCCACAGGCAACAGGTAAGTCATCTAAGATAAATTGTGATACAATCTTTCCGGCAGAGGCTGTAAAGACAGATGATCTTTCCACAGAGGCTTTTGCAGAAATTTTAAATAAGAACATCAAAGCGAGTATTTCTTATCTTGAAGCTTATCAGATACCGGGTGTTACATTTAAAGAATGGACATCAGCGGATGAACTGGTATTACCGAATGGTGAAGAATGGGTAGATGGAGAAATCGATGCTTCTGTTTTCGCAGGTGGAAACGGAACAAGTGAAGATCCGTATACAATAAGCAATAAAGAGCAGTTAAGGGCGTTTGCAATATCCTTAAACAGCAAGATCGACTATCAGGATATCAACATTGCCTTAACAGATGATATTGATATTTCCGATGAAGAATGGATTCCGGTAGGTAAGAGTGATCATGCATTTGCAGGAACATTCGATGGTAAAGGCCATACAGTTTCCGGTATGACGATCGGAACAAAAGATGCACCTAAGAGCCTTAGCAAAGATGAAGTATATATGGGATTCTTTGGTGTGTTAGGCGGCAGTGCAACAGTTAAAGATCTGACACTTACAGATGTATGCATTGATACAGAAGGTCTTGCAAGTGATTATGTTGGTGCGATCGCCGGATATACACATAGCACAGATACAGGCAGAAATGGTGCAGTCATTGATTCCTGTACAGTAAAAGGAACAGTTTCCCATACAGCAGAAAAAGGAAACCAGTTTACAGGCGGTATGATCGGATATCAGTACAAAGGTGCGCTGATCAATTCCTATTTTGAAGGAAATGTTTCCTGTGTGGTAAAAGCAGGAGATTTAGCAGAAGCAGGCGGTTTAGTCGGATTGAATAACCGTGGTTTAGTTGCAAACTGTCATACAAAGGCAGATATCTATGGAAGTGGAAACCGAGATAATGGCAATGAAGGAATGGCAGTTGTCAGCAATCTGATCGCTGTTCAGGCAGGTGATCTGGTACATTGCTTTGCCCAGGGAAATGTTACAACAAAAGAGTATTCTACTTATGCAGGTATGGTATCCGGCTGGATCACTGGTGTTGGAAAAACGTATCAGTGTGGATATTCCCTGGATGGAACAATGATCATCGGAGAAGATACTTCTGCAAAACAGATCGTTGATCCGGTAGAAGCAATCGGAACAAAAGTTTCTTCCGGTGTCAATGATGAAGGTGAGATTTATACAGGTGGTTTAGCAGATGCAAATATCGGCTATAAAAAAGCAGATTTTGCAAAGGCGGTAGAAAGTTTAAATAAAACAGATGAATTCCCAATCGACATTGCCCTTTACGCATTAGACAGCAATGCTTTGAAAAAATGGCAGATGAGTGAGGAAAAACTCGCTTATAGTGAGGAATATTCCAAAGTCATTTATGTACAGCCGGAGTGTGAGAAGGTTGTAAAAGAAGAAGCCGTTATGAAAGATGGCACATGGTATGGACGCAATGATGAGAAAACATCTGTTGTAAAGATTACAGTAAAAGATCATGCAGTTACAGAAACAACTGTAGTTTCAGGTGGATCTGACGGAGATGCTTATAACAGCGCAGTCGAAAAGGCAAAGACAAAAGCATCTTACGGTGATGATACCGGTTATGGAAGTGGAGATACCTCTGTATTTGCAGGTGGAAGCGGAACAAAAGAAGATCCGTACCGGATCGCAGATAAAGATCAGCTTGTTTACCTTTCTTCTTCTGTAAATGCAGATGAATCATGGAAAGGTATTTACTTTAAACAGACAGCAGATATCGATCTTTCCGGTATCGATTTCAAACCGATCGGAAGCGTAATCTTTGCAGAAGTAAACGGTCAGAAGAAACAGGTGGGTGCATATCCGTTCTGTGGTAATTATGACGGTGGAAATTATACGATCAGCGGACTTACAATGGGTAGTGCAGAAAACCCGACAGACCGTGCAATGACAGGTCTGTTTGGTGTAACAGCAGGTGAATGTGGTACCAATGAAAAACCGACAGAAAATCAGAATACAGTTACTTTAAGCAATATCAATCTTAAGGGAATCAATATTTATGCAGGTACACGTTATGAAATGTTTGCAGGTGGTCTGACAGGAAACAGCCAGAATGGATTCTATATCAACAACTGCCATGTGCAGGGAATGATCCATGTTACGACTGAAGAAAGTTTTAACCGTGCAGGTGGTCTTGCAGGTAGTGTACTTCGCGGACAGGTGCGTAATTCCAGTGCAGATGTAGAGATTACAGCAGAAACAGGAACATCCCATACCTACGCAGGTGGTCTGTTTGGTATGACAAACCGTGTAACCGTTGTAAACAGCTATGCATTAGGAAATGTCACAGCAAATTCTGAAAACAACAATAAAGTTCATGCAGGTGGTCTTACCGGTCAGGCAGGCGGTGTCCAGATCAACTGTTATGCAAAAGGAGATATCATTTCCTTAAAGACAACATCAGATGTTGGTGGGATCAATGGACGTTCCGGTGGAATCGCAGCAGATATGAACTGCTATTATAATACGGATGCAGTCCAGAAAAACGGTAATACTGTCAACGAAACAAATATTGCTGTAGGAGTCAATGCAAATGACAGTGCATTCGTATCCGCAGAAGGCGTATCCGCAAAAGAAATGACAGAACAGAAATTTGCAGATACTTTAAATGAAAATGCAAAACATGTGACAGAACAGCTTTCCGAAGAAGGCGAAGTAGGAAAATTCCTTACAGCTCTGCAGGATCGTGGATTTACACAGGTTTGCTATTATGATGGAGAGGAACTTTCACAGTGGATCGTATCAGAGAGCGGTGTTGTTGGTTTTGAAGTGAAAAAGGCACAGACGCCGGATACAAAAGATGATACTGATAAGAAGGATGATAATGATCAGAAAGATCCTTCGAACAATAACGATAATAAGCAGGATACCACAACAGGTGGAACCACATCTACGGGTGGTAATACCAATACAGGCACAGGTGGCGGCAGTACAATAACAAAGCCTGAAGATAATGCCGGCACAGCAGATAATACACAGACTGTAAAGACAAAAACAAGAACAGTTACAATTCCGGCTACAAAGAAAGTAAAAGGAAAGAAAAAGAAAGTTACTTCTGTTGCTGCAAAAGCCTACGCAAACGATAAGACGATCACAAAATTAGTGATTGGCAAGAATGTGAAAAAGATCGGAAAACGTGCTTTTTATGGCTGCAGCAATATCAAGACGATCATCATTAAGACAGAGAAGCTAAAAGAAAGTTCAATCGGTGCAGATGCATTTAAGGGGATCAACAGGAATGCAGTTGTCAAAGTGCCGAAGAAACTGGTGAAGAAGTATAAGAAGGTCTTACGGAAAAAAGGATTGAATAAGAAGATCAAAGTGGTAGCAATGTAGGATGCTTCATTTTATTAGAAAAGCCGTATTCGGGGATTTCCGAATATGGCTTTTCGTCAAGGTATGATTCGGGTGCCAAAAGGTGGCTTCAAATTTTTTGACTGGCAGATTGCACAAAGCCGAGTCTATTTTGTTCCGTTGTACGAAAATAAGAAAATCTAAGTCTGCCTGAATTAGATTGTGACAAAGTGACGTGTACGTCTTAAACGCCCCATCCATGGGGCATTAAGACTTTTGCTGCCGTCCATGGCAGCAAAACACTATACATGAACAGGCGGACTAAGATTTACTAATTTTCTCCCAAAGTCACAAAACAGACTCGGCTTTGTGCGATCTGCCATCCACTAAGTTATGAGCCGCCTTTTGACACCCGAATCAAGGTATTGCAGCATTTTTCTTCTATATTATTGACTTGCAGCAGGTTATCCGATACGATGTAAAAATACAGGAAACCTGTCTATAAAAGAAAAAGGCAAAATAAAAGGAGGAAGAGATGGAAAAATCAGAAAGAAAACGAATCAGAAAACGGATCATGTCATGGACACTTGCATTTTTTATGACCATGTCTGCAGTAGATGTAAGCGGATGGGGAAGTATCGCAGCATATGCAGAGGAAGCAGTGAGTGTCGGAGCTTTTGAAGTTACGGGGGGTACGAAGGATACCGATTACAGTTATGCAAATGGACTGCTTACGATCAGGACAGATACAGCATTGACGATTAAGAATGCAGATCCTGATACAGCAACAACGGACCGCATCTATGTAGATGACGGTGTTTCAGCGAATGTGACACTTGCAGGTGTCAATATCAAGGTCGGCAGTGCGGATACAACCGCACCGTTTCAAATTGCAGACGATAGTACAGGAGATGTTACGATCACACTCGCAGATAATACCAAAAACCAGTTAAGAACAGTCTTAGTTTCCTATGATAAACCGCAGTGTGCAGCATTACAGAAAAATGGTGAATATTCAGACACACTTGGGAAGCTGACGATCCGGTGTGAGCATACCGGAGAAGGTCATATCTGTACGGAAAGCTGTGGTTCTTTGACTGCAGAGGCGCAGATCGGAATTGATAATGGAGGCGGGATCGGTGGCGCCAATAATAAGACAACTGCAAATATCTACATTAAAGGCGGTAATATCAGTGCTTCTAGCAATAACGGAGCCGGAATTGGTGGGGGATATTCCTCTGGAGAAGGTACTCTTCTTTCTCCTCTGTCACATATTTATATCTCCAGTGGCTGTGTTGATGCGTATTCTTTAAATAGCGGAGCCGGAATCGGTGGCGGTTATGTATGTAAAAAAGTATCTGATATTTATATTTCCGGTGGCTGTGTTAAGGCGACATCTGGGAATAGCGGGGCTGGGATCGGTGCAAGTTCATATGGTTCTGCATCTGCGATCTATATCACGGGCGGTTCTGTCAATGCATCTTCCCAGAAGGGAAAGGCGATTGGCTGTACGCCGAAGAATAATGATAATGAAGAACTGTATCTGCTGACTACATTTGAAAATAACAATAACGAGAGTGTCTATGTAGATGGCGTTGAATATCCGATCAGACAGCATAGCACATCAGATGCAAAATTATATCTGTATCTTTCAGGAACAGAACATACAATAAAGATTGGTGATACCATTCAGGAATATACTTTGAGTGAAGGTCAGTTTGTTCCAAAGGTAAAAGGAACTGATTTTGAAATTTCACCAACAGATACGAATGATACTTTAATAGAAGGAACGGATTATAGCTATTATGCAGGTGCTCTTGTTGTAAAAACGGAAAAAGGGATCACTGTGAAAAATGTGGATAGTGAAGTGGCAAGTGCAGATGCGATCAGCATACAGAAAGATGTTGCAGCAAATATCACCCTTGCAGGTGTCAATATCGAAGCTGAGAATGCAGCAATAGTGATCGCAGAAGACAGCAGTGCAGATGTAACGATCATTTTGGCCGACAATACAAAAAATTCTTTAGTCAGTGGAAATAACAAAGCGGCCATACAGAAAACAAGCAGCAGTGGAAAACTGACAGTTACCTGTGAACATGCAAAAGAATTTCATGATTGTGATAAGACTTGTGGAGCACTTATGGCAAAAGGAAATGGATATGGAGCCGGAATTGGTGGAATTGCAGGCAAAATAACCGGAGATCTTGTGATTGCAGGCGGTGTGATTTCTGCTTATTCAGAAGATGGAGCCGGAATCGGAGATGGAAGACAATCCTTTAATAATGGATCGGGCATCTATATTACTGGCGGATCGATCACCGCATCTAGTAATCAGGGGGCTGGGATCGGCTGTGGATTTGCTGCTTTGAATAAAAAGATGAAAATCGTGATAAGTGGAGGAAAGATCATTGCAACAAGTACACAGGGAGCCGGAATCGGCGGATGTATTTCAAATGTCGAAACAGATGTTACCATAAGCGGTGGTTCGATCAGGACGACTTCAATCGTCGGGGCACCACATAATGAAAATGGAAAAAAAGTTTTTCTGCGTAAAATTGAGAATACGAAAGAGCAGGAAATTACAGTTGACAGTGTGACGTATCCATTCAAAAATCAGGGTACAGAAGATCCATATTTATATGTGTATCTTACAGAAGGTAAACATACCGTCAATGATAAGAGTGTATCTTATAAGTATAGCAGCACAAAGAAAGAACTTTTATATAAACCGGTAAAAGCAGATCTGAATTTTTTTATTCCACCTGCAATGACGTATGATGGTGGTGAACGGAGTTTCCCGGTTTCTGTAAAGAGTGATGCCCCATATAGTGACAACAATGTAGCAGTTCGTTATTATGACAGCAAGGGAACAGAACTTGAAAGAGCACCTGTCAATGCCGGAAAATATTTCATCAAGGCATATTTAGAAGAAACAGAGGAGCATGTGAGTGCTGAACTAGACCTTGCAACCCTTACAATCATGCCAGCAGAACTAACGGTAATGGATGCAAACGCAAAAAACCGGGATTATGACAGCAGTTCTAAGCAGGTGGAAATAACAGACATTGCATTATCAGGAGTGGAAGAACGAGATGATGTATCTGTTAAACTGACAGATCGGGATGATGAAAGCAGTCGTTTGATGGCAGAATTAAGCAGTCCGGATGCAGGTACTTATACAGAAGTAACTTTGCCGGAACTTACATTAACCGGTGAAGATGCAGCAAATTATACGTTGATACAGCCGACGGGACCGGTAACACTTTCATCCGGTGTGATAATTTTTAAGATAGGCGCTGAAATTATAGCTGGATCAGATGATTATGATAAGAATTATGGAGATGAGGCATTTCCATTAGAAGTAACGGATACAAACACAGATATCGATGTTACCTATGCCATTGAAGAAGGCAGTGATGTAATATCCATAGAAAATGGAGTGGTAACAATTAAGAAAGCCGGTAAAGCCCGTGTGCGCGTATCTTTACCGGAAAGTAAAAATTATGATGCGGCAACAACATCTAAGCTGATCCGGATAAATGTGAAAAAGAAAGAAGGATATACGGTAGAAACCATTGACCGCAGTTATACAGAAAAAAGTGGACATACAGAAAGCATTGATCTTAAGACATTGCTGCCGGCAGATTGCGGGGAAGCTGTTTATGAAGCACCTGTTATCACAGGGAATGTGACATATCCTGTGGCACCGGCAGTTGCCGACGGGGTATTAAGTTATACTGTAGGACAGGGAAGCACAGAAAGTGAAGGGACGATCCAGATAAGTGTCAGTACAGAGAATTATGCAGACTTTACGATCACTGTCCATACAAAAGTGACTGCACAGGCAGCATCCGGTATAGATACTCCATCCGGTGGAGATCAGAACAGCGTGAAGAATCCAGACCAGCAGGGCGGTACGGTAAACACAGTTGATCAGGATCATACAGCCAATGGAACCACAGATACAGATGGCAGCCAGACAGTGAAAGTAAAAACAAGAACCGTCACAATTCCGGCTGTAAAGAAAGTAAAAGGAAAGAAAAAGAAAGTTACTTCCGTTTCTGCAAAAGCCTATGCAAACGATAAGACAATCACAAAATTAGTGATTGGCAAGAATGTCAAGAAGATCGGAAAACGTGCTTTTTATGGCTGCAGCAATATCAAGACGATCATTATTAAGACAGAGAAGTTAAAAGAAAGTTCAATCGGTGCAGATGCATTTAAGGGGATCAGCAAGAATGCAGTTGTCAAAGTGCCGAAGAAACTGGTGAAGAAGTATAAGAAGATCTTACAGAAGAAAGGGTTGAATAAAAAGATCAAAGTGAAAGCGATGTAGGGGATGAAAAATCCATCTTGCCAAATTCCCCATCCTGCGGTATAATCTTTTGTGCAGGCAGATATAAATGCAGATCTGCACAAAGATAACAGACATAACAATTCAATAAAGATCTTCAGGGCAGGGTGATTATGCATAACAGCAGGAAATTCCCTACCGGTGGTACAGCCCACGAGCCGTAAGGCATGATTCGGTGAGATTCCGAAGCCGACAGTATAGTCTGGATGAAAGAAGATGGCATAACAGTTTATATATATGCGATGACATGCTCTGGAATAGGATTCTATTTCAGAGCATTTTTGTTTTTGAAAACGTATCCGTAAAATAAAAACAATACAGCATAGATACAAAACAGCAACGAAAAACAGCCCGAAGATTTACGGGCTGTTTTTCATTATCTGACAGAAAGGAGCGGTAAGAGATGGATGCAGAAACATATATGAAATTAGCAATCGAGGAAGCAAAAAAGGGCGAAGGGTTCACAAATCCGAATCCGATGGTCGGAGCAGTTATCGTAAAAGATGGACGTATCATAAGCAAAGATTATCACAGAAAATATGGCGGATATCATGCAGAACGGAATGCCATTTTAAACTGCAGGGAGGATATGCATGGCGCAGAATTATACGTCACATTAGAGCCATGCTGTCATTATGGCAAGACACCGCCATGTACAGAGATCATCATAGAAAGCGGAATCAAAAAAGTCTATATCGGGACCATGGACAAAAATTCCTTAGTAGCAGGAAAAGGTGCTGCCATTTTAAGGGAACATGGGATAGAAGTGGTAGAAGGAATCTGCGAGAAGGAATGTCAGGAATTAAATAAGATTTTTTTCCACTATATCCAGACAAAAACGCCTTACGTAGTTATGAAATATGCAATGACCGCAGATGGCAAGATCGCAACGCATACAGGGGATTCTAAATGGATCACCGGAGAAATGGCAAGGGAGCGTGTACAGAGAAGCCGGCATAAATATATGGGAATCATGGCAGGTGTAAACACAGTACTCATGGATGATCCAAAATTAACCTGCCGTATAGAGGGCATGAAAAGTCCGATCCGTATCATCTGTGACACCCATCTTAAGACACCGCTTAGTGCACAGGTCGTACAGACGGCATCAGAAGTACCTACGATCATAGCAACGATCATAGAGGAAGAAGAAAAAAAGAAACCCTATACAGATCTTGGCTGTCAGGTATGGACAGTTCCGGCAGATAAAACACACATAGATCTAAAGGCATTGATGAAAAAAGCAGGCGAAGCCGGCATAGACAGTATTCTTTTAGAAGGCGGTGGAACACTCAATTACAGTGCTTTAAAGAGCGGTATCGTACAGGAAGTGGAAATGTATATTGCACCAAAGATCTTTGGCGGTGAATTGGCAAAAACACCGGTTGAAGGACAGGGAATTGCCAAGGCAGCCGATGCTTTTGAGTTAAAAAATCCTAAGATCGAACAGATAGGAGAGGATATTCTGATCACATGGGAGGTGGAACAGTGTTTACAGGAATCGTAGAAGAAACAGGAACCGTTCTTTTCATGGATTTTAGTACAGACTATGGAAAACTGCATATTCAGGCAAAAAAAGTGTTAGAAGGAACAAAGGTTGGTGACAGTATCGCAGTCAATGGTGTCTGCCTGACCGTTACACAATTAAAATCCGATCGTTTTGTGGCAGATGTGATGCCTGAAACAGTGCATCGCAGTTCACTGGGAGCATTAAAAAGCGGCAGTCGTGTGAATTTAGAACGGGCAATGGCAGCAGACGGACGATTTGGCGGGCACATGGTTTCCGGTCATATAGATGGGACAGGGACAATAAAGCATATAGAAAAAGACGGAAATGCTATCCGTTATCAGATATCAGCATCAGAAAACATCTTGCAGGGAATCGTAGAAAAAGGTTCGATCGCAATCGATGGGATCAGCCTGACAGTTGCATCGGTAAATGATAAAGAGTTTGAAATCTCTGTCATTCCCCATACATTACAGGAAACGATTTTAGCAGATAAAAGAGAAGGTGCGGTTGTCAATTTAGAAACAGATATCATTGGAAAATATGTCAAACGCCTGTTGTCATTTCCGGCAGAAGCAGAAAAACAGGATCAAAAAGAATCGACGATCACAATGGATTTTTTGATGCGGGCAGGGTTTTAAGAAGATCCTAAGAGTACACATTAAGGAGGAAAAAAGATGTATACATTTAGTACAGTGGAAGAAGCAGTCGCTGATATCAAAGCAGGCAGGATCGTCATGGTGACAGACGATGAACAGCGGGAAAATGAAGGCGATTTTATCTGTGCGGCAGAGTTTGCGACGACAGAAAACGTAAATTTTATGGCAGTACATGGAAAAGGACTGATCTGTATGCCGATGGGGCAGGCTCTTGTAGAAAAACTGATGCTGCCACAGATGGTCAGTCACAATACCGATAACCATGAAACAGCCTTTACCGTATCGATCGATGCAGTAGAAACAACGACAGGGATCTCTGCGAAAGAGCGTGCATTTACTGCTAGAAAATGTGTATCAGAAACAGCACGGCCGGAAGATTTCCGCAGACCGGGACATATGTTTCCGCTATTGGCAAAAAAGAATGGTGTCTTAGAACGGGAAGGACATACAGAGGCAACGGTCGATCTGATGCGTCTTGCAGGATTAAAAGAATGTGGCTTATGCTGTGAGATCATGCGGGAAGATGGAACGATGATGCGGACAGCAGAGCTGCTTGAATTAGCAGAAAAATTCCAGATCAAAATGATCACGATCCAGGCGTTAAAAGAATACCGGAAAGTACATGATAAATTAGTAGAAGAAGTAGCAGTTACAAAACTGCCGACGAAATATGGACAGTTTACCGCACATGGATTTGTCAATAAATTAAATGGGGAGCATCATGTAGCACTTGTAAAAGGTGATATCGGGGATGGAGAGAGTATTTTATGCCGGGTACATTCTGAGTGCCTGACAGGAGATGCATTTGGTTCCATGAAATGTGACTGCGGAGAACAGCTTGCATCTGCAATGAAGCAGATCGAAGCAGAAGGACGGGGAATTTTACTGTATCTTAGACAGGAAGGCAGAGGCATCGGACTGATCAATAAGTTAAGAGCCTATGAACTGCAGGATCAGGGAATGGATACGGTAGAAGCAAATCTTGCACTCGGATTTGCAGAAGATCTGCGTGAATATTATATCGGAGCACAGATCTTACGGGAGTTAGGAGCAAAGAGCCTTAGACTTTTGACCAATAACCCACAGAAGATCGAAGGACTGACAGAATTTGGTCTAAGCATCGAAAAACGTGTGCCGATACAGATGGAATTAACACCGTTTGATACCTATTACATGAAAACGAAGCAGAAGAAAATGGGACATATGCTGCAATTTGAATGATAAAAACAGTATATGACATCAGTGTCAAAAGTATAGATTGCACAGCAAAGGAGCAATCCGTATACACCATTATATATCATAACAGGAGGAATAAAAATGAACACATTTGAAGGAAACGTAGTAGCAAAGGACGTAAAGATCGGAATTGTAACAGCAAGGTTTAATGAATTTATCACATCAAAATTATTAGGCGGCGCAATCGATGGATTAAAACGGCATGACGTAAAAGAGGATCAGATCGACGTTGCATGGGTGCCGGGAGCATTTGAAATACCACTCATTGCACAGGCAATGGTAAAGAGTAAAAAATATGATGCAGTCATCTGCCTTGGAGCAGTCATAAGAGGAGCAACTTCCCACTATGATTATGTATGCAATGAAGTTTCAAAAGGGATCGCACAGGTATCCTTACAGTCAGAGATTCCGGTTATGTTTGGAGTTTTAACAACCGATAATATCGAGCAGGCGATCGAGCGTGCCGGAAGCAAAGCCGGTAATAAAGGATTTGAGTGTGCAACAGGTGCGATCGAGATGATCAATCTTTTGCGTAAGATACGGGCGTAGCAATAATCTGCAAATCCAGAGCAAAAAAGATACTGATACAAGAATAAAAATCTGTTATAATAGGTTACAGTTCATGAATATCTTATGAATTGCAGCCTATTATTTGATTATAGAGATATGAAATTATTACAGGATAGTTTATTTAAGAAGGGATGGATAAGGATATGGAAAAACCGGTTTTAGTTGTTATGGCAGCAGGGATGGGAAGCCGTTACGGCGGATTAAAACAGATGGACCCAATGGATAAGGAAGGTCATGCGATCCTTGATTTTTCAGTATACGATGCAATGCTTGCAGGATTTGAGAAAGTAATATTTATCATAAAGAAAGAAAACGAAGCCGTTTTTAAAGAATGTGTCGGAAACCGCATCGCACAAAAGATGCAGGTAGAATATGCATTTCAGGAATTAACTGCAATTCCGGAAGGATTTACGGTTCCGGAAGGCAGGGTAAAACCCTTTGGTACAGGTCATGCCGTATTAAGCTGTAAAGATCTGATCCATGGTCCATTTGCAGTTATCAATGCAGATGATTTTTATGGCAGACACGCATTTCAGATGATCTATGATCAGTTAAGCAAGCCAAAGACAGAAGACAAATATCAGTATGTGATGGTAGGATATATCATCGAAAATACATTGACAGACAATGGTTATGTAGCAAGAGGTGTCTGCAAGATCGACGGAGAGGGACATTTAGTTGATATACACGAGCGTACCAGGATCGAAAAACGAAATGGAGAAACTGCCTATACAGAAGATGATGGCACAACATGGGTGACCATTCCGGCAGGAAGTACCGTATCTATGAATATGTGGGGATTTGAAGAAAATCTCATGGGAGAATTAGAGAAACGTTTTCCGGTATTTTTAGAGGAAAATTTAGAAAAGAATCCATTAAAATGTGAGTTCTTTTTACCATTTGTCGTACAGGAACTGATGGAAGAACAAAAAGCCGAAGTATCTGTATTAAAATCCGAAGACCGCTGGTATGGAGTGACTTACAAAGAAGATAAAGAAACAGTTATGCAGGCAATCGCTGACTTGAAAGCAAAAAACGTATATCCTGATAAACTGTGGGAATGAGAAGATCAGGAACAGTCTTAGGATGATCGGTTTCAAAGATGCGAAAAGTACATTACGAATATTGGGAGGATATGCAATGGAGAAGAAAGATATTTTAGGGCACTTTCGTATTGAGGGAGAATTTACGTCAGTAGAAGCATATGGCAGCGGACATATCAACCACACATTTTTAGCAAAAACAAAAGAGCAGAAAAAATATATTTTGCAGGGGATCAACAGTACGATCTTTCGTGATACCGATGCCCTGATGGAAAATATTGCAGGTGTGACAGGCTTTTTAAAGAAGGAGATCATCCGTCAGGGTGGAGATCCCGACAGGGAAACATTGACAGTGATCCCTACAAAAGATGGAAAACTTTATTTTACAGATCCTGATCACAATAAATGGAGAGTCTATCCGTTTATTGAAGGTGCATCTGCATTTGATGCAGTTAAAAGTGCAGAAGATTTTTACCAGACAGGTCTTGCTTTTGGCAGGTTCCAGTCCATGTTAGCCGATTATCCGGCAGAAAAATTACATGAAACAATCCCGGACTTCCATAATACGAAAAAGCGTTATGAAGATTTTGAAAAAGCGGTTGCAGAAGATGTCTGCCATCGGGCATCATCTGTTGCAGAGGAGATCGCTTTTGTGCGGGCAAGAAAAGAGGAAATGCCGCTGTTATCCGATATGCAGAAGAGAGGAGAACTGCCGCTTCGTGTCACGCATAATGATACAAAACTGAACAATATTATGTTTGATGATATGACACATGAGGCAGTCTGTGTGATAGATCTTGATACGGTGATGCCGGGGCTATCAATGCATGATTTTGGTGATGCGATCCGCTTTGGGGCAAATACCGCAGCAGAAGATGAAACAGATCTTTCTAAGGTGTCACTTTCGTTGGAATTGTTTGAAGTCTATGTAAAGGGATTTTTAAAAGGCTGCGATGGCAGACTGACAAAAACAGAGATCGAAATGCTTCCGATGGGAGCGAAAATGATGACACTAGAATGTGGAATGAGATTTTTAGCAGATTATCTGCAGGGAGATATTTATTTTAAGACTGCAAGAGATACACACAATCTTGACCGCAGCAGAACGCAGTTTGCACTTGTTTTGGATATGGAAAAAAAGTGGGATAGAATGTGTGAGATCTGCCGCAGATGGGAAAAATAATGCTTATAAGTTTTCCCGTATCTTGATCGGAAGATCTGTATAATGTAATTGTGTTTTCGGAAGTTCTTTAGTGAGGAGATATTCTACTAATAAAGCAAGGGAAAGTGAACCCTGCCGTTTGGGCTGCTGGCAGATGGTAGCAGAAATGATACCATTTCTCAGCAGTTCTTTTGTTTTCGGGACATCATCAAACGTAATGACCTTTGGCAGATGTGGCAGGTCTGCATCGATGATCGCACGACAGCCGCCACAGACACCGGCAGCCGTAAAATAAAAGGCATTGATATCCGGGTGCTGTTGTAATAACAGAGATACTGCTTCATAGCTTTTCTTATCATCATCATGGTTTTCTTTGATATCTGCAATCTCAATCTGCGGGGCATGGACATGGATATATTCTATAAAAGAAGAAACACGTTCTTTGTGGCATAAAATATGATCAGAACCGGTAACGATACCAACTTTTGCAGTTCCATTTGTCAAAAGACGCAGAAGTCCGGCAGCAGTCTGTCCGCATTTTTTGTAATCACTGCCTACATAGGCGATCCTTGCGGAATCCGGCAGATCTGTATTGACTGTAATACAGGGAATCCCCATGTCAGAAAGAGCATTGATTTTTTCTGCAACAGATATATCATCATAAGGAGAAAGGATCAGTCCATGGATCCCTTCCTGTAAAAAATCATCGATCGCAGTAAGCTGCATATTAAGGTCAAATGGGATCTGGCGTTTTGTGATACTGCATCCATAGACAGATAATTCCTCTAATTTCTCATATAAACCTTCAAATATATCGTCAAAAAATGGGTTTTCTTTGCTAAACAGCAGAACACCGATCTTAAAGTGCTTTTTCTGTGCCGCAAGAGCAACACCCGCTTTGTTTGGCTGGTAATCTAACAGTTTTGCAATTTCAAGGATCTTTTCCCTTGTGTCAGCATTGACAGCACCGCGGTTATTTAATACCCGGTCTACAGTTCCCCTTGATACACCCGCAAGTTCAGCGATTTCTTTGATGGTTGCCATGTGATATACTCCGTTTCTGATTAGTTAATGTTATGATACACGGATTGCTCCGTTGCTGTGCAACTTCCACAATTCTACACACATTCAAAATCCGTTGATTTCCAAGGGAAATCACTACTTTCTCATGTGTGGGCGGGTCAAAAGGTCAAAAATCCTCTTGCAAGCAAGCTTGCATCGTCTTTCCGACCTTTTGACCCTAGTATCATCATATCATTATAGAGGCGGCATATTTAAAAGTCAATTTCCCCATCAGACATAGGCAATAGTGTACAAAAATCGGTCACCAAATATGTGAAAATCGTATATTGATTCTAATAGGATTCAAGTTATAATAAAAGGAAAACGTGCTCGTGCACGCAATAGATATACACAGCAAATGGAACAAGTAACAACCGTTGCAGGCATACAGATTCATATGAACGAAAAAAGGAGGACAATATGTTATACATCGGTATTGATTTAGGAACTTCTTCTGTAAAGATTCTGTTGATGGAAGGTGATGGAACAGTCAAAAAGATCGTATCAAGAGAATATCCGCTGTCTTTTCCAAAGCCGGGCTGGTCGGAACAGAATCCGTCCGACTGGTACACCCAGACAATGGATGGCTTAAAAGAGTTATTGCAGGAAGCAGATAAGAGTCAGGTGGCAGGCATCAGTTTTGGCGGACAGATGCATGGACTTGTGATCTTAGATAAAGAAGACAATGTGATCCGGCCTGCAATCCTTTGGAATGATGGAAGAACGACTGAAGAATGTGATTATCTAAATCATACGATCGGAACAGACAAACTTTCAGAGTATACTGCAAATATTGCATTTGCCGGATTTACAGCACCAAAGTTATTATGGCTTTCCAAACATGAACCGGACAATTTTGCAAAAATAGATAAGATCATGCTGCCAAAGGATTATCTGGCATACAGGCTGACCGGAGTTCATGCTACCGATGTATCCGACGCATCCGGTATGCTGCTTTTAGATGTGAAAAACAGGAAATGGTCACAGGAAATGTGCGATATCTGCCATATTTCGATAGAACAGCTGCCGGAACTTTTTGAAAGTTATGAAGCGATCGGTACATTAAAAGCAGATGTGGCAGCAGAGCTTGGTGTGTCCACACAGGTGAAAGTGGCAGCAGGAGCCGGAGATAATGCAGCGGCAGCCGTTGCGACTGGAACTGTCGGAGAAGGAAAATGCAATATTTCTTTAGGCACCAGCGGAACGATCTTTATTTCTTCCGATAAATTCCGGGTAGATGATAACAACGCCTTGCACGCTTTCTGCGGTGCTAATGGAAAATATCACCTGATGGGCTGTATGTTAAGTGCAGCATCCTGTAATAAGTGGTGGATGGATGAAATCATCGGATCAAAAGATTATGCCAAAGAGCAGGAACAGATCACAAAATTAGGTGAGAACCATGTTTTTTATCTGCCATATCTGATGGGTGAGCGTTCCCCTTATAATAATCCTGATGCTAGAGCAGCCTTTATCGGTATGACTATGGATACGACAAGGGCAGATATGACACAGGCAGTTTTAGAAGGCGTGGCATTTGCATTGAGAGATTCATTTGAGATCGCAAAAGCATTAGGGATTCCGCTAGAGCGGACGAAGATCTGCGGCGGAGGTGCAAAAAGCCCTCTCTGGAGAACAATCGTTGCCAATGTGCTCGGTATTCCGGTAGACATCTTAGAAACAGAAGAAGGTCCATCATTAGGTGGAGCCATGTTAGCGGCTGTTGCCTGTGGCGAATATGCATCCGTAGAGGAGGCTGCATCTAAAATAGTACACGTTATCGATACAGTTGAGCCAACAGTAGAATTGACAGAGAAATACGAACAGTGTTATACTAAGTTCACGAAAATTTATCCGGCGTTGAAAGAGATTTTTCCGGATATAAAATAACAAATGGAGGAAACGTAAATGAACAACATTCCAAAAGTAAAAGTGGGTATCGTGGCAGTAAGCCGTGACTGTTTCCCGGAATCTTTATCCGTAGACAGAAGAAAAGCATTAGTAAAGGCTTATACTGACAAATTTGGTGCAGCAGACATTTATGAATGTCCAGTCTGTATCGTAGAAAGTGAAATACATATGGTACAGGCTCTTGAGGATATCAAGAAAGCCGGATGTAATGCACTTTGTGTATACTTAGGAAACTTTGGACCAGAAATTTCAGAAACATTATTAGCAAAACATTTTGATGGACCTAAGATGTTTGTTGCAGCAGCAGAAGAATCCCAGGATAACCTGATGGATGGACGTGGAGATGCATACTGCGGTATGTTAAATGCAAGCTACAACTTAAAACTTCGTAATGTAGGTGCATACATTCCTGAATATCCTGTAGGAGATGCAGAAGATGTTGCAGATATGATCCATGACTTCTTACCGATCGCAAGAACAATCATCGGTCTTTCTGACTTAAAGATTATTTCTTTCGGACCAAGACCATTAAACTTCTTAGCTTGTAATGCACCGATCAAACAGCTTTACAACATCGGCGTTGAAATCGAAGAGAATTCAGAACTTGACCTTTTCGAAGCCTTCAACAAACATGCCGGTGATGAAAGAATCCCGGAAGTTGTTGCAGATATGGAAGCAGAACTTGGTGCAGGTAATAAGAAACCAGAGATCTTAGAGAAATTAGCACAGTACGAATTAACATTATTAGACTGGATCGAAGAGCACAGAGGATACCGCAAATATGTTGCTATCGCCGGAAAATGCTGGCCTGCATTCCAGACACAGTTCGGATTCGTTCCATGTTATGTAAACAGCCGTTTAACAGGAAGAGGAATCCCTGTATCCTGTGAAGTAGATATCTATGGTGTATTAAGTGAGTTCGTTGGAACATGTGTCAGCGAAGATGCTGTAACATTATTAGACATTAACAACTCTGTACCAAAGGATATGTACAAAGAGTCTATCGAAGGCAAATTTGATTACACACTTACAGATACATTCATGGGCTTCCATTGTGGAAATACATGCTCTAAGAAACTTTCAAGCTTCGAGATGAAATATCAGAAGATCATGGCTAGAAGCCTTCCAATCGAAGTAACAAACGGAACATTAGAGGGAGATATCGCTCCTGGAGATATCACATTCTTCCGTTTACAGTCTACAGCAGACAACAAACTTCGTGCATACTTAGCAGAAGGTGAGATCCTTCCGGTTGCAACACGTTCCTTCGGTGGTATCGGTATTTTCGCTATCAACGAAATGGGAAGATTCTATCGTCACGTATTGATCGAGAAGAATTATCCTCATCACGGAGCAGTTGCATTTGGTCACTTCGGAAAAGCTTTATATGAAGTATTCAAATATATCGGAGTACCACTTGAAGATATCAACTACAACCAGCCGGCATCTCTTCCGTACCCAACAGAGAATCCATTCAAATAAGATATTGAATTTTATGAATTGCTATCGGTTTATACCGATGGCAATTTTTTTTGTGTGACTGTTCACTGGCATACCGGTGAACAGTCACATTTACTCTTTCTCCGATTTGACAGCCCTTTATAAATAATGGTAAGATATAAAAAATTGATGTAAAAATCTACATAATCAGGAGGAGATTTTAGTGCCAAAGAGAACAGATATTCATAAAGTGCTGATCATAGGTTCAGGACCGATCATTATCGGTCAGGCGTGTGAGTTCGATTATTCAGGAACACAGGCGTGTAAAGCATTAAAAAAATTAGGATATGAGATCGTGCTTGTCAATTCCAATCCGGCAACCATTATGACAGATCCGGAAACCGCAGATGTAACATATATTGAACCGCTCAATGTCGAACGGTTAGAACAGATCATTGCGAAAGAACGTCCGGATGCGCTTCTTCCAAATCTAGGCGGGCAGTCGGGTCTTAATTTATGTGCAGAATTAAATAAGGCAGGAATCTTAGATAAGTATAGAGTACAGGTGATCGGTGTACAGGTAGATGCAATAGAGCGTGGAGAAGACCGTATCGAATTTAAAAAGACCATGGATAAACTCGGCATCGAGATGGCAAGAAGTGAAGTGGCTTATTCTGTAGAGGAAGCATTAGCTATCGCAGATAAATTAGGCTATCCGGTAGTACTGCGTCCGGCATATACCATGGGTGGAGCCGGTGGCGGACTCGTTTATAATAAAGAAGAATTAAAGACTGTCTGCGCAAGAGGATTACAGGCAAGTCTTGTTGGACAGGTATTAGTAGAAGAATCTATTCTCGGCTGGGAAGAATTAGAGTTAGAAGTTGTACGTGATGCAGATAATAATATCATTACTGTCTGCTTTATTGAAAATATCGATCCGTTGGGTGTGCATACAGGAGATTCTTTCTGTTCTGCACCAATGCTTACGATTTCAGAGGAGTGTCAGAAACGTTTACAGGAACAGGCATATAAGATTGTGGAATCTGTACAGGTGATCGGTGGGACAAATGTGCAGTTTGCACATGATCCGGTCACAGACCGTATCATCGTTATCGAGATCAACCCGCGTACTTCACGTTCCTCAGCACTGGCATCGAAAGCAACAGGTTTCCCGATCGCATTGGTATCTGCAATGCTTGCGACAGGACTGACTTTAAAAGACATTCCATGTGGAAAATATGGAACCTTAGATAAATATGTACCGGATGGCGATTATGTCGTGATCAAATTTGCACGCTGGGCATTTGAAAAGTTCAAGGGTGTAGAGGATAAATTAGGTACACAGATGCGTGCAGTCGGCGAAGTCATGAGTATCGGTAAGACTTATAAAGAGGCATTCCAGAAAGCGATCCGTTCTTTGGAAACCGGCAGATATGGCTTGGGACATGCAAAAGATTTTGATTCCTTAGATAAAGAGGAACTCTTAAGACGTTTGAAAACACCATCAAGTGAACGTCATTTCTTAATGTATGAAGCCCTTAGAAAAGGGGCTTCTGTAGATGAGATCCATGAGATCACAAAGGTAAAACATTACTTTATCGAGCAGATGAAAGAACTCGTTGAGGAAGAAGAAGCACTGCTTGCCAATAAGGGCAGCCTTCCGGAAGATCAGATGCTTGTCACAGCAAAAAAAGATGGATTTTCGGATAAATACTTAAGCCAGTTGTTAGAGATACCGGAAGATGAGATCCGTAACCGCAGGATCGCACTTGGTGTGGAAGAAGCATGGGAAGGTGTCCACGTAAGCGGAACGAAGGACAGAGCATATTATTATTCTACTTATAATGCAAAAGATAAAAATCCGGTCAATACCGACAAACAAAAGATTATGATCTTAGGCGGCGGACCAAACCGTATCGGACAGGGTATTGAATTTGACTACTGCTGTGTACATGCAGCCGTAGCATTGAAAAAACTCGGATTTGAAACGATCATTGTAAACTGTAATCCGGAAACCGTATCTACTGATTACGATACTTCGGATAAGCTGTATTTTGAACCACTGACATTAGAAGATGTATTAAGTATCTACAAAAAAGAGCAGCCGATAGGTGTCATTGCACAGTTTGGCGGTCAGACACCATTAAATCTTGCAGCAGAATTAGAGAAAAACGGCGTTAAGATCTTAGGTACTTCACCATCTGTCATTGATCTTGCAGAAGACCGTGATCTTTTCCGTGAGATGATGGAAAAATTAGAGATCCCAATGCCGGAATCAGGAATGGCAACAACAGTAGAAGAAGCCATTGGCATTGCAAACGGTATCGGGTATCCGGTCATGGTACGTCCGTCTTATGTCCTTGGCGGCCGTGGAATGGAAGTTGTTTATGATGATGAGAGCATGACAGGTTATATGAAAGCAGCTGTTGGCGTAACACCGGACCGTCCGATCTTAATTGACCGTTTCCTAAACCATGCTTTAGAGTGTGAAGCAGATGCGATCAGTGACGGCACAAGGGCATTTGTACCGGCAGTCATGGAACATATAGAATTAGCAGGTGTACATTCTGGAGATTCTGCATGTATCATTCCATCTGTACATATTTCAGCAGAAAATGTGGAAACCATCAAAGAATATACCAGAAAGATCGCAGAAGAGATGCATGTCAAAGGACTGATGAATATGCAGTATGCGATCGAAAATGGCAAAGTATATGTATTAGAGGCAAATCCGAGAGCTTCACGTACCGTACCATTGGTATCAAAAGTATGCAATATCCGTATGGTGCCGTTAGCTACTGATATCATTACCTCGGAGATCACAGGCAGACCATCACCGATCTTAGAATTAAAAGAGCAGGAAATACCAAATTACGGTGTGAAAGAAGCCGTATTTCCGTTTAATATGTTTCAGGAAGTCGATCCGGTATTAGGACCTGAAATGCGCTCCACCGGAGAAGTCCTCGGACTGTCAAAATCCTTCGGAGAAGCGTTCTATAAGGCACAGGAGGCGTGTCAGTCGAAACTGCCGTTAGAGGGTACCGTATTGATCTCTGTAAGTAATCGTGATAAAGATGAAGTTGCAGAAGTTGCAAAGAGCCTGCATGAAGATGGTTTTAAACTTGTTGCAACGGAAGGAACCTGTAAGCTGATCAAAGAAGCAGGTATTCCGGTAGAAAGAGTCAATAAACTCTACGAAGGCAGACCGAATATCGCAGATATGATCACAAATGGGGATATCCAGCTTATTGTCAATACGCCGGCAGGAAAAGAAGCAGTCACAGATGACAGCTATTTAAGAAAATCAGCGATCAAGCATAAAGTACCATATATTACAACGCTTGCAGCAGCAAAGGCTACCGCAGAAGGTATTCATTATGTGAGATCACATGAAGAAAGTGAATTAAAATCTTTACAGGAACTGCATAATGAGATTCATCCATTGGATCAGTAGCAGTAAAGGCCAATGAACTTCAGTGTTCATTGGTTTTTCCTAAATAGGAGAAGCAGATGATAAACAAACAGCAGATCAAAGGTATTTTATTTGATATGGATGGATTGATCTTAGATACCGAGAAATTATACTGTCGTTTCTGGCAGGAGGCGGCAAGGATACTCGGCTATCCGATGACAATGGAGCAGGCACTTGGCATGAGGAGTTTAAACCGGTATGCAGGAGAGGCGAAGCTGAAATCCTATTTTGGAGAGGGGATATCTTATACAGAAGTCAGGGAAAAAAGGATCGAGTTGATGGACGCATTTGTCGAAAAAGAGGGAGTAACTACGAAGCCCGGAATATGGGAGCTGTTAGCATTTTTACAAGAAAAGCAGATAAGGACAGCAATCGCTACATCATCTCCGATCAAGCGTACAAAAAAATATCTCGCATCCGTCCATTTAGAGAATGAGTTTGATGCGATCGTCAGCGGTTACATGGTAGAACATGGCAAGCCGGAACCGGATATTTATGTATATGCAGCCAGACAATTGGGACTGGAACCGGAAAACTGTATCGTCTTAGAAGATTCGCCGGCAGGTATCCTTGCTGCATACCGTGCAGGCTGTATGCCGGTGATGATCCCGGATCTTGATGAACCGGACGAAGAAACCCAAAAACTTCTGTTTGCACAGGCGGAATCTTTGGTGCAGTTTAGGGAAGTTCTGGAAAAATCCAGATAAAAAGTGACGCATATAGATCATGTGCACAACATCTTACGGTCAGGAGGGAGTATTTATGGAGAAAAAAGAGATCATAAAACGATATCTATATCGTTTCCTGCTGTTTTTCCTGTTTGGGATCACTGTTATCATTTCCGGTACAGAACACAGCTATGCAGACGCACAGGTGATCCGGGTGGGCTTTACACAGGATGGGCAGATGATCCGGCAGACAGAAGATGCCTATACCGGATATGGTGTGGAATATCTTGACATGATAGCAGACTATACCGGCTGGCAGTACGAGTATGTGATGATACCGGAAGAAGACCGTTTAAAAGCATTAGAAGATGGGGTCATTGACCTGCTCTGTGATGTTTCAAAAGATGAGACCGGTACAGGGCATCTGCTGTTTAGTGAAGAAAGATCAAGTCTGTATTATGGACTGCTCTGTGCAAAGAAAGATGATACATCTGTATTTTTTGATGACTATGAAGCGATGAATGGGAAACGGATCGCATTAAACAGCAGCCGTTCTATGGAATCAATGCTGATGGATTTTTCCGTTGACCATCAGATCAATTACACACCGGTATATTATCCGACGTTTTTGAGCATGAAAGAAGCGTTAGACCAGGGAGAGGTCGACCTGATGCTTGCCTCGAACCAGAGAAATCTGACCGATTATAAATATGTTGCCAAAGTTGGTGTGAAGAATCAGTTTTTTGCAGTATCACAGAAACGGGAAGATCTGAAAGAACAGTTAGATTATGCCCTCCGGCAGATCACAGTCAGACAGCCGTTTATGACCGGAAAGCTTTATGAAGAAAATTATGGAAGACCATCGAAAGTGCTTACAGGTGTCACAAGGGAAGAATATGAATTTCTGCATAGTGGGATAAAAGTGCGTGTTGTATGTGATGCCGGAAGTTATCCATTAGGTTATATAGATGAAGAAACCGGGGAATATTGTGGTATCTATGCAGATGTTTTAAAACTATTAGAGGAGAAGAGCGGTTTAGAGTTTGAACTGCTCCCGATTAAAAACTATGGTGAATCCGGTGAGATGCTAAGAGATGGAAAAGCCGATATGACGGCAGGTATGTACATCAATGATGCGTTAGCAAAAGAATATGGTATCACATATTCTGATTCCTACATGACGATCGATTATGCAATGATCGGAAGGAGGGATACAAGGCTTAATGCCGCATCCAGGATCGCAGTACCGCAGAATTACATCGGAATACAGGTTCTGGCTGGGGAAATCTATCCGGAGTCAGAAGTCATTTCTGCAAAAGATGTTACTGAAAGCCTGAAGATGGTACAGCACAAGGAGGCAGACAGTACATTGATCAATTCAGTTTTTTTACAGACTGCATATAATCTGAATGATTATGATACACTTATGATCCTGCCTATGAATGAAGTATCAGTGCCGATACGCTGTGCCATAGGTGGAGAGAATGCAGAAGTGTTAAAACAGATCATAAATCGGGCGATCAACACGATCCCATCCGAGAACTTTGAACGTTGTATAACAGAAAATGTGATCAATATTTCTTATCAACCATCGTTAAAAAGTCTTTTTAAGCAGTATTTTCCTTATATTATAGGAATTATCCTGCTCATAGGCAGCATCTTTGTCGCTCTGCTGTTGATCAGGGAACGGCATTATAAGCATCTTGCGATGACAGATTCTTTGACAGGATTATGGAATGGCATCAAGTTCCGTAAAGAAGCAGAACAGCTCTTACAGCATAACCCAAAAAAGGAGTACCAGCTGATATCTTTAGATATTGAACATTTTAAATATGTCAACAGCGATCTGGGTGAAGCGGCAGCAGACGGAATCTTAAAGATGATCGGAAAACGTCTGTGTGAAGTATTCGGAAGCAATGCACTTTATGGCAGGGAGATGGCAGATATGTTCTGGATACTGACCGAAAAACGTGAGGATTTAGAGAAACTTCTGCATAAGATCGCAGAACCGGTCATGTTTGAAAATAATGGTGTAGAACAGATGTATAAGCCGCTTTTTAAATTTGGTATCTGTATGTTCAAGGAATACGATCTGGCTTTTGGTGACTATATCGATATGGCGATCATGGCACGTAAAGCGATCAAAGGGGATCCGGCTAAAGTGATAGAATATTATGACGATGAGATGGCAGAAATGACCTCAAATGAGCGCAGGATCGAAAAACGTATGGATGAAGCTTTGAAAAACGGTGAATTTGTTGTTTATTACCAGCCGAAATATCAGTTGAGATCAGAAACGATCAGTGGAGCAGAAGCATTAGTCCGCTGGAGAGATCCGGAAAAAGGGCTGGTGTCACCGGGTATATTTATTCCAATATTTGAGCGGGATGGATTTATCATCCAGCTTGATTTCTTTGTCTATGAAGAAGTATTAAAAGACATGGTCAAATGGCAGAATGAAGGACGCAGACCGATCATAGTTTCGATGAATGTATCAAGGGCACATATCGGCACGGCAGATTTCTTACAAAAACTGACAGAATTAGTCGATTCCTATGGAGTTCCAAGAAACCGGTTAGAATTAGAACTGACAGAAACGGTTCTCGGCGGCAAACGGCAGGATATCTTAAGTTTTATCGTTTCGTGTAAGCGGGCAGGTTTCCAGATCTCCATAGATGATTTTGGAAGCGGGTATTCTTCCTTAAATCTGTTAAAAGAACTTCCGGTAGATGTTCTTAAGATTGACCGTGAATTTTTAAATGAAACGGAAGAATCCGAAAAGAGCAGTATTATTGTAAAACAGGTTGTTGAGATGGCAGCGAAGATCAATATTGAAACCTTATGCGAGGGTGTAGAAACCCGCGGACAGGCAGATTTCTTAAAGCAGATTGGCTGTGACATGGCACAGGGATTTTTGTATTCCAGACCAGTGCCAAGAGAAGAATTTGAGGGGCTGTTAGAGGCGTAAGCTTCTAACGCCTCATTTTTTACGTGACAGATAATGGATATCATAGAGTGTGATTACAGGAGGCAGTAAAATGGTAAAGATCGATCTTATTACAGGATTTTTAGGTTCAGGGAAAACGACATTTTTAAAAAGATATGCAGAGTATTTTATCAGACAGGGCTGTAATATCGGTATTTTGGAAAACGATTATGGTGCAGTCAATGTGGATATGATGCTGTTGCAGGAATTAACCGGTGAACACTGTGAGTTAGAGATGATCTCCGGAGGCTGTGATAAGGAAACACATAGAAGACGGTTCCGCACGAAGCTGATCGCAATGGGAATGTGCGGGTATGACCGGGTGCTCGTCGAACCGTCGGGCGTGTTTGATATGGATGAATTTTTTGATGTTTTAAGAGATGAGCCCTTAGACCGGTGGTATGAGATCGGAAGTGTGATCACTGTTGTTGATGCGGCGATCGAAAGAAATCTATCCGAAGATGCATCTTATGTACTTGCATCAGAAGCTGCCTGTGCCGGAAAGATCGTCATAAGCCATGTGGATATGGCTTCTAAAGAGCAGATAAAAGGGATTCCTTCATTTATCAATCAGGCACTTGCAGGGATCGGATGCAAAAGGGTATTGTCGGATAAAGATTTTTTTACACAGGGTGTCTTTGCACTTGTGGATAAAGATTTTGATAAGCTTGCTTTTTGTGGATATGTGGCTGCAGTCTATGAAAAGAAATATGAGATCGGACAGCAGGGATTTGAGTCCGAATATTTTATGAATGTAAACTTGTCAGAAGATGCATTTAAGCAGGCAGCAAAAGAGATCATGCAGGATCAGACCTGTGGAAAAGTCTTTCGGATCAAAGGATTTTTAAAGAAAGATGATGGAACATTTTTAGAATTCAATGCTACGAAAAGCGGGATTTCTGTGTCAGAAATTGCGCAAGGACAGGAAGTTATGATCGTCATTGGGGAAAATTTAAATAGAGAACGGATGGAAAGTTGGGTAAATTTACACTCTTAAAAGTGAAAGTAAAATAATCAAATACAATAAATATTGTAAAGAGTATCACTCATCCTGTTATACTAAGGGTGGGTGATATTTTTTTGATTTTAAATGAAACTTTTTTTATGATATAAAGGTCTAATCTATGAAAGAAAACAAAGGAGGAGGCGCAGCCATTGAAATTATTTTCATATAAGATAAAGGCAAGAGATGTGATCGAGCAGATCATACTAGAAAATTATAACAGCTATTACAGGCTTGCCATGAGTTATGTACACAATGAAGCCGATGCCGCAGATATTGTGCAAAATGGCGCATATCGTGCGATCCGTAAGGCAGAGAGTATCCGCAATATAGAATATGCAAAAACGTGGGTATACCGGATCATGTTAAATGAGATCTTTAGGCATTTTAAGCAGGATCAGCCGGCAGCGTTAGATGAAAGCATAACAGTGCCATCCGTACAATTTACGGAAGAAATCAGTGAAAGTCTTGATCTGAAAAAAGCGTTAGATGCACTCCCTGCAAAAGATAAGGCAGTCATAGAACTTCGGTATTTTGAGGACTGTAAGTTAGAGGAGATCGCAGAAATCTTAGAGGAAAATATCAGTACAGTAAAGAGCAGACTGTACCGGAGTATTCAGAAATTACGGCTGCAGCTGAAAGACGATGATTTAGCAGAATAAAAGAGGTGTCTGTATGAAAGGAAAGGATATGAATAATTTAAAAAAGGTTCAAGAGGAATATAACCAGCCGGTTATGAATGAAAAGGAGGTAACGAAAATGAAACAGAGAATGGAAGAAGCGAAGAAAGACGCAAAAAAAGGAAAGAGAAGGATTGCAGAATTTGTAGCAGCCGCAGCAGTTTTAACATTTGTGATACTGCCGAATACGTCTGCAGATATTGCATATGCCATGACATCGATACCGGGACTTGGAAAACTTGTAGAGTTAGTAACTTTCCGGGAGTATCAGTATGAGGACGAACGCAATCATGCAGACGTTAAGATCGATAAACTGACGGTATCTAGCGAAGAAGCATTGCAGGAAGATACACAAAAGAGTGAAACATTAAAAAAGACGACCGATGAGATCAATCAGGAAATCGCAGATATTACGGATAAACTGGTAAACGAGTTTAAAGAGAACCGGCAGAATGAAGAAGGTTTTCAGGAGATGGTCGTAAAAACAGATGTCATTTGTACAACAGAGGATTATTTTACCTTAAAGCTGATCTGCTATCAGGGAGCAGGCAGCGGTGCCGAATGGGATTATTTTTACACGATCGACCTGAATACAGGGGAAAGATTGCAGCTAAAGGATCTGTTTGTGGAAAACAGTGATTATAAGGGCGTGATCAGTGAAAATATCAAACAGCAGATGAGAGAACAGATGCAGGCAGATGAGAGTGTCAAATACTGGTTAGATGATCCACAGGTGGAAGAATGGAATTTCAAGACGATCACAGATGATACATCGTTCTACTTAAATGAAGATGGGGAGATCGTGATCTGCTTTAATGAAGGTGATGTAGGACCTATGTCGATGGGAACAGTGGAGTTTACGATACCGAAGGATGTGACAGCGGGTATTATGAAATAAGAGATGCAATAGAGAGTAAGGTATAGAACAGACAGATCAGGCTGTCATGTGAATGATGATTTCACACGACAGCCTGATCATATGTGTCTGAAATATAAAAATGTTTAGTGTACTTGTATAGAAAGATTATGGCAGAGCAATCTCTAAAATCTCATCGCGGTCAGCCGGCATAATCAAGAGTGCGGCTACATCATCAACATCAATGACACGGTCAAAGGAACGTAACTCATAAGCATTTGTCAGTGTATCATCTGTATAGCCATCAATACCACAGTCTGCAAGATAAGGATAACGTGTACCGTCTTTTAATACAACACCCATAAACCCTGGTAAAGTCGTATTTGTATAGGAGTGAATTTCTTCGCTTACAGCATAGTTCAATTCCATAGAAACAGGAGAGATCTTGATATCTTTTACGGTAAAAGGAGTTCCCTCCACGGCTTTATCTACTGTGATCGTCTTATCAGAACTTACAGAAGATAATGGAATGGTGAAGTTCCAGTTTCCATCGATTACATTTGTATAATCTGCTTTTTCACTGGTTCCAAGATTTGTAAAGTCTACCTGTGCTGTTTTTCCTAAGATGGAATCATTTTGATCCTGAACAAAGGCAGTGATCACATATTCAAGATTACCATTTTCATCTGTATAGTGGCTGATTAATGTGTCATTTTCATCAGACTCCAGAGCAGATCCGTCATCATATTCAAGATTACCGTTTTCATCACTGACAATGCCATCATAGAAGCATGAATTACTGCTAAGATCCATAGATGCATTAGATGAAGGATCTTTTACAGATACATTTATGAATTCAAAGGAAGGATCTTTGCCTTCTGTATCATAACCGGATATGCAAAATGACATATATATAAATTTATCATCTGTAATTACTGTGTCCGGTGCTACGGTCACACCATTTGAGGTAACTGCAAGATCAGAATAGTCGGTCTGTTCCGGTATGACTTGTGCGATTCCCTGATCTGTTAATTTCTGCTGCTGTTCGTCTGTAGACTGTAAAGTTCCCTGCATACCTCTGCCCCAGATATGACGGATGGCAGCAGCAGAAGCAACACTTCCGACCACTAACAGTCCTGCACATGCAGCAACAGCGGTAAACTTTCTTAAAGTTCTTGATCTGTTTGTTTTTTTGTATGAGTTGATATTTGTCATAGTAGATGTTTCCTCCCTCTGGATCTTCGCAAAGGCATCATTTGCTTTTTCTAGTACGATCTCAGGAAGTTCTACATCTGCATTCCATAAATTGTTATCTTTTTTCATGGTGATCATTCCTTTCTGCCTGATAATAAGCTTTCAGCTTACTCCGTCCTCTGTCTAATCTTGTCTGCACAGTACTTATGGGGATATGTAATAGTTCAGCGATTTCTTTGATCTTATATCCCTGTCCATAATATAAAAGCATCGGAATCCGGTAGCGTTCGTCTAAGATGGATAACAGCTCCTTAAATTCTAAATTGCTTTCATCTGTTACAGCCATTTCTTCATAATCGTCCATAGAAGTCAGCCGCTCTTTCTGCTTTCGGATGTCATAGCAGTTGTTGATCAGGATCCGTATCATCCATGTTTTAAAATAAGCATTGTTTTTTAACGTTTCTAATTTTTCCCAACATGCAAGGATCGTATCTCCGATCGCATCCGCAGCATCGGCATCATTCATAACGATTGCGACAGCAGTCCGGTACATATCTTTCATGTAACTTTGCATCAATGTGGTAAATGCATCCGGATCGTGCCCTTTTGCCTTTTTGATAAGTTCCAATTGTTCTTTTTTGGTTTTCATTGGTTTTGTATTCTCCCATGCGCTTGAGATATGCAGGTGGAAATAAATTGTTTATCATTTCCACCTTACATACATTAGACAGAGAAAGGGACAGAAAAATCTCACTAGATATGAAAAATTTCAATTAAAAAGATTAAAGAGAGTCCATAATAGGTAATTACAGCAACAAGATCGTTGATCGTTGTGATCAGCGGACCGCTTGCTACAGCAGGATCGATATGGATCTTGTGAAATAATATAGGAATGATCGTGCCGACAAGACTTGAGATCACCATGGCAACGACTAAGGATATTCCAACGCATCCGGAAATCAGAAAAGCTGATGTCCAGACATAGTTTTTGCATAGATGGATGTAGATACCAAGGATCACAAGTGCCATAATGCCAAGACTCGCACCATTTAAAAATCCGATCTTCATTTCTTTAAAGAGCAGCATGACTTTCTTTTTCGCAGTCAGATCTTCGTCCATCAGTACACGGATCGTAACAGCTAAAGACTGTGTGCCGACGTTGCCAGCCATATCAAGGACAAGTGACTGGAAACAGATCACGATCGGCAGTACAGCTACGACGGATTCAAACATACCGACAACAGAAGATACAGCAATCCCTAAAAACAGTAAAACAATCAGCCATGGAAGTCTTTTTTTCATGCTGACAAGCGTTGGTTCTTTTAAATCTTCTTCAGAAGTTAAACCAGCTAATTTTGCATAATCATCACCCATGGCATCTTCAACAAGTTCTACGATATCGGTTGAAGTCAGGATACCGGATAATTTTCCGTCAGGGGTTAATACCGGAATGGAATCTTCTTCATAATCAGCAATTTTTTCCATGCAGTCACTGATCTTATCGTGTTCAAAAACATATGGATAAGAACTGCTGATGATATCTTCTAAGGAATCATTTTCCCTTGCGATGATCAGGTCTTTTAAATCGATCGCACCTGCAAATTTTTCATCATCATCTACAACATAGATCGTGGAAATGTTATCATGCCTGCCAGCCTGCCGGATCAGTTCACTCATTGCCTCCCGGACGGACAGGTGGTTAGGGATGCAGATGAAGTTATTTGTCATACAGCTTCCGATCTCATCTTCTTCATAGGAGAGCAGTTTCTGGACATCTTTTTTTGCATCGATATCTAAGTGGTTTACTAATTCATTCTTCTTGCTTTCCGAGAGTTCATCTAGGATATCGAGGGCATCGTCTGCATCCATATAGGAAATGACTTTTGCAGCCTGTGCTAATGGCAGTTCCTCTAAATAAGGTTCTACATCATCTATATAGGAAAAAATTTCTGCGATCATATGCGGATCTAACATATGATACAATGTATTCCGTTCCGGTTTTGTCAGATGCGTGATCGCTTCTGCAATATCTTTTTCATGGTAATCAGATAACAGATCCTGCAGCTTTTGTGCATTTTTGGTGGAACGGATGATCTTTAAAAGTTCTTTTACATAATCTTTTTTGGAAATAAATACGTTTCTCATTGTGACCTCCTTTTTTGACATAGATGTACTCCTGCAATACTTTATTTAGAAGAATTCCAGGGGTACATGGAAAAATGGGCATAAAAAATACATCGCGGTGTTTCATGCGATGTATAAAAAGGTGCACAACAAAGATAGAATGTGAGTATCAGATCTTCATAGACAGCCACATTCGCAGATTGCAGACTTGTACATCGCATATCGGATATAGATTACTTTGTCCTATACTCCCGCAACTATCCATGAAAATTCACCTCCGTTATGATTTGTTTCAGATTTTTTATTCCGCATTGATTTTAGCAGAAAAATGTTGGGAAATCAACCCATGCTTTCATGTTCCACTTCTTCTTTGATAAACATACACATAAAACTGATAAAAAGAAACAGGCATGAAAACCAGATCGTATACATTCCAAACAGGGTAATAAGGTGTCCGCCAAGTCCCGCACCAACGGCAAACATAAGAATGATGCCCAAGTAGCAAAGTGATTTTAAAAAAGTCTGTGACTCATGCGTTTTTCCATAGGCACATAAGGACTCCATGGCACTTCGGATATTTCCGATACACATGGTACTTGCAAAAGCGTAACCGTTTACTTTCCGGAATGTCTGCACCTGCATTGCACAGGAAAAAGAAACCATTGCATTTGCAAGGACATTATACTTAACCGGAAGAAAACCAACAAAGCATAAGAGTAGTATCTCGATCAAAAGGACACGCTGCCGCCAGTGAAAGTGTCTGATCTTCTGGTATTTTAAGCGGATCAGTTCTGCAATGATGATACCAAATGCAAATGATAACAGCGGAATCATGTAGTGAATGGATTTCGCATAGTCCCTTTCCGTAATGCTCTGACTTAAAAGAACAATATTACCGGTCTGTGCATTGGCAAATACCTTACCACGGAATATGTAGGTATAAGCATCCTGCAGTCCGCCGGATATCGATAAAAAAGCAGCCGTCAGAAAAGATTCGGACATCTGTTTTTTAGATGTGTGACGCATAAGTAAGCCTCCTCGTATAGTAAATCAATATTCAGTAAATTCGTATTTCAATTATGCAGTATACTACTTAAAAAAAATTATGCAATGAAAAAACAGGACTTTACTAAGAATAAAAGCCGATGATGCTTATATACGCAGGTAAATTGATCATGGTCTGTCTGTAGGATAACAATAAAAATGCGGCAGCCGAAGCTGTCGCATTTTTTAAGTAACTTTATTTTGGAATGATTAACAACCGAATTTTAAATACTTGCAGATAAGATGAAATAATTCAGCGCAATTATTAGTTGTAAAACACATAGTAACGACCTCCTTATTTTTATTTGCCGTAAGGAAGTGCTTTTAACCGGTATTTACAAAGCGGTTTGTGATATGTTACAAACATATTTCCTAACGACAAAGTGATTGTAACAAATGTGTAATATTTAAACAATAGGAGGAGGCTGGAAATAAAGGAAATCCTTGTACAATCAGAGAATAGTCTGTTAAAATAGAGGAAAATTCGTACATGAGGAGATAAAAACATGTCACCAGCAAAGAACGAAAATCAGGACGAAGGCTTAAAAGGCAATGAAAAAATCGAAGATGCGATCGCTGCACTCCAAAGCAACGCAACGGAAGAACTGCTCGCCCATACACTGACAGTCATTCGACGGCGTATGAAAGAAGGCGGTCAGCTGATCGTTGCAGTGGAGCCGTCTGTGCAGGGAACCCAGATGAACCTGCAGACGGTCAAGACGACAGATGGAGCAGTCTGGTGGTCAGCTTTTACAAGTTTTGAAGAAGAATTAAAAGGGGCTGACCAGATCAAATCGACATTTCTTACAGATATAGATAAGCTGTTTCAGACAGCACTTTCGGTACCAGAGATCAAAGGAGTTATTTTAAATCCATGGAACCGTACGATCATGTTAGATAAGCATCTGATCGAAATTATCATGCCAAAGGGCTGAAATTGAGAAATAGAACTACACGTTCATAAGGGTAATACAATAAACAGCAGTCATTACACTTTTAGAAAGCAGGGCTGTAGACCGATTACAATACCGAAACGCGAACCCATCAAGAAAGTATATGTAGAAATGGTAAAGCAGATTGTAGAAAGCGAGGCGAAGAATGATGCAGTGTTTTCAAAATTGAACGATGGAATTTAACGTTGAAACAAACGAAGTAATATGTTAAGATGATTTTCGGGAATGAAGTTCTCCCAGAGTAGAAATACGAAAACCGCTGAAACAGCTGATGACTTCTGCAATTTACGCAGATGCCATCAGCTTTTTTAATGCATATGTGTAGAATTGTGGGAGTTGCCTAGCAACAGAGCAGTTCGTATACCATATCCAAAATAGAGGAGGAACAAATTTATGTTACTTAGTGTTGCACTGATACTTGTTGTAGGAATGTTTATGGGGTGGCTGTGCAGGAAAATAAAATTGCCGTCACTGCTTGGCATGTTGCTGACCGGAATCCTCTTAGGTCCATATGTCAGTAATCTGATCGATGCGTCTGTTCTTGGCATATCCGCAGAACTTAGAAAGATCGCCCTCATTATCATCCTGACAAGGGCAGGTTTGGGACTTGATCTGACAGGTTTAAAAAAGATCGGCAGACCGGCGGTCATGATGTGTTTTGTGCCGGCAACTTGTGAACTGGCAGGTATGATGTTGATCGCACCAAAACTGCTGGGTCTATCTTTATTAGAGGCAGCCATTTTAGGTTCTGTATTAGCCGCCGTATCACCGGCAGTTGTCGTACCGAGAATGGTGAAGTTAATGGAAGAAGGATATGGAACTAAGAGTGGAATTCCACAGTTAATCCTAGCCGGAGCATCGGTAGATGATGTGTATGTGATCGTGCTTTTTTCCACATTTACCGGCATGATGCAGGGAGAAACGGTATCTGTGATGCGGTTTATCAATATCCCGTTTTCCATTTTTGCAGGAATAGCGGTCGGACTGCTTGCAGGCAGGTTTTTTGCAGTCTATTTTGAAAAAATCCATATACGGGACACTACGAAAGTGCTGTTGATCTTAAGTGCCTCATTTTTGCTGGTAGTCATTGAAGATGCACTTTATACACCACTTACCTTTTCCGCATTGATCGCGATCATGTTTACCGGGGTAGGATTGCAGAACTACCGTAAGGAAGTGGCAGAACGGTTGTCTGTAAAATATGGAAAACTCTGGGTGGCAGCAGAAGTATTCCTATTTGTATTAGTCGGTGCAGCCGTCAATATCAATTATATCGGAACAGTAGGTATCAAGGCTGTCCTTGTGATCTGTGGCGCATTGCTGTTTCGGATGGCAGGTGTTTTGGTATGCCTGTTTCATACCGGATTTGAAAAGAAGGAAAAACTCTTTACGATGCTGGCATATACACCGAAAGCAACCGTACAGGCAGCGATTGGCGGGATACCGCTTGCAATGGGTTTTGCCTGTGGAGATGTCGTATTAGCAGTTGCAGTTCTCGCAATCGTACTGACAGCACCGCTTGGAGCTTTGGCAATAGACAGCACCTATAAGAAGCTGTTAAAAAGAGAAAACCGGTAAACAGTCATATAGTTAATGCACATAAACAAAAACACAGGGGGTTTTCCTTGTAAAAACATAGCGTAAGGCATACAATATTTTTAAGATTAGCAATCCACCGGATAGTTACAAATCCGAAAAAGGAGTGAATAACGATTGAAAAAACATTATGCAGTCATCACAGGTGCAAGTTCCGGCATCGGAAGGGCATTTGCAAAAGAACTGGCAAATGAAGACTACCGTCTGGTACTTGTGGCAAGACGTAAAGAGCGTTTAGAAGAATTAGCACAGAAATTAAGGGAAAACGGAACAGAAAGTATCATTATCACCGCAGACTTGTCTAAAAAGGAGGAATGCCTCCGTTTATTAGAGGAATTGAAAAAACTTCCGGTCGGCATTTTTATCAACAATGCAGGATTTGGCGACTGCGGAAGTTTTACAAAGACAGATGCCAAAAAAGAATTAGAGATGATCGATGTGAACATCAAAGCCATGCATCTTCTGATGAAACGGATGCTGTTGCAGATGAGAGAACAGGGTGGCGGTTATATCTTAAATGTAGCATCTTCGGCAGGACTGCTTCCGGCAGGTCCTTATATGGCGACTTATTATGCAACAAAGGCTTATGTGACGAGCCTGACAAGGGCAGTTGCAGCAGAGGAGAAACAGTCTGAGAGTAATGTCTATGTCGGTGCGTTATGTCCGGGACCGGTAGATACGGAATTTAATAACGTTGCAAATGTGGAATTTGCACTTCCCGGCATCACACCGGAATATTGTGCTTATTACGCCATTACCCGGATGAAAAAGAGAAAAACGATCATCATACCGACGTTTGCATTAAAAGCAGCAACCACATGCGGAAGATTTATCCCACAGAATATGCTGATCGCAGCCGTAAAACATCAGCAAAAGAAAAAGCTATAGATTTTACTGAATTATGCGGTATAGCACATAACGGTAAGCAGATTGTGCAGCAAAATATCAATCAGTCTGTATAAGTAAGGAGGCGGCATATGGAAGTAAAGACATTTTATGAACAGCTGGGAATGGGATATGAAGATGTATCGGGAAGGTTAGGAAGTGATGCACTCATCAAAAAGTTTGTGATCAGATTTTTAGATGATGCAAGTTTTACAAGACTAAGGGACGGCTTGCAGGAGAATGATGGAGAAAAGGCATTTCGTGCAGCACATACCTTAAAAGGAATTTGTTTAAATTTAAGTTTTGATACCCTGTATAAACCCTGTGCTGAAATTACAGAAGCACTAAGGGATGGTCGGATCACAGAAGGCTGCAACACCTTATTTCTGGAAGTGGAAAAAGAATATAACAGATTGACAAAGGCAGTCCGCAGCATACTGATAGGAGGAGAAACAAAATGAAGTATCAGATCCTCATTGTAGATGATGCAGAACTGAACAGGGAAATTCTGAAAGAAATGCTGCTGGATGAGTATGATGTTTTAGAAGCAGATAATGGAAAAATGGCACTTGAAATCATAGATAAAGAATGGGAGCACATTCACGCTATCCTGTTAGATCTTGTCATGCCGGTCATGGATGGATTTGAAGTGCTTGCAGGATTGCAGGAACGGAAAGTCGTCGGGAAGATACCGGTATTAGTGATCAGCGGAGATAATACGAGCAGGAATGAAAAAAAGTGTTTTGATTACGGAGTATATGATTTTATCGGAAGACCGTTTAATTCTGTTTTAGTAAAACTGCGTGTAAAAAATATGGTCAATCAGTATGTCTATAAGAACCGATTAGAGGAAAAAGTACAGGAACAGACCGCAGTTCTTAGGAAAGCATATGAAACTGTAAAGATGCAGGCAGAAGAACTTGAAAAAAGAAATCAGGATATCATTGAAGTATTAGGAGCAATCGTTGAATACCGGGATGTTGAGAGTGGTGAGCATATCCAGCGTGTGAAAGGATATACGAAAATTTTAGCAGAAGCTTTTCGTGTGCAGTATCCGGAATATGGATTGACAGAAAATACAATTGATACGATTGTAGCGGCAAGTGCGCTGCATGATTTAGGAAAGATCGCAATACCGGACAGGATCCTGCTTAAGCCGGGCAGATTAGACAAAGATGAATTTGAATATATGAAATCCCATACGATACGCGGTTGTGAGATACTAGAATCCATGAAAGTAGAATGGAATCCGGCAATGAAAAAGATCAGTCTTGAGATCATCCGCCACCATCATGAGAGATATGACGGAAAAGGCTATCCGGATGGATTAAAAGGAGATGAGATCCCGATCTCTGCACAGCTCGTTTCTGTTGCAGATGTGTATGATGCATTGATCAATGAACGCTGTTACAAGGATGCATATTCTAAGGAAGAAGCCTTCCATATGATCATGAACGGCGAGTGCGGTGCTTTTTCACCGAAACTGCTTGAAACTTTCCGGAGTGTGAAGAAACAGTTTGAAAAACTTTCGTAAGAAAAAGAACAAATTTAAGAAAAAAATAAATTGTATATATAGGATAAAATATGATATGATGTCAGGGTAAAATTTAGTAAAAATTTCATTCAAGTAGAGGGAGGATACATATGAAATTTACAAAATGTATGAAAACTGTATTTGCCGGAGTCATGGCATTTGCAGTAGCAGCAACCTCTGTACCGGTGAATCTGCTTGCAGAAACACAGGATGCAGGTACAGATGCGGCAGCAACACTTGATCCGGTGTTACATTGGAATATGACACAGGATGCAGACGGAACTTTAAAGGATGTGACCGGAAACGGACACAACGGTATCGCAAATGGTGATGTGGAATTTTCAGACATTGACCATACACCTGTAGTGAACCTGAATGGTGGAACAGTAACGATTCCGGATGGATCGATCAGCACCAGTGCAAAAGAAGTAACTATCAATATGTTAGTGAAGATCCCACAGAATGTAAAATCTTCATGGATGTGGTGTCTTGGTACATCAAACAAACGTTATATTTATCTGACAGGATGTGCAAATCAGGACAGCAAGATGCGTGGTGGACTCTGCTATGTTCCAAATGATAATGGAAACGGATGGAGTTTTGAATCTGTAATCGGTGGTTCACAGGCGTTATCTGTCAATGAATGGCAGAATATCACAGTTACCTTTGTAGAAGGTGGAGATTATACATTTTACTTAAATGGTGTAAAACAGGCATCCATTGATGTTACAACAGGTGCTGCAGGTGCTTGTACATTACAGGATCTGATGACAGCAGGAGATGGCTTAGACGGTTACATGGGAGATTCTTTCTATTCAGCAGATCCGAATTTCCAGGGTGCGGTAGCAGATTTCCGTATCTATGAAAAAGCAATGACACAGGATGAAATCACAGATCTTTATTCCGGCATCAATGAAACATTAAAGAACTTAAAATTAAGTGATTTTGGTGCATCCGAGATCGTACTGACAGCAGATGACTGCCTTGGTGAGAATACATCAGCAGACGAAGTTACAACTGATCTGACACTTCCGGAAAAGACAAATATCGCTGTAGAAGATATTACAAAAGAAGCTGATATCACAGCCTGGAAGAGCAGCAATACAAACGTGATCACAGATGACGGTAAAGTAACACGTTTAGTCAAAGATATGGATGTAACAATGACAGCATCTGTTACATTAAACGGACGTACCGTAGATAAAGACTTGAAGTTCACCGTAAAGGGTGATGCAACTGATGAAAAAATTGTTGCATGGGACGCAGACTTATTAGATATCCCTACAGCAGATGCTGTCAGAGGAAATATCACATTACCGGACACAGGTGATATGAATTCTACGATCACATGGGAATCTTCTGATGAAAACGTGATCCGTACAACAGCAGACGGAAATATCCTTCCGGGACAGGTAACACGTCAGAAAGAAGATACGAAGGTAACACTTACAGCAACACTGACAAAAGGTGAAGCAAGTACTACCAAAAAGTTTGATTGTACAGTTATCAAAGAAGCAGAAGATGTAGAATTAACAGATTATCTCTTTGCATATTTCCCATATGCAGGAGTAAAAGATGAGAGGATCTATTTTGGGATCAGCCAGGATGGTCTGAACTTTACAGCATTAAATGACAGCAAACCGGTGATCGAGTCTACATTAGGTACACATGGACTCCGCGATCCGTTTATCATCCGTTCCCATGAAGGGGATAAATTTTATCTGATCGCAACAGACCTTACGGTAGCAGGTGTTACACAGGATGGTGTGACTTACCCGGGACAGAATTGGGATCATAATCAGACAGAAGGAAGCCAGAGCATCATGGTATGGGAATCTACGGATCTTGTGAACTGGTCCGAGCAGCGTATGTGCAAAGTTGCAGCAGATGATGCAGGATGTACATGGGCACCGGAAGCATACTGGGACGATGATACAGAGCAGTATGTTGTATTCTGGGCATCTAAGTTAAAAACCGGTGGAAAACAGAGATTATACTATGCGACCACAAGAGATTTCTATACCTTCTCTGATGCACAGGTATGGTTCGAAGAAGACGGATCAGTGATCGATACAACTGTGATCAAAGTAGATGATTGGTATTATCGTTATACAAAGAATGAAGATGGTAATACGAATACCTATGGTACACCGAGCAAGAGGATTTATTGTGAAAAAAGCACATCATTAACAGCACCGGCAGAAGACTGGGAGTTAGTATATAACAACTGTCTGAATGTAGGTGGTGGACAGATCGAAGGCGGATGTATCTTTGAGATCAATACAGAAGATGTAGAGAATGCGAAAAAGATCGCAGCATTAAAAGGTTATGAATTAAAAGGAGAGCGTATCTTTGCACTGGTCGCAGATGCAACAGGTGTGACAATATTCCCTGGGCTTTCTGATGATATCACAACCGGTCAGTTCAATGTATTAGGAACAACTGCAAATGCAAGTATAAACGGAACTCCGCTTTATTCCATGCCGGAACCGGCAGCAAGCCATGGAACGATTATGCCGATCACATCAGAAGAATATGATAACCTGATGAAGAAGTATAACAGCAGGAAATACACAGCAGCTATCAAAAAATTAGTGGATAAAGCAGTCAGCTTACCTGATACTTCAAATGTAACAAGTGATATCACACTTCCGGCTGAAACAACAGAAGGAAATGCGATCACATGGACATCCTCTAATGAAGCAGTCGTAAGTGCAGCAGGAAAGGTAACAAGACCGGCAGCAACTGCAGGTGATGCAACAGTAGAATTAACAGCAGTATTTGCGATCAATGGCAATGGTGATGTGCGTAGACAGGAAGGCTGTACAAAGACATTTACAGTGACTGTAAAAGCATTAGATCCGGTCGTAATACCGCCAACAGACAATAACAACAATAATAACAATAACAACAGCAATAACACCCAGCCGGCACCGGCAAACTACACAGTAACATTTGTAGGAGCAGATAATGCAGTCGTTGCAACACAGACAGTTACATCAGGGACAGCAGTAGCAAAACCGGCAGATCCAGCCAGAAAGAAGTACACATTTAAAGGCTGGTATTTAGGAACAACAGCATATGATTTTGCAGCACCTGTAACAGCAGATCTTACGATTACAGCAAAATGGGCAAAAGTATCTGTCAGCAAAGCAAAATTAAGTAGTGCAAAGAACAGCAAGAAAAAGACATTAGTTGTAAAAGCGAAAAAGACGAGTGGCGCAGCAGGGTACGAATACATTATCGCTACAGATAAGAAATTCAAGAAAAATGTGAAGAAATCTACCACAACAAAGACTTCTGTAAGATTTAAGAAGCTGAAAAAAGGTAAAACCTACTATGTAAAAGTAAGGGCATATAAAAAGGATTCTGCCAATAGTAAAGTATATGGTTCTTACAGTGCGGTAAAGAAAGTGAAGATCAAGAAATAAGATCAGCTTTTATACGAAAATAAAAAGGTTACAGTCAGCGGGTATTCTGCGGACTGTGACCTTTTTCTCTTGCGAAAAGCAGGTATTCTGTTTATAATGATAAAGATGTAACTATGAGGGTAATGAATAACTGAGATACGAAAAGGGTAACGATATAGATACGGAGTAGTTGCAGAGAATGTTAAAAGAAAAGAGGAATAGAATATGCCAGAAAATAGTTCATGCAGCAGTGCATCTTCATGTTCAAGGGAAAGCTGCGAAGGCTGTCCAAGTCATAATAAAACAGCAGGTTCTCCGATAGCAGTAGAACCGATCAATCCACTTTCATCTGTAAAAAAAGTCATTGGTGTTGTCAGTGGAAAAGGTGGTGTCGGAAAATCATTCGTGACAGCATCTCTAGCTGTAGCCATGCAGAAAGCGGGCTATCAGGTGGGGATCATGGATGCGGATATCACAGGTCCTTCCATTCCAAAGATGTTTGGAGTACATGGACCGGCATATGGAACAGATGATGGAATGTATGCGATCGCAGCAGAAAACGGAACAAAGATCATGTCGATCAATCTGTTAGTAGATGATGAAGAAGCACCGGTGATCTGGAGAGGTCCAGTGATCGGAGGTGCTGTCAAGCAGTTCTGGACAGATGTGATCTGGGGAGATTTAGATTATCTGTTTGTGGATATGCCGCCGGGAACAGGTGATGTTCCATTGACCGTTTTCCAGTCAATCCCGGTAGATGGGATCGTGATCGTTACTTCTCCACAGGAGTTAGTACAGTTGATCGTAAAGAAAGCCTATAACATGGCAACGATGATGGATATTCCGGTACTTGGGTTAGTAGAGAATTTCAGCTATGTAAAATGTCCGGACTGTGGAAAAGAGATCCGTATTTTCGGTGAGAGCCATGTGGATGATGTGGCAAAAGAATTATCCATCCCGGTATTCGGCAAACTGCCGATCGAGCCGGAACTTGCAAAAGCAGCGGATGCCGGTAAATTCTATGAAACCGAGAATCCATATCTTGCAGCAGGGATTGAAGCATTAAAGATCAGTAAATAGAGAAAACCTCCGTTTTATCCGGTAAGAACGAATCATGTTCAAACAGGATAAGACGGAGGTTTTTTATCTGATGTTTTTCCATCAGGAATACACCATAATATGAAATGACAGGATAGACAATTTCAGCCTATTTCCTTTGTAAAGGAATCGGGTTCATGTCTAAGCCGCGGTTAGCATCTGCTTCCGGATCTTCACCAAATACATAATCTTTGCCTGGCAGGACCGCATTTAAAAGAATACCTGCGATCGCAGCAATGGCAAGACCTGTCAATGTGATAGAAGTTGTACCAATCGTAAATGTCAGGCCATTTGCAAATCCAAGACCGGATACTAAAATGACAGCAGCAATGATCAGATTTCTGGATTTTGTGAAATCTACATGATTTTCTACGACATTCCGTACACCGATCGCAGAGATCATTCCGTAGAGCATGAAGCTGACACCACCGATGATCGCAGATGGCAGGGAACCGATGATTTCAGCGAATTTTGGCATGAAGCTTAAAATGACTGCGTAAACGGCAGCTAAACGGATGACTCTGGGATCATATACCTTGCTAAGTTCCAGTACACCGGTATTTTCTCCATAAGTAGTATTAGCAGGACCTCCAAACAATGCGGAGAAAGAAGTTGCAAGTCCGTCACCGATCAATGTACGGTGCAGACCCGGATCTTCGATCAGGTTTTCTCCGACAGTTGCAGAGATCGCAGACATATCACCGATATGCTCCATCATGGTAGCAAGAGCGATCGGAGCCATGACTAAGATGGCAGTCAGATTGAATTTACAGATCTGAAACTGTGGAACACCAAGTATGGATGCAGAAGCGACGTTAGTGAAATCCAAAATAGCAGAACCATCAGGATTTGTCAGACCGCAGGCATTCATAATTAAAGCTGCACAGTAAGAGATCACAACACCAAGCAGGATCGGGATGATCTTAAACATTCCTTTTCCCCAGATATTAAAGATGATGATCGTTGCAAGTGCAATGAGTGCTAATATCCAGTTCGTCGAAGCATTAGAAACAGCCGATGGTGCAAGGCTTAAACCGATACAGATAATGATCGGACCGGTAACAGCCGGTGGAAGGAAAGTCATGACCTTTTTGACACCGACAAGTTTGATCACAAGTGCAAGGATCAGATAAAGCAGTCCTGCTACAACGATTCCGCCACAGGCATATGGTAATTTTTCACCCATTGTCATATCTTTAAAAATTCCGGTGTCTAAATTTGCAACGGTAGAAAATCCACCTAAGAATGCAAATGAAGAACCTAAAAATGCAGGAACTTTTAATTTCGAACAAAGATGGAAGAATAAAGTTCCGACTCCGGCGAAAAACAGAGTAACCTGAATGGATAATCCTTCGCCTTCAAAATAAGTATTGACTAAGATCGGTACTAAGATGGTTGCGCCAAACATGGCAAACATATGCTGAAGACCTAAGATTAACATTTTTGGAATACCAAGCGTGGTGGCATCACGGATCGGTTCGACTTCGTTATTCATTGAAAACTCCCTCCTGTGTGTATCTTAACATTTCTCCGGATCTGTGTAAGCTTCTCCGAATGTTTCAACAGTTACTTTTTTCATACGCTGATCTTCCATTGGACGGTCGTTGTAATCTGTTGCTGTTTCAGCAATCTTATTGACAACGTCCATACCTTCTGTGATCTTGCCAAAAGCTGCATAGGCACCGTCTAAGTGTGGGGCATTTTTATGCATGATGAAGAACTGGCTTCCGGCAGAGTCCGGCATCATGGAACGGGCCATGGATAAAACTCCGGCAGAATGTCTAAGATCATTTGCAAAACCGTTCTGTGCAAATTCGCCTTTGATACTGTATCCCGGGCCACCCATACCGGTTCCTTCCGGATCGCCGCCCTGGATCATAAAACCGTTGATAACACGGTGAAAGATCAGACCGTCATAGAATCCGCTGCTTACTAAGCTGATAAAATTGCGGACAGTGTTTGGGGCGATTTCCGGATAAAGTTCCGCTTTCATGATATCGCCATTTTCCATTTCAAATGTGATGATTGGATTTTGAGCCATGATAGACCTCCTTTTGTTTGTGTGATGGTCTGCTGCATATGCAGTGACCGATTTCTGCACAACATTGTAGCATATTCTTAGCAAAAAAAGAAGTAAGATAAAAAATATGAAAAATCTTCTTGACGAAACTAAATAGATTAGCTATTATAAACATAAGTTAGTTACAACTAATCAAATGATATGATAAATTTTACGGATGTATCTTAAGACAGGACCGGAGAGATGCATACGGGTACATCGTTTTTGAAATAACTACACCATTCACCTGCCTGTGAATCCGATCGTATGGGTATAGTTATTTACGAAACGATGTAGCAGAATCCCGAACGGTACAAACATAGTGACCTGTTTAAGTATCGGGGATCCATATAGCGTATTTTAGGAGCATTCCTGTTAAGTAACAAATAACCGGTTTGCAAAAAATGAGTGCCACCCATAGAATAATGATTGTTAACTGGCCGGTTGACAAATCATCGTTCAAAGGAGACACCCACAAATG
>NZ_JACOPH010000005.1 GCF_014287635.1 Roseburia zhanii | reverse complement strand
GAATATCCATGATTTATGGCCAAGGGGAATGACATAGACTTAGAAAATATCTCTATGAAGAAATGAAAATATGAGAAAAAGCGAGTTAACAAGAGAAAAACAAAGATTATTATGGGAGGGATAAGTATGTTAAAAGAAATTATATTGACGATCACATTTGCCTAGTTTGAGAAGGAATAAAAAGGAGGTGCGAGTATGAAAGTGAAATTCCTGGGAATGGCAGAAGAAGATGATAATTTAAAAGAGCGTATAGATAACGCAGGTAACATTCAAGGATGTTCACCTGCGTTTTTCATATATTAACTCTCTATCTTTCTGTATCAGGCAGTATATTTACTACGCTGCTTATCGTTATATAATTTCTTTTTGTTGAGATAGCGAACCTTAGCACGAGGGCAGTATTTATCACAATGCTGGCAGTAGCCTTTGTGCGAAGCATTACGTCCTTTTGAACATTCGCCATAGCTTAAGTAGTATTTACAAGGTGTTTCTCTATATTTACTCATGATTACCTCGATTCTCCGGCTTTGAAGTTATATACCGGTCTGATGATTTTATTAATAGTAACTGTGTCAGAAATGACTTCGGCTATTTCATCCATGGGTCTGTATGCAAAAGGGGCTTCATCTAAAGTGTCCTTTCCAATGCAGCTTGTATAGATGCCTTTCATTTCTGACTTAAATGAAGATACTGTAAAGCTATTCTTTACATCTTCGCGTTTCATGATCCTGCCTGATCCATGAGGGGCAGAGCAGTTCCATTTGGTATTACGAAGTCCGGTTCCAAGAATGATCCCATCACGCATATTGATAGGAATGATCACTTGTTCCTTTTTCTTTGCGGAGATAGCGCCCTTACGAAGCATGGCAGAACCAAACGTGCTTCTGGTTTCTTTGGAAGCATCCACATAGTTGTGAATACATTCATAGGAATCAATTACCTTCCATTTCATTCCTTTGACAAGTTCGTCTAAGATGATTCGCCTGTTAAGAGAAGCAAATTGTTGGACTATTTGAAGATCATGAAGGTAAGCATTCATAAGTTCTCCTTCAAGCCAGGTAAGTTCATAAGGAACTTTGATTCCTTTTGCTTTTAGATATTTCTGACCTTCGTTTAAGTAGTGTTCCGTTACTTCTTTGCCCAGGTGACGGCTTCCTGTATGGATAACAATATAGAGATTTCCATTCACATCTTTGTCTGCTTCAATGAAATGGTTTCCAGATCCCAGACTGCCAAGGCTTAAGCGTGCTTTATCTGTGTGAATATGATTTGCGCATCTTAATGCATCAAAATCAAACTCATCTGCAAACCTGTGTACTTTTGCACGGATACCAAATCCGGAAGGAACAGAGTCTCTGATGACAGTATCGAGTTTTTGATATTCTAGTTTTTTTCCTTTGATCTGTGCAAGTGTCATACCGCAGCCGATATCAATGCCTATGAGGTTAGGAAGGATTTTTTCGCCGATTGTCATTGTTAATCCGATTGTTCCAACTTTACCAGGATGAACGTCCGGCATAACACGAATACGGCATCCCTTAGAACTTTCCTGATCACAGATCATCTGAAGCTGTGAGATGGCATACGGATCGATTGCGGTTTCTTTATTTTTTGTGGTAAAAATCTGAGCAGATGTATATGCTCCTTTGATCGTCTTCATAATCATTTCCTTTTCTGTTGCTGCGAGGGCATAAAAACAGCACCTCTATGGTCAAAGCTTAAGGTATCAGAAATCCTATGAAGTCCTTATTTGAATTGGGCAGAATATACCTGTTATATACAAATAGAAGGAAGGATCACCATACCTCTGGCTATTAAGTTACTGTTGTTTGTTCTGTTGTTCTTTGTCATGATAATGGCCTCCTTTCTGAGTGAATACGTTTCTTTGTTACATTTGAAATCCAGTATAGCACGTATATCAAGTGCTTGCATGGAACCTATAGTTTCTTGCTCTGAGGTTCGTTGTGCTGACTGATGTACCCGGTACATCGTTTTCGAAATAACTACACCATTCACTTGCCTGCGAATCCGATCGTACAGGTAGAAAAGCCTCGGCGTAGCCCGCTACGCTTGCGTTTTTATACCTGCACACTCGAATCCACATCCTACGTGATTGGTATAGTTATTTGCGAAACGATGTACCTAGTATATCGGACGAAAGTGACATATCATGACAGTTTCGCAAGAAAAAATTAAAAAAAATCAAATCTTTACAGAACAGGGTGCATACGATATTCTTATAATGATGAGGATAGTTAAAATTGCATGGCAATGGAGAAATCTGGATACATCATAATATGATGATACAAGGTCAAAAAAGGAGTTTCTATATGTCTGATAAACAAAAAGAAAATGGTGTACTTCGTACACTTGATCTATATACACGTTTATGTGAGGGAAAAGTCATTAACAAACAGGAAGAAGCACAGCGTTATTGTGTTTCTGACCGTACGATCCAGCGGGATATGGATGCGGTCAATACCTTCTTTTCGAACAGAAACGCCTGTGCAGGAGGAGATGTGCGGGAAATTAAATACAGCCGGAAGAAAAATGGCTATGTATTAAAAGGGGCAGAAGCTTCTGAAATGTCAAACAGTGAAATTTTAGCTGTTGTAAAAATCCTTTTAGAGAGCAGGGCGTTTTCAAAACAGGAATTAAGTGGAATTTTAGATAAAATGGTGGAAGGGTGTGCACCGTTAAAAGATAAGAATCTTGTCTGTGATCTGATCGCAAACGAAAAATTTCATTATGTAGAGCTTCATCACAAATCTCTGATCGAAGATAAATTGTGGGATCTTGGAGAAAATATCGCAGCATGTAATTTAATGGAGATCAGTTATACAAAGACTGCTTCGGAAAATGAGCTGGTCACGAGGATCATAGAACCGGTAGCAGTGCTTTTTTCGGAATATTATTTCTATCTGAATGCCTATATTGTGGAAAAAGATGATAAAGGAAATTATGTATGGAAATATGATTATCCGGCAATCTTCCGTTTAGACAGAATTATAGAGTACAGGTCTTTAGAAGAAAAATTTAAGATTTCTTATGTAAACAGGTTTCAGGAGGGAGATTTCCGTAAGCGTATCCAGTTTATGTATGCTGGTGAACTGATGCATGTACAGATGAAATTTTATGGAAAAAACCCGGAACCTGTACTTGACCGGCTGCCTACGGCAGAAGTGAAAAAGGAGTTAGAAGATGCCTATCTGATCGAGGCAGAAGTATATGGTACGGGAATTGTTATGTGGCTGCTGAGTCAGGGAAGCCGTATCGAAGTATTAAAACCGGCAAAGTTAAGAACACAGATGAAAGCGCAGTTAGAACAGATGCTAGAAAGATACATAGAATCTGAGCAGTAAATTTCTTTCTTGACATATCCCCGCACAATCACTAAAATTTTATTGCTATATACATGGCACAACAACTAAAAAGGAAAGCAGGTTAGAAGGAAGGAATACGGTTAGAATCCGTAGCAGCACCCTTGCTACTGTAAGAAATATAAAAAGGCAGATGATTCACTGTATGAGGAATATGGGAAGGATCATCTAAGAAAGCCATTTCTGAGCCAGGATATTTTCTCTAATCTGAAAATCAGGAAATATTTCAGGGGTAATATTTTTGTTTTTTGTGTGCAAAAATCTCCAGAGTATCATACTGGGGATTTTTCTGCTTCATGGAATACGGTTTTACTGATGTTTCCAAAGAAACGGAGGGATAATCACTTACAGAAAAGGAACGGAGGAAGTATGAAGAAAAGAAAACTGCAAAATTTGGGAATGCTTCTCATAATAGCATTGATCATATTAGGCGGTATTTTCGCAACTGGATATATCAAAGGCTGGTTTCATAAAAATGAGTCGTTTGTGGTCAGTCAGAAAACGGGAATTGTCACCGTAGAGCGGAAAGGACTTGCCTATCAGATTAAACAGGATAATGACATACAAAAGCAGGATATACTTTCCACGAATAGTACATCAACAGCAGAGATCTCAAAAGATGGGCAGCCCTTTTTATGGCTGGCAAATGACACTTCACTTGCTGTAAAGAAAGAAGAACCCGCAGTTTTTCAGATCACAGGCGGAGAAGTATTTGCAGATGACAGGACAAGCGGGCAGGGAGTGGATGTAATACTCCAAAAAGCTATAGTTCATGCAAAAGAAGCTGTATGGTCAGCGTCTGTACAGAAAGGCTCTTTGAGTATCTGCGTATATTATGGAAAAGTTTCAGTGGATGGCTTGCAGGAAGAATATACGGTTGCAGCAGGGGAACAGTTATCTGTGATACAAAAATCGGATAAAAGTCAGGAAACGGAAGTTATCCGTATGCAGGCAGTTGCTTTAAATGATTTTGAAATGGGAAGACTGCTTTTGCTTACAGGAGATGGATTCTGCTTTTCAAAAGAAGATATCGATATGGTAAAGCAGAAACGGGAAAATGATAAAGTCAAAGCACAGCAGGCGAAAATCTTAGCAGATAATACCTCTGAGCAAAACGAGGAAGAAGCATCTGAGGAAACCGAAACCAGGGAAAAGAAGTCTGCGTCTGATTTTTCTATAAAAAGAAAGACAAAGACCACAGATTTGGATACAGAAACTAAAACAAAAGCACAAACAGAAACAGAGGAAAAGGAATCCGAAACAAAACAGGCAGGAACAACGTCACAGGAAGATACGAAGCAGCAAAAAAAAACACAGGAGTCTCAAAAGCCGCAGAAGCCGGATACACCGGAAGAAACTGAAAGTACGACACCGCCGGCACCAACGCCAACGGAAGAACAGGAGGCAAAGACTTATTGTACGATCGAGATCCGCTGTGATACGATCTTAAACAATATGAAAGCACTTACTGCCGGGAAAGAAGGATATGTTCCGGCGGATGGCACGGTCTTAGCGGTTTCAAAAGTGGAGATGAAAGACGGTGACTCTGTATTTGATGTGTTAAAGCGAGCCTGTGATTTAGCGGATATCCAGTTGGAGTATTCGTATACGCCTATTTATGAAAGTTACTATGTGGAAGGAATCCATCAGCTTTATGAGTTTGACTGTGGAAGTGAATCCGGCTGGATGTATAAAGTGAATGGCTGGTTTCCGAATTATGGCTGTTCGAGTTATAAGGTAAAGGAAAATGATGAGATCGTTTTCTGCTATACCTGTAACGGACTAGGGGCAGATGTCGGGGGAGGAACATATTGACATCTTGTAACTATTCAGAACCCTTTAGAATCACAAAAATTGATACTTCATGCTTGCATGTAAGTAGCAGTTTTTATGATTCGTAAGGTGGCTCGAATAGAGCTGCCGCCCCATATATGGGTGGGGTTTTGAATAATTGCGAAATTAGAAAAAGAAAGGAAAAGAAATGAAAAAAGGAAAGATAAGTAAAAGGATCATAGCCTTTTTACTGGCATTGCTTTTAGCTGGGACAACCGTTCCGGTAACAGCAGACGCAGCAGAAGATGCATCTTCAAATGAAGAAACTGCGGAAAATCATGCACCAGCCTTAAAAGGCGAAGCAGAGAAGATCTTTATGAAGGCAAATTATGGAACCGGAAGTTCCTCTTATTTGTATTTTAAACCATCTGATTATTTTACAGATGAAGATGGAGATACACTGACTTATACCGTCAAAAAAGATGGTGAAGTAGTAACATCTGATAGTGAAAGCTTTCGGGTTGAGATTAAAGAACCGGGAAAATGGGTATATACGATCGCAGCCAATGACGGAAAAGCAGATTCACCGGTTATGACACTGATCTGTTATGGTGTGAAGCCATCTGTGGATGTATCAAAAGTGGATGGTCTGTATGCAAATAAGTCTGATTATATCTATGTTTGCAGTAAGGAAGAAGATACATTTTCACTTCCGATGAACTTCGAGCCACAGATCGATCAGAAGCTGACTTATGAGTTATCCGGATCTGCATCTGTGGCAGCAAAGGCAGCTGTAACGATAACGGAAGATGGAGAGGTTACGATCAGACGGCCGGAAGATACATTATATAATGTCAATATCTATGGTAAATATGGAAGTGAATACATTGTTAGTCTGAATCTGACAATTTATCCTGAAAAACCGGCAGCCACAACAGATAATTTTATCGTTGCATTAGCTGAAAATGCAGATCTTAGAAATCCGGTAGCAGTCAATGAGGTATTTAACTGCTGGTATGGAAGCAGTTTTAACTATACATTAGAAGATCCGTCTATTGCAGATATTGCATCCGGAAACGGAACAGGTATCAAGGTAACACCTAAGAAGCTTGGAACAACGAAGGTGACAGCAGCTTATAAAAGTGCACCGGAACTTAGCTGTGAATTTTCCATTACGGTTAGTGGTGTTGCTGTTTCCATCAAAGATACAGATAGTGATTCAGTGATCTTAAAAGATGGAAAAGAAACCACATATCAGATGGTTGCAGAAAGCACAGGAACAGATGAAACTTTTACATGGACAAGTTCTGATGATGAGATTGCTTCTATTGATGACAAGGGGGTTTTAACGGCTAAAAAAGAGGGAAGTGTCTATATCAAGGCAGAGTCTTCTTTGTCTACAGAAGAAAATCCGCTTGCCGGAGGTCTGTATGTTCAGGTAAAAAAAGAAGGCAAAGCATATTTAGATGAGATCTCTTTTGAAAATTATAATGTTTTTGAAGGGGATGAATGGTTTTCTAAGGTATCTGCATTCCATTCAGCGAAGTTAGAGTATGATATGCAGATCAAAGAAAATAATATCAGTACGACCAATCTGTATTTTATACCAACATTTGATGATACAAATGTCAAAGCAGTATTATCATATCAGGTTAGCGGCGGCGATTATCAGACCATGGAACTTGTCAATGGAAAGAAAGTCAATATCAGCAATGCTTATATGACAGGTCCAAATAAAATCACGATCGCAGTTTCTGATAAAGCAGATGAAACAAATGTGACAACTTATACATTCAATGTCACAAGACCATATTATACGACAAATACGTTTAGAGCTCTGTCAGTATATCCAAATGGGACAACAGCAATCACATATCCGACCTATAACAATGCAAAAGAGGGTACTCTATTTGCATTAGAAGAAGATGGCTCTTTTTATAAATGGTCTGGATTTACCACGAGTAGAAATAATTATAAGACCTATTTATACGGAAAACGTACCAGCACGATCACATTCATGGGAACATTTCTGAATACGAACCAGTTTGCAAGGGTACTCACGAATGGAGAAAATCCGGTAGATCTTGTACATAACTGGGCAACCACACCATTGCAGTTAGATGAAGATGGTGAAACCGTATTTACGATTGAAGTTGTTTCTGAAAAAACATATGTTGCAAAGAAAGCAGCAGGTGAAGATCCATTTGAAACACCGGAAACGACGTATACGGTCACAGCAGAAACCATATCACCATTAGGGATCGATGCACAGATCCTTTCCGCAGAATTTGCAGCCGGCGAATTTTATAAACCGGGATTTGATCCGGATGTATATTCCAACAAAGTGATCCTTCCAAGCGGACAGACATCCGATACCATGACTTTTACCGTACCGGCAGGTATCAATGTATATTATGGAAGCGTCAGCGCAGATAATAAACTGACCGCAGAGAAACAGGATGAAAGCGGAAATAATGTCTATACAAAAGAAGTAAGCGGTTCTACAGTTACGATCAATTTAGAAACCGTCAGTGAGGAGAACCCGGAAGAAACAGGTGTCAGTGCCTATACGTTTACATTAAAAGAACTAGGAACAAAGGATATTATGCCAGACCGTATCACCGAGTATCTGTGTCTTGGTTCCCAGTATACAAATTTAGGCAATTACGGAAATGAACCGGAGCGTACGATCGTTAAAAATCCAACGATTGTTTCACTTGGTAACTTTGGCGGTTATATCGTTTATCAGTATGATACACCGATCAAAAATGATGACAAAAACCCATATGGTATTGACTTTACTGTTTATGGAAACTCTTTTGGTGGAGCAGGAGCAAGTGAACCGGGAAATGTCTTAGTCTCCAAAGATGGTAAAAAATGGTATGCCTTAGCTGGTTCCATGCATTATACCGATGCAGCCGACTGGAATTATTCCATGACTTATACAAAGACCGGTACAGGGGCTTCTTCATGGACAGCCAGTGATGGAAGGTCAGGCATAAATTACAATTATCCGCTTGCGAAAAATTATCCATTCTTTAGCTGGAATGAAGAAAACCAGAGTACAATGACCGTCAGTGGTCTGTGCTTAGGAAGTACAGGTAAAGATGCATACGGCAGTGCATCTGCATTATATCCGGCATTTGGTTATGTCGATGTCAACAAAGTACCATATAACCAGAAAGACGGTACAGCAGCCAACCCATATACCGGGGAACATGGTTCTCTTGGAGATGCATTTGATCTTGACTGGGCAGTTGATGAAAATGGAATGCCTGTAGAATTAGATGAGATCTCTTATATTAAAGTTACAACCGCTTCTAACATCTATGCAGGAGCGATCGGGGAAAAATCTACCGAAGTTGCAACTGTATGCAGAACCAGCGATCAGGCCAAAGCAGCAGTAGGAAAAACAGAAGCACCGGCATCCATTCAGGTAAACGGTGCAGAAGTACAGAAAACAAAAGATCAGGTATTTAGCGCATCTTATGATAAAGGTGAGAAGATCACAGTCAATGTAGATGTTCCGGAAGGAACGAATGTTTATATTGATGATTATTATGGAACCAAACTTACCTTTGATGAAGTTCCGGAGAAGAAAATGTTCCGTATCATCGCACAGAGTGGTGAGGCAGAACCTTATATTGCAGTAGTAGAATTAAATGAAAATAAAGAAAAGACAGGCTGCATCGATACAAGTGATCTGACATTTACAGATATCACAGAAGCTGAAACTGCAGGCTATGTCAATATCAGTTTTGCAGATAACGGCATCCGAGAGGATAACGCTAGTATGGAAGAGATTTACCGCAATCCATTAGGTACGTTTATCAAATCTGTCAAAGTACCATTTAAACAGGGAGAAAATATTCCACAGGTAACCCTTCGTCTGTTAAATGCATTGAATATCGACAGTGAATATACAGGTGCGGTAGAAGATGGATTCTACTTAAAAGCAATTAAGAACTTTACGATTGACGATGTTTATTATGAATCCTTAGGAGAATTTGATGCGGGAGAAAAATCCGGCTGGATGATAAGCTTTAATAACTGGTTTATGGATCAGGGAGCAAGTAAGTTTACCGTAGAAGATGGTGATGTGATCAAATGGCAGTATAATTGTCAGTGGGGCGCAGACATCGGAAATGACTGGTCCAAGGCAAGTGCAGAGATCACAGGACTTTCCTTCTTAGAAGACTATGGAACACTAGCACCTGAATTTGATACAGAAACCGTAAATTATACGTATACCTTAAAAGCAGGAACTGCGAAGATCGCATTAGAAGCATTGATGGAAAATTATTCCGCAAAAATGAGATGCTTTGTCGATGGTGAGGAGATCAAGTATCGTCCGATGCAGGAGATCAATATCAAAGATGGTTCACTGATCCGTCTGTATTCGAAATATGCATTGTATGATGGAAGTTTTGATACAGATACAATCTCTGTTTTCATAAATATCACAGGTGATGCAGATGCGGATGCTGCTTATGTGGCAGAAGCAGAAAGTTTCATTGATGCGATCGATCAGGCAGGAGATGCAAAAGCAGAAGCAGTAACCGTAGCAAGAACAATCTACAATTATCTGTCAGATACACAGAAAGCGTTAGTTACAAATTATGCAAAATTAGAAGAAGCAGAAAAAGGTGATGACGGGGACGAAGATTTAAAACCGACACCGACCGATATTACCGCAGTTTATCAGGCAACAGGAAATTATTTAGAGAATCTTGCTAAGACAACAGCACCGGCAGTATCATCTGTTGGCGGAGAGTGGATGGTGCTTTCACTTGCACGAGGCGGCAGAAGCGTACCGGAAGCTTACTATACAAATGTATATAACTATGTCAAAGCTAATATCAATGCAGCAAGCCGGCTCCACAGTTCAAAATCAACAGATAATTCAAGAGTGATCCTTGGACTGACAGCCGCAGGCTATAATGTAACAAATGTAGCCGGTTATAATCTGTTAAATGGTTTATCCGATATGGATTACCTGAAAAAACAGGGGATCAATGGACCAATCTGGGCATTGATCGCATTAGATTCACATGCTTATACACCATCCGGAAATGTGACAAGAGAAGCATTGATCGATTATATTTTAAGTGCTAAGTGTGCAGACGGTGGATATAAAGTCAGCGGTGATACCGCAGATGCAGATATGACAGCAATGGCTGTCACAGCGTTAGCACCATATTATACGACAAATGAAAAAGTAAAAGCAGCAGTTGATACAGCACTTGATACATTATCTGGTATGCAGGCAGCAAACGGAGGATTTGCACCGGTTGGAGCATCTGAAGTTACCTGCGAGTCAGCAGCACAGGTGGTTACAGCTTTAAGTGCACTTGGTATTGATGCAGATACAGATGCAAGATTTGTAAAAAATGGTAACTCTGTATTACATTCCTTAGTTTCCTTTGCAGCAGCAGAAGGCGGATTTAAGCATACTGCATCAGGCAATGTCGATGGTATGGCAACAGAGCAGGGATATTATGCATTAACTGCATATGCAAGAATGAAAGCAGGAAATACTTCCCTTTATAACATGAGTGATGTTACGCTCAGAGAGCAGAATCCTACCGTGACAGATATACCTAAGACAGATCAGACTGATACAAAACAGGATGATACGAAGCAAAACGATACGACACAGGATACGGAACTGAAAGATAACATAACAGCAGCACTTGCAAAAGGTACTGTATTTAAGGTAAAAGGATACCGCTATAAAGTAACCGGCAAAGATACCGTAAGCTTTGTGGGGATTACATCAAAATCTGCGAAGTCGGTGACGATTCCGGCAACGGTTTCCTATCATAAGACAACTTATAAAATAACTGCTGTTGCAAACAAGGCATTAAAAGGCAAAGCAAAACTTACAACGGTAAAGATCGGCAAGAATGTAAAAACGATCGGTGCAGAGGCATTTCGTAATTGTAAGAAATTAAAGAAGATCACCATTTCTTCTACCGGATTAAAGAAAGTCGGTAAAAATGCATTCAAGGGAATCAAAGCCAATGCAGCAGTAAAAGTTCCGGCAAAGAAACTGGCAGGTTATAAGAAGTTATTAAAGAACAAAGGCTTAAATAAAAAAGCAAAGATCACAAAATAAAACAAAGAAAGATTAGCAGTTATGAAACATATTTTTTGGCAGTATCATCCGGTGATACATCTGATATTTTATATTGGGACAGTCCTGTCTGGAATGTTATTTATGCATCCGGCATTTTTAGCCTGCTCGATCATATTTTCTATCAGCTGTTATATGACAGTGGCAAAAGAAAAAAGAAGATTTCTATCGGGTATGCTGCTTGTGTTTCTGCTGCTATCCGTCTTAAATCCGGTATTTAATCCTTCCGGCAGCCATGTATTATTTACGTACATGGCAGGAAGGCATTATACCTTAGAGGCACTATGCTATGGAATGGCAATGGCAGCGATGTTTGTCACAGTGTTGACATGGTTTGCATCTTACCAGATCACGATGACGAGTGATAAATTTCTATACTGCTTTAGCAGGCTGCTGCCAGCCGTATCCATGGTACTTACTATGGTTTTACGGTTCCTTCCGCTATATGGCAGACATTTAAAAAAGATTGCGGATGCGAGAAAAGGAATCGGAAAATCAGCAGAAAATGGAACTTTAAAAGAACGCACAGAAGATGGTATGCTGTTAGTATCAGCACTCACTTCATGGGCATTAGAAGGCGGCATGGTCACATCATCTGCGATGTTAAGCCGCGGATATGGAAGTGGAAGCAGAACTTCTTTTTGTATTTATAAGTGGAGAGGCAAAGAGAAGTGTCTGCTTTTTGCTATGCTTGCAGATATCGTACTGATCGTGTATTGTATGATCAAAGGCGGTGCATTTGTCAGTTATCTGCCGGTATTAGAGATCGCAGACTTATCGGACGGCTATCGTATGGCAGGACTGATCGGTTATGCCGCATTTTTAGCAATCCCGACAGCAGCTTATGTAATGGAGGAAATAAGATGGTTCATTTTAAGATACAGGATGTAACATTTGCATATCCGGACACTACGGACAGACCGGCACTAGAGCATATCAATTTAGAGATCAGGCAGGGAGAATATGTAACAGTCTGTGGGGCAAGTGGAAGTGGAAAGACGACATTGCTCCGTCTGTTAAAAAGTGTTCTGACACCGCATGGAACATTATCCGGTGAGATCTTATTTTGCGGCAGACCATTACAGGAGGCGGATCTTAGGGAGCAGTCCTCAAAGATCGGTTATGTGATGCAGAATCCGGACAGCCAGATCGTAACAGATAAAGTATGGCATGAACTTGCATTCGGGTTAGAGAGTTTAGGATACGACCAGAAAACGATCCGGCTCCGGGTAGCAGAGATGGCAAGTTATTTTGGCATTGAACACTGGTTTTATAAAAACGTATCGGAATTATCCGGTGGGCAGAAACAGCTTTTAAATCTTGCATCTGTGATGGCAATGCAGCCGGAGGTATTGATCTTAGATGAACCGACAAGCCAGTTAGATCCGATCGCAGCGGCGGATTTTTTAAACACGGTAAAAAAAATCAATCGTGAACTGCGTACAACAGTGATCATTACAGAACACCGGTTAGAAGATATTTTTTATGCCTCAGATCAGGTGGTTGTCATGGAAAAGGGAAAGATCGCAGCAGTCGATACACCAAGAGCGGTCGGGGCATTTCTAAAAGAAGGAAACCATGAAATGCTTGCGGCACTCCCGACGCCGTTATTAGTGTATTATGGAGTAGAAGAACAGAAAAATTCAGCACCGCTTACCGTTCGGGAAGGTGCAGAATGGTTAGATACATTCTTTGCAGACAGAACATTAAAAGTCAGTGCATATGAAGCAGAAGCACCTTATGAGGAAGATGAGATCAAAGATCCGGCAGTAGAAGTAAAAGAACTCTATATGCGTTATGAAAAAAATGCACCGGATATCTTAAAAGGCGTATCATTTCGTGTGGAAAAGGGAACACTTTTTGCGATCGTCGGTGGAAACGGAACCGGAAAATCGACATTGTTAAAGAGTATCTGTGGTATCTGCCGTCCTTACAGTGGAAAAGTAAAGATCTTTGGAAAACGCATGGAGAAATACTGCAAGGGAGAATTATTTTCCGGAAACCTTGCCATGCTGCCACAAGATCCATTGAGTCTTTTTGTAAAGAAAACGGTAAGAGAAGATTTAGAGGAAATGACCACCGGAAAAAACAAAAAAGACAGGGAAGATGAGATCACCCGCATTGCGAAACTCTGTCAGATCACAGAACTGTTAGAAAAGCATCCATATGATAGTTCAGGAGGGGAACAGCAGAGAGCGGCATTGGCAAAAGTGCTGCTTACCCAACCGAAGATCTTGCTCTTAGATGAACCGACAAAGGGCATGGATGCAATTTTTAAAAAGCAGTTTGCAGATATTTTAAAAGAATTAAACAATCAGGGAATTACTATAATACTGGTATCCCATGATGTGGAATTTTGTGCAAAATATGCAGATACCGTCAGCATGTTTTTTGATGGAACGATATTGACAACGAATACACCGAGGAATTTCTTCTCGAAAAACAGTTTTTATACAACAGCAGCAAACCGGATGAGCCGGCACATTTTTGAAAATGCAGTAACCGATGGTGAGGTGATTGAATTATGTCAAAAGAACTTATAAACAGTCATTATTATATTGTCAGTACGCTTGTGATCTTAGCTGCGACAGGAATTTTTTTCCTGCAATACGAAAAGCAAAAACCGACAGTGAAGGATTTTGTGACGCTTGCAGTATTAAGTGCCGTTGCCGTGGTATCAAGGGCAGCATTTGCTATGGTGCCGCATTTTAAACCGATCACAGGCATCATTATGATCTGCGGGATCGCATTTGGCAGCGGGGCAGGTTTTTTTGTCGGAGTCATCAGTGCATTTGTCAGCAATTTCATCTTCGGACAGGGACCATGGACACCATGGCAGATGTTTGCTTATGGAATAGCCGGAGTCTGTGCAGGTTTCTTAAAAAAGCGGGAGATCCATACGATGCCGCAGGTGCTTTTGACAGCTGTCTATGGTTTCTTTGTGGTGTTGTTGATCGTAGGTCCGATCCTTGATACCGGCAGTTTATTTATGATGGCAAATGTCATTACCAAAGAAACAGCAGGAGCAGTCTATCTCTCAGGACTTCCGGTCAATGCGATCCATGGGGCGGCAACATTTATCACGTTACTTTTATTTTGCCGTCCGTTGTTAGAAAAATTAAACCGTATGAAACAAAAGTATGGCATTATGAATGAAAGGTAAACAGACAGATACGGATTCTTTACGAAAGGGGACAACATGAGATTTGATAATTATCATCCGGCAATCGAACTGCTGTATTTTACAGCAGTTTTTCTAATGACGATCTATTTTGACCATCCCATCTATGTCCTGATCTCTTTTGTGACGGCAGTTATCTATTCTGTGTATCTGCGTGGGAAAAAAGCAGCCGTATGTGATCTGCTGCTTTTAGCAGCCATGGCAGCTTATGCCATCTATTACGCATCTTATCATCATTTTGGCGTGACCGGATTAAAGACGAATTTTATTGGAAATCAGATCACACTTGAAGCATTTGCCTATGGCATGGTGACCGGCTGCCGTCTGATCACAGTTTTGATGTGGGGGAGCTGCCTGTATGTTTTAGTGACGACAGATAAGATCGTATTTCTGCTCGGACGCATCTCACCAAAACTGTCTTTGTATGTTTCCATCCTGTTTCGGAGTGTGCCGCAGATCATACAGCAGGCAAAAAAGATAGAAACGGCAAGAGAAGGCATCTATAAAGGCATACGTCAGGGAAATGCCTTTGAGCGGCTAAGTCATACAGCAGGAGTGCTATCCATTCTGATCACATGGACGATCGAAGATGCCATGGAGAAGGCAGCCGCTATGAAATGCAGGGGATATTCCCTAAAAGGACGAAGTGCATTTGCAATCTACCGCTTTGACAATCGGGACAGAAGCCTAGTGGTCGCAATGGCAGCGATGCTTACGATCCTTTTTATGGCTGTTATGTTTGAACAGACAACGATTTATTATGATCCGGTGATCGTGATGAATCCGGTCACACCGTTGTCAGTGGTATTTTATATCTGTTATGTGGGATTTTTGTGCCTGCCGGTGGGGCTAGAACAATGTAACTGCAAATATTATAGTTGAAAAAAATGTTGGAATATGGTATTTTATGAGAAATTAAATATGTAGTGAACAGGTGTCGGAAGAATCAGAGTATATGATGATTGGTTCCGGTGAAAAGGGAAACAGGTGCGAATCCTGTACGAACTCGTCACCGTAATTAGGGAGCAGATGCAAAAATGCCACTGGGAAACTGGGAAGGCGGCAGATGCGTTGATCTATAAGCCGGGAGACCTGCCTGTTTGCTGTACAGAAACGATTGTTTCAAACCACGAGTAAAAAGGTTGTACGTGTTAAGAGTACAAACCCTTTGTCTATAATCTGGATAGGGTTTATTTTTTGTGCATAAGAATATATCCCCCCAAAAAACAGTGATATCGTCTGGAATCGTTTTTGCAGGACTGCATATTTGATAAAAAATTAGCAGGAAACTGCGGAAATGAGGATAATATGAAGAAAAGAGCAGTAGCATTATTGATGGCAGCCTTAATTGGCACAGTAGGTATGACAGGATGCGGAAACAGTCAGACAGAAACCACAAAAGATACTGTAGAAGAAACTGTAAAGCAGGATGCGACAGAGGCAGAAGAAGCATTAGCTGAAACAGAAACAGAAGATGCAGATCAGGCAGCTGCAGATAAAGTGGCATCATTGATCGATGCGATTTATGTACAGGAGAGAACAGATGATACCGATGCACAGTGCGAGGAGGCAAAAGCTGCATGGAATGCACTTACCGATGCACAGAAAGAATTAGTAGAAGGCGAAAATGCTGATCCGGATTATTTTGGCAGAGATACAGGAGATGCTTCTTTAGATGATCCGCGTAATCAGGATGAGATCGGTGACAATGAGATCTTAGTTGTCAGCTTTGGTACATCTTTTAACGACAGCCGTGTGGCTGATGTCAAAGGCATTGAAGACGCAATTCAGGAAGCATTTCCTGACTGGTCAGTAAGAAGAGCTTTTACAGCACAGATCATTATCAACCATGTACAGGCGCGTGATGGAGAAAAGATTGATAACGTAGATCAGGCATTAGACCGTGCAGTATCTAACGGAGTGAAGAATCTGGTGATTCAGCCGACACATCTGATGCACGGTGCAGAATATGATGAACTGATGGAAACTGTTGATAATTACAAAGATAAATTTGAAACCGTAAAAATAGCAGAACCGCTGCTTGGTGAAGTTGGATCCGATGCAACTGTGATCAATGATGATAAAAAAGCAGTAGCAGAAACGCTTACAGCAGAGGCAGTCAAAGATTCCGGATATGACAGCTTAGATGCTGCAAAAGAAGATAAAACAGCTTATGTATTTATGGGACACGGAACGGCTCATGTGGCAAAGGTATCTTACAGCCAGATGCAGTCACAGATGAAAGAACTTGGTTATGATAATGTATTTATCGGAACTGTAGAAGGAGAACCGGAAGATACAGCCTGCGAAGCTGTTATCAAAGCGGCTGCTGATGCCGGTTATACAAAGATCGTACTTCGTCCGTTGATGGTTGTAGCCGGTGACCATGCAAACAATGATATGGCTGGCGAAGATGATGATTCATGGGTAAGCATGTTTAAAGCATCCGGTAACTTCGAGAGTGTAGATACCCAGATCCATGGTCTTGGTTCTGTGGATGCGATCCAGCAGATCTATGTTCAGCACACAACAAATGCAATCAATGAGTAATAGCAAGGAAGGTAATATAAGACATGAAAAAAAATCGGATCATAACTGCTGGTGCAGTCGTACTGGCGTGTATTTGGTTTGGAGGATGTGCTTCAAATGGCACAAAACAGGATTCTAAAACGGCAGATCAGTCAGCCGTTGTAGAAAATGCTGTAAATACAGAAACGATCGGTACAACGGAAAGCATGGAAGCTGATACAACAGAGCAGGACACAGAAGATACAGCAGTCTTAGCTGATGGAGTATATACAGCAGAGTTTCAGACAGACAGTTCCATGTTTCACGTCAGTGAAGCCTGTGAGGGAAAAGGAACGCTGACCGTTGAAAACGGAGAGATGACCATACATATTTCTCTTGCTTCTAAAAAGATCTTAAATCTATACTGCGGACTTGCAGAGGATGCAGCAAAAGAAGGAGCAGAGCTTCTGATGCCGACGGAAGATACCGTTACATATAGTGATGGCCTGACAGAAGAAGTATATGGATTTGATGTTCCGGTTCCTGCGATCGATCAGGAGTTTGATCTGGCATTGATTGGAACAAAAGGAAAATGGTACGACCATAAGGTCACAGTCTCTGATCCGCAGCCGGTCAGTGACGAACAGACGCAGGCAGGTGCAGCCGATGGATTAGAAGATGGCAGCTATACCGTAGAACTTACTTTTGAAGGCGGAAGCGGAAAGGCACAGATCTTATCTCCGGCAACGATTAATGTGGCAGATGGAAATGTGACAGCAACTGTTCAGTGGAGCAGTGAAAATTATGATTATATGATCGTAGGAGGAGAAAAATATCTTCCACTCAGTACCGAGGGAGGTTCAGTTTTTGAAATCCCTGTTTTGGCATTCGATGAACCAATGGATGTGATCGGAGATACTGTGGCAATGAGTAAGCCGCATGAGATTGAATATAAGATTACATTTTTATCAGATACGATCAAAGCTGTAGAATAAGAGGAAGATAATGTCAGGAAGAAAAAAGATAACAACAATATGCTGTTTATTTTTGATAGGACTGCTTTGGCTGTGCGGCTGTGGCAGTCCTTCTTCCGATTCAAAGACAGATGTGATGGCTGGATCGGAAAGCAGTGAACAGACAGAGCAGGCAGATGGTCTTGTATATGAAAGAAGTGCCGGTCTTTTGTATGCCAAAAATTTTTCCATAGATTATTATAAAGGCGGCTATAAGCTGTTAAAAATTACGGATGGTACAAAGATCCTTTTAGTACCGGAGGATAAAGAAGTACCGGAAAATATAGAAGAAGGTACGATCATACTAAAACAGCCGGTCAAAGATCTGTATCTGGTATCATCATCTGTCATGGATATTTTCAGCAAGTTAGAAGCATTAGATACGATACGGTTTTCAGGGCAGAAGGCAGAAAACTGGTATGTAAAAGATGCCCAGGAAGCTATGCAGAAGGGGGATATCTTATATGCAGGAAAATATGATAAACCGGATTATGAGCTGATCGTTTCACAAAATTGTTCTATGGCGATTGAAAATACGATGATCACACATTCACCGGAAGTCATTGAAATGTTAGAGGATTTTGGGATTCCTGTAATGACAGAATATTCCAGTTACGAATCGCATCCGTTAGGGCGTGTAGAATGGGTGAAGTTTTTTGGGGCACTGGTAGATAAAGAACAGAAAGCAGATGAGATTTTCAAGGAGCAGACAGCAATCTTAGAAAAAGTAACTGCGGCAGAGAAAACGGATAAGACAGTGGCATTTTTCTTTATTACTTCCAATGGCTTAGTACAGGTGCGCAGAACTTCGGATTATATTCCCAAAATGATCGAACTTGCAGGCGGCAAGTATATTTTTGATGATCCTGATGATGCAGAAACACACCGCTCTACCATGAATATGCAGATAGAGGAATTTTATGACCGGGCAAAAGATGCAGATTATATCATTTATAACAGCTCGATTGATGGTGGAGTGAAATCCATAGATGAACTGATCAGTAAGTGTTCGGTACTAAGTGATTTTAAGGCGGTGCAAAAAGGAAATGTCTGGTGCACGACAAATGATATGTACCAGCAGTCCATGTCGATCGGTTATCTGATCGAAGATATGCATGAAATGCTTCAGGGGGAAAGCGAAGAACAGATGAGATACCTTTTCCGGTTGAAGTAGTGGAGGAACAGTATGAAATGTGATAAAAAAATCAGATATCTGCTGGCTTTTTGTCTATTGCTGGCTGGTACACTGATATTTATTGTATTAAATGTATGTATAGGAACTGTAGCCATACCGTTAGAGGATATTTTAGCATCCATACAGGGATATGCCATTCAAAATGAGCGGATTCTGTGGGATATCCGGATGCCAAGAGCCGTGGCTGCACTTGTTTTAGGCGGAGCATTAGCCCTTGCAGGCTATCTGTTACAGACATTTTTTCATAATCCGATAGCAGGACCTTTTGTACTGGGGATTTCTTCCGGAGCAAAGATGGTTGTTGCTTTGGTTATGGTATTTCTGATGGGAAGGGCTTTTACAGTCAGTTCTGCTATATTGATCTTAGCAGCTTTTATAGGGGCAATGCTCTCTATGGGCTTTGTACTTGTGATGTCACATAAGGTAAATAATATGTCAATGTTAGTCGTTGCCGGAGTGATGATCGGCTATATCTGTTCGGCAGTTACGGAATTGATCGTAAACTTTGCAAGTGATGCAGAGATCGTAAATCTGCATAACTGGTCTAAGGGCAGCTTTTCCGGTATGACATGGGATCATGTTGCTGTTATGACAGGAGTCGTTGCAGTCACAGGCATTATCATATTTCTGTTAGCAAAACCGTTAAGTGCATATCAGTCAGGAGAATCTTATGCACAGAACATGGGGGTAAATATCCGCCTGCTTCGTATGGCACTCGTTGTCTTATCGAGTATTTTATCAGCATGTATTGTTGCATTTGCAGGGCCAATCTCCTTTGTAGGGATCGCAGTTCCCCATTTGATCAGGAATCTTTTAGGAACGGCAAAACCTATTCTGATGATACCTGCCTGTTTTTTAGGTGGGAGCGTGTTCTGTCTGTTCTGTGATCTGCTGGCGAGAACACTATCTGCACCGACAGAACTTAGTATCAGTACAGTTACGGCAATCTTTGGGGCACCGGTAGTCATATGGATCATGGTAAGAAGAAACAGGGAGAAAATGGCAGCATGAAGTATTATTTCAGGGCGGAAAAAATGAGTGTGGGTTATCAGAAACACCCATTGATCGAAAATATAGAGATTGCCTTACAAAAAGGAGAAATCTTAACACTGATCGGCCCGAATGGTGCCGGAAAATCAACCATTCTAAAAAGTATTGCAAGAGAACTTGCACTGATATGTGGAACTGTTTATATAGATGAAAAACAGATGGAAACCATGTCTGGTCAGGAACTGTCAAAAAATCTGGCGGTAGTATTCACAGAAAAACTCCGCAGTGAGATGATGACTTGTGAAGATGTAGTTGCAACGGGAAGGTATCCATATACAGGAAGATTTGGTATTCTTTCCCCAAAAGATCATCAGGTAGTAAAAGAAGCAATGGAATCAGTACATGTGACAGCTATCAAAGATCAGGATTTTAACCGTATCAGTGATGGGCAGAGACAGCGGGTCATGCTTGCCCGTGCGATCGCACAGGAACCGGAGATCATCATATTAGACGAACCAACGTCCTATTTAGATATCCGGTATAAGCTGGAATTTTTATCTGTTTTACAGGAGATGAGAAAGAAAAAGGGATTAACGGTGATCATGTCACTTCACGAATTAGAATTAGCAGAAAAAGTGTCTGATAAGATTCTTTGTGTGAATGGGAGATATGTAGACCGCTTTGGAAAACCGGAAGAAATATTTGTGCCGGGATATATAGCAGAATTATTTTCACTTTCCTCCGGCAGCTATGATGAGATCAATGGAAATATGGAACTTCCAGCCATAAAGGGGGATGCAGAGGTATTTGTGATCGCCGGAGGCGGAACAGGCAGGAATGTATATCGCAGGCTGCAGCGGAATGGGATACCGTTTGCGACAGGAATCCTTTTTCAAAACGACTTAGATTATCCGGCGGCAAAGGCACTGGCCACAGAGGTGATCTGTGCAGAATCTTTTGAACCGGTCACAGACAGGCAGTTAGAGCTGGCAAAGCAGAGATTACAGACATGTGATAACGTGATCTGTACAAAAGATTCTTTTGGAACATTTGAAAGTGCAAACCAGGAGTTGTTTGAATATGCGAAACAGTGTAAAAAACAGATAGAATTATCTTACCAGAATGAATGAGAGGCTTAACAAATGGCAAAAGTGATCATGGTACAGGGAACAATGTCAAATGCAGGCAAAAGTCTAATAGCAGCCGGCTTATGCAGGATCTTTAAACAGGACGGCTGCCGCACAGCACCTTTTAAATCGCAGAATATGGCATTAAATTCTTTTATCACAACTGAAGGGTTAGAAATGGGAAGGGCGCAGGTTATGCAGGCAGAGGCAGCAGGGATTGCACCTATGGTCTGCATGAATCCCATTCTGCTAAAGCCTACGAATCATACAGGATCGCAAGTGATCGTCAATGGAGAAGTCCTTGGCAATATGAGCGCTAGAGAATATTTTGCTTATAAAAAACAACTGATCCCGGATATTAAGAGAGCATTTCGTAAATTAGAGGAATATGCGGATATCATTGTGATCGAAGGTGCGGGCAGTCCGGCAGAGATCAATTTAAAAGAAAATGATATTGTCAATATGGGATTGGCAGAAATGGTAGATGCACCGGTTCTTTTAGTCGGAGATATTGACAGAGGCGGTGTCTTTGCACAGCTTTTAGGTACGCTGATGCTGTTAGAAGATAGCGAAAGAGAACGTGTAAAAGGACTTATCATCAATAAATTCCGTGGAGATAAATCCATTTTAGATCCGGGCGTCAAGATGCTTTATGAGAAGGGAAATGTTCCGGTAGTCGGAGTCGTCCCTTATATGGAATTAGCTTTAGAAGATGAAGACAGTCTGACCGAAAGATTTGATCAGAAAGAGGAAGGGCTGATCGATATAGCAGTCATTCACTATCCGAGGATATCAAACTTTACGGATTTTAATGTGTTTGAACAGATGCCGGAAGTCACTGTACGATATGTAACTTCAATCAGTGAACTGCATCATCCGGATATGATCTTTCTTCCGGGGAGTAAAAATACCATGGGAGATTTAAAGTGGATGCGTCAGAATGGCTTAGAAGCAGTCATCAAACGTATGGCAGAGGATATACCGGTTTTTGGTATCTGTGGCGGCTATCAGATGTCAGGATATGAAATATCAGATCCCTATCAGGTGGAAGAAGGGGGAAAGATCCGTGGCATGGAACTGCTGCCTGTGGTAACAGTATTACAGAGTGAGAAAAAACGATGCCAGACAAAGGGCAAGATAGGAATGTTAAAAGGATGTTTCCATGAACTTTTTGAATGTGAATATCAAGGATATGAGATCCATATGGGACAGACTTCTTATATGCTAAATAATTCAGTTCAGAACGTGTGTGAAAATGTCATATCCGAAAATGGAAAAAATGTCTATGGTTCCTATGTACATGGACTATTTGACCATGGAAATATTGCATATAGAATAGTAAAGATCCTTGCAGAAAAAAAGGGGATCAGGATAAAAGACGGCGTATTTGAGGATTATCAGGTGTTCAAAGAAAAGCAGTATGACAAGTTAGCCGATACACTGCGACGGTATCTGGATATGGAGGAGATCTATGGAATGCTTAGAGAAGCTCACTTGGAATAACTATACAAGAGAAGAATTAGAAAGAATTTCCATCAACAGTCCTGATGAAAAATCAGAAGAAATGGTGTATCGTAATTGGGATCAGATCGCAAAGCCGATCGACGGCATGGGAAAATTTGAAACATTAACCGCCCAGATTGGAGCGATCATGCATACAGATCAGATCGATATTTCAAAGAAAGCTGTGATCATCATGTGTGCCGACAATGGTATTGTAGAAGAAGGCATCAGCCAGTCAGGGCAGGAGGTGACACTTGCAGTTGCAAAATCTATGGGAAAAAAGCAGTCTTCGGTTGGCAGAATGGCAGAAACAGCCGGAGTAGAAACGATTCCTGTGGATATTGGGATCGCCAGCAAAGAGAAGATCAAAGGAGTGCTCGATCGAAAGATAAGATGCGGTACTAAAAATTTTAAAAAAGAGCCTGCAATGACAGAAGAAGAAACAATCCGTGCGATCACAGCCGGTATAGATCTTGTATATTGCTGTAAAGAGAAAGGGATAAAGATTCTTGCAACAGGTGAAATGGGAATTGGAAATACTACAACAAGCAGTGCAGTAACAGCCGCATTATTACAGTGCAAAGCAGATGAAGTCACCGGAAGGGGAGCCGGTCTGAGTGATGGAGGACTTTTGCGAAAACAGCATGTCATTACAGAGGCGATCCGCAACTATGATCTTTATCGTGCAGATGCACTTACGGTATTAAAGACGGTAGGAGGATTCGATATTGCCGGATTAGCCGGTGTCTGTATGGGTGGAGCCATTTATCATGTGCCCATTGTGCTTGATGGAGTGATCAGTATGGCAGCAGCACTTGTGGCAGAGAAGATACTTCCGGGAACAAGGGCATACCTGCTCCCGTCACACAAGGGAAAAGAACCTGCGGTCAGCCTGCTTTTAAAAGAATTAAAAATGGAACCTGTCATTGATGGCAATCTGGCATTAGGAGAAGGGACAGGAGCAGTTATGATGTTTGGGCTGCTTGATATGGCAATGAATGTCTACAACAGCAGAGTTGTATTTTCGGATATCCAGATAGAACAGTATCAGAGGTTTTAATGTTATGATGATCATGATCACAGGTGGCAGCGGAAGTGGAAAATCTTCATATGCAGAAGATTGTATTACAAAGATTTCAAAGAACTGCAAAAAATATTATATTGCAACCATGCAGGTATTTGATGAGGAAGGGAAACAGAGAATAGAGCGTCATAAGAATATGCGGAGCGGCAAGAATTTTAAGACCATCGAACAGCCTTGCAATGTGGAGAATGCCATTGAAAAAATGGATATCAAAGATCCGTCTAAGAGAACCGTTTTGTTAGAATGTATGTCAAATCTTCTCGCAAATGAAATGTTTTCTGATGAAACGATACAAGATCGTCATATGATCATGGACAAGATCACAGATGGTATCAGACAGTTGAAAAATGAAGTCAGGCATCTTGTGATCGTTACCAATAATGTATTTGAAGACGGAACTGTCTATGACGATGCAACAATGGAATATATCAAAATATTAGGATGCATCAATGAGCGGTTATCTGAGATTGCCGATCAGGTCATTGAAGTTGTTGTGGGGATTCCGGTCATTTTAAAGGAAGGGATGTAATATGCGGATAATAAAATCTATGATCATTGCATTTTCCATGTATTCTAAAATTCCCATGCCACAGTTTGCATGGAAAGATGAAGAAATGAAATATATGCTTTGTTTTTTCCCATGGGTAGGAGCGGTGATCGGAGGCTGTGTATACCTCTGGCAGATCGTCTGTGAGAAGTTTGCAGTTGGAATGGTCTGTTATACACTGATCGGAATGGCGATACCACTTATGATCACAGGTGGATTTCATGTCGATGGATTTATGGACACCATGGATGCATTTCATTCCTATCAGGAAAAGGAACAAAAATTAAATATCCTTAAAGATTCCCATATCGGTGCATTTGCAGTGATCACTTTAGGGATTTATGGGCTAGTCTATGCAGGGGCTTTTTCAGAGATCAAAAGCAGGGAGATCCTAAAGATCGTGTGTGCCGGATTTATGCTTGCAAGAGTTTTAAGCGGGATTGCGGTGGTTTCTTTTCCATCTGCAAAAGAAAATGGACTGTTATATCTGTTTGCCAGTAAAGCACAGAAAAATATCGTAAAAGCTGCTTTATATTTACAGGGAACAGGATGTCTTTTATTTATGCTGTGGCAGTCATTGATAGCAGGAATCTTAACAGCGGCAGCGGCAGGCGGTGCGTTTCTCTATTATTATGGCAGGACGAAAAAGGAACTAGGCGGAATTACCGGAGATACAGCCGGATATTTTGTGCTGGTCGCTGAAGGGTGTATGATGGTAATGGCAGCAGTTTTAGAAATAGTAAGATAGAGGAAGAAATATGGAATTAGTGATCGGTGGATATTCACAAGGAAAATTAAATTATGTTTTAAATAATTATGACAAGAACGCTTATCAGGTCTATGATGGGGCAAGTCTTGCTTTGGGTACATTAGAAAAGATTGCCACAGAAAATAAGGTGGTCATTCTTGATCATTTTCACTGCTGGGTAAAAGAGCGGATACGGCAGGGAGAAGATCCGGAAAGTGAGATCATGGATTTTTTGGATCAGAGGTTTGAGGATCTGGTCATTATCAGTGATGAGATCGGAAACGGGATCGTGCCGATGGATGCCTTTGAGAGAGAGTACAGGGAGAGAACGGGAAGGATACTTGTAATGGCAGCAAAAAGAGCAGATAAGGTGGTGCGTGTCATATGTGGGATTGGTCAGAGAATCAAATAGAACTGATCATGATCCGTCATGGAGCAACGAAGGCAAATGAAGAACACCGGTATTTAGGAAATACAGATGAGTCCTTAAGTGTACAGGGTATTACAATACTGCAAAAAGAAAAAAATAACGGAACATATCCGATGATTGACAAGTTATTTGCAAGTCCGATGAAGCGATGCATACAGACAGCAGAGATCTTGTATCCTGATATTCAACCAGTTATTGTACCGGATTGGCGGGAAATGGATTTTGGAGATTTTGAAGGAAAAAATTATCAGGATTTACAGGAAGACAGGAGATACCAGAAGTGGATCGACAGTAATGGAACGCTGCCGTTTCCAAATGGAGAAAGCAGGGCAACCTTTATAAAACGCTCGAAGCAGGGATTATATGCAATGTGTAAAGAACTTTCAAAGACTGTAAGATCAGCAGATATGAAATATGTAGTCATAGGAATGATCGTGCATGGTGGAACGATCATGGCTTTACTGAGCAGTTTTTATGGAGGAGAGTATTTTGATCACCAGACTGCAAATGGAAAAGGATATTGCTGTAAACTGTGCTGTGATGGGAAGCATATCCACTTTGAGGATTTAAGAGAATTATAGAAGGAGAATATCCATGAAATATCATATAACTGCTTTTTTTCTGGGATATCTGTTAGATCTGCTGTTAGGCGATCCCTACTGGCTTTTTCACCCGATCCGCCTGATCGGACATCTGATCTTAAGTCTGGAAAAAAAGCTGCATTTAACAGAAAAACAAAAAAATAAAAAGACAGAATTAAGGCATGGGATCTATCTGGTGGTTATAGTACTTATATTCACTGTTGGTGTGACAATGGCGATCCTGCTGGTGGCATATAGTATTCATCCGTATGCCGGGGTTTTCGTAGAAAGCATTATGACCTATCAGATCTTAGCTGTAAAATGTCTGAAAGTAGAAAGCATGAAGGTATATCAGGCATTAAAAACCGAAGGGATAGAGAAAGCAAGGCAGACAGTATCGATGATCGTAGGGAGAGATACGCAAGTCTTAGATGAAGAAGGAGTAGCAAAAGCAGCGATCGAAACAGTAGCAGAGAATACGTCCGATGGTGTCATTGCACCGATGCTCTATACAGCGGTCGGCGGCCCTGTTCTGGGATTTTTTTATAAAGCAGTCAATACTATGGATTCCATGGTAGGATATAAAAACGAAACATATCTGTATTTTGGCAGGGCGGCAGCGAAGTTAGATGATATCGTTAACTATCTGCCGGCAAGGATCAGTGCTTATCTGATGATAACTGCAGCATTTCTCGGTGGAAAGCAGTTTGACGGAAAAGCAGCTTATCAAATATATCAAAGAGATCATGGGAATCATGCAAGTCCTAATTCTGCACAGACAGAATCGGTATGTGCAGGTGCATTGGGACTGCAATTAGCAGGAGATGCCAGTTATTTTGGAAAAGTTGTAAAAAAACCATATATCGGAGATGCCATTCGAAAAGTGGAGTATGAAGATATCAGGCGGATCAACAAACTGATGTATCTTTCCGCATGGCTCTGTGAGATCATCTGTCTGGGAATTATGATAGCAGTCATGGTATTTTTAGAAGGGAAGTGATCGTCAGTGAAGAACGTACATGGTGGTGATATTTACAGAAACCGGATAGATCTTGATTTTTCTGTAAATATCAATCCGTCGGGTATTCCTAAAAGCGTGAAAGCCGCATTATATAAGGCAGTCGAAAGCTGTGATAAATATCCTGATATAGAAGCACAGGCGTTAAAAGAAGCCGTAAGCAGTACACTGTTGATCCCACAGGAGCAGCTGCTGTTTGGCAATGGGGCTTCTGAATTATTTATGGCAGCCGTCCACGCATTAAGACCAAAGAAAACCATGATCTTAGCTCCGTCCTTTTATGGTTATGAATATGCCGCAAAAGCAGTCGGAAGTGAAGTGATCTATTTTTTCCTAAAACAAGAAAATGATTTTTTACCACAGGAAGGCCTCTTAGAAGCTTTAAATGAAAAGATCGATCTTCTGATCCTTGGAAATCCGAACAATCCTACTGGAAAGAAGTTAGATCAGACGTATTTAAGGTGTTTGTTAGAACATTGCAGAGAGAAAAACATCACGGTGGTCTTAGATGAATGTTTTATTGAATTTTGCGAAGGGGAATGTTCTATAATCTCTGAAAGTAAGGAATATGAACATCTTCTGATCGTCCGGGCATTTACAAAGATCTATGCAATTCCGGGAGTAAGACTTGGCTATCTGATCGGCAGCGATCCCCTCCTTTTAGAAAAGATCAAAAGACATCTGCCGGAATGGAATCTTTCCACATTTGCACAAAAAGCAGGGATCGCATGTGTGAAAGAGCATGGGTATATAGAGGAAACCATAAAGTATCTTAAGGATGAAAGAGAATATCTTATAAAAGAGTTGCGTGCAATGGGGATCATGGTATTTGCAGGGGAGGCAGATTTTATCCTGATCTATACGAAGAAACCATTGTATGCATATTTATTAACACAAGGCATTTTGATCCGGGACTGCAGAAATTTTAAAGGTCTGACAGAAGGATATTACCGGATTGCCATAAAGAGCCATAAAGACAATCAGAGATTATTGAAAGCGATAGGTGAATGTAATGAATAGAATAGAACAATTGCTTCCGGAAGAAATTGAAAAGAGAAGTTTTGAGATCATTTCAGAAGAATTAGATCATATGGGTGTGATACTGCCGGAAGATGAGGCGATGATCACGAAAAGAGTGATCCATACCAGTGCGGATTTTGAATATACAAAAACGCTTACATTTTCAAAAGATGCAGTGGCAATCGCAAAGGAACTGATCGTAAATGGTGCAGATATCGTAACAGATACAAATATGGCATTTTCAGGTATCAATAAAAAGGCTCTTTCCCGTTTTGGTGGAGAAGTACACTGTTATATGGCAGATGAAACCGTAGCAAAACTGGCAAAGGAAAGGGGCTGTACCAGAGCCACCGTGAGTATGGAGATGGCATCTGAAATAGAAAAACCTGTGATCTTTGCGATTGGCAATGCACCGACAGCTTTGATACAGCTCTATAACATGATGCAGACTAAACAGTGGAAACCGGCATTTGTCATCGGTGTTCCGGTTGGATTTGTAAATGTAGAAGCAGCAAAAGAACTGATCATGGAAACAGAGCTCCCATATATTGTCAATCGGGGAAGAAAGGGTGGAAGCAATATTGCGGCAGCAATTTGTAATGCTTTGATCTATGAACTGACAAGAAATCATCAGTAATTTTAAAAAGATAAGAGGATGAAACGGATGCGGTATGGTTTTACAACGGGGAGCTGTGCAGCAGCAGCGGCAAAAGCAGCAGCATATATGCTCTTAAGCGGCAGAAATAAAACATCGATTACAATAGAAACTCCAAAGGGCATAACGTTTACTGCTAAGATTTTAGATATCAGGCGAAGTGAACATGAAGTAAGCTGTGCAGTAGAAAAGGACGGGGGAGATGATCCTGATATCACAACAGGAGCGTTGATCTATGCAAAAGTTTCTTTTGAGGGAGAAGATATCCTTACAAAGCAGGCAAGCCCGGAAGTATTCATTGATGGTGGAATCGGAGTAGGGCGCGTGACAAAACCCGGTTTAGACCAGCCGGTCGGCAATGCGGCGATCAACCATGTACCGAGGGAAATGATCACGAAAGAGGTATTGCAGGTATGTAAACTTTTGGATTATCAGGGAAATCTAAACGTTGAGATCATGGTGCCGGATGGCATACAGCTTGCAGAACAGACATTCAATCCCAGACTTGGCATCATAGGCGGAATTTCGATTCTTGGAACGAGCGGGATCGTGGAACCTATGAGCAATCAGGCAATCTTAGATACGATCCGGGTGGAATTAAAACAGAGAAGGGCACAAGGATATGATCATGTGGCGGTTTCTCCCGGTAATTATGGATTGGACTTTATGAAAAAAACATATGGCTATGATTTAGATAAAAGTGTTAAATGCAGTAATTTTGTGGGCGCCACGATTGATATGGCAGTAGAATTGGGATTTCAGAAAATGCTCTTTACCGGACATATCGGTAAATTGATCAAAGTGGCAGGTGGTATTATGAATACACATTCCAGGGAAGGGGACTGCAGAATGGAATTATTAGCTGCCTTTGCCATTCAAAATGGTGTAGAAACAGAGCAGGTATGCAGGATCTTAGAATGTGTGACGACAGAAGAAGCTGTACGCATTTTAAAAGAATGTGGAAAGCAAAAACAGGTCATGGATCAGGCAATGGAGCGGATTTGTTATTATCTGGATAAACGTGCAAATGGAAAGATGAAGATCGATTGTATCATGTATTCGAATGAATTTGGAGAATTAGCAAAAAGTAAGGAGGTTTTTGAATGGTTTACTTTGTTGGTGCAGGAACAGGAGCCGTAGATCTGATCACAGTCAGGGGAATGAGACTGCTTGAAGATGCCGATGTGATCATCTATGCAGGCTCTTTAGTGAACGCAGAACTATTAGAGTATGCAAAAGCGGAATGTGAAATATATAACAGTGCAAAGATGACATTAGATGAAGTGATCGAAGTGATGAAGCAGGCACAGGCAGAAGGAAAAATGCTTGTCAGATTACATACAGGTGATCCGAGTATTTATGGTGCCATTAGAGAACAGATGGATGCACTGGATACAGCGGGCATCGAATATGAGAGCTGTCCGGGAGTGAGTGCCTGTTTTGGTGCGGCGGCGTCCTTGAATTTAGAATATACACTGCCGGGAATCTCACAGTCATTGATCATTACAAGAATGGAGGGAAAGACAAAAGTTCCCCCGAAGGAAAGTATCGAAAGTTTTGCCATGCATCAGGCATCAATGGCAGTCTATTTAAGTACAGGAATGTTAGCAGAATTAAGTGAAAAACTGATCGCAGGAGGATATAGAAAAGAAACACCGGCAGCACTTGTTTACAAAGCGACATGGAAAGAGGAGCAGGCATATGTCTGTACGATAGAAACTTTACAGAAAACGGCAGCAGAGCATGGGATCACAAAGACTGCCATCGTATTAGTGGGAGATGCGATCGCACATCTGCATTATCATAAGTCGAGATTGTATGCACCGGATTTTTCAACAGAATACAGACAGGCAAAGGAAACAGAGTATGGGACTAAGAATCATTAGTTTTACGGAGCAGGGGTTACAATTGGCACAGAAAATCGCACAAACATGTGCCTGTGATATGGGATCAGAAGATATTGCGGTTGCTGCAAAGTGTTCATATATCCAAAGCACAGAGTCTTTCTTTCCGGTGGAGTTCGTAGAGGAGCGTATCGGGGAATGGACAAAAAAGCAGATGCAGGCACATCATACCCTGCTGTTTATAGGCGCATGTGGAATCGCAGTCAGGGCAGTTGCACCATGTATAACGGATAAACGGAAGGATAGTCCGGTGCTTGTGGCAGATGAGAAGGGAAGGTATATCATTCCCATACTTTCCGGTCACATGGGCGGTGCAAATGAAACTGCCTGTCGGATAGCAGAAAAGATAGGTGCGGTTCCTGTGATCACAACGGCAACAGATATTAACCGGAAATTTGCTGTGGATTTATTTGCAAAGAGAAACGGTCTTCATGTTGTCAATAAAGACGGGATCGCAAAGATATCTGCAAAAGTATTAGCAGGCAGGGAAATTACAATATCTGTAGAGGCAGGACATCTTTCAGATCCATCTGAATGTCCGTCTGGTATTCGGTTCATCCCATATCCACCGGTACAGACAGCAGATGTCCTGATCACAGCTGACAAAACAGAAACAGATGCATTGCTTTTGTTAAGACCAAAAGAATATATCATTGGAATGGGCTGCAAAAAAGGAAAAGAAGCAGATGCGATAGAAGAACTGATCCATAGAACCATAAAAATGGCAGGGATCGATGAAGAACAGATAGTAGCATTAGCATCAATAGAGCAGAAGAAAAACGAGGAAGGATTTCTTAGTTTTAGCAGGAAGAAACGAATCCCGTTTTATACGTTTTCATCAGCACAATTACAGGAAGTAAAAGGGGAATTTCATGTATCTGATTTTGTAAAAGAACAGGTCGGTGTTGATAATGTATGTGAACGGGCAGCTCTTGCAGCTTGCGGAATGGACGGAAAGATCATTTTAGGGAAACATGCAGAAAATGGAATGACGATCGCAATTTCAAAAAGAGAATGGAAGGTGTCTTTTAGTGAAGAATAGGATCTATATTATAGGAATGGGACCGGGGAAAGAAGAAATGATGACAGTAGAAGCACTAGAAGCATTAGAAGCATCCGATGTCATTATCGGTTATACGGTCTATATCAAACTATTAGGGGAGCGGTTTGCAGAGAAAGAAATGATGACCACTCCGATGAAGCAGGAAACAAAACGGTGCAGACTGTGTTTTGAAGAAGCGGCAAAGGGAAAACAGGTAGCCTTGATCTGTAGTGGTGATGCAGGGATCTATGGACTAGCTTCTTTAATGTATGAATTAAACAGGGAATATCCTGATATAGAACTTACAGTGATTCCCGGAATTACAGCAGCGTGCAGCGGGGCGGCTGTGTTAGGAGCACCGTTAAACCATGATTTTTGTGTTATCAGTTTAAGTGACCTGCTGACACCATGGGAAAAGATAAAAAAACGTCTGATCGCTGCAGCAGAGGGGGATTTTGTCATTGCTATTTACAATCCATCAAGCCATAAGAGAAAAGATTATCTGATGAGAGCCTGTGATATTCTGTTACAGGTGATCGAGGAGGAGCGTGCTTGTGGTTACGTGGAAAACATTGGCAGGGAAGGTACAAAAGCAGTAACCTGTACATTAAAAGAATTAAGGGAAACAGAAGTAAATATGTTTACAACAGTATTTATCGGCAATTCAAATTCAAGTATTGTCAATGGAAAACTGCTGACAAAGAGAGGGTATCAAATTGAAAGAAATACTGATATTTGCAGGAACAACTGAAGGAAGAAAATTATCGGAATGTTTAGCAGAAGCAGGCATTGCACATACCGTATGTGTTGCGACGGAATATGGAGAGATTGTTTTAGGAGAGCATCCTTATAGAACGGTTCATCAGGGGAGAATGGATCAAAAAGAGATGCAGAAGTTTTTAGCAGAGCATGATTTTGCAGCTGTTGTAGATGCCACACATCCTTACGCAGCCGTTGTGACGGAAAATATTAAGGAGAGCATGAAAGACACCAGGATCCCGTATCTGCGTTTAAAGAGAGAAGTAGATGAAAAAGACTGCGATGGCAGAAACGGTCAGATCGTTACATTTGAGGATCACAAATCCTGCGCAAAGGCATTAGAACAGGTAGAAGGGAATATCCTTCTTACGACCGGAAGTAAGGAATTAGCAGTCTATGCATCAGATGAAGCATTGAAACACAGGCTTTATGTGCGCATATTACCGGGAATGGAGAGCCTTAGTATCTGTATGGAGCATGGGATCGCAGGAAAACAGATACTGGCATTGCAGGGACCATTTACCACAGAGATGAATGAAGCCATGATAAGACAATACCAGATCAAGTGTCTTGTGACGAAAAGAAGCGGCAGAGCCGGTGGTTATAAAGAAAAAACAGAAGCGGCAAAAAGAGCCGGAATATTGACATTTGTGATCGGCCAGGAGAGAGAAGAAGAAGGATATTCTTTTTGGGAAGTCTCTAAACGGTTAGAGGAGATCTGTGAAAAAGAGATCAGATGGAACAGACCGTTTGAAGTGATACTTGCCGGTGTAGGCATGGGAAGCAGGGAGAACCTTACTGAAGAAGTGAGACAGGCAATAGAAAGTGCGGATGTATTATTAGGGGCAGAGAGGATGATCGCAGGATATCAGGCACGAATCGAAAAAAAGCCTTTGTATACAGCAGATCAGATCATTCCCTATTTAAAACAGATGCAGGGAAAAGAGTGGATGGGAGAAAGCAGAAAAATAGTTGTGCTTTTTTCCGGTGATAGTGGTTTTTACAGTGGGTGTCAGAAATTATATCAGGCATTACAGACAGAGATTGATGCAAAGCGGTTGTATGCATCTGTCCGTATACTGTCAGGTATTTCGTCGGTTGCTTATTTAGCTGCCTGTATCGGAGAAAGTTATCAGGATGCTGCCATATGCAGTATACATGGGAAAAAAATAAGGAATCTTACACAGAAGATCCGGCATGAAAAGAAACTGTTTTTGTTAATGTCAGGAGCATCGGATGTCAGGGCATTAGGTCAGTTATTAGTTAATGCCGGTTTAGAACAATGTATAGTGACAGCAGGCTACCACTTATCTTATCCTGATCAGCAGATACTTACACTGACTCCTGAAGAATGTACTGCAATATCAAAAGAAGGACTCTATACCTGTCTGATCCAAAATCCAGAGGCAGAAGAAAAACGGCTGACACATGGAAAGGCAGATGCAGAATTTATCAGGGAGCGGGTGCCTATGACAAAAGAAGAAGTCAGGGATGTCAGCATCTGTAAGCTGAAATTACATCAGAATGCAGTCGTATATGATATTGGAAGTGGAACAGGATCGATTGCAGTTGAGATAGCAGGACTATCTTCAAGTGTCAGTGTATTTGCTATCGAAAAGAAGGCAGAGGCAGCCAATCTGATTGAAAAGAATCAGAAAAAAGCAGAACTCGAAAATATACAGATCATCAGAGCAGAAGCACCGGAGGGACTTTTAAAACTTCCGGTACCTACCCATGCATTTATCGGTGGGAGTGGTGAAAAGTTAAAAGAGATTTTAACTGTTTTGTATCAGAAAAATCCACATATGCGGATCGTGCTCAATGCGGTCAGCATGGAAACTATCTGTGAAATGAAAGAGGTTTTATCCCTGTTTCCGGTCAGAGAGGAAGATGTGATCCTGATGCAGGTTAGCAGGAGCAGACATCTTGGAAACTACCATCTGATGCAGGCAGAAAATCCTGTCTGGATCTGTTCATTTTCATTTAGAGAGGTGATGCAGGATGAAAATTAACCGGTTGATGATCGCTGCACCGAAAAGCGGAAGCGGAAAAACGATCATGACATGTGCATTATTACAGACATTTAAAGATATGGGACAGAAGGTCATATCTTTTAAGTGTGGACCTGATTACATCGATCCCATGTTTCATCGCAAGGTGATCGGTATTCCATCTAAAAATCTGGATACTTTTTTTACAGGAGAAGAAAAAACAAAAAAGAGTTTTGAAAAGAGTGCAGGCAAAGCTGATATTGCAGTTTTAGAAGGCGTTATGGGACTTTTTGACGGACTTTCCGGTGTAAGAGAGGAAGGATCGTCTTATCATCTGGCAAAAGTGACAAAGACTCCGGTTATCTTAGTGATAGATGCAAAGGGAATGGGGCGTTCTGTCATTCCATTGATCGGTGGATTTTTAGCATATGATAGTGAACATCTGATCAAAGGTGTGATCTTAAACCGGATGTCTAAGGGATATTATGAAATGCTCAGGCCTTTGATCGAGAAAGAATTAGACATTGCTGTTGTAGGATATTTTCCGGATAAACGGCAGTTTCAGATAGAAAGCAGACATTTAGGACTTAAAATGCCAACTGAAATGGAAGATATCAAAGAAAAACTAAAGGAAGTGTCAGAAGAAATTCAGATGACAGTTTCTATAAAGCAGATCATGGAAATAGCAAAAGCTGCAGCAGATCTTTCCTGTGAAAAGGTTTTAGATGAGAGCCCAAAAAAGACCCCCACAGAAGATGCCCCTGTGATTGCTGTGGCAAAAGATGAAGCGTTTTGTTTTTTCTATGAGGATAATCTTCGGTTATTACAGGAATATGGTGCAAAGATAGCATATTTTTCACCAATCCACGATCAGGCATTACCCTATGGGTGCAGCGGGATATTGTTAGTGGGCGGCTATCCTGAATTATATGCAGCAGAACTCAGTAAAAATACAGCAATGCGAGAGGATATACGGAAAAAGATAGAAGATGGTATGCCGGTTGTTGCAGAGTGTGGTGGTTTTATGTATCTGCATAAAGCAATCCGGACTCAGGATGACCATTCCTATCCTATGGTCGGAGCAGTTTTAGCAGATTGTTATGATACCGGAAAATTAGTTCGTTTTGGATATATCGAAATACAGGAATCCGGCAATCATTTTTTAGGGGAAGGAGAACGGATACGGGGACATGAATTTCATTATTATGACAGTGAAAAAAATGGTAATGACTGTACTGCCATAAAACCGGTTACAGGCAGAAGTTATCCCTGTGTGATCGCAGGAAAGGATCACTGGATGGGATTTCCACATCTTTACTATCCTTCTAACCCACTATTTGCAAAGCGTTTTGTAGAAAAAACCATAGAATATAGGCAGAAATAAGAGAGCTGATCACTTTTTATGGTGATCAGCTCTTATCATTTTCATTATTTTGTTCTCACAGTTTTCACTTTTGACCATGAAGCATAAGTTTTTTTACCATTTACAACCTTATAAGTACGGATGCGTACAAAGTATTTTTTCTTTGCTTTTAATTTCTTTGCGGTTGTACGTGTTGTCTGCTTTTTGATCGTTATGGTCTTTTTATTCTTTTTAAATTTTTTATCTGTAGCAAGCTGGATTTCATATCCGTTTGCATCTTTGACCTTTTTCCATTTGATCAGCACAGATTTTTTCTTACCTTTTACCGACTTGATGGACGTCGCTTTTGGTGCGGTTACCGTATTCTGCGGTGTTTCGGAATTAGCTGGTGTCTGTGTGGTATCCGTTCCTTCCGTTGTCTGTGACGGAGCTGGTGTTACCGGTGCAGGAGTACCGGTTGTACCCTGTGATGGCTTCGACGGTGTGGGAGGCTCGGAAGGTGTCACTGGTGTGGTGGATGGATCGACATAGTCAGGATTTTTGGCACCACAGGTACAGAATTGTTTGTTACCGCTAAAATCATGTTTGTGCGCATGATAAGTAAATTCAAATGGAATACTATCTACATCATCATCATAAGTTTCACTCATTCCCCAAAGTCCGATGTAGTAAGTTTTGCCATCTTCTATAAAGGAAGAAAGATCAAAGCGTGTCTGTGCCAGACGACTGGTGATCATCTGATAAGACTTGTCGGTAGCTTCTTTGTCACGCAGAAAGACGCTATAAAAATCCGCATTATCTACTGCATCCCAGGTTAAGATACCAAATTCATCGACATTGATGTTGGAAAAACCGCCAACATGATGTTCTTCATCACACCATCTGCATTTACCGCCTAAATAACTGTGGTCTGCAAGTTCTTTTTCAACAATTCTGGTTGTCTGATTACACAGGGTGCAGAAATAGGTTGTTTTTCCTTTAGTCTGACAGGTAGAATCTGTATCATTTTTCACAATTTCGGTATGTTCGGTATGTGGTGTCCGTTCTGTATGGTTACATGGCTCATAATAAGCAGTTACGGATTTGATTTTAAAACCATAGCATCCTGCCGAATAATTTACTTTCAGAAGTACATTGTCAGTATCATAGGTTCTTGTCTTTGAAGGAATGTCATTTTGTAAAAATTCTAAATAATTTGCAACATCTTCATTTGTATCATAAACATGTATGGCACCTGTGCTGATCTCAGATTTAAGATCAGTTGTTTCATCAAATGCGATTTCTATTTTAGTGGCACCGGGACAGGAGACCTCATAATATTCCGTTGATGTATCTTTAAAAGGATGTACAGATTCAGGAAGGTTTTCAGTGAATGTCTGTGATGCATGTCCGGCTGTACATTCCCTGACTTCTTCCTTCGTGGCTGTATCATAGTAGACATCACCGAATGTATGCGATGCGGTTTTTGGAGTAATGTTATCCTTATAAGCAAGATGACAGCGTTTACATCTGTGCAGGGTATAACCTTCCGAAAAACAGGTCGGTGCTGCAACGGTATCTGTGTAGTCGTGTCCCAGCTTTCCTAAATCAGGATTTGGGATGATGGCTTCACAGTAGGTACATTTATCATAACCATCTTTTGTACAGGTTGGTTCTACACGATAACTTGGTCTTGGAACGTGTGGTGCAAGTTCATCTTCCGTTGTCCATGTTGCGGCACAGATGATACACATGTATTTTGTTTCACCCTTCGTGGTACAGGTAGACGGAGTGCCATCTATTGCTGTTTCTAAGTGTGCCGTATGTTTCTTACGTTCAATATATCCACAGCCATCTGTGATTGCAGTTGCGGAAATGACCTTAAATCCATAATTGGTATCTTTTGCATCTGAAGTCAGGTTTATGATCAGATGGTCAGTTTCAAATGTAAATTCCTGATCGTAATGATTACCGGGACCTATGGACTGTAAGAGGTTTGCATTTGAAACGGAGTTCTTATAGAACTTTATCCTGTCATATGGAGCGAGGATTGACTTATCATCAAATTTGATCTTGATCTTCTTTGCTCCCGGATAGGACAGTTCATAAGTGGTGTCAAGGTTATTATCATAAGGATGTGCTGATTCCGGAAGTATCTGGGCAATCGGAATTTCTACCGAACGGCGATACTTACAGGAGTGGATTTCTTCATTTGTGCTGCTGTCATAGTCTGCCATATCAGCATCTTCCATGACATGTTCTGAAAGCATTTCTGTTTCGTTATCTGCATAGACACTGTCCCCACGCGAACAGGAATGGAGCGTAAATCCTTTAGAAGCACAGGTAGGCTCTACGATCGTTGTAACATAGTCATGTCCTAAAGGCTCAAGGGCAGGATTCTCGATCTGTGTACCACAGATGTGGCAGAGATCCTTTCCATTTTCCGTACAGGTAGGATCGATATGTCTGTCTGCGTCGATCGTGTGTGTTTCACAATCCGGCAGATAAGACAGTTTGTTAATGAAATTAATGTCTTTTAGATAAATATAAGCAGTCAGTGTCGAATTTTTGTAAGTACGGATCTCTTTTAAGCTTGGCAGTTTATTATTGATCCCAAAGACTGTGTCTGCACATTCCATAAATGGATTGAGAACGGTATATGTTTCAATAGAAGAACCGTAAATAGCTGTGGAATTTAATTTTTCTACATTATATGATAACGTAACGGATTTCAGATTGTCATTCTGGATGGCATATTTTGCAATGGAAGATACCTTGTCAGGGGTTGTATAAGAAGTATCTTTTCTGCCGCGTGGATAAAATACAAGTTCGTTTGTATTTCGGTCAATCACAACACCGTCGATTTCATAATAATTCGGGTGGTTGTCGGCTACATGGATGTTTTCAAATTTGGTATTTTCAAAAAGATTGCTGCCACTATTCTGTAATTCTTTTAATGATGCCGGAATCGTAATCTCAGTATCTAAAAGTGTTGCAGCTGACAGTTTGTTTTTGGCAGCTAAAAAAGTGACACCTTCCCCAAGCACCAGATGTTTGATCTGTGGTTCGCTGAGTGCATATTCATTTAATTGTAATGCTTTACCAGTTAAAGTCAAAGTGCCAAGCGTAGTTTCAGAACAAAATGCATTGCCATAGATCATAGTGACACCAGACGGAATCGTATAATCTTCATATACAGAAGCATCTTTATCAGCATATTTATACAAGATGGTCTTGTTCTTATTAAATAAAGAGCCGTCTACACTTGTAAACTCTGTATTGTCAGCAGAGATCGTAAAGCCGTCCCCGATTACAGATGTACCTGCAAATGCATCACGGTCAATCGAGGTAACGGTAGATGGAATGGATACGCTTTCCACACCGGTAAGTTCATAAAAGAGCCATTGACGTAAGCTTGTGACACCTTCTTCGATCACAATATGCTTGATCGTTGTGCATTGATAGAACGGGGTATCATTGCCGGAATACGTTGGGGTATATCCGGTGCCGGACAAGGTCAGTGTACCGCTTTCTTCGTCGAAGGTATAAGTGACCTTTGTTTTCCCTAAAGTGCCGCTTGCAGCGGGTGATTTCTCGTCTGCTTTCACTTTGGCAGCAGACAGTGGAAGCAGTGTCAATAAGGCAAACAGTGCCAGAAATAGCCATGCTTTCTTTTTCAGATTTGTCATAATCTTTCTCCTTTTCTATATTTTATTTTAATGAGTTGCCCCTATGATATGCGGGTCAAAAGGTATTTTGCCCCGCATTTGATACACGAATTGCTCCGTTGCTGTGCAACTCCCGCAATTCTACACACATTCGGAATCCGCCGATTTCCAAAAGGAAATCGCTACTTCCTCATGTGTGAGCGGGTCAACAAGTCAGAAATCTTATCCTGCAAGCAGGAACGATTTCTGATTTCTTGACCCTTGTATAAATTTATTATAAAAGATGCAATTTTCCGAAGTCAACTAGCCAAAAAGTTAGAATTTTCAGTAATAGTTTTGCGAATGGCGTTAGCTGAACGTTCCCTATGGTTTCGTTTTTTGTAATATGAAAATTTGTGAAAAAGAATGTGATTAAATGAAATATATACAAAATAAATGAAAATGAGTGTAAATAAAAGAAGAAATATGTAAAAAATATAAATTAAGTATTTACATAGGAAAATAAATGAAATATAATGAAAAAATGGGAGGATGCCAGAATGCTAGAACAGAAATTGTATACCGTAGCAGATGTGGCAGAATTGACAGGTCTTACGAGCAGAACTATCCGTAATTATCTGAAAGATGGCACATTGCAGGGCAGAAAGATCGGTGTCCAATGGCGTTTTACGGAAGAAGATATTAACCGGCTGTTTTCGGAGGTAGATACAGGAGGGCAGAAGGTTGTGCACATAGAAGATGTCGCTTCTGCATTCCTGCAGGAAGGATCACAGACAGAAGCAGAAGGCTGTCTGATGGTGACGATTCCATATACAGACCAGAAAGAATTAGAAGCCTGTCAGGAAAAATGGCAGAAGATCTGTCAGGATCAGGAAACGGGATTTGTGACAGTGACAGAAGTGATCGAAGATAAGGGGATCTTCAGGATTGCCATGCGTGGCGGTATCAGGCAGTTAGAAGAAATGACAGCGAGGATGAGAAGGTTTGAGTAGTTTAGACAATAACAGTGCCCTGTTTGTAGCAGAGTGCTTAATGGAATACAGCCGTAAAAAGGAGCGGCAGGAGCAGTTGCGCTTAGAGCAGTATTTAGAACATAAAGAACAGATTGCTCTGGCCAAAAAATATATGGTACTGCTTTCTGTGGCAGGAATTATGATGATCAGCCTGTGTATCGGTATGGTCACGCTTGCCATGCAGGCAAGAGAGAAGGAAGAACATATTGCAGATCTTAAGATCGCAGTATCGGAACTGAAAAAAGAGAATCAGGAAGCAGAGAAGCGTATGCATGGAAATGTCGATTACCGCTGGGTCAGGGAACAGGCAGAAAAACTCGGTATGTCGCAGGCAGCGAAAGAACGTATTATCTATTATTCAGTGGATGATGTGGACTATATGATGCAGTATGAGAGCATACCGCAGGGATGAAGAAAAAATGGTTGACAATTTTTAAAATCCGTGTTTTACTGATAACAGTTATATGACTGACGGAAGTGGAGTAAACCACATGAAGTATAACGATATGAATGCCGACCGTCTGGGCGAGGAGTCCGGATGTGCCGGTTTTTTGTTATATGAAATATCCAAAAGAATGTCCATATAACGAAGCAGGATTTGATATGTTCCGGGGATAAGGAAACAGTATCCGGGTGTCTGCAGACAAATTGCAGATACGTATGTATGAAATTCGGTACATGAGGAACTCTTGACAAAACATGCTGGTTAGAATAAACTAACTACAGCTAGAGCAAACTAACATATTTTGAATCAGGAGGTAAAGAAATGCAGAATGCATGGAGAGGCTTTCATGGAGGAGCCTGGGAAAAAGAAGTAAACGTCAGAGATTTTATCCAATTAAACTATCATCCATATGATGGGGATGATACATTCTTAGAGGGACCGACACAGGATACCTTAGATTTATGGGATCAGGTATTAGAACTGTCAAAACAGGAGAGAGAAGCCGGCGGAGTATTGGATATGGACACAAAAGTGGTTTCAACCATTACCTCCCATGGACCGGGATATTTGAATAAAGATAAAGAAAAGATCGTAGGCTTCCAGACAGACAAGCCATTTAAACGTGCCTTACAGGTATACGGTGGAATCCGTATGGCGGTCAAAGCGTGTGAAGACAATGACTATCAGGTAGATCCGGAAGTAGTCGAATATTTCACAACCCATAGAAAAACACATAACGCAGGTGTGTTTGATGCGTATACACCGGAGATGCGTGCGTGCAGAAGTGCCCATATCATCACAGGACTTCCGGATGCATACGGACGGGGACGTATCATCGGAGATTACAGAAGGGTAGCACTTTATGGTGTAGACCGTCTGATCGAAGATAAAAAGGCACAAAAAGATTCCACAAGGATCATCATGTATTCAGATGTTATCCGTGAAAGAGAAGAATTATCCGAACAGATCCGTGCCTTAGAAATGTTAAAGAAATTAGCAGAGATCTATGGCTGCGATATTTCAAAACCTGCAACGAATGTATTAGAGGCAGCACAGGCTGTTTACTTTGCATATTTAGCAGCAGTCAAAGAACAGAACGGTGCGGCAATGAGTCTTGGACGTACTTCTACATTCTTAGATATTTACGCAGAGCGTGATCTTGCAGAAGGTACATTTACAGAAAAAGACATTCAGGAGATCATTGACCAGTTCGTTATGAAACTCCGCTGCATCAAGTTTGCAAGAACACCGGAATACAATTCCATTTTTGCCGGAGATCCTACATGGGTAACAGAGTCCATCGGTGGTATTGGTGTAGATGGCAGAAGCATGGTAACAAAGATGTCTTACCGTTACTTAAATACTTTAAATAATATCGGTGCAGCACCGGAACCAAACATGACGGTACTCTGGTCTGTAAAACTGCCGGATAACTTTAAAAAGTTCTGCTCTGAAATTTCCATCAAACATTCTGCGATCCAGTATGAAAATGATGATATCATGCGTGTGGTACATGGTGATGATTACGGTATTGCGTGTTGTGTATCTTCCATGAGGATCGGTAAGGAAATGCAGTTCTTTGGAGCAAGGGCAAACCTTGCAAAGTGCCTGCTTTATGCGATCAACGGCGGTGTGGATGAGATGAGCGGCAAACAGGTAGGTCCGAAATACCGTCCAATCACATCAGAATATTTAGATTTTGACGAAGTCTGGGATAAATATAAGGATATGATGAAATGGTTAGCAAGTGTATATGTCAATGCTTTAAATATCATTCATTATATGCATGATAAATATTCCTATGAGAAGATACAGATGGCATTACATGACAAACAGGTAAAACGCTGGTTTGCAACAGGAATTGCAGGAATGAGTGTTGTTGCAGATTCACTTTCTGCTATTAAATATGCAAAAGTAAAACCGATCCGTGACGAGAATGGGATTGCCATTGATTTTGAGATTGAAGGAGATTTCCCAAAATATGGTAATGATGATGACCGTGTAGATTCCTTAGCACAGGATGTACTTCATACGTTTATTTCCTATATTAAAGGAAACCATACATACCGTGGCGGTGTTCCTACAACATCTATTCTTACGATTACTTCTAATGTATCTTATGGTAAGAATACAGGATCTACACCGGACGGCAGAAAGCGTGGTGTAGCATTTGCACCGGGCGCAAACCCGATGCATGGACGGGATACCAATGGTGCAGTAGCATCGTTAGCATCTGTTGCAAAACTTCCATTTATGGATTCACAGGATGGTATCTCAAATACCTTTACGATCGTGCCGGATGCACTCGGAAAAGATACCGAAGATGCAGAGAAGAACTTAATCGCATTATTAGATGGTTATGTAGCTAAAGGTGGACATCATTTAAATGTCAACGTTTTAAATAAAGATACTTTATTAGATGCACAGAAACATCCGGAGCTTTACCCACAGCTTACAATCCGTGTATCCGGTTATGCTGTAAACTTTATCAAACTTACAAAAGAGCAGCAGGATGAAGTTATTGCCCGTACATTCCATGAAAGGATGTAATGATACCAGGTTCAAAAGGTTTTAACCACATGAGCTTGCCCATATGTGGTTAGAAACCTTCTTGAACCGCCCCAATATGAGCATAAAAGTGGAATGAGAATCCCACGATATGCGAATATTGGGAAGGATTGTGGGAGTGCGGAGCACGGAGCAATCCGCAGGTATCATGTAAGGTTCAAAAGGTTAAAACCACATGAGTATACAAGCGGGCACAAAAAGGAGGATCTTATGTCAGGATATATTCATTCACTCGAAACTTTTGGCACCGTAGATGGTCCGGGTGTCCGCTTTGTTGTATTTTTTCAGGGGTGTCCGATGCGGTGTCTGTATTGCCACAATCCGGACACATGGCAGATGAAAGACGGTACACAGACAGAGGCAGATGAAATTTTAGAAAAATATGAACGCAACCGTGTTTTTTATACCACTGGTGGGATCACAGCCACCGGTGGAGAGCCGTTGCTTCAGATCGATTTTTTATTAGAATTATTTCAAAAAGCAAAAGAAAAGGGAATCCATACCTGTTTAGATACATCAGGAATCCTGTTTGATCAAAATGATCCTGATAAAATGGAGAAATTTTTAGAATTAGTCAAAGTGACAGATCTTGTCATGTTAGATATCAAACATATAGAAGATACAGAACATCAGAAACTGACAGGACATTCTAACAAGGCAGTCTTTGCCTTTGCGGGATTTTTGAAAGAACACAATATCCCAGTGTGGATACGCCATGTATCTGTGCCGGGAATTACAGATCAAAGAGAAGAACTTGAAGCATTAGGAAGATATTTAAAGACACTTCCGAATGTAGAAAAATTAGAACTGCTGCCTTATCATGCATTAGCAGTTCCAAAGTATGAAAATCTAGGGATCGACTATCCACTCAAAGATACACCGCAGATGTCAAAAGCAGAAGCAAAAGCTGCCTATGAGATCGTGTGTGCTGCGTGGAAATAAACAGAATTGCTATCATTTTGGCATAAATCTTCTCCTGCATCATAAACTTTAGTAATCAGGGGAATCGGAGGAAGCAAGTTGAGTGCCAAGACGAAGATCGTAGTTCTTCATATGAAAGAGATGATATATACATTGATATTTGCAGGACTTGGAATACTGCTGATACTGCTGTTGATATGTATGTTTCTTCCAAAGCAGAAAGAAAAAGCGGTAGAAACCATGACGTATGTTGCCGGAGTATATACGTCTACGGTACAGTTAAATGACAGTACGATGGATGTACAGGTGGTAGTAGATGAGAGCAGGATCAGATCCATCTCATTAGTCAATTTAGATGAAACTGTATCAGCTATGTATCCACTGATGCAGCCGGCTGCCGAAAGTTTAGCAGATCAGATCATCACCAAGCAGTCAACAGAAAATATTTCTTATGACAAGGATAACCAGTACACATCGATGGTACTGTTAAATGCAGTAAATGATGCATTGACGAAAGCAGAAGTGGAGTGATCAGGCGTAATTTTAATTACGAATATACTTAAAAAGTATTATTGAAAATAGCAATAAATTGTAGTAAGATAGTAGCAATTAAAGAAGATAAGAAGACAGATACGATGGCGTATATACTATAGAAGTAGTATATACGCATTTTTTATTCTTAACTATTTAACAGTTTCATAGTTACGAATGCTGACTCTTATCTTTAGCATGAAAAAATTACAGAAAGAAAAAGGTGCAAAGGGGCATACAGGAGAATGTATGCCCTTTTTTGCATGGAAAGGAGCCGGATATGTCACATGGTCTTATTGCAGTACTGATCATCTTAGTGGTCATCGTTGGTGCGATCACCACAAGAAGATGTGTGGAGTTTTTAATTGGGGGGTCATTGTTAGCGACACTTGTACTATATGGAAAAGATTTCTTAGTACAGTGGTGTACGATCTTGCAGGAGGTATTTGCAGATAATGTCTGGATCGTTTTAGTCTGTGGACTGTTTGGCAGTCTGATCGCACTGCTGCAGGCATCAAAAGGAACGTTTGGTTTTTCAAAAGTGATCTCTAAGATCTGTACCAACGAAAAACGGACATTATTAGCTTCCTTTATCTTAGGTGTGCTGATCTTTGTGGATGATTATCTGAATGTGTTATCCATCGGTGTCTGCATGAAAGGTGTATATGACAAGCGGAAGATACCAAGGGAAACTTTAGCTTATATGTTAGATGCAACCGGTGCTCCGGTGTGTGTATTGCTTCCGTTTTCCACATGGGCAGTATTTTACGCAAGTCTGTTTGAGGAAGAAGAAAGCGTAAAAGCCTTAGGCTATGCAACCGGTATTCAGGCATATATCCATGCAATTCCGTTTTGCTTTTATCCGATCATCACCTTATTGATCGTTCTGCTGTTTTCATTAGGTATCATGCCAAAATTAGGAAGTATGAAAGCTGCTTATAAACGTGTCGCAGAAACCGGAAAAGTGTACAGCGATGCCAGCAGAAAGTATAACCACGAAGAAAGAAAAGGATTTGAAGAAGAAGGAAATATCTGGAACTTCTTAATTCCGATGATCGCATTAGTAGCGATCGCAGTGGTAACCGGTAATCTGTTACTGGCAGTGATCGTGGCGCTTTTGATCTGTTTTGTGCTTTATCTTCCGACAAAAGTAGTGACATTAGATGAATTTTTCAATCTTATCATCAAAGGATTTGCAGATATGCTTCCGATCCTGACACTGCTTATGATCGCTTTTGTATTACAGAAAACAACAGAAAGCCTTGAAATGACAGACTTTATCATTCAGGTGATGCAGCCACTCTTAAAGGGGACTTTATTCCCTGCAATGGCATTTGTCTTAGTTGCAGCACTTACATTCTGTACAGGTTCCTTATGGGGCATGAGTGCAGTTGTAGCACCGATCGTATTTCCGCTTGGTGCAGTCATCGGAGCAAATCCAATCCTGATCATGGCAGCAATCATTTCCGGTGGTGCATTCGGAAGCCATGCCTGCTTTTATACAGATGCGACACTTCTTTCGTCCACAAGTGCCGGTATCGATAATATTGAACATGCCATGTCACAGCTTCCATATGTCATTATCGCAGCCGTGGCATCTATTATAGGATTTATCATCTGTGGAGCGGTGATGTGATCGTTACGGTTTATACAGCAGCAGAACAAAGGAATGGTGAAGATATGAAATATATAGTAAGAAGCAGACAGGTATTTGATGCAGTCAGCGATAAACCGGAACCAAAGACAATTATGATCGAGGATAAAAAAATAGAGAAGATCCTGCCATGGGATGCAGCAGAAAGCGAAGAATATCAGGCATATCCATTAAAAGATTATGGGGATAAACTGATCTTACCATCCTTTATGGATGCACATACCCATGTATTTTCAGGAGCGGTAACGGCAAGTGATTATGTCTGCGATACTTTAGGGGAATGTAAGTCACAGGAAGAATGTGTAGAGATGATAAAAGCGTTTGCAGATGCACACCCTGATCTGAAACGTATCCGTGGAACCGGCTGGTTTGTAGGAAACTGGGATAATGCACCATTGCCGGACAAGCGAAGCTTAGATGCCATACTGCCGGATATACCGGTGTATTTACAATGTGCAGACTGCCACAGTTTCTGGATGAATACAAAAGCTTTAGAGGAGGCAGAGATCAAGCCGGATCCGGATTTTCCGAATGGGATCATCGGAACTTTTGAAAATGGAGAATTGAGCGGACTGTTGATGGAACCGGCAGCATGTGAGCCGGCAAATGAAAAATTTATGGATTTTACAAAAGAGGAATTATTAAAGATCCATCGAAACTTCCAGAAAGTATTAAGCAGCTATGGAATCAGTGCAGTCAGTGAAATGTTTGCAAATGATTATGTGGATGCGACTTATGAAAGCTATGATCTGTTAAAAGAGATCGATGAAGAAGAAGGACTTGCCGCACATGTCTATGCTTATACAAAATTATTCGGATATACAGAATTTTCACCTTATTTTAAAATGAAAGAGCATTATGATTCTCCACATTTTCATATTGCAGGATTAAAAGGATTTATTGATGGAGTCACAGAAACCTATACAGGTCTTTTGCTGGAGCCATATACAGATAAACCGGAAACCTGCGGTGAGGGCTTGCCACTCTGGCCAAAAGAAAAAATGCAGCAGGAGATCATTGCGGCAAATAAAGCCGGAATACAGGTACGTTTACACTGTATTGCAGACGGATCAGTGCGAATGGCACTTGATATATATGAAGAATCCGTTAAAATAAATGGTGAGAAAGGACTTTTTAATACGATCGAACATATTGAAAATATCCATCCGGCAGATATTGGCCGTTTTGCAAAACTCCGCGTGATCCCATCCATGCAGCCGTATCATGTGACTTTGTCTAATAATGATAAGATTTTCCGTATCGGCGCAGAACGCTGTGAGTATGAGTGGCCGGTCAGAACGATCCATCGTGCAGGTGGGGAAATTGCGATCGGAACCGATTTCCCTGTAGTGACGATCGATCCGTTTAAGACGATCTATGCCGCAGTCACAAGGAGAGATGATGCAGGAAATGTGGTCTGCCACAACCCATGGGAAACCTTAGAAATGGCAGAGGCACTCAAGGCATATACGACCGGAGCGGCAAAGGTATATCATGCAGACAAAGAAATGGGAACATTAGAAGAAGGAAAACTGGCAAATCTGATTGTTTTAAGCGATAATCTCTTTGAAATACCAACGGAGCAGATTGAAGATACAAAAGTAGTGGTCAATATCTTTGAAGGAAAAGAGATCTATGCAGTTTAAGGAGGAACAAAATGGAAAAAACGAAATATGTTGTGACGATCACCAGACAGTTCGGAAGTCTTGGAAGACCGATCGCAAAAAAGATGAGTGAAAAATTAGGGATCGAATATTATGACAGGGACATCGTAGATCAGGCAGCAAAAAAATTAAACCTGCCGGTTTCTGTTGTCGATGAAGAAGAAGAAAGTGCAAAAAAGGTCGTGGCGAACCCATTTTCGAGAATGATGTTTCCATTAGGAAAAGGAATCAGTTCTACACAGGATAAGATCTTTGAAGCACAGCAGAATATCATCCAGTTTTTAGCTGAAAAAGAAAGCTGTATCATTGTAGGACGGTGTTCTGATTTTACGTTAAGTGAGATGGAAAATGTGATCCATATTTATATCTATGCACCATATGAAGTACGTGTACAGCATTGTGTGGAAGATCTGAAAATGGATATTAACGAAGCACGTAAGATGATCGTAGCCGTAGATGAGGCGAGAGATTCTTATCATATGAATTTTGCGGGATACCTGCCGGATGATAAAAACCATAAGGACATTATGATCGACAGTACACTGCTTGGAATTGAAGGAACGGCTGATTATTTAGTGGAGGCAGTCAAACGGCGATTCCGTTTGTAAGGATCCGGATGTCAATAGGCGGCTTCAGGTTTTTGGATTGGCAGATTGCACAAAGCCGGGTTTATTTTGTTTCATTGTATGAAAAAAGCTTTTGTTTTACGAAAGTGGATTCCGTAAAACAGAAGCTTTTTTTCTGTATGCCGCTGCCGGCTGATCGTATTGGCATATAAAAAATCGTATCGGATCGTAATTACTCTGTAGAAAGTTCATCTAAGTAGCCTGAAAGAGCATCGGTAGATACTGTCGTTGTTTTTGCAGGCTGTTTTGCTTCCCATTTTGAATATCCTGAATAACCAATCCAGCCAATTAAGGCAATGCAGACGATCACACCTGCTGTACGTGCAGCGATGGATTTTGCTTTGTCTTTTTTCATGGTTTGTTTACGGTTTGCTTTTTCTTTTTTATAACGTTCTACTTTTTCCTGACTCATGTTTTTGCTATCTCCTTACCAACATTTTCCATAACTATTCAATACCTGTCTAGTTACAACATTTTCATCTATTATACAACATATTCAGCAGAAAGTAAAACAGAGATTTCAGGCATTGCGTTTCTGCTGAAAATTTTGTACAATAAAAGGTACAGTTCGCATGATATAAGAACATTTATGAGCGGAAAGAGGAGGTTTCTATGAGTTACGCAGATAAAGTATTTGTAGAAATGTGTAAAGATATATTAGAAAACGGTATGAGCACAGAGGGCGAGAAAGTACGTCCGAAGTGGGAAGATGGCAGCAGTGCTTATACGATCAAGAAATTTGCAGTGGTAAACCGGTACGATCTAAGAAAGGAATTTCCGGCACTGACACTGCGTAAGACAGCGATCAAAAGCTGTACCGATGAAATGCTCTGGATCTGGCAGAGAAAGTCCAATAATATCCATGATCTAAACAGCCATGTCTGGGATGAATGGGCAGATGAAAACGGTTCGATCGGGAAAGCCTATGGATATCAGATGGGCGTGAAACATCAGTATAAAGAGGGCATGATGGATCAGGTAGACCGAGTGATCTATGACTTGAAAAATAATCCGTTTAGTCGTAGAATTATGACTAATATTTACGTGCATGAAGATCTGCATGAGATGAATCTCTATCCATGTGCTTACAGCATGACCTTTAATGTGACACAGGAAAAAGGCGAAGATAAACTGACATTAAATGGTATTTTAAACCAGCGTTCACAGGATATCTTAACCGCAAATAACTGGAATGTCTGCCAGTATGCAGTCCTTATGCATATGTTAGCACAGGTTTGTGATATGCAGGTGGGAGAATTTGTACATGTGATCGCAGATGCACATATTTATGACAGACATATCCCGTTAGTGGAAGAACTCATCACAAGAGAACAGCATCCGGCACCGAAGTTTTACTTAAATCCAAAGATTAAGGATTTTTATCAGTTTACACCGGATGATGTACGTTTAGAAGATTATGTGACAGGACCGCAGATCAAAAATATTCCGGTAGCGGTTTAAGGAGGATATTATGAATTTAATAGCAGCAGTCGATAAAAACTGGGCGATCGGTAAAGATAACGGCTTATTAGTCAGCATACCGGCGGATATGAAATTTTTCCGGGAAACGACCACAGGAAAAGTCGTCGTCATGGGCAGAAAGACATTAGAGAGTTTTCCAAACGGACTTCCTTTAAAGAACCGCGTGAATATCGTGCTTACCACAGATTACTCTTATCAGGTCAAAGACGCAGTGATCGTACATTCCAAAGAAGAATTAGAAGAAGAACTTCAAAAATATAACAGCGAAGATATCTATGTGATCGGTGGAGAAAGTGTGTACCGGTTGTTATTAGATGCATGTGATACTGCACATATCACGAAGATCGATTATGCTTATGAAGCAGATGCATTTTTCCCGAATCTCGATGAAAACCCGGACTGGGAGATCGTTGCAGACAGTGAGGAACAGACCTATTTTGATCTGGAGTTTTATTTCTTAAAATATCAGAAAGTAAAATAGCAAAAGAGGAGAACATGGAAAATTTTATATTCAGTCTGAATGTGACAGTCCCGATCTTTTTAGTCATGGTATTAGGATATATATTAAAACGGCAGGGCATGTTAAATGATAATTTCGTGACTGTGGCAAATAGATTTAATTTTAAAGTAACTCTGCCGGTGATGTTGTTTGTTGACTTGTCCTCGGTAGATATCTATGGAACATTTGATCTAAGATACGTGCTGTTCTGTGCAATCGTAAGTTCCATCTGTTTCTTTGGCATCTGGGCATTTACAAAACTTTTTATGAAAGATAAAAGTATGCGTGGAGCATTTGTGCAGGCATCTTTTCGGAGCAGTGCTGCAGTGATGGGGCTTGCATTTATTGATAATATTTATGGAAGTTCCGTCATGGGACCGCTTATGATCATCGGAGCCGTTCCTTTATATAATATCTATTCTGTGATCGTGCTGACATTTGAAGGCACACAGGAAGAAGGGGAAAAAGATACCTCAAAGATCAGACAGGCAGCAGTCAATATCGTAAAGAACCCGATCATCATAGCCATTGTACTCGGTATGGCGGCATCTTTGTTAAAATTAGATTTTCCGGTTATGATCGATAAGACACTTGCAAACGTGGCAAAGTTGGCAACACCGTTAGCACTTGTGGCAATGGGAGCAGGATTTAAGGGAAAAGAAGCCTTAGCAAAAATGAAACCGACACTTGTGGCAGCATTTATCAAGCTGATCGGGCAGACGGCTGTGTTTATCCCGATCGCAGCAAAAATGGGATTTACCGGAGAGAAGATCATCGCAATTTTGATCATGCTTGCAGCACCTACAACGCCAAGCTGCTATATTATGGCGAAAAATATGCACAATGACGGAGATCTGACAGCCAGCATTGTAGTCATGACCACGTTACTTGCAGCATTTACTTTAACAGGATGGATCTTTATATTAAAGACATTAGGATTGATATAGGAGGCAGACATTGTAATGGATATAACAGGAAGAAAATTATTTGTAAGAGCCTTATTAGAAGAAGGCGTTGATACGATATTTGGATATCCGGGCGGTATGGTAACAGATCTGATGGATGAATTATACAAACAGGAAGACATCCGTTTAGTTCTGCCACGCCATGAACAGGCTTTGATACATGAAGCAGAAGGATATGCAAAATCCACAGGAAAAGTCGGTGTCTGCTTAGTGACAAGCGGGCCGGGAGCAACAAATACGATCACAGGTCTTGCAGATGCACATTATGATAATATTCCACTCGTATGTTTTACCGGACAGGTGCCGTTAAATCTGATCGGAAATGATGCATTTCAGGAAGTAGATATTGTTGGAATGACAAGAAGTGTGACAAAGTACGGAGTGACGGTACGTGACAGAAAAGATTTAGGAAAGATCATTAAGATGGCTTTTCATATCGCACAGACCGGTAAACCGGGACCGGTCATCGTCGATCTGCCGAAGGATATTCAGGTACAGTCCGGAGATAGTGATTATCCAAAGAGTGTCAATATCCGCGGATATAAGCCGAACGAAGGTGTTCATGTCGGACAGTTGAAAAAGGCATACAAGCTTTTGAAATCAGCACAGCAGCCGCTTATTTTAGCCGGAGGCGGTGTGCGTATCGGAAACGCAGAAGAACTATTACAGCAGTTTGCAGAAAAAATGAAAGTGCCGGTAGTTACGACCATCATGGGAAAAGGCTCTATGCCGCCGGATAGCCCTTATTATGTTGGAAACTGCGGTATGCATGGAAAATATGCGTCGAACAAAGCGGTATCTGAATGTGATGTCCTCTTTTCTATCGGAACACGGTTTAATGACCGTATCACCGGTGATCTGAATGAATTTGCCCCAAATGCCAAGATCGTACATATTGATATCGATACGGCATCTATTTCCAGAAATGTAGTCGTAGATGTACCGATCGTAGCAGATGCCAAAGTAGCTTTGGAAAAATTATTAGAATGGGCAGAACCGAAAAAAACAAAACAGTGGATCGAGAAGATCCGTGCATGGGATGCAGAGAATCCATTAGAGATGCGCAGGGATAAAGGCATGACACCACAGATGATCATGGAGGCGATCAATCAGGAGTTCGATTCGGCTGTGATCGCAACAGATGTAGGACAGCATCAGATGTGGGCAACCCAGTATTTGGAGTTTGGCGGTACAAAGAAATTCATTACTTCCGGTGGATTAGGTACGATGGGATTCGGTTTTCCGGCTGCGATCGGTGCAAAGATCGGCAATCCGGACAAACCGGTTATCTGTATCACGGGGGATGGCGGATTCCAGATGAATATGCAGGAGATGGCAACTGCAGTGACAGAAGGTGCACCGGTGATCATCTGCCTTTTAAATAACCAGTATTTAGGCATGGTGCGTCAGATGCAGCAGTTATTTTACGGAAAACGTTATGAGGCAACCTGTTTAAGACGCAGACAGAGCTGTCCGGTAAACTGTAAAGGACCAAATGAAGCGTGCCCGCCGTATGTACCGGATTTTATGCAGTTTGCAAAGACTTATGGAGCACATGCAATCCGTGTAACAGAGGAATCAGAGATAACAGCAGCATTACAAGAAGCAAAGACATACACAGATGCGCCGACGATTATTGAGTTTATCATTGCCAGTGATGAGATCGTACTTCCTATGGTAAAAAGCGGTAATCCTATGAGCGAAATGATATTGAAGTAGGAGGAATGGGATATGAAAAACAGATGGATCGCACTCTATGTAGAAAATCAGGTAGGTGTATTAGCAAAAGTTTCCGGACTTTTTTCCGGAAAATCATATAATCTGCAAAGTCTTACAGTTGGAACAACGGAAGATGAAACAGTGTCCCGTATGACAATCTGTGTAACCAGTGATGATATCACATTTGAACAGATCAAAAAACAGCTTAACCGTATGGTTGAGGTCATTAAGGTGATCGATCTTACCAATGTGCCGGTACATATGAAAGAGATCTTATTTGCGAAGGTACTGCACTGTACAACTGCGGATAAAGAGGAAGTATTCCAGATCGCACAGGTATTTAATGTGCAGGTTGCGGATATCGGAAAAGACAGTGTGCTCTTAGAGTGTAAACTGACAGAACGCAGGAATAATGAATTGATCGCACTGCTTAAGAGTAAGTTTAAGACGATTGAAGTGGTACGGGGCGGAGCGGTTGCAATTGAATCGATCAGTACGTCCTGCAGGTAAAATGATTCAGAAATAATTCAGAATAGTACCGACCTCCAAATGTCAGATCAAAAATCTAACGGTTGGAGGTCGGCTTTTTTTATAGCTAAATATAGTTTTGACTAAAAAAAGAAAATCGTCTTTGCATATCTATCTGGCAAGCACCTGAAGGATCTCTCCAACATACATCGTATGATAATCTTTATCTTTATAAAAAGTATCATCAATAGTCGGATCGATAAAATCATCTGCAGTAATCCGCGTTGTAGATAACTTACGGAAAGTGATGACAAAATTTCCATCGTCAATATATGGAATGCCATCTGCATAATCAATGCCAAGATGTGCAGCAGCAATCTTATTTTCATCACGTCCGGAAACGGATCCTAAATATTTTAACGGTGTCTTATGAAAATCCTTTGGGAAGAAAGTAAGCGAAAAAGTATCGCCATGATCGATAAATTCTTTGGTATAGCGGGAATCCCTGACAAAGATAAAACCGACATTTTTTCCCCATAGGACACCAAGACCACCCCAGCTTACGGTCATAGCGTTTATTTTCTCTCCTTTTCCGGCGGATAAAACAGCCCAGTCAGTACCAATTCTTGTAAAAGGGTTTAATTCAAGCATGTCAATAGGGTAAGGTTGAAATGTATGCATATGTTTTGCTCCTTTGTATTTTTTGTGGGTAGGATTGCAGGTTAAAACTCTTATTCTGTATGTTGATAAGAGTGCTGATCTGCTGTTTTTTGTATCATAATATTACAATAGCGTATAAATGCAGTCAGGTCAACCTTAGAAAAGAATATAGGATTCTAAAGTTAAACAAATCTTAAAGAATTGAATCCTTTTAAATTCATAAATAATCCGCTACAATACAGTTATTGATTATAATCAAAGTGGAGGAAGTTTATGTATCGTATATTAGTATGTGATGATGAAAAAGATATCGTATCAGCACTTCGTATTTATTTAGAGAGTGAAGGATATGAGGTACTAGAAGCATATAACGGAAAAGAGGCCGTAGCACTGACTGCAGGGCAGGAGATCCATTTGGTGCTCATGGATATTATGATGCCTGTTATGGATGGGATTACCGCAATGGTCAAGATCAGGGAGATCAGCAACGTACCGGTGATCCTTTTGACTGCAAAAAGTGAGGACACAGATAAAGTTTTAGGACTTACGGTAGGAGCAGATGATTATATTACAAAACCGTTTAATCCGGTGGAATTGCAGGCAAGAGTCAAGTCGCAGCTCAGACGTTATATGATGCTTGGCGGTGGAAAGCCAAAGAATGATATTTTAACTATCGGCGGGATCGAATTAGATGATAAGTCCAAAGAAGTTACACTTGATGGAGAACCGGTAGCATTGACACGTACAGAATATGATATTTTGAAACTGCTTTTAGAGCATAGGGGACAGGTATTTTCACCAGCGCAGATCTATCAGAAAGTCTGGAAAGATGTAGCATATGGAACAGAAAATACCGTCGCTGTGCATATCCGGCATCTGCGGGAAAAATTAGAGTATGATCCGGCAAATCCACGTTATTTAAAAGTTGTATGGGGCAGAGGATATAAGATCGAGGACGAGAAATAAAAATGCAGCATACGGGAGGCATGTGTGATGAAACTATTTCATGATAAAACAGAAAAAACAGAACGAAAGAAAGAAAAACCGAAGGAAAAACAGTTATGGTGTTATAAAAAATGGGCAAGGATCACAGCAATGATCTTATGTGTATTATCCCTTCATGTCATGGCAGGTTCTTTATTGGCTGTTCTTGTTATAGAAGATATGGATGTTTATGAGCAGACAAAAGAAGAAGTCATGCAGGAAGTCTATCAGACCGCACAGCAGAAATATTCAATCTGGGCAATGACAGAGTATCAGGACGATTTTGCAATGAAAGAACTTGAAAAGACGAATTTCCGGTACGGGGTGATCCAGACAGACAGTATCAAAGACATCGACCTGAATGATACAAATGTTTATGAAGTCTGTAATTTTGATAAACCGGTCAGCGAAGATATGCTGTATATTTATTCCTGCAATATGGGACAGGATACGAGTTATATATCTTCGAAAAGCTATTTTGGTTACAGTTATATTTATAATAATGGAAAATCTTATAAGCAGAAGGCATACCCGATCGAAGCCTGTTATTATGTCAGAAATTTGGATAAAATATTTTATCTTGCCAATGGAAAATTCTATGGACAGTTAGGAGAGGTGTTTATTTCTGATGAAACCGGTACTGAAAAAAACATTGACCTGTCAGGAGAACTGGTAAAGAGTGGTGATAACTATACATGGAAAGACGGCAGTAAGATGATCCAGATTGATGGCATGACATATTATCTTTCTGATATCAATGTGCTCACTTCAAATGAGTTAGAACAGATGGGAATGGAAATTTTATCTGTATATGAAGATGATATCAGTGTGACAGCAGATGCGGTTGCAGAAGAAAGTGCGACAGAAAGCGTTGATGAAGCAGCAACAGTGGAAAGTTATGGCACAGAGATGTATGCAGACGATGATAGCACATATGTAGAGTATGAGGTGCAGAATGGTGAGATCCTTACATATGAGTATGAATTTCCGGACACAAAACCGTACTATGTACTTTCTTATGTAAATGAGCCGCTAGAAACAACAGGCAGTTTTTTTAATCAAGGACTGTTCGGAAAAATCACAGGCTGGTTTGATCAGGATTTCTTTGTAGAATTAACAGCAGTCGTAGATTTTGCATTTGCCATGCGTTATGGAATGTATGTGGTCTTAGCTGTCAGTATGGTAGTATTTTTTGCATCTTTAGCTGTGATGATGATCGGAGCAGGACATAGAACGGGAACTGGCGGGATCGTGGAAGGAAAGATGGATAAGATACCGCTTGATCTGTATATAGGTATCGTATTTACAGCTTTTTGTATGTGTGGCATCCTTATTTCAGAAGCAGCTTATGGACTGCCGGTGCGGTTTGTAATTTTACTGGGATTCTTTGCAATCCTTCTTATGGAAATATCAGGATTTTCATTTTTGTATAGTGTGTCTGTCCGCTTGAAATTGGGAAAATGGTGGAGAAATACACTGATTTATAGAATCTTAAGCTGGTGTAAAAAATGGCTTCTCCGTATCTTAGGCAGCTTGAAAAAAATGGGAAATAGTCTGTCACAGGCACTTCCGTTTCTATGGAAAGCATGGCTTGTCATGGGAATCCTGGCAGTTTTGGAAATTTTCGGGCTGGTAGCAAGCAGTTACAGTCCTGATACACAGTTATTCCTCTGGTTTGTGGAAAAAGTGGCAGTCTATGGATTTATCACGATCTGTCTTTTGCAGTTAAACCGTTTAATAGAAGGGGCAAAAAAGATCGCAAAAGGGGAAGTAGACAGCAAGATCGATACAAGCCGTATGTTTTGGGATTTTAAGGAGCATGGAGAAGATCTGAACAGTATTCAGGAAGGGATTGGAATGGCTGTAGCAGAGCGGATGAAAAGTGAGCGTTTTAAGACAGAACTGATCACAAATGTATCGCATGATATCAAGACACCGCTGACTTCGATCATCAATTATGTTGATCTGTTAGAAAAAGAAGATATCGATAATACAACAGTACAGGAATATCTAGAAGTATTACACCGGCAGTCCGCACGATTAAAAAAACTGATCGAGGATCTGATCGAAGCGTCAAAAGCATCTACCGGAAATCTTGCAGTTGCATATGAACGTTGTGATGCAAAAGTCATGCTGACACAGACAATCGGAGAATTTGAAGAAAAATTAAAAGCAGGTCAGATCGAACTGATCGTGCAGGACAGTAAGGAACCTTTATATATTCAGGCAGATCCAAGGCATTTATGGCGGATCTTTGATAATCTGATGAATAATATCTGTAAATATGCACAAGCATCAACAAGAGCATATGTCAATATAGAAAATGATGGTACAAATGGAAAAATTATTTTCAGGAATATTTCAAAATATGCTTTAAATATTGACAGTGAAGCATTGATGGAGCGGTTTGTCAGAGGCGACAGTTCAAGAAATACCGAAGGAAACGGACTGGGAATCTCCATTGCAAAGAGCCTGACAGAACTGATGCAGGGCAGATTTGAACTTATTGTTGACGGAGATCTGTTTAAAGTGATCCTGACATTCCCATTGACGGGAGAGCAGGACAGTTTCTTTGAAAGTGTCGATTAGTGCAGATGCATATGTAGTAAAGATACTACAAGTATAACATGTAGTTTGAACAAATGCGACTTTCCATAATGTGTAGTTATAGCACATATAAGCCTTTGGAATAATCTTGACATTGAGAAAAAAAAGTATAATAATGGTTTTCAGAAAATGAAAAAGAAATCCAAAAAGTCCGAAAGAAACGGACATGAGGCACATCGGAGGTAAAAGTTATGGATATCAGATTTGTAAAAAGAGAACAGTTAAAGGAAAAACCGGATCAGAAGAATCTTGGATTTGGAAAATATATGACAGATTACATGTTTGTCATGGATTGGACAAAGGAAGATGGATGGATCGATGCAAGGATCGTTCCGCATGAGCCGATTAGCTTAGACCCAGCATGTGTGACATTGCATTATGCACAGGAAACATTTGAAGGAATGAAAGCATACCGTACAAAATCCGGTAAGATCCAGTTATTCCGTCCGGAAATGAATGCAAGACGTATGATCAAGTCAAATGAAAGACTTTGTATGCCGGCATTCCCAGAGGATATGTTCGTTGAAGCAGTAAAAGAATTAGTAAAAGTAGAAAAGGACTGGGTACCATCAGAACCGGGAACATCTCTTTATATCCGTCCATTCATGTTTGCAACAGAGTCAGCATTAGGCGTACATATGGCAAGCAAATATAAATTTATGGTTATCTGCTGTCCGGTTGGTGCATATTATGCAGAAGGAATCAATCCGGTTAAGATCTTAGTAGAAGATGAATTAGTACGTGCCGTACAGGGTGGTACAGGATTTACAAAATGCGGTGGTAACTATGCAGGTTCTATCTTAGGACAGGTAAAAGCAGAGAAGATGGGATGTACACAGGTACTCTGGTTAGATGGTGTACATAGAAAATATGTAGAGGAAGTAGGAACCATGAATATCATGTTTAAGATCGGCGGAGAGATTTATACAGCACCGATCGAAGGAACTGTACTTCCGGGTGTTACGAGAGATTCTATTATCCATATCTTAAAAGATTGGGGATATAAAGTAAACGAAACACATCTTGCTGTAGATGACCTGATGAAAGCCGGACATGACGGTACATTAGAAGAAGCATTCGGTACAGGTACAGCAGCAGTTATCTCACCGGTTGGTGAATTTGTTTACAAAGATGATATCGTAAAAGTAAATAACTTTGAGATTGGTAAATTAACACAGAAATTATATGATTATCTGACAGGAATCCAGTGGGGCGATGTAGAAGATAAATACGGCTGGACAGTAGATATCAATGCATAATAAGATAAGATTATAGATGTCATAAAAGTAGAAAGACAGTGTAGATGGCAAAATGCTATTTACACTGTCTTTTTGATACTGAATTTATACGTTGTGATCAGCAAGATAACGGAGAGCCGCATAAGCATAGATGGCAGTTCCATAGGAGAGTGCAGTTTCATCAAATTTTACCTTTGGATGATGCTGAGGGAAACAGTAACCTTCCGATGGATTTCCGGCAGCAAGTGCTAACATAATGGAAGGCACTTCCTGACTGATATAAGCAAAATCTTCTGATCCGGCAGTTTTCGGAGCCTTTTTCTCACCTGAGAGGGCAGATAATGCACCGGCAGTAAATGCTTTTTCTTTGCCTAAGAGTTCCGTCATATAGGTTGAAATACAAGAAGACAGCTCATAGTCATTTTTTAAAGTCGGACAGCCTGTACCGAATGAAACTTTTGCAGAAGCACGGAAAGTTGCTGCGATCCCCTGTGAGATTTCTGTCATCCGTTTCTTTAAAAAGCTGCGGACATCTTCATCATAAGTACGGATCGTACCGCCTAGTTCTACAAAGTCCGGTATGACATTTTCAGCAGCACCGCCATGAATGGTACCGAAAGTTAAAACTGCTTCATCGGAAAGTGCAAGTTCTCTTGCATGGATCTCCTGAAGTGCAGTGATGATATGTGCAGCAGCATTGATCGGATCGATACCGTTATTTGGCATGGAACCATGACAGCCTTTGCCCTGGATACGGATAGTAAAATAGTCGGCAGCAGGTGCACTGATACCGCCATCACAGACGATCACTGTACCGGAAGGCATCGGAAGCCCTGCCATGACATGGATCATAAGAGCGGCATCGACATCAGGATTTTTTAAAACGCCGGCATCAATCATATCTTTAGAACCGGCAAAGATTTCTTCTGCCGGCTGAAACATCAGTTTGATGGTTCCATGGATCTCATCTTCATGCTGTTTTAAGAGTTTTGCAGCACCTAATAACATGGAAGTGTGCATATCATGTCCACAGGCATGCATATTACCATTCTCTGATGGAAAATCAACATCAGCTTCTTCCCGGATCGGAAGTGCATCCATGTCTGCACGCAGTAAAAATACCCTGCCGCTTTTTTTGCCACTGGCAAGAGCAGTAAGACCAGCCTTTCCACAGTCGATTGGGGTATAGCCCATGTCTGTCAGTTCTCTTTTTACATAGGCTTTTGTTTCTGTAAGGTCAAAACCTGTTTCTGGGTGTGTGTGCAGGTAACGACGGTTTTTCGTCAGTTCCTCCTGCATATTAGATGCTTCTTTTAAAAGTTCTTCTGGATTCATGGATATCCTCCTTCTTTCACTAATGTATTCTCGGAATCTGCCTGGCTTGAGTCATGCTGGTCAGATTTTCGATATATTGATTTTATACTTTATTATAGAATATAGTATTTTTGATTTTGTTACAATATTATGCGATCATAAAGTGATTTCTAAACCTCGTCAAAAGTTATTGAAATGTGTAAAAGTTCTAAGAATAAGACCTTTTTGCATGGCTACTACATAAAAAAGTGTAAATGCACAAAAAATAGTAATGAATATTGAAGTGAAAATAATTCAGTGGTAAAATAATATTACCAAAATCAGTGCAACGCACAAAAACAAGGAGCTTCATTATGGAGATTAAGAGAGATTCATACCTTGAACAGTTAAAAATAAGAAAAGATAACGGAATGATTAAGGTTATCACGGGAATCAGGAGATGCGGAAAATCCTTCCTGTTATTTGTGTTGTTTAAGAAATACTTATTGGAGAGTGGTGTAGATAATGACCATATCATTGAGATTGCATTGGATGGCATCGAAAATGAGGAGCTGAGAGATCCAAAGAAGTGTTATCAGCATATTAAAGAGCGGATGAAAGATGACCAGAAGTATTATCTTCTTTTGGATGAAGTACAGTTTATGCCACGATTTGAGGAAGTGCTGAACAGTTTACTTCGTATCAGTAATGTTGATGTGTATGTAACCGGCAGTAATTCTAAGTTTTTATCCAGCGATATTGTAACCGAATTTAGAGGCAGAGGAGATGAAATCAGAATTTATCCGTTGTCCTTTGCAGAGTTCTATGCGGATTTTGATGGAGATTATGATGATGCATGGGAGGAATATATGACATACGGTGGTTTACCACAAGTGGCACAATTCTCTGTGGAACGCCAAAAGGCTGAGTATCTTAAAAATATTTTTACCAATGTTTATATCAAGGATGTAGTAGAGCGTAACAGGATTCAAAATGTTGATGAAATCGGAACTTTAGTAGATATACTAGCGTCTGCCATTGGAGCACCTACCAATCCGACCAAAATATCAAATACCTTTAAAAGTGAACAGGGAATCCATTATAGCAACAAAACGATATCTAACCATATTGATTATTTGGCAGAGGCATTTTTGATTTCTAAAGCAAATCGGTATGATATTAAGGGGAGAAAATATGTAGGAGCAAATCTGAAATACTATTTTTCGGATGTTGGACTTAGAAATGCCAGATTGAATTTCAGACAGCAGGAACCGACGCATATTATGGAGAACATTGTTTATAATGAACTGCTTGTGCGTGGTTACAATGTGGATGTTGGTATTGTGGATGTATTTGCAAAAAATAGTGAGGGGAAGAGGGTTCATAAGCAGTTAGAGGTTGATTTTATAGTGAACCAGGGCAGTCAGAGATATTACATTCAAGTGGCTTATGATATGACCTCTGAGGAAAAGCAGACGCAGGAACTTAATTCATTCCGAAATATTCCGGATTCATTTAAGAAAATTGTTATCGTGAATGGAACGAAAAAGCCTTGGAGAAATGAGGAAGGGTTCGTGTTCATGGGTATGAAATATTTTCTGCTCCATGCAGATAGTCTGGAGTTTTAGGATGGAAAATTATACTGACAGGATAAGGAGATGACTATTTTTGAAGAGAAGAGCAGATTTGCTAATAGATGGAAAGTATAAAAGAATTACCATTTGGGATGCTTTGGATTGGAAAAAAAATCGTCCAAAACTTTGGGAAATATACAAGGATAATATATATAGTATCTGTAAAAAACCAGAAAATAAAGTGAGGATGGTTTTTCAAACAGGAAAAAATGGTATAGTTCAGAACAGTTATTTTCGGTATTATAATGCAGATTTTGCACATAAAGGAGAAGGAAGTGAAGAATCCTATAGACATGAATTTTTTAAAGAATGTATTTCTAGAATTAAGCGACTTGAAATTAGATGGAAGGGTGAAGCATTAACTATATATCCTGACGAAATACTACGGGAAGAAACTGTTATTATGGATGATGGAAGTAAACGTATTGTAGATTTACTTGTGCATTTCAAGAGAGCAGAACCGTCCATTTATGTAGAAAAATGGGAAGGTCAACTTGCAATTGAAGTCAATGATACTCATCCGGTAGATAGTCGAAAGATAAGTCAAATGAAGCAGAAAGGACTTTCGTGTTTTGAATTTACAGTTAGCAAGTGGCGAATAAGAGAAAACTTTAGTGATGCAGAAGATGAAGAAAAGCAGATTGTCGAAATAACGGAAAAATTAGAAGGTGAAAATGCTGGGTATATTTATGGCAAATTATTAGTAGATTCTATATCTAGGAAATATTTTAGTACAAAGCTATACGAGGATGAAAAGCGAGAAAAGGAAAAGGTATTAGCTGAACTGTATCAGATTAAGAAGTTATATGGACAGGCTATTGATGAGAATAAAGGGCTAAGAGAACGTATACAACTGCTTGACAGAGATATTAACTCGTATAAGAATAAGTTATCTAATCTTGATATGAAATTCAAGATGTTAGAGCAAGAAAATACAAAGATAAAATCAAGTTTTTGGTATAAGCTATTTGGTAAAAAGTAATATATAAAATGTGGTATTTAAGAAATTCATGAAATATGGTTCTGTAACAACTGCTTATAAGATCAAAACTGACAAATACATGGACTACAAGACTTACGATGGTGTGACTTACTATGTACCTGATATGACAACAGCGGATCATGTGGTGGATTTCTTATGATATGTATATGACGGATATTGCAGCGTTTGAGCTTGAGCCGAAGGATGTGGTGGAGAATAACTAAACGTGCAACAGAAAACCTACTAAAAGCAATACTTTCGAATATTATTTTGATCATTCCGGCAACAGTAAAATACCGTGGAAAGACCTATAAGGTTACTTCGATCGGCAGTAAGGCAAAGATAACCGTGCCAAAGAGCAGGTATAAGGCATACAAAAAGCTGTTTAAAAAGGCAGGATTTGGTTCTAAGACGGTATGGAAGAAAGGTTAAAAGGGGTTGGTTCACTTCAGAACATGATATAGAAACTTGAGGAGGAAAATAAATGCAACTGACGGAGAAAAAGCTACAGTTAAGTGAAGACATAACTTTACAAAATGTAGATGAAACTGGAAAGATATTAGAAAAGAAGATTCAGAATGTGCAGAAAAATTTTGAGGAATTAAATCAGTATTACAAAATGGCCGGACTAGAAAATATCAACGGTAAACTGCTCATGGAGATTATTGACCAGATACAGGAAATGATTCAACAGTTGAAGAAGATGGAAGAAGAAGTCGAAAAATTCAAAAAAAAAAAACAGTGTAATAAAAGTGGATGAATTGATGAAAGAAGAATTTATGGTTAATCAGACGGAGCAAGAAATGTATTTTGAGATAACAGAAGAATCAATTGAATTAGCAAATCAAGCCAGACTAGAGCAGTATACATACGGGAAGGTAAGCGTAATATGCCCAAAATGTCAAGAACATCCAGAGATTTATACAACACCGGGAGGCGAACGGACAACTATAACCTGTAAATGTGGATATATCCGGAATTGCGAAATAAATTTTTAAAAAATATTCTGTAAGAAATACTGACAGGAGGAAATAAAATGGAATACATCTGGCCAATAGCACTGATCGTATTTTCAAATGTTGTATATCAGATCTGTGCAAAATCAATTCCAAAGGATATGAATACAATGGCATCCATGGTGATCACATATCTGGTAGGTGCGCTGTGTTCAGCAATTATATTTTTTACATTGTTTAAAGGAGAAAGCCTGATCACAGAATTTCGTAAAATAAATTTTGCCACGATTATGTTAGGGGTATCGGTGGTAGGACTTGAAGTGGGATTTATATATGCTTATAAAGCAGGATGGGCAGTTAGTACGGCATCTACTGTGCAGAGTGTTTTTTTAGCAGCAGCACTTGTTGTTGTAGGAGCGGTTCTTTACCATGAGGCAGTTACACCAAGTAAAGTAGTCGGTGTGATCCTTTGTATAGCAGGAATTTATTTTATCAACCGGTAAGTACATACCTATGAGAAGGAGGAAAAACAGATGACAAAAACCAGACAGGCACAAAACATCCATTTCGGAGTAGATTATTATCCGGAGCATTGGGAACGGGAACGATGGGAAACCGATGCAAAACTGATGCAGGACATGGGCATGCAGGTTGTCCGTATGGCAGAATTTTCATGGCATAAATTAGAACCGGAGGAAGGACGCTATGATTTTACATGGTTAGATGATGTAATTTCATTGCTGGCAGACTATGGGATCAAAACGATACTCGGTACACCAAGTGCGGCACCGCCGGCATGGATGATACAAAAACATCCCGATATCCTTCCAATCGACAGAGAAGGACGGGTGCGCGGATTTGGCGGAAGACACCATGACTGCCAGTCGAATCCAACCTATCGCTCCTATATCCGAAAGATGGTCACAAATTTAGCAAAACAGTATGGGGAGAATGAAAATATCATCGGCTGGCAGGTGGATAACGAGCTTGGAAACAGTCATCAGGATCTATGCACCTGCGATCACTGTAAGAACCGTTTCCAGACATGGCTGCGTGAAAAATATCATACGACAGACCAGTTAAACGCAGCATGGGGAACGGCATTCTGGAGTCAGGAATATAATAATTTTTCAGAAATTCATACACCACGCATTACAGTGACAGGAGAAAATCCGTCTGCAATGTTAGACTGGAAACGTTTCTGTTCAGATCTGATCGTGGATTTTGCAAAAGAACAGGCAGATATTATCCGTAAATATGCCAAAGATCAGTTTGTAACACATAATTATATGGGATTTGCAGATAAAGTGGATTATTATAAACTCAGTGAGATCTTAGATTTCGTTGCGCATGACCAGTATCCGCAGGGATTTTATTTAGAGGAAACACCACATGAAAAAAATCATGTATTAGCGGCAACGTTAGATGTTGTCAGAAGTTATAAAAATATGCCATTCTGGATCATGGAACAGCAGTCAGGCATTACCGGCTGGGAAGTCATGGGCAGGGCACCGGCACCGGGACAACTGTCACTTTGGGCACTGCAGTCAGTTGCACATGGGGCAGATGCAGTTGTATTTTTCCGGTGGAGAACCTGTGCAATGGGAACGGAGCAGTACTGGCATGGAATCCTGCCACATAGCGGAAATCCGGGCAGGCGTTATGCAGAATTAAAAGATATGATCCAGACTATGAGTCCAATCATGGAAGAAATCAAAGGAAGTATGCCAAAAACAGAGGTCGGAATCGTATTTTCATTTGATCAGGACTATGCATTTACGATACAGCCGCATCATAAGGACCTGAATTATATCCATCAGGTACAAAAATACTATCAGGCATTTTATGAGCAGAATATTCCGGTAGATTTTGTGCAGGAGAGCGGTGATTTCGCAAAATACAGACTGCTCGTTGCACCATTACAGTATCTGATGAATCCAGAATTAGAAGAAAAATATATTTCCTATGTAAAAAATGGCGGACATTTAGTTTTAACCATGCGTACAGGTGTGAAAGATGAACATAATCTGTGTATGACTGACCGTGAACTTCCGGGAAGGCTTAGTGAGATCGCAGGTATCGAGGTCTTAGATTATGACTGCCTGTGGGATACAGAAGTGGAGATCAATTATCAGGATCAGGTATACAAAGGTGTAGTCTGGAGTGATCTGATGCAGCTGGTTTCTGAACATACGAAAACGATGGCATCTTATGCAAGTGAATTTTATGCAGGAGAGCCATGTGTGACGGCACATCCTTATGGAAAAGGTATCTGCTATTATATAGGAACAGAACCGAAAGAAGAACTGATGCAGGCACTCATGGAGGATATCTGTAAGCAGGCAGAGATCTCTGCCCTTGCAAATAAAGTGACAGAAGTCGAATTTATGACAAGGGAAAATGAAACATCAAGGTATCTGTTTATATTGAATCATTCAAATGAGAGCAGGGAATACGAACTTCCAGATACGGAATATCACATGATAAAAGGAGAAACAGCAGGCAGAATATCTCCTTATGAAGTACAGATTTTAAAGAAAAATTTATAACATTTTTGTTATTGGCCCGTTTCGCATAATTTATAAAAAAACCGGCATACTATCTGTAAAAAATAGTAACAGGAGAATTTTATCATGTCGGGAAAAGATACTTATTATATTGGAGAACAGAGCCTCACTTTTCCGAAAGATGTATATATCATTTCTTCCGCATCTGTTGTAGGAAAAAAAGAAGGCGAAGGACCGTTAGGCGGTGCTTTTGATATGATCTGCGATAATGACAGATTTGGTGAAGACAACTGGGAAATGGCAGAAAGTACATTACAAAAAGAAGCCTTGGCATTAGCATTAGGAAAAGCAGATGTAGAACCGGAAAATGTCAGATATTTATTTGCAGGTGATCTGTTAGGACAGAATATCGCAACTTCATTTGGACTGATGGATTATGAGATCCCGTTATTTGGCTTATATGGAGCATGTTCTACTGCAGGAGAATCCATTTCATTAGCATCTATGTGTGTAGGGGCAGGCTATGCAAAAACAGTGGCAGCCCTTACTTCGAGCCATTTTGCGAGTGCAGAGAAACAGTTTCGCTATCCCTTGGAATATGCGAATCAAAGACCGGTATCAGCTACCTGGACAGTCACAGGGAGCGGAGCCTTTCTATTGTCCGGCAAAAGGGGAAATGTAAGAGTTTCCGGCATCACGACCGGTAAGATCGTCGATATGGGAGTCAAAGATTCTATGAATATGGGTGCAGCCATGGCTCCGGCAGCGGCAGATCTGATCGCACAGAATTTAGAAGATTTCGGGCGGAGTCCGAAAGATTATGATAAGATCGTGACCGGGGATTTAGGATATGTGGGACAGGAGATTTTGATCAATTTATTGCAAAAACAAAAGATCGATATTTCAAAGGTGCATGAAGACTGCGGGATTTTGATATTTGATAAAGAAGAACAGGATACCGGTTCTGGTGGTTCCGGCTGCGGCTGTGCGGCGGTTACATTAAGTGCACATTATCTGCCGATGTTAGAAGAAGGAAGTTTAAAGAGGATTTTATTTGTACCGACAGGGGCATTATTATCGACTGTCAGCTTTAATGAAGGACAGAATGTGCCCGGAATCGCACATGGTGTTGTGTTAGAGCATGTGGATAAGGAGGTGCAGTAATGGATTATATCAATGCTTTCTGGGTTGGCGGTGTGATCTGTGCACTGACACAGATCTTAATGGAAAAAACAAAAATGTTACCGGGCAGGATCATGGTGCTGTTAGTATGCACCGGTGCCGTATTGGGAGCAGTAGGGATTTACCAGCCTTTGATCGATTACGCTGGAGCTGGAGCGTCCGTACCGCTGCTGGGTTTTGGCAATACCCTATGGAAAGGTGTCAAAGAAGCAGTAGAAGAAGAAGGGCTTCTCGGTGCGTTTATGGGCGGTTTTAAAGCAAGTGCCGCAGGCATCTGTGCAGCTCTGGTATTTGGATATTTGGCAAGTCTTATTTTTGAGCCAAAAATGAAATCATAAATGGTATCTGGATCGTTCTGCATAGAAAAATAAAAAGTTGCACAGACTATCCTTGGAGTGGTAAGTATGGATATTCATACGGACAGGAAAGGAGAACAATTACCATGTTAAAGCCAAAAAAATTATTGCTGTGCGGCATGATGTGTGTATGTCTGTCAGGGCTGGCAGCGTGTGGTACAGATGATAATGGAACAGATAATAACCAGAACAGCGTGAATACGGAATCAGCTGCAGATAATAACAGAACAGACAATACGGGCAGCACAAATAACACAGGCAACGGAAATGGTGTTGTGGATGATGCCGTAGATGCAGTAGAAGATACCGGTGATGCAGTTTTAGACGGAGCAGAGGACATTGGCAATGATGTAGAAAATGCGGTCGATGATATGACAGAGAACAATGGCAATACAGCAAATACTACAGATAATGCAAATGACAATAATGCAGCTGCAAAATAAGGAGCAGAAAGTTTCAGTTACAGTTCGCAGGAGATTCTGTGGACTGTAACTACTTTTTAAATTTAATGGAAAGAAATTTTTTTATTATAAAATCTAATCAATCAGGAGAACGTTTATGACAAAACAACAGTATGAGTATTGGTCATCGCCATATCGCAATACAAAAGGAAAAAAGATCATTATAACAGCAGATAAATGTATGACAGGAATTGTCTTTCTTGCCTATCCCATTCTGTTAGGTTATCTTCTTTTTACAGGAAATAACCAAAAACTGATGCAGACGATTTTGGTTCCGGCGGTTTCTTTTGTAATAGTATCTGTATTCCGCAGATGTTATACGGCACCAAGGCCATATGAACTATTAGATATTGAGCCGTTGATCGAAAAAGATACAAAAGGAAGATCGTTTCCGAGCCGCCATGTATTTTCTATTTTTATCATAGGCATGACATTTTTTTACATAGCAAAGCCCATAGGTATTGTGATCGGAATCATGGGAATCGCAATGGCATATATCAGAGTGGTCGGTGGGGTACATTTTCCAAAAGATGTGGTCGCAGGAGCAGTGACCGGGATTTTATGCGGGATGATGTATTACATTATATAGAAGTTTTACCAAAAAAACAGAGAGCCAGTCACCATGAAAAGTGACTGACTCTCTGTTTTTTATCTGTACCAGACAGTGATTATTCATCAATCGAATAGTTTGGAGCCTCTTTTGTGATATGAATGTCATGCGGATGACTTTCTTTTAAAGAAGCAGCAGTAATTTTTACAAATTTTGCTCTGTCGTGAAGTTCTGTGATCGTAGGACATCCACAGTAACCCATACCGGAACGGATACCACCGATTAACTGGAAAATCGTATCTTCAACGCTGCCCTTGTAAGCAACACGTCCTTCTACACCTTCCGGAACTAATTTCTTGGCATCTTCCTGGAAGTAACGGTCTTTGCTTCCGTTCTCCATGGCAGCGATAGATCCCATACCACGGTAAACTTTGTATTTTCTTCCCTGATATAATTCAAAAGTACCCGGTGCTTCATCACAGCCTGCAAAGATACTTCCCATCATACATACATTTGCACCACCGGCTAATGCCTTTGTCATGTCACCGGAGTATTTGATACCGCCGTCAGCAATGATCGGAATACCAGATTCTTTGGCAGCTTCGTAACAATCCATAACAGCAGTCATCTGTGGAACACCGATACCGGCAACGATACGTGTTGTACAGATAGATCCCGGTCCGATACCAACTTTGACAGCATCTGCACCGGCTTTGATCAGATCTCTTGTAGCGTCAGCAGTTGCAACATTTCCGGCAATCACCTGAAGATCAGGATATTTTTCTTTGACCTGTTTTAAAGCAACAATGATATTCTTAGAATGGCCATGTGCGGAATCTAATACGATCACATCTACATGTGCTTTTACTAAAGCATCTACACGTTCCATCATATTGTGTGTGATACCGACACCTGCACCACAGAGTAAACGTCCCTGATCATCTTTTGCAGATAATGGATATTTGATCTGTTTTTCAATATCCTTGATCGTGATCAGTCCTTTTAAGTTATAATTCTCATCTACTAAAGGAAGTTTTTCTTTTCTGGCTTTTGCAAGGATCTCTTTTGCATCTTCTAAAGAGATACCTGTCGGAGCAGTGATCAGTCCTTCTGTAGTCATGGACTCACTGATCTTTTTAGAGAAATCTTTTTCAAATTTCAGATCACGGTTGGTAATGATGCCGACTAATTTCTTGCTTCCTTTTTCTACAATCGGAACACCGGAGATACGGAACTTACGCATCAGATCCTCCGCATCCTGCAGTGTATGTTCTGGATTTAGTGAAAATGGGTCTGTAATAACTCCGTTTTCAGAACGTTTTACCTTATCGACCTCATCAGCCTGCGCCTCAATAGACATATTTTTGTGGATAATACCAATACCGCCCTGTCTTGCCATGGCAATCGCCATTCTGTGTTCGGTAACGGTATCCATGCTGGCACTCATCATAGGAATATTTAATTTGATTTTTTTTGTCAGATGGGTGGTCAGATCAATCATATTCGGTGTTACTTCCGAATATTGTGGAACTAATAACACGTCGTCAAAAGTAATTCCTTCGCCGATAATTGTACCCATTTTTGAAATCCTCGCTTTCTTTTTTCTTATTAAGTAGTACTGAAGTGCTTTAATTAAACAATTTTAACAAGAAAAAAAGAAAGTGTCAAGAAATTCCCATATTGTATTTGATAAACATAAATGGTAAAATACATTCAAAACAGTTCAGCCGGCAGATGCAGCTTTGCGGATGGTATCTGTTGAACTGACATGTGCTTTTATTTATTATGAGGAGGTCTTTATGGATTATCAACCAGATGGGCAGACACCTTATCAGAATACGCATTCCCAGAACATGGCGCTTGCTTCTTTGATCTTAGGAACGCTTGCTCTTTTAACCTGCGGATGTATTTATTTTGCTGTTGTCTGTGCCTCGTTAGGCATTATATTTGCCCTTTTATCAAAAGGTGGTTCCCTGACAATGAATACATCCGGTAAGATCGGGCTTGTTTTAAGCAGCCTTGGGCTTGCCTTTACGCTCCTGCTGTATATCGGACTGTTTCTCTATGTTTTGAAAACTTATGGCGGTTTCGACGGTTTTATGCAGGAATCCTTAAATTTCTATGGTGTTGACAGTATCGAGGAACTGTATCAGATGATGGGAGTTCCTTATTAGGAAATCCCATCTAATAATTTCAATAAATCTATATGATATGCCACAAGGGCGATATTCTTGACCGCTGCATTGATGACTACGATCACTAATGCAAGCCAGAGGTAAATCTCCCGATAACGCATACCTATTCGCAGGTTCTGCTGGGATACCCATTCTATCGTATGTGATAACATATACCAGAAATATACAAAACATCCATAGATGACGACCGGATGATAGCAAAAAGACAGCAGCCATTTTCCTTTAAAAAAAGCCGCAGCTGCCCGTGTTCCACCACATCCGGGACAATACAGTCCCGTAACTGCATGAAATATGCATGGCAGCTGCTGTCTGTGTACAATAACATCCGGCAGATCCTGCCATAAGATCCATATGATAATTCCTACACATGGAAGGCAGAGTCCTGTGATATATAACTGATGTTCTAACTGTGTTCTTTTATCTGTTTTCATATTTTACACCTGCTGCAAAGACAAAAATCTATTTTCAGTACGTTGTCTACTTTATCATATTTATCCTGATAATGCCATTGGTCTGTCAAATTTTGAAAGACTGATAAGGCGGTATAACAGTACAAGGATCAGGATGCTTCTGTGGATAAAACTGCGGAAATTCACTACGAAAATTCAATGGAAGTTATAGTTTACAAGCGGAATCAAATATAGTACATTATAAGTTAGTACGTTAATGTGTAACTATGAAAGGTATCACATAGTTATGCCAGCTAAAGTTCATACATAATAGAGAAAGAAGGAATAACATGCTTTCAAAAAAGATACAGGCAGCATTAGCGGGCAGTTCTGCTATCCGTGCCATGTTCGTAGAAGGAAAAGAATTAGCAGAAAAAGTCGGTGCAGAAAATGTTTTTGATTTCAGCCTTGGAAATCCGGCTACACCACCGCCAGCATCTTTTAACCGGGCAGTCAAAGAGCTGATCGATAAGGAAGATCCGATAACATTAAACGGATATATGTCAAATTCAGGCTATGAAGATGTAAGAGCAGCCATCGCAGAAAATCTTAACAGCAGGTTTGCAACAAACTTCACATGGAACAATGTCGTTATGACAGTAGGAGCAGCGGGCGGTTTAAATATTGTTTTTAAAACGATCTTAGATCCGGAAGATGAAGTGATCGTATTTGCTCCGTTCTTTGGTGAATATAAGAGTTATGCAGCGAATTTTGATGCAAAGATCGTCGCAGTTGCACCGGATTATGATACATTCCAGCCGGATCTTGCAGCATTTGAGGCAGCGATCACAGAAAAGACAAAAGCCGTGATCGTCAATACACCGAACAATCCGACAGGTGTGATCTATTCCAAAGAAACAATGCAGAAAATGGGAGAGATCTTAAATAGCAAAGAAAAAGAACTGAAGAAAGAAATTTATCTGATCTCAGATGAACCATATCGTGAATTAGTCTATGATGGAGTACAAGAAGATTTCCTGACAAAATATTATCATAATACGATCGTTGGATATTCCTTTAGTAAATCATTATCCTTACCGGGAGAACGGATCGGTTATGTAGTCGTACCCGATGAAGTAACAGATGCACAAACCATGTTAGCCGGCATCGAAGTTGCAAACAGGACACTTGGATTTGTCAATGCACCGTCCCTGATGCAGAAAGCCGTTGCCTGCTGTGTACATGAAAAAACAGACCTTGCATTTTATGACAAGAACCGGAAAGTATTATACGAAGGTCTGACAAAACTTGGATTTACCTGTGTAAAACCGCAGGGAGCATTTTATCTCTGGATGAGATCACCGATAGCAAATGAAGAAGAATTTGTAAAAACAGCAAAGAAATATAATCTGATCTTAGTAAAGGGAAGTGCGTTTGGCTGTGGCGGTTATGTCCGTCTGGCATACTGCATTTCCAATGAAAAAGTTGTCCGTTCATTGGACGCTTTTGCAAAATTAGCAAAAGAGTATGGCTTAGGATAAGGAGAAATACAAAAATATGCAGGCATGGGAAAATAACATTCGTAAGGTTGTTCCGTATGTACCAGGAGAACAGCCGCAGAAAAAGGACATTATCAAATTAAATACAAATGAAAATCCATATCCACCGGCACCGGGTGTGGTTGCAGCATTACAGCATATGGATATGGATCTGCTCCGCCGTTATCCTGATCCGACAGCAGGAAAATTAGTGGATGCAATCGCAGGATTTTATGGACTAAAGAGCAGTCAGGTGTTTGTCGGCGTAGGATCAGATGATGTGCTGGCAATGGCGTTTTTGACCTGTTTTAATTCCGATAAGCCGATCTTATTTCCAGACATTACCTATTCATTTTATGATGTATGGGCAAATCTGTTACGGATACCATATGAGGTACAGCCATTAGATGAAAATTTTAAGATCTGTGCGGATGATTACAAAAAAGAAAATGGTGGTATCGTATTTCCAAATCCGAATGCACCGACAGGTGTGTTAAAACCGTTAGATGAAATCGAAGATATCATAAAAGCAAATCCTGATGTCATAATTATCGTAGATGAAGCATATATTGATTTTGGAGGAGTTTCTGCATTGCCTTTACTGAAAAAGTATGATAATCTGTTGATTGCGCAGACTTTTAGCAAGTCCCGTTCCATGGCAGGTATGCGTATCGGTTATCTGCTTGGAAATGAGAAACTTATCCGATATATCAATGACTGTAAATATTCTTTTAATTCTTATACGATGAACCAGACAGCGATCGCAGCAGGTGTAGCAGCGATCTGCGACAAGGAATATTTCAGGACATGTACGCAGAAGATCATAGATACCAGAGAGTGGGCAAAAGAACAGTTTACTGCTCTTGGCTTCTGCTTTGAAGATTCCATGAGTAATTTTGTATTTGTCAGACATAAAGACTATCCGGCAGAGGAATTATTTGAGATGCTCCGAAAGGCAGATATTTATGTCAGACATTTCAAAAAACCGGAGAGGATCTCAGAATATCTGCGTATCACGATTGGTACAAGGGATGAGATGGAAAAATTGTTTGCCGTTTTGAAACAGTATATCACCAGATGATAGGAGAAACAGATGTTAAAAAAGTATTTGTATATTTTCTTTATTTCCATGGTTCCGCTGATTGAACTGCGAGGAGCAATTCCGGTATCACAGATTCTTTCACTTCCATTGATACCGTCTTACATGGTCTGTATTCTTGGAAATATGCTGCCGGTTCCGATAATTTATCTGTTTGCACGAAAAGTATTAGAGTGGGGCGCAGATAAGCTGGTCATCGGAAAGTTCTTTACATTTTGTTTGGAAAAAGGCGAAAAGGGTGGACAGAAACTGCAGGCGAAAGCTGGAAGAGGATTATTTTTGGCACTGTTGTTATTTGTAGGGATTCCGCTTCCGGGAACAGGTGCATGGACAGGCACATTAGCAGCAAGTATTTTAGACATGGATTTTAAATCCAGTATTTTGGCTGTTATGTTAGGGGTTCTTCTTGCAGGGATCATTATGTTGCTTGTCAGTGTGGCAGGTGTCGGATTATTTATGTAAGAGAGTATAAACTGCAGGTTTGCAGAGAAGGAGAGCAGGTATATTATGAAAGATATGAAGATTCAACTACGTTCTACACAGGATATTATGCGTTTCAACAAAAAGATCACAAAATATGAATGTGATTTTGATATTGAAGTCGGACATAATTATGTTGATGCAAAATCATTGTTAGGTTTGTACAGCCTGTCATTACAGCGTCCGATGATGCTGCATATTCAGGCAGACGGAGATATTTTAGATGAAATCGTGGCAGAATTACAAGAATTTACATATATGGATGTGGCATATGAATGTTAAAAACAGTGATTCCTAGCGGACAATAAGAAACCGTCGGAACAGGTGACAAAATGACCGGTTCCGGCGGTTTTTAGGCTATGATTTATTTTTTTGCTGCTTTATTGGCAAATTCTGTTGTGATCAGATCTTCATATGCAGGTCTGTCACTTAACTGACCGGCTTCTTCTAAGATATCTAACAGGAGTGTATAAGCATCTTCGGTAAAAATGAGGTCTGTTTTCCATGTATCCTGTGCATGGTAGCGTTCAACGATCGCTGCGATCACTGATTCATCTGTATCAGGAAACTGTGGTGCGATCACTTTTGCAATTTCTGTGCTGTCATGGCTGTTGACATATTCCATACCTTTTTGCAGGGCACTTGTAAAAGCACAGATCAGATCAGAGTTCTCATTGATATAACTTTCTTTTGCAGAAAAAGCAGTATACGGAACATAGCCGGAATCGACACCTAAAGAAGCCACAACAAAGCCGGCGCCTTCGGATTCAAGGGCAGTCGCACTCGGCTCAAATTCAACCGTATAATCTCCCTGTCCGCCTGAAAATGCAGCAGCAGTAGAACCAAAATCAATATTCTGGTTGATCGTAAGGTCTGCGGCAGGATTGATATTATTTTTCTTTAAAACAAATTCAAATACCATTTCCGGCATACCACCTGCCCTGCCGCCAAGAACAGTTTTTCCTTTTAAGTCACTCCATGAAAAGTTTTCGACCTGCTCCCTTGCGATCAGAAAGTTTCCGGCACGCTGGGTAAGCTGTGCAAAGTTTTTGACGACATCGGCAGAACCTTCATTATAAGCATAGACCGTTGTTTCCGGACCCATGAAACCGATGTCTGCTTCACCGGAGATCACAGCCGTCATGGTTTTGTCAGCACCAAATCCGGTCACAAGTTCTAAGTCAATACCCGAATCTTTAAAATAACCATTTTCAATCGCTGCGTACATAGGTGCATAGAAAATAGAATGTGCGACCTCGTTTAAGACAACTTTTTCACCTTCGCCATTTGAAACGGCATCTTTTTCTTTGGAAACGGTACACCCTGCAAGCATAGAGATGCAGAGTGCAACAGCAATAAGCACAGATACTTTACGCTTATAAAAATGAATATGAAATGACAATGGAATATCCTCCCTAAAAAACAGATTATAGAATACTATATGAATACATGGGAAAAATGTGCTAAAATTTATCTTTAAAATTTATCATCATGCTGCAGGATATTTTCCTGTTTACGTCCATGCTTTAATGTGCTAAAATTAAAAGAGAAAAACGTTGTAACCTGAAAGAGATCAGATTGTTACAGAAGATATAAAAAGGAGATTGGGCATGAGCAAAAAAATAAGAACCGAAGAAGTGGATCATTTGTTTGATGCGATATTAAGTCTTAAAGATAAAGAGGAGTGTTATACATTTTTTGAAGATGTCTGTACGGTAAATGAACTGCTTTCCCTGTCCCAGCGATTCGAAGTAGCACATATGTTAAGGGAACAAAAGACCTACTTAGACATTGCGGAAAAAACAGGGGCATCAACAGCAACGATCAGCAGGGTGAACCGTTCCTTAAATTATGGAAATGATGGATATGATATGGTATTTGAACGGTTAGAACATAAAGAAAAGGAATAGGCAGGTTTGCCTATTCCTTTTCTTTATGCATTGTTTTCGAAGAAGTTCTTTTTGATTTCTTTGTGGTATCAGAAGAAGCAGCGAGTTTATCGATCGTCTGCTCAATGATCATTTTTTTGATATAGACATCAAAACTTAACATACAGATAAAAGCAAACTTATGTAATGGTTCTGCTTCATCTTCCGGAACATCCTTAAATGTCTTTAAGCTTGTCTTATATTTCTTTGCAAGATCTTTTAAAATATGCTGGATCTCTTCATGTTCTAAACCGAATACTTCATTATAAATATCCTGTAAAGAAAGCCCGTCTGTGTTGCCGAAATATTTATCCGTGATCGGATTTAGAATATTCTGGATATCGCTGATACTTAGCAGGCTTTTAAAATAGTAGATAAATAAAAGTGCTAAGATATGCTCTTTGGAATATTTCTTTTTCGCTGGCGGTGGAAGAAGATTGTTCTTTGCATAATTGTTGATCATTGTCTTTGTCAGAATCTTATCATCTTCGTGCCGTTTGGTAGAAGCTAACTGGGAGTCCATAAAAGTAGTGACCTGATCCATATATAAATCAATGTTTGGTAATTCCTCCGGTTTTACATAATCAATTTTCTGAAGTTTATCAAGTACTTCTCTTAAAAATTCATGGATATCGTTTGACATTTTATCACCTCGGAATACATTATATAGTATTTAAAACTATATGACAAGGAAAAAGGCTTATTCATCGGGATATTTTTCGTGAATAAGCCTTTTTTGGTACTAATTTGGTACTAGAAAATCAGTTTTTCTAACTGATCGGCTACTTCTCTGTGTCTGCTGGGGTACAGATGACCATAAATCCGGTTGACCATTTCCACAGTGTCATCGATGCGTTCAGCTATCAGTATAGGGGGGAAGTCCATATTGATAAGCAATGAGATTTATATATGCTACATATAATCAACATTGCAATAGCATTGATATAACCGCTTTTGATAATATGTTTTTACGAATTGACTGTAATAAGGCAGAGGATGGATTGAAGACCACGCCTAATTCTCAGTGTGCATTAAATGCTCTTGCCATTGACAACTCTATAGGGTATGCCAGGTTGGCTTTGACGGGTGAGATGCAAGATTGGGTGAATGCGGAAGATTGTTTAGATGTGTGATAAATCAATCGTGAAAATTTTAGATGCCTTATGGATGAATATATGGTAAAATTACTCATATGGTAGCCTTGTTCAAGAGACTATCAAATTAGAATTTGACAAAGGAGTGGTTGTATGCTGAACATTGGAAGCCTTATTTTAGGTGCGTGTGCTTGGCTGTTTGCAGGCTTGGCGATTGCAACACCGAAAGCATATACATCCCATAAAAATACCTTGGTAAGCTTTGGACTATGTGCAATTTCTCTTGTATTTCAATTATTTGAGATAAATAGCAGAGTGTTTCTTGGTGATTATGCCGCTATTGAAGATACTATTCGTGCGGTTTTGATTGCTTCTGTCGCATTGGTTTCCATTACAATGATTCTCAATCTTGTTGCATTAGCCAAAGCAAAAAACAAATAAGCAGAATCAGAATTTACGGAGATTAAGGATATGGATTATATTAGAGACCGAAAAAGTAATATTTCATTTAGCTTACATGATAGCAGAATATTACAGATTGAAATTAATGAAGATAAATTATCCTTAAATATGGATCGAATATTTCAATATACTGATAATGAAGAAAAGTGGTATAAGGGAATCATTGAATTTACAAATATTGATAAAGAAGAGTGCAATATTATGGTATTTAACGCTCCATACGGGTATAACGAAGTGAAATCTTTTTCTGGTAAAGAATTATCTTTTGATGAATTTAAGAAGCTATACCCTAATGCAGAATTTGAAATCGTTACAGAGGGATATTGCGGATATGATATAACATTTCAGGGATACATTTGGCAAGCAGAGAACGATTCGCTTTTTGGAATCATGAGAATTTGGAATATAGGTGATATGATATATCGAATTTAAGAAATTCAAGTTTGTTTGTGCATTGATGGTTATCTTGAGCTTAGGAGGCGTTTAATGAAAACTGTTTTTTTACATGGGTTGGGACAAACGGCACAGGACTGGAAAGAAGTAGTCCAACAACTATCAATTTCTGATGTCGATTGCCCAGAACTTTTTTCTTCAACAGAAGATGAAATATCCTATTCGCAGATTTTGGGTGATTTAGAACAGAGGTATTCAGAAGTAAAAGAGCCGCTTCGTATCTGCGGTCTTTCGTTAGGTGCGCTTCTTGCGATTGATTTTGCTATTCGACATGAGGAAAAAGTGGATTCGCTGGTTTTGATTGGCGCACAATATAAAGTTCCAAGTTTACTGATAGATTTTCAAAATCTTATCTTCCGTTGTATGCCAAACAAGGTTTTTGAAAGTATGGGACTATCAAAAAGCAGCACCATAAAATTGGCTCACTCTATGCGGTCATTGGATTTTACTTTGCAATTAAATAATATTCGTTGTCCAGTAACAATTTTGTGTGGCAAAAAGGATACTGCCAATCTAAAGGCTTCTAAAAGACTAAAAGAATTGCTACCCCAAGCTACTTTGCACATCGTTCCAAATGCAGGACATGAACTCAATAAATATGCACCAAACACGATTGCAGAGATATTAAATCAGTAAATTTATCGTGCAAAAAATATAGTAAGATAAATTGTCTGACAGGTAAGCGATCTCTCTCACTTTCATCACAACATCCCACTGTCCTTAGAGAGATGGACGAAGTATAATGTAAGCAACAATCGGAATTTCTTGAAAAAAATACAGGCAGTAATAAGATACTAACAGATGGGAGAAACAAAATGGAATACAGAAAATTTGATAATGTAATAATAGCGAGAATTGACAAAGGGGAGGAGGTTTTAGAGCAACTGAAAGCAATTGCTATAAATGAGAATATAAAGCTTGCCAGTATCAATGCTCTTGGAGCTATCAATGATTTCACAATCGGAGTATATAAGACAGATGAGAAGAAATATTACTCAAACAGTTTTAAAGGGTATTATGAAATTGCATCACTGACAGGTACGATCAATACAATGGATGGAGAATATTATGCGCATCTTCATATGAGTGTCGGAAATGAGAAAGGTGAAGCGTTTGGAGGGCATCTGAACAGAGCTGTCGTGAGTGCAACCTGTGAGATGGTAATTACGGTCATTGATGGAAAAGTTGACAGAATTTATGATGAAGAAACAGGGCTTAATGTATTTAAGTTTGATTAGATGCGTTGAACGCATGTGAAGAATCGGGAGTTTCAGGAGGGAAATCATGAGAAGCAAGGGTATTTTTATTTTAGCGATTACATGGATTGTTATGTCACCGTTTTGGTTCTGGGCAGAAAATATTGCGTTAGGTATCATATGGCTATGTGGCGGAGTCATTGAACTATTTATCGCATTAGTGAGACGCAGCAAAGAGAAGAAAAGCAAGTAAACGATATAATTTTAACGTTTGTTTAGGGAGAGATTGTTCAGTAAAAAGCAAAAGCCGAACAGGGTGCAGACTGAGATAGTAGCAGCTTGTTCGGCTTTTTTATAATATAATTGTTTTTTGATGTGATTTCAGTCAAACTTATACAGAAATAATTCAAGCAAAGTTCAGGAGAATATAAAAATGACAAAGGACGAATATTTAATAACAGACCCACCCCTAAAAGCGTTGACTGTTTTTGCAATGCCTATGATTTTAGGCAGCTTTTTTCAACAAGTTTACAATATGGCTGATTCAATCATCGTCGGTCAATTTGTAGGCTCATCTGCGCTTGCGGCCGTCGGTGCCTGTGCCGCACTTACGAATGTTTTTATTTGCATAGCACTCGGTGCAGGTGTAGGCGCAGGTGTACTTGTAAGCCGTTATTTTGGTGCTCAGGATTACGGGAAGATGAAAACAATCGTTTCTACTTCTTTAATAAGTTTTTTGCTTTTAAGCGTATTTCTCGGTGTTTTTGGATTTTGCACTTCTCATTGGATGATGAGCATACTGCAAACGCCTGCGGATATAATGAAAGATGCGGTGCTGTACTTACGTATCTATTTTGTTGGCTTTCCATTTTTATTTATGTATAATATTCTGTCAACCATGTTCACTTCAATCGGTGAATCAAAAATCCCGTTATGGCTTTTAATATTTTCGTCTGTTTTGAATATCATTATGGACCTTTTGATGGTGGGAGGTCTTAAACTCGGAGTATTCAGTGCAGCTTTTGCCACTCTTATTGCACAAGGTATTTCAGCCGTACTTTCGCTTTTGATTTTTCTTTACCGTATGCGAAAATATGCAAGTTTGTTTCATTGGTTTGACAAAAAAGAACTGCGTACAATGCTTAAAATCGCCGTTCCGTCTATCCTTCAACAATCAACCGTATCAATCGGTATGATGATTGTGCAAGCGGTTGTAAATCCGTTTGGCACGCAAGCACTCGCAGGATATGCGGCAACGATGAGAGTTGAAAATGTTTTTTCACTGATATTTGTATCCATCGGAAATGCCGTGTCGCCATTTGTTTCGCAAAATCTCGGTGCCGGAAAAATCAGCCGCATTACTGTTGGATGCATGCTTTGCCGTTCTTGCCTTTATAGTTATTGAAACAATGCACACACAAATTTCTTCACTTTTCTTAGGAAAAGACGGAACGGAATTAGCGTATCAAGTGTCCGGTGATTATATGAAATGGATTGGCTGCTTTTTCATACTTTTGGGCATTAAATTGGTAACAGACGGTGTTCTTCGTGGAATCGGAAATATGCGACCGTTTTTAATTGCAAATATGGTTAACCTTACAATTCGTTTGTCCGTAGCATTGATTTTTGCGCCCCGTTTCGATATTGCCTTTGTTTGGCTTGCTGTACCGGCAGGCTGGCTTGCAAACTTTGTCATTTCTTATGTGGCACTAAGAAAATCCTGGCCTAAGGATACTTTGGCTTAAAAATTAACAGGCTCATTCAACTAAAACCCTGTTTTATTATACTCATACAAGCAGATTTACATTTGCCTGCGTGAGCATTTTTATGCCTTAATAGCCATTATTATTACAATAACTATGATACAAAAGATTTAGCATCACAGAAAAGCCAATCCACCAACTCATTACATTGATATCCATTGGAATATACTTTACGGCAATCAATGCCAAAGTTACGTTGACAATACATAAGTCAAGAGAAACTTCCTTGAATACCACACCACGTTTTTTTGTAAAATCATGGATAAGACCGGTGCGGTCATCCATGAGCTTTTCGCCGGAGCGGTAGGCAGAAGAAGCAACTGCCGATTTTCCATCGCTCCTGCCGATGATCTTAATACTGCAATGATAAATTGCCATAGTGCATATCCTCCTTCGTGTATGATGCATATTTGCCTCGCAGAGCGCGCGAAAGAGACAGGCTCTGCCTGTCTATAAGTGAGCCCCTCTCATAAATAAGAGAAGGGAATCAGGAAACTCCCGACTCCCCACATTCCTCTCTTTTCATGTCCGTATCCGGACCTTTTTGCATTGCTTTGGAGAAAAATTTGCCATTAGCTTCCTACTTTTTCCGTTTCTCCAGCTGCTTCTTTTGTGTCTCATAACGCTTCAGCTCCTGTGCAAGCTTCTCGATCCTTAAATCCTTCTCCTGTATTCTTCCTTCATAGGTTTTGGTTGATTTACCCATACAAATTGCTTGTATGCAGCATAGCTTCAGAGCCAATTGTAATAACAACGGATATATTGTATGTCAGCAGGAAAGTGATACAAATCTGTACGGATAATGGATGGGATTATATTATCCGCTATAAAGAAGAAAGTGTGCCATCCATAGCGCGGGAATATCAGGCATTGCCCGAAAAAGAAAAGGTGGGTTCAGAAATAGAGTACCATAATCATCATCCTTTCCGTAAGGCTCGGAACGAATGAGAACACGTCCTCCGACTGCGTAGTTAAGTATAACATAAAGTGATTAAAAATAGTAAGTCAAGAGAGCAAAAAATCATAAAAACTGCTTGACATCCATAAAATAGATGCTATAATAAAAACAAACATATGAATAAATGTTCATATGATAACGTGAAGAATCGAAAGGAGAACAAGACTATGAAAAAGACATACAAAATCGAGGTAGACTGTGCAAACTGTGCAAACAAAATGGAGGACGCTGCAAAGAATACAGCAGGCGTAAAGGATGCGACCGTAAACTTTATGACATTGAAGATGAATGTAGAATTTGAAGAAGGCAGCAATCCAAAGGCAGTTATGCAGGACGTATTGAAGAATTGTAAAAAGGTAGAAGATGATTGTGAGATCTATCTTTGATCTGATGAATAAGCGAGGTGGCGGCACATGAATAAAAAACAGAAGAAAGTGCTTGTAAGGATTATAGCAGCAGCGGTGCTTTTAGTTGTATTTTCCCAAATATCAGTGAATCCGTATTTAAAATTTGCATTATTTATGATCCCATATCTGATCATTGGATATGATATTTTAAAGAAGGCATTCAAAGGTATTATGAACCGTCAGATCTTTGATGAGAATTTCCTGATGGCAGTTGCAACCGTAGGAGCAATCGCATTAGGTGATTATAAGGAAGGTACAGCTGTTATGCTGTTCTATCAGATCGGTGAACTGTTCCAGAGTTATGCAGTCGGTAAGAGCCGTAAGAATATCAGTGAATTGATGGATATCCGTCCTGATTATGCAAATGTGGAACGCAATGGTCAGGTAGAAAAAGTCGATCCTGATGAAGTGGAAATCGGAAGTATCATTATGGTACGTCCGGGTGAAAAAGTTCCGATCGATGGTGTGATCGTAGAAGGAACATCTACATTAAATACCAGTGCTTTAACAGGTGAGAGTCTTCCAAGAGAAGTAAAAGAGGAAGATGACGTGATCAGTGGCTGCATCAACATGACGGGTGTGCTGAGAATCCGTACAACAAGAGAATTTGGAGAATCTACCGTTTCTAAAATCTTAGATTTAGTAGAAAATTCCAGTTCAAAGAAATCACGCTCTGAGAATTTTATTTCCAAATTTGCAAAATATTATACACCGGCAGTCTGCTATGGGGCACTGGCATTAGCAATCATACCGCCGGTTGTCAATCTGTTATTTTTAGGTGCAGCGGCAAACTGGGGAGAATGGATCTACCGTGCACTTACCTTTTTAGTCATCAGTTGTCCGTGTGCACTTGTGATCAGTATTCCATTAAGTTTCTTTGCCGGAATCGGTGGGGCAAGCCGTGAAGGTGTATTAGTCAAAGGTTCTAACTATTTAGAAACACTTGCAAATACAAAGTATGTCGTATTTGATAAGACAGGTACAATGACACAGGGCGTATTTGAGGTCAATGGGATCCACCACAATACGATAGAAAACGAAAAGGTATTAGAATATGCGGCATTAGCAGAAGCGTATTCTTCCCATCCGATCAGTATCAGTTTGAAAAAAGCATATGGGAAAGAAATTGATAAGAACAGAGTATCCGATGTGGAAGAGATCAGCGGTAACGGCGTAGTTGTAAAAGTGGATGGAAAAGAAGTCGCAGTTGGTAATGTCAAACTGATGAAACGATTGAACATCGAGTATACAGAGTGCAGCCATGTAGGAACCGTTGTCCATGTGGCGATAGAAGGTAAGTATGCAGGACATATTTTGATCTCTGACCGCCTGAAACCACATGCAAAGGAAGCAGTTGCAGAATTAAAACGTTCCGGTGTGAAAAAAGCAGTCATGCTGACCGGTGATGCAGATACGGTTGCAAAACAGGTCGCAGGAGAATTAGGGATCACAGATGTTTACAGTGAACTGCTTCCGGCAGATAAAGTATCTAAGGTAGAAGAACTTTTGAGCAAAAAAGGTGAAAAAGAAAAACTTGCTTTCGTCGGAGATGGAATTAACGATGCACCGGTATTATCAAGGGCAGATATCGGAATTGCAATGGGTGCATTAGGATCTGATGCAGCGATTGAAGCTGCTGATATCGTTTTGATGGACGATGACCCGTTAAAGATTGCAAAAGCAATCCGTATCTCCAGAAAATGTATCCGTATCGTTTATGAAAATATCTATTTCGCGATCGGCATTAAGATCATATGTCTGGCGTTAGGTGCACTTGGGATCGCAAATATGTGGCTGGCAATCTTTGCAGACGTAGGAGTTATGGTCATTGCGGTATTAAATGCGATCCGTGCTTTATTTGTAAAGAAACTGTAGCAGGCAGAATAAAAAATGAAATACAGGCTATGCAATACTTATGGAATCGTTAAGTTATAAGAGGGTGAAGATATGGAAAAAGATGAAAAAATGTGTTGTGAAAAACAGGAGGTGCATGAGGATCTGTTAAGGATCGTCAATGAAACCATGCCGGAGGAAACAGAATTATATGATCTGGCTGAACTGTTTAAAGTATTTGGAGATTCTACACGGATCCGTATCCTGTTTGTTTTATTTGAAGCAGAGGTATGTGTATGCGATCTGGCAGCAGTCTTGAATATGACGCAGTCAGCGATCTCACATCAGCTTCGGATCTTAAAACAGAATAAATTAGTAAAAAGCCGCAGGGAAGGAAAATCTATTTTCTATTCTCTGGCAGATGAGCATGTGCGTACTGTGATCGCACAGGGCAGGGAACATATTGAAGAAGGGTAATCAGTAGTTATAAAGAATAGTGGCAACAGTTGAAAAAGTTACAGTTTGCAGGTATCTGTGAATTGTAACTTTTTTTGCTGTATAGAATTTGAAAAGAAAATTTTTTGTGCTATAATGCTTATGATCATAAATTAGGTATAAAATTCGCAAAGGAGATTAAAAAATGAAGAAGAGAGTATTAAGCGTACTTCTGTCTTTGGGGCTGGTCATAGGGATGATACCGATGACAGCTAAGGCAGAAACTACCGAAGAAGAAAGCAAAAAATGGTCAGATTATGTAGCAGAGTCGTTTGAAAGTGGTACTGGTACGAAAGATGATCCTTATCAGATCGCCACGGCAGAACAGCTTGCAAAACTGGCAGTAGATGTAAACAGTGGTGTGCCGGATGATAATAAGTATCATTGTGGTGAGTATTTTGAACTGAAAAATGATATTGACCTGAGTGGAAAGACATGGACACCGATCGGTTATGGAGATCAAGCTGCAAAACCATTTCAGGGTTATTTTGATGGCAAAGGTCATACAGTCACAGGATTGTATGTAGATGAACGTGGTAATAATTGTTTTGCTGGTCTGTTTGGTGTTGCGGTAGCCTCCACGAATGAAACGGTATTGAAAAATATTATCATTAAAGATGCGGAAGTATATGCTGGAAATGAAACAAATGAATCAGAGGCTCACTACGGTGCAGGTGTTTTGATAGGATCGATCTCAATAAACGGTGGCAGTAATGCCAACTATTTGGCAATAGAAAATTGCAAATGCTATGGAAAGGTAGATTCTAAAATGTATGCCGGAGGTTTGATAGGAATGTCAAATTATGGTAAGATAACAAACTGTGTAGCAGATGTTGATGTAACAGGATCATCCTGTAGTGGAGGTTTTGCAGGTTATATATGGGGCAGTACTATAAGCAATAATCAGGCAGCAGGTTCTGTTATGTGTGAAGGATATTGTGGTGGAGGTTTTGTAGGATATTCTAATTCAAGTACCTTTACAAATAATAAAGCAGCAGCATCGGTAGTGGATACCGGATGGAGTGCTGGTGGCTTTACAGGAGCAGATGAAGGCAGTACATTTGAGAAATGTATCGCATCAGGAAATGTTGAAGCAGGTGATTGGAATGTCGGCGGTTTTGGTGGATATCTTTTAGGAAAAACTAAGATCACAGATAGTGTAGCATTAGGAGATGTCACTGGAAAGTTGACAGTTAACAAAGCTAAGGCAGGAGGTTTTGTTGGAACTAATGAAAATAGCAATATCAAGAACTGTTATGCAGCCGGCACAGTGACCGGTTCTAATGAATATGCCGCAGCAGGTGGATTTGTTGGCTATGATGTCAGTGGTACAACAGAATCCTGTTATTATGATAAAACGAAAAATTCAGCCTTAAGTGCAGTTGGTGCTATCGAAAAAGAAGGCAGTAATGATATTAAAGGAAAAGAAAGTAGTGAACTTCTTGCGGATGTCTGCGAAAATTATTATGGCGGACATGAGTATGAAACAGAATGGACAGTAGATAAAGAAGCTTCTTGTACAGAAGAAGGAAGTCAGTCCCATCACTGTAAACGCTGTGAGAATAAAACAGATGTGACAGTGATCAAAAAGAAGGATCATATATTAGAAAAAACAGAAGCAAAAGAAGCGACACATTTGACAGAAGGAAATATTGCTTACTGGACATGTCAGATCTGCAAGAAATATTTTAAAGATGAAGCAGGATCACAGGAAATTACATTAGCTGATACAGTAATAGCCAAAAATACAGTACATACAGCAGATGCAACAGGCTGGCATACCGATGGAACGAATCATTGGAAAACCTGCGAATGTGGAGAAATTTTAGATAAAACGACACATAAACCAGATGCAACAGGCTGGCATACCGATGGAACGAATCATTGGAGAACCTGCGAATGTGGAGCAATCTTAGATAAAGCAGCACATACAGAGAAAACAGTGACTACAGAAACAGGAACAAGTGTAACTTCCTGTGCTGTCTGCGGAAAAGAATTATCAACCGCAACAATTCCAATGGTTTCAGAGATCGCACTTTCACAGATCTCTTATACTTACAATGGAAAAGTGAAAACACCTGCTGTTATTGTAAAAGACAGCAACGGAACTGTATTACAGGAAGGCACAGATTATGAAGTGACTTATACAGGCAACAGAAAGAGTATCGGTCAGTATACGGTTTGTGTTACATTAAAGGGCAAATATACCGGTACAAAAGAACTCACATTTGAGATTGTGCCAAAGGGTACAAAATTGACAGCAAAGAGTGGTCAGAAAAAAGCATTTACTGTTAAATGGAAGAAGCAGAAAAAGCAGATTAGTGGTTATCAGATCCAGTATGGAACAAAAAAGAATTTTTCCAAGGCAAAGACAGTAACTGTAAAGAGCAAGAACACTACCAAGAAGAAAATTACAGGCTGTGCTGCAAAGAAAACTTATTATGTTCGTATTCGTACTTATAAGAATGTAAAGGTAAATGGAAAAACGAAAAAGATCGCATCTTCATGGAGCAAAACTGTTAAAGTGAAAACAAAATAATGCTTATCTATCCGTCATTACGGGGAATGGTTTATTTTTATCAGGTTCCATCAGGAGGATTGTTAATAGAAGCAGAAGTATTCGGACTGCCGGATCGCGGCAGTTTGGATGCTCCTGCTTTTTATGACGCAGGACTGCATCTTTATGATGTGTTAGACCGGTCAGTGATCATTCACAGAAATGCAGATGAGTTTACGACAGGCTTGAGGTACACAGTGAAGGACACAGACAATGTACGCTTAAGGATTTCATTTTTTACATATGTCTGGAAATTTGTTGATGAAATTTAAGGATTGAGCCATTGATGTTCCTTAACCGTGCCATCATATATGTAAGTAGATTATCGGAGAATGTTCACATCTTAACGATCATTTTTACTAAACAGCTTTTGTGTGTATCTAGTCAGATGGTGACATATGCACGAAAGCGGTATCACTTTTGAACTGCGTAATATAACATAACATTACGTATACCGCTATGACAGTTTCCGATAAAGTAGTGGGACACAGGCTCAATGAAGTCGATGCAGTCAACAAAAGAAACACTTGAAGCCTCCCTGTAAATTCGCTATAATAAGTCCCATATGAAGCAGAAGCACAGAAGGGAAGAAGTATATGGAGATCATTGCAGTACTTGCAGAAGAATTAGGAATAAAAAAGCAGCAGGCAGAAGCAGCTGTAAAGTTGATCGATGAGGGAAATACGATCCCATTTATCGCAAGATACAGAAAAGAAGCAACCGGAGCATTGAACGATGAAGTACTCCGTAATTTATATGACAGATTAAATTACCTGAGAAATTTAGAGGAGAAAAAAGAACAGGTAATAAACAGTATAGAAGAACAAGGCAAACTGACAGAGGACTTAAAGGCGCAGATCTTAGCAGCCGAAACCATGGTAGTGGTAGACGATCTCTATCGTCCATACCGTCCAAAGCGCAGGACAAGAGCAACCATTGCAAAAGAAAAAGGTTTAGAGCCGCTTGCAAATATCATTTCTTTGCAGATGACAGACCAGCCGCTTGAAGTGACAGCAGAAGAATATATCAATGCAGAAAAAGAAGTCAATACAGCAGAAGAAGCCATTGAAGGGGCAAAAGATATCATTGCAGAATTTATTTCCGATGAAGCAGATTACAGAATGTATATCCGTACACTGACCATGAAAAAAGGCAGGATCACATCTACGGCAAAAGATAAAGAAGCAGAATCTGTTTATGAAATGTATTATGAATTTGATGATGCATTGGCAAAATTAGCCGGACATCGTGTGCTGGCATTAAACCGTGGAGAAGCAGAAAAGATCCTGACGGTTAAGATCGAAGCACCGGAAGAAGATATTCTCCGTTATTTAGAAAAGAAAGTCATAAGCAGGGACAACCCTTATACAACGCCGGTATTAAAAGATGTGATCGCAGACAGTTATAAACGTCTGATCGCTCCGGCGATCGAGCGTGAGATCCGCAATGATCTGACAGAAAAAGCGGAAGATGGTGCGATCAAGGTATTTGGCAAGAATTTAGAACAGTTACTGATGCAGCCTCCGATCGTAAACCAGACAGTGCTTGGCTGGGATCCGGCTTTTCGGACAGGATGTAAATTAGCAGTTGTCGATGCGACCGGAAAAGTCTTAGATACCGTTGTAATCTTTCCGACTGCACCGCAGAATAAGGTAGAAGAATCAAAAAAGATCTTAAAACGTCTGATCGAGAAATATAACATCACCCTGATTTCCGTCGGAAATGGTACGGCATCAAGGGAATCAGAAATGGTTATCGTGGATCTGTTAAAGGAAATCCCGCAGAAAGTACAGTACGTGATTGTCAATGAAGCCGGAGCGTCGGTATATTCGGCAAGTAAACTTGCTACCGAAGAATTCCCGAATTTTGATGTCGGACAGCGAAGCGCAGCATCGATCGCACGACGTTTGCAGGATCCATTGGCAGAATTAGTAAAGATCGATCCAAAATCGATCGGTGTCGGTCAGTACCAGCATGATATGAACCAGAAGAAGTTAGGCGAAGCATTAGGCGGTGTCGTTGAGGACTGCGTAAATAAAGTAGGTGTGGACTTAAATACGGCATCAGCATCCCTGTTAGAATATATTTCCGGTATCAGCAAGGCTATTGCAAAAAATATTGTGGCATACCGTGAAGAAAACGGCAGGTTTACTTCCCGTTCCCAGCTTTTAAAAGTGGCAAAATTAGGACCGAAAGCCTATGAACAGTGTGCAGGTTTTATGCGGATCACAGATGGAAAAAATCCGTTAGATGCTACAAGCGTCCACCCGGAAAGTTACGATGCAGCCGAACGTCTGTTAGAAAAGACCGGTTATATACCGGCAGATATCAGAGAGGGAAATTTAAAAGGTATTTCAAAAAAGATCACGGATATGAAGAAACTTGCAGCAGAACTTGAAGTAGGGGAGCTGACGTTAGAAGATATCGTAAAAGAATTAGAAAAGCCTGCAAGAGACCCAAGAGAAGATATGCCAAAACCGATCCTGCGCAGCGATGTATTAGAAATGAAAGATTTAACACCGGGAATGGTTTTAAAAGGAACAGTGCGTAATGTCATTGACTTTGGGGCATTTGTCGATATCGGTGTACATCAGGACGGACTGGTCCATATTTCACAGATGAGTGATAAATATATCAAGCATCCGTTAGAAGTTGTCAGTGTTGGAGATATTGTGGAAGTCAAAGTAATGAGTGTTGATCTGAAAAAGCAGAGGATCCAGCTTACGATGAAACTGAACGGATAAAGAAAGGAAGATATGATGAACGAGCATACAATACAAAAGCCTGTGAATATACGTTATATGGCAGTAACAGCCATGTTGTCAGCTGTAGCATTTATTTTAATGTTTTTTGAGTTCTCAGTGCCATTTATGCCGGCATTTGTAAAACTTGATCTATCAGAGCTTCCGGCATTGATCGGAGCATTTTCAATGGGACCGCTGTGCGGAGTGCTGGTGTGTCTGGTAAAAAATCTCCTTCATGTTCTGATCACAACGACAGGCGGAGTAGGGGAACTTTCCAATTTTGTATTAGGAGCTGCCTTTGTATTACCGGCAGGATTTATTTATAAGAGAAAAAAGAGCAGAAAAACAGCGATCATCGGATCATTGACCGGAGCGGTTCTGATGGCACTGATCAGTGTGGTATCGAATTATTTTGTGATGTATCCGTTTTATACGGCGTTTTTGCCGATGGATGAGATCATTGCTATGTATCAGGCAATCTTTCCGGGAGTCAATGGTCTGTTAGAATGTCTGATCGTATTTAATATGCCATTTACATTTCTAAAGGGAATGATCAGTGTGGTCATCACATTTTTGATCTATAAACATATTTCACCGGTTTTAAAAGGGAAACAGAGATAAGTACAAAAAAAGATCATGGGAGAAGAAATTCTTTCGCGGTCTTTTTTTATTTTGCATACTTTTTAGAAAAAGATGCATACTACTCACATTGAAATTTGAAAATTGCAAGCATAAGTATTACAAAAACAATCGGAAAAGGAAGTGAGTCGTATGAACCGGAAGATTTACAGAGTCTGTCTGTTTGTAGTCATTGGAATTGCCATAGGTTTTGGTATCTGGTATTACAGTTTTACGAAAAATCAGAATACCCAGCCGGAAGATGGGACATTTGTCTTAAATGAAATGACCAGAGGTGAAGTGGCATGAGTGCAAACGACGAAACGATTTATATAAAGATCGATCAGAACGTCTTAGTACATGACCGGAATGTAACACTTTCGGATATTGCATCGATCACAAGTTCAAATGAAGCCATGGTACGACAGTTAAAACAGAAAAAAGTATACAGCTTTCTGCCGGAATCTAAGACGGACAAAAAGATACAGAGAAAGATCTTTTCGATATTAGAGATTATTTCGCTGATCCAAAAAGACTATCCGCATGCAGAAGTGGAAAATCAGGGTGAAAAAGATTTTATCATAGAATATACCAAAGAAAGTCCCAAAAGAGGCTGGATAAACGTAAAAATTATCGTACTTTGTGTATTGATATTTTTCGGGGCAGCATTTACGATCATGTCATTTAATAATGATATCGGGATCACGGAATTATTTAAAACGTTTTATTATCAGGTGACCGGAGTAAAATCCGATGGCATGACAGAGTTAGAGGTCAGTTACTGCATCGGACTTGCGATTGGCATCATGGTCTTTTTTAATCATTTTGGCAAAAAGAAGATCACACCGGACCCGACTCCGATCCAGGTACAGCTTCGGAAATATGAACAGGATGTAGATATGACCTTTATTGAAAATGCTTCAAGAGGGGGAAAAGAAATCGATGTGGAGTAAGCATTTGTTATTAGGACTGACCGGACTGACCAGTGGACTTGCCGTATCAGCCGGAACATTTGCCTTAGTTGTCACACTTCGGATCATGCCGAGGATCATCGGCAAGAGCAATACCGCAGATCAGGTGATCCGGTATGAAAATATGATCATTGCGGGTGGGATCTTTGGAAATATCGTTACGGTATTTACAGATTTAAGGATTCCGTTAGGAAGTCCGTTTCTCATATTATATGGGTTGTGCTGCGGCATACAGGTAGGCTGTCTTGTCATGGCATTAGCAGAGATCATGGATGTATTTCCGATCATGTTCCGCCGCATGAACTTAAAAACAGGTATGGCATGGGTGATCACAGCAATGGCAGCAGGAAAGGCAGCAGGTGGGATTTATTATTTTTATCATCGGATGGGAAACTCCTAAAAATATGTATTTGACGGAAAATGGCAGGCAGAGTACAATAAAGGGCATAAAATCAGATTTTTGACAGGACAAAAGAGGGATAAGGATATGGTAACTTCAATCGCAAGGCAGAGTGTGATCATAAAATGTAATATGCAGGCATCGGTGTTACTCGGAAATTATGAGTTTTATTATGCAGCAGGCCTGTTTGGAAAGATCTGTGGAATCGGTATCGAAGAAGATATAAAACCGCAGGAATTAGCAGAAAAGATCGCACCGGAATTAAAGACGTTTTCAGGAGAAGATGAAAAAGAAAAATATCTGGTAAAAATGCTTTCAAACTATGAAGCATTAGAAGAATATGATGAGCAGATGAAAGAATTGCTTTTATGGGGGCTTCGCGAAGAGCATATGTTTCTGGTATCTTGATATATATAGGAAGAGAGGGAAAACCATTGGCGGAAAAAAAGAATATCGATAAACAGAAATTAGAGGAACAGAAGGCGTACAATGAATATGTAAAAGAAGTCACGCCTACCCATTCCCTGCCGAAAAATATGGCAAAAGCATTTTTGACAGGCGGGATCATCTGCGTGATCGGACAGGGGATTTTATCCTATTGTGCGAATATCGGACTGGATAAAGATACTTCAGGGAGCTGGTGCAGTCTGATACTGGTACTTTTAAGCGTCCTTCTGACAGGATTTAATATATATCCGAAGATCGCTGTTTTCGGAGGCGCAGGAGCACTTGTGCCGATCACCGGCTTTGCAAATTCAGTAGCGGCACCTTCCATCGAATTTAAGAAAGAAGGACAGGTCTTTGGAATAGGCTGTAAGATCTTTACGATCGCAGGACCTGTGATATTATATGGTATTTTTAGCTCGTGGGTGCTGGGGATCATTTACTGGCTGCTTCGGATATCCGGGATCTTTTAGGTGAAGTTTCAGGTAAAAGGAAACACATCTTATGAAAAAATAAAGATTTCTTTAAGTTTGCTGTTATGCTATTTACATGGGATAAGCAGTGAGGTATTCTGAACAAAGTACAAGAGAGTACTAAATTAAATGAAAGAAGGAAAATGAAAATGAAAAAGAAAATGATCACGATAGTAATGAGTATGATGATTGGTGCCGGATTGCTCGGAGGTTGTGGAAATAAAGATACAGCCCAGGAGAATGTTACAACAAGTGTCACCGAAGCACCTGAGAAGGAAGATGCTAAAACAGAAAAGGAGATGACTGGAACAATTGACGAGATTAAGGACTTCCAGTTTGTTATCACGGACGATAAGGATACGCCATATAGTTTTACATTTGAAGAAAAGCCGGATGGATTAGAAGATGTCAGCAACGGAGATACTGTGACTGTAAAATATACAGGAACAATTTCTGAAGTAGATCCATTTAATGGAGAGGTCATATCTGTTGAAAAGACAAAATAAAAGATATGCAGTTATTGTATTAGCTGCATGTGTGTTTTGTTCTTCTATGATGCTGGGTGGATGCGCAGGATCACTGAAGAAACAGAAACTGCCGGTTGCAACTTATATGGGAGGAAACAATACGATTACAGAAATCTGCAAAGAACTTCGTTCAGCAGGTGTTTCGAATGTGGATATATTTCAGGAATGGGTGGCTGATTTTGCAGACTCTGCAGGGAAGAATGCAGAACTAAAGGATAGCTGGTCAGATCCGGAGAAGATGAAAGCAGATATCGGTAAATGTATGGATGGCTGGGAAACAAAGCATGACTATTCAGATGCCGACTGCAGAATGACAGCTTTTCTCCTGTTGGATGGACTCCTTTGGGCACAAACAACAGAAGCCGGTTATAGCGGCACGTATTTAATGTTTGATACAGAAGCGATAGACAATGCAGACAGATATGAGATCATAAAGCGGAATAAGGATATGTTTACTACACTATATGGAGAAAAGAGTGTTACAGATGATAAACATCCTGAAAGGACATTTTCTGATAGCTGGGAGCAGTACGGATTCCAAATAGATAGTGACAGGATATCACTTCTTAGCATAGCGATATATGATCCGGATTCTGATGTTATTTTTGTAGGACATACCGGTTTACTGATAAAGTACAGTGACTATTATCTTTTTGTAGAAAAGATTGCATTTGAACAGCCATATCAGGCAGTAAAGGTGCATAATATGGATGAATTGCTAAGTATCCTTTCGCAGCGGTCTGAGTATTTTGGAGAAGAAGGAGAAGCCGGACCATTTGTATATAATAACGGAGAATATGTTGGAACATTAAAAAAGAATCATTGACAGGCTGTAAGAGTATTACGCTGTTGCAGCAAAAAAAGCTCTCTGTGCAGTGCACAGGAGCTTTTTTATATACAGTTTATTTATTTGTGCTGTCGGCAGCAATCACGGACTGGATCTGCTCCATCAGAGCGTCGTAATTATCCTTATTATCAATCCCACCGAGCATTGGGTCACCTACGATATTACCGTTTCTATCAACTAATATCGTTGTAGGGAATGCCATGATTTCTGAGGCATATTTACCGGCAGCGGAGGAGGAGTCAATGGAAATATTGCGGTATTTTGCTCCCTGGCTTTCGAGAACGGAGGCAGCTTCTTTTATAGCATCTTTATTTTCATCGAAAGTTTCTGTGTTGATGCCGATTACTTCTCCGCCCATTGATCTGATCGTATCATTTAATTCGTTAAGCTTGGATAACTCAGCAACACAAGGCTTGCATCCGGTGAACCAGAAATTGACGACTGTTACTGCATTACCGGAAAAAAGGCTGCTGTCTACCGTATTACCGTCAAAATCCTGACCGGAAAAATTGCTGAATACAGATGCGGATTCGGAATTATCTTTCTGGCTGCTGTTGTCTGATAATGAGTTTTTCTGTTCAATCTCTGCTATCTCTTCATCGATTTTTCGTATACTCTCAATATCCTCAGTGAGTGTTTTCAGTTCATCATCTGTAAATGAAGTTTTGTTTGATTCTACAGTATCAGCAAGATAATCAGCATAATTTCCGTTTGGATCAGCATCACTTTTATCCATCATGGCAAACACCTTGTTCCATGCATCAGCGTGGTCTGCAAAAAGCTGATTTTCCTGCTGATATAAATCATCCAGTCTGGAATCAGATGCCTCTGTGGCGGTTGTAGTCTGCGTATCCTTAGGATCTGTTGCGGCAGTTTGTTTTCCGCCGCATGCTGTAAGTGATAATGTTATACAAAGTGTAAGAATAGAAATAAATGATAATTTTGTTTTCATAAGTAATCGCTCCTTTTAAAATAATGATTATGTAATAAGTTAAAATGTTATCGGTTGTCCTGCTTTTGACAGGATCTTCCCATAAACTGATAGCAGACTGCATCCTTTGGACAAGCCTTTATACAGGCTCCGCACCGTATGCATTCCGGATGATCCGGGGTCTTGCGCACATCGACATCCATCTTACATACTTCGGAACATTTGCCACATCCGACACATTTACTGTTATCAACTGTAATATTGAGAAGGCTGACCTTATTAAATAATGAGTAGACTGCTCCAAGAGGACAGATCCATTTACAGAATGGCCTGTAAAATAAAATACTTAGAACAACTACTGAAATTAAAATAATACATTTGAAAGAAAAAAGCTTTCCCAGAGCCGAACGGATAGCAGCATTTCCGATAGAGAGTGGTATAGCACCCTCTAAAACACCTTGTGGACAAATATATTTACAGAAGAACGGATCTCCCATTCCTATGGAGTTCGTGGCCAGCATCGGTAGAAGTATAACGAAAACAATAAGAATGATATATTTCAGATATCTAAGCGGTTTTAGCCTGGCTGTGGAAAATTTCTTTCCCGGGATCTTATGAAGCAGATCCTGAAACCATCCAAATGGGCACAAGAAACCACATATAAATCTTCCGAGTGTCACACCGAATAAGATAAAAAATCCGGTTATGTAGTATGAAAATTTAAATTTGGATGATCCGATCACTGCCTGAAAGGCACCTATGGGACATGCTCCTGCTGCGGCAGGACAGGAATAACAGTTTAGTCCGGGTACGCATACGGTTTTAGCATTTCCCTGATATATTTTACCCTGAAATAAATTAGGAATATGGATATTAGTCAGCAGTGTTGCTGCAGCCTGTATCCAACCACGTAGTTTTGCTGTTTTTTTTGATAGCATATTCTTTTTCTTATCCAATTCCGACACACTCCAGACATAATTTTATTGCTTTGCCAAGCACGGCAGCCGCCTCACCTCTGACTGCACCATAGCTTATCATGGTGATACCCAGGATGAGCAGGACAATTTGATATGTTTTTTTACATTTTAACATATGGATGCTCCTTTTCTGTTGTATTATTGACCAGCTGATACAGGTATTATACAATATATGTTGTAAAATTATTGTTAAGAAACAGGGGGAAAATTTTGAGATTATTAATTGTTGAGGATGAAAAACAAATATGTGACATGGTTGCAAAAAGCCTGTATGCTGCAGGGTATGAGGTAGATACCTGTTATGACGGGGAAGAAGCTCTTGAATGCATTCTGTCAGAGGATTATGATCTGGTTGTTTTGGATCTGAACCTGCCGGGCATGGATGGGATGGAGATCCTTAAGGAACTCAGGCGGTACAATGATGAGACTAAAGTGATCATATTATCTGCAAGAGGACAGGTCGCAGATAAGGTGGAAGGGCTGGATGCAGGAGCGAATGATTATATGGAAAAACCATTTCATCTGCAGGAGCTTGAGGCACGTATCAGAAGTCTGACAAGAAGGAAATTTGTGCAGAAGGACGTCTGTCTGGAATGTGGAGAAATAAAGTTTGATACGATGAAACGTGAGGCATATGCAAAGGAAGAAGTTGTTCCACTGACAAGAAAAGAAAATGGCATTTTGGAATATTTACTGATCAATCTGGGAAGACCGGTAAGCCAGGAGGAACTGATAGAGCATGTATGGGATGCTTCGGCAGACAGTTTTAGTGGAGCAGTCAGGGTACATATGTCTTCGCTTAGAAGAAAGCTTAAGTCGAAACTTGGCTACGACCCCATTCTGAACAAAGTGGGAGAAGGCTATCAAATACGGGAGGAGTCTGACAGATGAGAAGAATGTCGCTGCAGTGGAGGATTACATGTATAACTGCATTGTGTATTGTCGTGATATGCGGATGCCTGACTATGTTTGTCTATCAAAACGGTGTGTATTACATTGATTCCCTGCAGGATGCTGTAGAGTCTCAGGGAGATGATGATGTGAACGGATCCGATGCAATATATATCAGCATTCCGGATGATAAGTGGGATGAGTTTACAAATGAGTTTTCAGTCCAGGTGTACAATAATAAGGCTGACTACAAAAGAAACAGTTTGATAATTTCGGTTTTACTGGCACTTTTAGGTGGAGTTGCTGCCTATTTTATAAGTGGGCATGCACTCAGACCGATCAGGGAGTTCTCAGATAAAATTGAAGAAGTGCAGGCTCAAAATCTGTCTGATTCACGAATAGAGGAAAATAACGTTAAGGAACTGAACCAGCTTAGTATTTCATATAATAAGATGCTTGAACGACTGTCGGATGCATTTGAGATACAGAGACAGTTTACTGCAAATGCAGCACATGAGCTTCGCACTCCATTAGCATTAATGCAGGTGCAGCTTGATCTGTACAATTCTACCGGGCATCCGGGAAATGATGAAGACACATTACAGACGATCAGGATGATCACGGAACAAAATGATAAATTAAGCAGGATGGTAAAGGCACTTCTTGATATGAGTGAACTTGAGACATTAGGGAGAGATGACAGGATTATCATGGATGCCATTGTGGAAGAGGCTTTAGCAGATTTAGAACCTCTTGCACAGAAAAACAAAATCAAACTCAGTGGAAAATGTGGGGATGTCACCATGACAGGAAGTGATATCCTTATTTACAGGCTTGTATATAATCTGGTTGAGAATGCCATAAAATATAATCATGAGGGCGGATTAGTTACAGTAACCGTATATCAGAAAGAAAAGCGTATTTATCTGTCGGTAGAGGATACGGGAAGCGGAATTCCGGAAGAGTTAAGGGAGAGGGTGTTTGATCCATTTTTTCGTGTGGATAAATCCAGAAGCCGCGAACTTGGCGGCGTAGGGCTCGGACTTGCTCTTGTCCGTGAAATTGTGAGAGTGCATGATGGCAGCATTACGATCAGGTCAAACCCTGCAGGAGGAACGGTTTTTGAGGTAGTCTTCGCTCAACGGTCAATTTAAATGGTATTAGGGATTTTACCGGTTCAGTACCCCCTTTTCATATCGTTTGTAATAAAAAATATACAGTAAAAAAGCTAAAAATAATATGTTTTTAGTAAAATCGTACAAAATTTAACATAATTCATAAAATAGTGCAAAAAAATTATGTATCTAAAAGTGAAAATAAAATTATCAACAAAATGGAGAAGTTACTGAATTGTATTTTTTTGTGAACAATATGAAAATATGTATAAAAGGGAGCTTTTTGTAACACTTAAGAAAGGGGTACACAAAATGAACAAAAAGAAACTACTGTCAGGCATATTAGCAGCAGCTATGTTGATGAGCACTGTGATCCTGCCACCACAGACAGTATCCGCAGCAGCGGAACCAACCGAGATCGTACTTGATAAGAGTACACTTGGAAATCCTATCGCCGGATTTAATGAAAATGGCGAGATTACCTATGCGGGTGACCCGAATATTTTAGTCGACGGGGATACCGTATATCTGTATGTCGGACATGACGACACCAGCAGCGGAGGCGGCTATACGATGCCGGATTACCTTTGCTATTCCACACAGGATTTAAAAGAGTGGAAATACGAAGGCGTTGTTATGGATATGGCAGATGTTGCATGGTCAGACAACGGAAGTGCATGGGCAGCACAGGTCACAAAGCATAATGGTAAATATTATATGCTTTATTGTGCAGAAAACAAAGGAAGTTACGGAAAAGAAGTCGGTGTTGCAGTTGCAGACAGCCCGACAGGACCGTTTGTACCACAGGCTGAGCCTTATTTCCATGAAACAGTGACAAATACATCGACATGTGAAGTAAAGAATCCAGACACAGGAGAGATCACAACAGCAGGTGCTTTATATGGAAGAAAAGCATCCTTTGGATGGGAAGATATCGATCCGACTCTCTGGTACGATACAGATGAAAACGGAGAAGAACACATCTATATGATGTGGGGAAATTCAAACTTGTGGATGTGTGAACTGACAGATGATATGCTTTCCATTAAGGATCAGAATGGTGATGGAAAGATCACACAGGGTGTAAATGCAGATATCTGGTATCAGAATATCAGCGGCATCGAGAAGATTGATGGTGTGGACTATACAGAAGCACCATGGTTATACCGCCGTCAGGATGCAGATGGCAATTATTATGGAGATTTTTATGTATTCTTTGCGTCACACTGGCGTGAGGAAATGGCATACGCTACCTGCAGCCCGGATACATTTGGAAATGACAGCAAATGGGTGTATGGTGGCGGAAAAGAAGGCTACGGACATCTGATGGAGCCGACAGCAACATCCAATACGAACCATCCGGCAGTCTTTGATTTTGAAGGAAAAACATATTTTATTTATCATAATGGTTCCCTTCCGGGTGGAAGCGGTTACCGTCGTGTGATCTGTATTGAGGAAATGCAGTTTAACGAAGATGGTTCCATTGAGTATATTCAGGAAACTTCTACCGGAATCAGCGGAACAGCAAACCAGATCTTAGATTCAACATCTACACCGCTTGCACATACAAAATTCAATAACAGCATCGGTGATCCGGATAAAGAATATAATTATCCGAAAGTAAATGTAGCAGTTACAGCAAGTGAAGATGCTGCAAAAGCAGATGCATTATGGGAGATTGAAGAAGGTAAGAGCGATAAGAATGAAGATGCTTATGTTTCAATTGAATCTTATAACAAACCGGGTATGTATCTGAAAGCTACCGGAGCAGGAAAAAAAGTCGTTTTATCCCGTGACCATAATAATGATACCAAATCAGATGCAAATGGGATCACAGCTGATTCTAAGAATATGACTTTCCGTACATTATCAGGATACAATGGTAAAGGCGTTACATTTGAAAGCGTTGCTTATCCGAGAAATTATATGGCAGTGGAAGATGGAAAGTTAGTACTTGTAGATTATTATGATTCTGATGAATGCGTATTTGAGATCGCATCAAAAGAAAATGTAGTCTCTATCGCAGCACAGAAGACAACCCGTGCTTATAAAGCAGGTTCTGCATTAAGTACAAACGATATCCGCTTGAAAGTGACTTATGAAGATGGTACAACACAGTGGAAAACAGATGGATTTACAACAAATGCATCTGCGATCAATATGACAACTGCAGGAACAAAGACACTGACGATCAGCTATACAGACAAAGGTGTGACAAAGACTTATGATGTTCCGGTCACTGTTTATACAACAGAACAGAAGACAGAAACACCGGTACAGGCTGATATCGTGATCACAGGCGAAGAAGCAGCTATGGAAGATCTTCCGGAAGCAGGTGATACTGCAACAGCAGGCGGAGTAAAATATAAAGTCACAAAAGTAGATGAAAGCAATGCAGACGGTACAAACGGAACCGTAAGCGTTACAGGGATCACTAATAAAAAAGCAAAGAAAGTGACCATTCCTGATGAAGTAGAGATCAATGGATATTCTTTTGCAGTTAATAAGATTGAAAGCAAAGCATTCTATAACTGCAAAAAATTAAAAACCATTACGATCGGTGACAATGTAAAGAGCATTGGCAAGAATGCATTCAAAGGCATTCATAGAAAAGCAACCTTTAAAGTATCTTCGGATGCATATACAAAAGTCAAAAAAGCATTAAAGAGTAACACAGGATTTGCAAAGAAAACAATGAAGATCAAAGAAATTTAAGAGGGGGAAATGAAGAATGAAATGTAAAAAAATTGTAAGTGGTTTACTTGCATCTGCGATCATTACTACTTCTGTATTTACAGGAGATTTCATGACAGCAAATGCAGCAACAGTAGGAGAATCCATGCCGACACCGGTAGCTACCTATACATTCGATGGTACGCTTTCCAGTAAGGAAGGTGCAACAGCAAAAGCATATGCCAAAAAGTATGGTGCATATTCTGGTGATATTACTTATGTAGCGGGCAGAAATGCAGCGATTACAAGTGATACAGATGATAAAGCAGTGCAGCTTGGCAGTTATGGACTGGAATTAGCAGAGAAGAACATTGGAACAGAATATACAGTATCCTGCTGGGTAAAACCAGATGGAACAATTGCTAATAATATGCCGGTGATAGCATTAGGATACCATACACCAGAATTATGGACTGCTATATCTGGAGATGGCGGTACAAATGCATGTAAAGTATGGGCTAATGATAAAGTGAATAACAAATTTGCATGGAAAACATTAGGAAATATGACAATTCCATCAGGAGAGTGGTCAATGGTTACATTATCACAGACCGCAGGTACGCTATCCATGTATCTGAATGGTAATTTGGTAGGAACAGCTGCCGCTCCTGATATCATGAATGGAGAAAACGCAGCAATCGATCTTGGTGTAAACAATTGGGATGATCTGTTTACTGGTCAGATGGATGATGTATCTGTATATAACAGATCATTAACAGCAACACAAGTACGTTACTTATATGATGGAAAAGATGAAGAAACTGTTTTCAAAGAGGAAGGATTTACAGTAACAGATGAACTGACGATGTTCCAGAAAGAAAAGAGAACAATTACAGTTACATTACCATCTGCAGTCGCAGCAGAGAATGCAACGATTTCTTACCAATCAAAGAATGAAGACGTTGCAACTGTAGATAATGGAACAGTAACTGGTGTAGGTGTTGGTGAAACAACAATTACAACATCTGTAAAAGTAGGTGCTACAACATTAACAAAAGATACAACAGTTACTGTTGAAAGCAGCGATAATCTCAAAGAAGGCATCGCAGCTGAATATGACTTGACACAGATCGTAGATGGAAAATTAAAAGACGTTTCCGGTCGTGGCAATGATGCAGCAGTTGAAGGAGAATCCGGTATCAGTTTCGTAGAAGAAGATGGAAAGACTGTTATGAAAATGGCAAGCAATGATTCTTATATCAAACTTCCATTAAGCATTATGGATTCCCTGACAGATAAAGAGCAGTTTACAATCGAAACAACATTTGCAAAGAGTTCAGCATGTGGTAACAATGCATGGTTATTCTGCCTTGGTTCTAAAGTAAAGAATTCAGGAACTAACTATATGTTTTTATCACCAAATTTTGAATCAAAAACATTAAGAGCAGGCATCAAAGACAGTGGTACTGAAAAATTATTTGGAACATCTATCCAGCCGGCAGTCGATACTTATTATACAGTAGATATGGTATTCAATAAAGGCACTGTGAAATTATACTGGAATGGTCAGCTGATCAAAGGTGATGATGGTACAGAATTAAAGTCAGGTTACAGTATTATGGATGATGTCGTAACACCGGGTACAGAAAATGGTATTTTAGGATACATTGGTAAATCCTGCTGGGCACCGGATAAGAATTATCAGGGTAAAGTAGCATCCTTTAAGATCTATGACAAAGCAATGACAGATGAAGAGATCCAGTTGTCAGATCCAAAATATCAGGAAGCACTTGAAAAGAACTTAGAAGATCTTACAGTAGCAGATATCCTTTCAAGCAATGCATCTGCATCTGAAGTAAAATATAACTTAAATCTTCCGGCAACTTTAAATGAGATCAACGTAACATGGACTTCTGATAAACCGGAAGTGATCTCTGAAAAAGGTATTGTAAAAAATGGCGCAGAAGATACTACAGTAACTTTAACAGCTACGATTACATCTGGTGCTTTAACAGCAGATAAAGACTTTACATTTACTGTAAAAGCATTAGATAAATCGGAATTAACAGCAACCATTGAAAAAGCACAGGCATTAGTTTCAAATCCATATGTAGCAGCAGATACTGTATCCGCAGTACAGACAGCCATCGCTGACGCAGACAAAGCAGCTACACAGTCAGATGTTGATAAAGCAGTTAAAAAGATCAACAAAGCAATGAATAAAGCAGAATATGTTGATGCTTATGTAAATCCATTTGAATATATCAACAGCAGCAGCTATTCACAGACAGCAACAGTTGCAGCAGGCGGAACAGCAAGAGTATTTACGCTTCCGGACAGCATCAAAGATACTGTAACCGTATCTTATGCATCTGCAAATCCGGATATTGCAGCCATTGATGCAAACGGTGTTGTAACAGGTCTTAAAGATGGTTATGCATCCGTTGTAACGACAGTAACAGCAAAATATGACGGATTTAAAATGGAATACCAGACAGTTGTAACTGTAGGTACACCAACCGGAAAAGTCATTACACCGGAACCACAGGTGATCAATGTAACAGCAGCAGTAAAAGATGCTACGATCGTAAAAGGCCAGACTACACAGGTAACTGTAACAGCCCCGGCAGGTGCAACAGTAACTTATCGTGCAAAAGGTGCAGTAGCAGTTACAAGTACAGGTACAATTACAGGTAAAAAAGGCGGAACAGGTACTGTATATGCAACAGTGATCGTAAATGGCAAAAAAGCAGTTAGAAAAGTAACTGTAAATGTAGGTGATATCTCCGGTAAAGGCACTGTAAAAGTTAAGAAATCCTTGAAATTAAGTGTCAAAGGAATTTCCGGTAAAGTAAAATGGTCCGTAAATAAGAAGAAACTTGCTACGATCAGCAGCAAAGGTGTCTTAAAGGCTAAGAAAAAAGGTAAAGTAACTGTAACAGCAAAAGTTGGAAATTACACAATGAAAAAGACTATTACAATCAAAAAATAATAATCGGGGGTAGACAGATATGAAGCAAAGAATTGTAAAAAGTCTGCTTGCTGCTTCACTTACTCTGGCTATGGTAGTCGGCACATTGCCGGCTGCCAGCCTGAAAGTGCAGGCTGCAACAGATCTTGCAGATATTGTGGATGAGAATTTGACAATCGAAGCATCTAAGATCAATCAGTGGCTGACAAAAGATTTAAAACTTCCTACATCCATCAGTGGAGTAACAGGGGAGAAGATCACATATAGTGTTGGTAAAGCAGATCCTAAGTATGTATCTGTAGTAGACAACAAGAGATTAAAGATCACACGCCCATATGCAGGAGAAGATAATTATACATTTACTTTATATGCAACAGTAGAAGCAAATGGAGAAACTTATACCAAAGAATTCCCGCTCACGATCTGGGCAGGTTTATCAGAAGATTCCTATGCAGGATATGTATATGTATCTTTTGCGGTAAATAAAGCTAATAACGAAGATGTACAGCAGATCCACTTCTTCTTAAGTGAAGACGGATTGAACTGGACAGCATTAAATGGCTGTAATCCGGCATTCCTTGCAGGAGAGGATTACGCAGATGACATTGTAAAAGTATCCCAGAACAACTATGAGATCGCAAGTGGAGTTGATGAAACAGAACTTGCAAAAACAGTTACCGGAGATGCATCTGTATTATATCCGTTTGAGGGAGATGATCAGGGTGTCCGCGATCCATATCTGATCCGTGGCTGTAAAGCAGATGGAAGTGATGCCAATAAAGTATGGCTGCTTGCAACTGACTTAAATACACATGATGAGAAGTATGGCGGAGTCAAAGAAAATGATAAATTAGGTAATTGGGGCGAAACCACACAGATCGGTAAAGGTAGTACAAATTTATTCATCTGGGAAACCGAAGACTGGGTACACTGGACCAGACGTTATGTTGATGTAGCATCTGCTATCAATGGTGGTATGGCATGGGCACCGGAAGCAATCTATAATCCGGAAAAAGATAATTATTTAGTATACTGGTCAGCACGTACATCAGATGACGGACGTGCAAGAGACAGGCTCTACTGTAATGAAACATCTGATTTTGTTACATTTGGACCGACAAAATTATATGAGCAGGAACCATTCTATAAAAACTATCTTCCGAATGGACAATCTAATAACAGTGGATATGGTAACATTGATACTTCCCAGCTCTGGGTACCGGAAAAAGATGATAACGGTAAGACAATCTTAAATGAAGATGGCAGCATCAAGAATCCATATGGTACATTATATCGTCTTGTAAAAGATGAAACAAATAACCATATCGAATTACAGTCAGCAAAGACCGTATTAGATCCATCGGTTGATTATGATGCATCTGAACCGCATAAGATCACATCCTATACGTTAGATGGTACAGCATATGACAGTTTAAAGGCACTGGAAAAATTAACAGGCGACACAAACCAGATCAAGACAGCAGAAATTGTCAATGAGTGGTTTAAGAATAATTCTGTTGGTAATCATTTTACCAAGATCAGTCAGACAGGGATCGAACAATACAAGGGAGCTTATGAAGGAGCTACCATGTTTAAGTTTATTGACAGAGATGAGTGGTGTGTTATGATCGACTACTATGGTAATATGACTGTCCGTTATGAGCCGTATCTGACAACTGATCTGTCAGAACCGAATAGTATCCAGAAAGCAGCTTCCGGTACTTACGGAAGAACAAACAATGATATCGGTACACATGGCGGTATGATCCCGATCACTGTTGAAGAATATAATGCGTTGGTAGATACTTATAATGCAGATACAACTGTTAACAATTATCATCCGATCAAACATATCCAGATCGACAAACGTGCGCTGACAGATAAATCAGCTGAATTAAAAGCAGCAGCGGAAACATCCGATTACAGCAGCAGTGTGATCGTACAGATGAAAGCATTAGCAGATAAAGCAGATGCTTTAAGTGCAGATGAAGATGTTACAACAGCTATGATCACAAATCTTACAAAACGCGCAAATAAACTGTTAGCAAATAAGAAACAGACTGTTCCTTCCATACCGGCAGATACGGTCAAAGAAGCTGAGGTTATTCTTGATGCAGGTGAAACAGTAACAGATCTTCCGGCAGTGAATTCTACACATACGGTTGGTAAAGTAAATTACAAGATCACAAAAGTAGATGAATATAATACAGATGGAACAAACGGTACCGTAACCGTAACAGGAATGACAAATAAGAAAGCAAAATCTGTAGTTATCCCTGATGAAGTTGAAATCGAAGGTTATACATTTGCTGTTGATAAGATCAATGCAAAAGCATTCTATAAATGCAGAAAATTAAAGACTATCACACTTGGTGATAACGTTAAGAGCATTGGAAAACAGGCATTTAAGGGAATCAACAAGAAAGCAGTATTTAAAGTATCTTCCGATAATTATACAAGAGTGAAGAAAGCATTAAAGAGCAGTGCCGGATTCAAGAAACCAATGAAATTAAAAGAAGTTTAATCTTCACAAAAGTAAAAAACTGTGCAGAGCAATTCTGCACAGTTTTTTTGATACAAGGGTCAAAAGGTCAGAAATCATTCCTGCTTGCAGGATAAGATTTCTGACTTGTTGAAATACATGTAATTATTAACAGAAATTTCCGTATTTTCCTATAATATTTTCTGTTGCAGAAACATTCTGCGTGATAGAATCGCAAGAAAACAGAGAAGATATGATATGAGAACAGATTAAAGTGCATAATAATCCAGAAAAATATATCAGGAGGAATGGAAATGAGAGAAGTTATCAATATAGATCACAAATGGGCATTTCAAAAAGGTATTAGCAAGATGCCGGATATAATCCCCAAAGAATGGTACATTGTCAATCTTCCACATACATGGAATGCGATCGATGGACAGGATGGCGGAGCGGACTATTTTCGGGGAAGTTGCTGTTATCTAAAAGAGATCCATAAGATCGATCTGCCGGAACAGAAACAATATTATTTAGAGATCAACGGAGCCAATTCTTCAGCAGATGTGTATCTGAATGGAAAAAAATTAGCACATCACGATGGCGGATATTCTACATTCCGGGTAGATCTGACTAGAGAACTAAAAGAAGAAAATCTGCTTGCAGTCATCGTAGATAATCAGGCGAATGATACAATATATCCACAGAATGCAGATTTTACATTTTATGGCGGACTGTACCGGGACGTGAATATCATTGCTGTAGATGATACGCATTTTGATCTTATGTACCGTGGAAGTTCCGGTATCATGGTGACATCGGAGATCAAAGGGAATGATGCAGATGTCAAAGTAGAAGTATTTCTCACAGATGCAAAAGAAGGACAGAAGCTCCGTTATGTGATCAAAGATCAGGAAGGTCTTATGGTTGCAGAACAGGTACAGCCAGTCACAGAAACAAAAACAGTTTTTACGATTCCTAAGGTGCATTTATGGAATGGAAGAAAAGATCCGTATCTGTATACAGCAGAAGTTTCTATTTTAGAAAAAGAAAAAATTGTGGATCAGGTTTTGACAAGATTTGGCTGCCGTTTTTTTGAGATTGATGCACAAAAAGGATTTTTATTAAATGGGAAACCATATCCGCTTCGTGGCGTTTCCCGTCATCAGGACAGATGGGGGATCGGAAATGCACTGTTAAAAGAGCATCACAGGGAAGATATGGATCTGATCTGTGAATTAGGAGCAACAACGATCCGTTTGGCACATTACCAGCATGATGCGTATTTTTATGATCTGTGTGATGAAAAGGGAATGGTAGTCTGGGCAGAAATTCCCTATATTTCTGCACATATGAAAGACGGCAGGGAAAATACGGTCTCACAGATGAAAGAACTGATCCTTCAGAACTATAACCATCCATCGATCGTGGTCTGGGGATTGTCAAATGAGATTACAATGGCGCAGGGAAAGTCTGATGAAGATATGTTAGAAAATCACCATCTGTTAAATGAACTGGCACATAAATTAGATCCGACAAGGCTGACAACGATCGCAGCAGTGACCATGTGTGATATCCATGACGCATATATACAGATACCGGATGTGGTTTCCTATAATCACTATTTTGGCTGGTATGGCGGAGATACTTCCATGAATGGACCATGGTTTGATAACTTCCATAAAGAATTTCCGGATATCCCGATCGGAGTCAGTGAGTATGGCTGCGAAGCGTTAAACTGGCATACATCAGAGCCAAAACAGGGAGATTATACCGAAGAATATCAGGCACATTATCACGAAGAACTGATTAAACAGCTTTTTACCAGAGAATATCTCTGGGCAACATATGTCTGGAATATGTTTGATTTTGGTGCAGATGCAAGAAACGAAGGAGGGGAAAACGGACAGAACCATAAAGGACTCGTAACCTTTGACAGAAAATATAAAAAAGATGCATTTTATGCATATAAAGCATGGCTGTCAGAAAAACCATTTGTGCATATCTGTGGAAAACGTTATGTCAACCGCATGGAGCCGGTGACAAAAGTAACGGTTTATTCAAATCAGCCGGAAGTGGAATTGTTTGTCAATGGAAACAGTCTTGGCAAGCAGGAAAGCCGCGAACATTTCTTTTATTTTGATGTGCCGAATGAAGGAACATCCGTATTAAAAGCTGCTGCGGGAGCATGTACAGATACATCAACGATCTGCAAAGTCGATCAATTTGATGAAAGCTATCGGTTAAAAGAAACAGGAGCCGTTTTAAACTGGTTTGATATCACAGAAAAAGAAGGATATTATTCTTTGAATGATACGATAGAAGACCTGATGAAAGCAGAAGAAGCAAAAACATTATTTTTAGGGCTGATGCAGTCACAAGATCATTTTTCCTCTGAAAATACCGAGGCACTTATGAAAATGATGGGCAGTTTTACGCTGATCCGCCTGTTAAATACATTTGGAGCAATCGGTTCTGCAATGACCAAAGAAGAATTTTTAGAATTAAACCACAAATTAAATCTGATAAAAAAACCGGATTAAAAACTCCTGAGCTTTTTCTTGAAGTCAATTTATATCAGTGTTATAATAGATTAGATTGAATTAAGAAAACACAGCGGAGGGGTATCATGAAATATATGAAAAAATTGATGGCGGTTCTGCTTATGACCGCCATTTTTGTCGTTTCAGGAGCACAGGAGGAGAGTGCTAAGACAAAGACTGATTTAGTCGTTGTACTTGATGCCGGTCATGGCGGTTATGATACAGGTGCAACAGGAAACGGACTTCAGGAGAAACAGCTTACTTACAAGATCGCACAGTATTGTAAGGCAGAGTTAGAAAAATATAATGGCGTTTCTGTCTATATGACACGTTCAAATGATTCTTTTATCAGTATCAATAGGAGAATTTCAGAAGCTACGAAAGCTAAAGCAGATGTGCTTGTCAGCATACATATCAATTCTGCACCATCAGCAGATGCAAAAGGAGCAGAAGTATATTATCCAAATTCCAACTACAGACCTTTCTGTGGAAGTAAAGGACAGAGGTTAGCTTCTGCGATCCAGAAAAATCTTGTGAATTTAGGACTTAGGAACAGAGGGATTAAGACATTAAATTCCATGAGTGGAAATACCTATTCAGATGGTTCTGCCGCAGATTATTATGGAATTATCCGCGGGGCAAAATTAGCAGGCTATCCGGGTATTATCGTAGAACATGCATTTATTTCCAATGCATCAGATGCAAAAGAACATCTGGCAGGCAATTATGCATTAAGGCAGTTAGGCATAGCAGATGCAAAAGGGATCGCAGCCTGTTATGGTTTAAAAAAGACAGGATCTGCTACGGCTTCTTTAGAGAAGACAGAGATCACAAAACTGACCGGAAAGAGTTCTTCTAGTGCATATATAGAATGGGATACGGTAGATGGTGCAAATGGCTATGAGATCTATCGAAGTACTTCAAGATACAGTGGCTATAAGCAGGTCGCAGCGATCAAAAAACGTAATGCAGGAGCCTATACAGATAAATCCGTAAAAGCAGGTAAGACTTATTTTTATAAAGTGCGTCCTTACTGTATGAGTGGAAATAAAAAAATGACAGCATCATTTAGCAAAGCACAGAAAGTAAGGCTGATCAAGAAACCTATTATTTCGATCGGAACATTATCATCTTCACAGGTCAAGATCAAATGGAAAGAAGTTAGCGGAGCAAAACGATATGAGATATACCGGAGTACAGCACAAGATGGAAAATACCAGAAGATCGCAGTAGTGGAGAACCGTTTGTCCTTTAAAGATACCAAAGCAGGTAAGAAATCTTACTATAAAGTACGGGCAGCAGGAAGCGGGATCAATGGAAATACATATAGTTCTTACAGTAAAGTCAAGTGGAAAGGCAGCAAATAGAAGGTCAGTGACTGCATCTCATGTGGAAAGTAACGCATAAAATACCTGATCTTGGAAAGACTTATATTACAGTTTGCAAAAAATAGTGAACTGTAATATTTTATGTCTAGGAGGAATTATATGCGAGCAGTAGTTGATAAGGATGCCTGTATTGGCTGTGGATTGTGTATTGCAACAGAACCGGAAGTCTTTGAAATGGACGATGATGGAAAGGCAGTCAGTGTCGCAGATACAACAGAGGAAAATAAGGACTCGGTAGAAGCCTGTATTGAGGGCTGTCCGACAGAGGCGATTCATTCGGAAATGTAAAGCTGTTTTTTGCATTTCCGCTAATGATAAAAAAGGTGCCGCTATGGCATACATCAAAAGAAAAAGTGAGGATTAGACAATGGGAGGCTTTTTTGGCGTAGCATCCAGAGAGGATTGCGTATTTGATTTATTTTTTGGAATTGATTATCATTCTCATTTAGGTACGAGGAGAGGCGGAATGGTGGTATATGGAGAGGATGGATTTAACCGTTCGATCCATAATATAGAAAATGCCCCATTCCGTACGAAATTTGACAGGGATATGCAGGAAATGAAAGGAAAGTTCGGCATCGGCTGTATTTCTGATTTTGAACCACAGCCGTTGATCGTACGTTCCCATCATGGTACTTATGCATTAAGTACCGTAAGCAAGATCAATAATATGGAAGAATTATCAAAGATGCTTTTTGCAAATGGACATTCCCATTTCCTTGAAATGAGCGGTGGGGATATCAATGCAACAGAGCTGATCGCAGCATTGATCAATCAGAAAGAAAATCTGATCGAAGGTATCCGGTATGCATTAGATATGGTAGATGGTTCTGTATCTATCTTGCTGTTAAATAAGCAGGGAATCTATGCAGCCAGAGATAAATTCGGACGCACACCGATCGTTGTCGGCAAAAAAGAAGATGCCTATTGTCTGTCTTTTGAAAATTTTGCCTATAAAAATTTAGGATATACTGATTATAAAGAACTTGGACCTGGAGAAGTTGTTGTCGTGACAGATAAAAACTGCGTCACACTTGTCAATCCGGGAAAAGAAATGAAGATCTGTACATTTTTATGGGTATATTATGGTTATCCCGCAAGTGCCTATGAAGGAACAAGTGTCGAGCAGATGCGTTATACCTGTGGACAGAAGATGGCACAGAGAGATCATGTAAAACCGGATATCGTAGCCGGGGTACCGGATTCCGGTATTGCCCATGCGATCGGTTATGCAAATGAGTCAGGGATCCCATTTTCCAGACCATTTATCAAATATACACCGACATGGCCGCGTTCCTTTATGCCGACAGTGCAGAGCCAGAGAAATCTGATCGCAAAGATGAAGTTGTTAGCAGTAGAAGAACTGATCCGTGATAAGAGCCTGCTGTTGATCGATGATTCTATCGTAAGAGGTACGCAGTTACGGGAAACAACAGAATTTTTATACCAGAGCGGAGCAAAAGAAGTACATATCCGTCCGGCATGTCCACCATTATTATATGGCTGTAAATATCTGAATTTTTCACGTTCTTCCTCTGAAATGGATCTGATCACAAGGAGAGTCATCGACCGTTTGGAAAATGGGAATGTAACAGATGAGATCTTACAGGAATATGCAGATCCTGAATCAGAGAAGTATGAACAGATGGTAGAGGAGATCCGCAAGGAACTGAATTTTACATCATTAAGGTTTAACCGGTTAGATGATATGTTAGATTCTGTCGGAATTGACAAGTGTAAATTATGTACATATTGCTGGGACGGAAAAGAATAAAAGTCGGACTATCAAATGATTCCTCTTGACAGAGGGATCATTTTGCTACATAATAGTCACTGACGATTTAAAGCGTTAAAGTGACGGAGAAAAGAGGAGTATGAAAAAATGGAAATGGAATTTTTACGAAAACTTCCTACACCGCAGGAACTCAAAGAACAGTTCCCGGTCAGTGAGAAAGTAAAACAGATAAAAGATGCAAGAGACAAAGAAATCAGAGCGATCTTTGAAGGTAATTCCGATAAACTGCTGCTGATCATCGGACCATGTTCCGCAGATAATGAGGACGCAGTGTTAGATTATATTTCCCGTCTGAAAAAAGTACAGGAAAAGGTAGAAGAAAAGATTTTGATCGTACCTCGTATTTATACCAATAAACCGAGGACAGTCGGTGTCGGTTATAAAGGAATGCTGCACCAGCCGGATCCAGAGAGGGAATCTGATATGTTAAAAGGCATCATTGCCATCCGTCAGATGCATACCCGTGCAGTAGAAGAAACAGGATTTACCTGTGCAGATGAAATGTTATATCCTGAAAATCACAGATATTTATCCGATCTGTTGTCTTATGTAGCAATCGGAGCACGTTCTGTGGAAGATCAGCAGCACAGACTGACAGCAAGTGGTACAGGAATTCCGGTAGGTATGAAGAATCCGACCGGAGGTGATATCACCGTTATGATGAACTCCATTATCGCAGCACAGAGCAGCCATACATTCATTTACCGCGGCTGGGAAGTCAAGACAAAAGGAAATGACTATGCACATGCGATCTTACGTGGATATGTCGATAAATTTGGCAGAAGTATTCCAAACTATCATTATGAAGATTTACAGAATCTTTTAGAAATGTATGGAGAGCATGATCTTAAAAATCCGGCAGTTGTAGTAGATGCGAACCATTCAAATTCCGGTAAAAAATTTATCGAGCAGATCCGTATCTGCAAAGATATCATGCATAGCTGTAAAGTATCTGATGATATCCATCGTCTTGTCAAAGGACTTATGGTAGAAAGTTATATTGAAGATGGAAGTCAGAAGGTCGGTGAACACTGCTATGGAAAATCAATCACAGATCCATGTTTAGGATGGGAAAAATCAGAAAAACTGATCTATGAACTGGCAGATCTCTGGTAAAAATATATGAAAGCAGATTATAAAAAGACGGTCAATGCCTGTTTTATCGGCTATATTGTACAGGCAGTCGTCAACAATTTTGTTCCATTATTATTTTTAACATTCCAGTCACAGTATGGGATTCCATTATCGAAGATCACATTTTTGATCACGTTTAATTTTTCCATACAGTTAGTGATCGATCTTTTAGCAGCAAAATTTGTAGATAAGATCGGATATCGTGCATCGGCATTATCAGCACATGCATCGGCAGCGTTGGGACTTTGTATGCTGGCATTTCTGCCGGAACTGACGAAAGATCCGTTTATAGGTATTTTGATCTCCGTAGTCGTTTATGCTGTAGGCGGCGGCTTGTTGGAAGTGATTGTCAGCCCAATCGTTGAGGCATGTCCGACAGACAATAAAGAAGCAGCAATGAGCCTGTTGCATTCGTTTTACTGCTGGGGACATGTAGGTGTTGTGCTTTTATCAACCATGTTTTTCCGTTTTGTCGGAATCGGGCACTGGAAAATACTTGCCTGTTTATGGGCATTAGTTCCGCTTTTGAATATGCTTGCATTTTTTAAAGTGCCGATCGCACCGATCATCGAAGAAGGAGGGCAGGGACTTTCCTTTAAGGAATTATTAAAAAATAAAGTATTCTGGCTTCTGATGCTGTTAATGCTGTGTGCAGGTTCCTGTGAGCAGGCAGTCAGCCAGTGGGCATCAGCCTTTGCAGAGGCGGGACTTGGCATCAGCAAAACAGCAGGAGATTTAGCAGGACCGATGTTTTTTGCCATTATGATGGGACTCTCAAGAGCCTTTTATGGTAAATATGGTGATAAGATGGATCTGGTACGCTTTATGAAAATAAGCGGGGTACTATGCCTTTGCAGTTATCTTCTGATCTCGCTTTCACCGGTTCCGGTGCCAAGCCTGATCGGATGCGGACTCTGCGGACTATCCGTGGGAATCCTCTGGCCGGGAACATTCAGTCTTGGCTCCGCTGGTATCAAAGGCGGTGGAACGATGATGTTTGCATTCTTTGCACTTGCAGGAGATGTAGGATGCAGCGTCGGGCCTACCTATGTCGGTACAGTCACTTCCCTGTCAGATGGGAATATGAAACAGGGCATTCTGTTTGCCTGCGTGTTCCCGATCCTGCTTTTAGCGGGGCTGATGGCAGTCCGGAAGGTGGTTGAGAATAAAGAAAATCCTTCATTAGGAATACAATAAAGAATATCCTCATATATTTTAGAAAAAAGCTGGTTAGGTAAAGCTATGAAATATAAAAAAACACTATTACTGGTACTGCTTTTTCTGGTGATGTATGGGGCGGGCGTGGGAGCTGCTAAAATCGTCGATGTTTTTAGCAGCTCTCATGTTGTTTCACAGGAAACCGAAAACTGGGGATTAGGATTTGGAGCAGAAGGAAGTACTCCGACAGGAAATGTCAGTGCAGAAGAATTAAAACAGTATGATGCTTATTATGTTGGAGACACGACAAAGAAAGTCATTTATCTTACATTTGACTGTGGATATGAAAATGGAAATACAGAACCAATCTTAGACGCATTGAAAAAACACAATGCAAAAGGAACTTTTTTTGTGGTTGGAAATTTTTTGGAAACAGCACCGGAAATTGTGAAACGTATGCAAAAAGAAGGGCATCTGGTAGGAAATCATACCTATCACCATCCTGATATGTCGAAGATCAGTGATATGGCTTCATTCCAAAAAGAAATGGATGATGTGGCAAATCTGTACAAAGAGATCACCGGAGAAGAAATGATCAAATTATATCGTCCGCCACAGGGGAAATATAGTACGGATAATCTTTCGATGGCAAAGGAGTTGGGATATCATACGTTTTTCTGGAGCCTTGCTTATGTGGACTGGTATCAGGATAATCAGCCGACAGCAGAAGAAGCCTATGCAAAACTTCTTCCAAGAATCCATCCCGGTGCGATCGTATTATTGCATAGTACCTCTAAAACAAATGGAGAGATTTTAGATGAACTTTTAACGAAGTGGGAAGATATGGGGTATACGTTTGCGTCACTGGAGGAGTTGATTGCAAATCCGTAGAATGTGAGGGTTATGAAGCCTGTGTCAAGTTACGGTTTTGACAAACTGCAGGCAGGATACGGATGCTGTGGTAGTTTACCAAAATAGTTACAGACACAGGCTCGTTACTGTTCACACCTAACAGTGTGACCAGCAACGATTACAGCCCATTTAAAATGCCTCTACGAGGCAGGGGCTGTAATCACACGATAATTAACACTATGGCGCATAGCTTGACAGCGTAGTGTCAAGCTTGCGTCTGAACAGTAACACAGGCTCGTTACATATAGAGAAACATTTGTAATTTCCCCCAAAATCCGTTATACTAATGTCCTAAACCCGGTAATATCCAACACATGACAAGCAATACAGAACCATGAAACAGACGAGGAGAACAAAAAGAAATTGAAATTCACATATGACATACCAGCCTCCTTTTGGGGGCTGTTTCGTTCCGTAAATCGGGAAATCTATATTGAGGCACTTTTAACCATACAGGATGAATACCAGTATAATAACTACTTCTTAAGCAGGGAAACCTGTATCCAGATCCTTCTGGATATGTGCAGCCGGCGACGATACCAGATGGAGAGGGAAGAATTAGAAACCGAAGAAGAAGCCTCAGAATCCGTGCCAAGGCGAATCCTAAACTGGCTGGTGCGGACAAAATGGCTTAGAAAAGCAGAAGATTATACAACCATGACGACCAATATCATCATACCGGACTATGCAGCCATCATGATCGATGCATTTGAGCAGTTAGCCAGTGAGCCGGAAGATGATACTAACATCTATATACAGAATGTCTATGCAACACTCTATTCGTTTTCACACGATCAAAAAATGAATACAGCCATGTTAAAAACAGCATTAGTCAATACAAAGAAACTGAATAAAGTATTGCAGGATATGCTTCATAATATGGATAAGTTTTTTAGCAGGCTCTTAGAGAGGACAACCTATGAAGGGCTGCTAGAAGAACATTTAGAAGGATATGTGGAAGAAGTTGTGCGTAAAAAGTATCATATCCTAAAGACAAGTGATAATTTTTATATCTATAAAACCGATATCAGGCACTGCCTTAGGGAACTGAGGGAAGATGATGAACGGATCGAACTGATCCGAAAGAAAGAGGCAGCCAGGAGAGAACACACGAAAGAGAATGGAAAAGAAGATAACTATTACAAAAACCAGCGGAGTGAAGATGTGCTAGACCTGATCGACCAGATTGAGCGGGGATTTGAAGATATTGAATATAGGATCGCAAATATGGATAAAGAGCACAGCAAATACGTTCGTGCCACAGTGACACGTTTAAATTACCTGCTCAGCGAAGAAAGCGACAGAAAAGGTCTTTTGATCTCACTTTTGAACCAGCTGCGGGAATCAGATGATGCCGATGGTAATGAGAAAAAAATAGAAGAAATTGCAAGGCATATGAATCTGTCAGCATTTGAAATACTGAGTGAAAATCCATTGTTTAAACGCAGGAGAAGAAAAAAGTTTACCGATGAATTAGCGGCTGATGATGCAGAGGAAGAATTATCCAAAGAAGATATCTTAAAGATCAACCGGATCATGCATCGTTTCAGTAAGGAAGAAGTTATTTCATTTTTAGAGGAACATATGACAGGGGATACCTGTTATACCGAAGATCTGCATTTATCCGGTGACGCAGAATTTGAAAAGCTGATCCTTGCATATGATCTTGCAATGCGTAAGAACAGTCCATTTGAAGTTATGGTCGAAGAAAGAACAGTTACGGATGGACGTTACAGTTATCCGGTGATGGCTTTTGTTAGAAATAAAGGAAAGGACATACGAAATGTTTGAGTATTATAAAGAATTATCCGGTCAGGAGCAGGAAAAACTGCAAAGCGTGATACAACAGCTTTTCCGCCAGACATATATCTTAGAACGGAAATATGATAAACATGCCGGCAGGATGGTATTGAATCAGGATTTCTATTTTTGTGAGAAACACATGGAGTTTCTGAAAGAATATTTTGCGATTGCAGGAATTTTATTATATCAGAATACAGATTTAGGCACGATCTACATACAGGGAGAGGCAACTTTAGGGGAAAAACTGCCAAAGTTAGCAACCATCTACTTACTGCTTTTGAAACTGATCTATGATGAACAGATGGCAGCTGCATCAACAAGTACAAATATCGTGACAACATTTGGACAGTTAAATGGAAAAGTCGGAGAATTTGGTCTGGTGAAGGGACTTTCGTCAATCACCGAGATCAGACGGGCATTAGCAGTTTTGAAAAAATACCAGATGATCGAATTATTAGATGCATTAGAAGAAATAAATGAACATACGAGGATTGTGATCTATCCGACGATCCATGTTGTATTGATGCGTGAGGATATCCTGAAATTATTACAGTATTTCGGGGAAGATGATAAGACCACAGATGGAGGAAATGAAGATGGAACAGGCGAAACAGGCGTTCAAAGCGATCACGAGGATCTGTCTGAATAACTGGCATTACATAGATAGTAAGACACTGCACCTAAATTCCGGTATCAACTTTTTTACAGGACATTCGGGAAGCGGAAAATCGACAGTCATTGATGCAATTCAGATCGTATTGTACGCAAATACAGACGGAAGAAGTTTCTTTAATAAAGCAGCTGCAGATGATTCCGACCGTAATCTGATCGAATATCTGCGTGGAATGATCAATATTGGTGAAAATAATCAGGCAACCTATAAGAGAAACCGCAATTTTTCCACGACGATCGTGTTAGAACTGACACAGTCGCAGACAAAAGAAACGGAATGTGTGGGAGTCGTGTTTGATGTCGATACTACGACAAATGAGATCAACCGGCAGTTTTTCTGGCACAGGGGCAGTCTGTTTGAAAATGAATACCGCATGGATGGCAGGGCAATGGCGATCAGTGAATTGAGAGATTATCTGCAGCATCATTTTGAAAAAGAAGATTATTTTTATACATCGAATAATGAACGGTTCCGCAGAAATCTTTATGATGTGTATTTAGGCGGACTGGATATGGAAAAATTTCCACGTTTATTTAAGCGGGCGATCCCGTTCCGCATGAATATCCGGTTAGAAGATTTTGTAAAAGAATATATCTGTATGGAACAGGATATCCATATGGAAGATATGAAAGAAAGCGTTGTACTCTATGGCAGAATGCGCAGTAAGATCGAAGCTGCCCGCATGGAGATCGAAGAATTAAATGGGATCAAGGCAGCTTATGAGGAATATTGCAATAAAAAGAAGCAGGAAGAAGCACTTTCTTATCGGGAAAAACGCTTGTCGATACTTTCTGTAGGAGCATCGATCGAGGAATCCATTGAGAAAGTAAAGACAAAAGAAGAAGATATAGAAAAATTACAGCAGAGCCTTTTAGAATTAGAAACAAAACGGCAGGAATATGAGAGCAGTTACGATGAGATCAACCGGCAGATTGCAGGAAGCGGATATACAGAATTAGAAAAAGAACTTGCGGGCTTAGAAGAATTTTTACACCGGTTAGAAAGAAGCAGAAAGCGTTTCCAATACCTTTCCGAAGAATTAGGAAAATGGGAAGATGAAGAGATCGCATCGAATCAGGTCATCTGGGATATTGAAAAATTCCAAAGCGGTAAGATCACAGGAGAGGAGATCGCACGTTTAAAACATAATCTTTCCGATGTACAAAAAGATGTGGAAAAACAAAGGCAGGAGGCAGCAGCCGAAGCAAGAAGCCTAAAGAAAGAAATTGACATCATCGAAGGAGAATTAGCAGAGCTCCGTCTGGGCAAAAAAGCATATCCAAGAGAGATTGAAGAAGCAAGGCGGTTGATCCAGAGAGGTTTATACGAGAAATATAAAAAGACGATCCCGGTACATATCTTAGCAGACAGGATCGATATCCATGATGAAAAATGGAGAAATGCGATCGAGGGATATTTAGGATGGAATAAACTTTCCCTGCTTGTTGCACCGGAATATACGGCGGCGGCAATGGAGGTCTACGAATCGTTAGATGCAAAAAAAATCTATCATATTTCCCTTGTCGATACCAAACGGCTGATGGAAGGAAACTATCCGTTAAGAAAAGGTGCACTTGCAGAGGAGATCATTGCAGAAGAAGCCTATGTAGAAGCATATATCCACTTCCTGTTAGGGAATGTCATCAAATGTGATTCGATTGAGAATCTAAGACAACAGAAGATCGGTGTGACTGCGGAATGTATGCTCTACCGCAATTTCCAGCTTCGCAGGTTAAATCCGGACAGTTATACCCGTCAGGCATTTATCGGGGAAAAGAGTATGCAGAAGCGGAGAAAAGAACTGCAGGAACATTTAGAAGAACTGTATCGTGAGAAAGAAGAATATGATGCAGTCATCGATGATGCGAGAAGGCTGTCAGGCTATGAGTATCTGAGCAGGGAAACCGAAGAATACATGGAACTGTGTCAGGATCTGCGTGAGGAAGAAGTCAAAGCAGGGCAAAAACGCAAAATAGAGGAACGACTTTCAAAGATCAGCGCAGATGCCGTAGATCATTTAAAAGAAGAATTACAGCAGGTACGGCAGAAACTGCGGGATACAGAAGGCGAAATGGACGACCGGAAGTTGAAGATCCATGATAAGGAAAATGCGGTCAGTGATCTGAAACAGGAAAATATAAGACTGAATGAACTTTTGATAGAAAAACAAAATGAACTTTTATCATCAAAAGCATTAGAGGAAGATTTTGAACAATATCAAAAAGAGGCAGGAGTAATTTCTTATGAAAAACAGCTCCTTCGTGTGGCAGCAGATTTAGAGCAGGCAGGAGAGGAAAAAGAAAAGGCAAAGAATCATTTAGTAGATGTCAGAAGTACCTATTTAAAACAGCATCCGGCAAGGGAATTTTCCGCAAGTGAAGAAAGCAATGACGATTATCAGGAATTATTAGATGGATTAGCCTGTGATAAGATCTTAGAATATGAAGCAAAGGCAACCGAGCAGGCAAAAGCAGCGATCGGACATTTCAAAGAAGATTTTGTCTATAAGATCCGGAGTGCGATCAAAGAGGCATATGTAAGAAGGGATGAATTAAACAGGATCATCCGCAACTTAAATTTCGGAAAAGACCGATACCAGTTTAAAATCACAAAGAGCAAAGGCAGCGACGGTGCATATTATGATATGTTTATGGATGAATCTTTAGAGGTTTCACCGGACAGCCTGTCTGTTTCGATGGATCATCAGGTCAATCTGTTTTCCATGGAACATGAAAACCGTTATGGAAAACTGATCAATGAACTGATCCATATTTTCATACCACCCGAAGATGCAGATGCAAAAGCACAGGAAGAAGCAAGGCTTATGATGGAACGTTATGCGGATTACCGTACCTATCTTTCTTTTGAAATGGAGCAGATCATAGAAGGGGAGGAACGTTTAGTCATCGGACTTAGCAAAATGATCAGGAAAAATTCCGGTGGAGAAGGACAAAACCCATTGTACGTGGCACTTCTTGCAAGTTTTGCACAGGCATATAAGATCAATCAGCCGTCAAAATTACAGAGAAGACCGACCATCCGTTTAGTTGTCTTAGATGAAGCCTTTTCTAAAATGGATGCGGAAAAAGTAGCAAGCTGTATCGAACTGATCCGCGGACTTGGTTTTCAGGCGATCATCAGTGCAACAAATGACAAGATCCAGAATTATTTAGAGAATGTGGATAAGACTTTTGTTTATGCAAATCCGAATAAGAAAAGCATTTCCATTCAGGAATTTGAAAAAACGGATTTTTCTGAACTGCAGGAAAATGAAGATTAGGAGACACTTAAGGAAAATTGCACAAAAATCCGACTTGATATTGAACGAAAATAACGAAAATGATTTTCGGTAAAGCTAATTTACTAAAACAAATTGAAAAATTTACTAAAAGAAGGTAGAGTATTGTATAAGAAGATAATTGTCTGTACAAGAGCAGTTGTCTGAAATATTTATTAAGGGAGGTACAATATGATACACAGAGTAAAACGGTACTTAGCAGCGGTTTTATCACTGGCTATGGTACTCACATTGCTTCCGCCGGTGGAAGCAAAAGCAGAAGAAATCGGAAAAACGACGAATATCAGTGTAAGTAAAGTCGTAGTATCCGGTGCACAGACTGATATTAAAGGAGGCGTGCTGGTTGCCACAAATAATTGTGGAACATCTGGAAATAATTCAGCAGCAGCGTTAGTAACAGGTGAAACAGGTTCCTCACAGGAAGGTAATCTTGGTTCCGCACGAGTTGCAGGTATGGCATTTGCATTACCAACAGCAGCCAAGATCGATGCAGATGCGATCACCAAAGCAGAACTTACGATCACAGTAACAGGTGTCAATAAAAACCTCGGGGAGAGATTTACAAAAGCAGGATTGTTTCAGGTAGATCCTTCTTATTACGATGGCATGAAAAGTGATACTTCTGATAATGCAGCATCTACATATCCTGCAGCAGGCAATCAATATGATTATGCTTCTACTGTATACAGCAACGAGCAGATTGCAGCAGATAACCTTGGAAAGAAAACATTTGATGTTACAGACTGGGTAAAAGCAGCCATCAAGAACAATGACAGCTATGCAATCTTTAGGATCCAGACTGTACTTTCAGGTTTCATTATGCAGAACGAAGGATCTGATGCACCAAGCCTTGCAATTACAGTAACGGAAGAAACTGATCCGGTACAGGCAGCAGCAGATGCATTAACGATCCCAACGACATTAAAACATGATATTACATTACCGGCTGCAGGTTTACATGGAACAGTGATCACATGGAAATCTGATGATCCGTCAGTCGTAACAGATGCTGGTGTGATCACAAGAGCAGAAACAAATAAAACAGCAACATTAACAGCTACGATCGCAAAAGCTGATGTTACACCAGATGAAGATAATTCAGTAACAAAAGATTTTACAGTAACTGTTGTAAAGAAATATACAGGTAATCTGATCGCATCCTATCAGTTTGCAGCAGATGATTCCACAGTTACCGCAAAAGATATCAGTGGAAATGGCTATGATGGAACTGTAAAAGGAAACGGAGCTGTTGTAGAAAATGGTCTTTTGACACTTCCGGGTGGCGAAGCAGGATCTGATGCAGCTTATGTAGAACTTCCGGGAGATTTATTCGAGGAAGAAGATACACTTACGATCACAACATGGTTAAAAGATGAAATCGATGATGGCGATTATGCAGCAATGTTCTTTGGAACAAAGACAAAATATGTTGATGCTGATTCTTCAGCAACAATGCCGGTAAATTACTGGCTGTTAAATCCATCTAAAGATGGATGTTTCAAATCTGTATGGACAGATGGTGATAATGCATCAAAACCATACAATACAGAAACAGTAGAATCTGGTGAGTGGACAAGTGATGAATGGTCATTATATACAACAGTGATCACACCGACAAGCATTACCGGTTACTATAATGGTGTAGAAGTATGTAGTGACGAAAAAACAAAGACAACAACAGATTTTGGAACAGACTTAACAGCATTTATCGGACGTTCTTCTTATAATGATGCCTTCTATAAAGGCGGTGTATACGGAGTGAAAGTATACGATAAAGCTTTAAGCGAAGACGAGATCTGGTCAGAGTATTATAACAACTTTCCATCAGCAGTTACAGTAAATGATCTTTATAACAGAACAAAGACAGAAGTAGAAAAACTGATGCTTGGAGACAATGACAGCACAGATAACGTTATTTCTCCACTGACATTTACAACTCAGAAAAACCAGATCGATCTTACATGGAAATCTTCTGATACAACTGTTATCAATGATGAAGGCAAGAATGTATATACAGGAGCAGATGCTAAGAAGATCACAATCACATTAACAGGTTCTTATAAGGGAACAGAAGTATTTAAAGATGATATTGAGATCACAGTAGAGAGTGCACTCCGTGAAGATGCAGAATCATTAGAATCCATTACCATTCCAAATGCAGATGCAATCCGCGGAAATATCACACTTCCTGCAACAGCACCTTATGGAACACCGATCAAATGGGAATCTGATCATCCGGAGATCATTGATGTAACAGAAAAAGCAAATGAAGGTTATGACAGTACACCGGCAGGTGTTGTTACACGACCTGCTGAAAAAACAGATGTCAAATTAACAGCAAGCATTGAAAGTATTGCTGATATTAAGAAAGAAATCACTGTAACAGTATTACCAAAAGCACAAGAAGTAAAAGAAACTGATCTTACAGATTACATGATGGCTTATTTCGTTGGTGATGGTGCAGGACAGGAGAAGATCTATTTTGCGACCAGTCGTGACGGATTAAACTGGGAAGAGATCAATGACGCACAGCCGATGTTAGAATCAACATTAGGCGAAAAAGGTGTTCGTGATCCATACATCTTACGTTCCGCAGAAGGCGATAAATTCTATCTGATCGCAACGGACTTATGTATCGGCGCCGGAAAAGGCTGGTCAGCTGCACAGACAGCCGGAAGCCAGGCAATCATGGTATGGGAGTCTACAGATTTAGTAAACTGGAGCGATCAGCGTATGGTAACAGTCAGTGCAGATCTCGATGCAGGCTGCACATGGGCTCCTGAAGCATATTATGATGATAAGACCGGTGAATATATCCTGTTCTGGGCATCAAAAGTAGAAGACGATGATTACAGCAAACAGAGAATATATTACGCAAAGACAAGAGATTTCTATTCCTTTACAGAGCCGGAAGTATGGATCGATATGGATGGAATCAGCACGATCGATACAACCGTTGTACGTGATGATGACGGTACATATTATCGTTTCACAAAGAATGAAAACGGTGATCAGAAACGTATATTTATGGAAAAATCAAAATCCATGTTAGGGGAATGGACACCAGTAGAATCTACAAGCTTATACAATGAGCAGTGGGTAGAAGGCCCATGCTGCTTCAGATTTAACTCTGATGATAGAGAAAATGCAAAGGCGCAGTGGTGCTTACTGTTAGATAATTTTGGAGCAGGCGGTTATTATCCTATCGTAACAAGTAATTTAAATGCAGATAATGTGGAATTTACAAAACTTGATGCAAACTTACCAAGTAAACAGATACCTCGTCATGGTACAGTAATGCCGATCACAACAGCAGAATATCAGGCGTTGATGGACAGATATGGCACAGCAACGATCAATGATGACAGCATTCCTGATTATGTAAAGACAGGATATGAACTTCCTTCCAAAGTAAAAGTTACAATGGCAGGCGAAACAAATGAAGCAGATGTTACATGGACAACAACAAACGATGCATTCAAGAAAACCGGAACAGTTACAGTTGAAGGAACAATTCCATCCCTGAATAACCGTACCGTTAAGAAAACAGTAGAAGTTGTTGCACCTGATCTTATCTACTTTATCGATTCCGGTGTAGGAAGCTGGAATAAAGACCGTCCGGAGTCTGGGGATTATAACAAAGTATCTAAAGTAGATGGTGTTACACTTCGTAATACAGTACCGGATCAGGAATATGATGGTACAAAAGGAAACTGGGGTATCGTAGGTGTAGATTCCGCAGTAGGCAACAGAACATCCGCAACAGATTCCATTTATACAAATGGATGGTGGGCAAAAACAAATCAGGATTGTGAATATGTCCTTCCATTAGAGAGTGGAACATACGAAGCAACCGGCTACTTCTCCGAGTGGTGGTGGTCAGCTGGAAGCTTCCGTCGTATGAACTTCTATGCAACTTATACAAATGACAGTGGTAAAACTGTAAAATCAGAACTTGTAACAGCAGATGTAGATGCTTCCGCAAATGTAAAAGCAGTATTGACATTTGATGTAAGAAACGTAGCAGATGCAACAGAAGTACATCTGATCTCTACAAAGAGCGGCAGTGCAGATCCTGTGATCGCAGGTCTTGCAGTCAGAAAACTTGCAGATGGTGCAGCAGTAGAAGCAGCAAGAAAAGAAGCTGTAACAGCAATCGATTCCATCACTGTAACACCGGCATCTAAAACTTTATATACAGGAGATACAGAAAAGATTACGATCAATTATCCGGAAGGATTAGATGAAAAATTAGCAGCAGCTAAGATGAGCGTTGCATCCATTAAATACAGAAGCAGCAGATCAGCAACAGCATCTGTAGCATCTAATGGTACGATCACTGCAAAAGCAGCAGGAACAGCAACGATCACAACAACGATCACTTATGATGATGGTAACAAGAAAGAGTTAAAATCAGAGATCACTGTAGAAACAAAACAGGCAGTAGATCCTACACCAACACCGACTCCTACACCAGATCCATCTGGAGATCAGACTACAGACAGAAACCAGAATGGAAATGGGGATCAGAATGCAAACGGAAACCAGAATACAAATGGAACGCAGAATGAAACTCCGGCAGCAGAAACAACGATCCGGTTAGACAAAAAGTCATTAACATTAGGTGTCAAAGAAAAATATAACTTAAAAGCCACTGTTGAAGGTGCAGCAAAAGGTCAGGCAGTTACTTATTCTACAAGCAAGAGCAGTGTAGCAACTGTATCTGCAAACGGAAAAGTAACAGCTAAGAAGAAAGGAACAGCAACCATCACAGCGAAAACTGCTGATGGAAAGACTGCAACCTGCAAGATCACAGTAAAAGCAGCACCAAAGAAAGTGATCATTAAAAAGACAAAACTTACTGTTAAGAAAGGAAACCGTGTTAAGATCAAGGTACAGCTTCCGAAGAATACAGCAAGTAACAAGATCACATTTACAAGCAGTAACAAAAAAGTTGCAAAAGTAGATACAACCGGAAAAGTTACCGGTGTAAAAGCTGGTAAAGCAAAGATTACTGTTAAGACATTCAATGGTAAGAAGAAAGTTGTAACAGTTACTGTTAAGAAATAAATTTTACTTCCATTTCTATAACATATGTGATATTCTAAATACTGAACGACGAAGTTCTGACTAAGGGCGGACTTCGTCGTTTTATAAAATACGAAGGAGTTGCATAAGATGGAATTTCGTCCATGTATAGATATTCACAATGGAAAAGTGAAACAGATCGTAGGAAGCAGTTTAAAAGATGCCGGTGACCAGGCAGAGGAAAATTTTGTATCTACACAGGATGCAGCCTTTTATGCAGATTTTTATAAGAAAGACGGTATATCCGGCGGACACATCATACTTTTAAATCCGGCTGGCAGCGGGTATTATGAAGCTACAAAACAACAGGCATTCGCAGCACTTTTGGCATATCCGGGCGGATTGCAGGTCGGTGGAGGGATTCATGCTGATAATGCAGAAGAGTTCCTGCAGAAAGGTGCAAGCCATGTGATCGTAACTTCATATGTTTTTTCAGATGGCAGAGTAAATTACCGGAATCTGGAACAATTACAGCATCGGGTAGGCAGAGAACATCTGGTTTTAGATCTAAGCTGCAGAAAAAAAGAAGATGGTGGATATTATATTGTAACAGACCGCTGGCAGAAGTTTACAGATGAAAAAGTCACGCATGATCTGTTAGATCATCTGATGGGTTATGCAGATGAATTTCTGATCCATGCAGTTGATGTAGAAGGTAAGGCGTCGGGAATTGAAACCGGACTGGTGAGCCTGCTTGGAACATGGGGTAAGATTCCGGTCACCTATGCCGGAGGTGTCGGCAGTTTTGAGGATTTAGCCCTGTTAAAAGAAAAAGGGGAAGATCACTTAAATGTTACAATAGGAAGTGCACTCGATCTGTTTGGCGGAAATATGGAATACCGGAAGGTATTAGACTTTGTGAGATCATAAATAAAATGATAAAAAAGGAGCGTTTTAGGTATGGGCAGATATACAAAACAGGATATTATCCGTATGGTAGAAGAAGAGGATGTAGAATTTATCCGTCTGCAGTTCACGGATATGTTTGGAACTTTAAAAAATATAGCCATTACATCGAGTCAGTTAGAGAAGGCACTAAATAATGAATGTATGTTTGATGGTTCTTCCATCGAAGGATTTGTAAGGATTGAAGAATCTGATATGTATTTACATCCCGATCCTGATACTTTTGTGATCTTCCCATGGCGGCCGCAGCAGGGAAAAGTGGCAAGAATCATCTGTGACATCTGTACGATCGATCATACACCGTTTTTAGGAGATCCCAGATATATTTTACAGAAAATGATCAAAGAGGCAGAGAAATTAGGTTATCGTTTTGATGTAGGACCGGAATGTGAGTTTTTCCTGTTCCATACCGATGACGACGGACAGCCGACAACGATCAGCCATGAAAAGGCTGGTTATTTTGATCTGGGACCTGTGGATCTTGGCGAAAATGCAAGACGTGATATGGTGCTTACATTAGAAGATATGGGATATGAGATCGAAGCATCCCACCATGAGGTTGCTCCGGCACAGCATGAGATCGATTTTAAATATGATGAGGCATTAGTGACAGCCGATAATATCATGACGTTCAAATTAGCAGTCAAGACGATCGCAAAACGTCATGGCTTGTTTGCAAGCTTTATGCCGAAACCTAAATATGGTATCAATGGTTCCGGTATGCATATCAATATGTCACTGTCAAAAGACGGAAGAAATATCTTTGATGATCCTGATGGGGAATTTGGTATCAGCAAAGAAGCCTGCTATTTTATCGGTGGAATCATCAGGCATATGAAAGGAATGGCACTGATCACCAATCCGATCGTCAATTCCTACAAGCGTTTAGTGCCGGGCTATGAAGCACCGATCTACATTGCATGGTCAGCAACAAACAGAAGTCCTCTGATCCGTATTCCTGCTTCGAGAGGTGCAGGTACAAGAGTAGAACTGCGTTGTCCTGATCCGGCAGCTAACCCATATCTGGTATTAGCTGTATGCCTTGCAGCAGGACTTGACGGTATCCGCAATCAGATCATGCCGCCGGCAGCGATCAAAGAAAATGTATTTGAAATGCGTTTGTCAGATAAAGAAAAACTCGGTATTGAATCGCTTCCAAAAGATTTAGGTGCAGCGATCGCAGAGTTTGAAAAGGATACTTATATTCAGGAAAAATTAGGCGGGCATATCAGCCGGAAATATGTAGAAGCGAAAAAAGCGGAATGGGCAAATTACCGCAAACAGGTAACTGAATGGGAAATTAACGAGTATTTATATAAAATTTGATCCGGTAGAACGCCATGAATGTAATTATTGTATTTCCAAAGATAGAAAATGGTCAGAATATAAAGCGGATTCTCATGCAAAACGGTTATGAAGTCAATGCAGTCTGCACCACAGGAGCACAGGTGTTACAGCTGGCAAACAGTCTTTCAGGCGGGATCGTGGTCTGTGGCTACCGGTTTGCAGATATGATGTATGAAGAACTCCATGATTATCTGCCGCCACAGTTTGAGATGCTTTTAGTCGCATCTGCAACTGTCTGCGACAGCAGGGAGCGGGAAGATATCTTGTGTCTTAGGATGCCATTACAGGTACATGAACTGATACAGACGATGAACATGATGTCCGGCGAGGTCATAAGACGGAAGAAAAAGACAAAAAAGATTCCAAAAGAGCGTACAAAAGAAGAAAAACAGCTGTTAAAAGATGCAAAGGAACTGCTGATGGGACGTAATAATATGACAGAAGAAGAAGCACACAGATATTTACAGAAACGAAGCATGGAGAATGGAACAGGTCTTGTGGAAACAGCACAGATGGTTTTGAGTTTAATGAAAGTATAGTATTATAAATGGAGGAAACGGCATGAAATTTACAAAAATGCATGGAATAGGCAATGATTATGTATATGTGAATTGCTTTGAAGAAACCGTAGAGAATCCTTCTGAAGTGGCAGTAAAAATCAGTGACCGTCATTTTGGCGTAGGTTCAGATGGATTGATCTTAATTAAACCGTCAAAGGTTGCAGATTTTGAAATGGCAATGTATAATGCAGATGGTTCAAGAGGTGAGATGTGTGGAAACGGCATCCGCTGTGTCGCAAAATATGTCTATGACAGAGGGCTGACAGATAAAACATCTTTGAGCATAGAAACGTTAGCCGGTATCAAGTATATCGATCTGACTGTAGAAAACGGAAAAGTTTCTCTTGTGCGGGTAAATATGGGAGCACCGGAACTTTTGGCAGACAAGATCCCGGTTATTTCAGATACAAAAGAAGTGATCGCACAGCCGCTTTTGGTAAATGGAAAAACGTATGATGTGACATGTGTATCCATGGGAAATCCGCACTGTATTACTTTTATGGAAGAAGATGTAAGGAAACTTGACCTTACTGCGGTCGGACCTGCATTTGAAAACCATGAAAAGTTTCCAAACAGGATCAATACAGAGTTTGTCAATGTATTAGATAAAAAAACGCTGCGTATGCGTGTCTGGGAACGTGGTTCGGGAGAAACCTTAGCCTGTGGTACCGGTGCGTGTGCAACAGCAGTAGCAGCCATTGTAAATGGGCTGACAGAAGAAGAAGTCACAGTAGAATTATTAGGTGGTAACTTACAGATCCGCTGGGACAGAGAACAGAATCTTGTGTTTATGACAGGACCTGCCACGATTGTATTTGACGGGGAAACTGTATAAAATGTAACAGTCTGGTACGATAAATGTACTGAATGGTTACAAGTATAAAATAGATCGAAGGAGAAAAAAATGTTTCAGATTAACGAGAATTATCAAAAATTACCGGGCAGTTATTTATTCAGCACGATTGCCAAAAAAGTAGCAGCTTATTCTAGTGCAAATCCGGATAAGAGCATTATCCGTTTAGGAATCGGTGATGTTACACAGCCGATCGCACCGGCTATCATTGAAGCAATGCATAAAGCAGTAGATGAAATGGGACATGCAGAAACATTTCATGGTTATGCACCGGATCTTGGTTATGAATTTTTAAGAAAAGCGATCGTAGAAAACGATTATAAAGCAAGAGGATGTGAGATCGAAGCAGATGAGATCTTTGTATCAGATGGTGCAAAGAGTGATTCCGGTAATATTCAGGAGATTTTTTCAGAGAATAACCGTATTGCAGTCTGCGATCCTGTATATCCTGTATATGTAGATTCTAATGTTATGGCAGGAAGAACCGGTACTTACGATCCGAAAACAGAGATGTGGAGCAATGTCATTTATATGCCATGTACCGCAGAAAATAATTTTGTACCGGAATTTCCAAAGGAAACACCGGATATGATCTATCTGTGCCTGCCGAATAATCCGACGGGAACAACGATCACAAAATCCCAGTTACAGGAATGGGTAGATTATGCGAATAAAGTAGGTGCAGTGATCATTTATGACGGTGCATACGAAGCATATATTTCAGAATCAGATGTTGCACATTCCATTTACGAGTGCAAAGGTGCACAGACTTGTGCGATCGAATTAAAGAGTTTTTCTAAAAATGCAGGATTCACAGGTGTGCGTTTAGGATATACGGTAGTGCCGAAAGCATTAAAATGCAATGGAGTATCTTTACATGATATGTGGGCAAGACGTCATGGAACCAAATTCAACGGAGCACCTTATATCGTACAGCGTGCCGGAGAAGCTGTTTATTCAGAAGCCGGAAAAGCACAGTTGAAAGATCAGGTTGCATACTATATGAAGAATGCCGCTACGATCAAAGCAGGTTTACAGAAAGCAGGTTATACTGTATTCGGCGGTGTGAATGCACCATATATCTGGTTAAAGACACCGGATCAGATGACTTCATGGGAATTTTTCGATTATCTGCTTGAAAATGCGAATGTTGTAGGAACACCGGGTTCAGGATTCGGACCAAGTGGAGAAGGCTATTTCAGACTGACTGCATTCGGAAGTTATGAAAACACAGTAGCAGCTTTAGAGAGAATCAAAAATCTGTAGGAGAGAAGTAACTATATATATGAGATAGTTACAGAATAGCATATGTTATATATTGGAAGCCATATTTCAGCTGCAAAAGGTTATGCAGCCATGGGAAAGCAGGCTCTAAAATTAGGTGCGAATACATTTGCATTTTTTACCAGAAATCCAAGAGGTGGAAAAGCAAAAGAGATCGATCAGACAGATGTGGATAAGTTCTTGCAAATCGCAGAGGAACATGCATTTGGCAGGCTGGTCGCACATGCACCTTATACGATGAATGCTTGTGCAGCAAAAGAGGAAATACGTTCTTTTGCAAAAGAAATGATGGAAGATGATCTTAAGCGGATGGAATATACACCCGGAAATTATTATAATTTTCATCCCGGCTCCCATGTAGGGCAGGGAAGTGATGCCGGCATTGCCATGATCGCAGATCTGCTTAACGAAGTACTGTTGCCGGAACAGACGACTACGGTATTGTTAGAAACCATGGCTGGAAAAGGCTCGGAAGTAGGGTGTAAGTTTGCAGAACTAGCTGCGATCTTAGAGCGGGTAACTTTAAAAGATAAGATGGGTGTCTGCTTAGATACCTGTCATGTCTGGGACGCCGGATATGATATTGTAAATGATCTGGATGGCGTATTAGATCAATTTGATCATGTGATCGGTCTGGAATATTTAAAAGCGATCCATATGAATGACAGTATGAATCCGCTCGGCAGCCATAAAGACCGCCATGAAAAGATCGGAAAAGGCCAGATCGGCTCAGAAGCCATGAGGCGGATCATCAATCACCCGAAATTGCAGGGACTTCCGGTCATTTTAGAAACTCCAAATGATGATGCAGGCTGGACGGAAGAAATTGCATTATTAAGAAGTCAGCATGAATGACGTATCATAAGAAAACCGTAACTGAAATACAACAGTTACGGTTCTTTTTTGATGTTTTATCATTATAACAGTGGAATACCATTCTTTTCACAAGCCTGCATCATTTCATCCGGCCAGAGAGAAGACTGGACTTCTCCGATATGAGCCTTTCTTAAGAAGAACATACAGATACGTGACTGACCGATACCACCGCCGATCGTAAATGGAAGTTCCTCGTTAATGACTGCTTTCTGGAATGGAAGTTCTGCACGTTCCGGACAGCCGGCTTTTTCAAGCTGGGATAATAAAGCTTTCTTATCTACACGGATTCCCATGGAAGATAATTCTAATGCAATGTCTAAAACCGGGTAGTATACCACGATATCAGCATTTAATGCCCAGTCATCATAGTCCGGTGCACGACCATCATGTGGTTTGCCATTTTCTAAAGTATCACCGATCTGCATGATGCAGACAGCACCTTTGGTCTTTGCAATGTAATATTCCCGCTCCTTTGGAGTATGGTCAGGAAACATTTCTTCTAGTTCACTTGTTGTAATAAAGAAAATATCCGGTGGAAGGATTTCTTCAATATAATCATACTGGATAGACATATATTTTTCTGTTTTGCGCAGACATTTGTATACAGTGCGTACCGTATCTTTTAAAAATTCTAAATTCCGGTCTTCCCTGCGGATAACTTTTTCCCAATCCCACTGGTCAACAAAAATAGAGTGGATATTGTCTGTTTCTTCATCGCGGCGGATCGCATTCATATCGGTATACAATCCTTCACCAACAGAAAAACCATATTTTTTTAAAGCAAAACGTTTCCATTTTGCAAGTGAATGTACTACTTCGGCAGTACGTTCGTTCTGTTCCTTGATCCCAAAGGAAACCGGACGTTCTACACCGTTTAGATTATCATTTAAACCGGAAGTCGGATCTACAAAAAGCGGTGCAGATACACGAGTCAGGTTTAAGCGCAAGGATAAGAGATTTTGAAAGAAATCCTTAACAGTTTTAATAGCAATCTGTGTATCATGCAGATTGAGTTCGGAATGGTAATCTTTCGGAATGATTAAATTTTCCATGATTTATATGCTCCTTATGTATTAACGTAGTGACTGTCTGTGATCATTTGCCAGACAACTATCAATCCTATTTATTATAGCATACCAAAGCGGTTTTTCAATAACAATGTTTAGAAAAAAAGTCGTCAAGCAGCGGAAATAATTTCGGACTTTTGATCACATAGCTGAAATGATTTTCGCCAGGTAAGATTTTTAAAGTGGAATCCGGTATAAATTTTGCAATCTGGCGTGTCTGGGACAATTTTATCATATCTTTTTCACCTGCAAGAACTAAAGCCGGAATCGTGATCTTAGCAAGATCTGATTTTGAAATATGAGGTTCTGTCAGCATCAGATGTAAAAGAGGGTCTTTACTTTTAAAATAATGCAGACGGTCTTTGATGCGGAAAGGCAGTTTTACGCCGGAAGGTGTCAGATTTGCACCACTAATGGCAAGTGCAGAAAACAGTGTTGGGTGTTTCGATGCTGCGAGAAGTCCGATGATGCCGCCGTCACTAAAACCGTAAAAAGCAGGTTTTACTAAATCGAGGGCATGTACAAATTCAAAAACATCATCAGCCATATCCGAATAGTGAAATTCCGTTACAGCAGCGCTCTGCCCATGACCACGGCTGTCCATGGCATATACGGTGTGTTTCTTGGAAAGTTCTGCGATCAGAACATCAAATATCTTATGTGTTTCTCCATTCCCATGTACTAATATCACAGGGGAACCTTCTCCGCTTTTTTCATAGTAAATGACTTGTCCGTTTAATTGCATATACATAGTTGACAGGAGTCCTTTCTTTTTATTGGATGTACGCTTGTATCATGTTACTGTTTACACCTGACAGTGTGACCAGCAATGATTAACACTATGGCGCATAGCTTGACAGCGCAGTGTCAAGCTTGCGTCTGAACAGTAACCGTATCATACCATATTGAGGAAAAAAATGCACGTTGCAGTTTTACATGATCCCAGGGTTATTTGGTCTTGCAGACTGGAAAAAGAAGAGATTAGTATGTATAATAGAGATGATATGATCAAAAAAGCTGTTAAAAAGTCAGATGATAAATGAGGGAGTGTGCCATAAATATGCTGAAAAATATTATATTTGATATGGGAAATGTATTGTTAGACTATGATCCTGAGATACCGCTGAATGAGTTCTGCAGATCAGAAGAAGAAAAAGATGCGATCAGACGGGAATTATTTGAAGGACCGGAATGGGTACAGGGAGATATGGGAACGATCAGGGATGCAGACCGTTATGATCTGGTAAAAGAACGTGTGCCAAAGGAAATGCATCCGGCATTAAAGAAATGTTCCTATTCATGGGATATCTGTTTAAAACCCATAGAAGGAGCAAGAGAGTTTTGCCGGAAGGTAAAAGCTGCCGGCTATGGTGTCTATGTGCTCTCAAATGCCAGTGATAAATTTTATGAATATTTTCCCAAATTTCTTCCGTTTGATTTTTTTAATGGAATTTTAGTGTCCGCAGATGTACATATGATAAAACCGGATATCAGGATCTACCAGCATCTATTAGAAAAATATCAGCTGCAGGCAGAAGAATGTCTGTTTATCGATGACCGTCCGGAAAATGTAGAAGGAGCAAAAAAGGCAGGAATGCAGGCAGTAGTCTTTGAAAACAATTATGATAAGATTGCAGAATACATAGAAAAATAGAAGAACAGAAATTGAAGTTTTCCGGTGTAAATATCGTAAAAAAATGGATTTGAAAAAATTTTTGAAATTTTTTAAAAAATATGTTGACAAAACACAATTCATCATGTAATATATGTATTGTGCTTGAGAGATACAGAAAAGCACAGAGAAAACTTCAGATATGCGATAGTGGCGTAGTTGGTAACGCGCGACCTTGCCAAGGTCGAGACCGCGGGTTCGAGCCCCGTCTATCGCTCTAACAGAGAGAATCTCAAAAGTCTTGTGGATGAAGGCTTTTGAGATTTTTTATTGGAAATAATGTTGTTGTTTATTGACATGTCAGGCATAGATATCTGTTTGTATATCGTTTGAATAAGTCACAAGTGATTATTGAGGGTATGTATCATGAGTTACAGGATTATGAAAATTCAATATAGTAAATTATGTTTCTGAATATATAAAAGAAACAAACAGGTACAAAAAAGAAATCATCAGCATATACTATGACCGAGAAGTTTTATAAGGAATTTTTATGCCGAAACAAAATATCAGATATCTGCAAAATAATACGACAGATGAAGGGAGTCTGCAGGTGAATGTGGAAACGCCATCCGGCAGGCTGCCGATCCAAGATGCACAAGTAACCATTTCCTATACAGGTGAACCACAAAGTACGATCGAAGAAGTTTCCACAAATTCTTCCGGACAGACAGAACAGGTAAGATTACGGACACCGCCATTAGAATACAGCATGGAGCCGTCAGAACAGCAGCCTTATGCAGAATATACGATACAGGTCAGTGCAAAAGGATATATTCCGGTAAATGTTTCGGGGATACAAGTACTTCCCGGTGAAACATCTGTGCAGAGAGTCAGTTTGGTGTCACAGAAGACCAGGATAAATCCGGTAGATCATATTGTGATACCGGCAAATACGCTGTTTGGTGATTTCCCTTCCAAAATTCCAGAGTCAGAGATCAAACCGATAGAAGAATCCGGAGAGATCGTTTTGAGCAGAGTGGTCGTGCCTGAATATATTATTGTACATGATGGAGCTCCATCGGATAGTACAGCAAGGGACTATTATGTTACTTATAAAGATTATATAAAAAATGTAGCCTCCAGTGAGATTTATGCGACATGGCCGGATGCAGCGTTGCGGGCAAATATTCTGGCGATCATGTCATTTACGTTAAACCGTGTCTTTACGGAATGGTATCGGAACAAAGGATACGATTTTACGATCACCTCATCCACAGCTTTTGACCATAAATGGGTGTATGGAAGAAATATTTTTGAAAATATATCTCTGATCGTTGATGAGATCTTCCAGAATTATCTTTCCAGACCAAATGTAAAACAGCCGATCTTAACACAATACTGTGATGGCCAGCGGGTAAGCTGCCCGAACTGGATGAGCCAGTGGGGGTCGAAAAATTTAGGTGACCGGGGCTATAATTTTATCGAGATCTTAAGATATTACTATGGAAATGATATGTATGTGAATGAAGCAGATGAGATCGCAGGGATTCCGGCATCATGGCCTAGAGAAGATTTAGCGCTCGGTTCAAGAGGGGAAAAAGTAAGGCAGATGCAGAGCCAGTTAGCAAGGATCTCAAGAGCATATCCGGCAATTCCGACGATAGCTGCAGACGGTATTTATGGACCTGCAACAGAAGAAGCGGTAGAAGTTTTCCAGTCGATCTTTGGACTTCCGGTAACCGGAGTCGTTGATTATTCCACATGGTATAAGATCTCGGAAATATATGTTGCCGTTACGAGGATCGCAGAATTGTATTGAGCAGATTGATATGAAAACGGACAGGAAAATGAATAGTTAAATAGTAAAAAGAAAACTGCCACAAATGTTGTGACAGTTTTTTTAATCATTTCCTGTTTCACTATCTTAATCCTAATAAAAAATCGAAATTTATATATTATGAGAAAGGTACGTTGAAAAGTTGCTGATTAATTAGGTAGTAAATTATTTTACTACAGTTACGTTGGTTGCCTGTGGTCCTTTTGCTCCGTCAACTACTTCAAACTCAACAGCAGCACCTTCTTCTAAAGATTTGAAGCCGTCCATGTTAAGTCCTGAGTAATGAACGAATACATCGTTACCGGATTCGTCAGAGATGAAGCCGTAACCTTTCTGATTGTTGAACCATTTTACTGTACCTTTGTTCATTATAGTACCTCCAAAAAATAAATAATCTATGTTGCCGTGCAACATAAAATCAATATAGCACAAGGAGTTTGAAAAGTAAAGCAAATCTATGAAAGTTCTTCATAAGATATTTCGTTTTTTCGCAGAAATCTTTGGATCATTGCATCCCATTCATGGTCAAGTGTATGGGTAGTTGAAAAAGCTGCATAAGAGATACCTGTCGTTAAAAGAAGCTGTCCATTCTGAAAGGTGATATTTATAAGGATACCTTTGATATCATTTGGGGTAAAACCGCTTGCAGAACGTGCAAGCGTATTTGCCATATTTTCAGGGGAAAGCATTAAAATGAATTTAAAAGAAACCGGTGTGTGCTTTCCTCGGATAAGCTGGTAACAGATAGGACGCAGCCTTGCATAGGGAAGTATTTTGCAATCGGCAAGTCCCTCATCTTCTAATTCTTCAGCAGAATAAAAAGAGGCATTGAAATGTCCGTCGATCGTAAAAGCGGCATCTTTTGTGACCGTTGCTTCTGCTAAAAGAAAGTGGTCAAATACTTCTGTGCAAAGAAGCTGGTTCATAAAAGCTTTTTTATCTGTAAGTTTTAATGCTATCATAAAAAACCTCATTTCAGAATTGTACAGTCATAATTTGTTGTGTGAACGTAACTATTCAGAACCCCTCTCATATATTCGCAAAACCGCACGATAAATCGTGCTTTACCGCTGCTTTGCAGCTATTTTGTTCATATATGGGGCGGTGACTCTATTCGAGCCACCTTACGAATCATAAAAACTGCTACTTACATGCAAGCATGACGTATCAATTTTTATGATTCTAAAGGGTTCTGAATAGTTACGTGTGAACTGAAATATATTTTAGCACAGGTTCTTTGAAAAATACAAATATTATAGTAGAATAATTGAGGAAGGGGTTATATACTAGTACATCGTTTTCGAAATAACTGCACCATTCACTTGCCTGCGAATCTGATCGTACAGGTAGAAAAGCCTCGGCGTAGCCCGCTACACCCGCGTTTTTTACCTGCACACTCGAATCCGCATCCTACATGATCGGTATAGTTATTTACGAAACGATGTACTGGTTACGCGGGCTCAACATCATCAGGAAAGAAGGCATAACATGAATACAACAGAACAATTATTTGAATTTTTATCGGCAGGCGTTTCTTCCTGCCATGTCGTAGATAGATCAGTAGCACATTTAAAGGAAAATGGATTTCTTCCGCTTTCCATGAAACAGGCATGGAAAATAGAGCGGGGTGGAAAGTATTATATCAGACATCACGATACGACGTTAGCGGCTTTTACAGTCGGCGGGGAGTATCAGATGAATGATATGATCCGTATCGGTGCTGCACATACAGATTTTCCATGTTTTAAGATCAAACCGAATCCGGAAGTAGTGACGCATGGATATGGAAAAGTCAATGTAGAATGTTATGGAGGCGGCATCTGGAATACATGGTTAGACAGACCATTATCCATTGCAGGCAGGGTGGCATTAAAAAGCGATGATGTATTTGCACCGAAGATCCGGCTTGTAGATTTTCAAAGACCGCTGCTCGTGATACCGAATTTAGCAATCCATATGAATCGGGAAGTCAATAAAGGGATCGAATTGAACCGTCAGATCGATCTGATGCCGGTACTTGCCTGCATACCGGAAGATATGAAGCAGGAAAAATTTTTCTTAAAACTGCTTGCAGAAGAATTGCAGGTAGAAACAGAAGATATCCTCGATTATGAATTGACTGTCTATGTGGCAGAAACACCGGTTTTGACAGGTGCCAAAAAAGAATTTATCAGCAGTCCGAGATTAGATAATCTGACTTCTGTCTATGTTCTTTTAGAGGGGATCACTCAGGAATGGCGTGCTGGTGGGATCAATCTTGCAATCTTTTTTGACCATGAGGAGATCGGCAGCCGCAGTAAACAGGGGGCGGCATCTTTATTGTTAAGGGATATTTTAAGCAGGATTGTAACTGCATTAGGAGCAGATGCTAAAGAAGTGCAGACGGCACTCTATCAGAGTATGTTATTGTCTGTAGATGTTGCACATGCACTGCATCCGAACCAGCCGGGAAAAATGGATGTGACGAACCAACCGGTATTAAATGGAGGATTCTGCCTGAAAGAAGCATCTTCCCAGTCCTATGCGACAGATTGCAAAGCAGTTGCCATTGTACAACAGATCTGCGAAGCGAATGGGATCTCTTACCAGAAATTTGTCAACCGTTCTGATATCGCAGGCGGCAGTACCTTAGGCGCAATCGCATCTGCACTACTGCCTGTGCCGACAGTGGACCTTGGCATTCCGGTACTCGCGATGCATTCTGCAAGGGAAATGATGGGCACAAATGATATCGGTTCGCTGACTGCCTGCATTCGGGCATGGTATGGTATGCAGTAATGGTACATTTTTGATAAATGGAGGAAACTGTGAAAATAAATAAAAAGAGAAGTTGTTTTCTTCTGGCAGCAGTCAGCAGCATGTTATTGTTGTCCGGCTGTCAGATGAAGGAACTATATGAAAATATCAGGACAGAGATCTCACAGGAGGGGGCAGCTGTTGATGAGTTTTTCTGTGGGGAAGATAACGCTGACACAGAAAAAGCCGGACATGTTTCAGATGCGAAGTTGTCGGAAACAGAATCCATAGATACAGCATCACAAGAAACTTCCGATTCTAAAACAAAAGATACAGAAACGTCTGATACGGCATCTGGCATAGAAGGAAGTGATCCTTATGCGAAAAATTATGCCTATGTGGCATTAGATGTACAGACGAAGCAGGTGTATGATGAAGTTTTGACGGCGATACTTTTACAAAAAGAAAAAGTAGAAGTATCCACGACAGATATTCAGGTCTTAGAACAGGCATACAAAGCGGTTTGTGCAGATTATGGAGGACTGTTCTGGATCTCCGGTTATGCTTATACGCAGTATACCAGAGGGGGTAAGCTGATCAGTATGGATTTTTCCCCAAAATATACGATGGACTATGATAAACGTATGGAACTGCAGGCACAGATCGACGCATCGACGGAAGAATTGCTAGATGGTATTTCAGTTACGGATTCTGATTATGACAAGGCAAAATACGTTTTTGAGATCTTAGTGCAGAATGTAGATTATGATTCATCTGTGGATAATAACCAGAATATCATCAGTGCGTTTTTAAACCGGGCTACGGTGTGTCAGGGATATGCCTGTGCAACGCAGTATCTGTTAAAAATGCTTGGTATGGAGAGCGTGATCGTAACAGGGACTGCCAATGGGGAATCCCATGCATGGAATCTGGTAAAATTAGATGGAAATTACTATTATATGGATACGACATGGGGCAATTCAAGATATTTAGATGATGCGAGCCAGACTGCAAAATATGTCAATTATAATTATTTAGCAGTTACTTCGGAGGAGATCAGCCGGACACATACAGCAGATGTCAGTTTTCCGCTGCCGGAATGCAGCAGTATGGAAGATAATTATTTTGTAAGAGAACAGAGCTATTTTACGGACTGGCAGCCGGAAGCAGTCGGAGCCATTTTAAAAGAGGCATGGGATGCTCAGAAAGATGCTGTGGCGGTTAAATTTTCTGCAGCAGAGTTATATGAACAGGCATTAGACTATTTTATTACGAAAGAGCATATAGCAGATTATTGTGAAAATATTTCTTCCGTATATTATCTGGAAGATACAGAACTGTATGTGCTGACGTTTCACTTTTCTTAATGATTTCGCTAACAGCCCATTTAAAATGCCTCTACGAGACAGAGGCTGTAATCACACAATAATTAACACTATGGTGCATAGCTTGACAGTGCGGTGTCAAGCTTGCGTCTGAACAGTAACTGAATAGTCATTAAAAAAGTATAAAATAACAATTCACTCTATACAATACAGATAATTTGTGATAAGATACATCTGGTAATGAATACTACATAAAATAGAAAAGAATAATATTTGACATAGATGTCTGATATGGAGGTAGTAGATGTATAAGATTATCATTGATAGTTGTGGAGAACTGACAGAAGAGTTAAAAGCAGACGGACATTATGAGTCTGTGCCGTTAGAAATGGAAGTGAATGGACACCGTATTGTGGATGATGCTACATTTGACCAGCAGGATTTTTTAAAAAAAGTCAAAGAAAGTCCGGTTGGCCCGAAATCCTCCTGCCCTTCACCGGAACGGTATATGGAAGCATTTAAAGGAGAGGCAGAGCATATCTATGTAGTAACTTTGTCAAAGGAATTAAGTGGTTCATATAACAGTGCTGTTCTTGCAAAAAATCTCTATGAAGAAGAATATGGCAAAGAAAAAAAGCAGATCTATGTATTCAATTCCCGCTCTGCATCGATCGGAGAGACTTTGATCGGTATCCGCGTACAGGAATGTGAAGAAGCCGGAATGGAATTTGATAAGATTGTAGAAGTTGTAGAGGCATATATTGGTACGCAGCATACTTATTTTGTCCTTGAAACATTAGAAACCCTGCGGAAAAATGGCAGGTTAAGCAACTTAAAAGCATTTGTTGCAAATGCATTGAATATTAAACCGGTCATGGGATCTACACCGGAAGGTTCCATCTGCCAGTTAGCACAGGCAAGGGGAATGAATAAAGCTTTAAAGAAAATGGTAGAAGAAGCAATTTCTAAAGTAGATGACAGCGGGGAGAGAATTTTAGCAATTTCTCACTGTAATTGTCCGATGCGTGCAGAATCGGTCAAAGAAGAAATTGAAAGGATTACGAAGTTTAAAAAGATCATTATTGCAGATACCGCCGGTATCAGCAGTATGTATGCAAATGATGGCGGAGTAATTATAGCGGTTTAGTTATGGAATATCAGGAAATTATTCATACGATTGAAAATAAAAGAAGGTTCGGCAGTCTGCCGGGCGTTGTAGTCAGCAGGAAGCTACTGGCTGCTGTAGGCAATCCACAGAACGATCTTGCGTTTATCCATATTGCAGGAACGAATGGAAAAGGCTCTACGGCAGCTTTTTTGCGTGAAATCTTAAAAGAAGCAGGTATCCGGGCAGGAATGTTTACCTCACCGCATCTGATCGATTTTACAGAGAGGATACAGGTAGATGGCAGACAGATACCAGAAGAAGATGCAGCAAGACTTGGGGAAATGCTGTTAAATCTGGATCTTGAAGTGCATCCGACCATGTTTGATTACTGCCTGGCAATGGCACTTTTGTATTTTAGGGAGCAGGGCTGCCGGCTTGTGATCTTAGAAACGGGGCTTGGCGGCAGATTAGATTCCACGAATGTGATCTCTGCACCACTTGTCAGTGTGATCACGAAGATCGGATATGACCATACGGAAGTGTTAGGTGATACGTTAGATCAGATCGCAGCGGAAAAAGCAGGCATCTTAAAACCAAATACGTTCATGGTATCAGAGAGCCAGCAACAGCCGGCAGAAAAAGTTTTAAAAGATTGTTGCAGTAAACTTGGGATTTCTTATCAGTTTGTAGAAGCAGAGAAGATAAAGGCAGTTGACCATGGATTTTCTTACGAAGGAAAGGGCAGTTATCGGATGCGTATGCTTGGTATGCACCAGAGAGAAAATGCCATGGTTGCTGTTTTTGCAGCAGAAGCCTTGCGGATATATGGATTTGAGATTACCGATGCACAGATTTCGCAGGGAATAGAAAATGCCACATGGAATGGCAGGATGGAACTGATCAGCAAAGAGCCGTACCTGTTGATCGATGGTGCGCATAACGGTCATGGAGTCCATGCATTAGCCGAAAGTTTAAAGGAATTATATCCGAATGAAAAGTTTCGTTTTATTATGGGGGTGCTTGCAGATAAAGATTATAAACAGATGGTAAAGGAGATCCTTCCGTTAGCAGAAAGTGTAACGACAGTCACACCGGATAGCGGCAGGGCATTGCAGGGAGAAACGTTAGCGGAATATATCAGAAGTTATGGGGTTTTTGCAGAAAATACAGAGCAGATGCAGGAGGCTTTTTTACAGATCAGAGATAAAACAGTTGCGTTTGGTTCCTTATATTTTATAGGAGAAATCAGAAAACTTTTTCATTTGGCATAATAAAATGGAAATTGACAGATAATAACAGAGAAATGGAAAGAGTTCGCAGGACATCTGTGAAATCTGTAGAAAATGTAAGAAAAAGTACCATATGTAGATTTTACATTGACGTAATATACTATATGTGGTACAATTTTTTTGCTTTTAACAAAAGAACCATACAAGATAGAGAGGTGCGGAAGGCAATTATGAAAATCATAAAAAGAAGTGGGACAGAGGAAGATTTTAATATTTCAAAAATAGAAAAGGCAATTTTAAAAGCGAATAATTCTGTAGTCGAAAGTGAAAAATTATCAGAGGAGCAGATGCAGGAGATTTCTGAGCATGTCGAAGAAGTCTGCAGCAGTATGAACCGTGCATTAAATGTAGAGGAAATACAGGATCTTGTAGAAAATGAGATCATGCAGCAGCAGGCATTTACCGTCGCCCGCAATTATATTACCTACCGTTATGAGAGAGCCTTAGTGCGTAAGGCAAATTCTACAGATGAGCAGATCTTAAGTCTGTTAGAATGTGATAATGAAGAAGTAAAACAGGAAAATTCCAATAAAAACCCGACAGTCAACAGTGTACAGCGTGATTATATGGCAGGAGAGGTCAGCAAGGACATCACGCGCCGTTTCCTTCTGCCACCAGATGTAGTAGAAGCGCATGAGCAGGGAATCATTCATTTCCATGATTCCGATTATTTTGCACAGCATATGCATAACTGCTGTCTGGTAAATCTTGAGGATATGTTGCAGAATGGAACTGTGATCAGCGGTACGATGATCGAAAAACCGCACAGTTTTTCTACTGCATGTAATATTGCGACACAGATCATTGCACAGATCGCAAGTTCCCAGTATGGTGGACAGAGCATTTCCCTGTCACATTTAGCACCATTTGTTGATGTCAGCAGACACAGATTCCGCAGAGAAGTGAAAAAAGAATTTGAATTAGCAGGCATTGAATTAAATGAAGAACAGTTGAGTCATGTTGTGGAATCAAGGGTATTAGAGGAGATCACCCGCGGAGTACAGATGATCCAGTATCAGGTCATCACGCTGATGACGACGAATGGACAGGCTCCGTTTGTGACTGTCTTTATGTACTTAAATGAAGTACCGGAAGGCAGGACAAGAGAAGATTTAGCCCTTGTGATCAAAGAAGTTTTAAAACAGAGGATCTATGGTGTAAAAAATGAAGCAGGCGTTCTGATCACACCGGCATTCCCGAAACTGATCTATGTCTTAGAAGAAGATAATATCAAAGAAGGCAGCAAATACTTTGAACTGACAAAATTAGCAGCAGAATGTACCGCAAAGCGTATGGTGCCGGATTATATTTCCGAAAAAGTGATGAAAGAGTTAAAAGACGGAAACTGTTATCCATGTATGGGCTGCCGTTCCTTTTTAAATCTTTATAAAGATGAAAATGGAAAATATAAATTTTATGGAAGATTCAATCAGGGAGTGGTCACATTAAATCTCGTTGATGCAGCGTGCAGTTCAAATGGAGATATGGATAAGTTCTGGGAGATCATGGACGAACGGTTAGAACTCTGTAAAAAAGCCCTGATGTGCCGCCATAACCGCTTAAAGGGAACAGCTTCAGATGTTGCACCGATCTTATGGCAGTATGGGGCATTAGGCAGACTGAAAAAAGGAGAGCCGATCGACAAACTTTTGTATGATGGATATTCTTCCATATCCTTAGGCTATGCAGGATTATCAGAATGTACTTATTATATGACAGGACTTTCCCATACAGATCCGAAAGCGACACCGTTTGCGCTTGCAGTCATGCAGCGTTTAAATGATGCCTGTGAAAAATGGAAACAGGAAACAAATATCGGATTCAGTGTTTATGGCACACCGTTAGAATCCACAACATACAAGTTTGCAAAATGCCTGCAGAAACGCTTTGGTATCATTCCGGGTGTGACGGATAAGAATTATATCACCAACAGTTATCATGTGCATGTCAGTGAAAAAATAGATGCATTTACAAAATTGAAATTTGAATCGCAGTTCCAGAAATTATCTCCGGGTGGAGCGATCAGTTATGTGGAAGTGCCTAACATGACAAATAATATAGAAGCAGTACTTTCGGTGATGCAGTATATCTATGACAATATCATGTATGCAGAATTAAATACGAAAAGTGATTATTGTCAGGTATGCGGCTATGATGGAGAAATTGTGATCGTGACCGATGAAAGCGGTAAATTAGTCTGGGAATGCCCGAACTGTAAGAACAGGGATCAGGATAAAATGAACGTGGCACGGAGAACCTGTGGATATATTGGCACACAGTTCTGGAATCAGGGACGTACGCAGGAGATCAAAGACCGGGTGCTGCACTTATAAAAGGAGAATACAATGAATTATTCTGCAATTAAATATTGCGATATTGCAAATGGCACAGGAGTACGTACAGTTTTATTTGTTTCCGGCTGCAGAAACCACTGTAAGGGCTGCTTTCAGCCGGAAACATGGGACTTTGCCCATGGAGAAGCATTTACAAAAGAAGTAGAAGATGCAATCATGGCATCTTTAGAACCGGATTATATCAAAGGACTTACTTTATTAGGCGGTGATCCGATGGAACCGGAAAATCAGGCAGTGTTACTGCCTTTTTTAGAGCGTATCAAAAAAGAATGTGCCGGAAAAGATATCTGGGCATATACAGGATATATATTAGATCGTGACCTGATCGCAGGCGGTACATGTCATACCAAAGATACCGATGCGATGCTCGCATTGATCGATGTGCTTGTAGATGGTCCATTTGTGGAAGAAGAGTACAGCATCATGTTGAAATTCAAAGGCTCTAAGAACCAGCGTGTGATCGACTGCAAACATTTCATGGAAACAGGTGAGATCATAGAAATTATGTAAAAAGACATACTTTGTTCATAATTTTATCAAAAATGGAACATAAATCAGCACTAAACTACTCCTTGTAAATGAGATAGAGATCATTATTCAAAACACTTACAAAAAGAGAATAATAACAACAGTTGAAAGGAGTTGTTTTTTTATGAGTAAAAAGAGTTTTTTTAAGAAGATGACAAAATGTGCAGCATTGGCATTGGTATTTGGTGTGGTTGGCGGAACCGCATTTTCGGGAGCTAGTTACTTTATCGGGCAGCAGTTTCCAAAAAGCACGCAGACAGAAAGTTCTGATACAGCCGTAACGAAGATACAGCCGACGAGTACGGCAGCAAGTGTAAGTTCTTCCGATATATCCGATGTGGTAGATGAGGTAATGCCATCGATCGTTGCGATCACAAGCATGACACAGCAGGAAGTACAAAGTTTCTTCGGACAGGGACAGATCGTTGAGAATGAAAGCAGCGGTTCCGGTATCCTTGTAAATAAAGATGATAATTATTTATATGTCGCAACCAATAATCATGTTGTAGAGGGTTCTACAGCGTTGACTGTACAGTTTTCAGATGGAACAACAGCATCGGCAACAGTAAGAGGTACAGATCCATCTGATGATCTTTCAGTCGTACAGGTGGCATTATCTGATCTGTCAGAAGATACATTAAATACCATAAAGATCGCAACGATCGGTGATTCCGACCAGCTTGCTGTTGGTGAAGCAGCCATTGCGATCGGTAATGCATTAGGATATGGACAGTCCGTTACGACCGGTGTTATCAGTGCATTAGGCAGAGAAGTTACGATTCAGGACGAAACAACAGGCGAAAGCATTTCTAACAGCCTGATCCAGACAGATGCAGCGATCAATCCGGGAAACAGTGGTGGTGCATTATTAAATGTCAAAGGTGAAGTCATTGGAATCAATTCTTCGAAATATTCAGACACAAGCGTGGAAGGTATGGGATTTGCGATCCCGATGGCAACTGCAAAACCGATCTTAGAGGATCTGATCGCCAATGGAAAGACAACGACAACCGGAAGTCCTTATCTTGGAATTTATGGTGTTGATGTAACAGAAGATGTATCAAAACAGTACAATATGCCGGAAGGTGTCTATGTAGCACAGATCGTCGATGGCAGCGGTGCAGCAAATGCAGGTATTACGACAGGAAGTATTATCACTAAGGTAGATGATACAGAAGTCGGTTCCATGGAAGAATTAAAAGAGTGTATCAATAAATACAAAGTTGGAGATACTGTAACAGTTACCGTACAGATCGCAGATGGCGGTTCTTATACAGAAAAACAAATTTCCGTAACATTAACGAATAAAACCTATTGACATACTAGGAAATGCGTGATAAGCTGTATGCAACAGATGAGTATTACTGTTGATATGTCATAAAGGTAAGCAGTAAAAAGGTCTGTCGAAATCAAAGGCAGACCTTTTCTTTACAACATATATCATATAAAACATATGGGAAAAATATAAAATCTATCACAGAAAGAAGGAATCAAACGTGGAAAAACTGATCTATTTAGACAATGCAGCAACCACACAGGTCTATCCGGAAGTTTTTGAAGAAATGAAGCCGTATTTTACAGAATATTATGGAAACCCCTCTAGTGTATACCAGTTTGCACAGGAAAGCAAGAACAAAGTAGAACGTGCAAGAGAAGAAATTGCAGAAATGTTAAATGCGAAGCCGGAAGAAATCTATTTTACCGGTGGCGGAAGCGAATCTGACAACTGGGCACTTGTTGCAACAGCAGAAACTTATGCAAAAAAAGGAAAACATATCATCACTTCTAAGATCGAACATCATGCAATTCTGCATACCTGCGAATACTTAGAGAGCAGAGGATATGAAGTGACTTACTTAGATGTAGACGAAAATGGTCTGATCGATTTAGAGCAGTTAAAGAAATCCATTCGGGAAGACACGATCTTAATTTCGATCATGTCAGCAAATAATGAGATCGGAACAATCCAGCCGATCGCAGAGATCGGTAAGATTGCCAAAGAACATGAAATTTTCTTCCATACAGATGCCGTGCAGGCATTTGGGCATATTCCGATCGATGTAGAAGAAATGCGGATCGATATGTTAAGTGCAAGCGGACATAAGATCCATGGACCAAAGGGAATCGGATTTTTATATATCCGTAAGAATGTCAGGATCGGAGCATTTATCCATGGAGGTTCACAGGAACGTGGTAAACGTGCCGGCACACATAATGTACCGGGAATCGTCGGACTTGCAGCAGCAGCTAAGATTGCAAAAGAAAATTTAGAGAGCAATATTAAATATGAAACAAAACTGCGTGACTATGCGATCTCACGTATTGAAAACGAGATTCCGTTTGCAGTATTAAGCGGACACCGGACAAAACGTCTGCCAAACAATATCCATTTTTGTTTCCGCTTTATCGAAGGTGAATCCATGCTGATCTTATTAGATCAGGCAGGTATCTGTGGTTCTAGTGGTTCTGCATGTACATCAGGTTCTCTTGATCCTTCCCATGTACTGCTTGCCATCGGCAGACCGCACGAGATCGCACATGGTTCCCTGCGTCTGACTTTATCAGAGAAGAATACAAAAGAAGAAATCGACAAGGTAGTGGACGAGCTTAAGAAAATCATTGAGCGTCTGCGCAGTATGTCACCATTATACGAAGACTATTTGAAGAAGGAGAAAGCAAATGTATAGTGAAAAGGTAATGGATCATTTTAATCATCCCAGAAATGTTGGAGAAATCGAAGACCCGAGTGGTGTCGGCACTGTTGGAAATGCAAAATGTGGTGACATCATGCGGATGTATTTAGATATTGATGATAACGGTATCATTCAGGAAGCAAAATTTAAGACTTTCGGCTGTGGCGCAGCAATCGCAACCAGCAGCATGGCAACAGAACTTGTCAAAGGAAAGACTGTTCAGGAGGCATTAGAAGTTACCAATAAAGCAGTTATGGAGGCTTTAGACGGACTTCCACCTGTAAAAGTACATTGTTCCCTGCTTGCAGAAGAAGCAATCCATGCGGCACTCTGGGATTATGCAAAGAAAAACGGTATCGTGATCGAAGGATTAAAAGAACCGGTATCTGATATCGAAGAAAGAGTAGATGCTGAATAAATCATTGTTTAGTGTAACAGTAAAAGTAATGGACTATTAAAAGATAAGGACGATATCACCAAATGGATATCGTCCTTATTTTCATCAAGATCTTTATTTTTTGAAACTTGCTCTCTTACGGAGTGTCGGATCTAAGATACGTTTACGGATACGAAGACTTTCCGGTGTAACTTCAAGAAGTTCATCTACATCAATAAAATCGATCGCCTGCTCTAAGCTTAATACCTTTGGTGGAACAAGGGTTAGTGCTTCATCAGCAGAAGAAGAACGTGTATTTGTCAGATGTTTTTTCTTGCAGACATTGATCTCGATATCCTCTGCTCTTGAAGAAGAACCAATGACCATACCGGAATATACTTTTTCACCCGGTCCGATAAATAAAGTACCACGATCCTGTGCGGAGAACAGACCGTAAGTAACGGATTCGCCGCTTTCAAATGCGATCAGGGAACCCTGTTTACGGTATGCAATGTCACCACAGTATGGTTCATAGCCGTCAAAAATCGTATTGATGATACCATTTCCTTTTGTATCTGTCATAAATTCACCACGATAACCGATCAGTCCGCGGGAAGGGATCTTAAACTCCAGACGAGTATAACCGCCGCTGATGCTCTTCATATTTAAAAGATTTCCTTTACGTGTACTTAATTTTGAGATAACAGCACCTGTAAAGTCATCTGGAACATCGACATATGCTAATTCCATCGGTTCTGTTTTCTTGCCGTTTTCGTCTGTATGGTATAAAACTTCTGCTTTACTTACAGCAAATTCATAACCTTCCCTACGCATATTTTCGATCAGGACAGATAAATGGAGTTCTCCACGTCCGGATACTTTGTAACTGTCAGGACTGTCGGTTTCTTCTACACGAAGGCTGACATCTGTATTTAATTCACGGAACAGTCTGTCGCGGATATGGCGGGAAGTGACATATTTACCTTCCTGTCCGGCAAGCGGGCTGTCATTGACGATAAAGTTCATTGAAAGTGTAGGCTCAGAAATTTTCTGGAACGGGATCGCAGCTGGATGATCCGGAGAACAGATCGTATCTCCGATGTGAAGGTCTGCAATACCGGAAATTGCCACGATAGAACCGATCTTAGCTTCCGTGACTTCTACTTTATTTAAACCATCGTATTCATATAACTTGCTGATGCGGACTTTCTGCTGCTTGTCAGGTTCGTGATGGTTGACGAGCAGGGCATCCTGATTGACTTTTAAACAGCCATTGTCTACTTTTCCAACACCGATACGTCCGACATATTCATTATAATCGATCGTACTGATCAGAACCTGTGTACCGGCATCAGGATCACCTTCCGGTGCAGGGATATAATCCACGATCGTATCAAATAAGTCCATCATATCTGTTTTAGGATCATTTAAGTCTTTCATCGCATAACCATTTCTTGCAGAAGCAAAGATAAATGGGCAGTCTAACTGTTCATCAGATGCATCGAGATCCATAAATAATTCTAGCACTTCATCGACAACTTCATCTGGACGTGCTTCCGGTCTGTCGATCTTATTGACACAGACGATAACCGGCAGCTCTAAGGAGAGTGCCTTCATCAATACGAATTTTGTCTGTGGCATAACACCTTCAAAAGCATCTACAACGAGGATAACACCATTCACCATTTTTAAGACACGTTCTACTTCGCCGCCGAAGTCAGCATGTCCCGGAGTATCAATGATGTTGATCTTTGTATCTTTATAAAATACAGCAGTATTTTTAGAAAGAATGGTAATACCACGTTCTCTTTCGATATCGTTTGAGTCCATGACACGTTCCTGAACTTCCTGGTTTTCACGGAAAACACCGCTCTGCTTTAAGAGTTCATCAACTAATGTCGTTTTACCATGGTCAACGTGGGCAATGATCGCGATATTACGAACGTCCTCTCTTTTCATTTTCATAAAATAATCCTTCTTTCTGTATAAAAAACTATCATTTAGTTACCGGATATAAAACAGGCAAAAGCCCGACTACTTATTTTATCATATTTTGGGCATTTATCAAGTGCAAATTAGAAACCGCATTTTTATCGACAGAAAAAGCGAATTTTTGTAAAATAAACATGGTAAAAATAGGCAGTGGTCGTTGCAGAGGAGTTCTAAAAGAAAATCTTTTGCATAAATATATTAGTGTAACAGATCGATATGCCATCGATGTACAGTTCACCGGATAAAATAAACCGGGAAAGAGGAAGGGAGAAAAATTCATGGCAGATAAAATTTTTGAAAACAACCAAGTATCTATTGTAGGAACTATCATATCTGATTTTCGGTACAGCCACGAAGTCTATGGGGAAGGCTTTTATATGGTAGATGTTTCTGTAAACCGATTAAGTGATTTTGCAGATATCATTCCGATCATGATTTCTGAAAGACTGGCAGATACTACACAAAATTATGAGGGACAGATGATACATGTGACGGGACAGTTCCGTTCATATAACAGACATGAGGAAAAGAAAAATCGTCTGATGCTCTCTGTATTTGCAAGAGAGATCGAGTTTGTGGAAGAAGAAAAAGAAGAGTATAAGAGCAATCAGATCTACTTAGACGGATATGTGTGCAAAGAACCGATCTACCGGAAAACACCGCTTGGAAGGGAAATCGCTGACCTGCTGATCGCAGTCAACCGTTCTTATGGAAAATCAGATTACATACCATGTATCTGCTGGGGAAGAAATGCGAGATTTGCATCAGGTTTTGAAGTAGGAAGCCATGTAGAGATCTGGGGCAGGATACAGAGCAGGGAATATGTGAAAAAGATCGCTGAAACAGTCACTGAGAAAAGAGTTGCATATGAAGTATCTGTAAGTAAAGTAGAGCGTTTGGAATAAAATTTGCTTTTTTTTAGAGTTTGTGGTATTTTGTAACTATTCGAAATTGCATTGGTATTTTAAGGAAATGATTTTGGATCGTTATCATTTGAAATCTGGGGATAGAAATATATGTATAACGGAAGATAAGAGATGACTGCCTTAAGGCAGGGGAGGTTAGTATGGCAACTGGAAGCGTACAGGTATATTATGGCGCAGGCAGGGGAAAGTCACCTGCAGCATTAGGAAGGGCAATACGTGCTGCCGCTGAAGGAAAAACCGTTTTTATCATTCAGTTTTTAAAAGGAAAATCGGATGAGGAAATGGAGTTTTTAAAACGGTTAGAACCGGAGATCAAGTTTTTCCGTTTTGAAAAATCAGAAGAATATTTTAGCGAACTTTCCGAAGAAGAACAGTTAGAAGAAGTTAAAAATATTAAAAATGGGATCAATTTTGCAAAGAAAGTGCTGACTACCGGAGAATGTGATCTTGTGATCTTAGATGAAGTATTAGGACTGGTAGATCATGGATTGATCGCTGCAGAAGAATTAAAAACACTGATCGGTGCAAGATTAGACGATACCGATCTGATCATGACCGGCTGGGTGTTAAGTGATGAACTTCGTCCTTATATCGACGAGATTTATCATCTGATACCGGAAAAGATACCGGAAAAGCAGGGCAAGGATATTGACAATTAAATAGCAGAGTGTTATATTTCATATAACAGTGAATAAAAGTACCGGATAGAGGTTGCGTGATTCATCAGTAACTTATCGGATGCAGCAGGTGCAGAAGAAGATAAGCAAAAGGGGAGAACGCCGAAAGAGGATCATTCCTGTGAGGATTCTCTTGGGTATACATTTAAGAGATGTATGACTGTCATCTTCATAGCAAGATGGTGCGCTATCGTATAAATGGAAACTCTATGACCGGCTCACATAAGGAGCCGGTTTTATTTTGCAGGAAATAGATGCAAAGAGTTAGAGATTTATAGGAAACTAAAAAGATACAGGAGGAAATAAAATGTCAATTTTTAAAGGAGCAGGTGTTGCGATCGTAACCCCAATGAAAGATAATCTGGATGTAAATTATGAAAAATTAGAGGAGCTGATCGATTTTCAGGTAAAAGAAGGAACGGATTGTATCGTGATCGCAGGTACGACCGGAGAAGGCTCTACTTTATCCATAGAAGAACATCTTGATGTGATCAAAGCAGCAGTCAAATTTACCAATCACAGAATACCGGTCGTTGCAGGAACAGGTTCTAACTGTACAGCAACAGCGATCCAGCTTTCACAGGAGGCAGAAAAAGCAGGGGCAGACGGACTTTTAGTTGTTACTCCATATTATAATAAAGCCACACAGACAGGTCTGATCGGTCATTACACACAGATCGCAGATGCAGTCAAACTTCCGATCATTATGTATAATGTGCCGGGACGTACCGGATGTAATATTTTACCGGAAACAGCAGCACATTTATTTGAACATGTAGAAAATATCGTAGGTTTAAAAGAAGCAACAGGTAATGTGGCACAGGCTGCAAGAACCATGTATTTAACAGATGGTAAGCTTGATATGTATTCCGGTGAAGATGGGATCGTTGTTCCGTTAATGTCACTTGGTGCAATCGGTGTGATCTCCGTATGGTCAAATGTTGCACCAAAGCAGGTACATGATATGTGCATGAAATTCTTTGAAGGAGATATTGCAGGTGCAGCAAAAATGCAGTTAGAAGCAGAACCGTTAGTGGATGCACTGTTTTCAGAAGTCAACCCGATCCCTGTGAAAAAAGCATTAAATCTGATGGGAATGAATGTTGGTTCACTTCGTGCACCACTTTGCGAAATGGGCGTGGAAAATGCAAAGAAATTAGCAGAAGCCATGAAAGCATACGGAATCAAGTTGGCATAAGTGCATAGTTTTATAGCAGGCAAGTGATTCGTATATCAAATACAAGTCAAGAGAAATAGGAGCAGAGAAGAAAATGACAAGAATAATCATGCATGGATGCAATGGAAAGATGGGACAGATGATCTCAGGTATCTGTAGTGAAGATGCAGATGCAGAGATCGTTGCAGGAATTGATATTGCAGATGAAGGAAAAAATGCCTACCCGGTATTTACGGATATTACAGCATGTGATGTAGATGCAGATGTGATGATCGATTTTTCAAATGCAAAAGCAGCAGATGCAGTATTAGATTACTGTGTAGAGAAGAATCTTCCACTGGTATTTTGTACCACAGGTTTAAGTGAAGAACAGTTAAAGAAAGCAGACGAAGCAAGTAAAAAGATTCCGGTATTAAAATCAGCAAATATGTCACTGGGTATCAATGTTTTATTTGATCTGTTAAAACAGGCTGTAAAAGTATTCGCTCCGGCAGGTTATGATATTGAAATCGTGGAGAAACATCATAATCAGAAATTAGATGCACCAAGCGGTACAGCTCTTGCATTGGCAGATGCAATGAATGATGCCATGGATCAGGCATACAAATATGTTTATGACAGAAGCAAGGAGCGTAAAAAGAGAGAGAAGAATGAGATCGGAATCTCAGCAGTCCGCGGCGGTACGATCGTCGGAGAGCATGAGATCATTTTTGCCGGAAAAGATGAAGTGATCGAGATCAAGCATACCGCATATTCAAGAGCCGTATTTGGTAAAGGTGCGGTAGAAGCTGCAAAATATATTCAGGATAAAAAAGCAGGTTATTATGATATGCAGGATGTAGTAGCAGGAAATTAAACCTGGCTGCATGATACAGGATCTTAAGAATCGAATGTTAGAAATACAGCCGGTATTGTCAGAAATGTGATCGATCAGATACATCTGACAATACCGGCTGTTTTATTAATTGATGATAAATATTATTGTTATTTTTTTAAACCGGAATCGGCAACATATTTCTTAATAGCGGCAAAGCTGTCAGGACTGATCACATGCTCCATACGGCAGGCATCTTCGACAGCCGTTTCTTCACAAATGCCAAGAGCCATCAGCCATTCGGAAAGAAATGTGTGGCGTTCATAGATCATGTCGGCAATTTCATGTCCCTTGTCTGTTAAAGTGATAAAACCGGCATCACTGACTGTGATGTATCCGTTTTCACGCAGGTTTTTCATGGCAACACTGATACTTGATTTTTTGAAATTCATTTCAACAGCAATATCTACCGAACGAACGACAGGAAGCCGTTTGCTTAAGACGAGAATAGTTTCTAAGTAATTTTCAGCAGATTCATTTATATTCATATAATAATGCCCCCTCAATTCTATTTTATCGCATACTACATTTATTATAGCACAGTTTTTTTAAAAAGAAAGTAATATTTCACTTCATGTCTTATCGGAAAAAAATACGGAAATAATACTTGCATTTTTAAGAAAACTGAGTACAATATTGTTAGTTACCTAACAAACAAGTTAGAAAACTAACAAAAGAAGGAGAACGATTTTGAAGCAGCAGAGAGCAATCGGATTTGAGATCAAATGCTTATCAAATATGATACGCAGAAAATTAGATACGACATTTTCGTCACCGGAATTTGATGGACTGACAGGTGCACAGAATGCGATGATGGGCTATATTATGGATCATGAGGAAACACAGGATATTTTTCAGAAGGATATCGAGGAGGAGTTTAATATCAGAAGGTCAAGTGCAACAGTCATGTTACAGGGACTAGAACAGCGGGGCTATATCCGGCGCACACAGATCGAAAAAGATGCACGGTTAAAAAAGATCGAACTGACAGAAAAGGCACGTAAGCTGCAGAAACGGGTACGTTCAGAAATCGATCGGTTCCATGAGCAGTTAGAAAAAGATCTTTCCAAAGAAGAAAAAGAAGAATTTTTCCGATTGTTAGATAAAATAAAATCAAATTTGAAGGAGGCATGATTTATGCTAAAGACACTTATGGCACAGATTAAGGAATATAAGAAAGATTCCTTAAAAACACCGGCGTATATGATCTTAGAAGTCATTATGGAAACATTTATACCGTTACTTATGGCATCTATCGTAGACAATGGTGTAGAAAAAGGAGATATCCATCACATTTACAAAATGGGAGCGATCATGGTCGTTATGGCAGCCATCGGTCTGTTTGCAGGTATTATGGGTGGAAAATATGGGGCAAAGGCATCTGCAGGATTTGCAAAGAATCTGAGGAATGCCATGTATGAAAATATCCAGACATTTTCCTTTTCCAATATTGACAAATTCAGTACAGCGGGATTAGTAACACGAATGACAACAGATGTCACGAATATCCAGAATGCTTATCAGATGATCCTGCGTATGTGTATGCGTGCACCGGCAAGTCTGATCTGTGCACTGATCATGGCTTATTTTATCAATGCAAAAATAGCAACCGTCTATTTAGTGGCTGTCTTATTTTTAGGTGGGATTTTATTTGCAATCATCAAAAAGACAATGAAATATTTTGATACGGTATTCCGGAAGTATGATGAATTAAATGCGAGTGTACAGGAAAATGTAACAGGTATCCGCGTGGTTAAGGCATTTGTAAGGGAAGATTACGAAACCAGCCGGTTTCATGCAGCAAGCAGCAATGTATACCGCATGTTTGTAAAAGCAGAATCATTGATCGCATTTAATGCACCGGTCATGCAGTTCACCGTCTATGCATGTATTCTTGGGATCAGTTATCTTGGAGCAAAAATGATTGTAAGCAGTACACTGACTACAGGTGAACTGATGAGTCTTTTGACATACTGCATGAATATCTTAATGAGCCTTATGATGCTTTCCATGGTATTTGTTATGGTAACACTTAGTATTGCAAGTGGAGAACGTATTGCAGAAGTGTTAAATGAAAAAGCTGATCTTACAAATCCTAAAGATGCAGATACCGTCGTACCGGATGGAAGTATTGAATTTGAGCATGTGTCTTTTGGATATCAGAAAGAAAAAGAAAAGGCAGTTCTTACAGATATTAACCTTACGATACATTCCGGCGAAACGATCGGGATCATCGGCGGGACCGGAAGTGCAAAGACGAGTCTTGTCAATCTGATCAGCCGTCTGTATGACGTGACCGAAGGCTGCGTGAAAGTCGGTGGCAAAGATGTCAGAGGTTATGATCTTGAAACGCTCAGAAACGAGGTCGCAGTCGTATTGCAGAAAAATGTCTTATTCAGCGGAACAATCTTAGAAAATCTTCGCTGGGGAGATAAAAATGCAACAAGGGAAGAATGTGAATATGCCTGCCGTCTTGCCTGTGCAGATGAATTTATCCAGAAGATGCCGGATAAGTACGATACATATATCGAACAGGGAGGAAGTAATGTTTCCGGTGGTCAGAAACAGCGTTTATGTATTGCAAGGGCACTATTAAAGAAACCAAAGATCCTGGTATTAGATGACAGCACCAGTGCCGTAGATACAGCAACTGATGCAAAAATCAGAGAAGCCTTTGCAAAAGAAATTCCTGGTACAACGAAACTGATCATCGCACAGAGAATCTCAAGTATCCAGAATGCAGATAAGATCATTGTTATGGATGATGGAAAAGTCAATGGATTTGGCACACATGAAGAATTATTAGCTTCAAACGAGATCTATCGTGATGTTTATGGATCACAGATGGGTGGAAGCGGTGATTTTGATGAAAACGGAGGTGAGTTATAATGCCGGCACCAGTCAGAGGAAAAATGAAGATCGAAAATCCCGGAAAACTTTTGAAAAGACTGCTTTCCTATGTTATGAAAAAGTATCGTATATCCTGTATTGCAGTCGTAGTCTGTATTTTTATCAGCGTATTGGCAAATGTGCAGGGAACCATGTTTTTAAAGACATTGATCGATGTGTATATCATACCGCTTATCGGGCATGATGTCCCCGATTTTTCAAACCTGATCCATGCGATCATAAAAGTAGGCGGATTTTATGCCATCGGAGTGGCTGCAACTTATGCATATAACCGGATCATGGTAAATGTCACACAGGGAACTTTACGCCAGCTCCGTGATGATATGTTTGCACATATGGAAAAACTGCCGATCAGATATTTTGATACACATTCCCATGGAAATATCATGTCAGTTTATACAAATGATATTGATACTTTACGCCAGATGATCAGCCAGAGTATGCCGCAGCTTTTATCAAGTGCGATCACGATCGTATCGGTATTAGTCAGCATGATCATGTTAAATGTACCGCTTACGGTTGTGACATTATGTATGGTAGCAATCATGCTGTATGCAACGAAAAAAGCAGCAGGACTCAGTGGAAGCTATTTCGTGGCACAGCAGAAAAATATCGGTACTGTCAACGGCTACATTGAAGAAATGATGGAAGGACAGAAAGTAGTCAAAGTATTCTGCCATGAACAGGAAAGTATGCAGAAGTTTGAAGAATTAAATGAAGAACTGTTTGACAGCGCTTATCAGGCAAATAAATATGCAAATATCTTAGGTCCGATCAATGCACAGATCGGAAATATCAGTTATGTGCTGTGTGCCTTAGTCGGTGGAGCATTGGCATTAAATCATGTTTCCGGTTTTACAATCGGTGGACTGGCAAGTTTTCTAACGTTTAACAGGAGTTTTAATATGCCGATCAATCAGGTCAGCCAGCAGGTAAACAGTATCATTATGGCTTTAGCCGGAGCAGGAAGAATATTTGAACTGTTAGATGAAGAAACCGAAACAGACGATGGCTATGTTGCGCTCTGCAATGTCAAAGAAACAGAGGCAGGTCTTGTAGAAACAAAGGAACGTACCGGAATCTGGGCATGGAAACATTATCATAAGGAAACCGGTAAAACAGACTATATCCGTCTGATGGGGGATGTAGTATTAGATGATGTGGATTTTGGCTATACAGAAGATAAGATCGTACTCCATCATGTGAAACTCTATGCCAAACCGGGACAAAAAATTGCCTTTGTAGGTTCTACCGGAGCAGGAAAGACAACAATCACAAACCTGATCAACCGTTTCTATGATATTTCCGATGGTAAAGTCCGCTATGATGGGATTAACATCAATAAGATCAAAAAGGAAGATTTAAGACGTTCGCTTGGCATGGTTTTACAGGATACGCATTTATTTACGAATACCGTTATGGAAAATATCCGTTATGGAAGATTAGATGCGACCGATGAAGAAGTCATTGCAGCCGCAAAACTTGCGAATGCAGACAGTTTTATCCGTCGTTTACCGGATGGCTATCAGACTGTTTTGCATGGAGATGGTGCAAGCCTTAGCCAGGGACAGAGACAGCTTTTATCGATCGCGAGGGCAGCCGTTGCTGATCCACCGGTGCTGATCCTTGACGAAGCAACAAGTTCGATCGATACAAGAACAGAGAAGATCGTTCAGGATGGTATGGATAAGCTGATGGAAGGCAGAACGACATTTGTTATCGCACACAGACTTTCCACAGTAAAAAATAGTGATTGTATCGTAGTTTTAGAGAATGGATGCATCATTGAAAAAGGCACACATGAGCAACTGCTTTTAGAAAAAGGAAAATATTATCAGCTTTATACGGGAAATTAGAATGGTGAACAATGTTGCGCAAATCAGAAAAAGGTAGTACACTTATGCTTAGTTTGATACAGAGGAGCTTATGAATGAAAAAAATAGATGAAGTCATTGCACATATCAAGTGCAGCCATGTATACATACAGACGCACAATTTTCCGGATCCGGATGCTATCTCAAGTGCTTTCGGGCTTCAGAAGCTGTTAGCCCATAAGAATATTGACGCAACTATCTGCTACAAAGGCAAGATTGACAGATATAATACCTTAAAGCTGATCGAATTATTAGAGATACATTTAGAGAACTTAGAAAAGATCGAGGCAGATTTAGAAGAAGATGACGAAGTCATTTTAGTAGATGCGCAAAAGGGCAATTCGAACATCATTGATATGACCGGAACAGAGATCATCTGTATTGACCATCATCCGACTTATGAAAAAGCAGAATACAGATATGCAGATATAAGACCGGAATATGGTGCATGTGCGACGATGATCGCAGAATATTTTTTTGAAAGCAGCATCCCGATGGATACAAGGACTGCAACGGCATTGAGTTATGGAATCCGCAGCGATACAGACCGGCTTTCGAGAGGAACCTGTAAGAAAGATATGGAAATGTTGTACCGGATGTATGATATGAGTGATCAGGGTATGATACAGATGCTTGAAAACCGTGAATTGTACTTTGAAGATCTGATGGCATATTCAAGAGCGATCGAGAATATCAAAGTATATGGAACGGTCAGCTTTACAAGTACAGGCGAGAATTGTCCGGAAGCGCTGATCGCAAGTGTGTCGGATTTTATGTTAGCATTAGTGGAAGTAGATTTTTCTGTTGTTTATGCGATACAGCACAATGGAATCAAATTATCTGTCCGAAGTGAAGAAGGCGTGCATGATGCAGGCAAGATCATCAGCAGGGCATTAAAGGGATTTGGTAACGGAGGCGGTCATGCCGCAATGGCTGGAGGATTTATCCCATTTACGGATAAGAGTGGATGTGCCGAAGAATTGATAAATGTGGCACAGGAAAGAATTCTGGAAGAAATAAAGACGTTATAATACCGTTAAAAGAGTGCGGCAATATAACTGAGAAAAGATATCGGAGTTTTTTGTTCAAGTTCAGCCTGTTTACAGTAACATGCGTAAGCTTCGAGCAGGATTTCATAACCTGCGATTTCGTTTTCAGGTAATATTGTTTCTGCTGACATCATAAAGCATCTCCTTTCTGGGGGTGCTTTTATTATATGCTGCAAATGAAAAAATAGAACCATGGGATTGTAAAAAATGTGAAAAATGTGAAAAATTGTGTGTAGTTTTTTCACTATTCAAATAGTTTTGTGATATGATAAGTTATAAGCAAATGAGAGATACATGATACAAAAGGATACCCCATGAATAACACAGACAAAAGAAGGGCAGGCGCCCGCGCATTAAAGCGGAAAAGATACAAACAGAGAATGTACATACGGATGGCATTGGTCGTAGTGCTTGTGCTGATCGCCGGTATTACAGTCGAAAGGATCGTAAAGACAGTCAGGGCAGGACAAGCAGCAGAACCTGTTGTGCAGGAATATGTGGAAGATGAGAAAAAAGTTGCTGATCCACCGGAATATACCGTAGATCTTCTGACAGTGAATCCCTATTCAAGACCGGGGATTGCATTAGAGCAGGTCAATGGAATTGTGATACACTATACAGCAAATCCGGGGACAACAGCAAAACAGAACAGAGATTATTTTGAAGGACTCAGTCTTTCAGGGGAAACTTCTGCGAGCAGTCATTTTGTGATCGGCATAGATGGCGAGATCGTACAGTGCATACCGTGCAATGAAATTGCCTATGCATCGAATGACAGAAACGCCGATACGATAGCCATTGAATGCTGCATACCGGATGAAACAGGCAGATTTACGGATGCAACTTATGATACTCTGCTGCATCTTACGGCATGGCTGATAGGAAGATATGACCTTACGATTGATGATGTGATCCGGCATTATGATGTGACAGGCAAGGACTGTCCGAAATATTATGTGGAAAATCCATCTGCATGGGAGCAGATGAAAGCAGATATCAGTGCTTATATTGAAAAAAACGGAACGTGATCATGTGCTTACGGTTTGCAGGCTTATCTTGTCAAAGCATACAAAATAAAGTAAAATAAATTACATAAGATATGGCTGAAAGAAAGGAAGAATATGATAGACGGACTTTTTGAACAGATCAGACAGCAGAAGGATGTACGGGCAGCGTTGAGCGGACTGCGTGCAGCTATCAAAGAAGATGAAAATTACAGCAGAGCGGCAGATCTGATAGGAGATGGAGAGGTGTTAAGACCACTTCTTATGTCAGAAGATGCGAAAGTGCGTAAAAATACAGCAGCATTGATCGGGGATTTAGAACTGACAGAATTGTCAGATGCATTATTTTTAGCATATCAGAAAGAACAGACACTTTTTGTACGAGGAACATTGCTAAAAGCACTAGAAGATACGAACGCATATCCGTATTTAGAGAAACTGAGGGAACGGTATGAAGCCTTATGTGAAAAAGAAGCCGAAGAACAGGATAAGAAACATATCCGAGAGGAACTGCACGTATTAGAACGTATTCTGCGGAAAGAAGGAAAAGAAGTTATCCATACATTTACCGGATGGGATCAGAAATATACGATCCTGCTTACAACCAATCAGGCATATGCAGATCTGACAGCAGAGAAAGTCCATGCAGATAAAAAAGCAGTCACTTCCTTAGGTGTAAAAGCGGTTGTGGACAATTTAAGGGAAATCTGCAAAATCAGGACATTCCGGGAACTTTTATTTCCGATTGCCTTAAAAAAAGAAATCCACTATGAAGATGGACCGGAAGCCTTTGCAAAAGCAGTTGCAGAGTCGAAATTATATCAGATATTACAGGTATCCCATAAAGAACCGGCACCATATTATTTCAGGATCGATATCAAAGGTGGCCTATCCTTAGAAGAACGTAGCCGTTACATCAAGCGGGCAGCAGCCATTATAGAGGAAGAAAGCGGAAGGAAACTGCTCAATGCAAAAGATGAATACGAATTTGAGATCCGTCTGTTTTTTAATAAAGACCGGAAAATATTTGTATTTTTAAAAATGTATACCATACCGATGGAGCGGTTTGCTTACCGGAAAGAGAGTATTTCCGCTTCTATCCGTTCATCAGCGGCAGCATTGCTTGTAGAACTTGCAAAGCCATATTTAAAAGACAATGCACAGATTCTGGATCCCTGCTGTGGTGTCGGAACCATGTTGATCGAGCGGAATGAACTTGTAAAAGCAAGAGAGATCTATGGGATTGATATTTTCGGAGAAGCAATCGAAAAAGCGAGGATCAATGCGGATGCGGCAGGACTTCTGGTGAATTTCATCCACAGGGATTATATGGATTTTAAACATAAATATCTGTTTGATGAGATCATTACGAATCTTCCTGTACGGGGAAAAAAGACAAAGGAAGAACAGGATCTGTTTTATAAGAGATTTTTTGATAAATCGAAAGAAATATTAGCACCGGGCGGTGTGATGGTTTTATATTCGAACGAAAATGGTTTTATCAAAAAACAATTAAGACTGCATCCGGAATATAAATTATATCAGGAATATCTGATCATCGAAAAAGAGCAGTTTTATTTATATATTATCGGACTTAGAAATAGATAGGTATTGGATAACTATGAGGGTACTGAAAGGTTACAGTATTGGCAAAAAAAGGTGGGAATGGATATGAATGAAAACTATGATGGGGAGATATTAGATAAAGAAATGATGCAGATGCTGCAGGATGCGTTCTGCGGCGCAGATCATGTATATGCTGTATGCATGGGACAGACAAAAGAAGCTGTGACAAAGGCATATGGATCAGAAGAAGACTGGAAATTTATCAGGGAACAGCTAGGGACAAAGGGATATGAAGATTTCTGGCACAGCCTGTTAGGGGATGGGATTGAGAATGTATTAGAACAGACTACGGACTGCCCATATGCAAAAGTCTGTGGACTTGCTATCAGGCTTAGTGACAAGACGAAAGCAGTATGGATCGTGATCGGTTTCTTAAGGGAAAAGATGCAGGCAGACGATGAGATTCCGGCTGGTATCATGACGACAACGGAAGAACATTATTATAAATCCCTAGAGCTTTTAGATACGATATCAAGACAGTATTTTTCCGCAAAATTAGGTGAGCTGATGCTGATGAAAGAATTCCGCAAGAGCAGGGATTCTGAACGGATCATGGAGACAGAACTAAAACGGAGTCTTACAATGACAAATATTGTCCGTATGTTAGAATCTGAAGAAAGTTTTATTGTGACCGTGGAAGAAATCTTAAAGGAAACCTGTGGGTATTTAAGTTTGACCGATGCGGAACTTATCCGGAAAAATAAAGAAGATGATACTCTTGAGATCATCTGTACTTATGAAAATTCCAAAGATACAGAAAGCAAACGTATCAAAAAAGAAAAGATCGGTGCAGCTGAGGACTGTCCGTATTTTACAGGAAAGCCTTATATGATATCTTCGGATACTGTTTTAAAAGCAGCATTTAAACAATTCTTTGCAAAAGAAGCTATACAGGCAGCCATATATCTTCCGATCGAAGTAAATGGCCACACGGAAATGTATTTAAGTTTCTGTGAGCGGTCAGAAAAGCGGAACTGGAGCATGGATGAGATCAAATTTGTAAATGATGTCAAACGTATCATCCAGAGTGTCCTGACAAAGCGGATTGCCCAGAATTCATTAGCAAGTTCCTATGCTTCTTTGGATGCCATCTTAGAAAATGTGGGCTGTGGGATTTATGTATGGGACCCGAAAGAGAATAAGATTCTCTATGCGAACCAGTCATTCCATGAATTTTTCCCGACAGAAGAAAAAGAAGAAGAACTGATGCGTATCTTAAAAGGAGGATGTGCTTATACTGAATATTATGTACCAGACAGCAGTCGCTGGTTTGACGTACGCAGTTCGAAGATCCAGTGGGTAGATGGAAGAACCGTTGTACTTTATACGATTTACGAAGTGACAGATAAGAAACTGTATCAGCAGAAAGTAGAGCGTCAGGCGAATAATGATTTCCTGACAGGTCTTTATAACCGTATGCGTTGTGAACATGACTTGCAGCATTTCATAAAACAGACGAAAGAGATCGGTGGACAGGGAGCTTTATTATATATTGACCTTGATGATTTTAAACATATCAATGATGGACTTGGACATCAGTACGGAGATGTGCTTTTGCAGGCGGTTTCCCACAACCTGCAGAGGATACCGGGGATTGAAAGCACCTGTTACCGTATGGGCGGGGATGAGTTTATCATCATTGTCACACATTCACAGTACAATATGTTAAAAAATATCTTAGAGGAGATCCGCGGTATCTTTATGAAGCCATGGTTTTTAAAAGGCAGAGATTATTATTGTACAATGAGTATGGGTGTGGTCTGCTTCCCGATGGATGGTGACAGGGTAGATGAACTGATACGCAAAGCGGATATTGCCATGTATCAGGCAAAAAAGACCGGAAAGAACCGGATCGAATATTATGATGAAACGATCGAATCGACCTCGATCAAGCGGCTGGATCTGGAAAATAAAATGCGTAGTGCCACATTAGATGCCTGCAAAGAATTTACGGTTTTCTTTCAGCCGATCGTGGGCGTGGACGGAGAATGTCAGGGTGCAGAAGCCTTGATCCGTTGGAAATCAGAAGGCATGGGGCTGATCTCACCGACAGAATTTATCCCGTTAGCAGAATATTTAGGACTGATACATCCGATCGGAGATTTTGTCTTAGAAGAAGCCTGCCGCCATTTAAAATACTGGAATGATATGGGACATCCGGATTATCAGGTAAATGTCAATTTATCGGTCGTACAGTTATTGCAGAATGATATTGTAGATAAGATCAAAAAGGTAGTTGAAGAAAACAGGATCATACCGCACAATCTTGTATTGGAAGTAACAGAAGGACTTGCAGTCAATGATATGACACGTATGAAGCAGATCTTAGCAGAGATCAAACAACTTGGCGTGCGTGTGGCATTAGATGATTTTGGAACAGGTTATTCTTCCTTAAATCATATCCGTGAAATGCCATTAGATATCATCAAGATCGACCGCTGCTTTATCATTGATATAGGAAAAGATGAATTTTCAGAATCTTTTGTAAAAATGGTAGCCGAATTAGCAGCAACGATCGGTGTGATCGTCTGCGTAGAAGGTGTTGAAACAAAAGAACAGTATGAAGCACTTTCTAAGATGCGGATTCAGCAGATCCAAGGATTTTATTATGACAGACCGATGCAGGCGGAACTGTTTGAAGAGAAATACGTGTAAACCCGAAAGGAGCATTTGCATTGAAAGATATGGCAGAAGATAAACATGTAAAGCAGATATGTGCAGGTCTGCTTGCACATGTAGATGCAGGTAAGACAACACTATCCGAGGGACTTTTGTATACTGGGGGCATGATCAGAAATTTAGGGAGAGTGGATAAGCAGGATGCTTTTCTGGATACAAATGCGATGGAAAGGGAACGCGGGATCACCATTTTTTCCAAGCAGGCAGTCTTAACATTCGATGGAATGACAGTTACATTATTAGATACGCCCGGACATGTGGACTTTTCTGCAGAAATGGAACGGACACTGCAGGTCTTAGATTACGCCATCTTAGTGATCAGTGGTGCAGATGGCATTCAGGGACATACCAGAACTTTGTGGCATTTATTAGAAAAATATCAAATTCCGGTATTTTTATTTATCAATAAAATGGATCAGCCGGGAACAGATGCGGCACATTGCCTTTTTGAATTAAAACAGCAGCTTTCCGATAATTGTATAGCTTTTACAGATACAGACAGCAGGGCATTTTATGAAGAAGCAGCCATGTGTGATGAGGCGGCTTTAGAACAGTTCCTAGAAAGCGAAACGATCGCATTAGATACGATGCAATGCATGATCAAAGAGAGGAAGATCTTTCCCTGCTATTTTGGCTCGGCATTAAAACTGACCGGAGTGGAAGAATTCCTGCATGGATTTTCTGCATTTACGGCAGAAAAAGAATATGGAAAAGAATTTGGCGCAAGAGTATTTAAGATCGCAAGAGATGCAGATGGCAACAGGCTGACTTATTTAAAAGTGACCGGAGGAAGTCTTAGCGTGAAAGATCTGCTTAGTAATGCCAACACAGAGCAGCTCGGTGAAAGGGAGATCTGGGAAGAAAAAGTTAATCAGATCCGTATTTATTCAGGAGAAAAATACGAAACTGTACCGATGGTATCTGCCGGAACTATCTGTGCCGTCACAGGATTAAGTAATACTTATGCAGGGGAAGGCTTAGGAAGTGAGCAGACAGAAACAGAGCAGATCTTAGAGCCGGTGTTAACTTACCGGATGATTCTGCCGGAAGAGTGTAATGCGGTGCAGATGCTTTTAAAATTACGGCAGTTAGAGGAAGAAGATCCGATGCTTCATCTTGTCTGGAACGAAGTACATCAGGAAATCTTGCTGCAGGTGATGGGAGAAGTGCAGACAGAAGTTTTAAAAAGACAGATCTATGACAGATTTGGTGTGGAAGTGGCTTTTGATACCGGACATATTTTATATAAGGAAACGATCGCAGATACCGTAGAGGGAGTCGGACATTTTGAACCATTACGCCACTATGCAGAAGTGCATCTTCTGTTAGAACCGGGAGAACGGGGAAGCGGAGTGGTATGTACCACTAATTGCAGTGAAGATGTGTTAGATAAGAACTGGCAGAGGCTGATCTTAACACATTTAGAAGAAAAACAGCATTTAGGTGTACTTACCGGTGCGGCAGTTACGGATATTAAAATCACATTAGCTGCAGGAAGGGCACACCAGAAACATACCGAAGGCGGAGATTTCAGACAGGCAACCTATCGGGCAGTCAGACAGGGACTTATGCGTGCACATTCTGTTTTACTAGAACCGTATTATGAGTACCGCCTAGAGGTGCCGGAGAGTGCGATCGGAAAGGCAATGACTGATTTAGAACTGATGCACGCTGCAATGGAAGGCCCGTTTATACAGGAAGGAAAGGCTGTTTTGACGGGGAAGGCACCGGTGGCGGTACTTTCAGAATATGTAAAAGAAGTAACTGCTTATACAGCAGGAGAAGGGAAACTGTTTTTAAGCTATGGTGGTTATGATGTCTGTCATAATCCAAATGAAGTGATAGAGGCAGCAGCATATGATCCGGAGGCAGATTTATTAAACCCTACAGGATCAGTATTTTGTGCACATGGTGCAGGTTTTATCGTGGAATGGGATAAAGTACCTGAATATATGCATGTAGAAAGTATTTTAAAAAAGAGTGGTACAGAGAAACAGACAGATCAGATCCGATATCCGGTATCTTCTCATCGCGAAGAGGAATTTCTTGCAGTAGAAGAAGTAGATGCGATCTTAGCAAAGACATTTGATGCAAATAAGCGTGATAAGTCAATCCCAAAGAAAGGGTATAAGACAAGCAAACGTATCGTATCTGCAAGAGCAGAAGATATGGTATACCGTCCGGCAAAAAAAGAAGACAGGAAAGATGCCTATCTGTTAGTGGATGGTTATAATATTATCCATGCATGGAAAGAACTCGAAGAATTGTCAAAAGTCAATATGGATGGGGCACGAGGCAGACTGCTCGATATCTTATGCGACTATCAGGGAATGAAAAAATGTGAACTGATCGCAGTTTTTGACGCTTATCGTGTGGCAAGGCATAAAACAGAGATTTTAGATTATCATAATATTCATGTAGTCTATACAAAAGAGGCAGAAACAGCAGATGCCTATATTGAAAAATTTGCACATGAGCATGGCAGGAAATATCATGTGACAGTTGCAACTTCAGATGGATTAGAACAGATCATTATCCGAGGGGCAGGCTGTCAGTTATTATCTGCACAGGAATTTGCAGAGGAAATCTGCATTGTAAAAGAGCAGATGAAAGAACAGCATATGACAGATACGCCTACAGGACGGAAGTACCTGTTAGACGATATTTCCAAAGAAGTTGCAGAGCAGTTGAAAAATATCGAGTAATAGTTACAATAATATCAAACAATGAAAGAGAGGAAATATTATGAAAAAAACAGGCAGAAAAATACTGATCGTATTAGCAGTATTACTTGCTACAGGCATTTATTACTATATCACGCTTCCGGCATTTAATATCCATTCACAGGGCTTCTGGCAGTTTCTGTTAGTTTTTCTGTTAGTCCTGATCGCAGCATATGCATTAGCAAAATCCAAAAAGGAATTAAAAAAAGGACAGAGCTTTAAGTTTAAAGAAATATGGAAACAGCTAAACCTTGTAAAAGCAGGGATTATTCTATTCGGAGTGCTTGCAGTTATTTATGCGGCAGGTGCGATCTTGTCGTCTCCGATCGTAAATGCAGCAAAATACCAGAAACTGCTTACAGTGGAAGATGGAGATTTTTCATCGGATATTGAAGAAGTAAGTTTTAATACGATCCCATTATTAGATAAAAGTTCCGCAGAATTATTAGGAAACCGGAAGATGGGCAGTATGGTGGATATGGTTTCCCAGTTTGAAGTCGGAAATGATTATACACAGATCAATTATAAGGACAGACCGGTACGCGTCACACCATTAGTTTATGCAAATGGGATCAAGTGGCTGACCAATCAGGGTAAGGGAATACCGGCATATATTATGATCGATATGGCAACACAGGATACAGAATGTGTCAAGCTGACAGATGAGATCCGTTATTCAAAATCCGAATATTTTAACCGGAACATTTACAGACATCTGCGTTTCCATTACCCGACCTATATTTTTGATGACCAGATCTTTTTTGAGATCGATGAAGAAGGCACACCATACTGGGTATGTCCTGTGAAAAAATTTAACATAGGTTTATTTGGCGGTCAGACTGTCGGTAAGGCGGTACTTTGCAATGCTGTCACCGGAGAGTGCGTGGAATACAATGTTGACAATATCCCGACATGGGTGGACAAAGTATACTCTGCAGAACTTTTGACACAGCTTTATGATTATTATGGAACACTAAAACATGGATATTTTAACAGCATTTTAGGACAGAAAGACTGTCTGCAGGCGACAAACGGTTACAATTATATTGCTTTAGATGATGATGTCTGGGTATATACAGGTGTGACATCGGTCAGCGGAGATCAGTCGAATGTCGGATTTGTGTTAATGAACCAGAGAACAATGGAAACAAAGTTTTATACTGTAGAGGGTGCAATCGAGGATTCGGCAATGTCCTCCGCAGAAGGTCAGGTACAGAACTTAGGATATCAGGCAACATTCCCATTACTGCTTAATATATCAGGAGAACCTACCTATTTTATGGCATTAAAAGACGGAGCCGGCTTAGTTAAAAAATATGCGATGGTCAATGTGCAGAAATATCAGTGGGTAGCGATCGGAGATACCGTTGCGGAGTGTGAAAAAGCATATGTGAAACTTTTAGTGACAAATGGCATTACCAAAAGTGCAGAAAGCGGAGTTTTTGAAAGTATCAGCGGAACGATCACATCGATCGCACCGGTTGTGATTGATGGAAATACCCATTATTATATCTGTCTGAAAGAATCTGACGAGATATTCGATGTAAATGTAGCAGACACAACATTGGTCGATATTGTAAAATATAAAGAACAGGACAAGATCTCGTTTGAATATGAGATGGCAGAAACCGGGATCTGTACAGTCATGTCGATCAGATAGTGGAAAAGGTAATTAGGAAAATGACAGAAAAAATGGATTTTAAGAATACAATACAAGATACGGTCGTGGCATATTTTGATCTGGAATTTTGCAATGAGCGTATCAGCAGACACAATGTACCGATCGCGATCGGAGTCAGTTATCGTCTGGGGGAAAAAGAAATCGGAACTTATGATGCACTGATCTGGTATAGTGATGAGGTAAAACTCTGGCAGGAACAGTTAGATTATATAGGATATAGTGAAGGATTGCTGCAGCAAAAGGGAAAGACAATGGAGCAGGTAACAAAGGAATTATTTGACTGCCATGAAAAATATCAGCCAGAGTATTATATATCTTTTGGTAAGCAGGATGAAGACCTGCTCAAAAAATTTGTATCGCAGAGCCTTTTAGCATGGACATTCTGCGATGCGATCCAATTCCTGCCAAAAGAACTGTCGATGAAATATGATATCAGCCTTGAAAAATATGCTTATATCTGTCAGATCACATTTGTGCATGAATTTGATCCGTTAGAAGATGCAAGGTCATTAGGAACGATTGTTTTTCGGGTACTGAAAGGTCAGACAGATGAAGCACGCAGACGGGAAGTTGCAGAAGAATATAATAAGAAAATGTTTTTGATCGAATATCAGAATAAGAAACAGGCATATGAATATCTGTCAGCCTTAGGAGAATTGACACCACGGCAGAGAGATAAGTTAGAGAGCCACAGATCCTATCTTAATAAGAACCATAAACAGTATTTGATCTATACAGAGGAGTAAAAAGATGATCATAACAGTAACGATGAATCCTGCGATCGATAAAACGGTAGAGGTCGATCATTTTTGTCCGGGAAAATTAAACCGTATCGGATATCCGGTGACAGATGCCGGAGGAAAAGGTATCAACGTGTCTAAGGCATTGAAAAAGTTAGGAGAAACTTCCATTGCAACCGGTTTTTTAGGTAAAGCAGGGAGTGATATTATCTTAGATGTCTTAAGTGCAGAACAGATACAGACCGATTTCATATCCTGTGAAGGAATTACGAGGACAAATTTCAAATTGATGGAATTAGACGGCACTTTAACAGAATTAAATGAGCCCGGAATGACAGTTGCCAGGGAAAAAGTGGAAGAACTGTTAGAAAAGATCGAACAGTATGCCACGAAGGATGTCTGGTTTGTGTTATCCGGCAGTATTCCGGAAGGTGTAGATGTGGATATCTATGCACGTATCATAACAAAAGTGCATCAAAAAGGTGCAAAAGTATTTGTTGATGCTGATGGAAGGGCACTGATCGAAGCAATCAAAGCAGTTCCGGATATGATAAAACCAAACGAAGCGGAATTAGCAGAATATTTTGGCATCCGTAGGGAATTATCGCAAGAGGAGATCCTGCAGCTTACAAAACGCCTGTCAGATATAGGAATAGAAACGGTTGTCGTTTCGCAGGGCAGTCGTGGTGCAGTCTTTGCTGATGCCGGTGAAGAAAAGCTGGTATACCAGAATGCATTAGCGGTAGAAGTCCATTCCACCGTAGGGGCAGGGGATGCAATGGCAGCAGCATTAGTTTATGCCAAGGAAAAGAAACTGCCTATGCAAAAGATGGTACAGTTAGCGATGGCAGTTTCCGCAGGTGCAGTCGTAACAGCAGGAACCAATCCACCGGATCGTGAAACAATAGAGGCGATCTTGCAGAAGTTTTATGGGTAAAAGTGAGGACATAAAATAGCTGCGTATATTTTGGGATTTCCGGTAAATACTAAGAAAAAAGTGTAAGTTTAGTCATTGAAGAAAGATAACGCAATGGCAGGCGAAAAGGAGAACATGCATGAAAGCATATCTGGAAATCGTAGAAGTATATGGACGGGAGATCATGGATTCGAGGGGTAATCCGACCGTAGAAACTGAAGTAGTCGTAAAGAGCCATGAAACGGGACAGACTGTAGTGGGCAGAGCGTCCGTACCATCAGGAGCATCTACCGGAAAATATGAAGCAGTTGAATTACGTGATGGAGATAAACGATATGGTGGAGCAGGCGTAAAAAAGGCCGTTTCCCATATCAATGATAAGATCGCAAAAGAACTGATCGGAAAAAATGCACTGAATCAGAAAAAAATAGATGAAAGACTGATCGAATTAGACGGAACAGAGAATAAAAAACGGTTAGGGGCTAATGCAATTTTAGGAGTATCTTTAGCGGTTGCAAAAGCATCTGCAAAAGCCTTAAATCTGCCATTGTACCGGTATTTAGGAGGTGTCTATGCACATAGGCTTCCGGTGCCGATGATGAATATATTAAATGGCGGAAAACATGCTAAAAATACAGTGGATTTTCAGGAATTTATGATCATGCCGGCAGGAGCAGCTACATTTAAAGAAGCACTCCGTATGGGTTCCGAAGTGTATCATGCTTTAAAAAAACTGTTAGAGCAGGATAAAAAATCCACAGCCGTTGGAGATGAGGGCGGTTTTGCACCGGATCTTGAAGATGCATTTGAAGTATTTGAGTATCTGACAAAAGCAGTCAAAGAAGCCGGCTATGAATGTGGCAAAGATATCGTATTTGCCATGGATGCGGCAGCATCAGAATTATATGATAAAGAAACCGGAATGTATTATTTTGAGGGTGAAAGTGAGATATTACGCCGGCATCAGATGGGAACAGACAAACAGGAAAGTATTGTGATGCGGACTTCCGATGATATGATCGGACTCTATGAAAATCTGTGCAGTAAATATCCGATCTTTTCGATAGAAGATGGTCTGAACGAAGAAGACTGGGAAGGATTTGCAAAGCTGACACAGCGGTTAGGATCAAAAGTACAGCTTGTCGGGGACGATCTGTTTGTGACAAATACCGGAAGGTTAAAGCAGGGAATCCGACTTGGCTGTGCAAATTCCATTCTGATCAAATTAAACCAGATCGGAACACTGACAGAAACCATGGAAGCGGTCGAAACTGCGAAATGTGCAGGATATACAGCCGTTATTTCCCATCGTTCCGGCGAAACTGAAGATACAACGATCGCAGATCTTGCAGTAGCACTTAATTGTGGACAGATCAAGACTGGTGCACCATGCAGGATGGACCGTGTTGCAAAGTATAACCAGTTACTCCGTATTGAAGAAGAATTAGCCACAGGCTATAGCTTACAGGGGATACGGATAGATAAAAAATAATAGTTGAAAAAGAAACAGGCATATGCTATACTAGTATAAGTTGTGAAGCGTGGTAACTGCGAAAGTATAGAATAGTTACCGGATGTGATAAATAAACAGATTTGCAGGAGGGATTACTCGTGGCAGTAGTAAAAACGATTTTAACAGTAGTATTTATTTTAATATGTCTGGCAATGACAGTGATTATTCTGATGCAGGAAGGAAAATCAGCAGGCTTAGGAGCAATAGCTGGTGCAGCAGACACTTATTGGGGCAAGAATAAAGGACGTTCCATGGAGGGTATGCTTGTTAAGATTACCAGAGTGTTAGTAATCTTATTTATGCTGATAGCTGCAATATTGAATATCGGAAGTTTTTAATTATGAAAACAGAGGCTGTCGTGAAAACGGCAGCCTTTTTTCTGGTTCAGTAAGTTTATAGGAGAATTATGGATAGAGAACAATTTGAAAAACGGAAAAAAATGATATATGAGCTGATCTGTGATGAATTATATGTACCGATGAAGATCAGGGAAATGGCGATACTGCTTTCTGTACCAAAAGAGAAAAGGCAGGAATTACAGGAAGTATTAGATGCACTGATCGCAGAGGGTAAGATCGAAGTATCTAAAAAGGGCAAATATACAAAGGCAGAAGGCAATTATATCACAGGAACATTTACAAGCCATCAGAGAGGCTATGGATTTGTTACTATAGAGGGAGAAGAAGAGGATATTTTTATTCCGGCAGAAGATACGGGCGGAGCTTTTCATAAAGATGTGGTACAGATTACGGTCAGTTCAGCTGTTACAGGCAGACGCAGGGAAGGAAAAGTTGTAAAGATCCTTTCCCATGGGATCACACAGGTTGTAGGAACTTATGAGAATAGTAAGAATTTTGGTTTTGTCGTACCGGATGATCCAAAAATCAATAAAGATATATTTGTACCAAGAGAACGTTCTAAGGGTGCAGTCAGTGGACATAAAGTAGTCGCAGAGATTACCGATTATGGTAAAAAAGACCGGAAACCAGAAGGAAAAGTTGTAGAGATCCTAGGTCATATCAATGATCCGGGAACAGATATCATCTCTTTAGTCCGTGCATTTGCACTTCCGGTTGAGTTCCCGACAAAAGTGTTGAATCAGGCAGAACGTGTAGCAAAAGAGGTTTCTACAGCAGATATGGCTGGCAGAATGGATATCAGGGATCTTTTGACCGTTACGATCGATGGGGAAGATGCAAAAGATTTAGATGATGCGATCACATTGAGCAAAGAAGGGGACATCTATAAACTGGGTGTGCATATTGCAGATGTGACAAATTATGTGCAGGAGTACAGCGCATTAGATGAAGAAGCGAAAGAACGTGGGACGAGTGTTTATCTGGTAGACAGGGTGATCCCGATGCTGCCGCATACACTTTCAAACGGCATCTGTTCTTTGAATCAGGGAGAAGACCGTCTGGCATTAAGCTGTATGATGGATATTGATGCAAAAGGCAGAGTAGTCGGACATAAGATTGCAGAAACCGTTGTCTGTGTGGACAGAAGAATGAGTTATACTGCCGTAAAAAAGATCTTAGAAGATAAAGACGAGAAGACAATCGAAGAATATCAGGATTTTGTTCCGATGTTTGGACTGATGAAAGAATTAGCAGCGATACTTCGAAAAAAAAGAATGCAGCGTGGCTCAATCGATTTTGATTTTCCGGAAACGAAGATCCTATTAGATGATAAAGGACATCCGGTAGAGATCAAACCTTATGAGAGAAATGTAGCAACGAAGATCATTGAAGATTTTATGCTGATCGCAAATGAAACAGTAGCAGAAGATTTTTTCTGGCAGCAGGTACCGTTTGTTTATCGTACGCATGATAATCCGGATAGTGAAAAGATCCATAAATTAGCGACATTTATCAACAATTTCGGATATTCGATCCATATCGGACAAGATGAAGTGCATCCAAAAGAATTACAGAAATTATTACAAAAGATCGAAGGCTCCACAGAAGAACCGTTGATCAGCAGACTGACACTCCGCTCTATGAAACAGGCAAAATATTCGACGATCAGCAGCGGACATTTTGGACTGGCAACAAATTACTATTGTCATTTTACATCGCCGATCCGCAGGTATCCGGATCTGCAGATCCACCGGATCATCAAGGAATGTCTGCGTGGAAAGATGAATGACAAACGTATCTCACATTATGATAAGATCCTGCCGGAAGTCGCAAAACACGCAAGTGATATGGAACGGCGGGCAGATGAAGCAGAACGTGAAACCGAAAAAATGAAAAAAGTAGAGTATATGTCTGCCCACATCGGGGAAGAATTTGAAGGCGTGATCTCAGGCGTGACTGCATGGGGATTTTATGTGGAACTTCCGGATACGATCGAAGGTCTGGTGCATGTCACTTCTCTAAAAGATGATTATTACGATTATTCTGAAAGTACTTATGAATTAGTGGGACAGATCACAAACCACAGATACAAATTGGGACAGAAAGTCAGAGTTGTAGTAACAGCAACTGATGCACTGCTTAGAACGATTGATTTTGAACTGGCAGATGAAACAAAAAAGGGGGATGAAGATGAGTAAAGAAGGCATTAAGTTAATTGCGAATAATAAAAAAGCAAGACATGATTATTTCTTAGAAGAATTATATGAAACAGGGATCAGTTTACATGGTACAGAAGTTAAATCCCTTCGTATGGGCAAATGCAGTGTAAAAGAGGCATTTGTCCGTATTGAAAACGGTGAGGTGATCATATACGGAATGCATATTTCACCATATGAGAAGGGAAACATTTTTAATAAAGATCCACTCAGGCCAAAGAAACTTCTGATGCACAAAAAAGAAATCTTAAAATTACAGCAGAAGATGGCAGAGAAAGGTTATACACTTGTACCTGTAGAAGTATATTTCAAAGGAAGTTTAGTAAAAGTACAGATCGCACTTGCCAAAGGTAAGAAGTTATATGATAAACGGCAGGATATTGCGAAAAAAGACCAGAGGAGAGAATCCGAACGTGATTTTAAAGTGAAGAATCTGTATTAAACAGTATTTGAATGTATGTGAAAGGGGGACAGGTGCGTATATGAGGCAATTTTTTAAAATAAGAAAAATGATAAAGATTGTAAGTGCTCTATGTTTTCTGCTTCTGGTCTATGCGGATATCAGTGTTATGGATGCAAATGCAGGCCAAAAGACTGCCAGACAGATCATATACGTATCAGAAAAAGGAAATGACCGTGCATCAGGAAACAGGAAACATCCATTAAAATCTCTTCAGAAAGCAATGGACAGGGCATCGGCAGGTACAGTTATTTATCTGCGGGAAGGAACTTACAAAGGACCTTTTGTTTTTCATAAGTCAGGAAACAAGAAAGGTGGTCATATCACAGTTTCCGCATATAAAAATGAGCGTGTCATGATTACAGAGCCGAAGAAAACAACTGCTGTAGCATTCCAGATGAATGGCTGCAGTTATATCAGGATAGAAAAGCTTCAGATCGGCAATATTGATGCAGAAGATGCATGCGGTATACGTATGCAGCAGAGTGAACATCATATAACGATCAGAAATTGTGAATTTAAGAATATCAATACGACACAGCCTGGAAATGCTTTGACTCCAAAAGGTGGAGCAAATGCAGTGTTATTGCTTGGAAAACAGAAAAAAAGCATACATCATATATATATTTTGAATAATAAAGTACATGATAATGTCAATGGATGGTCAGAAAATATTTCCGTTGCCGGTAATTGTGAATATATTTATGTGAAAAAAAACAAAGTATATAACAATACCAATATAGGAATAGATTTTTATGGAAATGCAGAATATTGCCGGGAACCACTGTTAGATCAGCCTAGAAACTGTGAATGTACACAAAATACAGTTTATAATTGCAAAAGTCCTTTTTCGGAAAATGCTGGTATCTATATTGATGGTGGCAGGGATATATTGGTCAAAGGTAACAAAGTATATAAAAATCCCTATGGAATTGAAGTTGGATCAGAAGAATGGCGCAGTTATTACACAGACAGTAATTGTGTGCGGAATATAAAAATCAAAAAAAATATTATATATGATAATCAACTCTGCGGTCTTCGTATCGGTGGCTGGACGAATGATGAGAAAACAGGAGTCGTCTGTCAGTGTGAAGTGATAAAAAATAATTTTTCAAGAGGCAATCCGGAAAATGATATCATTCTTTCGAAGTGTGATGGAATCCTGTTTCAGGGAAATCTTTTTAAAAATAAAAAAAATTGCAGAAAAGCGGTCACATATGATGATGCTGTCAGTCGGTCAAAAATCCGAAATATCTTGTTTAAATAAGAGGGTAAGCTGATGATCATGTCAAAAAACAGTTGATGGAAGATTGAAAATATGTTATTTTATATATGGTCTGTAAGATCGTACAATTAAATATCCGGGCTAGTAAAGGTTTCGACGGGGGAACTGAAGCTGGAGAAGCGAGCCGTATGGTGATGCGTTAAATGACCGATTTAAAATTAAACGCTGAAGATAATTTAGCATACGCTGCCTAGTTGCAGCAGTCTGACCTAGTGCACTCACACATTAGGATCCAGGCTTCGACTATGTGAGAAACGACTTATGCAAAGCTTTGAGCATATGGGCGTAACATGAAGCTACTAAAATCACTCGGTTGTTTGTCCCTGAGTGGTGGAGGGAATGATGAAGGATAAACTACGCTCGTAGAAGGACAGGGGATTTTCTTTCGGACACGAGTTCGATTCTCGTCTAGTCCATTCTGTTAAGAGTGCCAAGGATCGTTGACTGGTATATGGAATCAATGGTCTGAGGTGCTTTTTGTTTATTCCAATAATTTTCACTCTGCGTTCCGTGGGCAGCAATGCATTCTAAAATAGTTCAGAATGTTACTCATGGAGGCGGTGGCCAGGATGAAATGATAAATTTATGTGCAGTATGCACAAAAAACGAGTGACAATTTTAGAACATTTGTGAACACTTATTGAGATAACTATGGTACTATAATTCTCGTAAAAACCCCCAATACATTATATATAGTTTTTGCTATACCCCATAGTAAAAATACCTTCTCCTAAAAGAAGCAGCGATCGAAAGGCTGCTTTTTTTTTACTTAAAATTAAAAAATCAGACAGCAAGTAAAAATTTACTAAAAATATAATATCTGCCGGTGTATAGAAAAATGGAATACATCGGCAGATTTTTTTGTTATTGTAAAAAATGAGCAAATTTCATATAATAACAAGAGAAATCTTACCTTAATTATGAAAAATTATAAAAAAGACTAAAAAAGTATAGATAAAATAGATAAAAAATGGTAAAATAAATTAAATTGATTATGCACATAGACAGTGCGGAGAGGGGGATAGCAGGATATAAGCTGGAAAATACGGCTTTATCAGGTAAGCTGCCAGAGAAAATGGAGGAAAAGGCAGATTGCCAGAAAGATACAATCAGGTAAAAAGGAGAAAAATAATGGGAAAAGGAAAATGGTTTTTGAAAAAAGCTGCTTCACTGGTTATGAGTGCGGCGATGGTAGTAACACTTATACCGGTACAGTCTGTTATTGCAGATGAAAGTACAACATCAAATGTTCTGCCGGATAAACTGGTATATCTGAGTTTTGATACAGCTATCTCATCAGCTGGTGATGTAGCAACAGCAGCATTAGCGGGAGGAACGAATGCAACAATATCTTCTGCAGACAAAAAAGTAGGTGACGGTGCATTGGATTTAAGCAATTCATCCTACTTGACCGTCAAAGATGCAGATGGCAATAATCCGATTACAGGTAAGGACGAAATCACAATTTCTTATTACAGTAAAGTAGGAGCAGATAATGCTGGATGGGTATATCATATTTCTAAAGATACATCGAATACATATAAAAAAGAATGTTATCTTGGAATTATTGATAAATCAACGGGAATAGAAGAACAGAGATGGAATAATAGCGGAGCAAGAAAACCGACAATTACCTATACAAATGCTCTGAAAGGCTGGAAATTAGTCACCGTTGTGATGGAAAACAATGCTACTACATTATATATTGATGGAGCAAAGATACAGACACTGGAAGATGAGCCATTGCTTGCAGATATTCTGGGAAGCAGCAGTGCGTTTCAGATCGGTAAAGCTAACTGGGGTAATGGAGAATATTATTCAGGTTTAATTGATGACTTTACGGTTTATGATGGAGCACTGACTTCAGATCAGGTAGCTTCTGTATATCTGGCAAATGCATCAGATGAAGAACAGAAAGCTTATTTGATATCTCAGATTGAAGCAGGGCTGAAGGATGTCGATAAGGATTGCGTAACTGATAATCTGAAGCTTCTGACAGGTATCGGCGGTGTGGATATTACATGGACGAGTTCAGCTCCGGACAAGATCGACACAGATGGTACAGTAAAAGTAAAAGATGGAAGTACAGTTACATTGACAGCAGCTGTGAATGGAGAAACAATCGTAGCAGAGAAAGTTACACTGGCAACCAGCGCAACGGTAAAATGGATCGTTTCAGGAACAGATACAGTGCTTGATACTAAAACGATTGATTCTTTGAAAGCTAATACTTCCTATACATATGATGCATCGAAAGATGCGGTATATACTACATCTGATGGAAAAACCTATGTGTTAGACTCTGCCAATAGTGTTCTGACAATTGATGCTTTAGGAGCACCGGATGCAAATGATATTACATTAGTTTATCTAGAATCAGCAGTTTCAGAACAGGCAGAAACTGTTGCAGTAGAAACCCGTGAGGGAATCGCACCTGTATTGCCGGCAGAAGTACTTGCTAAATATACAGTAGGTGATAATGTAAAAACTGCTGTTACATGGGATGAGATTACAGCTGATCAATATGCAAAAGCAGGAACATTTGAAGCAACAGGTAAATTTACAGGTACAGATGTAACTGTAAAGGCTACTGTAACCGTTAAGAAAGTAAGTGATTACCTGTTAGCGTCTTATTCCTTTGATGAAGCAGATGGTACAAGCGGATATGCTGATGCATCAAATCATAAGAGTGCAGCAGAAGCAGTAGATACAGTAACAACGATTCCGGGCTTGAGTGGAAATGCAGTACAGATTCCGGGACAGAAGCAGAATGCAGGATCTATCAAACTCCCTGAAAATCTTTTAGAAGATACAGATGGAAAAGTACAGGATGACTTTACAGTGTCTATGTTTGTAAGACGTGATGCAAACCTTGCCGGAAAGAATTCGTTTGCAATGTTATTACATGCAGATGTAACATATGAATCATGGAATACAGCAAGCAGAAAAAATCATATTGCAATCTTTGATGTAAATGGTGGACAGAATAATGGGCTGTGGGCAGAATATAATAATAAAACTGCTACAGACAGAAAAGTAAATGCAGATCCAAGTACAGCAACCGGAACCGGCGAGTGGGCACACATTACTCTTGTAACAAAGGGATCAACGAATGAAGCATGGATGTATGTGAATGGTGTGCAGTATGCCTATAGTAATGATGTAGATGTTCATGCATCAGATCTGAGTGGCCGTTTAAATTACTTAGGAAAAACAACATGGTCTGATATTGATTTCGCTGGAGCATACGATGAATTTGCAGTATACAATACAGCTTTAACAGCTGATGAAGTAAAAGGAATCTGTGATCCTACCTTATATGAATCACAGCTTGCAAAGACAAAAGATGCATTAACCGTTACTTATAAAGATACAACATTATCCTATGATCCGACAGCTGTTACGAGTGATCTTGTACTTCCGGCAACGGGGGAAGAAGCAGGAGCAGGATTAGGAACAAAGATAACATGGGAATCATCGAATACAGCAGCAATCACAAACAAAGGTGTCGTTGTTCGTCCATCTGTTGATGAAGAAGATGCAAACGTAACATTGACAGCAACGATTTCCGCAGGCTCTTATACAGATACTAAGACTTTTGACGTAACTGTTAAGAAAGCAGACGGTGTAAACTTTACAGGTTTAAAGACAGCAATCGAAGAAGCGAATGAGAAATTAAGAAGTGCCCGCAAAGAAAACATTTATACAGATGCATCTTTAAAAGTATGGTCTGATGCGATCGCAGAAGCACAGAAAGTTGCAGATACAGAAAAGGTTGAGGGAAGTACAACAACATCTGTAGATGTAAAGGGTGCGACCGATGCATTAAACGTAGAAATGGCAAAAGAACTGACACTGAAATCTCTTGATGAATTAGACAGTGCATTAGCAGCATGGTATCCATTAACAGCAGATGCAACAGATGCAACAGATCATGGAAATGACGGAACAGCAACCGGAGTTACATTCAGCAGAGAAAATGGTGCAGAATTTAATGGTACAGCGAAATTTACATCTTATATTGATATCCCGACAGAATTATTCAATCAGAAAGACCAGATGACAATTTCTTTCTGGGCATATGATGACAGAGATGGAAAACAGTCTAATGTATTCGGTTTCTCAAATGGAACAGATGGAAAGGGCTGGGCAGATCCTAATAAAGTAAATGTTAATAATATGAAACAGTTCTATGTAAATACAAATGATCCGGCAGGATATTTCCGTGTTAGTATGAATCCGACAGGCTGGAAAAATCCAGATGGTTTTTCAGGCGAATCATCAGAATTAGCACTTGCTACTAAAACATGGGTACATATCACAGCCGTTTTAAATGGACATACATTAACTGTATATAAGGATGGCGAATTAGTAGGAACAAAGACAATTTCACAGTCTGTTTCTGAAATAGGAGAGATCACACTTGCAACAATCGGAACTTGTGTATATGCAGTAAATGGTGACTGGGATTACAACGGATGCGTCAGGGATTTCCGTGTATATGATGCAACACTTGCAGCAGATCAGGTAAAAGCAGTTTACAACTACATGGATTCCGTTCCGATGAAAGATGCAAAATCTGACATTATCAATGCATTAGGAGCAACTGTTGCAGATGATGGAACAGTTTCCTTAAACGTAACAACAGATAGGATCACACTTCCAACAGAAGCTTGTAAGGACTATAGCGAAGCAGCAACAGTTACATGGGAGTCATCTGATGCAGCTGTTATTAATGCAGAAACAGGTGCAGTTACATTACCTGAAAGCGCAGACGATGCTGCTAAAACAGCAACATTAACAGCAACCATTACAAAGGGCAGCGAAACAGCAGAAGTTAAGATCGTTTGTAAGGTATATGTCCGCAATGATATTGATACAACAGCATTAAACAACAAGATTGCTGAAATCGAAGCAGCAGGATTAAAAGAAGCAGAATATACAACTGCTACATGGGCAGCATTTAAGACAGCCTTAGAAGAAGCAAATGCACAGTCTGCACAACCAAAGAGTGATGAGAAAGTAGCAGCAGCTCTTGAAAAATTAACAACAGCATATGAAGCATTAGTAAAACGTGCAGATATGTCTGCATTAAAGGCACTGATCACAAAAGCTGAAACAGATTATACACAGAGTGCATATACATCAACATCATGGAAAGTTTTAACAGAAAAACTGGCAGTAGCAAAAACAGTAGCAGCTGATTTAGATTCAGCAGAAAGTGCAATCACGGCAGCTGCAAAAGATTTACAGGCAGCAATCGACGGACTTGAAAAACTTGGTGATAAGAAAGCGCTTCAGGCAGCGATCAATGAAGCAAATGCATTAGATGAAACAGCTTATACAACAGCAAGTTTTGCAGATGTAAAAACAGCATTAGCAGCAGCTGCTGCAGTAAACCAGAATGCAGATGCAACAGAAAAAGATGTAGCAGATGCAGAAAAAGCTTTAAAAGATGCAGTAAGTGCACTTGTAAGACTTGGTGACAAGACAGACTTAAAAGCAGCTATCGCAGTAGCAAAAAAATTAAATGAGGCTGATTACACAGCAGAATCTTTCAAAGCATTTAAAGAAGCATTAGCAGCAGCAGAAACAACAGATGCAGATGCACAAGCGTCAGAAGCAGATGTTGCAGGAGCAATTAAGAATTTAACAGGAGCAACAGAAAAATTAGTAACTATAGCTGCAGCAGCAAAAGAAGTATTAGATGCTGAAATTGCAAAAGCAGAAGTACAGATCGCAGGCTTAAATGAAGCTGATTACACAGCAGACAGCTGGAAAGTATTAACAGAAGCATTACAGGCAGCTAAGAATATTGCAGCAGATGCATCTGCAGATGATATCACAAAAGCAACAGAAGCATTACAGACAGCAGCCGCAGGCTTAAAGAAAGCAGAGAAACCAGTTGACAATAATAACAACAATAACAACAATAATAACGCTAACAACAATAACAACACAAATGGTGGAACAACAACTGGTGACAACAACCAGAACCAGACACCTGCACCAGAATCAGTAAAAGTAAGCAGCATTAAAGTTGCAGCTAAGAGTTACAAGATCGCAGCAGGCAAGAAAGTAACGATCACACCGGAAACTGCACCGGAAAATGCAGCAAACAAAGCAGTTACATATGAATCATCCAATACAAAATATGCAACTGTAAATGAAAAAGGCGTTGTTACCACAAAGAAAGCCGGAGCAGGCAAGAGTGTTACAATTAAAGTGACAGCAGCAGATGGCAGCGGTGTAACAACAAATGTAAAAGTTACCATTATGAAAAATGCAGTTAAGAAGATCAAACTTACTGCAAAACGAAAAACTGTAAAAGCAGGTAAGAAGTTAACTGTAAAGGCTAAAGTTACTACAACCGGTAAGAAAGTAAATAAAACTTTAGCATGGTCATCATCTAATGAGAAATATGCAACTGTAAACAAGAAGGGTGTTGTAAAAGCAACAAAAGCTGGAGCAGGCAAGACAGTAACGATCACAGCAAAATCTACAGATGGTACCAACAAGAAAGCAGCTATTAAAATCAAAATTAAAAAATAATAGTTCTTCTTAAATGAACAAGAAAGGATTCCAGTTACTGTTCACTCCGTGAGCAGTAACTCGTGATTTTTGTATGAAAGTTCGCTTTGCGAAGCAAAAATCACCACCTGAATCACTTTCTTACGCAGCCAGACAGTAAATGTCTGTCTGCTGTGTGAACTGTAACGGATTCCAGACCGACATGGACTGGAATCCTTTTTTCGTATTGTAAAATCTGAAATTCTATCATATAATAAAATGAATGATGCTAGATACCTATAATACGGCAGAAGAAAAGAGGCGTATGATAGAATGAAGAATTTGAAACAGCTTTTAGAACGTTTAGAATATGAATGTGTGCAGGGAAGTCTGGACAAAGAGATCACAGATTTAGTCTATGATTCGAGAAAAGCAGCGACAGATTCCCTGTTTGTATGCGTAAAGGGAACAACGGTTGACGGACATAGTTTTGCGGCAGATGTGGTACAAAAAGGTGCAACGGTGCTTGTGGTATCAGAGGATGTCAATGTTCCTGAAACAGTGACGGTGATAAAAGTGGCAGATACACGTTATGCATTGGCGTTGTTATCCGCAGCGTGGTTTGACTATCCGGCAGAACAGTTAAAAGTGATCGGAATTACGGGAACGAAGGGCAAGACGACGACTACTTATATGGTTAAGTCAATCTTAGAAGGAGCCGGATATAAAGTAGGACTGATCGGTACGATTGAAGCGATCATCGGTGATAAAGTCATTCCTTCTGCAAATACAACACCGGAATCTTATCTGATCCAGAAATATTTCAGGGAAATGGCAGATATCGGCTGTGACTGCTGTGTCATGGAAGTATCATCACAGGGACTGATGATGCACAGAACAGCAGGATTCACCTTTGAAATGAGCATCTTTACGAATATTGAACCAGATCATATCGGGCCAAATGAACATGCATCTTTTGAAGAATATCTTGCATGTAAATCCTTATTGTTCAGACAGTGTAAGATCGGTATTTTAAATGCAGACGATAAACATTATCAGGATATTTTAAAAGACCATACCTGTACGGTAGAAACTTTCGGTTTTTCCAAAGAAGCCGATCTGCGTGCAGAAAATATGCAGCTTATCCATAAACCGGGCTATTTAGGAGTTGCTTATCATGTATCGGGACTTTTAGATTTTGATGTAGAGATTGATGTTCCGGGCAAGTTCAGCGTTTATAATTCACTGACAGCGATCGCAGTCTGCCGTCATTTTAAAGTGGAAGTTGATGTAATGAAAAAGGCATTAAAATGTGCAAAGACAAAGGGCAGGATCGAGATGATTAAAGTATCCGATGAGTTTACGCTGATGATCGATTATGCACATAATGCCATGAGTTTAAAGAGCCTGCTTTCTACGTTACGGGAATATGAACCGGGAAGATTAGTATGCTTATTTGGCTGTGGCGGCAATCGTGCAAGATCAAGACGGTTTGAGATGGGAGAAGTATCCGGTCAGATGGCAGATTTTACGATCATCACATCTGATAATCCAAGATATGAAGATCCGCAGGCGATCATTGATGATATCAAAACAGGTATCAGCAAGACCGATGGCAAATATGTAGAGATCATTGACAGAAAAGAAGCGATCCGTTATGCGATTGAGCATGGCAGACCGCGGGACGTTATAGTTTTAGCGGGAAAAGGGCATGAAGATTATCAGGAGATCAAAGGTGTAAAATATCCGATGGATGAGAGGAATCTGATTGCAGAAGTATTGCAGGAATTACAGACACAATGAGTATAAGCAGGCGGTGATAAGATGGCATATTATGCCAATATCATTATAGATATATCAACAGGAAAATTAGACCGTACATTCCAGTACCGGATACCGGAAGAACTGTTTGCACAGATCTATCCGGGAGTACAGGTGAACATTCCATTTGGGAAAAACAACCGGATGGTCAGCGGATTTGTCATAGAAGTGACAGATCAGGCAGAATATGATGAAAAAAAACTTAAAGAAATCGATTCTGTAGCATCAGACCTTGTTATCGTGGAAACACAGTTGATCGCATTGGCTGTATGGATGCGTAAAAACTATGGCGGAACGATGAATCAGGCATTAAAGACTGTACTTCCGATCAAACGAAAGATCAAGAATAAAGAAAAGAAGACGATCGTACTTACTACGGATAGAGAACAGGTTGAAAAAGAATTAGCCATTTATCAGCAGAAAGGGACTTATAAGGCAAGAAAAAGATTATTAGAAGCCATATTAGAAAGTCCTGAGATTTCTTATGAAGTTATCACACAAAGGCTGAATATTTCGGCAAAGGTGATCCGTTTTTTTGAAGATGCAGGCATGATAAAAGTAGTATCTGAAGCCGCATACAGAAATCCGGTCGGACAGATTGAAAACCGGGGATATCACAAAAAACTCAATGAGATACAGCAGCATGTGGTCGATGAGATACGAAAAGATATGCAGGAGGACATTCATAAGACATATCTTTTACATGGTGTGACCGGCAGTGGAAAAACAGAAGTTTATATGGAACTGATCGCAGATGTGATCGAAAAAGGACAGCAGGCAATCGTTCTGATCCCTGAGATCGCATTGACGTATCAGACAGTGATACGGTTTTATGGAAGATTTGCAGACCGAGTGTCGATCATCAATTCCAAACTGGCACCAGGTGAACGTTACGATCAGTTCCTGCGTGCAAAAAATGGAGAGATTGATATCATGATCGGTCCTAGATCTGCATTGTTTACACCATTTCAGAATCTGGGCCTGATCATCATTGATGAAGAACACGAGAGCAGTTATAAAAGTGAAACCATTCCCAAATATCATGCAAGGGAAACAGCGATAGAGCGGGCGAGAATGGCAGGAGCATCAGTTGTCTTAGGATCTGCGACACCATCTGTTGACAGTTATTACAAAGCACTTAAGGGTGAATACCAACTGTTAGAGATGAAAGAGCGTGTGGCAGAAAGAGAGCTTCCAGTCTGCAAAGTTGTGGATATGCGTAAGGAATTATACAAAGGAAACCGTTCCATCTTAAGTGAAACATTAGAAGCACTGATAGAAGACCGCTTATATAAAAAAGAACAGGTCATGCTTTTTATCAACAGGCGTGGAATGTCAGGATTTGTATCCTGCCGTTCCTGTGGATATGTGATCAAATGCCCGCACTGTGATGTTTCGTTAAGTCTGCATAAGAACCGGAAAATGGTCTGCCATTACTGTGGCTATGAAGAAGATATCGTAAAAGCCTGTCCGAAATGCAAGTCAAAATATTTAGGCTCTTTTAAGGCAGGTACACAGAAAGTAGAGCAGGTAATTCGGAAACGTTATCCGAGAGCGAGGATTTTACGGATGGATTATGATACCACTCGTGGAAAAAACAGCTATGAAGAGATCTTATCGGCATTTTCCAGTCATGATGCGGATATTTTGATCGGTACGCAGATGATCGTGAAAGGACATGATTTTCCGGATGTCACGTTAGTCGGTATACTTGCTGCAGATATGTCTTTGTATGTCAATGATTACCGGGCAGCAGAACGGACATTCCAGCTTCTGACACAGGCGGCAGGCAGAGCAGGCAGAGGAAATGAAGCAGGAGAAGTGGTGATACAGACATATACCCCGAAACATTACAGTATCCAGACCGCACAAATGCAGGATTATAAAGCCTTTTATAATCATGAGATGGCAATACGGAAAATGCTTTCTTACCCCCCGGTTGCAAATATGGCAGCAATCTTATTTACATCAGAACAGGAAGAATTGTCAGAAAAAACAGCTGCCTACATAGCGGCACTGATCCAAAAGGCACAGATTCCGGGACTGACCATGATAGGACCGGCAGACGGCAGGATCTCAAAGATCCATGACATTTACCGAAAAGTGATCTATTTAAAGCATGATGACTATGCACAGTTAGTAGATCTAAAAGACCGGATAGAACTGTTTTTGAAGAAAAGAGGAGATTTTACAAAGGTCAATATTACCTTTGATTTTAATCCGATGAGTGGATTGTAAAAGCATTTTTAACAGGAAAAATAGGATTGAAAAGATAGATAAAGGAGAAACTATGGCACTTAGAACAATCAGATTACAGGGAGATCCTGTACTTAATAAAGTTTGCAGGGAAGTGAAAGAAGTAACACCAAAGATACAGATGCTTATTGATGATATGTTAGAAACCATGTATGATGCAAACGGAGTCGGACTTGCCGCTCCACAGGTCGGTGTGTTAAGACGTATCGTTACGATCGATATCGGAGAAGGCCCGCTTGTAATGATCAATCCAAGGATCATTGCAGCCGATGGAGAGCAGACAGGAGGAGAAGGCTGTCTTAGTCTTCCGGGTAAAGCCGGACAGGTGACAAGACCGAATCATGTCATTGCAAGGGCTTTCGATGAAAATATGGAAGAATTTGAAGTAGAAGGAACAGAACTTTTAGCAAGGGCAATCTGCCATGAATTAGATCATTTAGACGGTCATATGTATACAGAACTTGTAGAAGGCGATATCTACGATGTTTCTTATGACGAGGAGGAATAAACATTTATGCGTGTTATTTTTATGGGAACACCGGATTTTGCAGTAGGAACATTAGAAGCAGTTATTGCAGCCGGACATGAAGTCGTGCTTGCAGTGACACAGCCGGATAAGCCAAAGGGCAGAGGAAAATCCATGCAGGCTCCACCGGTAAAAGAGTGTGCGGCTGCACATCATATACCTGTCTACCAGCCGGTCCGTATCAGAGAAGCAGAATGTATTGCTTATTTAAAAGAATTTCAGCCGGACATCATGATCGTGGCAGCGTTTGGACAGATTTTACCAAAAGAGATCTTAGAGATGCCAAAGTACGGCTGTGTCAATGTACATGCTTCTTTGCTTCCGAAATACCGCGGGGCAGCACCGATCCAGTGGGCAGTCATCAACGGAGATGCAGTTTCGGGAGTGACGACCATGCGTATGGACGCGGGGTTAGATACCGGTGACATGATCGAGAAAGCAGAAGTAGTATTAGCAGAAGATGAAACAGGCGGCAGTCTGTTTGACCGTTTAGCGGAAGTGGGAGCAAAACTCTGTGTGCATACGATACAGGCGATCGAAGATGGAACTGCTGTTTATACAAAACAGAATGAAGCAGAGGCAACCCATGTAGGCATGATTAAAAAGCAGATGGGAAATATCGACTGGATGCAGCCGGCAGTTACGATTGAGCGTCTGATCCGTGGGTTAAATCCATGGCCAAGTGCTTATACAAAATTAAACGGAAAGACATTAAAGATCTGGCGTGCAGCAGTAGAAGCCGGTGGAGATGCAAAAGATGCAGGAAAAGTGGTCATGGTGAATAAAAAAGAATTAAAGATACAGACAGGTGATGGCATACTTTCCCTGTTAGAAGTACAGTTAGAAGGAAAAAAGAGGATGGATATTGAAGCCTTTTTACGGGGATATGAGGTTATGGAACAGACAATCTTAACAATGGAGTAAGGAGGTTATTATTATGTATGGATATGGACTTTACAGCTGGTGGGATCCAACGTATTTTCTGGTTCTGATCGGAGCCATAATCTGCCTGATCGCATCTGCAGGAGTGAAAAGTACTTACAGCAAATATTCACGTTATCGCAGTATGAGCAATATGACAGGAGCACAGGCGGCAGAACGTATTTTAAATTCAGCAGGGATCTATGATGTATCTATCCGCCATGTATCAGGGAATCTGACAGATCATTACGATCCGAGAAATAAGACACTCAATTTATCAGACAGTGTCTATGGCTCCACATCTGTTGCGGCAGTCGGTGTTGCAGCACATGAATGTGGACATGCCATCCAGCATCAGAAAAATTATGCACCACTTACGATTCGCGGGGCATTAGTTCCGGTGGCAAATTTCGGTTCAACGATCTCATGGCCACTCATTCTGATCGGACTATTTTTTACGAGTAATACAGGAACACTCCTGATCAATTTAGGAATTTTGTGCTTCTCGTTTGCAGTGATCTTTCAGCTTGTGACGCTTCCGGTAGAATTTAACGCATCAAGAAGGGCATTAAAAATATTAGGAAATACAGGGATTTTAAATTCCGAGGAACTTCCGATGACAAGAAAAGTCTTAAAAGCAGCAGCGTTTACTTATGTGGCAAGTGCGGCAGCGGCTATTTTACAGCTTCTTCGACTGGTGATCTTATTTGGAGGAAGAAACAGAGATGACTGATGGGATCAATATACGGGAATTAGTTCTTGAGATTCTGCTTGCCGTAACGAAAGAAGAAGAATACAGCCATATTGCATTATCTTCCGTTTTAGAAAAGCACCAGTATTTAACGAAGCAGGAAAGAAGTTTTATCACCAGAGTCAGTGAAGGCACGTTAGAAAATATGATCGAACTAGACTATATCATCGATCAGTTTTCCAATACGAAAGTAAAAAAGATGAAACCGGTGATCCGGTGCATTTTGCGTATGGGTGTGTATCAGCTCAAATATATGGACTCTGTACCGGCATCGGCAGCATGTAATGAAGCGGTTAAGTTAGCAGAACGGAAAGGCTTTCGGAATCTGAAAGGTTTTGTCAACGGAGTCTTAAGGAATATCAGCAGGAATTTAGAGAAGATCGAATATCCCGATGAGAAAAAATATCCATACGAAGCCATATCTGTCCGTACTTCTGTACCGGTGTGGATGTTAAAACAGTGGAGCAAAGATTATGGTCTGAATAAAGCGAAAACGATCGCAGAATCTTTTCAGACGAAAAAAGGTACGGCGATCCGAATCAATCTGACAAAGACCACGAAAGAAGCCTTGATGGAATCTTTGAGTAAGCAGGGAATTCAGGCAGAACCGGTTGTATTAAAAGAATATCCGGATTTTGATTATGCGATGTATCTGACAGGATATGACTATTTAGCAGGAATACCGGAGTTTGTGCAGGGAGATTTTACGGTACAGGATGTAAGTTCGATGTTAGTGACGCATGTGGCAGCACCAAAGGCAGGAGATTATGTGATCGATGTCTGTAGTGCTCCCGGAGGCAAGAGCCTTCATGCGGCAGAACTGATGCAGGGCGAAGGTATGGTTGAGGCGAGAGATCTGACCGGATATAAAGTGGATCTGATCAAAGAAAACATCAGCCGCTGCGGCATGAAAAATATCTGTGCAAAACAGATGGATGCCTGTATACTAGATGAAGCCTCCATAAAAAAAGCAGACTTAGTGATCGCAGACCTTCCCTGTTCCGGTCTTGGTGTCCTGCGGAAAAAGCCGGATATCCGTTACCGTATGACAGAGGAAAAAGAGAAAAGCCTTGCAGCCTTACAGCGGCAGATTTTGTCGGTTGTCTGTGAATATGTAAAAGATGGCGGCACGCTTTTATATTCGACTTGTACGATCGACCGGATGGAAAATGAAGAAAATACCGCATGGTTTTTAGCAAACCATCCTGAATTTACATTGTTATTAGAACGTCAGATTTTTCCTGATGCGGGAGAAGGCGATGGATTCTATATGGCAAAATTTATTCGAAAATAGAGAAATAATATGACAGAAAAAATAGATATCAAATCCATGAATTTAACAGAACTGACTGCTTATGTAACGGAATCAGGTGAAAAACCATTTCGTGCAAAGCAGTTGTATCAGTGGATGCATCAGAAATTGTCCCCATCTATAGATGAAATGTCAAATCTTTCGAATGCATTCAAAGAAAAATTAAAAAATAACTGTACTTATACAGCGTTGCATCAGGTAGATGTACAGATCTCGAAGCAGGACGGTACGAGAAAATATCTGTTTCAGTTAGAAGATGGAAATGTCATTGAAAGCGTACTCATGCGTTATAAATTTGGTAATTCCGTGTGCATTTCCTCACAGGTGGGCTGTCGTATGGGCTGCCGTTTCTGTGCATCGACCTTAGACGGTTTAGTCAGAGGGCTGAAACCTTCTGAAATGTTAGACCAGATCTATCGGATCGAACGGGATATCGGAGAGCGTGTTTCTAACGTGGTTGTGATGGGAACAGGAGAACCGCTTGATAATTATGAGAATCTTTTAAAATTTATAGAACTTTTGACAGATGAAAATGGTCTGAATATCAGCCAGCGGAATTTAACTGTATCAACCTGTGGACTTGTACCAAAGATCAGACAGTTAGCAGATGAAAAATTACAGATGACATTGGCGATTTCCCTGCATGCTTCTTCGCAGGAAAAGCGGAAACAGTTGATGCCTGTAGCAAATAAGTATCAGATCACAGAAGTTTTAGATGCATGCAGATATTATTTTAAACAGACGAAACGAAGGATCACATTTGAATATAGTTTAGTAGCCGGAGTCAACGATACAAAGGAAGATGCCAGTGCATTGGCAGGATTAGTTTCAGACATCAACTGCCATGTAAACTTAATTCCGGTCAATCCGATCAAGGAACGCGATTTTTCCCAGCCAAATGAGAATGCAGTCGCAGCATTCAAAAATGAACTTGAAAAATATGGGATAAATGTTACTATAAGAAGGGAAATGGGCAGAGATATTGATGGTGCCTGTGGACAATTACGAAAAAGATATATGGAGAGGTAGGTGGATTACGTGAAAACATTTTCAATTACAGATATTGGAATACACCGGAAAATGAATCAGGATTATTTTTATACATCAGAGATGCCGGTAGGTAATCTGCCGAATCTTTTTATTGTTGCTGATGGCATGGGAGGCCATAATGCAGGCGAATATGCTTCGAAGCATACTGTAGAAACAATGGTGAAATTTGCAAAAGCATCCCATTTGACACAGCCGGCATCTATTTTAGAAGAAGCAATAAAAGCTGCCAATGAAGAAATACTTAAAAAAGCCGAAGAAGATATTTCCATGAAGGGAATGGGAACGACGGTTGTCGCAGCATCCGTTTTAGATCATAAACTCTATGTTGCAAATGTAGGTGACAGCCGCTTATATCTTGTAAACAGAGAGATCAGACAGATTACAAGAGATCATTCTTATGTGGAAGAAATGGTCAGACGGGGAGAACTTGACAAGGAAACAGCAAGAGAGCATCCCGATAAGAATATCATTACAAGGGCAGTAGGAGCCACGAAAGAAATAGAGATTGATTTTTTTGAAACAGAACTTAAGCATGAAGATGAGATTCTCCTATGTTCCGATGGACTGACGAACATGGTGGAGGATAGTGAGATCCGTACAATTATAAAAGGACAGAGAGATACCGCTGAAAAGGCAGAGAGATTGATTTTAGCTGCCAATGCAAATGGCGGGAAGGATAATATAACAGTAGTAGTCATTGACCCATTTTCTGATGAAGTGAACGGTTAAGGGTAGTGCACGCACAGAATGGAGGATAATATGTTAGCAGCAGGAATGTTTGTAGCAGATCGCTACGAAATCATGGAAAAGATCGGCGCTGGCGGAATGTCAGACGTATATCGGGCAAGAGACCATATCTTAGGCAGGTTTGTTGCCATAAAAGTATTGAAGCAGGAATTTAGTGAGGATGTGAATTTTGTTACCAAGTTTCGTACAGAAGCACAGTCAGCAGCAAGCTTAGAGCATCCGAACATTGTAAATATATATGATGTAGGAAGTGAGGCCGGACTCCACTATATTGTCATGGAATATGTAGAGGGAGTGACACTTAAGACCTATATCGAGAAAAAAGGCAGACTGACCTATAAAGAAGCAGTCAGTATTGCCATTCAGGTAGGCAGGGGCATGGAGGCAGCCCATGCAAAACATATCATTCACAGAGATATCAAACCGCAGAATATCTTAATTTCTACAGAAGGTAAGGCAAAAGTTACTGATTTTGGAATCGCAAGGGCAGTTTCTAGTAATACCATCAGTGCAGATGTAATGGGATCGGTGCATTATGCATCACCAGAACAGGCACGGAATGGATTTGTAGATGGAAAAAGTGATATTTATTCGTTAGGTATCGTTATGTATGAAATGGTGACAGGACGTGTTCCGTTTGACGGAGATACAACAGTTGCCGTTGCAATCAAGCATTTACAGGAAGAAATGGTCGCACCGAGTGCCTACGCACCAGACCTGCCGGTCAGCCTTGAAAAGATCATTCTAAAATGTACACAGAAAAGTCCGGACCGCCGGTATGAAAATATCAGCGATCTTCTGATCGATCTAAAGAAAGTATTGATCAGCCCGAATGATGATTTTGTTACAATGATTCCGAATGGCAGTCAGGGCAAGACAAGAGTGATCAGTGAAGAAGAAGTAGGTCAGATCAAAAATGCAAGAGTCTATCAGCCAAGTGAAACAAAAGAAGAACACAGACCGGAACGAAGGGAAGTATATGAAGAACCGGTGGATGACGGCGAAGATGATGATAACGACGGATTTTTAAATCCGAAGATGGAAAAAGCCATTACGATCGGTGGGATTGTTGCAGCCGTTTTGATCGTATGTCTTGTTCTTTATCTGCTTGGAAGTGTACTAGGTATTTTTGGCGGTGCAAAAAAGAGCAAAAAAGACAGTGTTACAGATACCGAAGAACAGCATACAGTGATCAATACAGAAAAGAAAAAGGCAGATTCTGTTACAATGATCAAAGTAACAGGCATGACATATGAAGAAGCAAAAAGTGAACTGCATAAGTTAGGACTTGGCATCTGGAATGCTGGAACACAGGCATCAGATACTTATGAAGAAGGTCAGGTCATGTCACAGGACGTAGAGGAAGGTTCTTCCGTAGATGTCAATACGACGATCAATGTCTATATCAGCAGCGGTGCAGGTACAGTGAAAGTACCAAATGTCGTAGGATATGACAGTGATGCGGCAATGAACACATTGACCGATCAGGGATTTTCACCAAAGCGTGATTATGCATACAGTGATACGGTTGCATCGGGCAAAGTCATTTCCCAGACACCAGATGCAAATGCATCAGCCAAAAAAGGCGACACTGTTACCTTAGTTGTCAGTCAGGGAAAAGAAGCAGTGACCGTACCGGATGTTTATAACCGGACACAGGAAGAAGCAACAAGCATGTTGACACAGGCAGGTCTTGTTGTATCAAGTACAACTTCAGAGAACAGTGATACCGTAGAAGCAGGAAAAGTCATCAGCCAGAGTGTTGCTGCAGGCAAGTATGTCGAGAAAGGCTCAGGTGTGACACTTGTTATCAGTCTCGGCAGCAAGAAGAATTACTACTCCTGTAAGGCAACAGTGACAGCACCGGATAATGATGATGTCGTATCAGCAGACATTTCATTAAAAGGTTCTAATGGAACAACGATCCAGAGCTGGAGTGGAATTAAGATCTCTAAATTTCCATATACCATATCAGCTTCTGATATTGAAGAAATTGACAGCGGAACTATCAGGATCGTCTGGTATCTGTCAGACGGAAGTTCAAAAGAGCAGACAGAAAATGTCATGTTTACCAAGCAGTAGGAAGGATTATGCAGGGAAAGATCATTAAGGGAATCGCAGGTTTTTACTATGTACATGTAGTCGGATCAGGAGTCTATGAATGCAGGGCAAAAGGAGTTTTCCGTAACCGGAAGATGAAACCTCTTGTAGGAGATAATGTGATCATAGATGTTTTGGATGAAGGAGAAAAAAAGGGGAATGTGTCAGAAATCCTGCCACGGAAAAATGAACTGATCCGTCCGGCAGTTGCGAATATCGATCAGGCACTTTTGATCTTTGCAGCAGCAAAACCGACACCGAACTATAACTTATTAGACCGATTTTTAGTGATGATGCGTTATCAGAAAGTGCCGGTGACGATCTGCTTTAATAAGTCAGATCTCTTAGAGGAAACAGAAGTAGAACAGATAGAGAAGATATATGAAAACTGCGGCTTTCCGGTTATTTTTACAAGCACGAAAAAGCAGCATGGGATTGAACCGTTAAAAAGTCTTTTAAAAGATAAGACAAGTGCAGTGGCAGGACCTTCCGGTGTCGGAAAGTCTTCCATGGTCAATCTCTTGCAGCCGGATGCAAATATGGAAACCGGAGATATCAGCCGTAAGATCGAACGGGGAAAAAACACGACCAGACATTCTGAACTGATCCATATAGAGGGAAATACCTATATTATGGATACACCGGGATTTAGTTCATTAAATATTCCCGGACTTTCAGCAGAAGATCTGTGGAAATATTATGAAGAATTTCTACCCTATGAGGAAAACTGCAGGTTTCAGGGGTGCAGCCATATCCATGAACCGGACTGCGGGATCAAAGCAGCCTTAAAAGAGGGCAGGATTCATCCGAACCGATATGAAAATTATGTCAGTTTATATGGGGAATTAAGGGAGAACAGAAGATATTAGTGTATGGAGGAACTGTGATATGAATTGTTTATCACCATCAATTCTGGCTTCAGACTTTTCAAAGCTTGGGAGTCAGGTGGAACTGCTCGATCGGGCAGGGGCACAGTATGTGCATATTGATATTATGGATGGTATGTTTGTACCAAGTATTTCTATGGGATTTCCGGTTATGAAATCGATCCGTCCGCTGACAGATAGAATCTTTGATGTACATCTGATGATTCAGGAACCGGAACGTTATATCAATGAGTTTGTAGATGCAGGGGCAGATCTGCTTACAGTTCATGCAGAAGCATGTACGAACTTAGAGAGAACCATACAAAAGATCAAGGAAAAAGGGATCATCGCAGGGGTAGCGATCAAACCTTCGACACCGGTAGAACAGATTGCAGGTGTCTTAAAAGAAGTCGATATGGTTCTTGTGATGATGGTCAATCCGGGATTTGGAGGTCAAAAACTGATTCCGGGTACGATCGATAAAGTATGGGAATTAAAACAGATGATAAATGAAATGGGCTTAGAAACAGATATAGAAGTGGATGGCGGAGTTACTTTAGACAATGTCGGTAAAGTCATGGATGCCGGAGCAAATATTGTTGTTGCCGGAAGTGCGATCTTCCATGGAGATGTGGAAGACAATGTCAGACAGTTCTTATCTTATATGTCAGAATAGGAGCAGATAAATGAAAAAGGCAGTGATCGTATCAGGAGGATATGCGGAAACAGTATTTTGTATGGAGTATATCAAGGTTCAGCAACCAGATCTTGTGATCGCCGTTGATTCCGGTATGAAGTTTTTTTATGAAGCAGGAATGAAACCGGATATCATTGTGGGAGATTTTGATTCTGTAGATCAGGAAATTTTACTTTTTTTTGAAAAGCAGGAAGGCATTGAATGGAAACGTCTGATACCGGAAAAAGATGATACGGATACAGAAGCCGCCATTTATCAGGCAGTTGACAGAGAATGTACACAGATTCACATTTTAGGAGGAACCGGCAGCAGATTAGATCATGTATTAGGTAACATAGAACTCTTAGGCATCGGTTTCAAAGAGCAGATCAAGATGTATTTAGTAGACAGCCATAACCGTATACATATGGAAAACCAGTCATTTGAGATTGGCAGAAAAGAACAGTATGGAAAGTATGTTTCATTGATCCCGTTTACACCGGAAGTAACAGGATTGACATTAAGAGGCATGAAATATCCACTGACAGATTTTTCATTGGTATGCTATAATTCGCTTGGCATCAGTAATGAGATCATAGATGAAAAAGCAGAGATCTCATTTAAAAGTGGAGTTTTATTAGTATTAGAAACGAGAGATTAAAGGATAAAAATACTAATCTTTTGGCCAGTTGACAGAAAAAACAGAACTCCTTTATAATCATTTCATATTGAAAGCTTATAAAAAGCATGATTATAGGAAATGGGATGTAAGAGGGAGGAAAGATGAAAAAGAGGATATGTATAGGACTTTTATTGTCATGTATTGTATTGGCAGGATGTGGGAGAACTGCATCACCAATCGAGTTTGACAGTATAGAGGACGCAAAAGAAGCTTTAAGTACGGCATCAAGCGTTGTGGTCAAAGGTGATTTAGAGGAGGTCAACCAGCAGGGAGATATTCTTGCAGATGATAAAGTGGCTGCATATGTAATAGAGAGTGGTTTTTTTGACACGAAATGGACAGTATCTGTCGATGGAGAGGACTGGTTTTATGTCAAATATGTCACCGATGAGCCGATCAATAATATGGAAGGTGTGAACTCTGGAAGTACTTATGGATATTATGACATGGATGATAATTGTCTGGGATATGCACAGGATCGTATTATAGAAACAGATGCATTAGAGAGAGATTATTATATGGTCTTTTTAGATGCGGAAGGCAATCCGAGGGAAGATTATCTTGCAGAGGAAAAAGGCAGATATCTGTATGATTACGATGGAAATGTGATCGGGGAGGGATATGCCGATATGGATTCGTTTTTTTCAGATGCCTGTCATGTGGAGGTTCAGACAGATACGGAAATGAATTTTATGGATAAGTTCGCGATGTATATGAGGTTGTTTTTTGAATATAAACAATAAGAGCAGAGATGTTCTTCATCGTATTTGATGAAGCAGATTACGAGAGGCTAAAAAGTCTCTCGTTTCTTTTTACTCAGTCGAGTAGTTAATTTCCAAGGAGAAAATTGAATAAATTTACCAGAAAATGATTATCAGATCTTAAAGTTGACGGATAAGTTTTACGAAATATATCTAAATTCGTCATATAATGCTACAATATTTAAGGTTTCAAAACTGTTAGCTTTATGATATAATCATAAATTGTATAAAACTTCCCATGCTTACGCAGCAGAAGGAGCAGCTTAAAATAAAAAATTAACTGTACACAGCCAGATCTTTTAGCATATGCCTAAGCAAAGATATATAAGAAAATATGTGTACAGAATTTGTGTAGAAAAAATTAGAAAGGTGAAAATCCCTTATAAAAGGGGCATTTTCGGACAGGTAAAAGATAAAATGAAACTAGGTATCGTAATAAATTAGCCTTTTTTCATATATCTATATATTCCTATATAAGTCCGTAAAACCGCATGGTTACAAGGTTTCTTGAAATCGTGCAAACATAAAGCTCCATATAAAATCACACAATTTCATGTCATTTGGGCGTAGAAATGGGCGTAGATTGGTTTTTGAAAATCAGAGTCCAACGCAAATTTTACTGTAAATAATACGTTTCCAAAGTTCTACGGATAAGACCACTTGACATTCCCAACATAAGAATAATGTACCGCACAGGCGGCGTTTCTAACTTCCGAAACAGGAAGAACAGGAACGCCGCTTTTTTTATACCTACTGTTACGCAATAGGGGCATAAAAGCCCTTGCTATCAGCGGCTTTGTAGGCGCGTTTCTGGCGCAGACAGGGATTTATCCCTGTACCCGCAAAATCGCCGTTCTACTGCGTAACAAATCCGCAGCAAAGGAGTGATGAAACTATGGCTGTTTTCCGTGTGGAGCGCAATACGGGTTATACCGTAATGAGCAACCACCACCTACGCAACAAAGAGCTGACCCTAAAGGCAAAGGGGCTGTTATCACAAATGCTGTCCTTGCCGGAGGATTGGGACTATACCCTTGCGGGGCTGTCCTACATCAACCGGGAAAGTATCGACGCTATCCGTACTGCGGTATGGGAGCTTGAAAAAGCCGGATATATCACAAGGCGGCAGGGACGCGACGAGAAAGGAAAAATGACAGCGATTGAATACACCATTTATGAGCAGCCGCAGTCACCCGGAAGCCATTCACCGGGATTGGAAAATCCAACACCGGGGAAACCGATATTGGAAAATCCGATACCGGGTAATCCGACATCGGAAAATCCAACGCAATTAAATAAAGATATATCAAAGACTAACTTACCAAACAAAGAAAAATCAAATACGGATTTATCAAGTACCCATTCCATTCCTATCCATTCCCTAAATCCCCTGCCTTACGGTGAGGGTGCGGCGGAGCCGCCGGAAAAGAAACGAACGGAAAGGAACGACGCATACCGCGTGTATGAGGAAATTATCAAGGACAATATCGACTATGACATTCTCATACAGGATATGGCTGACCGGGACAGGTTGGACGAAATCGTTGACCTTATCCTTGAAACGGTCTGCACCAGAAGAAAGACAATCCGTGTTGCCGGGGACGACTACCCGGCAGAGCTTGTAAAAAGCAAATTTATGAAACTTGACAGCGAACATATCCGCTTTGTCCTTGACTGTATGCGGGAGAACACAACCAAAATCCGCAATATCAAGCAGTATCTAAAGGCGGCGTTGTTCAATGCTCCGTCCACTATCGGCAATTACTATACGTCACTTGTGTCGCATGATATGGCAAGCGGCAAAATCTAAAGGAGGATTACCACATGGCACAGAAAACAGGAGCTTTGATTTTTGACGAGCAGACCGACCGTTACGACATTCGCTTTGACCTTGCCGACTACTACGGCGGTCTGCATTGCGGCGAGTGCATGGAAGTATTTGCGGGCGGCAAATGGAAGCCGACCCGTATCGAGTACGGCGAAAACTGGTATCTGGTAGGTATCCGCGCCGAGGACTTGAACGGCTTGCGGGTAAGGATTTAATGCGGCAGACTGCCCGAAACGACTATCCCATGAAAGGAGGAAGAAATGCAGGAACAGGTAAACGAGAAAACCGTAGCCCTTTACATCAAGACCGGGAAGCTGACCGCTGAAATGCTGCAACGGGCTATGAAAAAGCTGCTTTCACAGATGAAAAAGCAGGCAGACCGCCCACCCCACGGCAAGCAGACGCTAAAGCAGCTTATGAAGCAGAACGCAGGCGTTTCCAACATTGAAATCACAGGGGAAAATATCAAAGCCTTTGAAAGCACCGCGAAAAAGTATCATATCGACTTTGCGCTGAAAAAGGACACAACGGAAACCCCGCCCCGCTATCTTGTGTTTTTCAAAGGACGGGACGCGGACGTGCTGACCGCAGCTTTTCAAGAATTTTCCGCAAAGAAGCTGACACAGGACAAAAAGCCTTCTATCCGAAAGCTGCTGTCTGATTTTAGGCAAAAGGCGGCAGCACTGAACGTGCAGCGGGAACAGGTCAAAAACAAAGACAGGGGGCGTGAACGATGAACAACCAAAATCTGAAAAAATGGATTATCCCAAATCTGCCCTATATCCTCTTTGTGTATCTCTTTGACAAAGCAGCACAGGCGGTACGGCTTGCCCCCGGCGCAGACCTTTCCGGCAAGCTCTTAGGTATCGGGAACGGCTTTACTTCTGCTTTTGCGTCGCCCCTGCCGAGCTTTTCCCCGGTAGATATGCTGATAGGCATTGCCGGAGCTATCCTTATCCGGCTGATTGTCTACACCAAAGGCAAGAACGCAAAGAAATACCGTAAGGGCGTAGAATATGGCTCTGCCCGTTGGGGCAACGCCGAGGATATAAAGCCCTACATTGACCCGGTATTTGCAAACAACGTATTGCTGACACAGACGGAACGGCTGATGATGAGCAGCCGACCGAAGCAGCCAAAGTATGCAAGAAACAAAAATATCCTTGTGATTGGAGGAAGCGGCAGCGGAAAGACCCGTTTTTTCGTCAAGCCCAACCTTATGCAAATGCACAGCAGCTATGTTGTGACCGACCCGAAAGGAACGGTGCTTGTGGAGTGCGGAAAGCTCTTGCAGCGTGGCGGGTACAGGATAAAGGTGCTGAACACGATTAACTTCAAGAAATCCATGCGCTACAATCCCTTTGCCTATCTCCGCAGCGAAAAGGATATTTTGAAACTGGTAAATACCATTATCGCCAACACCAAAGGCGACGGGGAAAAATCCGGGGAGGATTTCTGGGTGAAGTCGGAACGGCTTTTTTACTGCGCCCTTATCGGCTATATCTGGTATGAAGCCCCAGAAGCCGAAAAGAATTTCACGACACTACTTGAAATGATAAATGCGTCGGAAGCCCGCGAGGATGACCCGGAATTTCAAAGCCCAGTTGACCTCATGTTTGAACACTTGGAGGAAAAAGACCCGGAGCATTTTGCAGTACGCCAGTATAAGAAATTCCTGCTGTCCGCAGGAAAGACCCGAAGCTCTATCCTCATTTCCTGCGGTGCGCGGCTTGCCCCGTTTGATATACGGGAACTGCGTGAACTAATGGAAACCGACGAAATGGAGCTTGACACCATAGGCGACCGCAAAACGGCACTGTTCGTTATCATTTCTGATACGGACGATACGTTCAACTTTGTTGTGTCTATCCTCTACACGCAGCTTTTCAACCTCTTGTGTGATAAGGCTGATGATGTGTACGGCGGCAGGCTTCCCGTTCATGTGCGCTGCCTGCTTGACGAGTTTGCAAATATCGGGCAGATACCAAAATTTGAAAAGCTCATTGCCACCATACGAAGCCGTGAAATATCGGCTTCTATTATTTTGCAGTCGCAGTCACAGCTAAAGGCGATTTACAAGGACAATGCCGATACCATAGTCGGCAACTGCGATACGACCCTGTTCTTGGGCGGCAAGGAGAAAACTACGCTAAAGGAAATGTCGGAGCTTTTGGGAAAGGAAACTATTGACAGCTTCAACACTTCCGAAAGCCGCAGCAATCAGAAATCCTACGGGCTGAACTATCAGAAATTAGGAAAAGAGCTGATGACACAGGACGAAATCGCCGTTATGGACGGTGGAAAATGTATCTTACAGCTACGCGGTGTGCGCCCGTTCTTTTCGGACAAATTCGATATAACGAAGCACCCCAATTACAGATACCTTTCTGACGCTGACCCGAAAAACGCTTTTGACATGGAAAATCATATCAAACGCCGCCCTGCTATCGTGAAGCCGGACGAAGTATTTGACTACTACGAACTGGACGCAGCCGATTTAGAATAACCCATAGACACGCCGAAAGGAGGAAATTATCAGAAATATCAACACAGGCTACATGGTACGCGCCCCTACTCATGGGGCAGGCGTGGCAGGAAGCCGCGGGCAATGACAACTGAATACCGTCGCGAAGCAGCAAGGAAGCGACGCGGGGACAGCCGCCTATCAGACACAGGCGGCTTTTTTCATACCCAAAATCAGACAATTCATATTTTTACAGCCGCAACGCGGCAGAAAGTGAGGACAATTTATGGCATTTTTCAATTCTGCAATCGACGTTTTACAGACTTTGGTAATCGCGCTTGGCGCAGGTCTTGGTATCTGGGGCGTTATCAACCTCTTGGAGGGCTACGGCAACGACAATCCGGGTGCAAATGCTCATGTGTGATAAAGTAACACAACTAAAATAAAGAAAGACAGCCCACTATTCCGTAAAATAATGGAGTAATAGAGAAAACGTTTTTTCTATGCTAAAATAGGCATATAAAGTAGAATGACAATCAAGATATACAAGAAAGCACTTAAACTCTACCGTTTGTCATGTAATTGTATAGCTTACTTGCTAGAGTGCAAATGAGTATTTTGATAAGATTTATACACAAAATCAAAAGGAGGAACACATATGGAGTTCGCAGAAAAACTTATAACACTACGCAAAAGTAGAGAATTAACACAGGAACAACTGGCTGAGCAGCTTAATGTTTCAAGACAATCTATTTCAAAATGGGAAAGTGGTGTTTCCCAAACAAAAAGATATTAAGAAACAGCCCATGTTTACCTGCTTGCAAACAAAAGAATATTGCTACTAGACTAAGAGATACTACATAAGTGTGTTGGTATCTCTTTTTTGTTGCCGTGAAACAGCAGACTATTTCATTTCTGCTTGATTACCTTAAAACTTATTAGTCTATGGTTTGTCAAGGGCTTGTTGCGTGAGAAATGCTGAATATCACCCTTTACAAAACATAGGCTGATAAGTAACTTTTCAAAAGCAGAAAAGAAATGGCAATGCTTATAACAATATGATATAATGCAGATGAAGACAAAAAAGGAATTTGTCGAGCTGGTTAGTTCGAGATAATTTTGAGTTTGTTAAGATGTGGTGCACTTGATGGAATCACAGGTACGACATCATATTATGGAGGATGAAATAGATGATAGGTTTGATTGTTGCGAGGTCAAAGAATAATGTTATAGGCAAGAATGGTAATATACCATGGAAAATAAAGGGAGAACAAAAGCAATTTAGAGAGTTAACAACGGGTAATGTGGTTATTATGGGGCGAAAGTCTTATGAAGAAATCGGTCATCCGTTGCCTAATAGAATGAATATTGTTGTTTCCACCACAACAGAGTATCAAGGAGATAATTTAGTTTCAGTTAAATCATTAGAAGATGCATTATTATTGGCTAAAGGACGAGATGTATACATATCTGGTGGATATGGACTATTTAAGGAAGCTTTGCAAATAGTAGATAAAATGTATATCACAGAAGTAGATTTAAATATTGAAGATGGAGATACATTCTTTCCAGAATTTGATATCAATGATTTTGAAGTTTTGATAGGGGAAACACTTGGTGAGGAAGTGAAATATACGAGAACATTTTATGTAAGGAAAAAATGAATTGAGTAAATTTTGGATTTAGGGTGTTTTCATAAATATATTGCTTTTTATGCATATATAAATTGTTGTAAGACAAATTCCAGTTGTGCGCCCAGCTAAGGGTGTGTAACCAAGTCGGTGGGAATCCGATTTATCCAAGGTCTAGCCAGCCAGATAATAGCGAGTCTTGGGATGTTGTTGGTAACAGCAACTGACAAG
>NZ_JACOPH010000004.1 GCF_014287635.1 Roseburia zhanii | reverse complement strand
CGGAAATTAAATATCCAAGTCGTTCAATATAATAAAAATTATTTTAAGTTTCAATAACAGGGAGGTAGGATTATGGCAATTACAGGTATCAATAACAGCAGTTGCACATCGTATTATGCATCAGGGTACAAGAACACGGTTAAAAAGGCAGCTTGTGATATTCAAAAAACAAAGGAAAATTCACTGGTGGGCAAAACAGAAGAGAGTCAGGAAGATTATGTAAAAAAATTGCAGGAAAAAAATCCTCAAATAGATATTGTGGCAGGAAGTTCGGATAAAAATGTAAAAACAGCTAATCGTACAGGAAAAACGGATGTGAGGATTGCTCCTGAGATTTTAAATAGGATGATGAGTAATCCAAAGGTTGCCACAAAATATGAAAATATGTTGTCAAAAATTCCAGCATTAGATAGATGGGCTGACTCAATGATTAAATCAATGACTGGTAGTGAAGTTAAGTATCGTCAGATATGGATAGATAAGGATGGTAATATGGGCTCCATGGTTATTACAGGACCAAGCGAAGAACAAAAAAGGGCTTATGAAGATAGAAAAATCGAGAAAAAGAAAGAAAATGAACAAAAACTTGTGGAACGGAGAGCTGAAAGAAAAGAGCAGATGAAGAAAATTCAGGAAGATAGACGCACAATATTTGCAATTGGTACGGATATGAAAAGCATTACAGAGAATGTTGTAGCACAGGCAGTAGGTACAGCTCCATCTATCGGAGGAAGTTGTGATGTTAAGGCATAAAAGGATTCGGTAAAAGGGAAATATCAAATTGGTGCATTGGTTGGAACTGCTTGTTTCCTATTATGGCATATCCAAGCTAACGATAGCAAAAATGGCTGGTGTTGAGGAAAATGATATTGACAGGCTTTTAGTCAATCCACCAGAAAAAGTTGAAATCGAAGTAAAGTATAAAATTGATGTGACGGTTATGGAGGGAGTATCCCAAACAATATTAAAAAAGGTAATCTTAGTGCTGTTGAAAATAAGCCGGATGATCAAGAGTAAATGTACGTTCAGATTTTCTGGGTGCTCTTGACATACCGGCTTATTTTTGCTATTAAATAAACAACGGCTTAACAACAGAAAACTGCTGTTAAGCCGCATCAATTATCATAGAAGATCTGAATTTACAGAAAAAATTTCACACCGTCGAAAAATCACCATAGTTCTAATGAATCTTCTGCATCTACCCACATCTGCATATTCCCGTCCAAATATAATCGTACATATTCAAGTGGTTCATCAATAGCAAGTGCGTTTAATGCACAGTCTGATCCGGGTGTAGTTTTTAAATTCTTTTCAGCTTCCCAGCAATCAATGCGGAGCATATAGCCAGCAGAGGTGTAAACATCAATACTATTGCGCTGTGGATTGTATTCTGCAAATATTGTTCTCATCGTATCTTATCTCTCCTTATCATTCAATCAATTATCAGTTACAAAAATCAGAAGCATTTCAATCAGTTCACCATGTCACTTTTATTTTGTGTTATACTGTTTTATAGATTTTTCTTGCCCTTGTATTTGCCCTTATCAGAGTTCGTAAACACTGATGGGACGATATAACACAAGGGAAACAATAAGGAAAAGCTCACCTGCGATAAATCCAGTGTTTTCAAGGGCTTGTGGAGAATTTAATAACAAAATATAACAGTTATTAAATCTCTTAAAACAGGTGAAATCTCAATTCAAGTTTATAAAATTAAGAAAATGGAATTTAAGGAGGAGTATGTAAATGAAATTAGCAGATTTAGCAACAGGCTCTGATTGGATAGTGTGGATTGTCTTTGCGATATTTGCTGTACTTTCTATTATTTTACTTTCTGGACATGGAAGCTGGTTCATTTCTGGATATAATACAGCTTCAAATGAAGAAAAGGAAAAATATGATGAAAAGAAGTTATGCAGAACAATGGGAATTGGAATGTCTATTATAGCAATTCTTGCATTAACTATGGGCTTGTTTGAAAATATTTTGCCTGCATTTTTTGTATATATTGCATTGGGGATTATTTTGGTTGATGTCGTGGTAATTATCATTTTAGGAAACACACTATGCAGAAAGTAATAACTTCAAGTTTGGAGAATTGAGAAAATCGGAAGTTGAGGAAAAGAAAGAATGGAAGATAAAAAGATATTGCTTGATAATATTGATAAAATTCATACAACCGAAATGGGAATTGATAGAATTAAAAGAAACCTAAAAATAGATACAGCAGATGTTGTTGAGTATTGCAAAAATAAGGTATTAGATAAAAATTGCAATATATACAAACAGGGTAAAAATTGGTATTGCGAGGTTGAAAATATCAAAATTACTATCAATTCATATAGCTATACAATCATTACAGCACATATTGTTAAGTAATTTCAAGTTTAACGAGGAGGTGCTTTACATGAAAAAAAGTATATCAAGGATTATCGGTGTGATAATGCTGATTGTAGCTGTTGTATTTATAATGTTTGCATTGAACCATCCAGAAAAGAGTTTCCCTTGGAACAATACAATTACGTGGTTACTGTATGGTGTATATTTTCTTGTGACAGTAGTGCTGCTTATTGCTCCTAAAATAAAGAAGTGAGAAATTAGCATTTGTAGGGATGGCAGAATCACAATTTATGAAATGATGTATGAATTAACATCTCTTTCAAACATACGAATTGTTTGCAAGAGAATGCTTTAATAAAATTACTATGAAGGATATCTGTGAAGCTACTGGAATGAGCATGGGCGGATTGTATAGTCATTTTGGAAGTACAAGGGAAGGGTTTGAGGCAATTCTTGAAAAGATTAACCAAAAAGATGAAATGAATTTTCAGAAGGAAATGGAATCGGGAGTGTCGGCAGTTGATATTCTTGACAGGACACTAATGCAGATGCGGGATGAGATGGAACATGCAGAAGATTCGCTATCGCTTGCAATGTATGAATATGCTCGTACTTGTTCTAACGATATGATGAATCACTATAATAAAGTTAGAGTGCAGAAATGGTCAGATCTTATTGTATATGGTATTTCAAGAGATAAGTTCAATACAGTGGAAATTGATGAGATTGTTAATGTAATTCTGTATGTTTATCAAGGAATCCGAATGTGGAGCCGGATTGTTAAAATGTCCCCGGTCGTATTTGATTCGATTACAAATTATATTAGAAAGCAGTTGGTAAAGGAGTAGGTTATGACATTAGAAACTGAGAGATTAATACTTCGTCCCTGGAAAGAGGATGATGCAGAGAGTTTATATAAATATGCAAAAAATCCAGAGGTGGGGCCTATAGCAGGATGGCCAGTACATACAAGTGTAGAGAATAGCAGAGAAATCATCAAAAGTGTTTTTGCAGCAGATGAAACATATGCAGTGTGTTTAAGAGAAGATAATGTTGCAATTGGAAGTATCGGATTGATTACGCCAGCGCAGTCGCACACAAAAGCAGCTGATGATGAAATAGAAATTGGATATTGGATAGGTGTTCCATACTGGGGGCAGGGCTTGATTCCCGAAGCGGTTCGAGCTTTACAGAAGCATGCTTTTTTAGATTTGGGTTGTAGTGCTATGTGGTGCGGATATTATGACGGAAATGAAAAATCAAAACGCTGTCAGGAAAAATGTGGATTCAAATATCATCATACGGAAGAAAATAAACCCTGTGCACTTATGGGAGATGTTAGAACGGAGCACTTTACTTATCTTACAAAAGAACAGTGGTCTGATACTCAGGATAAAGTAAATTTTATGGAGGTAAAGAACTGTGAAAAAGCACTATTGGTAATTGACATGCAAAATATATGTGTTGGAGAAAAACATGCAAGGTTCTTTCAATATAATAATAGTGATTTACTTCATGAGGTTAATAAGGTTATTGATGCTAATGAAAACAACTTGGTTATTTATATAAAAAATGTAATGAAGAAGAATCTGATAAATAAGTTTGCACCATTTCATGCATATGAAGGAACAAAAGATGTTGATTTTGCTAAAGAATTGCATATAGTATCTGATAATATATTCATAAAATATAAAGGTAATGCATTTACTAATTCTGGACTTGATATACTGCTGAAAAAACACAATATTGAATATGTTGAAGTTGTGGGTGTAGATGGTGGGGCTTGTGTTGCACTGACAGCATTAGGTGCTATAAAAAATGGATATAAAGTAATCGTGAATGAAGCTGCAATCGGAACAATGTATAAGAAAAACAAGAATAAGTACTTTAAAAAGTTACATGAAGCAGGTGCAGAATTTGTATAGAACAATTTTTGTTGACAGAATTGAAAAATCGGAATTTCACGAAGCGAATGGAGAAAATATGAAGATAGTAATTATACATGGTCAAAGTCATAAAGGCTCAACATATCATATTGCTCATATGTTGGCAGAGAAAATTAGTGGAAATATAAAAGAATTTTTTCTTCCAATAGATTTTGGAGAATTTTGTGTAGGTTGTACAAAATGTTTTACTGAATCTGAGATAAAATGTCCGCATTATGAAAAACTAAAGCCTCTTACTGATGCAATGGATGAAGCAAATGTTATTATCTTAGCCAGTCCGGTTTATGTATATCATGCGACTGGGGCAATGAAGGCTTTTTTGGACCATTACGGATATAGATGGATGGTGCATAGTCCAGAAGAATCTATGTTTAAGAAACAAGGAGTATGCATATCCACAGCTGCTGGAGCTGGTATGAAATCGACAAATAAAGATATGATGGACAGCTTGTTTTTCTGGGGAGTAGCTAAAAGATATAAATATGGAGTAGGTGTCGCGGCGGTCGATTGGAACGGAGTAAGCGAAAAGAAAAAAAGAGTAATTGACAAAACAACATCAAGCATAGCGAAGAAAATTATACATAATTCGGGAAATGTTAAACCAGGGATAAAAACCAAGGTAATGTTTTGGATCATGCATTTAATGCAGAAGAATGGATTTAATCCTCGTGATGTTGAATATTGGAAGGCAAAAGGGTGGACAGGGAAAATACGACCTTGGAAATAAAATTGAATTTGAGGGATGGAAAAGTGAAGAAAATATATGAGTAGGAACCATGGTTCTTTATGTTCTTCGGACTATTTCATTTACATAGAATATGGGGATTAATTGACAGAACATCGTATGCTGATTTTTGGATTGGGATATTGGAGAGTAAAGGTATATTCTATTTTGTATTGATGGGAATTTTGGCATTTCTTTGTGTTTGCGGGATAGCAACATTCTGTAAGAATATAAAGAATAATTATTGGTGGAGATGGATATACATTTTCGGCGGAAGCTATGTATTGTTCGACTTATTTGCAATAGCAATTGAGTTGAAAGTGTGGAATGATTTATTATTGTTTATGTTTGATGTAAATAGTCAGTACTGGAATATAGTGTGGGGATTTTTTATTATATTAGGTGCATTTGTATTTTGTTTGGGTATGAAATTGTTAAAACAAAGAAAAGAGCAAATTTAAGTTTGAGAGGATAAGGGCAATGGAATTTAAGTTGATTTCCATAGCAAGCATAATCGCTTTTTATGGTTGCTATTTTGTGAAAATGTTTCATCAAAAAAAGCAGGGAATACAGACAGACCAAATCGGAAAGAACAAAGTTGGTTTTGTGAAATTCGTGGAAATTACCATGAAGATTGCGGCTATTCTTGTTTTTATAGCGGGGCTTTCCAGTATTTTTTTTGAAACGGAGCATAACCCTGTTTCCGTTCGGATTTTTGGAGCGATACTGAGTGTTGCGGGAACGGCTATATTTATCGTTGCGGTATGGACGATGCGTGACAGTTGGCGAGCAGGAGTGTCCAAAACCGATAAAACGGAGCTTGTGACAAACGGCATTTATCAAATCAGCCGCAATCCCGCCTTTCTGGGATTTGACCTTTTATATATTGGCACACTATTGATGTTTTTTAACTGGATTTTGTGCTTCCTAACGGTATTTGCGGTCATCATGTACCATTTGCAGATTGTCAATGTTGAAGAAGATTTTTTATTTGCCACATTTGGAAATGAGTATCTGCAATATAAGAAGAAAGTTTGTCGCTATATTGGCAGAAAGCGATAACTTCAAGTTTGCAGAACTAATAGAGAAATAACATATAAAACAATAAATATGGTCAAAAAATCATCGACATCTGACCTACAGCACGTTATAATATAGTTAATCTAATAAGAAAACCAAGTGATCATTGTTACGAAGCTGAATCGTAATAGTGGCCAACTGAGTGAACTCGATGGAACGGAATGGTTATATCCTCCGGGTGCTCCGAGCACCGGACGAGCACCGAAAGGTGCTTTACAGAGATGAAAACAGGTTTTCTTATTTTGACAGGGAGTAACAGAATAGTTAGGAAAACCAAGGATTTCCCTGACTTAGGTTGACTAATCATTGTATGTATTTACAGTGGTATCTCGAGCTCCTAAGCGAGGGGTCGGAGGTTCAAATCCTCTTGGTGACGGGCTTCAAAGCGTTCGAAAATGTTAGCTGGATTAGCTGACAACGAACGCTTTTGTTATTTTCTAATCACGTTCGTGACACAAAATTCCATTCAAAATGATCAATTTTCAGCTAATGCAATCCGATTTTTGTTAGCTGACAGCTAATCAAAATTACCGGTTTGCAAACATAAAATAGCTGAAACAGTATACAATTCTATTAGCTACAGCTAATGGTCAAACAGTAATGTCTGTTTGGAACTTTACTATCTATAAAAGTTCCAGGCAGGCATTTTTTTGTTCCTGAATCCTGGAGGAAAGGAGTCAGGATGACTGAGCCCAAAAGACAATCAGGAAAAAACGAAGAAAGAATCATAGAAATTGAGATTGAGCGTCTTCGTCCATTCAAAGAGCATCTGTTTCAAGTGAAAGATCGGTATGAGTAACTACCAGTGCCTGATATCCGGAAAACATCTGCTTCGCAAGTTCCAAACTGATTGCCTGTGCTCTCTCTCCGGTAAGTCCGTTTTCTGTAACATCGGCTGGATCGTAGCTGATAATGTAGTGATGACTTTTGATATCTTCACGTTTCTTATTTTTGTGAAAATGAGCATTTGTCAGTTCACATTCCTTGTCAAAAGACATTGGATCACAGTTCAGTCCATCCATATAAAACTCTTTTCGCAGGATGCCTCGACCGGATTCATCTACAATCTTATGGAAGAAATAAAATAGTGATTAATACAACGGAGTAAGAAAAGCTCCTTCATATATTAGAATAAAAATATGACTGTTTCTTTAAAAAGAAGCCGGTCATATTTTTTTATGAAAAATAAATTTTGTTGAGGTTAAATTGAGATTGACTTTGTATTGTATAAGTATGAAATAAAAAGGAATCAGGTGATGTACAATGAAAAAGCATAAAATATGTAAAATCCTTCTTGTTATACTGGCAATTTTTTTATGTGTGGCTTTTTATGAATTGCTCGGAATCTGCGTTGCATATAAAAAGCAGCCGGAAGTGTCCAATACAACCAAAAAAGAAACAAAAAATGGGTCATGGAACGAATGCAGTGAAAATACAGAACGGGCAGTAATCATAGAAAAGAATCCAGAAGCGCTTTTACAAAGAGTGCGTTTGATCAAGAATGCAAAAAAGGAAATTATTCTTTCTACTTTTGCATTTCAATCCGATGAAAGTGGAAAATTGATTTTAGGAGCACTGCATGAGGCGGCAGACAGAGGTGTACATATTCGTCTGTTAGTAGATGGAATGGAGAGCTGGATTGATATGGAAGGAAATCCGTATTTCTATGGATTATCTTCCCATGAGAATGTTGAAATTAAACTGTATAATAAGGCCAATCCGTTGAAACCGTGGAAAATGATGGGTAGAATGCATGATAAATATTTGATTGCAGATGGAAAGAGATATATTCTTGGGGGAAGAAATACATACAATTATTTCCTGGGTGATTTTCCGGGACATAAGAACTATGACAGAGACGTGTTAGTGGTTTGCGATGAACCTGAGAAAGAAAATTCAGTTAACCAGTTGTCAGAGTATTTTGAAACCATATGGAATCAGGAAGACAGTGGTTATTTTCATAACAATAAAAAACTGGCAAATAGAAAATCTGTAAAGAACGCAGTTTTAGAGCTGCAGAACAGCTATCAGAAATATTTTGAAGAGAATAAGGAAAGAATTTGCGATACCGATTACACGGACGAAACTTTTGAGACAGAAAAGATTGCATTAGTGTCAAATCCTATCCACACAGGTTCCAAAGAACCAGTAGTGTGGTATCAGTTGGGAGAATTGATGAAAAATGCAAAAAATCGTGTGAAGATCCACACGCCATATATTATCTGTAATGATATGATGTATAATACATGGGAGGAGATTGCAGAGAACGTTTCAGATTTTTCTATCATGACAAATTCAGTTGCGAATAATGGGAATCCATTTGGGTCTGCCGATTATGCGAAAAACAGAAATAGAATCTTAAGTACAGGAATTAATATCTGGGAATATGAAGGCGGTTATTCATATCACGGAAAAAGTATTCTGATTGACGATGATCTGTCTGTAATCGGTTCCTTTAATATGGACATGAGAAGTGCATATCTGGATACGGAACTGATGCTTGTAATACGCAGTAAAGATATTAATAAACAGTTGGAAGAGGGCATGATGGAATATGAAAAAGTGTCCCGCCAGATATTAGAAGGCGGAACTTATAATGATCCATATCATGTAGAGCCAATCGAATTAACAAAGAAACGTCAGAGAAAAATATTTTTGGTACAGCATCTGCTTGGATGGGCAAGGTATCTGTTTTAATAAGGAGGAAGGAAAACGTGTTTCAAATATTGATTGTAGAAGATGATAAAGAATTAAGCCAGCTATTCCAAAAAGTGCTTGAGAAGAATGGATATCAAGTCAAAAGTGCATCGGATGGAGCACAGGCATTAGAAGTATTGGATAAGGAATATATTGATCTGATCATTTCTGATATTATGATGCCGGTTATGGATGGCTATGAACTGGTGTCAGAACTTCGTTCAGCAGGATATCAGATACCAGTGCTTATGATCACTGCGAAAGGTTCCTTTGATGATATGCGCCAGGGATTTCTTTCGGGAAGTGACGATTATATGGTAAAACCGGTAAATGTGAATGAAATGGTTTTAAGAGTTGGAGCACTGCTTCGCCGTGCACAGATACTGAATGAACACAAAATTGTGATCGGTTCAACAGAGTTTGATTATGATGCAATGACGATTACAACTGATAAGGAAAGTCTTGTTTTGCCTAAAAAAGAATTCCTGCTTTTATATAAGCTTGCAGCTTCGCCAGGCAGAACATTTACAAAACAACAGTTGATGGATGAAGTATGGGGATACGAGACGGAGGCAGACCCACATACGATAGAGGTACATATAGGAAGAATCAGAGAGCGTTTTAAAGATAACCCTGATTTTGAAATCGTAACAATGCGTGGAATTGGATACAAGGTGGTGAAAAAATAATGGAACAAAAGAAAAAAAAAGGATTGCGGATCCGATCCTGTCTGACTGGTGCAATCTGGCTGGCACTTGTATTTTCAACAATCATATCTGCTTTATTATTTGCTTTTTTGAATCATTTTTTTAATCTGCCGGGCAGCATACCTGTGCTTGGCTGGCTTTTGATTTTCAATACATTGATTGCAGGGCTAATCACTTCTTTTATCAATGCAAAGTTACTGGAACCAATTACCAGACTTAGTAAAGCAATGAAGGAAGTTTCTCGGGGAGATTTTGAACAGCATTTGGAAACGAACAGCCGTATAGCAGAAGTTGGAGAATCTTATCAAAGTTTTAACGTTATGACAAAAGAGCTTCGTGCAACAGAAGTGCTGCAGATGGATTTTGTCTCCAATGTTTCTCATGAGTTTAAGACCCCGATTAATGCCATTGAAGGATATACAATGCTGCTTCAGGGAGAAGAACTGTCTCCGGATCAAGAGGAATATGTAGAAAAAATCTTATTTAACACCCAAAGACTTTCCGGATTGGTTGGTAATATTTTGCTGTTATCCAAGTTAGAGAATCAGAATATACCAATGAAAAAAACAGAATATCGTCTGGATGAACAGATCCGCCAGGCATTTCTTTCATTGGAAACAAAATGGACAGAAAAAGAAATTGGTTTTCAGGTAGAATTGGAGGAAGTTAAATATACTGGGAATGAAGGACTTGTTATGCATATCTGGATAAATCTTTTGGATAATGCGATTAAGTTCAGCCCTTCAAAGGGGACAATTACGATGTTTCTGAAACAAGAACAGGATTCTGTTAAGTTCATTCTGGAAGATGAAGGACCAGGAATAGAGGATGATGTAAAATCCAGAATATTTGACAAGTTCTATCAGGTAGATGGATCTCATAAAGCAGAAGGAAATGGCCTAGGTCTTGCACTTGTAAAACGGATTGTAGATAGTGCCGGAGGAACAATCAAAGCAGAAAACCGTGAATATGGTGGATGCAGATTTGTTGTAGAGCTTCCAATACAGAAAGATGAGGCCATATAAGTTTAAGAAAAACAGATAGAGGAGGAATTACATGACATTTTATCAGGAATTGCAGTTAAATCAGGCAGGTTCTAAAAACCTGTTGAAAAAGAGTGAAACACTAAAAGAAAAATTATATCATATATGGGTATATCTGGTGAAGATAGTTGTTACAATGGCATTTTGTTTTTTCTTTGTTAGTATTTTCAGCATCCTATTTGGAAATGAGAACAGCATTGTAGGTGTAGTAGTCTTATTATGTCTCATGGTGTTTAGAAATGCGGATCTGGGGATCCACACCGGACAATCTACGATGCTTTTGGCTTTGTTCTTTGTAATTATGACTGTATGTCCACATTTAGCAAATCAGTTTTCACCGGTATTGGGAATGCTGTTAAATATTGCGGCACTGGCTGTGTTGATTCTGTTCGGATGCCATAATCCATTCATGTTTAATCAATCTACATTGGTTCTTGGGTATCTGCTGCTATATGGTTATGATGTTACGGGAAAAAGCTATCAGATGCGATTAGCCGGAATGGCTTTAGGTGCAGCACTTACCTGCTTCGTATTTTATCGAAATCATAAAAACAGAACTTATAAAAGAAATCTGAAAGATCTGATACAAGAATTTGATATCACTTCTTCCAGAACAAAATGGCAGATATGTCAGATTTTATGCGTACCGATTGTCCTTTGCATTGCAGAACTTTGTAATATGCCACGTGCAATGTGGGCTGGTATTGCGGCCATGTCCGCGATTTTGCCGTTTATGGAAGATATGCACTACAGAGTCCGCAAAAGGATTGTCGGAAATATTGCAGGTGTAATATGCTTTACAGTACTATATTTTCTGCTTCCGTCATCCATCTATACATACATAGGAATCCTTGGCGGAATTGGTGTAGGACTTTCTGCAAAATATGGCTGGCAGGCAGTATTTAACACATTTGGTGCTTTGGCCATTGCTACAGAGAGTTATGGACTAAAAGGAGCAGTTGGTCTTAGAGTGATTCAGAATGTTTTTGGCGTTGTATTTGCATTAGCATTTTGTGTTATATTTTATTGGTTTATGTCTAAAAAAAAGGAAAGTGATGTGACCGTACATGCAGAGTGAAGTGAATCAGGAAGAAAATTTGAATAGAATTATTACGGTTCCTAATCTTTTTTCTTTTTTTCGGCTTTGTCTGATTCCGGTAATTATATGGAGTTATTGTGTAAAGAAAAATCCTCTGTTAGCTGGTGAAATCTTATTGCTGTCTGGTCTTACGGATCTTGCTGATGGATATATCGCAAGAAGATTCCATGGGATTAGTAATTTAGGAAAAATACTTGATCCGGTGGCTGATAAGCTGACACAGGCAGCGATGTTAATCTGTCTGTTTACTCGCTTTCCGCATGTGCTTCTTTTAATCGTAATAATGGCAGGTAAGGAGCTGTATATGGTAGTCAGTGGATGTCTTGTGATACGAAAGACAGGAAAAGTACATGGTGCAGACTGGCATGGAAAGATAGTAACCTTTTTATTATATGGAACTGCAGCGGTGCATATTATATGGTTCCACATTACACCGATGGTATCAGATCTGTTGATTGGTTTGTGCGCTATAATGATGGTCATATCGGTCGCTCTGTATATTATCCAGAATACCAGGACTCTTAAGGGAGAGACTGTATAAGCAATTTTATATTGCAATGACTAGAAAAATATTTAGGAGAAGATAGATATAAACAGTAAGCCAAACACACAAACTATGGAGTCTTTAGTCGGTTTAATAAAATTTTAGATAGAAAATAAATCATTCAATGTCATTTAGATAAGGTTTTTTATGACAAAAAGACAGATTGCTTATCTGCCTTATAATGCAGTATAATGGTAACGAGATTTATGCAACCCGATACATGAAATCCCTATTTCTCTTTGGACGGAGGTGGATAGGATATTTTGGATTGTACCTGACAGGTGTCAGATACTTTTGTATGAGAAGCATGGTCTCTGTTTCGTTACCACCGTGTTTGAGATATGCCCTGCATATGTTTACTGCATTTGAAACGGATTTACTCTGCATCTGGAGCATAAACTGAATATACTCGCGGAAAGAAAGTTTGCGGTTCCTGGTAAAATCACTTTCCGGATTACGGCAGAACATGGAGTGAATTTCATCAAGTTCTGTGATGCAGTTGTCGAGTGTGGATTTTAAATTAGATAAGAAAAAATCAGTCATAATGAGCCTTCTTGAAATATGTTTATAATCAAGGCTTGCGCAACATATATTGGCTTACTTGTCAACTGTTTTTTGTAATATTTTTAAAGTTTTTAGGCATAAAAACAGTGGCTTTCTATGACAGAAAACCACTGAAATGATGCTTAACTGAATGGCATTGGTAATAATGATATACTATATTTTATTATATTCTGAAAAGATAAGCCATTCTTTTTTTGTAATGGATCATCAAATAAGAAGAAATTATTATACTAGGAGTGATATACATGAAGCAGGATACTTTAGAAGGCAGGGCGAGATCAAAGAATGGTGTAAAAAGACTATGTTTTTCTGTATTTTGTATCTTACTGGAAGCTGCATTTATTGTAATGATGATCACAAAACTGAATGAATATGCTGAGATCGTGAACCTTATTACGAGATTATTTGCAGGAGTACTGGTTCTGGCATTATATGCGTCAGATAAAACATCTTCTATGAAAATGCCGTGGGTTATTTTGATTCTTATTTTCCCAATCATGGGTGTAGCACTATATTTACTGATCGGATTGAATGGAGGCACACGTAAGATGCGGGAGCGGTATGCAGATATCGACAGAAAGTTATTGCCGTTGCTTCCTGATAATGTGGCATGCCTGGAAAAGATGAATGCTAAAATTCCAAAAGCCGGAAATATCAGTGCTTATATTCAGAGAAATGCACATTACCCGGTATATCAGAATACAGATGTTACCTATTATGATGCAGCAGAAAAAGGGCTTGATGCACAGCTTGAAGATCTGTCGAAAGCAGAAAAGTTTATTTTTATGGAATATCATGCCATAGAAGATGACAAGGCATGGAAGAAAATACAGAATGTTTTGGAAGAACGTGTAAAGGCAGGAGTGGAAGTCCGTGTTTTCTATGATGATATGGGATCGATAGGATTTATTAATACGGATTTTGTGAAAAAACTGGAATTTGTAGGAATTCATTGCAGAGTGTTTAATCCATTTATGCCAGGACTGAATGTGTTTTTGAATAACCGTGACCACAGAAAGATCACGGTGATCGATGGAAAGATTGGTTTTACAGGCGGATACAATCTTGCAAATGAATATTTTAATTATACGCATCCATATGGGCAGTGGAAAGATACCGGAATACGTCTGGAAGGTGATGCAGTCAGATCTTTGACGATTACATTTCTGGAAATGTGGAATGCTGTAAGTATGAAAGATATAAATGATACAGATTTTGATCAGTATCTTGTAAAATCAGATTATCAGGCAGCACAGGAAGGATTTATCCAGCCTTATGCAGATAGTCCGATGGATGATGAACAGGTGGGAGAAGAAGTCTATATCAGTATGATAAACAAGGCAGAGAGATATTGCTGGTTTATGACACCATATCTGATCATTACCGATGAGATGACACATGCCTTGTGTCTGGCAGCAAAGCGTGGAGTAGATGTCAGGATCATCACTCCGGGAATGCCGGATAAGAAGTTAATATACAGCATTACACGTTCTTTCTATCATGGACTGGTGAAAAATGGTGTGAGGATTTATGAATGGACACCAGGATTCTGTCATGCAAAAATGAGTGTTGCAGATGACTGTATGGCAACTTGCGGAACGATAAATCTTGACTATAGAAGTCTTTATCACCACTTTGAAAATGGTTGTTTTATGGCGGATAGTCAGACAGTTTTGGATATAAGAGATGATCTGGGAGCAACAATGAATGAATGCAGGGAAGTGACCGAAAAGTACCGCACAGGACGGAGTGCATATTTACGGCTTGGACAGTTGTTTATGAGATTGTTTGCAGGACTATTATAGCAGAAAGAAGAGGTGTTCGATATGTGTACAGCAGCAACTTACAAAACAAAAGATTTTTATATGGGCAGAACGCTTGATTATGAATTTTCCTATGGGGAACAGATTACGATAACGCCAAGAAATTACGAATTTGATTTCCGGTTTGCCGGGAAGATAAAAAGCCATTATGCTTTGATCGGAATGGCATTTGTTGCAGGAGGTTATCCGCTTTATTATGATGCTGTTAATGAAAAAGGCCTTGGAATGGCAGGTCTTAATTTTGTTGGCAATGCGGCATATGAAGAGGCTTTGCCGGGAGATGAAACAGAAGTCAGCCAGGTGGCACAGTTCGAGTTCATCCCATGGATCCTTGTACAGTGTGCTACTGTAGAAGAGGTGAGAGAGAAGCTGGCAGCAATGAGACTGACAGGCACAGCATTCAGCGAACAGCTGCCGACAGCACAGCTTCACTGGATCATTGCAGACAAAGACTCCTGTATCGTTGTTGAGTCTATGAAGGATGGGCTGCATGTATATGATAATCCGGTAGGAGTGCTTACCAATAATCCACCATTCCCGGGTCAGATGTTTGCACTGAATAATTATGCCGGTGTATCCAGAAAACAGCCGGAGAGTACTTTTGCAGAAGTATTACAGCTTGATGCATATAGCAGAGGAATGGGTGGAATGGGAATACCTGGAGATCTTTCTAGCCAGTCAAGATTTGTGAAAGTTGCCTTTACAAAATTAAATTCGATCTCCGGTGAAGAAGAGGATGAGAGTGTAAGCCAGTTCTTCCATATCTTAGGATCCGTAGATCAGCAGCGTGGATGCTGTGAGGTGACAGAAGGCAAATATGAGATCACGATATACACGTCCTGTTGTAATACAGCAAAAGGTATTTATTATTATACGACTTATGATAATCATCAGATCACAGCGGTTGACATGCATGCGGAAAATCTGGATTCAGATCAGCTGATCTGTTATCCGCTTCTGTCCAAGGGCGAAGTCAGATGGCAGAATAAATAATACGAAAATGCACGGAGAAAGCATAACGCAGAACAACAGGAGGAAAGACCATGAAAGAAGTTAAAACACCGAAAAAACCACTGGCATATTATTATGGGATTGTGTTAATAGTGCTGATCGTATTTAATCTGGTTGTCACACCAATCCTTATGGAGCATCAGGTAAAGGAAACGGATTATGGAACTTTTATGAGCATGATCGAGAAGAAGAATATTGGTGAAGTAGAAGTTAAGGACAATCAGATCATCTTTACAGATAAAGATCAAAAAAATATTTATAAAACAGGTCTGATGAACGATCCGAACCTGACGGACAGGCTATATGAATGTGGAGCAGTATTCGCAAAAGATATCGATAAGCAGATGTCACCGATCATCAGCTTCCTGCTGACCGGGGTTTTGCCATTGATCCTTTTTATCGCACTGGGAAATTATATGGCGAAGAAACTGATGGAGCATGCCGGAGGAAAAAATTCGATGGCTTTTGGAATGGGAAAAAGCAATGCGAAGATTTATGTGCAATCCAGTGAGGGAATCCGTTTTTCAGACGTTGCAGGAGAAGATGAGGCGAAAGAAAACCTTTCAGAGATCGTTGATTATCTTCACAATCCGAAGAAGTATACCGATGTAGGTGCATCTATGCCAAAAGGTGTCCTTCTTGTAGGACCTCCGGGAACCGGCAAAACAATGCTTGCAAAAGCAGTGGCGGGTGAATCAAATGTACCATTTTTCTCAATGTCCGGATCAGAATTCGTTGAGATGTTTGTCGGTATGGGAGCTTCCAAAGTTCGAGATCTTTTCGGACAGGCAAAGGAAAAGGCACCATGTATCGTGTTTATTGATGAAATTGATGCCATTGGTAAAAAGCGTGACGGACAAATGGGCGGAAATGATGAGAGAGAGCAGACCTTAAACCAGCTTCTTACAGAGATGGATGGATTTGAAGGAAATAATGGTGTCATCATTCTTGCTGCAACGAACCGTCCGGAGTCGTTAGATCCGGCACTTACACGTCCGGGACGTTTTGACAGACGTGTGCCGGTTGAACTGCCGGATCTTGCAGGTCGTGAAGCAATTTTAAAGGTTCATGCCAAGAAGATAAAAGCATCTGATGATGTTGACCTGCATACGATTGCACGTATGGCATCGGGTGCATCCGGTGCGGAGCTTGCTAATATTATAAATGAAGCAGCATTACGTGCTGTCCGTAGTGGAAGGACCGTTGTAAATGAATCTGATCTCGAAGAAAGTATAGAAGTGGTTATTGCAGGATATCAGAAGAAGAATGCGGTTCTTTCAGATCAGGAGAAGAAGATTGTTGCATATCATGAGATAGGACACGCTCTGGTAGCTGCATTGCAGAGTCATTCAGCACCGGTCCAGAAGATTACGATCATCCCGCGTACCTCAGGTGCACTCGGCTACACTATGCAAGTTGAGCAAGGTGATAAATATCTAATGACGAAAAAAGAACTTGAGAATAAGATTGCTACATTTACAGGCGGACGTGCGGCAGAGGAGATCGTATTTGGTGAGATCACGACCGGAGCCTCCAATGATATCGAACAGGCAACAAAAATTGCAAGAGCGATGATCACCCGCTACGGCATGACAGATGAATTCGACATGGTGGCAATGGAAACCGTGACCAACCAGTATCTTGGCGGCGATACGTCTCTTTCCTGTTCAGCAGATACCCAGAAGGAAATTGATGAAAAAGTCGTGCAGCTCGTAAAAGCAGAGCATGAAAAAGCAAGAAAAATCCTTGCTGAAAACAGGGAAAAACTGGACGAACTGGCTATGTACTTGTATGAGAAGGAAACAATTACAGGTGACGAATTTATGAATATTTTAGATAGAAAATCATGTAGTTAATTAGATAACCAATTCCACCCAAATATGATAAACAATTTTGGAATGAATTGTATTCATTTTTACAGAAACATTCTAACGAAGAGTATATTCTCATAGGAGATTTTAATACTATCAATAATAGAAACATGGAAGAGTTTAGAAAGATATTATATAATGCATATGATATTTGGTATCAAAAAGGAAACAGAGAACCTTTATCATGTATGGGGGATTATGCTATAGTATCAAATTCCATATTAGAAGATAAAATAGATATTAGCTCATTTGATGAAAAGTATACAGATCATCCAGGGATTATTGTAACTCTTTGAAAATCAAATATAAAAGGCATAGCACCCATCACAGGTCCTATGCCTTCGCATTTTCCGGCAGTAGCATTCGGTCATCAATATAGTAGTCGCAGGATATCTTGCGGCTGTTGTGTCCGTAGAATTCTATGATTTCCGGAAGGTTGTCATTGACGGCATCAAATTCAAGATTCTGTTCCCGGCACCATTCGACAGCTTTCGACAGAGCTTCGCCGGCGCGGCAGGTCCAGAGAATGAGTTTGTTGCCATTGCGTTTCCATTCCTGGAGATATTCGATCAGTGCCTGGTTTGGCTGACCAAGCTCCGGCCATTTGCTGTAGCAGAGAGTGCCATCAAAATCAACAGCGATTGTCTGGAAATCTAACATTTTTTTATTATTCATTCAGATCATCTCCTTTAGATGGAGTCTGCTGAACACCAGGATGACTGAAAGCAGGTGGAGTCGGAATACGTTATACCTGTATTGTTGACGGAAAAGAGAGCCATCTTTTCTATGAGGACAACAATATGTGGTTTATGGAGGAGAGATAGTTTTTTTAATGGTGTTATACCAATCGAAAAGATCAGCAAGAAGGTCACAGGATGAATGGTGCGGACTTCGGCACATCGGAACTCATTTATCCAGAGAATATAATCATCAATGGTTTTCATTTCCCTTATCCGTTGAATGGTACGCAAATTGTACAATGTCAGGAGGACTTTGATGATGACTGAGAGAGTTAAGATGAGATATGTGAGCTGCCCGTCCTGCGGAAAGCAGTTGTTTAAGATGGCGGGAAATTGCAGTGTTGAGATTATATGTGTGAGATGCAAGAAAGAAATCGTAGGGGTGGTGGATGAAATTTATATGAAGATATTTGAGAACTGCCGCGGAAAGGAACATGATCAGGAAAAAGCCAGCAGGTACTCTACAGATATGGAAGCATTACGGCAGCAAAAAAGAGTAATGTAGTAATAACATACAGAAAAGGTACAGAATATAGGAAAATATCCCCATAATCTGTCCTTGGTACAAATAATAAAAAATACTGATATGTGTTGGGTGTCTGGTTTTATCTGGAAAAAATCACGCTAATATGTCCAAAACCTTCCACATATTACTCGGTTCTGATTTATAGAAGAAAATAGTATTCTATTATGGATGAAATGGAAGGAGTAATATGTCGAACGATAACGATAAAGACTAGGAATATCAAAAGAATAGTTGTTAATATGCCCTGGAAGGAAAAACGCGATTTTTTTGAGAGAATGGCCAGATATGTACTCAGGATATTGTACAACACAAAGGAGAATAGACAGGGGAATCGTAATATTTATAGGGGAGTAGTGAAAAAACCGACTATTAGGATGGAAATGAGAAATGATAAACGAGATAATGAACACAGAATGATTTATTGTTCAGGCTGTGGAAAGTTTTTGGCAACATGTAAAGAAGTAATATCATTGAATATCATTTGTCCGAAATGCCGGACGGTTACGATTGCGGATCTGAAATCAGGGGAACTTAAGACAATCCGGGATCGGAGAAAAAATCAGATTTGAATAATATAAGCAGTATGAAAATACTGCACGAGTAATAGATAACTGAATAAAATGAGCCAGTGGGTGGACCATCAGACTGGACAGAGGAGCCGGAAGCATGATTTCGGTAATGCCGAGAATCCTTAAAGATGATCCCACTGCGCAAGAGTTTGTAAACGAGTTGAATATAGCAGAAGACTATAAGGAGCCTGCAAAACGGAAATATAACGAGAGATCGTTTTATTTTAATGCGTTTTGCAGGCTCTTTTTCTGTTCAATCATAGGACATGTTGTATTTCCGTTTGGGCTCCGGAAACGGAGAAAAGAATGAGAAATACATATGCAGAAAATACAATGCGAACAAGAATCAGGGAAATGAGAAAAGCAGCATTGTTCTGGAAATAGCAAAAGCCCTGAATTGCAGTGGATCATATCTGCTGGAAGGAAAAAAGGCAGAAGCACTGGATGCCAGAATAATGGATGAGCTGCTGGAGCTGAAAAATGACCAGATGAGAGAAGAGTAAACGTACGAAAGCTCATGGAAACAGGAATACAATGCAAGAACTTCTGCTGAGCGTTCTAACAAACGCGAGAAATTAGATTTTAAATTAGAAGACGGCAGACACCGCTCAACTAAGATGTGGTACTGCCGCCTCTGTCACATTCTGATGTTACAGCATCTGGATGCATGGGATTTGCCATCTGAATCAACCCTGAAAAAAATGATTTTGGATGTAGCATAATCCTGTAGATTATTATATCTCATTTTTTGAAACATAGCGACAGTTATGTTTATTTCTTGCGTTCATTTTACGTTCAAGAATAATATTTACTTTTCAAAGTTCAATGCCAGAGTTTTGCTGGCATGATCACTCAAGATTCCGAGAGATCATAGTGATGACTGGTTACATCTCTATTAGTAAGCAATGCCGATATATTTATAAAGTCCTAAAATCTGATATTTCAGAAAATCAAAAGTCGGCATTTCTAAAATATCGGCATATGGGATATCGAGGTGTTGAAGTTTGAGTAAGAATTTTAATATAGAATCAAGGAATATTTTTTGACATAACACCGCTTGTTATGCTACACTTAAATGGAGTAAATCTGCACTTTTTGAGGTGACACAAATTGGATAAATACGAATATAAACTAAAACTAGACCAGATGAAGGCATTAGCTGCCGAGGGAGATTATGCAACAGCGGCAGAGATTGCAGACACGATCAACTGGAGAAGAATAAAAAATATAAATTTATTGATCAAAGCAGGGGATGTTTATACAAAGCAGAAACGTTATGAAGAAGCAAGAGATATCCTTTTGATGGCATATGACCGTTCACCGATCGGAAGAATGATCATATACCGTTTGTCAGAAATTGCGATCAAGATGAAGAATTTCGAGGAAGCGGAAGAATACTATGATGAATTCGTAGAACTTGCGCCCCATGATAATTTAAGATATGTGCTCCGTTACCGTATCAGTAAGGCAAAAGGAGCAGATATCCATACGCTGATCACGATTTTAGAAGAATTAAAAGAATCTGAATATACAGAAGAATGGGCATATGAATTAGCATATCTGTATCATCGTGCAGGCGAAGTGGAGAAGTGTATCAATGCCTGCGATGAACTGATCTTATGGTTTGGTGACGGAGTTTATGTGGAACGTGCTTTAGAATTAAAGATGCTTTATCAGCCGCTTACGAAGTCACAGGAAGATAAGTACCGCAGTTTCAGACAGTACCGGGATGGCATTAAGGAGATCAGACCAGAGGCAGATGCACCTTCCGTTACAATTCCGTTAGTTCAGGAGGATGTTGAAAAATATAATACAACGAACCTGCAGGAAGAACTTGCAAAGAGTATGCAGCAGATCATGGATGCGACCGAGAAAGAAGCTGTAGACGATGCGATGGATGGGATCAAGAAGATGGTAGGAGAGATCCCATATCTTCAAGTTCCGGCAGATGCTAAAAAAGAAGCAGAGGAAGAAGCTGCACATATGGAAACGGAAGCGAAGATCGATGATGCACTCAGAGTGAATTTTAAAGAGATCTTATCAGAGGATCATGATGGACAGCATAACATGAATACAGAGGGCGATGCACAAAAACCACAGCTCAACGGTCAGATGAGTATACATGATTCCTTAAGTGGATGGAAAAAGAAAATGCATGCTGCAGAGGCGGCACTTCAGATGGCAGACCAGCAGAAATTAGAATCCGCCAAAGCAAGAGCTTTGCAGGAAGCCGGAGATATTATGGATCGTCTGGCAGATGTGATGCCGAAGTTAGAAAATGGCATGACACCGGCAGAGGTTTTAAGGAAAGATTACTTAGAGAGCGGAGAGCAGATATCCGATGAAGAAGGTGCCGGACGTTTGATGGAAGACGTGAACCATAGGCTTCAGCAGGAAATCGACAGACTTCAGGATGAAACAGAACATGAACTGCTCCGCAAAGTAAAACAGGCAAAACCGAATTTCGATGAACAGATCGGATTAAAGCCATATGTACCAAGGGAGTTTGAAAGACCGCAGACAGCTGCAGAGAGTTCTGGTGCACCAGAGGAACCGGTTCAGCCAGAAGGAGTTGTTGAAACAGAACATGCGTTGAAGGTTGAACATCCGGTAGAAACAGAGGTTTCCGATAAAGCAGATCCATATTTAGCAAATGAAGAAGAAATGCAGCTTGCGGAAGCAGAATTTTATGGTAAAACGAGTGCTGCAACAGATCAGCCGCTGCCAGAGATCGCAATGCCGGAAGGTATGGAAGATGCCGCAGAGAGTCCGCTTATGAAGCAGGACACTAAGGAGATCAAGACTGATAAGGTCGCAGAAGCCTTAGTGCAGCAGGTTATGAAGTTAGAAAATGAGGGTGAAGATCCGGTAGCAGGAGAACGTCCGGCAATTACAAAGTTAAGTGATGCACAGAAAGCAATCTTTTCCTATTTTGTACCGGTTGACGGAATGGAACGCCAGATCTGTCAGGTATTGACCGGAGCATCTGCAAGATTGTCAAAATGTGCAAGTTCAGCAACCGGAAATATCCTGATACAGGGTGGCAAAGGCTGCGGAAAGACAGTTCTTGCAACAGGGCTCATCAAGGCACTTCAAAAGGAAGTCAAACGTCCGAATGGCAAGATCGGTAAGATCGATGCAGAAGCATTGAATAAAAAAGACCTCTCAGCACTATTAAAGAAGATTTCCGGCGGTTGTCTGATCATTGAGCGGGCAGGTGAGATTGACCGGGAAACAGCAGTCAAGCTGTCGCTTCTCTTAGAAACGGATACAAGCGGTATCCTGGTCATTATGGAAGATACCAGAGTCGGTTTAAATCAGGCAATGGGCAGAGATGAAGGACTTGCAAAGAAATTTACCGAAAAGATCACAATTCCGGTATTTACCAGTGATGAATTAGTCGAGTTTGGAAAAGCCTATGCACATGATCTTGATTATGAGATTGATAATATGGGAGTGCTTGCACTCTATAACCGTATCAGCAATATACAGAAACTTGACCGGGCGACAACTTTAACAGAAGTCAAAGAGATCGTGGACGAAGCCATTGAGAAGGCAGAGAAGAAGTCCTTAAAAAAGGCACTTTCGATCATTACGTCCAGAAGATATACCGAGGATGATTATGTTATCTTAAGAGAGAAAGATTTTGAAGAATAAATAATAGCAGGAAATGACTGCCGTTACATAATAAAGGAACTCGGAGGGTAAAGGTATGGGTAATTTTTCAGAACTGGATATGTATTTATTTGGGCAGGCAACACACTACGATATTTACAAAAAATTAGGTGCACATCCACAGATACGCAGAAATAAAAAAGGAATCTGTTTTGCAGTTTATGCACCTCATGCCGAAAAAGTGTTTGTCATTGGGGAATTTAATGAATGGAATGAAACAAAACATGAGATGGAGCGTTTAGAGCCGGAAGAAGCAGGTATTTATGAGTTGTTCATTCCGGGACTTGGAACAGGAAGTCTGTACAAATATCTGATCATCACTCCTGACGGAAGAAAGTTATACAAAGCCGATCCGTATGCGAATTTTGCAGAAGTAAGGCCGGGAACAGCTTCACGTATTACCGATATAGAGCACTTTAAATGGACAGATGATGTATGGATGAAAAAACGTGCATCTCATGGAACGATGGATCATCAGCCGATGAGTATCTATGAAGTGCATCCGGGCTCATGGATGCGTCATCCGGGAGAAGATGGGGATGGCGGATTTTATACCTATCGGGAACTTGCAAAATCCTTATGCAGTTATGTGAAAAAAATGGGCTATACGCATATCGAACTGATGGGAATATCAGAATATCCGTTTGACGGTTCATGGGGTTATCAGGTAACAGGCTATTATGCACCGACTTCCCGCTATGGTAAACCGGAGGATTTTGCATGGTTAGTCAACTATTTCCATAAGAATAATATCGGTGTGATCTTAGATTGGGTACCGGCACATTTCCCAAAAGATGCACATGGATTAGCAGAATTTGACGGACAGGCATTGTATGAATATGCCGATCCTAGAATGGGTGAACATCCGGACTGGGGTACAAAGATCTTTAATTATGGCAATAATCAGGTCAAAAACTTTTTGATCGGAAGTGCTTTGATGTGGATCGAGCATTACCATATTGACGGACTGCGTGTCGATGCAGTTGCATCTATGCTGTATTTAGATTATGGCAAAGATGCGGGACAGTGGATACCGAATAAGTATGGAGAGAATAAGAATTTAGAAGCGATCGAATTTTTCAAACATATCAATACACTGATCACCGGACGGAATCCGGGAACGGTTATGATCGCAGAAGAATCTACCGCATGGCCGATGGTAACAGGACCGGCACCGGAAGGTGGACTGAATTTCTCCTTCAAATGGAATATGGGCTGGATGCACGATTTTTTGGATTATATGAAATTAGATCCGTATTTCAGAAAAAACAACCACAATAAAATGACATTTGCAATGTCTTATAATAACAGTGAGAAATATATCTTAGTCCTTTCCCATGATGAGGTGGTGCATTTAAAGTGCTCTATGATCAATAAAATGCCGGGAACAGGTGAAGATAAATTCTCGAACTTAAAAGTGGGATATGCTTTTATGATGGGACATCCGGGCAAGAAACTTCTGTTTATGGGACAGGAATTTGCACAGCTCCACGAATGGAGTGAAAAGACGGAATTAGAGTGGTATCTGTTAGATAATCCAAGCCACAAATCTATGCAGACATTTGTAAAGGAATTACTGCACATCTATAAGAAATATCCGGCAATGTACGAATTAGACCATGAGTGGAACGGCTTTGAGTGGATCAATGCAAATGACGCAGACCGCAGTATTTTCAGCTTTATCAGAAAGAGCAAAGATGGCAAGAACTGTCTGCTTTTTGTCTGTAACTTTACACCGGTTGCAAGAGATGACTATCGTGTCGGCGTGCCGGTGAATAAATCATACCGTCTGATCTTTCACAGTGATGATGAGAAGTTCCAGGCAGAGGGAACGAAACGTCCGCTAAGTTATAAAGCGGTCAAATCCGAATGTGACGGAAGGGACTATTCAATTTCTTATCCGTTGCCGGGATATGGTGTTGCAATCTTTAGATTCTCTTATTAGGAAAATGCGATATACATAGGAAAGAGGCAGTATATGTGAGCTTAGATGCATATACTGCCTCTTTTTATAAATCCGAATTGTTTCAGACAAAATGCCTGAGATATGTTTATTTTTTGGAGGATTTTACCGAAATAATAAACAGTATAAGAATTTGAGGTAAAATTTATGAAGATAGAAAATGGGAAAGGCATAGAACAGACTACAGTAGAGTCACCATTTGAAAAAGCGAAGGTGACAACTTCTTTTCAGGAAACCATAAAGACGAAAACGGACAAGTTAGAAAAATCCGTCCGCATGGGACAGACCGGTTATGGAAAAGAGGAACTGACAAAGGGTGTCATAGAAGAATTTGAGGAAAAAATGAGTAATCAGATGGATGCCACAGAGCGGAAAAACCAGATGGCAGTCATGGCAAATACGATGTCAGCAGAAGATTACAGACAAGCCGAAGAAGATGGATTTTCCGTCGGGGATATGGCAAGCCATACGGTCATTACAGCGATGGATAAGATCAAAGTGCAGCTTGCAAAAGCAGGTGTGGACGTTTCCGTATTTGGAGATTCCCTGACACAGGAGCAGTTAGAGTCATTAGGCGGTAATGCAGCCGCAGCCGCACAGCTTCAGAAGTGTTTAGAAGGAGCAAATCTGCCGGCAACAGAAGCAAATCTTACAGAGGGTGTTGAAGCATATGCACAGGCACAGGAGTTAAAACCGTTATCCGAAGGTGCAATCAAATATCTGTTAGATAACCGTTTAGAGCCGAGCATTGAGAATCTGTATATGGCAGAATTTTCAGGAAGTGCATCTTATATGCCGCCACAGGATTCTGAGATTGATTTTGAAGCATTTACTGCTCAGTTAGAGCAGGTTATTACTGCCGCTGGGGAAGAGGTAAATGAACAGACACTTTCTGACAGTAAGTGGATGGTAGAAAGCGAGATACCACTGACAGCTGAGAATTTTTCTTATATGCAGAAATTAAGTAACCTTGCACTTCCAATGGAAGGAAACAATGTCATCTCTGCGATCGTAACCGCAGTATCAGAAGGAAACCGTCCAAATGATGCGATGCTTCTGCCGGAATATTCGATTACGGCACAGGCAGAACATGCCGTAGAGATCGTGACAGAGGCAACCGAAGAAGATATTGCCTACTTAGTTGCGAATAATATAGAAATTTCTGTCGAAAGTTTAGAACAGACGATCACACAGCGGAAAAATGGAATCCTTGATCTGACCAAAGCAGATGATCTGATCACAGCAGGAAATAAAAGTGCAGAGGAAACAAACCCTGTCACAGATGCAGGTGAAAATAATGGTGCCCTAGAAGCCATTACCGATCAGGGACTTGCATTTTTACGGGCAAAAAGAGTGTTAGAGGAAACAAGGCTTGCAATGACGACCGAAGCCAACCGGGCACTTATCAAGCAGGGAATTTCCATAGATACAAAGCCGTTAGAGGCATTAGTTGAAGATTTAAAACAGCAGGAGAGCAGTTATTATACCGCATTGCTTCAGGAGAATGGGGAAGTAGAAGATGCAGGTGCAGCCGCACTATTTGAAGAAACGTCCCAAAAAGTATCGGATTTAAAAGAAATGCCGGCATATCTGTTAGGAATGCATGGATATGATCTCGATACAGTAAACGGACTGCACGAAGCAGGTACTGCATTAAAAGATACATTTGAAAAAGCAGGCGAAAGTTATGAAACACTGATGACTGCACCGAGAAAAGATTTAGGAGATTCTATACAAAAGGCATTTGCCAATGTGGATGACATCCTAAAAGATATCGGTTTAGAGAGCAGTGAAGCAAACCGCAGGGCAGTCAGAATCTTAGCATATAACCAGTTAGAGATCACGGAAGAATCCATTACGACAATGAAAGCGGCAGATGAACGGGTACAGAGAACATTTTCAAATCTGACGCCGGCAGCAGTACGGGAACTGATCCGTCAGGGAAATAACCCATTAGATATGCCGTTAGAAGAATTAAATGCCACAGTGGAGAGTATACAGGAAGAAACAGGTGCAGAGGATACAAAGCGCTTCAGCGAATACCTGTGGAAACTAGAGCAGAACCATGAGATCTCACAAGATGAAAGAGAGTCTTATATCGGTATTTACCGTCTGATCCGTCAGGTGGAAAAGACAGATGGTGCTGCGATCGGAGCGCTGATAAGCCAGGGCGGCGAACTTACGATGCGCAATCTGCTAACGGCTGTGCGCAGCGCAAAGAAAAGCGGCATGGACTATACGATCGATGATGAATTTGCAGGAGCAGATAAGGGCAGTATGGCTGCAAAATCCATTACCGAGCAGATTGATACGGCATACCAGAATAATTGTATCAAAGATGTGGCCAAAACACTGACTCCGGTAACGATGCAGAGGCTGTTAGAAAACTCCGACTGGGAAAATTATACACCGGAGCAGTTAAAAGAAGCATTGATGGAATATGCAAAAGAAACGCAGGAAGCAGATTTAGCATTAGAACATGATTATGCAAAAAGCCAGTTAAAAGAAGCAGAAGAAGCAGCAACGGCAGACGATGAAGTATACCATCTGCTGGAGCATTTTGAAATCCCCAATACGATCAATAACGTGATTGCAGCAAACCGCCTGTTAAATAAGCGGAATCAGGTATTTTCACAGTTGTTTAACAGTGATGAAGTATTTTCAGGAGAAGAAGTTGATTTTGCAGCGATCGAGCAGGATATCCTAGAGAAGTTTTCAGAAGCATTAAAGACACCGGAAGAAATGGCAGCCGCACAGGAGGCATTAGCCGAAACTGCAGAAAATGTGATGAAAACGATGATCGCAGATGAAAAACACATTACCAGCATGGATATCCGTGAATTAAAGCTGATGAATACACAGCTTTCGATCGCAGGAAAGATGGCAGATGAAGAAGAATACAACATACCGGTGCTTGTCGGAGATGAGGTCACAAATCTTTCATTAAAGATCGTCCGTGGAACAAAGCGGCATGGTATGGTTGAGATCATGTTTGAAATGGAGAATGCAGGCAAAGTAGCTGCAAGCATAGCGGCAAAAGAAGAAGGCATTACCGGACTGATCGCAGCAGATGATCAGGACACAGAGGATCTTTTGTCGAAAAATGCAGATAAGATCGCAGAATCGTTAGGTGAAAACTGTGCTCTGAAATGTACTTATGCAGAAGATCTCGATTTTTCACAGTTTAAAAAAGAGATCATCAAAGATGAAAAAGACAGTCAAAACAGTGAGTATGCAGTCCAGACAGTAAGGCTATACAAAATCGCAAAGAGCTTTATTGAAAGCGTTAAGGAACTTCAATTTTAAACCGATATACAAAACAGAGATAGATACAGTAGAGAATACAAGGATGTAACAGATTGCATGGATGCGCAGGAAGAATAGGAAGGTAAGATGATATGAAAGTTAATCACAATATGTCGGCAGTTATAACAAATGCACAATTACTAAGAACGGAGAATAGTCTTGCAGATTCCATGGAACGTTTATCTTCAGGCTTAAAGATCAATCATGCAAAAGATGATCCTGCAGGTATGGCAATTTCCAATAAGATGCAGGCTCAGATCGATGGTTTAGGAAAAGCATCTGAAAATGCTTCAAATGGTATCAGCGTATTACAGATTGCAGATTCTGCATTAGGTGAGATCACAAGCATGTTACAGCGTATGAGAGAATTATCTGTGCAGGCAGCAACCGATACGAACCAGTTAGAGGACAGGGAAGCAATCCAGAAGGAAATCGATTCGTTAGTATCAGAAGTAGACCGTATTTCAAGAGATACAGAATATAATACAAAAAAATTATTAGATGGAACATCAGATACAAGAGTATATGCAGATGGAACATCGAGAATGGCAGTTTCCGACAGTGTTGGAACCGGTAATTATAAGATTACAGTCAATGAGCCGGCAAAACAGTCTGCACTTCCAACGACAACAACAGCAGGTACGATTCCGGAAGGAACAGTGACGATCAATGGAAATGAAGTTGAGATTTCTGCCGGTGAAAATGCGGCATCTGTATTTGAAAAATTAAGATTTGGTGCGGAAAAGGCAGATGTGAACTTAATGGTGATCGATCCGGCAGCAACACAGGACTATGATACTTATCCGACCAGTGGCGGTTATGAAATGTTAGATAAGACATTTGATTTTGGAGATACACTTGCATTTGTATCAAACCAGTATGGAACTTCTTCTGAGATCCAGATCAGTTGCAGCAACAATGCATTAGCTTCTTTCTTAGGTTTAGATGCAGCTACACAGACAGTTGGAACAGACGCAGACGTTAAGGCAGATCTTACCTCGTCCTTTGATGCACAGACTACAGTTATCATGGATGGCAACAAAGTTAAAATCACAGATGTAGCAGGATTTGAAATGGATTTTGTATTGGATGCAGGTAAAAAAGGTGACGTTAATATCGAAGTAACCGATATTGGTACAATGACTTTACAGATCGGTGCAAATGAGCATCAGACAATGCAGGTCAGAATCCCTGAGATCTCCAGCAAAACTTTATACTTAGATGAAGTTGATGTGACAAAAGTAGATGGTGGGGATAGAGCAATCGCAAGATTAGATGAAGCGATCAAGACAACAACTTCTGTTCGTTCCGCAGTCGGAGCTTACCAGAACCGGTTAGAGTATGCAGTCAGCAGCTTAGATGCATCGGAAGAGGATATGACAAATGCGATCTCAAGGATCAGTGATGTAGATATGGCAAAAGAAATGACAGAATATACCAAATATACAGTATTGCAGCAGGCAGGAACTTCTGTATTAGCGCAGGCAAATGACATTCCACAGTCTGTATTGCAGTTACTCCAGTAAGAGGCGGCTTATGAAGCAGGAACAGATCAAAGATTTTACAAGAAGGATCAGCCAGTGCAACAAAGGCAGTATGATCGTGATCATCTATGATATTGTATTTGCATATATTGAGGATGCGAAGCAAAGTTATGCGGCAGGGGATCATGAAGGATTTAAAAATGCATTAAGAAAAGCCCAGCGTGCAGTAGATGAACTGATCCATGCATTAAATTTTCAATACGAAGTATCAAAGAATTTATATTCTTTGTATGTGTTTTCAAAAGAGACCATGGCAAAAGCCATTGTAAAGAACAGTACAGATGAGTTAGAAGATGTGCTAGCTGTTTTAAAAGACCTGTATGAGGCTTTCATGGAAGCCTCAAAACAGGACCATTCGCTCCCGCTGATGCAGAATACACAGCAGGTCTATGCCGGTATGACATACGGTAAAAATGATTTAACAGAAACGTTTCAGGTGCCTGAAACTTCAAGAGGATTCTTTGCATAAGAATCCTCTATTTGTTTTACACGGCTAAGGAGAAACTTATAGCGCATCTGAACAGACTGGACTTCATAGATATAACAGTCGATCAGATCGGGTTCAATCACATTAGCAAGATTTGTATACGCAGAATCTAAATCGTGTTTTGTTTTTTCTAGATCATCTAACAGTACAGCATAGCGTTTGTCATAAAGTACACTGTTCTTAAACATTGGATTCATACTAGCCCCGCTTTCACCTGTTATCGTTTACTTAAATTATAGTCAAAAATTTGAAGAGTATACAAAAAAAGGTATATTTTTCAACTCTGCGTATATATTTATATAAAAATCAGTCAGACAGGTTATCAATTTATGGATACAAAGGCAGGAATGTTAGTCGTGGCAGGCATCTGTATATTAGTGCTTGCGATCGGTTTTTTGAGAAAAAATGCGGAGATCTTATTGAACTTTATTGTGCGTGCAGTCTTAGGAACGATGGGGATTTATGCAGTCAATCTTTGCCTTGCAAAGCTGGGGATCGCAGGTGCGGTTGGTATTAATCCATTTACGGTTTTGACAGTCGGAAGCCTTGGTACAGGGGGCTTAGGGCTTCTTTATGGCATTATGTTTTATCATTTATTGTGACAAATTCACAAAAATAAAAAAGTTGTCAGAAATCAGTAGACAAACCAGAAAATGAGTTCTATAATGCAAAACATCAAAAACAGATGCGAGGTGGTGTATTGGAAGGGTAGATATGATACTGCTGTTAGGGTGTCTTGTGATTGCAGCAGTACAGGATATTCGGTCCGGTAAGGTATCGAACAGGCTGATTGCAGCAGGTCTTATGATCGGATCCTTTTTTCAGATAAGGAATTATCAGATCTGCGGTATGTATTATTTTCTACGGAATGTGTCCATTCCGGTTATTCTATTATATCTTTTATTTCAAATGCGTGTCCTTGGGGCAGGCGACATTAAATTATTTTCCATGATAGGCAGTTTTCTTACAATGCAGGAATTATTAAAGTGTATGGCATACAGTTTTTTGGCTGCGGGAGCAGGAGCAGTTTTATTTTTAGCAGCAGATAAAAGACGTCGGCAGCGTATCCGGCAGGGGATCTTATATCTATTCTACACGATACGGACAGGGAAGATCACACAATATGAGCCGGTCTTTAAAGAGGAGCAGTTTTCATTTGCATTTTCTGTGCCGGTTCTCTTTGGTACCATCTGTACACTATATTTCTAGCAAAATACGAAAGAGGGGTGTTAGATGATTCAGTTAAAAATTGCTTTTTTAGATGAGGAGGAGCTGTATTTAGAACAGCTTAAAGGGTACTTTGTACAGAAAAAGGAAAACTTTTTTAAAATCTACACATTTACAGATGCAGACAGTTTTTTAAAGAGCCGTATGACAGAACAGTTTGATGCAGTCGTTATGACGTATCCGTTCTGGGAAATGATGAAAGAGCAGGATTTTTCAGAAAAGAAGATCCTGCTGTCAGAGGAAGATGGTTATGCGGTCCAAGGCTGCCTGCATGTGGATAAATACCAGTCAGCAGAGAAATTATCGGCAAAGATCGCATCGTATCTCTGGCAGGAAAACAGAGAAGGAAAGGAAGTTTTTTTAAATACGGCAGAACTGATCGGGATATATTCTCCGGTGTCGCATGAAGATCAGATGCTTTTTAGCATGACAATGGCACAGATCTTAGCAGCAGACCAGAAGGTCTTATATGTAAATCTGATGGAAAACAGCGGATTCTATGAACTGCTTCATACAGAAGCAACAGCCGATATCGGTGATCTGTTCTATACCATGATGCATGAAGATTACGATTTTTCATTGTATCTGCATAGTATCTTAAAAACCTGTCGGAATTTTGATTATATCCCACCGGCAGTAAATCCCGAACATTTATCAGAAATTTCACAGTCGTTATATGAGAAATTTTTTATCGCTTTAAAAAATAACAGTGGCTATGATGTCGTGATCGTTGATTTTGGCAGGATCTTTTTGGGATTTGCAGAACTGATCCCATTATTTTCTAATTTTTACTGTCTGAAAAAAGAAGGGCGGCTCAACCATTGCCGCATGGATGCATTTTTGACATATCTGCAAAAGAAAAGCATGGATACCGTAGAAAAAATGCATAGCCTGCATCTGTTAGAACGGCAGGCAGGTGCGGAGGAAAACCTCTTAGAAGCAGATCTGTATGGAACAATGGGTGACTATATCCGCAGAACATTATATGGAGGAGCGGTGATCGATGGATAGGGAATTATATCTTACGATAAAAGAAACAGTTTTAGAAAAGATGGATAGCAGCAGAGAACTTTCCGATGCAGAACTGATGGAACAGATTGAGGAGGAATTGCAGAAAACAGACAAAAATGGTCTGCTGTCTTTTGATGAACGAAAGACATATGCAAAGGCATTATTCGACTCTTTTCGGAAGTTTGGCATATTACAGGAACTTATTGATGATGAAGAAGTGACAGAAATCTTAGTCAATGGAGCAGATAAGATCTTTTATGAAAAACAGGGAGAACTGCATTTGTTTCCTAAGACATTTTCTAAAGAAGAAGAACTCTCAGACCTGATACAGACTATTTGTGCAGGTGGAAACCGTATGGTCAATGAAGCCTCTCCGATTGTAGATACAAGGTTGGCAGATGGTTCAAGAGTGAATATCGTGCTGCAGCCGGTGTCTTTAGATGGCTCTAGTATCTCAATCCGGAAGTTTTCAAAAGAACCTATGAATATGGAAAAACTCTTAGCCTATGGTTCCCTGTCGCAGGAAATGGCAGATTTTTTAGAAAAACTGGTAAAGTCAGGATATAACATCTTTGTATCAGGCGGAACAGGAGCCGGAAAAACGACCTTTTTAAATGCACTTTCAGGCTATATTCCTAAAGATGAGCGTGTGATCACGATTGAAGATTCAGCAGAATTGCAGCTAAATGGTATTGCAAATCTCATCCGTTTAGAAACAAGGACAGCAGGGTTTGAAGGTGTGGATTCTATTGGAATCCGTGAACTGATACGAACTGCACTTCGGATGCGTCCCAGCCGTATCATTGTCGGGGAGTGCAGGGGTGCAGAAGCGATCGATCTGTTGAGTGCAAACAATACCGGACATTCCGGCAGCCTTGGAACAGGACATGCCAATGGAACTTATGACATGATCCACCGCTTAGAAACAATGGTACTGATGGGAATGGAACTTCCGATAGCTGCGATACGGGGACAGATCGTTTCCGGCATTGATATTTTTATCCATCTCGGCAGACTGCGGGATAAGAGCAGAAAAGTATTAGAGATCGCAGAGATAGAAGGTATGAAAGATGGTGAGATCCTATTAAATGTACTGTATCAGTTTGTGGAAACGAAAGAAGTAAACGGAAGGATAGAGGGAAGATGGGAAAAACAGGGGGAATTGCTGCATCGGGAAAAATGGCAGGCGGCAGGCTTTTAAATTTACGGCAGATTATATCAGAAGGTGCCATTGCAGCCACAGTCAATTTAGCAGTCGCAGTTTTGTTTTACGATTCTGTCTATGGAATGGTATTATTTCCGCTTATCTATCTGCTTGTCAACCGTTATATGACACATAAGAGAAATCGTAAACGGCTGGCACAGATCAATCTGGAATTTAAGGATTATATGTATGCGGTAAGCAGCGTGCTGATGGCTGGATATTCCATTGAAAAGGCCTTTTTAAAAGGATTAGAGGAAATGAAAATGCTCTATGGTGCAGATTGTGCCCTGTTGATACAGCTAGGACAGATGGAAAGACGCATCGGCTTACAGGAACCAATCGAACAGATCTTAAAAGACTTTGCAGAAGAAAGTAAAAGTGAAGATATTAACAGTTTTGTAGAGATCTTCTGTTATGCAAAGCGTGGAGGCGGGGATTTCATCCATATCATCAGAACAACGATCGAGCGTATCTGCGATAAGATCGAAGTTTCAGAAGAAATCCATACAGTAATGTCTGAAAAAGCGCTGGAACAGAAGATCATGTGCGTGATACCGCTTGGTATCTTAGGATTTTTACGGCTGACATCACCGGAGTTTATCGGAGTCTTATACGGAAATGCCATGGGTATTTTTATTATGACGATAGCATTGTTCGTGTATGGATGTTCCTTCTTTTTAGGAGAGAAGATCGTGGAGGTTGAGGTTTAAGTATGATTTTATGTGGTGTAGTAAGTGTACTGCTTTTAGCAGGAGCATTGTTGTTAAGACGTTATCCGGTCTTTCAAAAAATAAAAAAGGCATATGCCATTTTAGCTGCTTTTGCAGTATTAGGATTTTTGTCCGGGCTTTCTGGGAGAATGGACAGCGGGCAGAAGGAACAGCTTGTAAGAAATCCTCCTGGTGAAGGGGAATTAGAAACAGAAGCCGTTTTCTATGTGGAGGAGGACGAAACTGAATATGAAATGATGCTTTCAATCCCGGAATGGAAGTATCGGGCGAGTGAAGAAACTGCCTATCTTACAGCAGCCGTAAAAGAGATCGATGCGACATTCTGTGGGGGAAATCAATCCCTTGAGGAGATCCGGCATGATCCCCATATACAGAAATCCTATCAGAATGGAGTGGTAAAGGCAGAGTGGGCGTTTTCAGATGGAGCGGTTATCTCTTCAGAAGGAAAGATCGATCAGGAAGCATTAAAAGAAATCCCTCATCAGATCGAAGCTACTGTTGTCTTAAGCTGTGGAGAACAGAAAGAAAATTATGAATTTACTTTTTGTGTGATACCGTTACAAAAAAATAAAAAAGAGCGGCTGATCGCAGATATCAAAGAACAGGTCGCAGAAGCAGAACCGACACAAAAAACAGTGGCACTGCCGGAATATGCAGATGGAAAAAAGATCATATGGAAACAAAAGACACAGACAAGAGCGGTCGAAATCCTGATATTTGGAATTCTTGCCGCAGTGACAGTTGTGTATACAGAGCGGGAGCAGAAGATCAGACAGGCACAGAAGACAAAACGCAGGCTGTTATTAGAGTATCCTGAATTTGTCGGAAAACTATCTCTTTTATTAGGGGCAGGAATGACGATATCAGGGGCATTGCGAAAAATTGACCAGATGCACCAGTCAGGTAAGAAACATTTAAAAGAAGAACCCTCTGGTGTCTATGTCCCATTACATCAGATGATCTGTGAAATGGAAAATGGCATGAGTGAGGTGCGGGCATATCAGGAGTTTGCCAAACGCTGTGATTTGCAGCCATACCGTAAGTTAGTGTCATTGCTGGTCTCCGGTCAGAAGATCGGCAACCGGAATCTGATGGACAAGTTAGAGGAAGAAGCAGAACGGGTATTTTTAGAACGCAAAAACACAGCAAGAAAATTAGGGGAAGAAGCATCTACAAAGCTGCTGATCCCGATGATGCTTATGCTTATGGTCGTAATGGGCATTGTGATCGTACCGGCGTTTTTATCAATCTATGGAATATAAGGAGGAAACAACATGAGAGGATTTAAAGAATTTTTAAACGAAGAAAGTGCAAACGGAGTTGTAGAAGTAATATTGATCTTAGTCGTTTTGATCGGAGCAGTTGTGATATTCCGGACACAGCTTCAGAAGTTAGTTACAGATCTGATGACTACGGTTACTTCAAAGGCAAAGGCGATCGAATGAAGATCAGAAAAAAAGAAAATGCATCTGTGACAGTGACACTCTGCCTGACGATTGTAGTTACGGCGGCGTTAATCTTTAGTTTAGCAGAGGCGGCAAGATTTTATGGTGTCAAAGAGGATGCCGCAGAATGGAGTCATTTAGCGGCAGAATCTTTAGCCGCAGGATATCAGCCGTATTTATCAAAAAAGTATGACCTCTTTTTATTAGATGGCAGTTTTTTAGGCGAAGAATTTGATACCGATGCGCTAGAGGCGGAAATGGATGCACTTTTAGCATACAACGTATTATCTGTAACAGAAAAAGAGGGGATCAATCTGTATCATATGCAGAAAGCGGAGTCAGAGATTACGGACTATGTACTGCTCACAGATGATGATGGCAGGGTATTTATGTCACAGACTGCAAAGATTATGAAAAAAACGATAGGTCAAAGAGCAGCAGAGAAGATCTTAGAGAAAGTCAATACGATACAGAGCAAACAGACGACCGGAGGAGATCCCGAAACATCTATGAGCACAGCAAAGCAGACTTTAGAAGATTTAAAGAAAGAGTCGGAAATAAGTGTACAGGAAGAAAAGAAAAAGAGCAGTCCCTTAAGAAAAGGTGAGAATACAGAAAAAAGCAGCGAAACAACAGATCCGTTTCAAAGCATACAGTCCATGAAAGATGCAGATGGGATCTTAGGACTGGTAGTTCCCGATGGACAGGCTGTATCTGCAAAAACGATCTCTTTAGAGGACTGTCTGTTAAAACGTGACTGTGAAAAAGGCACCTGTAAAAAGAGTGGAAAAGGCGGCTGGTATGAACGGATCTTAATGCAGGAGTTTTTAAAACCGGAGATTGGTAATTTTATAGAGCCGGCAGAGGACGCAGCCCTTTCCTATGGGACAGAGTATCTGATCGCAGGAAATGAAAGCGATGAAAAGAATCTGAAAGAAACAGTAAATAAACTGCTGTTACTGCGTGAAACACTAAACTTCCTGTATTTGCAGCAGGATAAAGCAAAAAATGCAGAGGCAGAAGTATTAGCAGCTACGTTGGCAGGAGCAACTGCAAATCCGGCAATTATCGAGCTGGTGCATCAGGGAATCTTAGCGGCATGGGCATATGCAGAAAGTGTATGTGATGTCAGGACACTGCTAGCGAAAGGTCAAGTTCCTCTGATGAAAGATGCGGCTGTCTGGAAAACACAGTTGTCAAATTTAGGTGAAGCAGCGACTATGCCGGCTGATGATAAAACGTCAGGGCTGTCATATCAGGAATATTTAGATGCGCTGTTGTATACACAGAGTACGAAAAAAATCGCATATCGTGGAATGGATCTGATGGAACAGAGTATGCGGCATGAAGAAAAGTATGCAAAATGCAGAATGGATCATATGATCACAGAATTTCATGCAGACATGACTTATGAAGCAGATACCTTATTTTTAGGATTATTTGGAGAGGATCTTGCAGGCAGTTATCAGTTTTTAGAAAAAACCGGTTATGCCTATCAGTAAAAATGGATCATGCGGATATAAGGGGGTGCCTTTTTGAAAAATTTAAAAATCTCTCTACCTGTAAAAAATCAAAGCCAATTACCGAAAAAGGCACCGCCTTATGTCCGTATGGAGGCATCTTATATGGCAGAAACCGCAGTTGCATTACCATTTTATGCTGCATTTATGGTATTCTTACTGTTTTTCTTTCAGGTGCTTACGGTACAGCAGACAGTGGGAAATGCACTGCTTGACACAGGAAGGGAATTGTCAGTATGGGAGTATGAGAGAGTCGGAAAACGGACAGCAGATCTTCCGTTGGCAAAGGTACTGTTCTTAAAGAATATCGGGAAGAAAGGTGTTGTTGGTAAATATGTACGGGGTGGAACAATCGGAATTTCCCTATCGGATTCTGATTTTATGGGTGATTATATTGAATTAAAAGCAGATTATACGATGCGTCTGCCCATTGGCTTGTGGAATGAGTCAGGAATTTGTCTGACACAGAAGATAAAAGTCAGAAAGTGGATGGGACGATCTTATGATCAAAAAGAAGGAGATGAGATTGTCTATATGACACCGAATGGGAGTGTCTATCATAGAAAAAAGAACTGTACCTATCTGTATCCGAAGGTCAGGGGGGTATCAGAAAACCAGCTTGCAGCTATCCGTAACCATAACGGCGGCAAGTATTACCCCTGTACAAAGTGTGGACGGGGAAGAGGTACAGGACATAGTCTGGTATATATAACAACGTATGGCAGTCATTATCATAGAATGTCTGATTGCAGCAGGATCAGACATTCTATACTGGCAGTCCCATTAAAACAGGTAGAAGGAAAAGGGGCTTGCAGCAAATGTGGAAAGGAGTAAGCATGGTACAGTCATATCTATTATTAGGGGCATTAGGCGTGCATAGCATAGAAGATATCCGTCAGAAGAAAATCACGGCAGTGATTACGCTGATTTTTTCGATCATCGGGATCTTATTACAGGTTTGGAATGGAGATCATAGTGTCGTGCAGATGTTGTCTGGAATGGCATTAGGAGTATGCATCATGGGATTTAGTTATCTGACAAAAGGAAAGATCGGTATCGGAGATGGCATGATATTGGTAATGACAGGCATTTACTTAGGCATTGTGGATAACCTGCGTTTGCTGTGCATATCTTTTTTCCTGGCAGGAATCTGGGGGATTTTATTATTGGTCTTAGGATTTGATAAGCAGACAAAAATACCATTTGTGCCATTTTTATTTTTTGGTGAATTACTGATGGTCATAGGAGGCATGGGATGAAGAAATATGAAGCATCTTATACTGTAGAGATTGCAATGTTAGCCATGGTGATCATGTTGACGCTTTTTCTGCCGATCTATGCAGCATATGATCTGTATGAGGAAACAAAGCAGGCATCGGTAAGTGGCTGGGATAATGATTTTTGTGCAGAAACGAAGATCAGAATGTGGAGGCTTGTAGAAAAAACATAAGGGAGGAAAGTATGGCAGAATACAGAAGAAATTCGGGCAAAAGTTATCTGCTTTTTAAACAGGATACTATGATACAGTCCTATGAATATCAGATGCTTAAGAAAAATAAGATCGCAGGACTGCTGTCGTTTGAAATTACAAATGAAAATGGAGAGCAGCAGTTCTGGTATGACATCAGTGGCAGACATTCGTTAGAAAACTGGATGGAGATCCAGCGTTTGGGAACAGCTTTTTTACGAAAATTTATAACTGCTCTAAAGGGAATTTTAGAGCAGATGGGGGAATACCTGTTAGATACAGACGGAATATCACTTGCTCCGGCATATATTTTTGTAGATGCAAAAGAAGAAAATTTTGGTTTCTGCTGTATGCCATTTGCAAAAAAGACATTAGAAGAATCCCTGCGGAGTTTTATGGAATATTATCTTTCCCATATGGAGCATGGAAACGGAGAAGATATCCAGAAGTGCTATAACGTATATGAAGTATGTCAGATGGAACATATCAGGATAGAAGAACTGTTAGAAATCTTATATGAGAAAGAAAACACAGAATTTTTTGACAGGGAAGATGAGATCTGTCAAAGTAGAGAATCTGAAGTGAAAAAACCAGAGATAGAGGAAAAAGATACAGATAAGAAAAATACACATAAAAATCTCACAGAACAGAAGAAAAAGAGCAGGTGGAAATTTCCGGTGATGAAGAAGAAAATACAGACCGAAGCGGAATTTGCGTACGTGTTTGAACCGCAGGAATATGTGGCAGAATCCATAAATCCGACAGTGTTTTTAGGGAGTGAAACAAATGAGATCATCGGGGAACTGAGATATGAGGGAGACGGTAATGAGCAGAACATCAAGATCAATGCACCGGTATTTCTGATCGGGAATCATAATGGGGAAGTAGATGGAAAAATCTGTGATGACACCGTAAGCAGGATACATGCAAAGATTACAATCGAAGATGGATGCTATTATATGGAAGATATGAATTCCACGAATGGAACGTATCGTAATGGCGAGTTATTAAATTATATGGAAAAAGTGAAGCTGGAAAAGAATGACCGGATTGTTTTTTCGAAAGAAGCATACCGGTTTGTGTAACATGATTTATAAAAATTTAACATAGCAAATCTATTGAAAAAATATAGTGAAGCCGTATAATGATAAGCAAATGTGGCAGCCTGTCCTGACCGCAAATATGCATGAAATGAGGCACACTATGGAAAAAAAAGTAACGAGAAAGATTCCCATTGTTACGGTTACGCTGATTGCAGTCAATGTATTGATCTGGCTGGTACTTGAGCTGATCGGAGATACTACAGATGGTGAGTTTATGTTGGCACATGGAGCGGCATTTGTTCCTTATATTATAGAAGATCATGAATGGTGGCGGCTGTTTACAAGTATGTTTCTTCATTTTGGAGCAGAACATCTTGTGAATAATATGTTGTTATTAGCAGTGATCGGAATGCGGCTAGAGGATGTATTAGGAAAGATCCCTTTTACAGTAGTATATCTGTTTTCCGGGCTGTGTGGCAGTATATTATCAGCGGTGGAAGATATCCGTTATGCAGATTATGCAGTGTCCGCCGGTGCATCCGGTGCTATTTTCGGCATCCTTGGGGCATTGATCGCATGGGCAGCATTCCATAAATGGAAAGTGGAAGGTCTCACAATGAAAGGTCTGTTATTTATGGCAGTACTTAGTCTGTACTATGGATTTTCTACGGCAGGTGTAGATAACTGGGGACATATCGGAGGACTCTGCGGAGGTTTTTTAGCAGGATGTATCGTGGCACTGATCCGAAAATTTAGAGATTGATTTTATAGCAGAAAATCAATATACTAGATAGGAGACAGAGTAAGTATTTCGTACAGGTAATGATTTGTATGGAATGGTTACGATCATAATACTCAGCAGCTCTTTAGATGGAGGAAATAATGAAGATAAATATATACTACGGAGGAAGAGGATTACTAGATGATCCTACATTATACGTTCTGCATAAAATGGAAGATGTGTTAAAGGAACTGCGGGTGACGGTAGAATGTTATAATATCTATGAACACAAAAATGAGATATCCACATTACCTCATACCTTTAAGGATGCCGATGGTATTATTCTTGCTACCACAGTAGAGTGGCTTGGGATCGGTGGCTATATGCAGCAGTTTTTAGATGCCTGCTGGTTATACGGAGATAAAGAACTGATCAGTTCTTTATATATGCAGCCGATCGTCATGTCAACAACATATGGAGAGCGGGAGGCAGTTGTCACTTTAGAGAATGCATGGGAGATTTTAGGCGGAAAGCCCTGCAGCGGACTTTGCGGTTATGTAGAAGACCTGGTGACATTTGAAATGAATAAGGAATATACACTGATCATTGAAAAGAAAGCAGAGGATCTGTATCGTTCCATTTCCCAGAAGATGAAGATACTTCCGGGCAGTAACCAGGCAATCAAACAGACAGTGCTTCGTACACAGTCGATGGATCTGACACCACAGGAAAGTGAACAGCTGTCAAAATATGTATCAGACGATTCCTATGTGAAAAAACAGAAGGAAGATATTGAAGAATTAGCATCTATGTTTAAGGATATCCTAGGCAAGAGCAATGAATCTGATGATACGATGTATATTAAAGAGTTTGAAAGCCACTTTATACCGGAAGAAGGATTTCATGCATCTTATCTGTTTATGATCGAGGGCAAGAAACAGCCATTGTTCTTAGATGTCCGTGAGGATGAGATGAACTGCTATTATGGCAGGGAAGAAAATATCGATGTGTATGCAAAACTGAGTCCTGAAGTGATGGACAGCATTGTAAATGGAAGAATGACCTTCCAGAGAGCATTTATGACAGGAGTTATGACTGCGAAGGGAAATTTTAAAACACTTCGTATGTTAGACACTATATTTGAATTTGCATAGGTTTCCACTACTGCACAGGGAGATAAATAGAAAAGGTACAGCCATCATGAGGTCTTGAATCTACAGTCAGATGACCACCATGGGCTTCAACAGTCTGTTTCGTAATGAGCAGACCAAGTCCGGTGCCGTTTTGTTTGGTTGTGGAAAATGGTGTGAATATTTTTTCAAGATAGTCCGGTGAGATACCACCACCTGAGTCAATGACATCGATACACACAAAGTCAGCTTCTGATCGGGCAGAAACGGTGATTTCACCAGTGCCGTCCATTGCTTCATAAGAGTTTTTGATCAGATTAAAGATCGCACGTTTTAAACGGTCGGAATCAATAGGTAATTCCGGCAGGTCTGGTTCGGTTTTGAAACTGCATAGAAAATCCTTAGATCCACAAAGTGCAGTATAGGAATTTTTGAGTTCTGCAAAGAAACTGTTTAAGGAGATCATTTCTGTGTTAAGTTTACTGCATAAGCGTGCAGAAGAAATTTCAATGACCATTTTTTTCAGTGCCCACACATCAGAAATGGTATCTTTCCAGTATGGATAGTCAGTCACTTCAGGATGAGTTTTTTCAATCAGCTGTAAGGAGCTGCTGATACATGTGATATAATTTTTGATCTCGTGAAAGATTTTTGCATAGTCTTCCGGTGTCATAAAGATTCCCCCTCTGGTAATTTTAACCCTTGTTTACTATGCTAGCATTAGATCAAAAACATTTCAATAAGAAAAATGATACAGGATTCGACAGGAAAGGAGAATAAAAATGAAAGACAGTAATTGTATTTTTTGTAAGTTAGCATCAGGAGAGATCCCGACTAACACCATCTATGAGGATGAACAGTTCCGTGTGATCTTAGACGCAGCACCGGCATCAAAGGGACATGCACTGATCCTTCCAAAAGAGCATTATGCGAACCTTTATGAGATTGATGAGGAAGTAGCAGGCAATGCAATGAAATTAGCCAAAAGGCTTGTAACAAAGATGACAGATGCCTTAAAATGCGATGGTTTTAATCTGGTACAGAATAATGGAGAAGTAGCCGGACAGACAGTATTTCACTTCCATCTGCATCTGATCCCAAGATATAAAAATATGAAAAACAGTACTATTTTAACATGGAGCCATGAGAATTTTACAGACGAAGAAATGAAAGAAATCTGTGAACATTTAAAGAAAGAGCTGCACTAATGTGCAAGCTCTTTTTCAATCAGATCCATGATCTTATCAATAGAGTCGATCTGTGTACTTTTTTTCATAGCAGCAATATAATCTTCTTTTTGCGAAAAGACAGTGTCAACTGCGGATTGTAAGCTATCGGCAGTCAGTTTTTCTTCTTCAATGACATAGGAAAATCCCTGTTTTTCGAAAGATTTTGCATTTAAGATCTGATCGCCGCGACTTGCAGCAGCAGAAAGCGGAATTAAGATATTTGGTTTGTGCAGGGCAAGTAATTCACAGATCGCATTGGCACCGGCTCTTGAAATCACAAGATTGGCTAATGCAAACATATCTTTTAACTGCTGGCTGATATATTCAAACTGCGCATATCCTTTTGTATTCATTAACGTATCGTCTAAATTTCCCTTACCACACAGATGTATGATCTGGAAATTCTTTAATAAGACAGGCAGTTGTGCACGAATGGCATCATTGATCACTTTAGAACCTGTACTTCCTCCGATGATCAAAAGCACCGGTTTGTCAGTATTAAAGTGACAATAAGAGCGGGCGTTTTCGGCAACGCCGGCTAATAATTCCTGACGGATCGGAGATCCGGTTAAAACAGCCTTTTCTTTCGGAAGGTAGTTTAATGTTTCCGGAAAATTGCAGCAGACCTTTTTTGCAGCGGGAATGGCTATCTTATTAGCTAGTCCGGGGGTAATATCCGATTCGTGGATAATAACCGGAATGTGGCAGAATTTTGCAGCCAATACGACCGGAACCGATACGAAACCGCCTTTTGAAAAAACGATATCCGGTTTTAACTTATGTAAAAGATGGATGGACTGGCCAAGACCTTTTACGACTTTAAATGGATCGGATAGATTTTTGATGTCTAAATAACGGCGAAGCTTGCCGGATGAGATAGCATAATATGGAACTTTTTCAGCTTCGATCAGTTCTTTTTCAATTCCTTTGTAAGAGCCGATATAAGAAATTTCATAAGAAGCTTTTCTAAGACTTGGCAACAGTGCAATATTTGGAGTAACGTGACCGGCAGTACCGCCGCCGGTTAAGACGATTTTTTTCATATGGAATACCATTTCCTTTCTGATAGATGTTATCTAATCATATGATGTTGGGGTCAAAAGGTCTTTTGACCCCTATGATACCGGATTGCTCCGTGCATTGCACTTTCGCAATCCTCAAAAACATTCATAATTCGCTCATTTTTCTACGAAAAATGGCTGCTTATTCATGTTTTTGGCGGGTCAAAAGGTCAAAAATCCTCTTGTAAGCAAGCTCGCAAAAGGCTTTCTGACCTTTTGACCCTGGTATCATCATATATACTCATATATGAAAAAGTCAAGAAAAAAGACTTGTAAAAACCATCAGATACATTAAAATATAAGTATCAAAACTTTTCGAATGAAAAATCTGGGAAGGGGAGACGCAGAAGTATTATGCGCGGAAGATATTTTCGTTATTTATTTGAAAATCAGGCGGGAGGCCTGTTTCATTCAGGAAGTGTATATGATAGAGAGAGAAATACGACCACAAATTATATTTATATGGTGGAAAGTTACAGCCGGAATGAAAGAGTAAAAGGGGAATTGGATTTTGGGGCAAGGAAGGATGCCATACCGGATGAAATCGACCTGCTGGTGTTGGGTGGATATACGATCAACTATATCAGGAAACTGGTCACACTGGTGAAAGAGCATACAGTGTGGACACTGATCCTGCCGTATCTGGCACCCATCCAGAGACTCGTGTTAGTGGAAGAAACTATAGGCAGAAAAGAGAATATGAAAGACGTGATCCGTTTTTTACAGGATCCGTACCTGTTTTTGCAGGAATGTGGAATTAAGAATCTGTATTTTGTATATGGAAATGGCCGCATACCTGACAGGAAGCCGGAAGAAATTGCAGAAGGCTGTTATTTTGAAGAAGCAGATGATAAGTCCTTAAAACTGATCTGGGAGATGGAAGGCTATGCCATTCCTGTTGTACATGCAGGATATATCATAGAAAATGGATGGTTCTTTTATTTTGGTGTCTATGGTCTGGATATACAGACATTGTCTGGTTTTACAAGAGAGTATTTCAGCCAGATGGAAAATATCCATGAAGTATCAGAGAACTTGAAGGAAGACTACAAGAACCAGATGAAACGTTTTATGATGACATACCAGTTGAAATTTGGTAACTCACCAGCTACAACGATTGTCATGTATGAAGGTCCGCAGAACATTGTTCCAAGCGAGAACGAAAGTTTTATGACCGAAAAAGAATTTTTGCGTGAAGAACAGTGCAGGGCATGGATACAGTATGCGGAGGATAATTTCAAGACCTGTACGATACGCTGTATGCATGAGAGAGATCATGATATCATGCAGCATCACAAAAGCAGCATGGATTTACGGTTTGGACTTTTGATGCTTGGAAATGTGAATCTGAATCATTACTATGAGAATATCACAGAGCGGTTTGCAAAGATCAGGGAGAGGGTTCGTGGGATTGCTGTTCCAAACAGCGGCAGTCATGCGGACTGGAATCCAGAGATTTTACATTTATCCGAGTGTAAAGACCGGATGTACTGGATCTGTGGAAAGCATGAGATCACATCGCAGAATGTGGTCAGTGATATCGTATTGTCATCATCGAATAATCGCTTTCTTACAGTAGATAATGAGAGAGGCTGCTGTCTTTCCGGTTATTTTGTGCCAAAAGAAGACATGGATCGCCCATAGATATGGGGGCAGCTGTCGAAAGAAGAATATCTCCCATATATAATGGTAAAACTTGCGGTGAAAAGACAGGTTGTCCTGCTTTTCTTTGCAGCCATCTTTTTCTATAATGTAAGTATCAAAAGTATAAATTGTATTTATGCTTGTAAACCTTATCAGCAAAGAAAAGGAGGCATCATTATGTTACAGGAAATGATTCTATACATAAGAGAAAATTTAGTGACAACTGCCCTGATCGCAGGAGGTGTTTTATTTTTTCTGTTACTTGTGATCTTAATTCAGGTCAGCAGGATGAAACATGAAGTACATAAGATCTGTAAAAAGATACGCAGATATTTTGAAGTGGTATTAGATGGCATACCAGAAACGGAAAGTGAGCAGGACGATGCTTTAGAAACGGTAAAAGTACCGGTCTATCAGACGGCAAAAAGACGGCAGAAAGAGGCGGAAAAACAGCAAACGTCAGAGGACGCAAAACTTTTGATGGATGTGATACAGGAAGTCTTTTAGTGTGCGGTTTTTGTACTTGAACTATAAGGGTGGGTTTGCTAAAATAAAAAAGGTCAGAAATATTAACTAAAGTAAAGATATATAGACAAAGGAGTGTTATCTCATGGGTAAAGTTACATTGGATTATTCAAAAGCAGCCGGATTTATCAGTGAAGAAGAAATCGGCTATATAAGCAAATTAGTTGAGGACGCTAAGGAACAGCTTGTTGCAAAAAATGGCGCAGGCAACGATTTCTTAGGCTGGATAGACCTTCCGGTAGATTATGACAAGGAAGAGTTTGCAAGGATCAAAGAAGCTGCAAAGAAGATTCAGTCTGATTCAGAAGTATTGATCGTTATCGGTATCGGAGGTTCTTACCTTGGAGCAAGAGCAGCGATAGAATTTTTAAGACATGGATTTTACAATAATATCTCAAAAGAAGAAAGAAAGACACCGGAAATCTATTATGCAGGAAACAGCATCAGCGGTGCATATTTAGAGGGACTTTTAGATGTTGTAGGTGACAGGGATTTCTCTGTAAATATCATTTCTAAATCCGGTACAACAACAGAACCAGCGATCGCATTCCGTATTTTTAAGAAGAAATTAGAGGAAAAATATGGCAAGGAAGAAGCAGCAAAGCGTATCTATGCAACAACAGATAAAGCAAAGGGAGCCCTTAAGAACCTTGCAACAGAAGAAGGATACGAAACATTTGTAGTACCAGATGATGTAGGCGGACGTTTCTCTGTTTTAACAGCAGTAGGTTTACTTCCGATCGCAGTATCCGGTGCAGATCTTGACCAGTTGATGGCAGGAGCAGCAGAAGGAAGAAAATTAGCATTAGAGCAGAAGTTTGAGGAGAATGATTCCTTACAGTATGCAGCAATCCGTAATATCCTGCTTAGAAAGGGAAAATCCATCGAAGTGCTTGCAAATTATGAGCCAAGCCTGCATTATGTATCTGAATGGTGGAAACAATTATATGGAGAAAGCGAAGGAAAAGACCAGAAAGGTTTATTCCCTGCATCTGTTGATTTAACAACAGATCTTCATTCCATGGGACAGTTTATTCAGGATGGAGCAAGAATCATGTTTGAAACCGTCTTAAATATTGAAAAATCCAGAGGAAATGTTGTTATCGAGGAAGAGGCAGTAGATTTAGACGGACTCAATTATCTTGCAGGAAAAGATATGGACTTTGTCAATAAGAGTGCAATGAACGGAACGATTCTTGCACATACAGACGGAAATGTACCGAACTTAATGGTCAAAGTTCCAGAGCAGAACGAATTTTATTTAGGAGAATTATTCTATTTCTTCGAGTTTGCAGTAGGTATCAGCGGATATCTGTTAGGTGTCAATCCATTTAACCAGCCGGGTGTAGAAAGCTACAAAAAGAACATGTTTGCACTTCTTGGAAAACCGGGCTATGAAGCACAGAGAGAAGAATTATTAAAGAGATTATGATCATACAGTATATGAGAAAGAGCCGGCAGGATGTTCTGCCGGCTCTTTCTTAGAGTTGTTACTGTTCACTCCGTGAGCAGTAACTCGTGATTTTTGCATGAAAGTTCGCTTTGCGAAGCAAAAATCACCACCTGAATCACTTTCTTACGCAGCCAGACAGTAAATGTCTGGCTGCTGTGTGAACAGTAACGAGGTTTCAACAAGATCATCACTTTAGAGCACTGACTTGACAACTTCAAAATAGTATGCTAATATCTGACTGTAACATTTTTGTAATAAATGTAATATTTCTGAATAAAAATGTGAATAAAAATGAAAAAATCATAATACAAATGATATATTTTCAGCAGATACATTTTGACAGAGATTACAGCACTTGGAGGTTTTATGATGAAACTAAACAAAAAAGTGGTTGAAAGCATGACCGTAACAGCATCACTTTTGGTTATGACAACGATCACCGCATTTGGGGGTTCCACAGAAGACAGCAAAGGAAATGTGACAGAGAATGTTGCATTAGGCAAAAACGGTACAGCAGGAATTATTTCTGAATTACGGAATATGGAATCAGGGGTGTTTGAAGACGGTGGTCTTATCTATGCGACAGTCGAGAGAACACAAAATGATATGGTTGCAGAAAGTGTAGATGAAGAAACTGCAGATTTTGCAGGCGGTGCAGCAGGATTAGACGAACTTGCAGCAGCAACTTTGCAGGAAACACAGCAGGCAGCCACAGAATCTGAGGCAACAGTGGAAGAGGCTGCACCAGAGGAAACAGCAGCAGAGGATACACAGGTGGCAGACGCAGAAGTATCTGATGCAGAAGAAAGTGAAACAATCCAGACAGAAGAAACAGCCGATCCGGAATGGGCAAACCGTGTCATGGCAGATGTAGATGAGGATATGAATATCCGTACTTCACCGGATGCAGGTTCTGAATTAGCAGGCAAGCTTTATAAAGGCGATGTGGCAGAAGTTGTTTCCGTAGATCCTGAATGGACACAGATCACATCCGGCGATGTAACCGGCTATGTGAAAAATGACTATTTAGTATACGGTGATGATGCAAATGCGCTGGCAAATGAAGTGTGCAGCCTGTATGCAACCGTAACAGCAGATGCACTCAGACTTCGGAGTGAGCCGAGTGAAGAAGCAGATGTTGTTACCACAGCAGCAAACGGAGATAAATTAAAAGTAGATAAAGACACGGAGGCAGCCGATGGCTGGATTGCAGTTTCCGCATCAGGAACAACTGCTTATGTCAAAGGCGAATATGTCAGTGTGGCATTGAATCTTGGAACAGCATTGACAGCCGAACAGGTAGCTGAAAAAGAAGCAAAAGAAGCAGGGATCACAAAGAAACCGGCAGCAAGTGCAAATGGAGATGAAGTTACCCTGTTAGGTGCACTGATCCAGTGTGAAGCAGGAAACGGTTCTTACGAAGGAATGCTTGCAGTTGGAGCAGTTGTTATGAACCGTGTAAGAAGCGGTGCATATCCAAATTCCATTTCCGGTGTTGTATATCAGGGTGGACAATTTACACCGGCATTAAGCGGCAGTGTTGCAGCAGTTGCAGCAAGTGGTGTAAAAGGTTCCTGTTTACAGGCAGCACAGGAAGCAATCAGTGGAATCGATAATACAAATGGAGCCTTACAGTTCCGTAGTGCGGCATCAGGTGCACAGGGTACTGTGATCGGGGCAAATGTATTTTTCTAGTTGTAATCTTATTTGAAGTATAGTAGTATGTTAGTTATGAGAACATAGCTGACATACTACTTTTTTACTGTATAGGTAAATCCGTTGGGATTCCCTATACAGCAAAAAACAAGCTTAAAAAATGAAATGGAGGAAACTCATATATGGAATTTATGATTGTATTTGTAATCTTACTGGTCATTGTATTAGTGATCGCAGCAAGCTGTATCAAGATCGTACCACAGGCACACGCTGCAGTTGTGGAATGTTTAGGTGCTTATCGGGCTACATGGGGCGTTGGACTTCATTTCAAAAGACCGTTTGTAGACCGCATTGCAAAGCGGATCAATTTAAAAGAGCAGGTGGTAGATTTCCCACCACAGCCGGTTATCACAAAAGATAACGTAACGATGCAGATCGATACTGTAGTATATTTCCAGATCACAGATCCGAAGTTATTTGCTTATGGTGTAGAGAATCCGATCATGGCGATCGAGAATCTGACAGCAACTACACTTCGTAATATCATCGGTGATCTTGAATTAGATGAAACTTTAACATCTCGTGAAACGATCAATACAAAGATGCGTGCATCCTTAGACGTTGCTACTGATCCATGGGGTATCAAAGTAAACCGTGTAGAACTTAAGAATATCATTCCACCGGCTGCGATTCAGGATGCCATGGAAAAACAGATGAAGGCAGAACGTGAACGAAGAGAAGCAATCTTAAAAGCAGAAGGAGAGAAAAAATCAACGATCCTTGTTGCAGAAGGTAAGAAAGAATCTGCAATCTTAGATGCAGAAGCAGAGAAACAGGCAGCGATCTTACGTGCAGAAGCACACAAAGAAGCTACAATCCGCGAAGCAGAAGGTCAGGCAGAAGCAATCCTTAAGATCCAGCAGGCAAATGCAGATGGTCTTCGTTTCTTAAAAGAAGCAAATCCAGACGCTTCCGTACTTCAGCTTAAGAGCTTAGAAGCATTTGCAAAGGCAGCAGACGGCAAGGCAACGAAGATTATCATTCCTTCTGAAATTCAGGGTGTGGCAGGACTTGCAAAGTCATTAGTCGAGGTTGCGAAGGAAGATAAATAGAAGTAAACAATGTGGGGCTGTCTGCAAAAGCGGGCAGCTCTTTATGATTTTATGAAACAGATACGGAGGATATCAAATGAATTTAAAGGGACGTAATTTTTTAAAACTGATGGACTACTCACCGGAGGAGATCTTATACCTGATCGATTTAGGTGAAAAATTAAAAAACGAGAAAAAACAGGGGATTCCCCATACACATCTGACAGGAAAAAATATCGCATTGATCTTTGAAAAGACAAGCACAAGAACCCGCTGTTCATTTGAAGTTGCAGCACATGATCTTGGTATGCATGTGACATATTTAGATCCGTCCGGTTCCCAGATTGGTAAAAAAGAGAGTATTGCAGATACCGCAAGAGTGTTAGGAAGAATGTTTGACGGAATTGAATACAGAGGATACGGACAGGAGATCGTAGAAGAATTAGCAGAATACGCAGGCGTTCCGGTATGGAACGGACTGACAAATGAATTTCACCCGACACAGATGATCGCAGATATGATGACAGTCCGTGAGCATTTAGGAAAATTAAAAGGCGTTAAATTCGTATATATGGGTGATGCCCGTTATAATATGGGAAATTCACTGATGGTAACCTGTGCAAAATTAGGAATGCATTTTGTGGCATGTACCTCAAAAAATTATTTTCCGGATCAGAAATTAGTAGATTACTGCAATGAGGTAGCAAAAGAAACAGGCGCAACGATTACGTTAAGTGAAGATGTAGAAGCATCCACAAAAGATGCAGATGTTATCTATACAGATGTCTGGGTATCCATGGGAGAACCAGAAGAAGCATGGGCAGAACGTATCAAAGAACTGATGCCATATCAGGTAAACCGCAAAGTGATGGAAAATGCAAAGGATACCGCAATCTTTATGCACTGTCTGCCTGCATTCCATGATCTTAAGACAACGATCGGCAGGGAAGTACATGATAAATTCGGTTTAGAGGAAATCGAAGTGACCAATGATGTATTTGAAAGCGACTGGTCAGTGGTATTTGATGAAGCAGAAAACCGTATGCACAGTATCAAAGCGATCATGTTAGCAACATTAGGAGATAATTAGATTGAAAACAGAATTGTTAGCAGCATTACGAAACAGTGACGGATATGTATCAGGACAGGAGTTATGTGAAACATTAGGTGTTTCACGGACTGCCGTATGGAAAGTAATGCAGAAATTAAAAGCAGAAGGATATGAGATAGAAGCTGTTTCCAACAAAGGCTACCGGCTGATCAGTTCACCCGATGTTTTAAGTGCAGAGGAATTAGAAAGCATCCGTAAGACAAGCTGGGCAGGACAGAAGATCGTCTATTATGATGTTACAGATTCTACCAATGTGCAGGCAAAGCGGATTGCAGAAGAAGGCGGTATGCATGGAACCCTGGTCGTTGCAGACCGACAGGAGAGCGGAAAAGGACGCAGGGGCAGAGGCTGGGATTCCCCGAAAAATACTGGAATCTTTATGACCATGCTGTTAAGACCGACTGTAAAACCGGATGAAGCCTCCATGCTGACACTTGTGGCAGCAATGGCAGTTGCAAAAGGCATACGTTTATATACCGGACTCCCGGCAGGTGTGAAGTGGCCGAATGACATTGTCATCAATGGCAAAAAAGTCTGTGGAATCTTAACAGAAATGAATACCGAGATCGAATATATCAATTATGTAGTGATCGGTATCGGGATCAATGTGTTGAATCAGAGTTTTCCGGATGAGATCAAAGATGTGGCAACGTCTCTTTTGCTCGAAAAAGGAGAACCGGTGAAAAGAGCCGGACTGATCGAAGCGATCTGGGAACAGTTTGAGATTTATTATGATAAATTCTGCAGCAAGGGAAATTTATCAGAGATCAAAGAAGAATACAACAGCCTGCTTGTAAATTTAGACAGGCAGGTACGTGTATTAGATCCAAGAGAACCTTATGAGGGAACCGCAAGAGGGATCACAGATGGCGGGGAACTGATAGTAGAAGCAGAAGACGGCATCCGGCTGGTATCTTCGGGAGAAGTATCCGTTCGGGGAATCTATGGATATGTTTAAAAGGAGATAGTATGGAACAGCAGGAGATCGTATTATGCGCATCAAGTGCATATGATAAAAAATTCTATTTAAACCAGATATTTCAGGGGCTTCCGCAAAGTGTCAAAGATGAACTAAAGATCATGTGTGTACTTTTTACAGAAGATGTAGGCGGGATTCTGACCTTAGTTTACAATGAAGACGGAGAATTAGAATTCCGTACATCAGCAGACGAGGGAGATTATCTCTATGATGAGATCGGAAGTGTATTGAAAGTAAAAGAGTTACAGGTTTCAAAAGCGGAATTATTAGACTCCCTTCAGATATTTTACAGAGTCATCATATTAGGGGAGTTTGAGGAGGAATAAAGATGTTACTGACCATTGATGTAGGAAATACCAATATTACATTTGGGATATTTGATAAAAAAGCATTAGTTACCACATTTCGTATGACGACAAAACAGCTTCGTACATCAGATGAATATGGTGTCAGCGTGATCGATATGTTAGAGCGTAACCAGATACCGAAAAAAGAGATCGAGAATGTCATTACAGCTTCTGTGGTGCCAAATGTCATGCATTCATTAAACAGTGCGATTATCAAATATCTAGAGATCACACCGATTATTGTAGGGCCGGGGATCAAAACCGGAATCCGCGTGGTCACAGAAAATCCAAAACAGATCGGTGCAGACCGTATCGTTGATGCAGTAGGAGCTTATGATCTGTATGGAGGACCGGTACTTGTACTTGATTTTGGAACTGCGACAACTTATGATCTTGTCGATGCATCCGGTGCATTTGTGGCAGGAGTTACCGCACCTGGAATCCGTATCAGTGCAAAGGCACTCTGGGAAGATGCAGCAAAACTTCCTGAAATTGAGATCCGCAAACCGGCAAGCATCTTAGCGCAGGAAACAATCAGCAGTATGCAGGCAGGTCTGGTATACGGACAGATCGGACAGACAGAATATATCGTAAAGAATATGATCAAAGAATCCGGTTATGAAAACGTAAAAGTTGTGGCAACCGGTGGACTTGGAAGGATCATTGCAAATGAAACAGACTGTATCGATATCTATGATCCGAATCTGACTTTATCGGGTCTTCGTCTGATCTATGAGAAGCAGACAAAATCAAAATAAGAAAGAATGATTATCAATAGAAAACAAAAAGGCAGGGAGCAATGGAAAGACTGCAGATAGGAAATGTAACATTAGAAAATAATTTAATATTAGCTCCGATGGCAGGTGTGACCGACCTGCCATTTCGTATTCTTTGTAAAGAACAGGGAGCAGGTCTGATCTGCATGGAGATGGTCAGTGCAAAGGCAATCCTTTATAAAAACAAAAATACAGAAGAACTAATGACGATCGACGAAAGAGAACATCCGGTGTCGTTGCAGTTATTTGGTTCAGATCCGCAGGTGATGAGTGAAATCGCAAAGCAGATCGAAGATCGTCCGTTTGATATTTTAGATATCAACATGGGTTGTCCGGTGCCAAAAGTAGTCAATAATGGTGATGGTTCTGCGTTGATGAAAGATCCGCTTTTAGCAGGAAAGATCATCGAACAGACCGTAAAAGCCATAAAAAAACCGGTGACCGTAAAGATACGGAAGGGTTTTGACGAGGAACATATCAATGCGGTAGAAATGGCACATATCGCAGAGGAAAGCGGTGCCGCTGCGATAGCCGTTCATGGCAGGACGAGAGAACAGTATTATTCCGGAAAAGCAGACTGGGATATCATCCGACAGGTAAAAGCGGCAGTCCATATTCCGGTGATCGGAAACGGAGATATTTTAACAGGTGAAGATGTCATGCGTATGAAAGAGCAGACAAATTGCGACGGATTTATGATCGCAAGAGGAGCACAGGGAAATCCATGGATCTTCCGGCAGATCCTGCATTATATGCAGACAGGAGAAAATCTTCCCAAACCATCAATGCAGGAAATGGTAGAAATGATGCTGCGTCATGCCAAAATGCTGATTGACTACAAGGGAGATTATACCGGTGTCAGAGAAATGCGTAAACATGCCACATGGTATACCGGCGGTTACCGCAATTCTGCAAAACTGCGGGCAAAGATCAATGAGATCGAAAGCTATGAAGAACTAAAGGCATTATTTGACGAGGTGCTCTCATATACTGAATAAAGCATTTGAAGCATACATCATAGTATCAGGGAGAGAATTGTTGCCTTTATCATGGATAAAAATAAGAATTTTAACCTATTTTAAAAAGAGAAAGTCCAAAGAGAATATAAACAGAACACAGCAAGAAGCAGAAAAAGAAGAAAATCCATATCTGCCGCAGTTAAAAGAAATCCTAGATGCTATTTTAAAGAAAAAGAAACTTTCTTATGAGAAACTGGTTCTAGTGGTCATCGATGGCTATGAGATAGAAAACGTGCTTCTTGCGATACGTTGTATCGGTAGTGAATTAAACCGCCTGATCGTATTGACAGACCGTGCTGCATATTTTGAAAATATATCGGAAAAGCTGTATGAAGAACAGGGACTGATCGTAGAGTTTTTTCCAAAAACGTTTGAAAAAATAGCGGTATTAGGTGAAGAAGAGACCAAAGGAAATCTTATTTTAGATTTTGAAACAGGAAGTGAACGGCAGGAGGAGATAAAATTCGGCAGAAAAATCTATATCCCGGTCTTTAAAAAACCATGGGAAGATGCCGGAAACCTTGACATTACAGTGCCTATCGGGTATAATACAGTGATTGTCAAGAACATAAAAACGGTGCATAAACAGCCTTGCTATGATAAGTTCGAGCAGGCTTTTTACGAGAATGAATAAATAAAGAAGGGTAGAATAGCAGCATGGATAAGAAAAATATCTTAACGTATCAGGGACTTAAAAAACTCGAAGATGAGTTACAGGAATTGAAAGTTGTTAAACGAAAAGAAGTGGCACAGAAGATCAAAGAAGCCAGAGAACAGGGAGATTTATCCGAAAATGCAGAATACGATGCAGCAAAAGACGAGCAGCGTGATATTGAAGCCCGTATCGAAGACATTGAAAAGATTTTGAAAAACGCAGAAGTTGTCGTAGAAGAAGAAGTAGAATTAGACAAGATCAGCGTTGGATGTACCGTTCGTATTTTAGATTGTGAATTTAATGAAGAATTAGAATATAAGATCGTTGGTTCTACAGAAGCAAACAGCTTAAAAGGAAAGATCTCTAACGAATCTCCGGTAGGACGTGCACTGATCGGAGCAAAAGTCGGAGATACCGTCAAAGTAGAAACACAGGTTGGAGATTTAGAGTATAAGGTATTAGAGATTCAGCGATCCATGTAAGGATAGCAGATGGAGGATAAAATGGCAGAGCAGAAAAATGTACAGCAGCAGGATATCAATCAGCTTTTAAAGGTACGCCGCGAGAAACTTGCAGAGTTGCAGGAAAACGGCAAAGACCCATTTAAGATCACAAAATTTGATGTGACACATCATAGTATCGAGATTAAAGATCATTTTGAAGAATTAGAAGGCAAGACCGTTACCATAGCAGGACGTATGATGTTTAAACGTGTTATGGGAAAAGCATCTTTCTGTAACGTGCAGGACGTACAGGGAAGTATTCAGGCATATGTAGCAAGGGACAGTATTGGAGAAGATTCTTACAAAGATTTTAAGAAATATGATGTAGGTGATATTTTAGGAATTACAGGAGAAGTATTCAAGACTAAAACAGGAGAAATCTCCATTCATGCATCTGCTGTAACACTGCTTTCAAAAAGCTTACAGATCCTTCCGGAGAAATTCCATGGTCTGACAGATACAGATACCCGTTATCGTCAGAGATACGTTGATCTGATTATGAACGCAGATGTAAAAGAAACTATGATCAAACGTTCAAAGATCATCAGCAGTATCCGCAGATTCTTAGATGAACAGAATTTTATCGAAGTGGAAACACCGATGCTTGTAGCAAATGCAGGTGGTGCAGCAGCAAGACCATTTGAAACACATTTCAATGCATTAAATGAAGATGTAAAACTTCGTATTTCCTTAGAGTTATATCTGAAACGACTGATCGTTGGCGGTTTAGAGCGTGTATATGAGATTGGGCGTGTATTCCGTAACGAAGGTACAGATACCAGACATAATCCGGAATTTACATTGATGGAATTATATCAGGCATATACAGATTACCACGGCATGATGGATCTGACAGAGAATCTTTACCGCTATGTAGCACAGGAAGTAAATGGTTCTTTAGTGTTAAAATATGGTGAACACGAAATGGATCTGTCAAAGCCATTTGAACGTATCACAATGGTAGATGCCGTTAAAAAATACGCAAACGTTGATTTTAACGAGATCCATACCACAGATGAAGCTAAGAAATTAGCAGATGAGCATCATGTGGAATATGAAGCACACCATGAAAAAGGTGATATCTTAAATCTGTTCTTTGAAGAATTTGTAGAGGAGCACCTGATCCAGCCGACATTTATCATGGATCATCCGGTAGAAATCTCCCCGCTGACTAAGAGAAAACCGGACAACCCTGACTATGTAGAGCGTTTCGAGTTCTTTATGAATGGATGGGAAATGGCAAATGCTTATTCAGAGTTAAACGATCCGATTGACCAGAGAGCCCGCTTTGAGGCACAGGAAAAACTTTTTGCAGCAGGCGATGAAGAAGCAAATCATACAGATGAAGATTTCTTAAATGCACTCAGCGTAGGTATGCCGCCGACAGGTGGTATCGGTTACGGAATCGACCGTATGGCAATGCTGATGACAGATTCACCGGCGATCAGGGATGTGATCCTGTTCCCGACGATGAAGTCATTAGACGGCGGAAGCAAGGAAAATAAGGCATCTAAGAGTGATTCGACAGAGAATTGCGACCAGATTGCGACCGTTGAGGAGAAGATTGATTTCTCAAATGTAAAGATTGAACCATTGTTTGAGGAAACAGTTGACTTTGATACATTTTCAAAATCAGATTTTAGAGCAGTTAAGGTTAAGGAATGTGTAGCAGTACCAAAGAGCAAAAAGCTTTTACAATTTACTCTTGATGATGGTACAGGTGTAGATAGAACAATTCTTTCTGGTATTCATGCATATTATGAACCAGAAGAATTAGTTGGAAAGACACTTATTGCTATTACAAACCTTCCACCTAGAGCAATGATGGGAATTGAATCTTGTGGTATGTTACTTTCGGCAGTAAATAATCTTAAAGATTCAGAGGATGAAGAACTTCATCTTATTATGGTTGATAATCATATCCCAGCTGGTGCAAAACTTTACTAAATTAGTTAGTGATATAGCATAATAAACTAAATCCTATGGCTAATTTATGACCAAAGATAAGAGAACACGTTCAATAGAACTCCATTTTGCATGGGGTTCTATTTTTTTGAAAAAACGTGGATATTTGTATTGTAAATGCTCCACGCAGATTTTATAATTTTTCTAGGAGGGCTTAAATATGAACAAAACATATTCAATGAGTATTAGGGTTAGCGGGGAAGAATTAGAAAAATTGAAGAAGGCAGCTCGGTTAGAAGCATATGCTTCTTATAGCGAGTTTGTAAGAAGAACTGCATTAATTGAATCAAACAGAATTATTCAAAAAGAAGAAAATAGGGATAAATAGCAGGAGGAATGTGTGAGATGGATTTTTCACAGGCAAGAATAAATTACAATAATGAATTTAGAGGAAAAGAAGTATTACCAAAGTCTTTATGTACAGTAGATGGTACTTTTGTTGAAAATATTTCGATTAAAGATGTAAATGGAAATCCTAATGAGGAGTACTACAAATGGGAATTTATATATAGCTTAATTAGTTCTGGAAAGATACCGAGTCGTGATTATATTGGAGCTGAGATATATTTTCCAAAAGGTAATATACATTCAGCACCGATAAAAATTGACTCTGTTATATTTTCCGATATTGCATGGATAGATTATTACAGAAATTATCGAGCAAATCCTAAAGATGTTGTTTCATTGAAAAAGGTAAGAGAACTAGCAATTGGTGTAATTGAGTATAAGAGAAATGATAAAAGCATTGAACAAGTATTTAGTTCGCAAATAAGAGCATCAATAAAAGAACCAGAAAATCCTTTTGTATTGGGTATTTACTATGATACAGGTAGATTATTCTTGTTTAAGAAAATAAAGGATGAGATAACAAGGTTTGATAACAGTTTGAGTTTTCCTAATAGCCAGAAAATACTAGAGCAATATCAATTAGAAATTACAGACCCTTATTATTCTATTCCTTCTTTGGACAATATAGTTAAAATTTTAAGAAATCCTTCAAAAAATGATAGAAGTAGTATGCATATCGAAGATTTGGATATTGTCTATACTATTCAGGATGATAATATGAAAAATGCTTTGAATTCTATTATGAGGGTATTGGATTCAGTAAGTTTATCGAATGAAGAAGGATACATGATTTTGATTCAACTTATTGCGATGAAAATATATGATGAGAAGCAAAGGCAAGACCATGGTGGAACTTTAAAGTTTTACATAAATGATGATGAATATTATACTGGTACGCTAAACAAAAGGGAAGTACAGAACTTTGTTGAGAGAATGAAGAATTTGTATAAAGAAGCAAAAATTTATTATAGTAATATTCTGGGAGACAATAATATTAAATGGGAAAGGGAAAAACATGTAAAAGTTGCTAATGAAATTGTAAAACAATTTCAAGACTATTCTTTTGTTAGGTCAAGCAATAATGACTTGTATCAGTTGATTTTTTATAATTTTGCAACGAAATTTCAAAAGGATGAAAAGGGACAGTTTTTAACACCGTTACCTATTATTGATTTTATAGTTAAGATAGTTAATCCAAAGGCTGGTGAAACTATTTGTGACCCTTGTTGTGGGATTGCAGATTTTCTTTCGAAAAGTTATATCAATGCAGATATGAAGCTTGATGATTGTCAGTTATACGGATTTGATAATGATTATAATATGACAGTTTTGGCTCAATTGAATATGTTGTTGAATGGAGATGGTAATGCAGTTATTAAATATATGCCAGAATATGGAAGCATTACACAAAAATTAACAACTGATAAAAAGGTTGCGTTGCTTGATAATGCGATTCATTCAAGCGGCGAATGGAATAAATGGTATGACGAAACTGAGTTGATGGAATATGATGTTATATTAACAAATCCCCCTTTTGGGAAAAATAGAAGTTTGGACTTGTCAAATTCGCATGATGTGGAAGTAGCAAAATTATATGAACTATACGACAGGTATACAGAGACAAATCCAAAGGCAGGGTTGGATAAAGGGGTTGTATTTCTGGAAAATGCAATAAGGCAAATAAAAGAAGGCGGGAGATTTGCAATTGTATTAAGCAATGCAATTATGTCAAATAATACATGGGCTTTTGCACGAGATTGGGTTATGGAGAAAATACGTGTGGTAGCGCTGTTCGATTTGCCAGAGAATGTATTTGCTGAAACAGGTGTAAATACGACAATTCTAGTAGGCTATAAGCCTTCCAAAGAGCGATTACAAAAGCTTGTTTCAGATGATTATAGTGTCTTTACACGCGACATTCACAAAGTTGGATATAAGAAAAAACCATCACAACGAACAGTGAAGTTTGATAATGATTATAAATTGAATCCAGATACATTTGAAACTATTACAAATGACCAAGGTGAATCTATATTGGATGAGGATTTCTCCCAAATTATTAAAGAATTCAAAGAGTGGTGTATAAATCAAGAAATTGAACTAAAAAAATTGTTTTTGGAGTAATAATGTTATGCATGAATTAATAGCACCTAAAGAGGTAAAAATATCAAGAATAAGAGAAATTGAATCATTATCTCCTAATAATTATAAGGAACTTAAAATCCAGAATACTAATGAAGAATATTTGTCGTTTTTTTTGAAAGATGTTCCATTTGAACGAGGAATTGAACCAGGAAGTACAGCATATGTTGAAAAGTCAAATCAGATTTTTTTGAGAAATAGTTGCATAGATAATATTAGATTTTCAAATGATAAAGAAAAATATATATACTTAAATCCTAATTATTATGATGCATGTACTGTTGAAAATGAAGATGTGCTTTTTTGTACGGATGCGAATATAGGAGATTGCTGTTTATATTTAGGAGTAAATGAAAAAGCAGTATATTCATCAGGGATTGTGAAACTAAATTTTAAAAATGAAAAATACAAATATTATGTAATGGGATTTATTAGAGATGATTATTTCAGAGAGCAATTAAATACGCTTACACCTAAAGGGTCAACAATAAGGCATTCAAGAGATTTATTGCTTAATTGTAGAATTCCAATATGTTTTGAAGATTGGATATTTAGTCTTTATGAAAATCTGATTAAAAATATTGCTTATACAGAATATATATGTAATATGAAAATGAGACAGACCGAAGAAATGATAGATTCAGAATTGCTTGTAAGGGAATATCCATATCAAAATCCGTCAATTAAAAAATTGACAGAAAAATCAAGACTGGATTCTGGTATTTACTCAAAAGAAGTATATCAGTGGCAGAAGAACATTGAAAATTACAAGAATGGTTATACAGATTTGGAAGGATTTGGCTTTAGGACAAAAAGAGGACCTAGTTTACAAGTTAGAGATTTAGGGCGTTCGATTCAAACAGAAAATTATAGAAAAGGGTACAATGTTTTAATCTACCCAAGTGATATATCTGATGCAGGATTTGTAGAAAAAGTTACATATTTAGGAGCGAGAATACCCGTATGGTTTTTGAGTGAAAAGTATATATTGTTTTCATCTGAAGGAACAATTGGAAAAACATTTGTTGTATGTGATGATTCAATGAAGTTTACAACAAACATTCATGGGACGATGCTATATCCAATAGATAATCAAACTGATATTATCAAAAGCATATTTTTGGGATTATATTTGAATTACATGAGACATAAAGGGATACTAACAAAGATGTCTGTGGGCGCAAATGGTGGAAGTTTCGCTGTGGGATATTGGAATAATATTATTATTCCTTGTGTAGATGAAGCTTTTCAGAAGAAATTAGCAAAGATATATGATAATAAAATCCAATTAAATCCGGTAGTTTTTGATAAAGAAAACCTTATGGAAGCAGGGATTTATCAATTAAATAATTTCTTGATAAAATGCAAGGAGTTATTAAAAAAGGTTTGCGAAGATATAAAAAATGATAATTTAGAATCAGAAAAGTTTTATAAAAAATATTTTGAGTAAAAAAAGAAAGCGAAGATCATCATGAAATGGTATTCGCTTTCTTTTTGAAAGAAGGAAATCCTATAAGGTTATATAGTTTGGATGAAATCACGGAGATATTCTGTAAATTAGGACTTCGTATTTGTAACAGCTTTGCTGATTTCAGTGGAAAGCCGAGTTCTGATAATGATATTCAATTGATGGTTTATTCCATACGGGAATAAATCTTCATCAAATCTTTATTTTTTTCTGTTAGGTTATATTTCAGTAAGAAATGAAATATAGAAGGAAGGATAGTAAAGATGGAAATGATGTTACAGACACAAAATCTATGTAAATATTTTAGAAAACAGAAAGCGGTAAATAATGTTTCACTTAATATCGAAAAGGGACAGATTTATGGACTGCTTGGACCGAATGGCGCTGGTAAATCTACCACATTGAAAATGCTGACCGGTATGATGAAACCAACTGCAGGAAAGATTTACTTTGATGGAAAACTTTTGGATAGGAAAGATTTATCAAAAATAGGAGCATTAATTGAAAATCCGCCTATTTATGAAAATCTTTCCGCCAGAGAGAATTTGAAGGTAAGACAATTATTGCTTGGTACAGATGAAAACAGAATTGATGAGGTCTTGCAGATTGTATCACTTACAAACACCGGAAAGAAGAAAGCAGGACAGTTTTCTTTGGGGATGAAGCAAAGACTAGGCATTGCAATGGCATTGCTTGGAGAACCGGAACTTTTGATATTGGATGAACCTACGAATGGATTAGATCCAATAGGCATCGAGGAATTACGAGAGCTGATCCGGTCTTTTCCGGAACAGGGAATCACTGTAATTCTCTCCAGTCATATTCTCTCAGAGGTACAGTTACTTGCAGATAAAGTCGGGATTATTTCAGGTGGAATCTTAGGATACGAAGGAGCATTAAAGCAGGGAGATAATCTTGAAGATTTGTTTATGAATGTGGTAAGAAAAAACCAGAAAGCAGGTGAAATCCATGGTTAATATTATAAAAGCAGAACATCAAAAAGCCAAAAGAACCATGCGAAAAAAGTTTATCTGGGGATTTCCTCTTCTTACATTTGTCATGGCATTTATATTTACTCTTGGGATGACAAATGCTTATGCAGAAAGTGTTTGGAACTGGTGGTATACACTTTTGCTGCCGGGGATGATTGCTCTATTTTGTTATCTTTCTGTGGCGCAGGAGAAAAAGATAAAATACTATCATTTAACGACTATTCCCACAGACAGAAGGAAATTGTTGCTGGGGAAAATTATTTATATTGGGTGCATGATTCTGTTTTCCAATGTAATTGTGTTTGCAGGAGCAACGCTTGGAGGCTTTCTTCTAACGACACATGTTCCAGTGAAAGGAGCGTTGATTGCAGTATTGTTTCTGACGGTTTCTGAGTTATGGGAGATTCCGGTAGCTTTATTTTTAAGTGAACGATTTGGAATGATTGTAAACCTGTTCGTCTGCCTATTTATTACCGTCAGCGGTGTGGTAATATCACAAACCAGAATCTGGTATGTACTTGTTTCTGCAATCCCTATGCGAATGATGTGCCCGTTGCTTCATGTTTTACCAAATGGACTTGCCGCAGAAGCAGGGAATCCTCTTTTGGATACGGGAGTCATTGTTCCGGGAATGTGTCTCTCAATCATCTGGTTTGTTTTTGTAACGGTTCTGTTTTTGAAATGGTTTGAGAGAAGAGAGGTGAAATAAGATGATTGGAAGATCTCTTAACGCAGACTTGCGAAAGATGAAAGGAACATCTGTGATTCTGGCACACTTACTGATTCCGATTATAACCAGCGTTATATTTTTAATATATTACTTTTTTTCACCATGGAATGAAAATATGAAAGTGATTGCATTTTATCAGGCAATAGGAGCAGGACTTCCGGTACTTATTGGAATTTTTACAGCAAGTGTGATGGAACAGGAACAAAATGCAGGTGATTTTCAAAATCTGTTGTCTTTACCGGATAAACCTGCAGCATTTTTATCGAAACTGTTGATGCTACTGGTTTTGTGTCTGTGCTCTATCCTATTGACAGCAATCATATTCGGAATTGGATTTGGAAGAATCGCATCAAGCGATATCGAAATCATGAAAGGATGTATATTTGCAGCATTGCTGCTGTGGGGAAGCAGTGTTCCACTTTATCTGTGGCAGCTGATTCTGGCTTTTCAGTTTGGAAAAGGGGTATCCATTGGAGCAGGGATTATATCAGGACTAATTAGTGCATTGATGCTTACCGGACTTGGAGATTATGTGTGGAAATATGTATTTGTCTGCTGGACGGGTAGAGTACCATATACTTATCTGCAATCTGTATTGGGAGAAACTAGTGTAGGTGAATGGTTGTCATTCATACCAGGTTGCTTAATATTTACAGGGATTAGTATGGTATACTATTTTTGGTGGGTAAACCACTGGGAAGGAAACAGAATATCGGAATAGAATCGAGGGAAACTATGGCAAAAATACTGGCAGTTGATGATGAACCGGCAATTTTGGAAATGATAGAAAGCATTTTGAATAAGGATGGACATCTGGTTACCAAAGTAAGTAATCCACTAAAAATTAATATGGAAGAATTACATCGTTATGACCTGATTTTACTGGACATTATGATGCCTGGAATTGATGGCTTCGAATTATGCAAAAGAATCAGGGCACTTGTGGATTGTCCGATTTTGTTTCTTACGGCAAAAACGGAGGAAAACAGTCTGGTAAACGGACTTTCTTTAGGAGCAGATGATTATATTTCAAAGCCATTTGGAGTGATGGAACTTCGGGCAAGGATCAATGCACATCTTAGAAGAGAGCACAGGGAACATTCTGTCCGGATGGTTTTGGGGAGGGTCTGTATTCAAATATCTCAAAAGAAACTATTGGTTGATGATAAGGAACTTCCGCTTACGAAAGCGGAGTACGAAATCTGTGAATTTCTGGCTAAAAACAGAGGACAGGTTTTCTCGAAGGAACAGATATTGGAAGCGGTCTTTGGCTTTGACAATGAGAGTAATGACAGTACTATAATTACGCATATCAAAAATATAAGAGCAAAATTTGCGGATTATGATTATACACCGATAAAAACAGTCTGGGGGATTGGATATAAATGGGAAGAGTAAAGAGAAGCAATGCACTTAGCAGGATTTTTATGAGATATGTACTGGTTATGCTTGGATCATTAGTTGGTTTGGTGATTGTTGCTTATCTGCTGCTGTACCTTTTGATTAGTGTGGGCTGTATTTATCCGGCAAATTATGCAGAGCAAAAGATTAATGAAGCATATGATACGATTCTACGTGCAGATAAAGTGACTGCTGAGATGATTCCCGCACTTTGTGATTATGTAATCTTTTCAGAGAATGGAGAGAAAATAGGTGGAGATCTGTCAGAACAATACGAACAGATAGCATGGAATGTTGCAAAGTACGGAAACGCATCCGGGAAATATTTTTATAAAGTAATTGTAAGGGAAAATGAATATGTTGTATTGCAATATCTCCTGACACCTCAATATCATTCAGCTTTTTTGAGGGAGCATTTTATAGGACCACAGAATGTGATGATTATTATGTCTGTGATTGGAGCGGTAGCGATTATCATCATTCCGTCCATACGTTTTGGAAAAAGAATCAAAAAGCAGATGCAGCCTGTATTAGACGCAATCGGACAAATAAAGGATCAAAATCTGGAATATGAGACATCCTGTTCCGGTATCAAAGAGTTTGATGACTGTTTATCGGCAATCGATGATATGCGAGATGCATTGCGAGAATCTTTAGAAAAGCAGTGGAAAACAGAGCAGGAAAAGAAACAGCAGATGTCTGCTTTGGCGCATGATATTAAAACACCTCTTACGATTGTACGGGGAAATGCAGAACTACTTTCAGAGACTGAACTGACCACAGAACAGAAGAAAAATATCACTTATGTTTTGAACGGCACAACACAGATACAAAGTTATGTAAAACAGTTGATAGATGTCACAAAATCATGGAATTGCAGTGATGTTACCTATACAACGGTGAGGTTAGAAGATTTTTTCGCAGATATAAAGGAACAGGCACTCGGACTGGTAGAAATCTATCACCAGAAAATAGATTGGAAGGCGGGACAAAGTGATAAAAAGGTAACGATTGCTTATGATCCAATGTTCCGGGCCGTAATGAATATGATTCAGAATGCAGTGGAGCATACAAAAGAAAATGGAATCATTTATATTGACGCAAAGGAGCAGGATGGCCGGCTGACATTCATTGTGGAGGATAGCGGATCAGGATTTACAAAAGAAGCATTATTGCATGGCACAGAGCAGTTTTTTATGGATGACACAAGTAGAAATGGCGAAGCCCATTATGGGATGGGACTATTTTTTGCAAAAACTGTGGCTGAAAAATATGGTGGAGGTATTAAACTTTCAAATTCTGAAAATACAGGTGGGGCGAGGGTAGAAATATTTTTCCTGAGTAGTCAAGAAACAAGCTAAATAGACCGCAATTAAGCTATGTAAAAGAAATTTTACATGCTTTTATCTAATATGTAAAAGCCTTTTGATAGACATTACTACTACGTTTGCTGTAATCTCATGGAAGAAGGAGGCATACAGAATTATGATAGCTGATAAAATTAAAAATGCTCGTACTATTCTTTATTACATAACTATCATTATAGTTGGGATTATATGCACATATAAGAAGAGAATAATATAACTTTTGTTATGATATCAAATGATTTTTTCATTTAATATAACATTGCATTGGATGAAAAAATGTGTTTGGAGATGAAAACATAATCGAATTGAAGGTTGACGATTCAAACATAAAGAGTCCTGCGATTGAACTCTTTGAAGATTGAAAATATACCTATTCATACTGAGATAAATATGATATACTCATCTAGTATTGTAGTGTTTGACACGGCAGTACATGTCTTAAAATAAAAAGACGTATTTTAAGGCGAATGACATCTTTTGGACGCACAAAAGTCAAAAAAACGTCCAAGAGTATCCAAGTATATAGAATTCGGGAAAGCCCATTTTCCAAGGGTTTACAAGGATATACAAGAGTTAGCTTAGCAATCAAAAAAATTCCCGACGATGAAGTCCTTAGATGGTGTAGATAAGAAAAATGATGTAAATAATACAGCTTCTGAAGCACCTGAAAAAAATGTAAAAACTGAGTCTGAAAAGATTGATTTTTCTAAGGTAAAGGTAGAACCTTTATTTGAGGAATTTGTTGATTTTGATACATTCAGCAAGTCAGATTTCCGTGCAGTAAAGGTTAAAGAGTGTGTTGCAGTACCGAAGTCAAAGAAACTGTTACAGTTTACTCTTGATGACGGAACAGGCACAGACAGAACCATTTTAAGCGGTATTCATAGCTTTTATGAGCCGGAAGAACTGGTTGGAAAGACCCTTATTGCTATCACAAATCTTCCACCGAGAGCGATGATGGGCATTGACTCATGCGGTATGCTCCTCAGTGCTATCCACGAAGAAGAAGGCGAAGAAAAGCTTCATCTTCTGATGGTAGATGACCACATTCCGGCAGGTGCAAAGCTCTATTAAGATGATGTAAAGATGTACCGTTTTACCAAATAGACGGGACGTACTTCATTTGATAAAAAACTAAAAAAACAGCGATTTACATCAAACTTACATCAATTGATGCAGAAATCGGTGCAAACAAGAAAAAATCGCATAATTAGCAGAATGAATGGGCAGTCCTGAAATCGGGATTGCCCATTTTTAGAAGAAAGACGAAAAACTCTTGACCTGCACGCAGCGTATACGCTTATACTATCAACATAAATCATAAGGAGGTGCATCTGATGTTATTAAATGAAATTATAAATGAGGTTGGAATGACAAAGCGTGCAGTTAAGTATTATGAAGAAAAAGGATTGCTGTCAGTGGATAAAGATAACAATGGTTATCGTAACTATACTGCACAAGATGTTGAAACTTTAAAAAAGATTTCAGTATATAGAAAACTCGGTATTAGTATTAAAGATATACAGAGCCTTTTGGAAACTGGCGACAAAAGTATTCTTCTTCGTATTTATCAAGAAAAAGTGCAGGAAAAAGTTTTAAAAGACTCAGAACTTGAAGCTTTGAAGCAATTTATAGATGATGGTGACGCAGACAAAGCAAATGAGGCACTTGATTATCAAACCGTTGAAAATGCAATTGAGTCTTTGCTACCGGGAAAAGAATGGGGAGATTATTTTAAAAGTCATTTCAAACCATTTCTTAATGTAAGGTTGAAGACTCTGGAACAGAAGCAGGCACTACAGAATATATTAGAATATTGCGATGAAACGACATTGAAAGTTCCTTTTATTATGGGAATAGGTGCGAAGATGATAGGTGGGATTGCACAAGAAACCAGAACCGCAGATGAGATGATAGCCTATTATCGTGATATGAGTGAAAGTGAATATGAAAGACTAAAAGAAAAAGTATGGAAAGGTGCTAAAATGAAAAACGGTATAATGAAATACCATCCAGCATTTATTGCACAGAGAAAAATGCAGAAAGAGTTACAAAATAAAGGATATAACGATATATTCATTCCTAATTTAATGGTTCTGTCTCCAACGTATGCAGAATATAAGAAAGCGTTAGATAATGTGAACGATAGAATGTGTAGAGAACTTGGACTGTATTATGATAGCAATTATAACTTAGTTATTAAAAAAGATAATTCTAAGTAAAAGTTAAACTACCCTTTGGGAGAGGAGAAATCCTTTTCTCAAAGGGCTTTTTCTATTTATACGGATATTCGCAAACTACAAGATAAAGCCAAAACTTCATATACTTTAAGCACAAGGAGGTTGAGGTTTGGCTATGAATAACAGTTTAGCAGAAGTACACCCGGAGCTTGTTTCGGAGTGGTCGGATAGAAATTATCCGTTACTTCCAACTCAGGTTACGGTCTTTGCCAATCGTAAGGCTTGGTGGAAGTGTAAGGATTGCGGCAGAGAGTGGAACAGCCTTATTTCTACTCGTTCTGGTGGCAGTAAATGCCCGTATTGCAGTGGGTACATATTCCTGAAGGAAAAAGAACACTATCCTCAGTGGCTTGAAAGCCAAGAGGAACGCAGAGCCAAAATCGAGGAAACGAAAAGAAATCGTGAGATACTCTCTAATGCACCACCGGAGAAAGAAGTCGAAAAAGAACCTGAGCCGGTAGTTCCCGCTTGGGAGCAGAAGAAAAAAGTCAAAGGCTTTGACTTGCACTCTGATGTATCTATGGCAGAACGCCACACCTTTAATCTCAAAGAAAATGAGGTTGAAACAGTTGGTAAAAAGGAACGCTTCCGCAGAAATATTATGGCGATACAGCTTCTTAAAAAATGTCAGGAGGAAGATAATTCTATTCCGGCAGACCCGACAGTGAGAAACTTTTCCTATACGGTGGTGGACAATAAAATCTACTATCGTGAAAATTCCCGTATGACTCCGGTGGAAGTATCGGCAACCGCAGAGAACCGAATTAAGGGTATGATTGCTATTAGAAATTCCGTCAGAACGCTGATTGAATTGCAGACAGAAGATTACCCTGACAGCGAAATCGAAGCGGAGCAGGAGAGATTAAACAGACTTTATGATACCTTTTCAGGTAAGTACGGACTCATTAACAGCCGTGCAAATACCTCTGCTTTTTCGCAGGACAGTTCATTCTCTTTGCTTTCCGCATTAGAGATAATTGGAGAGGACGGAGAACTGGAACGTAAAGAGCATAGTTGCTGAAGCAAAGGCAAAGGGAAGATCTGCATTATATAGGGTGTCGGAGTTCTTGGAAATTAAGAAAGGACTTCTTGATATCCGGGAAAATGTAAGAGGTGCAATCAAGACAACGGATAAGGATATAGCAAAGACAGCACTTCTTGCAAAAGGATTTCGTGAAGCCGGGCAGACAGTAGCCAATGCATTCCGTACTTTTGCTGACAAGCCGGAGATAGATTACTCACAGAGAGAGCAGAAACATCCAATTACAAAGGCAGTACTTGCTCCGATGAAAGCAGTGATAAAGATGCTTGTGTCAATGGAGTTGCATTTGGACGCTTCGATTGATAAGCTGGATAATCTGGCTATGAATGTGCAGCTTGATAAGGAAAAGCATATGGAGAATGCGATAGCACAGGAACAGACAGAGCCGGAGAGGGCAGAAGCCGAGCGAGTGGAAGCAGAGGTCATTTATGATATCACTCAACTTTCCCACCGGAAAATCTGGTATAAACACTTGATTTTCAAGCAAAATAATTAAATAAATTGGTGCGTTGACATAAAAAAGCACCTAATCTTTGGTATAATAAAGTCACCACAACAATAAAAACCAAGAAAGGTGCTGACTTTATGATAAACCAAATGAACGCAAATGACCATACCGAAAATCAATTTTTTCATGCATTAAAAGAACTTCAGATTGCAAAACTGCTTCACAAGTCCAATATAACAAAATCCTGTGGTGTTTCTGCTTATGAAGTATTTCAATTTTTATTACTGTTGATTTTTCAGGGTAAAAACCTGTTCCGGTTTCTGAATTCCAAACACAAAGAACAGGCCGTCTCAAAAAACACATACTACCGGTTCCTGAATGAAGTATCCTATAACTGGAGACGTTTTCTGATGCTCCTTGCGGTAAAAGTAACCTCCGTTTTGACAGGCTCACCCGTCCGGAAAGGGTAAATGTTCTGATTCTGGATGATTCCGTAATCAAGCGTAACCGCAGTAAAAACGTAGAACTGCTGGCACGCGTTTATGACCATGTGGAGCACAAATTTCAAAAGGGCTTTACCCTGCTTACACTTGGCTGGTCAGATGGGTACAGCTTTATCCCGACAGGTTTCAATCTGCTGTCTTCAGCCTCTGAAAGCAACTGTTATAATGAAGTTTCGGATAGCATTGACCACCGGACAAACGGTTATAAAGTCAGGAAGGCAAGTATGATGCACAAAACAGATGATGCCATCCAGCTTATCCGGAATGCGCTCACTGCCGGAATAAAGGCTGGTTATGTGCTTATGGATACAGAGCCAATGCTTACATTCTGGATACAGGAATCCATGCAATCGGCATGGTAAAGCAGCTACAACAGCGTTATACCTATAATGGCAGACAATATACTCTTCCGGGACTGAAAAAATTCGTTGATTTTTCCAGTGCAGGAAACATGTTTGGATCTCTTGTTGTTACAACCAAAACCGGGATTCCGGTTAAGATTGTATTTGTGCGCAACCGTCATAAAAAAAGTGAATGTCTCTATCTTCTGAGCACGGATACCTCACTTAACAACGCAGAAATTGTGCGTATTTATGGGAACCGCTGGTCAATTGAATGCTTTTTCAAGGCATCAAAATCTTTCCTGAAATTAGGTTCGGAATTCCAGAGCCGTACCCTTTTACTGGGATACAAGACGGCTGAGCGTCTGTATGCCCTTGAACGCATTGAAGGGAAGCAGGAAGCGGTAGACCGTCTGGATGATGTACTGTATCATAAAATTCCATATATTTCCGATTACATTTAAAAAATTCAGCATGATATGTTATAATTGAAAGTGAAAATTACCGGGATACCGTTCTGCAGATACCGGTATTGGATGATTTTCGGAATACATAAGGGGAACACATATAAAAACAACAGAAAAAATGATTTTAGGAGGCAAAGGATTATGAAATCAGTAAGGACAAAGCTTATAGCATCTATTTTGATCTGTTCTCTTTTTACATCGGTTCTGATCGGGGTGATTACAATTTCAAATTCTGTGCGGACAGCCGGAAAAGATGCAATGACCATGATGCAGCTTACCGGGCAGAAGAAGACCGAAGAGATCAATTCCACGATTCAGAAGATTGAGCAGTCGGTGGATACGCTCAGTGAAGTCGCAATGAGTAATTTTGACTATGATTCGTTCCGGCAGAGCAAGGATTATGCGGATACATACACCGAGACGGTACAGCAGGCGGTGCTTGATTTTGCAAACCATACAAATGGGGCAGTGACGGTATATCTGCGGTATAACCCGAATTACTCCAATCCGACATCCGGTGTCTTTGCACAGCGCCAGTCAGTTGACAGTGAACTGCAGTGCCTGACACCGACGGATTTTTCCATGTATGATGAAAGCGATGTGGAGCATGTAGGCTGGTATTATCTTCCGGTACAGGCAAAGGAAGCTATCTGGATGTCACCGTACATGAATGAAAATATCAATATTTACATGATCTCATACGTTGTGCCATTATTTGCAGAAGATGGAACATCAATCGGTATTGTTGGTATGGATATCGATTTTTCACAGATTACCGATCTGGTTGACGAGACAAAAGTATACCAGAGTGGATATGCATTTTTGACGGATGCATCGGCAGCAGTCATGTACCACAAAAATGCGGATGAGGGCACAAAGCTTTCCGATCTGGATTCCTCGCTTTCTAAGAGTGCAGATTTTATCGGAGATGACGGTAATCAGGGAAAGACGATGGATTATTCCTATAAAAATGTAAACAAGAATTTTGCATTTTACAATTTGGACAATGGTATGAAGCTTGTCCTTACCGCTCCGGTATCTGAAATTTATGCAGAGGCATACGGGCTGGCAAAACTGATCATTATCGCCATGATCGTTGCATTTGTCCTGTCTGCTGTGATTGGCGTGATCATCGGTACCGGTATGACCAGACCGATCCGCCAGTTGACCGCTGTGATCGAACAGACAGCGGAACTGGATTTCCGCCCGACCAAAGAGGGAAGCAAATTGCGGAAACAGAAGGATGAGATCGGAAACATGGCAACAAAGATCCACATTATGCGAAAGAAGCTCCGGGAGATGATGGGAGACCTGCAGCAGACACAGCAGGTACTTGAGGGCAACGCGGAGGATTTGAATCATCTGATGAAGCAGAACAGTGCGTATGCAGAAGATAACTCCGCTGCAACGCAGGAACTGGCAGCCGGGATGGAAGAGACCAGTGCAAATGCGGCGCATATTGTGGAAAACGTTGGAGTTATGAGGGAGAGTTCCGACAATATCCAGCGGCTTGCAGAGGATGGAGAGAAAAATTCCGGACAGATCCAGGAGCGTGCCGGAGAGATGGAGCGGATCAGTACGGAGTCCCGCCACAAGACAGACCAGATGTATGCGGTCATGAAACAGAAGACGGATGCCGCTGTGGAGCAGGCGAAATCCGTACAGAAGATCAATGCGCTGACAGACAACATCAAACAGATTTCTTCCCAGACAAACCTTCTGGCATTAAATGCCAATATTGAGGCAGCCAGGGCTGGCGAAGCGGGCAGGGGATTTGCGGTTGTTGCTTCCGAAATCGGAGATCTGGCAACGCAGACACTGGATACCGTTTCCACAATTGACGAGATTGTAGGAGAGGTCAACAGTTCGGTTTCCAATATGACCGAATGCCTCACAACGATTATGGAATTTCTGGAACAGACCGTTCTTGGGGATTATGAGCATTTCGCACAGGTGGGGGAGCAGTATCATGCCGATGCGGACACATTCCAGCAGATCATGCAGCAGACAAAAGAAGCAGTGGATGCATTAGAGCAGCACATTGGAGAGATCTCTTCTACCGTATCAGAGATCAACTCCATGGTGGAACAGTCCACAGACGGAATCAGCGGCATTGCCGAGAAATCCGGCAGTACGCAGAACCTTGTAACCGAGGGTTACGACAAGCTGCAGGAGTGCACACAGTCCGTCAATGTGATCCGGGATTTTGTCGCGCAGTTTCATTTGGATTGATAATTGTCCGAAGATAAGTTAAGACGTGGTTAGTATAGACTAACATGAAACTTTTTGTCTATATGTCCCAGTGCTAGAGAAAAGAGGGACATAACAAGTGACTTTTTTTTGTATATGTCCAGCATTAGAATGCAAGACCCGGATACTTAATGTAAACAGTGGACACAATGTCGAATGAATGAATCCATATCGTATTGTATCCGGCATGACATTTTAAAGGATGTTTTGCTCAAGAATCGAAGCAAGGTGCGCCATATGCTGTTAACAGAATTTGATGAAAAGAAATTTGCAAAGTCCATGTGGAAAGAGGGGGCATGAGGAAAATTTCAAAACGGGGATATTCCATTCAAAAATGGCATTTGTTAGAGCAACCTAACCAATGCCATTTTCCTGTTTCACCTCCACGTATTGCGCAACTGGAACGGGAAAACGAACAGCTTCGGGCGGAACTCGAAGTATATAAAAACCGCAATACCGGCGGGAGGAAAAAGCATGACGAAGCATGGATGACTTCTTACCGGGATTTTGCTGTAAAATACGAGGGAGATAAAGGATGGGATTATCCCTTCCGAAATCCAACTTAAATTTTAAAAAAAGTGTCTTGACAAATGGGTTTATCATAAAGCTATAATATTAAAATCATATAGAACAGATAGACATTGATTTTAGGAAGTGATACAAATAAAAAAGCTAAAAAAGAGATTCATTGTTCCGGCAGTGGTATTTATATTGGGTATGTGTGCGTTAATCGGCGCTATATATGTAGTCGGCGAGAGTCAGGAACAGCAGAACAGGACAAATGCAAAGCTCAATGCGATAACATATACGGAGCGTATATATGGCGAGCTTATGGAGGGAATAGGAGTTACCGATACCTTAAAGCAGGTTGTCATAAGTGGTGATGGAAATATAAATAAGTTTTATGATATTGCAGAAAATATGATGGACGATTCGATTCAGAGTATACAGATAGCACCGAATGGAGTTGTGAATGAAATATATCCAGAGGATCTGAATGAATCCGGCAAGATAGATCTGATAAATGATAGTGACAGGGGAGAGATTTCGCGCTATGCGAGGGATAATGACACTGTAATTATGCAGGGACCATTTGAGCTGAAGCAGGGCGGATATGGTATAGCAGTGCGCAATCCGGTTTATTTGGAGGATGAAAATGGTAAAAAGAGCTTTTGGGGCTTCACAATTGTTATACTGAAGGTTCCGGAAATTTTTTCTGATTCTGTAGAGGCTCTTTCCAATTTTGGATATAAGTACAGTCTGCAGAAGTGTGCTTCGCCGTGGGATGATACGTATGAGTGGGTTTACGGTTCAAAGAAAGAGTTGAACGATCCGGTGATATATGACTTCGACATGTATGGAGACAAGTGGAGGCTTGAGATTTTACCCAAGAGTGGGTTTTACAATAATAACTACCTGATATACATGTTTATTGGAGGTGTAATTATAGTCCTGCTTTTGACAGGGCTTACAGCAGCGTTGATTTCAATCAATGAGAACAGGATGAATTTCAAGAGACTTGCTGTGACTGATGCACTGACCGGTATCTACAACAGGCACGGCTTTGATGAGCAGGTTGAGCAATATATGAGACAGAATCCGCAAAAGCACTGTGTTATGGCGATGCTTGATATTGATGATTTCAAGCTGGTAAACGACATGTATGGACATGCAGCGGGGGATGGTGTACTTAAGAAGCTTGCAGAGAGCATGAAGCAATATTTTTCAAAGGATGCCATACTCGGCAGAAACGGAGGCGATGAGTTTAGCATATTCATGCCGGATTGCACTGCCGTGGAGGTTAAGCCTTTCCTTAAGAAGTTTACAGAAGAAACCAGGAAATTTTATTGTAAAGGTGAAGAACGTGCATTTACCATTTCACTGGGCTTTGCGGAGTATCCTGTTTTGGCTGATGACCGTTCACATCTCATGCGGTGTGCGGACATGGCACTTTATAAGGTGAAAATGCGTGGGAAGAACGGCTGCATGGCATATCGTGAGGGTGAGCATGTAAAGAGCCGCGCAAAGCTTGGTTTTGCAGTGAAGGATATTATTGATAATTTGCCGGGAGCTTTCATTGTTTACAGAGCAGATAAAGAAAATGATGAAATTCTGCTTGCAAACAGTGAGCTGCTTCGGCTTACAGGCTGTAAAAATATGGACGAGCTGCTTGCATATACAGGTAAGAGCTTCTGCAATCTGATACGCCCGGATGAACAGGAAAGCTGTCAAAAAAGCATATGGTCGCAGATTAACGGAGGACACTCAAATGATTATATTTTCTTTCATATGCGAAAAGCAGACGGCACATATATTTCAGTGCTCGACCATGGCAGGATAGTGAATTCAGTGCACAATGGCAGAGTATTTTATGTGATGATCATGGACTTAAAGTCACTGCAGAGGCATTTTGGAGACCACCTGGAGCTGGTGAAGAAGTAGCAGTTTACGTCCAATATCAGCAAAATAATATTACCATCTATTTTAAAGATGGTAAAAAATCAATTTGCACTGTGACAAATGATACCAAACCAGGCATGGTCTATAGACATTACATATATTCCGATCAGGCGTGGCTTTTTATATCTGACAGCCATTATTGATTGGCACAGCCGCTGGGCAGACAACATTATGATTGAGCGCTGGTTTCGCAGCTTCAAGTATGAAGAAGCCTACCTGACACAATACAATAACATCAAAGATGCCAGAACTGCCATCGGACAGTATATCCACACTTACAACTTTGAACGGCGTCATTCTGCACTTGACTATCAGACACCGGCTGAATGCTACTATCCGGCAATGCTGTTGCCATATGTAGCTTAGCATAAATGGAACAGGGGGAGAGTTCCTCTACTTTCCCAGTGTTTCCTGTAACTGATCAACCATATCAGTTCATTATAAAAATCTCAGGTTTTGTCTTGACAATTGAGCCACTATGAATATATCATTAAAGAAAAAAACTTATATGGGATCGAATAAAAATAAAGGTTACGAATATGATGCAGACAGGCTGTATTCCTCTCAAAAGGATAAGGAAAAGCAACTCCAGTTGGAAAAGGAATGCCGACATGGATGAAAAGCCAATGAAAGCTATAAATATCGTAGATAAGAAGACTACAAAGATCAAAACTCCTGATGTGGAGATTAAAATTGATGTAGAGCATAGTTCCAATATTGAGAAGAGGAAAATTGACAGTGTGACTTATTTGCTGGTTCCGTTGTCTGTTACTTCAGATATTGAGATAGATGGTATAAGAATAAATTAATTTTGGAGCGCTTTATGAAGAAGAAAAATATTTTTGCAAAAAAAATAATCGGAGCTATTTTGATAATGCAGATGATAGTCATGACCTGTTTATCAGTGATGGTAATAATGGAAATTACTAAAAATAGCAAAAATACTGCAATCAACAATCTGCAGACAATCGTACAGGAGAGAAGCCAGATTGTGGATAATTATGTACAGGAATCCGAGGTGATTCTGTCAGCATACAGTAAGGCAGGAGAAGTTTTGAATGTCCTCAAAAATCCAGAAAATAAATCAGCAATTGATGCGGCACAGAAATATACGGAATCCTTTTCTGAGGATATAAATAATCTGGAGGGATTGTATATAAGTGAATGGAATACCCATGTACTTGCCCATACCAATGCCGGGGTGGTTGGTATTACTACAAGAGAAGGAGATTCGTTAAAAGCATTACAGGATATACTGATTGCTACGGATGGGGTATATAATACAGGAATCATTATATCACCGGCAAGCGGCAATCAGATTGTCTCCATGTATCGGGCGATTTATGATGAAAGTGGGAATCCTGCAGGACTTGTTGGGGGTGGAATTTATACTGAGGGGCTTGTGAATAATCTGGACAGCCTTGGAATGAATGGAATGGAGCATGCGACTTACTGCATGATTAATGTAAAGGATCATAAATATATTTTCCATAATCAGGCGGAAAAGGTTGCCACAGAAACAGAGGAAGAGTATCTGCTGCAGTTATGTGAGAAATATAAGGATACTGCGAATAGTGCCGGTGGTTATGTAGAGCACAAAGAGAATGGAAAAGACAATATTGACTCTTATTATTATATGGCAGACCGTGGATGGCTGTTTATGATTAATGCTGATGAAGATGAATTATTTGCAGATGTTGTTTCTGTAAGAAATCAGTTGTTGATTATGTGTGCAATCATATTACTGATTCTTGGTATAGTATCCGTTGTAATTATCACCAGAATGATGTGTCCTATGATGCCTATTGAAAATGGTATAATAAAGTTACAACAGTTTGATTTAACATCTAACGATGATATTAAACAGCATGAGATACATAAGGACGAACTTGGAAATATTTCAAAAGCTATAGGTAATTTAATTACATCATTAAGAGGTATGGTACAGACTTTGATGGAGTGTTGTGGCACTTTAGAAGAAAATGCTCACAATCTTCATGATTCTGCAATTGAAATGGTAGATAGCACAACAGACCAAACTGCTGCTACACAACAATTATCGGCATCACTAGAAAATACCAATAACACTGTAGATAATGTATATAAAGAGGTAAAACATATTAATGATATTGTAGAAGCCATCGATTTACAAATTACAGAAACATTGCAGATGAGCAAAAAGGTAAAACTGGATGCGGACGATATGTGTAATAATGCACAGCAGGCATATGAAAATGGAAAACAAGAACTTGACAGCACTAGATTATCCGTAGAACATGCCATTGATAGTTTGAATGAATTATCTAAAATTAATCAATTAGCAACTGAAATCCTAAGCATCGCCAATAAAACGAATCTTCTTTCCCTGAATGCTTCGATTGAAGCAGCAAGAGCAGGAGAAGCCGGAAAAGGCTTTGCGGTTGTAGCAGGGGAGATCGGTACATTGGCAGATACTTCAAAAATGACCGCAATAAATATTCAAACGATATGCAATGAAGCAAACAATAGTATTGAGGTGGTAAACAATTGTTTTCGTAAGATTATAGCTTATATGCAAAACAGTGTTGTAGGACAGTTTGAAAGTTATGCAAAACAATCTGATAACAACAGTGCAATAGCAGAAAATATCCAAAACTTAATGGAAGAAATTACAAAATCCATTGAAACAATGATTACTTCTACATCCCAGATTAACGATCATATGGAAGAAATTCATGATATTACAGCACAAAATCAGAATGCAATCGATAGTATTGTAGAAAAAAGCGAAAAACTCTCTGATGTTTCTGATACAGTTCAGCATCAGGTAACACAGAATCAAACAATTGCAAAACGAATTTCTGATATTGTAAATAAATTTACAATAAATTAACAAGCAATAATAATTGAGCTACTTAAATAGACCTCAGAAAATATAGAGAAGAATGAGTCTTTCGATTTTTAAAGACCTAACAAAATGTAATAGCACTTGACAGATAAACGACCGTTTACTATATTAAAGTAAACGGTCGTTTATTTAATTGGGGAGGAAACAGCATGGGAAATACAAAAGAAGAAATTTTACTTGTTTCGCTGCACCTGTTTGCGCAGGATGGCTATGAGGCGGTATCCGTCAGTCAGATCGCCGGGGAGCTTGGCATTACAAAGGGAGCGCTGTACCGGCATTACCAGAGCAAACGGGATATTTTTGATCATATTCTTGCATGTATGGAGCAGGGGGATGGGGAGCAGACAGAGAGTCACGATATGCCGCAGGAACGGAAAGAAGATGCACCGGAGACTTATCAGGAACTTTCATTTGTAGATTTTATGGCATACAGTCAGTCTATGTTTGCATACTGGACAGAGGATGATTTTGCATCCTCATTTCGTAAAATGCTTACCTTGGAGCAGTTCAGAAATGCGGAGATGCAGGAGCTCTATCAGCAGTATCTGGTGAGCGGGCCTGTGGCATATGTAAAAGATCTGTTTGAAAGTATGAAGTTTGACAGTGCTTTAGAGAAGGCAGTGCAGTTTTATGCAACGATGTTTTTCTTTTACAGTATGTATGACGGGGCAGAGGACAAAGAACAGGTAAAGCTGGAATTTGAAACATCGCTTAGAAAAATTGCGGAAGAGTTATACGAAAACGAACAGGCGGTAGAAGAAAAAGTAACGGAAAGGAATGGAAAATGAAAGATTCAATTATCATTCGGACGGAGAAAGAAAAGGAATACAGAGAAGTAGAAAATCTCGTAAGAGAGAGCTTTTGGAATGTGTATCGTCCGGGCTGTCTGGAGCATTACGTGCTGCATCAGCTCAGAAAGGATGCTGCATTTGTACCGGAGCTTGATTTTGTGATGGAAATGGGAGAACAGATCATAGGACAGAATATGTTCATGAAGGCAGAGATACAGGCAGATGACGGCAGAAAGATACCGATCATGACAATGGGACCGATCTGCATTGCACCGAACTTAAAGCGAAAAGGCTATGGGAAGATTCTGCTCGATTATTCGCTGGAACAGGCAAAAGAACTGGGCTGTGGAGCCATCTGTATGGAAGGAAATATAGATTTTTACGGAAAAAGCGGCTACAAGAGAGATTGGACATAACAATTGAATAATCAGTTACAGATTTGCAAAGTAGTTTGCACTGCAGAGTATCTGTAGGTAGTAAATTTATGGGGCATGTACATGGAAGATGAAAGTCACAGATATCATATTAGTAGCCTGATGGATCGAAAGATGAAGGGTGAGAAGTTGGATGGAAATCTGGAAAAGGGATTCGGCATGTTGCGTAAGGATGGCTGCCGTTGCTTTACTGGCAGAGACTATGAGAAAATCTCTGTAAATTAGATTATATATAACATTTATTGCCAGGTATGTCCTGAACAGGGAATCTCTGATTCCCCAGTTCAATCCGCTACATGAAATACATCTTCTACCAGCATATTAAGAGTATAGTCGAAGAAGCAAAGGAAAAGGGAAGAGCTGCATTATACAGGGTATCTGGGTTCTTAGGAATTAAGAAAAGACTTCTTGATATCCGAGAGAATGTAAGAGGGGCAATCAAGACCACAGATAAGGATATAGCAAAGACAGCACTTCTTGCAAAAGGATTTCGTGAAGCAGGGCAGACAGCAGCAAATGCATTTCGTACTTTTGCTGACAAGCAGCGAAGATAATCCGGATTGTTTTGATCTGGTGGAGTGGGTGCTATTTGATACTCATACTGAATCGGTGTATGAATCTGAGGTTGATAAGATATACAACAAATAAAATGACAAAAGTGAGTTTTCGATGACAGTAGGATTATCATTAATCATGCATCAAAAGAATACTCAAAATGTATAGAAAAGTATCTGACATCACAGGACAGATGTATTACGATTGTATTTTGTGAGTTATCCGGAGATAAATTGGTAACAAAAGGTACCTATGCCAAGATGGCTCGTGGTGAAATGGTCAGATTCAGAATATGTATTTGAACGCAAAATAAAATAGTTATTCAGGTAAAAGATGCTCAGTTTGGCAGTTTTTAGTAATAATGAGAATTATTACTATTTTTATTGACAATAGGATGATAGTGGTATATAATCCTTATTAAGAACTAATCCTAATAAGGAGGACTGATGACAAGTAGGAGAAATACCATTCAAAAAGATCTTGTAAGAAATACCGTATACGAAATGAGAAGACACGTTACGGCAAATGAAGTGTATGAATTTATAAAAGAAGCATATCCAACAATTGGAAAAGGAACTGTATATAGAAATCTTGATATATTGGTAGAGGAAGGTGCATTAAGAAAGGTTGAAGTTCCGGATGGACCGAACCGATTTGATTTTACATTGAAAAATCATTACCATGTAAGATGTATAAAGTGCGGTGAAGTTTTTGATGTGGATATGGATCAAATACCGGATTTGCTGGAAAGAATTCATAACACTCATGGAATTGAATTTGTGGATTATGATATTTCATTTAAAGGCATTTGCCCGAAATGCAGGGAGAAGGTAAAGGAGGAACAGCATGGATAGGAAAGCAATGTATCAGTCTTAAGTCAGAAGGCACAAATGGTATTTATTATATTACAGAAGGTACAAATGCATACATTTCTGTGACAGTTACTACTTGGGTTCACATACGATGTTTATCGGTGAGATAACCGATATGGAAGTTTTAAGCAATGTTCCTTCAGTAACATATGATTATTATCAGAATAATATTAAGCCTAAGCCACAGGCAGTCGGAATAACCGAGGATGGACAGACAATATGGCGTTGCAGAATTTGCGGATATGAATATGTAGGCGAGGAATTGCCGGATGACTTTATATGTCCTTTGTGCAAGCACCCGGCATCAGATTTTGAAAAAGTAGTAAAGAAAACGGAGGTAAAAGAGATGGCAGCAAACAAATATGCAGGAACACAGACAGAGAAGAATTTACAGGAGGCATTTGCAGGGGAATCACAGGCAAGAAATAAGTATACCTATTTTGCTTCTGTAGCGAAAAAGGAAGGTTACGAGCAGATGTCAGCATTGTTTTTAAAGACTGCAGATAATGAGAAAGAACATGCAAAGATGTGGTTCAAGGAATTAGCAGGAATTGGTGATACAAAGGAAAACCTGGCGGCAGCGGCAGAAGGCGAAAATTATGAGTGGACAGATATGTATGAAGGCTTTGCTAAAACAGCTGAGGAAGAAGGATTCCCTGAGCTTGCAGCAAAATTCAGGGCAGTAGGTGAGATTGAGAAGCACCATGAGGAAAGATATCGTGCACTTCTTAAGAATATTGAAACTGCACAGGTATTTGAAAAGAGCGAAGTTAAAGTGTGGGAATGCCGTAACTGCGGACATATTGTGGTAGGAACTAAGGCACCTGAAGTATGTCCGGTATGTAATCATCCACAGAGCTATTTTGAAGTACATGAAGAGAATTATTAAGGAGATGAGATTATTACGAAGAAGAAAGTGATTAATTCAAAAAAAGCAGTAATGATAGGCTGTGGCTTTGTTGGTTCTGCATCGGTATTTGCTCTGATGCAGAGTGGCTTGTTTACAGAGATTGTCCTTATCGATGCAGATAAGAACAAGGCAGAAGGAGAAGCGATGGATATCAGTCATGGTATTCCATTTGCGAGTCCGATGAAAATATATGCCGGAGATTATGATGATGTGGCTGATGCTGCAATTGTTGTCATATCTGCCGGAGCGGGACAGAAACCGGGAGAGACAAGGCTTGATCTCGTAAATAAAAATGTAGCAATATTTAAGTCAATCATTCCTGAAATAGCAAAGAGAAATTTTGCAGGTATCATGCTTGTAGTTGCGAATCCGGTAGATATCCTGACTCAGGTAGCCATAAAGTTATCAGGACTTCCAGAAAACAGGGTTATTGGATCGGGTACTGTGTTAGATAGTGCCAGATTAAGATATAAGCTTGGTGAGCATTTATCTGTGGACAGCAGGAGTGTTCATGCATTTATAGTAGGTGAGCATGGAGACAGCGAAGTTGTAGCATGGTCATCAGCCAATGTATCTGGTGTTCCATTAAGTGAAATGTGTGAAATGCGTGGACATTACAAGCACAAGGAAAACACGGCAGAAATAGCTACAGCAGTCAAGAACAGTGCTTATGAGATTATAAACAAAAAGCACGCTACATATTATGGAATTGCAATGTCTGTAAAAAGAATCTGCGAAGTGATTATGAGAGATGAAAAATCAATACTTCCTGTATCACACATGATTCATGGAGTATATGATATTGACGGAGTATCGTTAAGTATGCCAGCTATTGTAGGTGCAGATGGTATTGAGTCTGATATACCTATTAATTTAAGTGGCGAGGAAGCGTTAAAGCTCAAGGAATCTGCAGATTCATTGAAAAAGATTATGGAGACAATTGAATTATAAATTTTACACATGGAAGGAGAAAAAGGCATGGAAGTAAGGTATTATATTTGTAAGCATTGTGGAAACATTGTTGAAAAGGTAAAGGATAAGGGTGTACCTGTAATTTGTTGCGGAGAACCTATGCAGGAATTAAAAGCCGGAGTGACAGATGCTGCTGTCGAGAAGCATGTACCTGTATATACGATAGAAGGCAGTCATGTTCATGTCGTGGTCGGAGAGACAAGACATCCAATGCTTGAAGAACATTTCATTGAGTGGATTACATTAAATACAAACCAGGGAATATACAGAAAACAGTTAAATCCAGGGCAGGAGCCGGTAGTAGATTTTTGTCTTTGCGATGGTGAACAGGTAGAAGAAGTATATGCATATTGTAACCTGCATGGATTATGGAAATGCTAAAAGCATTTATACATATTAAGGTTACAGAACAACACAAATATAACAGTAATATAGATGATAGGATTATACCAATGAAAGAAGAACTAAGTATAGATATCATCGGACTTGCAGGAGCCTGTTCTTATGCTTTGGACTGTATAGAAGCAGAGTTGGTAAATATCAAAAACAAACATGGAAAAAGAGTGGCTTATATAAGTATACGCATGGCTGAATATTGGAAAATGCAAGGTGATGAATTACAAGATTTAGCCATGTGTGCTTTACTGCATGATAATGCTTTGACACAATATATTTCAGAAGAACTGAAAAAGGATTCCGTCATTAATTGTAAAAAAGATTTATCCGAGAAAAAAACAAATCTTCATTGTATTTATGGTGAAAAAAATATTACTAAAATTCCATTTAAAACAGATGTGTCAAATGTGATTTTGTATCATCATGAACATGCCGATGGAACTGGTCCTTTTCAAAAAAAGTGGAATGAAATTCCATTGTTTGCAAGGATTATTCATCTTGCAGATACCATTGATATTATAGGAAATAACATGGGATCTGGAAATAACAGTTGGAATTTTATATGTCAGTACCTTTTAAAAAATAGGGATGGATTATTCGATTCAGAATGTGTGAATGCCTTTTTTCATGCATTCACACATTCTGAATCATTTATATGTTTAAGTGATAATTCTTTTGAAATGAAGCTATGGGAGATTATCCCAAGACAAAAACAGGTTTTTGATTGGAAAACGTGTAAAAATGTCGCAGATTTTTTTGCAAAGATTGTAGATTATAAATCTTCTTTTACAAGCAGACATTCTATAGGAGTGGCTGAAAAAGCAGCTTTTTTTGCTCAATATATCGGATATGATTCTATTAATGTGCAAAAAATTTATCTGGCTGGTGCACTGCATGATATTGGGAAGATGGCAGTAAACAATGAAATTTTGGAAAAACCGGATAAGCTTACGGATGATGAATTTTCAAAAATGAAGAATCATGCTGGCTATACATACCTTATATTATCAGAGGTTAATGATTTTGAAGAAATACGAGACTGGGCAGCTTTCCATCATGAAAAATTAAATGGAAAAGGGTATCCCTTTGGAAAAACCGCAGCTGAATTAAATGAGCCGGAACGTATTATGGCATGTATTGATATTTATCAGGCATTAACCGAGGACAGACCATATAAGAAAGGTTTATCGCACGAAAAAACGTGTGAGATGCTCGATGACATGGCGCAGAAAGGTTTTGTTGATTCTGATATTTCCAAGAAAATTAGGGAATGTTTTGGTGGAATCTAACATTAAAAACGAGAAAATATAGGAAATTCATGAGAAATGCATTTGGCTATTATGAATAGTATTGAACAGGTTCATAAAACAAATAAAAACGAAAGTAGGATTAATTTATGTATGAAATGAAACCAGAATATTATATCGGTATAGATATGATAGATGAAGAACACAAGCAGTTATTTAAATATGCAGATGAGGCATATGAACTGCTTCATGATGAGTTTACACCGGATAAATATGATAGGATTGATATAATATTAGAAAATCTCCGAAATTATACAGTAAAACACTTTAGTGATGAAGAGCAGTATATGGAATCTATTAATTATAAGAAGATATTTACACAGAAAGTTCAACATCAGGAATTTATACATAAACTTGATGAATTTATGGAACATCACAATGATGAGGTAGAAGATCAAGATGAACAGATTATGGGAATTTTAAAATATCTCACAGAGTGGTTAGTTAATCACATTCTGTATGTCGATGGTCAAATTCCAAAAGGCTGATATAGTAAGAAAGGCTGTTATTTTTTAGAGAGTAGCAGCCTTTTTTATTTTGAATGTAACTATTCAGAACCCCACTCATATATTCGCAAAACCGCACGATAAATCGTGCTTTATCGCTGCTTTGCAGCTATTTTGCTCATATATGGGGCGGTGGCTCTATTCGAGCCACCTTACGAATCATAAAAACTGCTACTTACATGCAAGCATGACGTATCAATTTTTATGATTCTAAGGGGTTCTGAATAGTTACTTTTGAATATAAAATATGACACATACACTTGACAATATGCATACGTAGAGGAAACGCATCAAGTGCTTGCTAAGCGAAACTTTGTGCTGGCAGTAAGAGGAGGTATCTTTGGTGATAAACCAACTGCTTACTATGACTTGAAAAATATAAATTACAGCCAAATAGTATGCAGGTTAGGTTTATTACTAATTTGAAGAAAATAATTGATGCAGGTGAAGAAAGAGCGTTACTTATCTCTGCAACAGGAACCGGAAAAACATATGCTTCTGCATTCGCTATGCGTGAGCTTGGATTTAAGAGAGTGTTATTCTTGGTTCATAGAGGTCAGCTTGCAAGACAGACAAAGAGATCCTATGAGAAGGTGTTTGCAAAAACAGTTTCAATGGGACTTGTAGGTGCTGGATATCATGACTATGATGCAGATTATGTATTTGCTACCGTGCAGACGTTAAATCGTGATGAGCACTTATTGCAGTACGCAAAAGATACATTTGATTGCATTGTTTTGGATGAAGCACACCATGTTCCAGCTGATACATATCAGAAGATAATGAAACATTTTACACCTAAGCTATGGCTTGGTATGACAGCTACTCCAGATAAGCGAGATGATAATGTAGAAGGGCGAAATGTGTATGAACTCTTTAATTATCAGATAGCATATGAAATTCGCTTACAGCAGGCAATGGAAGAGAATTTGCTCTGTCCATTCCACTATTTTGGTATCACAGACTTAGCAATTATTGGAGATGATGAGGAGGCAAATCGTGATTTTTCAATGCTGACGAGTGATGAACGTGTGAAACATATCATTACACAGGCCGATTATTATGGATATAGCGGGGATAAGGTCAAAGGGTTAATTTTCTGTAGCAGCATAAAGGAAACGGAAGAGCTATCTGCTAAGTTCAATCAGATAACAAATCCCGCAACAGGAAAATTGTATAGAACTATTGCTCTTAATGGTAGTTCATCTGAGCAGGAAAGACAGGATGCTTTTGAGCGATTGGCGATGAATGAAGAGGATGCCAATGAAGAAAAAACACCTTTAGATTATATTTTCTCAGTAGAAATATTAAATGAAGGTGTGGATATTGTTGAGGTGAATCAGGTAGTTATGGATTCTATTAAAAAAAGGTAAATCCAACGTATACTGCGTCATTTAAGGAAAGATGAAACAAAAGGAGAAAATATGGAATCAGATATCATTAAAATCAGCCACCTGAATAAAAGCTTTGGCGAAGTAAAAGCGGTAAATGATTTGAGCTTTCGTGTGAAAAAAGGAGAATTGTTTGCATTTCTTGGAGTAAACGGTGCAGGGAAAAGTACAACTATTTCTATTCTCTGTGGACTGCAAAAAAAAGACAGTGGAACGGTTCAGGTAAACGGAATAGAAACTGACAAAGCCGGTGCACAGACAAAAAGAATGCTTGGTGTTGTATTTCAGGATAGCGTACTTGATAAACCGCTTACGGTGAAAGAAAACCTAAAGAGCAGAGCTGCTTTATACGGCATTACAGGAAATGCCTTTGATAAGAGATTACAGGAGCTGGTCGAGATTCTGGATTTTGACGAGTTTTTAAACAGACCTGTAGGTAAGCTGTCGGGAGGTCAGAGAAGAAGAATTGATATTGCCCGTGCATTATTGCACAGACCGGAGATTTTGATTCTTGACGAGCCTACCACAGGGCTTGATCCACAGACAAGACAGTTAATCTGGAATGTTATCGAGAAACTTCAGAAAACAGAAAATATGACAGTATTTCTGACTACACATTATATGGAAGAGGCAGCTAATGCCGGGTATGTTGTGATTCTTGACAAAGGAAGTATTGCAGCGGAAGGTACACCGTTTGAACTTAAAAATGATTATGTACAGGATATCGTGTCTGTTTATGGTGTTTCTGAAGATGAAATAAAGTCATTGAACAGAGAATATAAAAAAATACGTGACGGATATCAGTTAAAAGTAAGAAATACGAAGGAAGCAACGAGACTTATTGTAGAGCATCAGGACCTATTCACGGATTATGAAGTAGTAAAAGGCGGTATGGATGATGTATTTCTTGCAGTCACAGGAAAGAAGCTTGGAGGTGAACGCTGATGAGAACAGTATTGGCACTAATGAACAGGAACAGAAAATTGTTTTTTAAAGATAAAGGGATGCTGTTTACATCAATGATCACACCTGTCATTCTGATTGTTCTGTACGCTACGTTTCTTGCAAAGGTTTTCAGAGATTCTTTTACAGCAGCGATTCCGGATATGATTACGATTTCGGATAAACTCATTAATGGAACCGTGGCAGCACAGCTGACAGCATCACTTATGGCAGTGAGCTGTATCACTGTAACATTTTGTGTGAATCTGACTATGGTGCAGGACAAGGCAAATGGAACAAGGAAGGATTTTAATGTTTCGCCTGTCAGCAAGAGAAAAATGTATTTGGGATATTTTCTGTCAACAGTAGCTAATTCTTTGATGGTCAATGGACTTGCGTTTGTATTATGTCTGGGATATCTACTTAAAATGGGATGGTATCTGAATGCAGCAGATGTATTATGGGTTTTATTTGATATGATATTGCTCGTCCTGTTTGGAAGTACGCTTTCAAGTATCATTAGTTTTCCATTGACAACACAGGGACAGCTTTCGGCTGTGGGTACAATTGTCAGCGCAGGTTATGGTTTTATATGTGGAGCTTATATGCCAATTTCAAATTTTGGTTCAGGTCTTCAGAAGGCACTGTCTTATCTTCCGAGTACATATGCCACTTCATTGATCAAGAATCATATGCTTTATGGAGTGTTCAGAGAGATGGAGAGAAAACATTATCCGGATGAAATGGTTGAAGCGATAAGAAACACTCTTGATTGCAATCCGGTATTTCATGGAAATGTGGTAAGTGTAAATCAGATGATCGGCATTATGATGGGCAGTATAGCTGTATTTGGAATTATTTACTGTGTGGTTACATTGTTGCCAGAGGGTGAAGGTGGACGATAACCGTTACAAGCAGGTTTATAGATAGAGAGATAAGATTCATGAGACAATTAGTTCTATATATTCATGGAAAAGGTGGAAATGCTATGGAAGCGGACCATTATAAAACATTATTTGCAGGATATGATGTGGTAGGACTGGATTATCATGCAGACAAAGCCTTTTTCATTTTACCAATCGTTGATATGGAAAAACTGATTCTTGACATGATGGGATGGGCGGATATAACGGAAGAAAAGTTACGTGAAAAACAGTTGATAACCACAGGATTTGGAGAAACATTGTCCTGCCCGAATATGCCATAGACTCTGATCTGTTGATTGAGAAGGTCACAGCCTTGATCAGTGAAGAAGAAAGCAGCATTCTTTAAGTTGTGTGCCATCTGTTAACACCCAATCCCCTATATTATAATCTAAAAAAAGTATTGACAATCAATAATATATTGCGTACAATCTAATCAATATAAACATTGTACACAATATAATTTTATCAAACCCAAGGAGCGTAAAAATGAATATATATGATTTTAAGGTAGAAAAACCAGATGTAAATGGCGAAAATGCGATCCCGTTATTTCGTTATCTTAAGTCACAGAAGGGATTTGAGCCAACGCAGGATATGGCTGAATTAGAAAAATGTGTTGAATCCCGTATCTGATTGCATTAAATTTTTAGAAGAAGATGATCATGCATATTTATGATGATACTGCTGAAACTATGAATGAAGATCTTATTAAAAAAATGATGATAAATACCATTTGATAAAAGGAGAGCCATATGGAGCGATATGATATAGCAATCATAGGTACAGGACCGGCAGGATTAGAAGCTGCTGTTACTGCAAAGATCAGAAATAAAAATATACTTTTATTAGGAAATAAAAGTCTAAGTAATAAGATTGAAAAAGCACATACTATAAAAAACTATCTAGGTCTGCCGGAAATATCAGGAGAAGACTTACAAAATTCTTTTAAAAAGCATCTTGAGCAGATGGAAATAGAAATCACAGAAGATAAAGTAAATGCGGTATATTCCATGGGAAATTATTTTGCGATCCAGGGGCATGGTGGAATCTATGAAGCAACTGCTGTGATACTTGCATGCGGACTTTCCACTGTGAAAGAGTTTTCAGGAGAACTTGAAAATCTTGGCAGAGGTGTAAGTTATTGTGCAACTTGTGATGGCATGTTATATAAGGGAAAAAATGTGGTTGTGATCGGATATACTAAGGAAGATGAAAAGGAAGCAGATTATCTTGCAGAAATTGTAAATAAAGTTATTTATCTTCCGATGTATCAGGAAGAAACTGATCATGATGCAAGGATAGAAGTTGTACGGGATCAAAATCCTACCGGTATAGAAAAGCAGGACAACAGATGTATTCTTCAAACAGATAGTGGTAAAATAGAAGCAGATGGAATTTTTATCTTAAGAGAAAGTGTTGCACCATCACAGTTAGTTCCGGGTCTTGCCATAGAAAAAAATCATGTTATAGTGGACAGAGAGCAGAGAACAAATATCGCAGGTCTGTTTGCCTGTGGTGATATCACAGGTGCACCCTATCAATATATAAAAGCAGCAGGTGAAGGTAATGTCGCTGCATTATCTGCTGTGAACTATTTATCAGATAAAACTAAACAACAGTAAGGAGAGAAAAATAATGGTTAAAAAAATTTCTAAAAACGAATTTGAACAGGTTAAAAATGATGAGATAGCAGTTATTGATTTCTCAGCAGAATGGTGTGGACCATGTAAGATGCTTGCACCTGTCATGGAGGAAGTATCGGAGGAATTTAGTGATTCGGTATCATTTTATAATATTGATGTAGATGAAAATATGGATATCGCACAGATGTATAAAATCGTCAGTATTCCGGCACTTATTCTTTTAAAAAAGGGTGAAACAGTGGATATGCAGATAGGATTCCAGCCGAAAGACGGAGTGGTTTCATTTATAAAGTCACATTTAGGATAAAGTGATCCTCAGGCATAAAAGAGCTATAAAAATACAGCAGAAAGCAGACGAAAATGAGCAATAAGTATGATAAGTTGAAATTAGAAAACCAGTTGTGTTTTCCGCTCTATGCAGCATCTAAGGAAATTGTAAGACACTATAAGCCGTTTTTAGATAAGTTGGATATGACATACACACAATACATTGCAATGATGGTATTGTGGGAACATAAGAAATTGACCGTAAAGGAACTTGGAGAGTATCTGTATCTTGATTCCGGAACGCTCACACCGCTTTTAAAAACAATGGAAAAAAAGGGCTGGATTGAAAGAAACCGTTCAAAGGAAGATGAGAGAGTGCTGAATGTTACGATAACGAAACAGGGTGAAGCTTTAAGGGAACAGGCATTATCTGTGCCGGAACAGATGGCAGGATGTGTGCATTTGAAACAAGAGGAAATAGCACAGTTATATCAACTGTTATATAAAATTCTTGATAATTTATAGGAGTAAACCATCAGAGCCATCAGCAAAGAAAAAGTGAGGAGCAAAAAGAGTGGAATATACCGAAAGTGATCTTGTCAAAATTGCAAAACGTGAAAATAACACAAAGAGAAATTATTTAGTTGTTGATCCGTTGCAGGGAAAACATATTCCGGTGCAGCCATCAAAAGCCTTGACTCTATTTTCAAGTTTAGCAGATACATTCCGAAAAAAATATCAGAATGAAAAACTTTTGTTAGTCGGATTTGCAGAAACTGCGACAGCAATCGGGGCACAGGCTGCGATCACGGCTGGCACGAAGTATATCCAGACTACAAGAGAAGTCATTTCTGATGTGGAATATTTATTTTTTTCGGAAGAACACAGCCATGCTACGGAACAGAAACTTATAAAAGATGATATAGATCAGATCGCAGGTAAGGTTGACAGGATCGTATTTATCGAAGATGAGGTTACGACCGGAAATACGATATTAAATATCATCAATATCCTTGAAAAGCAGTATGACGGCAGGTTTTTGTATGCAGTTGCTTCTATATTAAATGGTATGGATGCAGAACATATGGAAATTTATAAAAATAGAGGGATCGATCTGCATTATTTAGTAAAAACAGATCATAGTATGTATGCCAGGAAAGCAGATGAATATACCGGAAACGGGCAATATTATGATTGTATAGACCAATCCACTGATGCATATATGACGGTGAATATTCCAGATAAAATGGACGCAAGACGGCTTGTGGATGCTTTTTCATATGAGAAAGCCTGTGAAATATTATGGAATTCATTAAAAAAGAAGACCGGTCATATCACAGGCAGAAAAATACTTGTGATTGGAACAGAGGAATTTATGTTTCCGGCACTTTATGTTGGCAGGGAGTTAGAAAAAGAAGGCAATGAAGTTTTATGTCATTCCACAACACGCAGTCCGATCGCTGTTGGCATGGAAAAAGAGTATCCGTTACATTGCAGGTATGAATTAAAAAGTCTGTATGATGTACATAGAAAAACTTTTCTTTATGATATAGGTGAATATGACCATGTATTTGTCATTACGGATTCACCGGAGATCAAAGAAAGCCAGAATACATTGCTCAATGCTTTAAAGATTAAGAATAAACATATAACAGTTGTAAGGTGGTACTAGGGTGAGAAGTTCGTATTTAAAAGAAGATGTGATTTTACTATTAAAAGACATTACCGGCCTGGTCAAACCACAGCCGACCGAAGAAAGAGAAAAACTGATTCAGGCAGGAAAACATTACAGCGAGATGCTTCCGATTGAATATGTGCCCACAGAAACATATATGAAAGTATACCATGAAGCATTAGAAAATTATTCAAAACCGGTTGCAAGAGCAGTTGGAATACTTTCCGATAAGATCATAAAGAACAGGGGAAGAAATGTTGTACTGGTTTCGCTTGCCAGAGCCGGAATACCGATTGGGATTTTAGTGAAACGATACATAAAATATAAATATGAACTGGATGTACCGCATTATTCCATCTCGATCATACGCGGGAGAGGAATCGACGATAATGCAATGAAATATCTGTTAGAAAGATATGAGCCGGGGCAGCTATTGTTTATAGATGGCTGGATCGGTAAAGGTGCGATCCTATATGAATTAAAGAAGGATATTGCAGCATATGAAGGTGTATCAGCTGATATTGCGGTTGTTGCTGATCCGGCAAATGTTACAGAATTGTGCGGAACACATGAGGATATCTTAATCCCAAGTTCCTGCTTAAACAGTACGGTATCGGGATTAGTCAGCAGAACTTTTTTAAGAAGTGATATTATCGGAAAAGATGATTTCCATGGAGCGGTTTATTACGGAGAATTAAAAGATTCTGATCTCTCTTATGCTTTTATCCATGCGATCGAAAAAGAATTTTCACTAAATTCTGAGATAGATGAGTGTGAAAAAGTGCCGGAAGGAAAAGGAATCGATGAAGTGATCGCGATTGGAGAACAGTTTGGGATTGATGATATCAATCTGATCAAGCCGGGAATCGGAGAAGCTACAAGAGTATTATTAAGACGGGTTCCATGGAAAATATTGATCGATGAAAGATATCAGAATGATCCGCAGTTAGGACATTTAATACGGCTTGCAGAAGAAAAAAATGTTCCGGTTACATATTATCCGCTTATGCATTACAAATGCTGTGGGATCATCAAAAAAATAGCTGATGCATAGGAATTGCATTTAATCTGCAATTCCAAATGCTTCAGCCATATAAATCATCTGTGTTGCCCAGTTGATATGGGTTTTATATTCATTCATTCTCTCTTTGACTTCATTTCCCGAAACAAATGCATTTGAGTTTTTGTTCCAGTTTAGGATTGCCTGAGCATCATTGAAATCAGTTCTGGATACCTGGTAAGCCTGATTGATGAGCGGTATCTGATTCGGATGTATGGCTGTTTTTCCGGTGAAGCCACAGAGTTTGTCATCTGCAATTTCCTGCAGCAGACCATTTTTCCAGTTATCTCCTGCGTAATATTCCCATACGGGACCGGAAACTACATAATCTAATCCATACACTGTGATAATATCCGAAAAAATATCAGAGATCGGTCTGATCCGGTGAATGGATTCATTGGAATGTCTTCGGAATCCAAACATATGGCAGAGGTCATTTCCACCAACTCTGATATTTAATACACGATCCTCTATCTGGGAAAGAGAATCTTTTAGTGCATATAAAATATCAATACGGTTTCTCAGATCAATGATAGACGAATTTTCATAAATTGGCATCATATAGATATTTTTTGACACCAGTTCGTTCGCACGTATGATCTCATTGATATAATCTGTGGCATTATCCAGATTAAATTTTGGAATGATAAATCCGGTCACGATTTCGATCGATTGCCCGATAGATTTTGTCAGTCTGCGGATCTGTTTGGGATTTCTCACCCGAATAAAGATCTTTGGCAGATAAAAAGGTTTGATCTGGTACTGGATAAAGATTTTATTTAATGAAGCAATGAGTATCTGCTCAGCTTCTGTGACATAATCGTCATTGATCGTATCTTCTAAACATAGTGCAAGAGAATATTTTGTCCCAAATGTTTCATGGATGATCGAATCAGAAACAGATTCCTTATTTGCAGGACAATATAAAAGAGCACCTACACTATAGTATAAAACGTTATTTTTCATCGTAATCTCCCTATAACCCATACTCGCTTTCTTACGCACCTGAACAGTAATATATATTGTATCATTTATAAATAAAAAAGAATAGTTCATTACAAAAAATAATACGAATAAACAATGCCATGGATTCCGTCGTTTTCCTTGAAATAGAAATATGGATATGATACAATTTTTTACGTATATTCCATATGTTTAGGAGAAATATTATGAAAATTAGTGACAAAAGGTTGCAGCTTTCATTCAACTCTCCGGTTATTTTAGGCTTTACGATCGCATGTTTCATCATTCTGATCATAGATAAAGTCACTGGAGGGGCATCAACAAATGCATTGTTCAGTGTTTACCGGTCATCACTGTTTAGTCCATTGACATATGTAAGATTTTTTGGACATGTATTAGGACATGCAGGCTGGGAACATTTTATAGGAAATATCATGCTTATACTGATCGTTGGACCGTTACTTGAAGAAAAATATGGTTCATCGAATATTTTATTTGTGATCATGGCAACGGCATTAGTGACTGGTATCGTTCAGTTTATTTTCTTCCCACATACACAGTTGCTGGGAGCAAGCGGAGTTGTATTTGCTTTGATCTTACTTTCTTCTTTTACGAGTTTTAAAGAAGGAAAAATACCGCTTACGTTTATATTAGTTGCAGTTTTATATATTGGTGAACAGGTATATCAGGGAATTTTTATTCAGGATAATGTATCGAATCTGACTCACATTATCGGAGGTGCTGTAGGTTCAACGCTAGGATTTGTCATGAATAAAAATAAAATGAACAGATATTGAAGGTGAGAATGCTCTATGTTAGAACATAAAAAGATTCAAAACCTTAATGATTATTTTGTCACGTTAAACAACAGGCAGAATAAAGGTGTATATTTTTATCGGATCAATGGATATTCAGATGAAATTGGTGAATTTATAAAAAAATATTATGATGTGGCAAGAAGAACGGGTATCGTAATAGAAGGAAAGATTCCAAACCCGGATGAGAATAACCTTGCATATTATAATGAGATTATGGGAATGGATTTTCAGATGGATCTGCAGTTTATTTCGAGGAGTTTACAAAAGTGGCTGCCGAGAATGAATGAGCTGCAAAGGCAGAATGTTGCGGCTTCTATCTATGATTCCTTAGATTCTATGAGAAAAGCCGGCAAAAATGAGAATATGTTAAAAAATGCATATATCAAGTTTATGTGCTGGCTGTATTATAAATTTGAAAGAATCATCAATCAGTTAGGAGAAAATGACATTCCTAAGATTTTATATGAAGGTGAAATAAGCAATTACGAACTGATGCTGATATCGATCCTCTCAAATGCCGGATGTGATATTGTTCTGTTACAGTATGCAGGTGATCAGGGTTATCTGAAAGCAGATCCGTCTTCATCACTTTCTGATGATCTGCAGGTGAATGGTTTAAAACCGTTTCCCGAGGGGTATTGTATTAAGAAGGTTAGAGAAGAAATCCAAAATGATCTGAATAATGAAAGGCTCTATGGTGCAAAACCAGGTCTTGTAAACTGTACAAATGCATGGATCAAGGGAAAAGGTCTTGATGATATCCGTGAGAGTGTGACAGTAAGAGGCAATGATAACCGTTTTTTTTATAACTGCTTTTGCCGGATCAATGGAGTTGAGGACAGGCTTACTTATACAAACGAGCTGTTTCAGTTACAGCAGGAACTTAGAAATGCCAGGAGAAAATTAGTAATTGTAAATAAAGAAATCCCAAAACCGACACCAGAGGAAATTGCGGGGATCAAGAGGAATAACTATACAAAACAGGATCAGATGATCTTAGATCTGTCAGGCAATATCAGATCTTTAGCCAATAATGAATTACAAAAGATCATTCATAAAGCATTTGTAGATGTCATTCTGACAGAATCAAAAAAAGAAGGGGAAAATCTGAATAGACTGACAAACAAGGCAGTATACCTGCTTTGCTGGCTCAAAAGATATATGGTGCAGTTGTTTGCAAACTGGAAACCGTCGGATATCGGGTGCTTTATCTATATGGGAGGCTGTAAGAGTGATAATGAAGCATTATTTATGAGTTTTCTAGGCAGACTTCCGGTAGATGTCCTGATCTTGTGTCCGAACTTAAATACAAAATGCTATCTTACAGATCCGTTATTATATGAAGTGAATTATACAGAGAGTCTTTCTATCACACATTTTCCGGAAGAAAGTTCCGAGGTACGGATCGGAACGGCTGCATATCATGCGGAGCGGGATCTTGATACGTTCATGTATCAGGATACCGGAATTTACAGAAATAAACAGTATGGTAAGGCAAATGTGATCAATCTGCAGACAATGTATGAAGAAATCAGGATACTTTGGGATCAGGAATTAAAATACAGACCAAATTTCAGTACCGTAGACGGAGTGGTAAATATTCCGGTCATTTTTTCAAAGATATCAGGAGTCAAAGACGGACTTGTCGCACAGTACTGGGTATCCGTAAAAGAACTGATCACAGAAGATACGATCGTAGTAAAAGGTGCTCCTTATATTTCATCGACAGCACCAAATCCAATGAAGTCTTATTCAGCCGAGTTTTATAAAAATGGAAAACTCCAGAGAAATAAGATCAAAAACCATCCGAAATATCCATATGCGATTTTAAGGGAAGAAATGCAGGAATTTATACTCGATAAACTACAGCTATTGATCGAGCAGAAACTGATCAGGGGCATTGGTGAAAATGGAACTGAATATACGGTGATCGCACAGGTTTTAAATCTGCCAAAAGAGATCATCCGTATGATCCAGAAATTCGATTTTACAAAAAAGAATCCGAAACTGATCTATATCAATACCGGTGAAAACGTTATTTCATTAGAGGATTCGATTCTGACAGCTTTTCTTAATCTGATAGGTTTTGATATTGTATTTTTCGTGCCTACAGGTTATCAGAGCGTTGAAACACATTTTACAAGGGATCTAATGGAAGAACATCAGATAGGGGAATATATATATGATATGCAGGTTCCTGATCTGAATAGTCTTTCATTAAAGCACACACGTCCTACATGGCGTGATAAAATATTTAAGAGAGGTAATTGATTATGGGACTTGACTTTAGTAAATCCACAATGGCAGCACCGGCACAGACTGCCAATGGTCTTAAAGAAGCAAAAGATGAGATTGCAGTAGTAGAGCAGTATGATATTGTTGCTGACAGACAGCAGATGAATGCAGAACTGGTCAATTCAGACGAAGTTGACCGTATTGTAAGTACGATCGAAGTAAATAACATGGATACGATCGTATCTTTTGGAGCAGAGGTTGCAGAAGAAATCTCAAAAGCATCTGATGTTGTCCTTAACAGCATGAACATGTCACAGTTAGATGATACAAGCGAAATGTTAAAAACATTAGCAAAGATCATGGATCAGTTTGATATTGAGGAGATCAAAGACAATCCGGGATTTTTCGGAAAGTTGTTTGGAAATATAAAAAAACAGCTTGATAAGATCCTTGCAAAATACCATACAATGGGTGATGAAGTTGATAAGATCTATGTACAGCTTAAAGGTTATGAATCTGAGATCAGACAGTCAAATAAAAAATTAAATACAATGTTTGAAGCGAATGTCAATTATTACCATGAATTAGTAAAATACATATTAGCCGGTGAGCAGGCTTGTAAAGAGATTGAAGATTACATTGCCCAAAGACAGCAGGATATGGAAACTACCGGAGATGAGTCGATCCAGTTTGAACTGACCAGTTTAAATCAGGCGCTTATGATGATGGAACAGAGAACGCAGGATTTAAGAACGGCTGAAAATGTTGCTATGCAGTCTATTCCGATGATCAAGACCATGGAATTTAGTAACTACAATCTGGTCAGAAAGATCAATTCCGCATTTATTGTGACATTGCCGGTATTTAAACAGGCACTTGCACAGGCAATCTTATTAAAACGCCAGAAGATCCAGGCAGAAGCAATGAGTGCATTAGATAAGAAAACAAATGAAATGCTTATCAAAAATGCCCGGAATACAGTGGAAGTTTCTAAGACAACAGCACGTTTAGCTTCAGGAAGTTCTATCCAGATCGAAACACTTGAAACAACATGGAGAACGATCACAAGCGGTATCGAGGAAACAAAGAGAATACAGGAAGATGCCAGAAAGAAACGTATCGAAGATCAGGCAAGGCTCGAAGCAATCAAGCAGGACTTTAATAAACAGTATCATATGCCGCCTGCAAAAAGATAACCGTAGTTACCACTAAAAAATTATATAAATCATATACCACAAGGAGGGTACGATTATGCCAATCAATTTATCAAAGGGACAGAAAGTAGACTTAACAAAAGGAAATCCGGGACTTAAAAATATCATGGTCGGACTTGGATGGGATGTCAATGCATTTGATTCAGGATCTGATTTCGACCTCGATGCAGCAGCATTTATGCTTGGAGCAGATGGAAAATGCCCGACAGATAAGGAATTTATCTTCTATGGTAATTTAGCTCATACAAGCGAATCTGTTAAGCATATGGGAGATAATCTTACCGGTGAGGGTGAAGGCGATGATGAACAGATTGAGATCGATCTGTCAAAAGTACCGGCTAACATCGAAAAGATCGCATTTACAGTAACGATCTATGATGCAGAAAACAGACATCAGAACTTTGGTCAGGTATCGAATTCCTTTATCCGTCTGGTAGATGAATCAAACAATACAGAGATGATCAGATATGACCTTGGAGAAGATTTCTCAATCGAAACTGCTGTTGTTGTAGGTGAACTTTACAGACATAACGGCGAATGGAAATTCAATGCGATCGGAAGTGGATTCCAGGGTGGACTTGCAGCACTTTGCGGACATTACGGAATTGAAGTAGCATAGGAGGTTTATTTATGGCTATCAACTTACAAAAAGGTCAGAAGATCAGTCTGACAAAAGAAAATGCAGGCTTATCAAAAATTATTGTCGGTTTAGGATGGGATGAAGTAAGACAGTCCGGTGGTGGAGGATTTTTAAGTGCATTATTTGGAACACAGCCACAGGCAATTGATTGTGATGCATCTGCCATCTTACTGAAAAACGGAAAGTATGTGAGTAAAGATGATCTGGTTTTCTTCGGAAATCTGAAACACAAATCGGGGACAGTCAATCATATGGGAGATAACCTTACCGGTGCAGGAGAAGGTGATGATGAGCAGATCGTTATCGACCTGTCAAAAGTACCTGCAGAATATGATAAGATTGTTATTGTTGTAAATATCTATCAGGCAGTCAGAAGACGGCAGCATTTTGGAATGATCGAGAATGCGTTTATCCGTTTAGTGGATGCTAAAAATAATAAGGAGATCTGTAAATATAATCTGACGGAAAATTATTCTGGAATGACAGCCATGATCTTTGGTGAAGTATACAGACATAATGGTGAGTGGAAATTCAGTGCGATCGGAAACGGTACAACGGATCCCGGAATAGCAGCAGTATGTCAGAGATATGTATAACAGCGGTCAACAATATAAGAATAATAATAAGAGGAACTATCCATTTGGTTCCTCTTTTTATAAAATATAAAAATGAGGAGGTCATTCAGGTTTATGAGTGATATTAAAAAGGATGAGTTGATGAAGGGATTGTCAGATTCCCAGGTCAATGACAGCAAAGCAAAGTATGGAACGAATGAATTGGCAAAAAAGGAAAGCGAATCACTCTGGTCTATGTTTATCGGTGCATTTGATGATATCTGGATCAAAGTATTATGTGCAGCACTGGTTTTAAAGATCGTTTTAGCAGTCTTAGGAATGTTCGTGCCTGCATTATCCGGTGAAAATGATGTTGTAGAGATCATCAGTATTATTATAGCAATCGGACTTGCAACCGGATTCAGTACATTATCAGAGTACCGGAATGCTTCGAGAAGTGAGGCTTTGCAGGAAGAGTATAATAAGACTTATGCAAAGGTAATGAGAAACGGAAAGCTTGTCAATATCCTTACAAGTGAGATTGTAAAAGGTGATACGATCCTTGTTCAGGCAGGTGATAAAGTACCTGTCGACGGTATCTTATTTGAAGGTCATATCAAAGTATCACAGGCTGCATTAAATGGTGAATCCAGAGATGAGAATAAGACAGCAGCTGATACTATGGATGATGCAGAATCTACAGATTACGCTTCCGCAAGCAAAGTATTTATGGGATCTGTTGTAACTTCCGGTGAAGGTTATATGGTTGCAACTGTGATCGGTGATCAGTCTGAGTTAGGCAAGATCAATAAGGCACTTACTGATAGTGATGAGGAAGAAGAAAGAAAAGATACTTCCAGCTTAAAACTTGAAGTAGTAGCAGCAGGAATCGGTAAATTAGGTGTTTCAGCGGCTGCAATTGCAGGTGTTTTACATGTTGTCCTGAATTTAGTCAGGGCAAATGAAGCAGCAACTGTTGTTTCTGTTCTTCTGTTAGCAGCAGAGGCAGTTATGCTGATGGCTTCTATCGTGATCATGGCTGTTCCGGAAGGACTTCCGATGATGAACAGCTTAGTACAGTCCATGAATACAGAAGCAATGTATAAGAAAAATATTCTTGTAAGCCATAAAGCAGCATTTTCAGACTCTGCGTATATGAATGTTTTATTCAGTGATAAAACAGGAACTATTACACAGGGTAACTTATCTTTAGTAGAATTTATCACCGGAGATGGAAAAATTGTAGATAGTATCAAAAACAGTGAATTTATTGAAGCTATCACATTAAATAACCTTGCAAAAGTTTCCTCCGAAGGAAAAGCAATCGGAAGTAATAATATGGACCGTGCATTACTTTCTTATGCACTTAACAATGGTTATGATGATTCTAAAAATGATACCGATAAAGTAGAAGATATCAGTGGTTTTGATTCTGAAAAGAAATGTGCAACCGTTACATTAAAAGACGGTCTTGTTTACTGGAAGGGTGCTACAGAAAATATCATTGAACAGGTAACACATTACATGCTTCCGGATGGAGAAGAAAAAGAATTTACTGCAGAGGATAAGAAGATTGTTGAAGAACAGATGCTTGCAGAAGCAAAAAGAACCATGAAACTTCTTTCTGTAGCAAAGATCAGCAATGGAAAGACAGTTCTTATGGCAGTATTATGTCTTCGTGATAATGTAAGAACAGATGCGGTTGAAACTGTTGAGATCTTAAATCATGCAGGTATTCAGGTTGTAATGGTTACCGGAGATGCTGAAGAAACAGCAACAGCGATCGCAAAAGAAGCAGGTATTCTGAAGAATGAAAAGAAAGACGTTGTTTTAACACATGAGGAATTAGAGAAAATGTCTGATGAGGAGCTGAAAAAAGTCCTGCCGGATTTAAGAGTTGTAAGCAGGGCAAAGCCTCTTGATAAGAAACGACTGGTATCTATGTCCCAGCAGTTAGAAAATGTCTGTGGTATGACCGGTGACGGTGTCAATGATGCACCTGCACTAAAGCAGGCAGATATCGGATTTGCAATGGGTGATGGTACTGCTGTTGCACAGGAAGCCGGTGACGTTGTTATTTTAAATAACAGTCTGACTTCAATCAAGGATTGTGTATTAAACAGTAGGACCATGGCAAAATCAGTAGGAAAATTCCTTATTTTCCAGCTTACTGTGAATATCAGTACATTGTTAATGAATATTATTGCACCGATCTTAGGATGGACAGAGCCATTCTCCATCGTACAGATCTTATGGATCAACCTGATCATGGATACTTTAGCAGCAATGGCATTTGGTGGAGAGCCGATCCTTGACAGATATATGGAAGACCAGCCAGCTAAGAGAACTGATAATATCCTGACAACTTATATTAAATCAGCGATCGGAACCAGTGCTATCTTCATCACATTAGGATCAATCTTAATTCTTGAAAATATTGCGGGAATCACAAGTTTTGTGACACCGGCTGATTGTGCTGATCCGGAATTATATGAAAAGACATTTATGTTTGCATTCTTTATCTATTCGATCATATTTAACAGTTTAAATACCAGATCTGAGAAGTATAATCTGTTTGAACATATTAGCGAGAACAAGAACTTCATAAGAGTCATGGGGGCAATCTTTATCCTGCAGACGATCATCATTCAAATTGGTGGAAAAGTATTTGATACCACAATGCTTAATGTAAAGGCACTGCTTGTTTCTATGGTATTAGCTGTATTGATCATTCCGGTTGACCTGATCAGAAAAGTGATCATTTCAAAAAAATAAATCAGAAGTTATGCATATATTTTGTATGGATTTAGACAATACGATCATCTATTCTTATAAACACGATATTGGGAATGAAAAGATCAATGTTGAAATTTATCAGGGCAGGGAAATCTCCTTTATCACTAAAAAAACACAGGAATTGCTGTTGATGGCTAAGGAAAAATATATGCTCATTCCGACATCAACAAGAACGGTCGGGCAGTATGAAAGGATCGACTTAGGGATAGGAGCATTTCCTTATGCACTGGTATGTAATGGCGGTATCTTGTTAGTCAACGGAAAACGGGATCGTGCATGGTATGAAACTTCACTTGATCTGATTCGGGAAAGTAGTCCTGAATTAGAAAAAGCAATGGGCATCTTAGAACATGATAAACGGAGAAAGTTTGAACTTAGATTTATTGAACGGTTATTTGTATTTACCAAATGTAACGATCCAGAGGAAGTTGTACAATATTTAAGATCACGGTTAGATGTAGGAATTGTTGATATTTTTCATAATGGAGAAAAAGTATATGTTGTTCCGAAAAAATTAAGCAAAGGTATGGCTGTAAGGCGGTTAAGGGAAAAATTAAAGCCTGAAAGTATTATGGCAGCAGGCGATAGTGGATTTGATATCTCAATGGTAGAAGAAGCAGATCATGGGTTTGTACCTTATGGATTTACAGACGCATATCAGATATCCGATGATAGAAGTAAGATCATGGAAATGGAGCCGGAAAGACTTTTTTCAGAAGCATTATTAGAAAAGGCATTAAAAATGAGCAGTCCCATTAAAATATAGATGGGCTGCTCATTTTTTGGATTGTTTGTCAGTCCATGCTTACTTTGATTCCACCGGTTCGTTCGGAAGGCTGGATGATCACTGTCACATCGTCGCCGGCACGCCATTCAAACTGATAGGACTCTCCGGAAGCCTGACCGATAAAGGTTTTCCATGAAACATCGGCTGTTACGCTTGGATCACAATGACCATTACCAACCCAGCAGATGACAGCATCAGGATCTACAGAGATCGTATTATTCGTACCGACATTACTCAATACGATCGGGTTGCCATCGGATAATACTGCGACATAAGCATTTTTACCTCTGGCAGTAAGTGTAGAAGTTGCAAGACCCTTCTGGGAAAGCACACCGACACCAATAAAACGGACACTGTAATCGCAATCCGGTGTAAATGCCAATATATTTTCTGACTCAACGGAAATGGTTTCTCCCTGTGCTAACTGATAGATCACAATATGCTGACCATAGTTAGCATAATAAGTAACCGAATCACCATTCAGGTTGACTTTCATCAGAGGCAGGTTTTCACCGGTGATTCTTCGGGCAAGCTGTCCGAGTAAAGCCTGTCCGATATTATTCTGTGGTCCAAGCAATACCTTTTCAAATTTATAATTCTTCGGGCCAACATTATCTCCGGCAATAAACGCACCTGCTTTTACAAAAAGCGTTTCATTGCCGCTGCATGTTACCTTTAAAGTTAATTCGTTTACCGTTTCAAATACTAACATAGATATTTCCTCCTTATATACACATGATATTAAACAACTTCGACTCCATATAATTCACAAAGTCCTGCAAGATTTTTAGCAACGCCGTTTCCGATGGCATTGAATTTCCAAGCGCCCTTATACTGATAGACTTCTCCTATCATCATAGAGGTCACATTAGAATAATATTCTTCCATTTTAAAACTTACCAGTTCTGTATCAGACTCATCCATGATCCTGACGTATGCATCTTTTAACATACTAAAATTCAGATTTTTTTCAAAAGCCTTATCGATGGTCAGGACAAAAACGATTTTTGTTACATCGGGGTTTAATTTTGTAAAATCAATAGAGATGATCTCACGGTCTGTCCCCTGACCGTGAGAAAATACGGTACTGCCATCAGGGCTTTTTTCCTGTCCATAAAAAACAAACCACGGATCACCGATGACTTTTCCAGAATTATTTAGTAAGAAAGCAGATACATCCACATCACACGCTGCATTGGTGACATTCCAGCCTAATTTTGCATAAATTTTTGCCGGGGATATCTGATTTTCTGATAAAGCAGCCTTCTGACCTTTCTGGATCTGCCGGCTTAAAGGCGGGATGGGTTTTTCTGCGACCGGGGTGCTGCTGGTTACTATGCTAGCAGGAGCAGATGTATTTTCTGCTGACGTACGAACATGATCTGGTTCCACAGAAGGAGTAATATCATTTTTAGCAGAATTAACAGAAGTGATGTTATGGGATGATTTTGGACCTTGTATCCTGATAGTATTGAGTGTCATAACAGTCTGACTATTCAGTGGTCCGGACGATTTCATAGGTACATTGATCATATTGATATTCCTTTCAAATATGAATGAATAGTGTGATTGTTCAGGTTCATAAGAACATGATTCAAGAGTTTCTTATAAATATCAATTTTACGATACTTGACATAAATTGTCAAAAAGTGCAAAACGAAACTGATGCAAAAATAAAAAAAATATCGACATTCTGTCTTATTAACGATATGATGATATGAGGTCAAAAGGTGGCTGCTAAGTTGTAGACCACCTTATGACCCCAACATCATTATAGATAGAAACAAATATCAGGAGTATACAAGAACATGAAAGAATCAATGATAAATGTGATAGTGACGGCTGGCGGAACCAGTGAACCGATCGATAATGTCAGAAGAATTGCAAATACAGGGACAGGCAGGCTTGGAAGCCTGATCGCAGAGGAATTAGCGGCAGATGCTATGGTCGGACATATTTTTTATGTGTGTGCAAAGGATTCATTTCGTCCGGTGTCAGAAAAAGCAGTCTGTGTAGAAATAGAAAGTGTTTCTGATCTGCAGGCGGCAGTAACAGAGCTGATGGAAAAAAATGAGATCCATGGGATCATTCACAGTATGGCAGTCAGTGATTATACTGTCCGGTCGGTAACGACAGTTGAAAGTCTGGTGGATTTTTTAGCAAATGATACAACGAACGATATGAAGGAAAAGATCCTTAAGGGAATGGATCAGACAGATATCCGGTCAGGTGGTGGAAAATTATCATCACAGATGAAATCTCCGCTGCTGTTATTAGAACCGACACCAAAGATCATTTCCATGTTTCGAAAAATGGCGCCACAGGCGGTTATTGTAGGATTTAAGCTGTTGAGCAATGTTTCCAAGGAGAATCTGTTTGATACAGCATATCGGCTGCTAATAAAAAATGATTGTGACTATGTATTAGCCAATGATGCAAAAGAGATCGATGCGGATCATCACCATGCTTATCTGTTAGATAGAGAGAAAAACAGTCAGACGTTTGACACAAAAACAGAAATTGCAAAAGGAATTGCAGATATCGTATTAAGAGAGGTAAAACGAAAATGAAAAAGAATATCATATTAGGGATCACAGGAAGTATTGCCGCATACAAGGCGGCAGACATTGCGAATACATTAACAAAAGAAGGACATAGCGTGCATGTGATCATGACGAAGGCAGCGATGGAATTTATCACGCCGCTTACATTGCAGACACTGACAAAAAACAAAGTACATACAGACCAGTTTGCGCCTTATATTCCTTCCGAAGTAGAACATATCTCACTTGCACAGAAAGCGGATCTTTTTTTAGCCGCTCCGGCAAGTGCAGATTTTATTGCAAAAGCAGCGGCTGGAATTGCAGATGATATGCTGACAACCGTTTTGTTAGCTGCCCGAAATATCCCGATCTTCGTCGCTCCGGCTATGAATACTGCGATGTATGAGAATCCGATCACCCAGCGGAACATTAAGATGCTGACGGAATTTGGGTTTCAGTTTATAGAGCCTAGAGAAGCATTACTTGCTTGCGGAGATTTAGGAAAAGGTGCGTTAGCAGAAACAGAGGATATCTTATCGCAGGTGCGTAAAGCGTTACAATAATAAGGTAAACTCATTTTTATGAAATTCTAACAGACCTTCCTCTCTCATTTTAGAAAGTTCATTTGACATGGCACTCCGGTCGACCGATAGGAAGTCGGCAAGCTGCTGACGGTTAAATGGAATCGAAAAATGACCACTGTTCTGCTGTTTTGCCTGCCCGGACAAATAGGAGATCAATTTTTCTCTGGTCGTACGTTTTGACATATGTCCTAGTTTTTGTACCAGTTTTCTGTTTTTTTCAGAGATTGCAAAAAATAAGTTCTGCATGACCATGGTATGAAAACGGCAGGCAGAAGAACAGGTGGTAAGGATTTTTTTTACATCAAAAAAGATGATCGTAGAATCTTTAAAAGCGACAACATCATTTAAGATCGTGCCACTTTCCGGTGCAAGATACGCTTCACCAAACATTTCTCCGGTATCTACGCGGTTAATGATACTGCGGTTTCCCCAGTAATCATCGATTTGGATCAACAGTTCCCCCTCTGCTAAGATCATAATATCTTCAATATGGGAACCCTGCCGAAAGACATATTCTCCTTTTTTATAAGTATGAAGTCTTGCATTTAAGCAGGAGAGCATAGCTTCGATCTCAGATTCTAAAACTCCCGAAAATAATTTTGAATTTTTTAAAATTGGAAGATATTGTTTCATAAAAAACACCTTTCTGTTGGAAATACAACCGACTTGTTGCTATAAATATACTACAATCCGATTGTAAAGTAAATAAAAAGCAAAGGAGCATACGAATATGATTCGAAGGATTATCAGGATAGATGAAGAAAAGTGCAACGGCTGCGGGCTTTGTGCAAATGCATGCCATGAAGGTGCGATCGGAATGGTAGACGGAAAAGCGAAACTGCTAAGAGAAAACTACTGTGACGGTTTAGGGGACTGCCTTCCGGCATGTCCGGTCAATGCGATCTCATTTGAAGAGCGTGAAGCACCTGCGTATGATGAGGCAGCAGTATTAGCGGCAAAGAAGGCAAAAGCATCTGCCGTTCCATGTGGCTGTCCGGGTACACAGGCAAAAATGTTACAGAGAAAAGAAAAGATAACTGACAGCACAGTAGGAACACAGCAGATTGATAGCCGGTTGAACCAGTGGCCCGTACAGATCAAATTAGTGCCAACCCGCGCACCATATTTTGATCAGGCGAATCTGTTGATCGCAGCAGATTGTACAGCTTATGCTTATGGAAATTTTCATAATGAATTTATCCATAATCACATTACAATGATCGGCTGTCCGAAATTAGATGAGGGTGATTATGCCGAAAAACTAATGGATATCATTAAAAATAATGATATCAGGAGTGTTACGATCGTCCGTATGGAAGTACCATGCTGCGGCGGAATTGAAAATGCAGCAAAACGGGCATTACAGGAAAGTGGAAAATTTATTCCATGGAACGTTGTAGTCATCTCAACAGATGGAAGAATCTTAGAAAGATAAAGGAGAATATCATAGATGAATCATTCAATGTTTTGTTTTCAGTGTGAACAGACCGCAGGATGCAGCGGATGTACAGGAAATATGGGAGTTTGTGGAAAAAGTGCAGATACCGCACAGATACAGGATCAGCTGACAGGAGCATTGATCGGGCTGTCACGTTCTACAGAAGGGAATGCGCATAAATTAAGCGATACAACAGCTTCTGTTGTTGTCGAGGGATTATTTGCAACACTTACAAATGTAAATTTTGACAATGAGGCGTTGCTTCGTATCTTACAGAGTGTCGAGGAAGAAAAGAAAAAATTAGTACCGGACTGTTATGTATGTGCAGCTTCCTGTGGCAAGAATAATGATTATGATATGAAGGAACTCTGGAATGCAAATGAAGATATCCGTTCCTTAAAATCACTGATCTTATTTGGGATCAGGGGAATTGCGGCATATGCTTATCATGCAGCCGTATTAGGATACAAAGATGAAAAGATCCATCAGTTTTTATATAAAGCGTTGTTTGCAATTGGGACAAGTGACTGGGGCATGGACGAATTACTTCCAATCGTGCTTGAAGTCGGTGAGGTCAATCTATCCTGTATGGAAATGTTAGATAAAGCAAACACCGAAACATTCGGACACCCAAAACCGGTAGAAGTATCTTTGACAGTGGAAAAAGGTCCATTTATCGTGATCAGCGGACATGATCTGTATGACCTGAAACTTTTATTAGAGCAGACAAACGGAAAAGGAATCAATATTTATACCCATGGAGAAATGCTTCCGGCACATGCATATCCTGAATTAAAGAAGTATCCACATTTAAGAGGAAACTTTGGTACAGCATGGCATAACCAGCAGAAAGAATTTGAAAATATTCCGGCGCCGGTCCTCTTTACCACCAACTGTCTGATGCCGCCAAAAGAATCTTATCGTGACAGAGTATTTACGACAGAAGTTGTCGGATATCCGGGCATGGTGCATATTGATGATAAGAAAGATTTTACACCAGTCATTGAAAAAGCACTTGAATTGGGCGGATTTGATACAGATACCGTACTGACCGGTATCAACGGAGGAAAGACCGTCATGACAGGTTTTGCAAGAAATACGGTCATGGAAGTTGCAGATACAGTGGTAGATGCGGTAAAAAGCGGTGCGATCCGCCATTTCTTCTTAGTAGGCGGCTGTGATGGTGCAAAATCCGGTAGAAATTATTATACAGATTTTGTAAAACAGACACCGAAAGATACTGTGATACTGACATTAGCATGTGGAAAATACCGCTTTAATGATCTTGATCTAGGCACGATCGGAGGCTTGCCAAGACTTATGGATATCGGTCAGTGTAATGATGCGTATTCTGCGATCTGTATTGCAAAAGCGTTATCAGAAGCGTTTTCCTGCGAGATAAATGAACTGCCGTTAAGTATGATCTTAAGCTGGTATGAACAGAAAGCAGTTTGCATTCTGCTGACCTTATTACACTTAGGGATCAAGAATATCCGGCTTGGCCCATCACTTCCGGCATTTTTATCTGAAAATGTGTTAAACTTTTTAGTAGAAAACTACCAGATCGCTCCGATCACGACGCCGGAAGAAGATTTAAAAATGATTTTAGGATAATAAAAAAATGATCAAAGTCAGGACATGGCTAAGGTGTTAATGAATCGCTATGTCCTGACTTTTTTCTTTACGTCAAATGAAAAAAAGAGTATAATAAAAACACCTAAAAAAATTATAGATTGTCAGGTAAAAGATATACAAAACAAACAATAGATGGGAGAAGAAAATGGGCACGGTTCTGAAAGAGAATGAATTGAATCAGTTAGTAAGGGGCACTGTACTCTTTCAAAAAGGTGAGAAGATCAGCTTCATCGGAATGATCGTAAAAGGAAGTATCCGTATACAGAATGGAGCAGTAAAAAGAATTGCAAAAAAAGGAACGATCATTGCAGCGGCTGATGTTTTTGCAGATGAATACTTAGGAGATTATATAACGGAAGAAGATACGATCTTTTATGCGTTTCCGGCATTTGATTCCGGTTCATTAGAACAGTTTCTGATCGACAATTCTGATTATAAGGGAATTGTCGTACATTCTATGGAAAAAGAGGTTGTAGAGTACTTAGGAGAAAGAGAAAGGATTCTGAATCGTGCAGGGGAGTTTTATCATTTTCTGAAAAGACATTATGAACTTGCGATCCGGGACGGCATGGATAAAGAAGAAGTACCGAGGAAATTTTTTGAAGTTGTACCGGAAGTAGCTTTTGAATTAGCATGTCGGGAGCCAAAAGTTTCCTACTATCAGGAATGTGCAAAAGTGCCATTATCTGTACATAATGAATTTTACCATGACAGCGATGTGATGGCATTTTATCAGGCTTCTGAGATTGCATATGTGATACAGGAGATCATCAAATCCTGTCAGACGATCGTAAAATATATTGAAGAAGTATTTTATATGTATTGGAATGCAAACGGTAATAATCTTTTTGATAAAGAAGTGAAGTTTGCAAAAGAAATGAAGAAAAACGGTCAGTTTAAAATGGAGCAGTTTATCCGTATCAATGATACGAAAGATAAGACATTTATGCTGAATGAGATCATTGAGCAGATGACAGGAAAACAGCTTCCATTAGACAGGCAGTATTTAGAAGAAACATTAAAGGCTGTTTTGAATACACCGATGGCAAGCAGTCAGGAAGTGGAAGAAGAACCGGTAAGAAGTGCGGAAGACCAGTTAGAACTTCTTCAAAATTCACTCTTACAGATCTTAGATTTTGCAAAGATCAAAAAAGAAGAACAACAGGAGATCATCACAGCAATGAATGCTTTTGTTCATGCAAAAGACAGGCTGTCGACACAGGATGATGTCCGGAAATTAAAAAAACAGATCGCACTCTATTATTTTAAAGTATACAAGGTCTGTTTATTTGAATGGTTTGAAAATGCGAACGTTCCGCTTGCAGTCAAATTGTTCTTAAACTATGGTTATATGGATGAGCGTCTGCTTGATGATGAACAGATTGTTTTTTTATGTGAACAGGTAGATCAGAGTTATCCGAATCTCCCATGTGACATTTATACCATGCCGGAATGGTTAAAAGCGATTTATGAAGGAAGAAAAGATACTTCAAGGGATTCTTTTGAACGCGATTATCGCGATGCACTTCGTGAACAGCGCAGAACAGGCAGGATCACAGACAGAGAAGAACGTGAGTATCTGAAGGATAACAGAAGAAAAGTTATTTTTGAGATTGAAAATATGTTTACCAGCAATAATAAGATCGTTAACGGTAAACTTTCAACTTATGTTCCGGTTCTGTACAAAGATGAGATCTATGGAGATATTGAGCGGCTTTTCCTAAGTAAACAGCAGCTTGCAGATACCATACTTGAATTAGAAGAAAAAGATTTTACAATATTTAACAGAGAAGTACTATATACAAATCCACAGCTTAAGATCGAAAAAGAATATGTGATCAAACATGTTTATCCTGATGTGATCTTAGCTCCGGTCTATGGTACAACTTCTTCGATGTGGCAGGAAATCACCGGAAAGAAAAGAGATACACCGGGCAGGTTTATCTTCCCAAGTATTGTAGAAAGTGAAGTCTATAAGCTGGTTACAAAAGCATTCGGAAGATTCCATTGGGAGTACTGCCGGTGTGAACAGGGAACATCATGGAATAATATCCAGTATAAGTCACTGACATCTGAATATATGGATTATATCCAGTATTACCGCAAGAATCATGACTTGTCAGAGGAACGACGGGAAAAGATCAAAGTCCAGATCCAGCGTGCAAGAAATAACAGCAGAGAGATTTTTTTAAATGATTATGAATTATGGATCTATTATGAATCCAAAGCGGCAATGAAATTAAATAAAGTATCGCGTGCTATTTTAGCAACTTATTGTCCGTTTAATAAAGATATCAGGGAATTTTTAAAGACAAATACTGCATTTTCGGAAGCAATGATGCGCCAGATCAGAAACTTCGGAGAAAAGGCAAAAGAGTGGGATATGCGTATTAAGAGAAGGGAAAATAATAATCTTGAAGTTCCAGAGGAATTTTATCGTACCTATGAATACTATGCAGATCACTAAGTCTGTCCGATAAATGTAATATATAGGTAACTGAAAAGGCATGAAACAGTTACGCAACATATAAGAAAAAAGAGGATGATGTTTATGAACGAGGAAATGAAAACCGTACAAAAAGACCAGCCAAAACATAGTAAAGGAAAAATGTCAGTATTACTTATTATCTTAACAGCGTTAGTGACAGCTGAATTATATCTGATGATAAATTTAGCCGGCAATTATCTATTGATCGGTGGAGTGGCACTTGTCATGCTCTGTCTGGTTTATCTTGTTATCAATACGGCTTTTAAGATGAAGGACGAACAGGAAGAACTACATAAAAAAGAATATGAAAGTCTTTATAAAGCACAGAAAGTTTCATATATCCTGATGAAACAGAACTTCATGGATCTTTTAGACCTGTCGGAAAAGATTTTAAAGAGCACAGAGTCAGATCTGCAGATTGATGAACTGCTCCGTGCACAAAAGGGTGTTGCCAAGGTTACGATCCAGAGGAATAAAGAAAATGCACTTGCCATTATGAATTGTAACGATAAGCTGTTAGAACGCATGACTGCAATGGAAGAAATCTTACAAGGTGCAGTCAAAGAACCGGATACAAGTTCGCAGGAAGCTGTAATTGCAGGATTAAAAGAGGAACTGCTTGCAAAACAGAAGGAAATGATGACTTCTGTAGATAAATTAGGAGAATCTTTAAAAGCAGAATTTTTAGAGAACATCTCTAGTATGACAAGCCGGATCGAAAAAGATATTGCGGGTATCCAGGTAGCAGCACCGGGCGTATCTGCTGCGGAAAAACCGGCAGAAATGTCAGCAGAAGAACTTGAAAGAGTGTTATTAGAATCCAGCAGACTGATGGCGGAAGCAGAGGAACCGGTGATGCCGCAGGCTGAGCCGGTTGCAGATCAGGCTGTTGTCAGTGAACCAACGGTAGAGAAACCGGTGGAAGAACCGATCGTTGAGGAATCGTCTGCAGGCGAGCCGGCAGCACAAGAGGCTGATGAATCAGTCAATGAGGAACCGGTTTCCAGTGAGCCGGTGCACGAGCCGATGATTGACGAAGCTGTGATTGGAGAATCAGTGATGGAGGAACCTGTCATTAGTGAGCCGGTACAAGAGCCGGTAGTTGATGAATCCATCATGCAGGAAACAGTTGCAAGCGATCCAGTGGTACAGGAACCGGTAATAGATGAAATTGTCAGCGAGGAACCGGTTATTAGTGAGCCGGTGCAAGAGCCGGTAATGGAAGAACCTGTCATTGAGGAATCATCTGTCAGCACATCAGCAGATGAAACACCGGAAGCGGTGATCATTTCAGAGGATACAAATCTTCCGGAAGAAGTAGTTGAAGAAGAAGTCGTACCGGAAAGTGCACCTGATCCGAATCATATTATGACACCGGATGAGATTGCAGCATTATTAGGAGAAACGGAGTCAGTGATCGAAGAAGAACCTGTAAAGGAAGAAAAAGCACCAATGCCGGATCTTTCGAATCCGAATCACGTAATGACACCGGAAGAAATTGCAGCATTATTAGCAAATATGTAAATATAAAATCCCATCTTTGACAGCTGATTAGTTAAAAAAGTGCCGCAAGCCCTTTAAACATAAGGGGCACAGCACTTTTTTTCTGCATACACGAAATATAGTAATGTTTTATCTCAGCTTACTTTTTTATGTATTGTAGAAAGCCGCCGGAATCAACCGTGCAGCAGATGATGCAGCAGGTTTAACCATTTCCGGGAAGATGAGAAAGCAGATGCGTGGTCTGGACCGTGCATCCACAAACGCACAGGACGGTGTATCTGCAGTGCAGACCGCAGAAGGTGCCCTGACAGAAGTTCACTCTATGTTACAGCGTATGAACGAGCTGGCGAACCAGGCTTCAAACGGAACGAACAGTGCTTCAGACCGTGATGCGATCCAGGCGGAGATCGACCAGCTGACAACAGAGATCGACCGTGTCTCTGAGACAACTAAGTTCAATGAGACTTATCTGTTAAAGGGTAATGCAGATGGAACAACCAAGACAAGAATAAGGCTTCTATTGTTGGTACGGTGGATGATGTGACAAACTTACAAAATAGCATCAAAGCCGGTGATACCGTATCTGTAGGTGGAACAACCAAAACCGTTACTGCTGAAACACCGAAGACATTAGATGAAATTGAAAAAGATACTCTGTTAGATACCGTAGGTGCAAAGGTGTCCATTGGCTCTAAGGAGTATACAATTCAAACCAGTACAGATCTCGATAAAAATCAGATTACAAAAGATGATTTCATTGCAAGGATCAAAGATGGAGATAAGGTTGGAATAGGAGCAGCAGCCGGTGCAAAGAATTATTATACGGTGCTTGTTAAGGCGTCCGACGATGACTCTATCACATTAGATGAAGCCTACAGCAAGATGGCAGAGGAACTCAAGACAGCCAGCTTCATCGGTACAGATACCGCTGCAACTGTGAAGAACAATGGCACTTGAGATCACACAGGGATCTGTAAAAGTGAAGGGAATCAACGTATCTGATAACAACGGCGTTGCAGCTATTTACGCAATCGATGCGATCGCAGATGCTATCTCTAAGGTATCTTCACAGCGTTCTGCTCTCGGTGCGGTCCAGAACCGTTTAGAGCATACGATCTCTAACTTAGATAACGTCGTAGAGAACACCACAGCAGCTGAGTCACGTATCCGTGATACAGATATGGCAGAAGAGATGGTTAACTACAGTAAGAGTAGGCAGTTATATTTCACAAAAAAGGGATTCTTCGGAATCCCTTTTTTAATTTCCTCCTAAAAAAGTCCTAAAAAAAGTCTTAAAAAAATTAAAATAATGCTTGCATTTTATAAAATAATCATGTATAATAAATTTTGTCGTCGAAAGAGATATGCGCCACTAGCTCAGTTGGCAGAGCACCTGACTCTTAATCAGGGTGTCCAGGGTTCGAACCCCTGGTGGCGCACTTAGAAACACTGATTTTGCGGACGTAAGAGCCGTGGGGTTGGTGTTTTTTGTTATACAAAGTTGATTTTTGACAGTCTAAAAGACATATCTTGCGATTTTATGATACAATACAGATAATCAGACAGACATAGGAGGAAAAGACATGGAACGGTTTGAAGCAGTTGTATTTGATTTAGATGGTACATTATTAAATACATTAGAAGATCTTACAGACAGTGTAAATGTGGCTTTAAGAGCATATCATTGTCAGGAGAAAAGCATAGAACAGGTGCGTACTTATGTAGGAAATGGTATCCGTAAATTGATCGAGCGGTGTTTAGAAGGTGGTGAAGATCACCCTGATTTTGAAGCTATTTTTACTGCATTTAAAGAACATTATAAGGATAACTGCCAGAATAAGACAAGACCTTATGATGGTGTCATCGAATTACTCAGGACATTAAAGGCACAGGGCAAGAAGCTTGCAATCGTATCTAACAAAGCAGATTTTGCCGTAAAAGAATTAAATGACTATTATTTTGCAGAATTTGATATGGTTGCGATCGGAGAGAGTGAGAATGTCGCAAGGAAACCGGCACCGGATACAGTATATCAGGCATTAAAAGAATTAGATGTAACAAAAGATAAAGCGGTATATATAGGCGATTCCGATGTAGATGTACAGACAGCAAAAAATGCCGGACTGACCTGTATCAGTGTATTATGGGGATTCCGTGACAGAGCATTGTTAGAGCAGAATGGTGCAAAGCACTTTGCCAACAACTGTGCGGAAGTATTAGATCTGATCGACAGATTATAGTCATAGACGGTCATAGGTAACATACTAATGAAGATTTAATATGTGACACACTTCTTTGAAAGAGCTGCGGATACAGCAGCATTTTTTCCATATGCAGCGGTGCTTATAAAAAAAGCAGCGGCATTTGCGGTGGCAGCAGCATCTGTGTTTCATAAAAAGACCTCTTTATATGAGATATTAGTATATCTTATGCAAAGAGGTTTCTTTATGTTATCTTGATGCGATCAATTTGCAGATCGGATTGCCCAGAGAAGAAAATTTTTCTTCATATTCTGTCATGATATTTCCCTGATTCATGGAATCGTCATGGTGCAGGTCAAAGGTGTAAGCATCGATCTTCCAGCCGGCCTGTGGGATTTCCTCTAAGGAAAAATCAAACAGTCCGCGGTTATCGGTCTTAAATTCGATATGACCTTCCGGTGCTAAGATGGCATTATATCGTTCTAAGAAAGTTCTTGAAGTTAAACGTCTTTTGGCATGGCGGTCTTTAGGCCATGGATCAGAAAAGTTTAGATAAATTTTGTCTACCTCACCAGCCGCAAAGATATCCGGCAGAGTCGCGGCATCTATGCATAAGAACTTTAAGTTATCTAATGGTTCAAGTTCCATTTTCTGAAGGGCACGAAGCAGGACACTTGTGTAACGCTCGATTCCGATGTAATTGATATCGGGATGTTCTTTGGCTAGGGACATGATAAACTGTCCTTTTCCCATACCGATCTCGATATGGAGCGGATGATCGTTAGAAAACAGTGATTTCCAGTTTCCTTTATGTTCTGTAGGTGTATGAATACAAAAAGGACTGTTTGCAACTGCTTCATCGGCACCTTTTATATTTCGTAAACGCATCTTTTTTCCTCATTTCTATTTTACTGCATTGTATCTACCACATGATACAACAAAATAAAAAGAAAAGAAAGGGATTACAAAATATTATTGCGAATCTTGTAAGGGAAGTCTATACTATATTTAAATGCAGTATAAAAGTAGTAAGAAAAGAATAAGAAAGAGGTACTCCTTTGAAAATATATAAAAGATTAGTTTGTATGATATGTGCAGTGATGATGTTAATGTGTACCGGTTCAGATATGATCCGGGCTGAGGAAGTGGCAACAGACAGTGGTTACTGGCCGGCAGGACCGGAGATCGTATCAGCGTCGGGAATTGTCATGGAGGCAGATACCGGAACGATCCTCTATGAAAAAAATATCAACGATGTACATTATCCAGCAAGTATCACAAAGATCCTGACAACACTTCTTGCGATAGAGAACAGCAGCATGGACGAGGTTGTGACATTTTCCTATGATGCGGTTCATAAAACAGAAGGTTCAGGTATTGCAAGAGATGTTGATGAGCAGATGACCATGGAACAGTGTTTATATGCGATCATGCTTGCGTCTGCTAATGAATGTGCATATGCGGTTGCAGAGCATGTAGGTGGGGATATCGGAACTTTTGTACAGATGATGAATGACCGGGCGGCACAGATCGGCTGCCAGAATACACATTTTAATAACTGTAACGGTCTGCCGGACGAGCAGCACTATACGAGTGCATATGATATGGCACTGATCGCAAGAGAAGCATATAAAAATGAAGCTTTCCGGATCATATGCGGAACAAAGACCTATACCATACCATTTACGAACAAACATACAGATGAAGAAACATATCTGCAGAACCATCACCAGATGCTCTATCCGTTAAAAACCAGAAAGTATCTGTATGATTACTGCACAGGTGGTAAAACAGGATATACAACGGTAGCAAACAATACATTAGTTACTTATGCGGAAAAAGATGGAATGACTTTGATCTGTGTGGTGATGGATGCACCGGCAGGTTCACATTATGAAGACACAAGAGCATTATTTGATTTTTGCTTTGACAATTTTAAAGCAATGAATGTTTCTGAAAATGAAACTTCTTATACACAGCAGAATGCAGCAGGCGGAAGTAAAATGGACGATTTTGAACCGTTTGTAGCATTAGATCCTTCCGGAACGATCATTCTTCCGGTAACTGCTGAATTTTCAGATGCAGAATCGAAGATCGTATATGATGATACCAATGAGGATATTTTAGGAAGTATCGAGTATACTTATGCAGGGCGTGTGGTCGGAAGTGTGGATATTACAGCCACAAATGCCAGCGTTGACAGCTTCAGGTTTCATGGACAGAAAAATACATCTGCAGCTGAAGATACAGAAGATAAAAAGCCAGAAGTCAAAAAACAAAACAAAGTCTTTCAGATCAACCTGCGTGTGATAGCAGCAGTTGTGATCGGAATCATGGTATTGGCACTGTTGATCTTCTTAGGCTGGAAGTTCATCGATAACTTTTATGCGATCAGGCGTAAGCTTCATTTTGATAAAAAGCCGAGATCTCCATATAAGACGATTCGTACAAATAAAATGTATCGGAAAAAACATCGCAAACGGCGTTGACGACATAAATTTATAATAAAACAAACAAAACGACAAAATATGATATGATATTTTGTCGTTTTGTTTTGTTTAAGACAGAAAATAAATTATATTAAAATTGGGCAAAATTAAATAAATAATTTATACAACAAGGAAAGATTGCAACAATTTTTCTAACTGTTCTGGCTGGCTGCTATAGATCAGTAAGCCGTTTGAACTCTCGGTGATCGTTAGGATTTTATCCTGAAAAGTAATCGAAGTTAAAAGAAGCTGCTTTACATAAGGACAGAGAGCTGGTTCTAAAGATAAGAATACCGGAGTGGCATCTGTAAGGATCGTCGTACTGGCATTCGATAAAGAGAGGGCATGTTTGATGTCATCGTCCTGCCGGATCTGTTCTGTAGTTTTGTTGATGATAAAATATCCCTGTGCATCTTTTGGAAGATCCATGGCTTTTACGGCACGCTGTACCTGCTTGGTAAGACTTTCAGAAGCCGGATAAAGGGATTCAAAATAACTCATAAAGTCAGAAGCCTGTTTAAAGTGCTGGTTTTTCCCTTCCTGTAATACTTCGGTCATAAGAATACGCCGGATCATATTTTCGCAGGTTTCTCTCGAAGGGTTTTTGCGGAGGGAATGGGGGACGTTAGATTGTGGCATATGGGTTGTCCTTTCTTTTGGTTACTGTAAAGATGATACACGAATTGCTCCGTTGCTGCGCAACTCCCGCAATTCTACACACATTCGGAATCCGCAGATTTTCCAAGGAAAATCGCTACTTCCTCATGTGTGGCGGGTCAATAAGTCAGAAATTTAATCCTGCGAGCAGGAAGGATTTCTGACTTATAGTTACTGTAAGATGATACACGAATTGCTCCGTTGCTGGGCAACTCCCGCAATTCTACACACATTCGGAATCCGCGGATTTTCCAAGGAAAATCGCTACTTCCTCATGTGTGGCGGGTCAATAAGTCAACAATCTTATTCTGCAAGCAGAAACGATTGTTGACTTATTGACCCTGGTATCATCATACTACATCTTCCCTGTGTTTGACAGATAATTGCAGGAGAATTATAATAAATTATACCACTAATAACTATATGGAGCGGAAAATAATATGGAGAAGATGACAAGAGAGGAAAAGACCGAATATCTTCTTTCAGAGATCAAAAAGAAGATGGAGGAAAATGGGGGAATCATTAAAACAAATCAGATCACAGCATTGGGTGTGGACTACAGAAGGATTTTAGCATGGGTGGAAGACGGCACCTTAGAACGGGTGAAAAACGGCTATTATTCCTTTGGCTATAAGAACCGGTCAGAGGAAGATCTGATCTTAGGGCTGTTTTCAGATGGTGTACTCTGTTTAGACAGTGCGTTGTACTGCTATCATTATATCGAACAGAAACCGTATGCATGGCATCTTGCTGTTGATAAGAATACTTCAAAATCAAGATTTAAGATGGAATATCCGGTGGTCATACCTTATTATACAGAACCGGAAGTGTTAAAATTAGGCGTGACAGAGATCCCATTTGCAGGGGGAACGATGCCGATCTACACAAAAGAGCGTATGATCTGTGACTGCCTGAAGTATGAAGAAAAATTAGAACGTGATGTATTTAAGCGGGCACTTTTATCTTATATTGCAGATGGCTCTAAGGATATTGCTACACTTCTTAAGATCGCAAGAGAACGGAAAGTGCTGCAAAAAGTGCAGAATATGATAGGGGTGTGGCTGTAGTGCATAAGGAAAAGCTAAGTTACGGACTGCTGTTAGAAACATCGAAAAAGATGCAGATGCCATTTGCAGATCTTTTAGGCGGTGTGGTCTTAGAAGATATCATTGCAAGGATCGCTGGTTCTGCCGATAAAGAGAATTTCTGGCTTAGAAATTCAAATGTGATCGGAAAAGAGCAGTATCAAAAAAATCTTATACTGCATTTGGAATATGATTATGTGATCGGAAAATTCAAAAAAGCAGATCTAGAAAAAAATGTGCAGACACTGTTGATGGATTTAGCCGGACAGTTAGAAATGATATTTGCAGATACAGAGTCCGGTGTCAGTTACCGGATGAAAAAGCAGGTGCAAAAGCAGGATCTTCGGATACAGTTAAATGCCAGGATCGAAGAAATGCAGATTCCGGTTTCCTTAAAGATGCATCTGATGTTTGATGAGAAAAAGATCCCGAAGAAAGAAAGTTTTATGTCAATCGTATTTCCGAAAACAGAAGTGACTTATTACAGCTATCCGGTTGAGGCATTTTTAGCAGAAAATTTCATCGAAGCGGTTGTAAAATTAGAATTGATACAGGATATGAAAGTCTATTATGACATTTACTATCTGTTAGAGCGGGAAAGTGTAGACGGAAGAAAAGTCAAAGATTATATTGACGAAGAATGTGAAAATAAGCAGATCAAAAAAGAAACCGAACGTCTTGCCATGATCGCTTCTTATCGGGACTATATTTATATGAAGAAAAAGTGGAAAGTATTCTTGCGTTCCATTAAAGAAAAAGAGCCACAATGGGAAGCAGTCATCGATCGTTTTCTCTGCTTTTTTGAACCAATCTGGCAGGCTGTCATCGAAGATTTTGTATTTTTTGGCGACTGGATGCCGGAACTGAACCGCTTTTTGTGATGTGAGAAAAGGGAGATACTATGCATAACGGGGAAAAAACAGAATTTTTAGATATAAAACTAGAGCAGTATGCCAAAAGTGACTATTATCCTTTTCATATGCCGGGACATAAAAGAGTCCCATTTCATATGCCGGATCCCTATACGATCGACATTACAGAGATTGACGGATTTGATAACTTACATGCGCCGGAAGGGATTTTACTGCAGGCGCAAAAGAGGGCGGCGGCGTTATACGGAGCAGATAGGAGCTATTATCTGATTAATGGCAGTACCTGTGGGATTTTAGCCGCCATATCCGCAGCAGTTCCACCGAAAAAGACATTGTTAATGGCAAGAAATGTCCATAAATCTGTCTATCATGCAGTATATTTACGGGGATTAAAAACAGAATACCTTAATCCATGTATGACCGGTTTTGGCATTTTTGGTGCAGTCTGTGCAGATGAAGTAAGAAGAAAATTAGAGCAGAATTCAGATATTGCAGCAGTTATCATCACCTCTCCGACGTATGAGGGAATTGTAAGTGATGTTGCGAAAATTGCAGAGACCGCACATGCATTTCATGTTCCTTTGATCGTAGATGAAGCACATGGCGCACATTTTGGAATGTATGAAGCATTTCCGCAGACGGCTGTAAGGGCAGGAGCAGATGTGGTGATCCAGAGTATGCATAAGGTACTTCCATCACTTACACAGACAGCATTACTCCATCTGCATTCGGATCTGGTACAGCCCGAATCCATTGAACGTTTTTTAGATATCTATGAAACAAGTTCACCGTCTTATGTGTTAATGGCTGGAATGGAGAAATGTATCCGGCTGTTAGATCAGGATAAAGAGAACTTATTTGAAGAATTTTATAAAAAATTAGAATGGTTTTATAAGAAGACAGAAAATCTAAAGCATATCCATATTATGAAAAAAGAGGATTTCTCAGACGCAGAACGATATGACCTTGATCCGTCGAAGATCGTGATATCGGTCAGACATACGACGATGAGCGGCAGCAGGCTCTATGAAGTCTTGTTAAATAAATATCATTTACAGATGGAAATGGTTTCCGGTTTTTATGTCTTAGCAATGACGAGTATCATGGATCGCATGGAAGGGTTTGAAAGACTGTATGAGGCATTAGCTGAGATCGACGTATCGATTTCTACGCAGGAAGAAGATGATATCACAGAATTTATCCGGCAGTTTTATACACCAAGGGAGAAAAGATCAGAACTGTATGAAGCCATGGAACTTCCGGTAACAGCCATTCCTTTTGATGAAGCAGAAGGAAAGATATCGGGCAGCTATGTCTACTTATATCCACCGGGGATACCGGTACTTATACCGGGGGAGATCATTGATAAAAGCTGCATCGAAAATATCAGAAAAAGTATAAAACTCCGGCTGAACCTGCAGGGAATTGCCGATATAATAAATGAGAGGATAAACGTTGTCAATTTTTAGATACTATATTATACTAAAAGGTAGATTCAGGTGTTTGCAGGAAAGGAGTATCCAATGGATCTAAAAGTAAATGAAATGACACCCGCTGCATCAGTGGATACGACCGCAAAAGTGCAGACTTCTGATGGAAATTTCAAGTTTGTGCTGACGAGTGCCATTGGTGAAGCAGAACTTCAGGAACGTTTAAATACCCTGTTGAATGATATTACAACACAGGGAGAGCGGATCGCACAGCATATGGATATCCGCGATATGAAAAAGTACAGAGGTCTTGTGAAAGATTTCTTAAACGAAGTTGTAAACCGTTCCCACAAATTTTCCAGAGAGAATTTTCTTGACCGGAGAGGACGACACAGAGTTTATGGTATCATCCGTCTGATCGATGAGAATTTAGATGAATTAGCAGGTGAACTGGTCAAAGACGAAAAAGACCATCTTTCGATCTTAGAGAAGATTGGTGAGATACAGGGATTGATATTAGATATTTTTACTTAAGATGAGATACCTGTGAATAAAAACGAAAGCCGGCAGAACGAGATCATATAGAGGAAAGTGACTGACATGAAAGATTTTTCAAATATTATTGGGCATGAAAAGATCATCGAATATTTTCAGAATGCGATCGCAATGGATAAAGTGAGCCATGCATATATTTTAAATGGAGCGGATAAATCCGGTAAGATGATGTTAGCGGAGGCGTTTGCAAAGACGCTCGAATGTGAAAAAGGAAAAACGGTGCCATGTGGGGAATGTCATTCCTGCAGGCAGGCAGATGGAAGAAACCAGCCGGATATCATCTATGTGACGCATGAGAAACCGAATACATTAGGTGTGGAAGATATCCGTAAACAGTTAAATGATGATATTGTATTAAAGCCATATAGCAGCAGATATAAGATCTATATTATCGATGAAGCAGAGAAGATGAATGTACAGGCACAGAATGCACTTCTTAAGACGATCGAAGAACCGCCGGCTTATGCACGTATCCTTCTTCTGACCACGAATGCAGATAGTTTTCTTCCGACGATCCTTTCAAGATGTGTGCGTTTAGATTTAAAAGCGGTTGCCGATGAAAAGATCCGGCGTTATTTAATGGAAGAAAAGCAGATACCGGATTATCAGGCTGATATCTGTGTTGCTTTTGCACAGGGGAATGTCGGCAAGGCAATCGAGTTATCAAGTTCAGAAAACTTCAATGAGATGAAAAATTCCGCCCTACAGCTTATCAAGAGGTTAAAAGATATTGACCTGTATGAAATGACTCAGGCGGTAAAACAGATTACCGAATATAAATTAGAGATCACGGATTACTTTGACCTGATGATGGTATGGTATCGCGATGTACTTTTATATAAAGCAACGGCAGACGCAAACAAGCTGGTATTAAAAGATCAGATCTATGATATTAAAAAAGCAGCAAGCAAAAGTTCCTATGAGGGCATCGAGCTGATCTTAGAAGCGTTGGAAAAAGCGAAAGCCCGTCTGCGTGCAAATGTTAATTTTGAACTTGTGATAGAACTTTTACTATTGACTATAAAGGAGAATTAGAATGATAAAGGTAGTTGGAGTCCGGTTTCGCAATGCCGGTAAGATATATTATTTTGATCCGGCAGATTTAGATATCACGACGGGAACGCATGTGATCGTGGAAACTGCCCGCGGGGTAGAAATGGGAACCGTGATCTTAGCCCCGAAAGAGGTTGACGATGAAAAGGTGATACAGCCGTTAAAAGCTGTGATCCGTATTGCAACAGATGCAGACGAAAGAACCGTCAAAAAGAATCGGGAAAAAGAAAAAGAAGCATTTAAGATATGCCTTGAGAAAATAGCAAAGCATAAATTAGATATGAAGTTAGTTGATGCAGAATACACATTTGACAACAATAAGCTGTTATTTTATTTTACAGCAGACGGACGGATTGATTTCCGTGAGCTGGTAAAAGACCTTGCAGCAGTATTCCGTACAAGGATCGAACTCAGACAGATCGGTGTCAGGGACGAAACAAAGATCTTAGGCGGTGTAGGTATCTGCGGAAGGGCATTGTGCTGTCATACCTTTTTATCTGAATTTGCTCCGGTATCGATCAAGATGGCAAAGGAACAGAATCTTTCGTTAAATCCGACGAAGATCTCCGGAGTCTGCGGACGGTTGATGTGCTGTCTTAAGAATGAGCAGGACACATACGAATACTTAAATGCCCGCCTTCCGGGAATCGGTGATACGGTGACAACACCAGAGGGCTTAAAAGCAGAAGTGCAGAGTGTCAATGTCTTACGGCAGAATGTAAAAGTCATTGTAGAGATCGATGATGAGAAAGAAGCTAGGGAATATAAGGTAAATGAATTAAAATTCCGCCCTAAGCGTCGTAAAGATGTAAAATTATCGGAAAAAGAATTAAAAGAACTTGCCTCTTTAGAGGATAAGGGAGGAAAATCAAAAATTGACGATGGAAAATAATCTAAAACCGGGAGAACGCTTAGATGAATTACATCGAAATGGTTATTATATCATTCAGAATGCCGAAAAATTCTGTTTTGGCATGGATGCCGTACTGCTTTCCGGTTTTGCAGCCGTAAAAAAAGGGGAGCGTGCCCTGGACCTTGGAACAGGAACAGGGATCATTCCTATTTTATTAGAGGCAAAGACAGACGGAGAGCATTTTACCGGACTCGAGATCCAGCTGGAAAGTGCAGACATGGCAGCAAGAAGTGTGGCATATAACCACCTTGAAGCAAAGATTGATATTATAACCGGTGATATAAAAGATGCTTCAAAGCGATTTGGGGCATCTTCTTTTGATGTGATCACAACGAATCCGCCATATATGATCGGAAATCATGGGCAGTCCTCGGATAATCAGGCAAAAGCAATCGCAAGACATGAAGTGCTTTGTACATTAGATGATATTTTAAGGGAAAGTGTTAAGCTTTTAAAACCAAAAGGCAGGTTTTATATGGTGCACAGACCGTTCCGTTTAGCGGAGATCATGAGTAAGATGTTATCGTATGGGTTAGAACCAAAGCGTATGAAGTTAGTCTATCCTTTTGTGGATAAAGAGCCGAATATGGTACTGATCGAGGGGTTAAAAGGGGGGAATTCCAGACTCACAGTGGAAAAACCTCTGATCGTATATAAAGAGCAGGGCGTGTATACAGATGAAATCTATGATATTTATGGGTATTAAATATCAGGGCGTTAGTTAAATGGCTGTAATATCAGAGAGGATTGTTACAGTAATTATGAAATAAGAAGGAGAACGAAGATGGCAGGAAAGCTGTATTTATGTGCAACGCCGATCGGAAATCTTGAAGATATTACGATGCGGGTGCTTAGAACTTTACAAGAAGTTGATCTGATCGCAGCGGAAGATACCAGAAATTCAATCCGGCTGCTTAACCATTTTGAGATCAAAACACCTTTGACCAGCTATCACGAATATAACAAGATCGATAAAGCATATCAGCTTGTGGAAAAAATGCGGGCAGGAGAAAATATCGCACTGATCACCGATGCAGGGACGCCGGGAATTTCAGATCCGGGAGAAGATCTGGTGCGTATCTGTTATGAAAGCGGGATTGAAGTGACTTCCCTTCCGGGAGCAGCAGCCTGTATCACTGCACTTACAATGTCGGGACAGAAAACAAGGCGGTTTTCATTTGAAGCATTTCTGCCAAAAGATAAAAAGGAACGGGCAGAAGTCTTAAAGGAAATGGAACAGGATACGAGAACGCTGATCGTTTACGAAGCACCGCATCATCTGTTAAAGACCTTAAAGGAACTCTATCAGGCATTAGGAAACCGTTCCGTTACGATCTGTCGTGAACTGACGAAGAAGTTTGAGGAAAAGAGAAAGACAACATTAGAAGATGCGGTCACATATTACGAAACAGAGGAGATCAGAGGCGAGTTTGTACTGGTTATAGAAGGGAAAAACCGCTCTGAAATCCGTGAAGCGGAAATAAAATCATGGGAAAGCATGACGACCGAAGAACATATGGCACTTTATGAGTCACAGGGTTTAGACCGGAAAGCCGCCATGAAAGCGGTGGCAAAAGACAGAGGCATCAGTAAGCGTGATGTTTATGCAGAACTTTTAAAATAAGAGATAGCATGTAGAAATATGAAATGTGTAAAATCAATCTGGCACAGGTCAATCCAGCAGTTGTTTTGACCTGTGCCAGAAATGTTTTTGTGCAGGGACTTTTTTGTATTTATATCGTATAAAAGTCATGCAGGTATTTCTTTAATAACGGAAACGGGGCGGGTCCCATGCGGATAACCGCCTGATGAAATGCATGCATGGAAAAATCATCTTTAAATTCATTTCTGGCAAATTCCTGCAATTCTAAAAATTCGAGGTACCCGATATAGTATTTCAGATAATGTGAAGGTTCTTCAATGATCAGTTCATAGATCCTTCGAATTGTATCAGAATCCTTAATTCCATAACCATTTAAAAAAGAAGCCGTATCAGAAAGGCTCCAGCCATCGTAATGGATCCCCATATCGATCGTTGCATAAAGGCTTAAGAGAGCAGACTGGTTATGCATGAGCATATCAGCAGTATCATGGTCTAGTCCGGCATATTGGTAAGAGAGCATTTCCACATAAGTTGCCCAGCCTTCGACATAACCGGGATAATTTAAGATGGCACGCAAAGGCGTAAGTCCTGCATGATAAGAACCGGTTGTCTGGTATAAATGCCCCGGATAACCTTCATGTGCAAGTGTCGTAAATAAAGAAAGTCCCTGATAATTGCTTTTGCCATTTAAGTAAATGACGTTATGGTCTGTCCGGTCGATCGGTGCAGTCAGATAAAATGCAGGAGCTAAGGTATCTTCTAAGGATTTATGGATATAGTTGATTTCATAATGTGTTTCCGGTGCAGGATAAAAATCCGTCTGTATCGCTTCTAATAAATGATCTAACATTTCTTCGGGTGTTGAAAAAGACAGTTTGGGATCATCTGCCGATAGCAGTTTCGGATTTTTGACAAGCAGGTTATGGATTGTTAAGAGGTCATCTGTACGCTGCTTTTCCGTTCTTTTCTGTAGTTCCGGGATCGTTTTATCAGAACCGGTATTGACAGCGACTAGATATTCATAATATGCTTTCCCATTTTCATATCCACTCAGGCTGCCGTTTTTAGAACCACTGTCCTTTAACTTAGAAAGAGTATCCGTCAGCATTTTATAGGCAGGAATCACATGATTCTGGATCAGGGAGCGGTTTAAGTCTTTATATTCCGTCTTTTTTTTATCGGAGAAATCAGCCATGGCATCAATACGTGTATCAAATGTATCGATCAGATAATTTTTATCGGGATTGGCGGTAAATGTCTGACAGGCATTGATGACCGTTTCTGCTGCAAAATCCGGCATAAAAAGTCCGGCTTTTGATTTTTCCACTTCAAAAACAGCAATTTCCTTGAAATAAACGTCCATGCAGGCAAGAAGTGCGAGATAATCGGTTACATCTGAAGGCTTGTAAAAGGTATATTCAGCTAAAAGTATCGGTAATTCAGACTGCGTTCCGGTCGTCGGACGGAGCGGCTCATGATAATAATAAAAGGAAGTGGCAGAAAGTTCCCTATTACAGTACGAGGTTAAAATATCATAAGTAAGCTGCTGTTTTGCGGAAAGGAGCGTCGGATCAAATTCGGATAACACAGCGGACATATTTTCCAGCTGGGCGATCGAGGCATGATGTGCATCTTTGGAAAGACTGCCAAGGGAAATAGCAGGATCTTTGATGTCAAAACTGTCAGGATCAGCGAGTGTGTAATGCAGGTTTATCGTATTACTGCTTAATTCCTGTACGAAAAGATCGTTCGTATAGCGGTCAAAGGAACGCTGCTCTTTCGTCAGCGAAACAGAGGAGATCAGTTTGGAGGGTGCCTGACAGGAAGTCAGGATAAAGACAGTTACGAACAGAAATAAAAAGCAGATGAAAAATCTTTTTTTATGGAACGGTTTTAGATTCAAGTAAGACCTCGGCAAGATAAGTTTATTAAAGCATATGAAAAATCAGGAAAAATATGTATCTCATAAGTGTGATAAAGCTGGCATAATATAAGTAAAAAAAGGGAATTGTCTGCGATGAATTATTTATGGGGAATGATGATCATTACCGGAGTGGTCTATGCCGCTTTTAACGGAACACTGCCGGAAGTGACAGAAGCAGCATTAAGTTCTGCAAAAGAAGCAGTCACATTGTCGATCACAATGATGGGAATCATGTCTTTCTGGGTAGGGATCATGCGGATCGCTGAAAATGCAGGGATCATTGAAGGTGCGACCAAAAAACTGATGCCGGTACTGCATTTTTTATTTCCGGATATCCCAAAAGGACATCCGGCAAATCAGTATATTGCAACAAATATGATCGCAAATATATTTGGGTTAGGCTGGGCAGCCACGCCGGCAGGGTTAAAAGCGATGGAGGCACTGTCTGATCTGCAGAAAGAGAGAAAGAAAACAGATCTTCATATCGCAAGCAAGGAGATGTGCATTTTTCTGATCATAAACATATCTTCCTTACAGTTAATACCGGTCAATATGATCGCTTACCGGCAGCAGTACGGAAGTGTCGATGCTGCGGGGATCATAGCCCCTGCGATCATAGCGACCTGTATCAGTACCGCAGCTGCGATCATATTCTGTAAGGTAGTAAGTGCCTGTTTACACAGATCGTAACCTGCTCATGCCTGCCAACATTGGTCAGAGAAGTATCATTATAATAGTAGATCTTAAAATCCTTTGACAGCATATATTGTCTGGTAGAAAACTGGGTTTGTAATCTTTTTTTCATACTTTCTATTATTCCGTTGAAGCGCAATTTTTGCAATGTAAAATATGGAAAGACAATAAAATGCATTTTTATACTTGTAATTATGCATAAAGATGATAAAATAAAAAAGATTCAGAGGAATAATGAGGATTTTGAAAGGAGATACAAGATTATGAAAAAGACATTAGTAGTACTTGCTTTAGCTATGACAGTTGCTTTGGCAGGATGTGGTTCAAAAGGTGCATCAGATAAAAGTGATGCGATCGCAGACGGAGTACTGACCGTTGGAACAAATGCAGAATTTCCGCCATTTGAATATGTAGGTGATGATGGAGAACCAGATGGTTTTGATATGGCACTCATTAAAGCGATCGGTGAGAAAATGGGTGTGAAAGTAGAAGTAGAAAATATGGAATTTGATTCCTTAGTAGCTTCTATCGGAAGTAAGATCGATGTTGCCATTGCTGGTATGACAGTTACAGATGAGCGTAAGAATATGGTAGATTTCTCAGATCCATATTATGAAGCAGTCCAGTATGTAATTGTTCCGGCAGACTCCACAATCGCATCGGCAAGTGATTTAGAAGGAAAGACAATCGGTGTACAGCTTGGAACAACCGGAGATTTTATTGTAGAAGATATTCCTGATGCAACTGCATCCCAGTACAATAAGGGTGTAGATGCTGTCAACGATCTGATCAATGGCAGAGTAGATGCTGTGATCATCGACAAGAATCCGGCAGAAGTATTTGCAGAAAAATTCGGTGATGATGTAAAAGTGATCGATGGTGCAGACTTTGATTTTGAAGCAGAAGAATATGCGATCGCAATGCCAAAGGGTGATGAAGCATTAGTAAGTGCAGTGAATCAGGCATTAAAAGATATCAAAGAAGACGGAACATTTGATAAATTAGTTGCTACATATATTGAGCAGAACTAAGAGATAGAATTGGAGAAAATCTATGCAGGAATGGATGGCAGATGTTGCTTATAAGTTTCGGATCGCTTTTATCGATGGTGACCGATGGAAACTATATCTACAGGGATTAGGGGTTACAATACAAATTGCTGTATTTGCAGCAATCTTAGGTGTGGTGATCGGTACGGTGATCGCATTGATGAAGATGTCTACGACAAGAACGGGAAAACGTACGATATTTTCCTACCTTGCACAGGCATACATTGATATTATCAGAGGAACACCGTCTGTATTACAGTTACTGATCATGTGGTTTATCGTGATGTCAAGCAGCAAAAACGGAGTGCTTGTAGCAGTCCTGACTTTTGGTATCAACAGCGGTGCCTATGTATCAGAGATCATGCGTGCAGGAATCCAGGCTGTCGATCATGGACAGATGGAGGCAGGACGTTCGTTAGGATTGTCAAAAGCGCAGACGATGCGTTATATCATTCTGCCGCAGGCGATCAAGAATGTACTCCCGCCGATCGGTAATGAATTTATTGTATTGTTAAAAGAAACTGCGATCGTAGGTTATGTCAGTCTTTCTGATCTGACAAGAGTTGCGAGTCAGGTAACATCAAGGACATATGAAGCATTTATGCCGTTGATCGGTGCCGCAGTTATTTACTTTATTATTATTAAGATATTGAGTAAATTGTTAGAGAGATTAGAGAGGAGGCTGCGTAAAGGTGATCACCGTTAAAAATCTGCATAAAACGTTTGGTAAAACAGAAGTATTAAAAGGCATTGATTATCATGTGGAAAAAGGTGAAAAGATCGTTATCGTAGGACCGTCAGGTTCCGGTAAAAGTACTTTTTTACGCTGCATGAATCTCTTAGAAACACCGACAAGCGGAGAGATCTGGTTTGATGGAAAACTGATCACAGATCCGAAAACAGATATCAACAAAGTAAGGGAACATATGGGAATGGTATTCCAGAACTTTAATCTGTTTAACAACTTAACGATCATGGATAATATCATTTTAGCGCCAACGAAATTAAAGCTGATGAACAAAGAAGAAGCGCAGGAAACAGCACTTAATCTCTTAAAAAGAGTCAATCTGACTGAAAAAGCAGATGCATATCCGTCACAGCTTTCCGGTGGACAAAGACAGCGGATTGCAATTGTCCGTTCCCTTGCAATGAATCCGAAGGTGATGCTGTTTGATGAACCGACTTCTGCACTTGATCCTGAAATGGTAGGTGAAGTGCTTGACGTTATGAAAGAGTTAGCAGACAGCGGTATGACGATGGTTGTTGTCACACATGAAATGGGCTTTGCAAAAGAAGTTGGAAGCAAAGTGCTGTTTGTGGATGAAGGAATCATCATGGAAGAAAATACACCGGAAGAATTTTTCAATCACCCGAAGAATCCGAGATTGCAGGATTTTCTCTCGAAAGTGTTATAGAGGATAAAGTGAGAATATATAAACCACAGGTTATGATGAATGCCTGTGGTTTTTTACAAATAATCTACAACGCTTCGAATATTTAGCACAACAGCCCCGCAAGAAAAATACTTGCCGCAATTCCGCTGATCACGGCAAAAAGCGAACCGGCAAGCGTAAAACGAGTCTTTTTTACATGGATATGCATAAAGTAGATGCTCATGGTATAGAAGATTGTTTCTGTACAGCTCATCATAATAGAAGCAGAAAGTCCGATAAAAGAATCTGTTCCATACGTTTTAAACAGGTCTAAGAGCAGACCGGTTGCAGCAGATGAGGAAAACATTTTGATGACAGCAACAGGGAGCAGTTCTGTCGGAATATGCAAAGGTCCCAGCAGGATTTTTAAAAGATCCGAAAAGAAATCCAGAAAGCCGGAGGCACGTAAGATTCCGACAGCCGTCATCAGACCGATCAGAGTTGGCAGGATATCAATAACGGTCAAAAATCCGTCTTTTGCACCTTTCAAAAAATCCTGGTACACATTCTGACGGTTTAACAGGGCGTAGGAAAGTATCATAAATATCGTAATGGGAATGATGGATTCTGATAGAAATTGTAAAAACTGCATGGATATACTCCGGAGAAAGCCTTAATCAAATATATGATGGGAATATCAAAAATATAAATATAAAATTGTGGGAGCTGCGTAGCAAGAAAGCAATCCGTGCTTCAAATAATGATAACGAAAAAATGAGGGAACAAAGATGAACTGGTTTTTAACTTTAGATGGAAATATCCTGTTGTGGATCCAGGAGTATGTCAGGAAAGACAGATTAGATCAGGTAGTGACCTTTATTACAAATCTCGGAAATGCCGGCTGGTTCTGGCTTGTGTTATCTGTGTTATTACTATTTTTTGTAAAATACAGAAAGACAGGACTGACAAGCCTTGTGGCAATTCTGATCGGATTTGTGATTACAAATCTTTTATTAAAAAACATAGTCAACCGTATCCGACCGTATGAAGTAGTAGAAGGATTACGGTTTATTGGAAAAATGCCGCATGACGCATCATTTCCATCCGGTCATTCGACCTGTTCGATGGCTGCTTCGGTTGTCCTGTTAAAGAAACTTCCAAAGAAAGCAGGTATACCGCTATTTGTATTAGGAATATTGATCTGTTTATCAAGGCTCTATGTCGGGGTACATTATCCGACAGATGTATTGATGGGAGCTGCCGTTGGGATAGTATCTGCGTTTGCGGCAATCCGTATTATGAGGACGTCAGATGTGGATAAAATTTTGCCATGATTGATTTAATATTTAAAAATCTTGAAGAAATGCACGCTTTTTTGGAATAAAACTTTGAAGAAATGCATAAAATGGAAATATAGAATCTTGAAGAAAAGCACATTTTATGCTATAACAGTTTATATTCAGGAGGATTCTATGTATTTTGAAAGAAAAGCATATAATAGTTTGTTAGAATGGAAAAAGCATTATTCAGGCCAATATGCAGTTTTGCTCGAAGGGGCAAGACGAGTTGGCAAATCTACGATTGCAGAGAATTTTGCGAAAAATGAATATAAGTCATATATTTTGATCGATTTTTCAAAAACAACGAATACTATACGGGAATGTTTTGATGATATCGGAAATCTGGATATGTTTTTTTTAAGACTACAAGCAGAAACCGGAGTAACGCTGTATAAACAGGAATCGTTAATCATATTTGACGAAGTACAGCTATTTCCTAAGGCTAGACAGGCAATCAAACATCTTGTAGCTGATGGAAGATACAGTTATATAGAAACGGGTTCTTTGATTTCCATAAAGAAAAATGTAAAAGATATTTTAATTCCATCTGAGGAAATGAAAATTCAGGTATATCCAATGGATTATGAAGAATTTTGTAATGCGACGGGTAATAACTATAAACTTTTACAGCAAATATATGATATGCGTGCATCCATTGGACAGGCTACAAACCGTAAATTGATGAGAGATCTTAGAATATATATGGCTGTTGGTGGTATGCCGCAGGCAGTAGAAGCTTATATAGAAGGTAGAAATTTTTCAGAAATAGATATGGTAAAAAGACAGATCATCGCACTTTATGAAGAAGATTTTAAAAAAATTGATGCATCTGGGAGAATATCTGCACTCTATCATTCAATTCCAGCTCAGTTGGCAAAAGATTCGAGAAAATACCGGGTTACAACTGCAATCGGAAAGAGAGGTAAGACAAAAACAGATGAATTGTTGTTTGAACTGATCGATTCTAAGACAATTTTACCATGTTTTAATTCGACAGATCCTAGAGTCAGTTTGACAGATACAAAAGATTTTGATAGTTATAAATTATATCTTTCAGATACAGGACTGTTTGTTACGTTAATGTTTATGGATCGTCCGGTAACCGAAAATGATGTGTACGCAAAGCTGCTTTCAGATAAATTACCGGCAAATTTAGGATATCTATACGAAAATCTTGTTGCCCAGATGATTGCTGCATCAGGTAGAGAACTATATTATCATACATGGGAAAAAGCTGGAAGTACACATTATTATGAAGTGGATTTTTTGATTTCTAAGGGAAGTAAAGTAAATGCTTTTGAAATTAAATCTTCCGGTATCGGTAAGCATGGATCAATCAAGGAGTTTTATAAAAAGTTTTCAAAAAATGTGCATAATATATATCTGTTATCTCAAAAGGATATTGGACAGGAAGAAAATCTTATGCTGAAACCATTTTATCTGATGCCCTTTATATTAAAAAACTAAGATAATAAAAAACGCTGTCACATAACAAAAATAGCTATGTGCCAGCGTTTTTCCTTCATACTAATCTAATTTCAAGTTCGCAAGCAAAGAACCAAGGCTCGTAGAAGCAGCTTCATTTGAAACATATTCCTGAACAGATTTCATCTCCTTGGCCTGTGTATCCACCATTTCTTCTTCAATCGCACGCATACTTAAGCTGATCTTATTGTCATTTGTATTTAAGATCTTAGCCTGTACGGTCTGACCGATCGATAAGACCTCACCCGGTTTTTTGATACGGCGGGTACAGATCTGGGAGATATGTACAAGACCGCTTAAACCATTTCCGAGATTGATAAATGCACCATACGGCATTAAAGTTTCTACCGTACCTTCAACAACACTTCCCGGAACTAACATGGCGATCTTATGATTCCGTTCTTCTTTCGCACGTTCCCGTTCTACCAGTTTTGCAGAAAGGACTAATTTTTTCTGGGCTGGATCTACAGTAATGACTTTTACATCTACATCTTTTCCAAGCCATGGGTTGCAGTCCTCGACATAATCTAAGCAGAGATGGGAAGCAGGGATAAATCCGCGGATGCCTTCCACATAGGCGATCACACCGCTTGGAACGATGCCTTTGATGCGGACATGTAAAACGGTTTCATCTTCTAAATACTGGTTTAACTTATCCCATGCAAGAATGTCATTTGCTTCTTTTCTGGATAAAAGAAGGTTGCCTTCACCATCGTCCATGCGGATAATAGTAGCTTCTAACACATCACCAACGTGAACGGATTCCGTCAGGTTAAAGTCAGGATCACTGCTTAATTCTTCTGCCTTGATGATGCCCGGTGCATAATACTTTAAGTCAAGTGTCACATCTTCTTCGCTGACTGCGATCACTGTACCGGTTATGATATCGCCTTCTGATAATTTGCGGAACGAGGATTCTAATTCTGCCTTGTAATCATCCATTGATTCTGTTGTTTCTGTTATGATTTCATCTGCCATACCTTATACACTCCTTTGATCTTATTTTGTAAATCTGTTGTAAGCATAAATACTAACCGTAAAGCCGCATACATTACATGCGCCCATTATAGCATAGAAATGTGAGTTCGAGAACTCACAAAACCAGTTTTATGAAATTTTTACTTTTCCCATCCATTTTCCGGAGTAGTAACGGACGGCTCCGACGAGTGCGGCACAACACCATGTCAGAGGGGAAACCCACCATAGTCCATAATAGCCAAAGCAGGCACTGAATAAGAATGTAAATCCGATTCTGGTAATGACTTCGGATACTCCCATTAAAACAGTGACTTTTACATCTCCGGCAGCACGTAAAATATTGTGATAGATTACTAAAAAACCTCCAATAACGAAAAATCCACTGAAAATCCTGATGTATTCGATCCCACAACGGATCGCATCGGTGTTCTGTGTGAATGCCTGCATGATCGGGCTGGCAAAAAACCAGATCACCGGACAGAAAATACCATAGCATATGATATCCATCAGATAGGCACAGCGGACTCCTTTTTTTACACGGTCAGGATTTCCGGCACCGACGTTTTGCCCGACAAAAGTACCAAGAGAAGTACCGATCGCATCTGCCATCTGCCAGCCTAAGCCTTCTACTTTGGTGCTGACCCCATAAGCGACAACTAAAGCTGTTCCATATGTATTGATCATTGCCTGTAAAGTCATATCTGAAATAGAGATGATACTCATTTGAAGTCCTGTAGGAACACCGTATATTAAGATCAGTTTTGCAATGCCGGTATCCATATGCATCTTTTCTTTTGACAGGCGGAGCATGGGCAGGATCTTAAATGCGTAGAGCAGACACAATACACCGGAGATCACCTGTGCAAGTACGGTTGCGAGTGCGGCACCTGCAACACCCATAGGTATACCTGCAATAAATAAAATGTCCAGTACGATATTCAGTGCGCTTGAAATGACCAGAAATATCAGTGGAACAACGGAATTTCCAAGGGAGCGCAGTACGGCAGAGATCCAGTTGTAAAGCATCGTGCCAATAGAACCCGCAAATATGGTGACGAGATAAACCCATGCATCCTGCATCAGGTCATCCGACGTCTGCAAGGCACAGAGTAACGGTTTTGCCCCGATCACACCGATAATTGTGATCAAAAGTGCGGAACCGGCAGCCACATAAATGGAAGTTACAAATGTTTCTGTAACTTTCTGTTCTTCTTTTGCACCATAGTATTGTGCGATCACAACGCTGACACCGGTAGTCAGCCCCATCATGACCGACTGCAGGAGATACATACCCGATCCGGCGATGCTGACGGCAGCCAGTGCATCATCACCTAAAAATTTTCCTACAATATATACATCAGCAAAATTATAGATCCGCTGAAAGAGCATACCTAAGAGTACCGGCAGAGCGAACCGGATCAGTTTAGGCATGATAGACCCTTTTGTCATATCCATTGTTTTTTCATTCATTTCCAGATACCTCCACTTATCCTGATGGGTGAGAACTTAATAAAATACTAATTAAATATAATTATCGCTACTGTTCACTCCGTGACCAGTAACTCGTGATTTTTGCATGAAAGTTCGCTTTGCGAAGCAAAAATCACCACCTGAATCACTTTCTTACGCAGACAGACAGTAAATGTCTGTCTGCTGTGTGAACAGTAACTAATTATCATAAAGATCAAAAATGGTCAAACAGGTAGACTTTACAAAGAGAAATAAATATGGTATTGTTTTTTAACAAACAAAGGCGTTGATCGAAAGATCAGTGCCTCTTTTTTATTATACAGGATATAAGAAATTTTAACAATGAGGAGGATTATATCATGGAAATGAGAAGAAAAGATAAGTTAATGGCCGCAGCTGAAGTAGAAGACGTATTAAAGAATACAGAGTATGGGATTTTAGGAACGTATGGGGAAAATGGCTATCCATATGCAGTCCCTGTTAATTATGTGTACAAAGATAATAAGATCTATCTGCATGGAACAAATGCATCAGGACACAAAAATATCAATATCAGACAGTGCAAAAAAGTTTCCTTTACTGTTGTGAGAAATACAGAAGTGATACCGGAAAGTTTCAATACGAAGTTTCAGAGTGTGATCTGTTTTGGTGATATCCGTGTACTTGAAGAAGGAAAAGAGCCATATTTGAAATTATTCTTAGAAAAATATTCACCTGATTTTATGGAAGAAGGAATGAAATATATTGAAAAAGCAAAGGATAAAGCGGCTGTCTATGAGATTACGTTAGTGGAGAAAACCGGAAAAGAGAAAATGTAAATGAAGATGTAATAAATATTTGTACAGACGTTACTGTTCAGACGCAAGCTTGACACTGCGCTGTCAAGCTATGCGCCATAGTGTTAATTATTGTGTGATTACAGCCCCTGCCTCGTAGAGGCATTTTAAATGGGCTGTAATCGTTGCTGGTCACACTGTCAGGTGTGAACAGTAACGTACAGACCGAGAAAGGGTGAAGAATAATGTCAGTTACTCTTGACAGGATCTACTATACAGCAATGCGGAAATATAAAATGAAGTTAGTTGCTGGATCTGGGGGAATTTGGGGGCAGGTGACATGGATTCATCAGGTAGAGGATAAGGATGTTATTGGCTTTTTAAAAGGTGGGGAACTTGTAGTAATTACAGGAATTACCAACATCGGCAGCGAAAGTCTGTTTGATTACACAGAGCAGTTGATCTCAAAAGAAGCCTGCGGACTGATCATCAATATCGGACCGTATATCAAATCTGTGCCGGCGTCGGTTTTAAAGCTGGCAGAAGAACATCAGTTTCCGGTATTTACGTTGCCATGGGATGTTCATCTGGTGGAATTTAACCGTGAGTTCTGCAATGAGATCATGAAAACAGACCAGAAATCGAAAAATCTCTGTGCGGCATTCCGAATGGCAGTTTTTTCACCTGAAAAAGCAGAAGAATATCTTCCTGTATTAGAAGACGAGGGGATTGGATCAGATAACAGGTTTTGTATGGTCAAGTGTATGCCTACGCTTACAGAGGGGGAAGATGGTGTAGATATCACGAAGTTATTTTATGATATCAGGACATATTTTGAACGGTACGTCAATAAAATATTTGATAAATATGTCATCTTCCGGAAAAATCATTTTTTGACAATGATCCTTCCTGCAAGTGAAAAAAGTGTTATACAGAATATGTTACAGGAAATGCTCTCATTTCCAAAGTGGCAGGATGGAAAAGGAAGCCTGACATTTGCAGTCAGTGATTTAAGTTTAGAGATCAAAAAATTGTCACAGTATTACGATGCCTTAACATGGATGTGCCGGATCGAATATAAAGAGCAGATAGATATTGGCTTCATGGACGAGTTAGGGATCGCAACACTTTTTCTGACAACAAAAGATAAGAAGTTTTTAGAGCAGTATAAAGAGCGGGAGATTGGTACGCTTGAACAATATGATGCAGAAAATGCGACAGATTACTGCAATATTCTATATGCATATTTAAAATGCAATGGAAAAATGTCAGATGTGGCAGAATTGTGTTATCTGCATCGGAATACGATCTCCTATCATCTGAAAAAAATATCTGAGATCTTACAATGTGATCTCTATAGTACGGTAGACCGTACGAAATATTATCTGGCACTAAGGATTAAGGAATTATTAGAAATATAGGATACAAAGAAAGAAGGCGGGTTTATATGTACCAGTGCAGTTTAGAAAATATGACAGAAAAAATACAGACTTTCGCTACGTTTGGAGCAACCGGAAATGGTGGGATCACCAGATATTCCCTGTCGAAAGAAGCGGTCATGGCAAGAGAAGAATTTGAAAAGAGAATGAGAAAGATCGGTGCTTCTATTGAGATCGATGATGTTGGTAATATATATGCAACGATTGCAGGAGAGGATGCGGATGCAAAGCGGATAGCCATGGGATCTCATGTGGATTCTGTATTAAATGGTGGTAATTATGATGGGATCTTAGGTGTCTTATCTGCAATGGAAGTACTTGAAACCATCGTTCGGGAAAAAATCCCGCACAAGCATCCATTGACAGCAGTTATCTGGACAAATGAAGAAGGCTCCTTATATGAACCGTCTATGATGTGTTCAGGAATCGTCTGTTATGATTATCTGCCACCACAGATTCAGGAGAAATATCATTTTGAAGATATGATGGATTCAAAAAGCATCGTGGATAATAAGACCACATTTGGAGAGGCTTTGAAACGATCAGGATATCAGGGAGATAAAAAATACCGGATGACACCGGAGAAATATGAGTGTATTTTTGAAACCCATATCGAGCAGGGACCGATCTTAGAAGAACATCATAAAGATATCGGAGTTGTGGATTGCGTGATCGGGTTAATGAATTACCGTGTGATCTTAAGAGGGCAGACCGTTCATTCGGGAACATTTCCGATGGAGCGGAGGAAAGATGCATTTTATGCGGCATCACAGGTGCTTTGCAGCCTGCATGAACAAATAGATGCCCTGCATATCCCGGGGCTGGTCTATACTACCGGTGAAGTGGTATGCCATCCATGCATCCATACCTGTGTACCGGATTATTTTGAATTTTCTTTTGATGCACGCCATAAAGATCCGAAATATCTAAAAAAGGTATTAGAGATATTAAAGGACTGTACAAAGAAAGAATGGAGTGGCTGTAGCTGTGAGATACAGGAGGCATGGACGAGAGAAACAGTATACTGGAATCAGACGCTGGTATCTTATGTGGAAAAAGCGGCAAGGGATCTTGGTGTATCTTATCAGTATATCCATTCGGGAGCCGGACATGATGCACAGTATTTAGGCTATATGCTGCCAACAACAATGATATTTGTGCAGTCTAAGGGAGGGCTGTCCCATTGCGAAGAAGAATATTCTTCGCCAGAGCAGTGTACAGAAGGTGCATCTGTGATGTTGAATGCAGTGTTGATGGCAGATATGGCAGAGGAATTGTAAACTTTTACAAAGTATTTTGTTAAGTTCAATGATGCAGAAAAAATTTTCAGGGCATATAATCATCCTTGTCAAGAAAACAAGGATGCAAAGACGCAGAGAAACAAAAACGTTTCATCTGCGTCTTTTTAATTCTAATTTATTATCACGAAGGAGGACAACATTATGAAAAAGAAAATCTTATCCGCAGTATTAACGGTAGCTATGGTGGCGTCACTGATGGCAGGATGTGGAAGCAGTAAGGCAGATACATCTACCCAGACAACAGATGGCAGTGAAAGCACAGGTTCATCCGCATCGGGAGATACGATCAAGATCGGTGTATCTGGTCCTACAACAGGAAGTTCCGCAGAAGCCGGTACACACGTCAATACCGGAATCCAGATGGCAGTTGATGAAGTCAATGCAGATGGTGGTATTACCATTGATGGTAAAAAGAAACAGGTAGAAGTTGTATATTACGATACAGGTTCCGATGCACAGACCGGATTATCCAACTGTGAGAAGCTGATCACAAGCGATAAAGTAGATTTCCTTTTCTGTGAATCCTTTAACTCAGCAGTTGGTGTGGCAACAATGGAAATTGCTAAGAAATACGATATTCCGATGGCAACCTTAGAGCCGGTAAGTTCCGCTATTTCAGATAAGATTGTAGAAGACCCTGAAAGTTATAAACACTTCTTTAAGTTTGGCTGGGATTCAAATGTATACGGTGATGTATGTGCAGATACCGTATTGGACCTGATCGATAAAGGATCGATCAAAGCACCAAATAAAACCATCGCAATCTGTGGTGATGAAACCGATTATGGACGTTCTAATCTTGCGGCAGTTGTAGAAAAGATGGAAGCCGAAGGATATACCGTAGTGTCTGAAAACTACTGGGAGTTTGGAGCGACTGATCTATACTCCATTATTTCAGATATCAAAACAAAAAATGCAGACATCATTTTCTCCTGTTCCACAACACCGGCAACTGGTGTAGCACTGATCAAACAGCTTGCAGAAAACGGACTCAGTGATGTACCGCATATGGCAATTTACTTCCCATCACAGCCGGAATTTGTTGAGCAGATCGGAAGTCAGGCAGATGGTCTGATGTGGGCACCACTTTTAGTAGATGTTGAACATGACAAAACAAGTAAAGAATTTCAGGATAAGCTGACAGAGTACTGTGGTGAGAGCGTTACATTCGATTATATCGATGGTTATTCTGATATGTTAGTTGTATTAAAAGCAATGGAAGCAGCAGGATCCGTAGATGGAGATGCATTATCCGAAGCCTTACTTTCCGAAGATGGCTATGATACTTACAAAGGACATATCCAGTTCAATCCGGAAAACCATACAATCTACTGTGGCGAAGGTTATGTAGAAGTAAAAGCTGCACAGATCCAGGATGGCGCAAGTTACCAGATCTATCCGATAGAATCAGCACTTGCAGAATACAAACCAACACAGAAGTAATGAAAAATATGACAGTCTCTTTCATAACCCAGGGTATGCGCTTATTCTATGGGTTATGACCGGACTGCTAAAAATAGCTGCACATATTAAATCAGGCAGGAAGTGAGAAATATGGAAAATAAAGATTATATTTTAGAACTTGAAAATGTAAGCATGAAATTCGGAGGACTCTTAGCAGTCAATGAAGTATCTTTCAACTTAGAGAGAGGAAAGATCCTAGGTGTTATCGGTCCAAATGGTGCAGGAAAAACAACGATGTTCAATACCATTACAGGTTTCTATCAAGGCTATACAGGTACCGTAAAATTTAATGGTGCTTCTATGAATAAGAAAAAAGTAAATGAAAGATGCAAATTAGGGATTGCAAGAACATTTCAGGTAACAAGACCATTTGAAAAAAATACATTGTTAGAAAATGTAATGGTTGGATCATTTTATGGTCAGGCAAAAAAGCCGAAAATGAAAGAATGTGAAGAAGAAGCAGAAGAACTGCTTGAATTTGTAGGATTAGCAGATAAAAAAGATGAATATGCAATGAGTTTGAACGTTGCACAGCGAAAGAAATTAGAGTTAGCAAGAGCACTTTCAACAAAACCGTCATTACTCCTGTTAGATGAAGTGATCGGGGGACTGAATCCGACGGAAGTGTTAGAAATGATGGACGTGATCAAAGATATTAACGGACGGGGAGTCAGTATCCTGATGATTGAACATGTTATGAAGGCGATCACAGGAGTATCGGATTCCATGGTAGTTATCAATCATGGTCAGAAACTGATCGAAGGAAATCCCAAAGAAGTTATGAACGATCCTGAAGTAATTGAAGCTTACTTAGGATCTGCAGCGAGGAGGGATGTACATGCTTAAGATTAAGAATCTGAATGCTTTTTATGGAGATGTCCAGGTATTATATGATATCAATTTAGAAATCAAAGAAAAAGAGATCGTAACGATCCTTGGATCAAATGGTGCAGGAAAGACAACTTTAATGAAAACCATTTGTGGAATCGAAACCAGACGGACTGGTGAAATTGAATTTGAAAATGAGAGCCTGATGAAGGTTCCGGCATATAAATTAGTCACAAAAGGAATCACGCTTACCCCGGAAGGCAGACATCTGTTCCCGGAACTTACGGTCAAAGAAAACCTGATGCTTGGAGCGTATTCCACAAAAGATAAAAGCAATTATGAATGGATCTTAGAATTATTCCCGCGTTTGAAAGAACGTCTGAACCAGTATGCTGGTACCATGTCCGGTGGTGAACAGCAGCAGTGTGCGATCGCAAGGGCACTGATGTCAAATCCGAAGTTTTTAATGTTAGATGAACCTTCACTTGGTCTGGCTCCAAACATTGTAGATACCGTATTTGATATTATCAAAAAGATCAATAAAGAAAGAGGGATCACGATCGTAATTGTAGAACAGAATGCCAACATTGCCTTAAATGCAGCAGACAGAGGATATGTACTTGAAAATGGAGTAATCCGCATGAGCGGAGATGCAAAGGAAATGTTAGCAAGCTCTGAGATTCAGAAGTTATATTTGGGACTATAAGGAGATGAGAGTATGACAATATTTTTGCAGAATTTAATCAATGGAACGATCAGCGGATCTTATTATGCAGTACTTGGAGTAGGATTAACCGTTACATGGGGCGTACTAAAGATGATCAACGTAGCACATGGAGATTTCTATATGTTAGGAGCCTATTTCTTCTATACATTGTCAAAAATGCTAGGTATGCCGGTATTGATTTCGCTTTTGATCGCAGTAGCAGGAGTATTCCTCTGTGGTATGGTGATCGAACGTGTAGTATTAGCACCTTCACTTGGACGGGGAAAGTTTGGAGATACGCCATTTATCCTGACATTAGCCATCGGTATCATGCTGGAAAATATCGCACAGCTTGTCTGGGGCGAAACGAATGTAGGTGTTCCATATTTCAGTGATGCGATCTATGAGATCGGCGGTATCACCATGGCAGCACAGAGATTGATCGTGGCAGCAGTTGCGATCGTTACCCTGATCGTTGTGATGTATGTGATCAAAAAGACAAAATTCGGCTGGGCAATCTCAGCAACCGCACAGGATATATTCGCAGCAAACTTAATGGGAATCTGTACAAAACGTATTTATATGATCACTTTTGGTATCGCAGTTGCCCTTTGTGCAGTAGCAGGATGTCTGTTAGCACCGATTTATGGTATCAATCCATGGATGGGCGGTTCCATCCAGTTAAAATCTTTCGTTGTCTGTATCGTTGGCGGACTGGGAAGTATCGGTGGTTCGATTATAGCAGGTATCTTACTTGGTATCATCGAAAGTTTTTCCACACAGTTTTTAGGAAGCGGCTGGCAGAACGTTATCGCATATGCATTAGTGATCGTAATGTTCTGGGTAAAACCAACAGGATTATTCGGAAAGAAGGAGTGATGATAAATGAAAGAACGATTTATGAAATTTTTTGATAATAGTATAGGAAAAATAGGTATTTCGGCAGTTTTCTTTATCGTGCTGTTTATTTTTCCGATCATCTTACGGGGAAGCGGATATGGAAATGAATCTTATGTTGAAGGTGTCCTGATCTTATGTATGATGTGGGCAGCCATGACACTTAGCTGGAATCTTTTAATGGGATATATGGGAATCTGGTCATTGGCACAGCAGGTATTTTTTGGAATCGCAGCTTATACATCAGCAATGCTGAATTACTACTTCCATATGAGCCCATGGCTTGGATTCATCGTAGGACCGATCGCAGCGGCGGTTGTCGGACTCATCATAGCGATTCCGGTATTACGGTTAAAAGCAGCACCATACATTATTATCGCAACGATGTGTTTAGCAGAGATCATCCGTCTGGTATTTACAAACCTAGTAGATCTTACACGAGGCGAATTAGGATTCTGGATGATGGATTCCTTTCATGATATCGGTTCAATCAATTTCAACGGTGTAGATAAGATCCCTTACTATTATCTGATGTTTATCATCTTTGCTGTGATCGCTCTTGTATGCGGTATCCTTGCAAAAAGTTCTACAGGATTGGCAATGAAAGCGATCAGGGATTCACAGGAAGCAGCAGAGTCATTAGGAGTCGATCTGACAAAGACAAAGATCAAAGTATTCGTATTATCTGCTTATATGGCTGGATTCTGCGGAGTCTTCTATGCACATTATATGAAGATCCTTACACCTACAAATGTATTTGGTCAGTCTATGATGACAGAATTTATCGCAATGAACGTGTTAGGAGGCCTTGCAACTGTCAGAGGTCCGATCTTTGGAGCGTTCTTCATTACGATCATCATGGAGAGCTTACAGGGAATTGACGATTATAAACTTCTGATCTATGCGATCATCCTGATCATTACGACACTGATCATGCCGAATGGAATCTTAAACAGCAAAGCACAGTTTTTAAGCTGGAACAAAAAAATAAAAAAATTACTTCATAAAAATGCGGACAAGCAGCCCACGCAGATGGTGAAAGGAGATGCGTAATTTATGAAAGAGATCAGTGAATACAAAGAAGCGGTCGTTGAATGGATTGATGCAAACAAAGCAGAGTTTGAAAAAATATCACATCATCTGTTTGCACATCCGGAGTTAGGATTAGAGGAATATGAAAGTGCGAAACAGTTGACAGATGTATTGGAAAAATACGGATTTACGGTAGATAAAGGTGTATCCGGTATGCCGACAGCTTTTGTGGCATCCTATGGAAGTGGGAAGCCTGTGATCGGTTTTAATGCTGAATATGACTGTCTGCCGGGACTTTCCCAAAAAGCGGGTTCTCCAAAGAAAGAGCCTGTGATCGAGGGAGCACCGGGACAGGGATGTGGTCACTGTATTTTAGGAACTGCTGAAGTGTTAGGAGCGATCGCATTAAGCCAGATTATGAGAAACGAAGGAATCACCGGAACAATCAAGATCTTTGGTTCTCCGGCAGAAGAAATCTGTGTCGGCAAACCATTTATGGCAAAAGATGGGTTCTATGATGGCGTAGACTGCTTTTTAGACTGGCATCCATTTTATTATAATAAAGCACATTATGATACCTGCGGTGCATATTTTAGTATCAAATATCACTGGAAAGGCAGACAGGCACATGGAAATGCTCCATGGAATGGAAGAAGTTCCTTAGATGCAGCATTATTAGCCGGACAGGGAATTGAAATGTTAAGAGAGCATTATGAACCGGCAGCCGCTGACAGAGGAAATACGATCAACTATACATTTTCCCATGTGGGACCGGAGATCGCAAATGTCGTTCCGGCAGATACTACGATGTGGGTGGTAGGACGGTTTACCACTTCAGAACTGATGAAAGATGTCATTGAACGTGTTGACCGCTGTGTTGAAGCAGGAGCTATGGCAACCGAAACAACATTTGAAAAGGAAATCTTATGTGAAACACATGAGAAAATACCAAATAAAGTATTATCAAAGATGATCTATGACAATTTTGCGGAATTAGGAGCACCTGATTTTACACCGGAGGAACAGGAACTTGCAAAAGAAATGCAGAAAAATGATGGCGTGGAAGTCAAGGGCTTAGATACAGAACTTATGGAGTTTGGAACAAGTGGAACCGTACTGTGTGATACATCTGAATTTTCATGGTGTGCACCGTATGCGACCTTCTGGATGACAGCAGCACCGGAAGGCGGCTGGCATAACTGGAAAGTAGCAAGCTGTGTGGGAAGTTCGATTGGAGATAAAACGCTCATTCAGGCAGGAAAACTGATGGCATTCAATGGTCTGACTGCGATGATGACACCTTCTATTTTAGAGGAAGCAGCAAAGGAATGGAAGGAAAGAATGAACGGACGGGTTTATGAGTGTCTGATTCCTGATGATGTAAGTCCTTGTCATGGAATCAATACAAAGACAATGGAGAAATATCGAAAATTATATCCCGAAATTGAGGAGTAGGAGGTAGAGTTTCATGGATGCGTTAAAGAAAGAAGCCTTAGAACATATAGAAGAACATAAAGAGGAATTTATAGCACTGGCAAAGGAAATCTGGGAAAACCCGGAACTGGCACTTGAAGAACAGTATGCATCTTCCCTGTTGGCACATACCCTGGAAAAATATGACTTTAGTGTCACAAGAAATGTTGCTGATATGCAAACAGCATTCGTGGCGACTTTTGGCAGCGGACATCCGGTCATAGGAATGAGCGTTGAATATGACTGCCTGCCCGGACTTTCACAGAAGGCCGATACACCATATCCTGATCCGGTAAAAGAAGGAGCACCGGGACATGGCTGTGGACATAATCTTTTAGGAACAGCGGCAGTACTTGCAGCAGTTTCATTAAAAGAGGTCATGGAAAAAAATGAAATCGAAGGAACCATAAAAGTCTTTGGAACACCGGCAGAAGAAATCTGTGTCGGAAAACCATTTATGGCAAAAGCAGGTCTGTTTGATGATTTGGACTATGTACTCGACTGGCATCCGAGCTTTGAGAATGGAGCAGATGAAGATGTATGTAATGCCTTTTTCAATGTCCGCTATCACTATAAAGGAAGACAGGCACATGGAAATTCACCATGGTTTGGAAGAAGCGCCCTAGATGGTGCGATATGGACTTCCCATGCGATCGAATTTTTGCGGGAGCATATCAAACCGGCAGAGGCAAGCAGGGCAAATACGATCAATTATACCTTTAATGATGCGGGACCTGAAATCCCGAATGTCGTTCCGGATCATGCGTCTTTATGGGTAGTCGGACGGTTTACAGACAGTGCAGAGATGTCAGATGTTATGAAACGGGTGGATGCTTGTGCAAAAGCAGGAGCGTTAGCTTCCGGTACAGAGATAGAAAAAGAATTTATTTCTGCTTCAAGGGAAAAGATCCCGAATGCGGCATTGACAAAAGTAATCGAGGATAACATGAAGCTGCTGCCACCGATAACTTATACCGAAGAAGAAATTGCAATGGTAAAAGAAATGCAGAAATTTGAAGGATTAGAAGAAAGTGGACTGCCGACCGGTATCATTCCAACCAGAAAATGCGGCTGTGGCGTGACCGATATGGCAGAGTACAGCTGGAAAGCACCGACAGCAAATTTCCGTGTCGTTACAGCACCACAAGGCGGCTGGCATAACTGGAAAGTAGCAGCCTGTGCAGGTGGAAGCATTGGATTTAAAGGTATGGTACAGGCGGCAAAGATATTAGCAGTATCAAATATTGAAGTCATCAAAACCCCAGCTATTTTAGAACAGGCAGCAAAAGAGTTTGAAGAACAGATCAAAGATAAAGAATATGTGACATTGATCCCGGATGGCACTCTGCCACCACAGGGAATTTATAAAGCAACAATGGAAGAATATAAATAAGAGGCAGGAGGAGACGATTATGTTAAGAGAAGAATTACCAAAGATCATTACAGACACATTACCGGGACCAAAAGCAAGTGAGATCATCGAAAGAAGAAAGAAAGCAACACCGTCAGCGATCCGCTGCGTTTATCCATGTGTGATCAAACGCGGAGAAGGTGCAATGATCGAGGATGTAGATGGAAACTACTTCCTTGACTGGGTTGGAGGAGTCGGTGTTTTAAATATGGGCTATTCAAAACCGGAAGTTGTTGAAGCAGTTACCGAACAGGCACAGAGATTTTTTCATTCTATGTTTAACATTACAACACATGAAGGTTATGTTGCATTAGCAGAAAAAATGAATGAGATCGCACCAGTCAAAGGAGAAGTAAAAAAGACTTTCTTTACAAATTCAGGTGCAGAAGCAGATGAAAATGCTGTTAAGATCGCAAAAGCATTTACAAAACGCCCGAATATCATTGTATTTACAGGAGCATTCCATGGTAGAACAGCACTTACCATGGCGATGACAAGTAAGAAATCCTATGCAGTAGGAATGGGACCATTCCCAGACGGTGTATACCGTGCACCATATCCATATCTGTACCGGAAACCGGAAGGAATGACAGAGGAAGAAGCAATCAACTTTTATCTTAAAAAATTAAATGATGTGTTTGAAGAAGCATCTCCGGCAGAATATGTAGCAGCAATCGTACTTGAGCCGTTACAGGGTGAAGGCGGATTCATTCCGGCACCGATCGAATGGGTAAAAGCAGTCCGTAAGATCTGTGATGAAAAAGGCATCATGCTCGTTGTAGATGAAGTGCAGAGTGGTTTCTGCCGTACCGGAAAAATGTTTGCCTCCTGTTACTGGGCAGAAGCAGGCTGTGCACCGGATATCCTTGCAACTGCAAAATCAATCGCAGCCGGAGTTCCGCTTTCTGCGATCGTAGCAAGAGAGGAGATCATGGAATCCGTACCGGGTGGTGTCATCGGTGGTACATTCGGTGGAAATGCTTTAGCATGTGCATCCGCATTAAAAGTTATTGATATCATGGAAAAAGAAGATTTTGCAGGAAAAGCAATGACGATCGGAAATAAACTGCGTGACCGTTTCAATGGACTAAAAGAAGAACTTCCGGTGATCGGTGATATCAGAGGACTTGGAGCCATGATCGGTATTGAATTTGTAAAAGATCCGGTTACAAAAGAGCCAAATACAGAATTAGTCACAAAACTTGTTCAGTATTGCGCAAACCATGGATTATTGATTGAAAATGCAGGTACTTATTTAAACGTTGTCCGTTTCTTAGCTCCATTAGTCATTACTGATGAGCAGTTAGAAGCTGGCATGAAGATCTTAGAAGATGGTATCCGTGAACTTTCATAATTGCGTAATAATGGAGTGATCGGGATATATCATATCATATAGAAGGAGATAACAACTATGATGAGTCAGTTTCGGGTAAAACCAACATTATGCCAAATAGACAGTTGTAAAGCGTTCTGTGAGCAGTTTGAAGTCGGAAAAGGAGATCTGATCCTTACCAACCCGACCTATTTTGAAGGATTTTTTGATGGTTGTGCAGATGGTGCGACCGTAGTTTTTCTTAAGAAATATGGAAAAGGAGAACCGACGGATCTTATGGTAGAAGCACTCTATCAGGATATTAAGGATTTAGAATACAAAAGAGTCATTGCAATCGGCGGTGGAAGTATCATTGATATTGCGAAGATCATCGCACAGGAAACGATCTCTCCGGTAGTCGATCTGTTTGAAAAGAAGATTCCGACGAAAAAGACAAAAGAGCTGATCATTATACCGACGACCTGTGGAACCGGAAGTGAGGTTACAAGTGTATCGGTCATCGAATTAACCGTCAGAGGGACAAAGTTAGGTTTGCAGACCGATGAGGAATTTGCAGATTATGCAGTTTTGATACCGGAATTATTAGAAAAACTGCCGTTCCGGTTTTTTGCAACAAGTTCGATCGATGCACTGATCCATGCGATCGAGTCTTACTTATCACCAAAGGCAAATCCATTTACAGAGATGTTTTCCGTTGAAGCGATCAAATTGATCTTACATGGATATCAGGAGATCGTAGCACATGGGGAAGCAGCCAGAAATGAGCATATCAAAGAATTTTTATTAGCAAGCACGTATGCTGGGATTGCATTTGGCAATGCAGGCTGTGCAGCAGTACATGCAATGAGCATGCCGTTTTCAGGAACATACCATGTACCGCATGGCGAAGCAAACTATGTTGTGTTTACCGAAGTATTTAAGGTATATAACCGGTTAGCACCGGATGGAAAGATCCGTATACTAAATGAACTTTTAACATCGATCGTCGGTGGAGACGGTTCTGATGTATACGAACGTTTAGAAACGTTATTATCGGCAATCTTACCGAAAAAAACGTTAAAGGAATATGGCGTAAAAGAAGAAGAACTTGCCGTATTTACCGAAAATGTTATGACAAAGCAGGGCAGACTTACCGCAAATAATTATACACCGCTGTCAAAAGAGGAGGTATATGGTATATATCAGAACCTGTATGGGTAGGGTATAAATAGTTATATTTCTATAATTGTAAGATGGGAGATGAGCTTATGGGTAATCATGGGATCAAGGCATATATCCTGCAATGGATCGAAGAACATAAACAGGAAATACATGAATTATCTGATTTTATGTGGGAACATCCGGAGTTAGGATTAGAAGAATATGAAGCATCAAATCGAATGACAGAAATACTTCGAAAGTATGATTTTTCCGTAAAAACCGGTGTCGGAGGACTGCCGACAGCCTTCGTGGCAGAATACGGAGAAGGCAGACCGGTCATAGGCATCAATGTGGAGTATGACTGTCTGCCGGGGCTCTCCCAGAAAAAAGATTCCTGTCAGATCGATCCGGTCATCAAAGGGGCACCGGGACAGGGCTGCGGACATAATATCCTAGGACCGGCAGCTCTCATGGCCGGACTTGCCTTAAGTGCCGGAATGAAGCAGTTTGGCATGAAAGGAACCATCAAGTTATTTGGTTCTCCATACGAAGAAGCGAGCGTCGGAAAACCGGTTGTTGGAAAAACAGGAAGTTATAAAGACGTTGACTGCTTTTTTGACTGGCATCCATGGAGTGATAATATGGCAGATTATGATATCTGTAATTCTGTTTTTATCGTGCAGTATTCCTTTGAAGGAAAGACCTGTCATGGAGCATCTCCATGGGAAGGAAGAAGTGCATTAGATGCCGGTATGCTGTTTGGACATGCGATCGAGATCTTGAGAGAGCATCTGATACCGAACGGTCCGGCAGCAGCCCACACCATCAATTATACCTTTACAGACACAGGCCCATCATTTGCCAATGTTGTACCCGATACGACAAGTATTATGCTGTATGGAAGATTTAATGACCTTGGTGTGGCACAGGATGCGTATAAACGGATTTCAAAATGTGCAAAAGGAGCCGCCATGGCAACAGAAACAACCGTGTCCGAAAGGCTTATTACCTTTACGCATCCGAAGCTTCCGAATAAAACACTTTCGAAAGTCGTTTATGATAACCTTGTAGAAATCGGAACACCAAAGTATTCCAAAGAGGAACAGGAATTTGTAAAACAGATCCAAAAAAATGCAAGACTTCCATCTGTAGGACTGCCAAGTGGTATCAAGCCATTTGGATTCAGTGAAACGATCATTACCGATGCATCGGAATTTTCATGGAATGCACCATATGCGAGTTTCCATCTGGCGATGGCACCATCGGGAAGCTGGCATAACTGGATGGTGACAGCATTAGCAGGCGGAAGTGTCGGAAAGAAATGTTTAGATCAGGCAGCTATGATCATGGCTGGTTCAGCAGTCGATGTGATGAACGATAAAGACATCTTAAATAAAGCACAACAGGAATGGAAGACGGTTATGAATGGAAGAACCTATGAAAGCCTGATCCCGGATGGTCATGAGCCGCCGATCGGAGAAAACAGAGAAATTATGGAACGGTATTTTCCTTTGAGAAAACAAAAAGGAGGGGAATGATATGAAAAATTATGTGATCACAATCGCCCGCGGATATGGATCGGGCGGAAAAGAAATTGCACAGAAACTCTCAGACAGGCTGGGAATCCCATGGTACGAAAGACAGATATTGACCATGGCATCCGAAGAAAGTGGGATTGCAGAAGGCTTATTTGCAGAATCAGATGAAAAATTAGTCGGACACAAATTTTCGATGCTTTTAGGCAGTATGCCGAATAAATATGTTGTAGATCCGAACAGTCCGAAGTTTGTAAAATCGGACAATCTGTTTCATATCCAGTCAGAACTGATCAAGAGTCTGGCACGAACAGAATCCTGCATTATTGTAGGTAAGGCTGCGAATATGGTCTTAAAAGATTTTGACAATGTCATCAGTGTGTACATAGAAGCACCAAGGAAGGCATGTGTCGAATCCATTACAAGAAAACTTGGAATATCTGAGAAAGAAGCGCATAAATTAATATCAGAAACAGATAAATACCGATATGATTATTATAAATACTATACACACGGAAAAGACTGGCGTGATCCGGTTGCCTATGATATGACGATCAATTCAGACAGAGTCGGCAGGGATAAGGCGGTAGATCTGATCTGTCAGTACCGTAAGATAAAATTTGGCGAGGACGCATAAAATGATCTTGTTAAAACAGATGATGATCTTTGGCATTATGATGGCAGCAGGCTATGTAATGGCAAGAAAAAATATACTTGATGAAAAAGCGGCAAAAGCCATCTCATGGCTGATCGTAAATATTGCAAATCCGGCACTGATCCTGTCAGGATGTATCGGAAATACCATCAGTAAGTCAGAGTTATTGTCTGTTTTAACAGCAGCCGTTGTGCTGTATGTGATACTGAAACTGCTTATGTTTTCTGCCATTCGTCTGTTGGTCATACCTTATATCATCATGCAGATCGTCTTTCGGATCACAGAGGATACGATGATGCAGATCGTTCTGTTTGTTGTTATGGCAACGCTGGCAGGTTCCATGGTATCTATGCTTGCCCAGCAGTATGATAAGGAATATCTGACTGCATCAAAAGTGATCGCAGTCACAACGGTCTTATCGGTATTCACGATGCCGGTGTTATCGGTTTTGCTGAAAATTTGACATTTACAAAAGAAAGGGCTATAATATCTTTTGCAGTTAAGAAATTGGTAATTCCATAATGACGCGGGGTGGAGCAGTCTGGAAGCTCGTCGGGCTCATAACCCGAAGGTCACAGGTTCAAATCCTGTCCCCGCAACTTAAAAATATCCATGCAATATGCATGGATATTTTTTGCTGTCTAGGGAATCTTTACAAGGACAGGTGTAAATCCTTTAACGATATCGACATAATAAGTGTCGAAATCAGACAGAAGTTTATGTTTGTACTCATCTAAATCTTCTACCTTTGCAGGGTGGATAAATTCTAATAGTTCTTTTACAAAGAAATCCAGTGTTTTATCGAGTGTGATCTCATCCATATCAGACTTGCGTGAGAGCCGGATCAGTTCCGATTTCATTCCGATCAAAAGAGCGGAAGTCATGATAAAGTATGCGGAATCTGTTGAGCTGTGGCTTGAAAAGCGGATATTACAGTCATAGTAAAGCTCTTTTACACTTTTAGAGGTTGCTTCTTCTGACATAGAAAGAGAAAATAATTCATAATAGCGGTCGTTTAATACCGCAGCTTTAAATTGAAACATCTGCATAAATAAATATTCGTATAAAGTTGCCTGCCGGTCATAGGGAATGACGATCAGAGAGCGTATATCATTGTTCACATTTTCAAAAATCTGCTGTGCAACACCGTTTTTAAAGAACATCTGTTATATGGAGATAAGCTGTATCCGGTTATCATAGATCCCAAATTTTTAAAAGGACTTCGTAAGTTGTGCGATGAAAAAGACATTATCCTGATCTTTGATGAAGTTCAATGTGGTATGGGACGGCTTGGTTCATTATTTGCACATGATCTCTATGGTGTGAAACCGGGTGAACATGGAAATACCTATGGAGCGAATCCACTTTGTATGGCTGCTGTGTGTGCAGTCTTTAAGATTTATGATAAGTTAGATCTGGTCGGCAATGTCAATAAAATGGCACCGGTACTAAAAGAGGGTATCTTAGACATGTGTAAAAAGCATCCAAAGACAGCTGCCGGACACCGGGGCATGGGATTGATGCAGGGGAATCGTAGTTACCGTCGACAGAGAGGCGTTTGAAAGAAAAGCATTTGACAAGGGACTATTGGTATGTATGGCAGGCGCAGATGTCATCCGGTTTGTTCCACCACTGACAATAACAGAAGATGATATCCATAAGGCAATGGATATGCATGGCATTAGGGTTTGCGGCTACATCCGTTGGAGTGACAGGATTTATATTAACGTATTTTGTAAATCTGTGGCTGAAGTCGTATGGATTTTTTGCAGCAACCTGTATAAGACAGATGCAGTCAAAATGATCACGGAAGTTGACAAGGCAAGAGATGCTTATCATAAAAAGTATGCAAAATTCCTTCCATCGGATATTGAACATAAGGATCTTTTGATTGACAGCTCGCTTTTAGGCGCAGAAGGAACAGCAAAAGTCATTGCGGGAATCGTAAGAGAAAAATTTAATGTGTAGATGATCTGGCACATCTTAAAATGAGGCATGAATAAAAAGGACAGGTTTTGGGTATTTTTTCTTCAAACCTGTCCTTTTTGCGTTGGATTCTGAAAATAATTGTGCTAAAATCAAAGTTAATGGAGGTGTGTGCAATGACAGATGAAATCAGACAATTTGTACAGTGGGTAAAAGATTCCAATAATATTGTGTTTTTTGGAGGTGCCGGTGTATCAACAGAGAGTGGGATACCGGATTTTCGAAGCGTGGATGGATTGTATCATCAGGAGTATGATTATCCGCCGGAAACGATCTTAAGCCATTCATTTTATATGGGAAATACCGCAGAGTTTTATCGCTTCTATAAGAATAAGATGCTGTATTTAGATGCAAAGCCGAATGCAGCACATAAGAAACTGGCAGAATTAGAAGCAGCAGGAAAATTAAAAGCGGTCATTACGCAGAATATTGACGGACTGCATCAGGCGGCAGGAAGTAAGAAGGTTTTAGAACTTCATGGAAGTGTACATAGAAACTACTGTCAGAAGTGTGGGAAATTCTTTGATGCAAAATATATTTTAAATAGCAAAGGAACACCAAAATGTGATGTCTGTGATGGAGAGATCAAACCCGATGTTGTATTATATGAAGAAGGTTTAGATGATGAAACGATGCGTCAGGCGATCTATTATATTTCACAGGCAGATATACTGATCATTGGTGGAACTTCACTTGCGGTATATCCGGCAGCAGGACTGATCGATTATTACTGCGGCAATAAGTTAGTGCTGATCAATAAATCAACAACACCATTAGACCGCAGGGCAGACCTTAAGATCGAAGGAAACATCGGAGAAATATTCTCACAGATTGAGCTATAAATCAGACAACATTATGAAGAAAAGGAAACAAAAATGAGTAAGAAAAAACAAAAGAAAGCACAGATGGATCCAAAAAAGAAGACGGCAATTTTAGTTGCAGTTGTTGCAGCAGTATTTTTACTGTGTGTAGGAATTATTATAGCAGTTACAAGATCAGAGGGAAGCACAGGTTCCGATAACACAGACCAGACGGCAAATGATGAGAGTACGGCAGATACAAAAGACACAGCAGAAAATGTGACAGCAGATGCATCTTATTACGCAGATATTGATGTAAAAGACTATGGAACGATCACCGTTGCATTAGATGCCAAACATGCACCAAAAACAGTAGAGAATTTTGTATCACTTGCAAAAAGCGGATTTTACGATGGACTGACATTCCACCGCATCATATCAGGGTTTATGATACAGGGTGGTGATCCAAACGGAGATGGAACCGGTGGTTCCGACCAGACGATCACAGGAGAATTTAAAAGCAATGGATTTGATAATCCGCTTTCCCACACCAGAGGAGCCATTTCCATGGCAAGATCGAGTGAATATGACAGTGCAAGTTCACAGTTTTTTATCGTGCATGAGGACAGTACATTTTTAGATGGGGAATATGCCGTATTCGGTTATGTGACAGAAGGCATGGATATCGTCGATGCGATCTGCAAGGATGCTGTTCCGACAGATAACAATGGAACGATTCCTGCAGCAGACCAGCCGGTCATTACCTCTATTACGATACGGGAATAAAATAAGTAAGAAAAGAGAGTGTGCATATGCAGTTTGAGATAGGAGATATTGTAAGATTAAAGAAAAAACATCCCTGTGGCAGTTTTGAATGGGAAGTACTGCGTGTCGGAGCTGATTTCCGCTTGAAATGTTTAGGATGTGGACATCAGATCATGATCGCAAGAAAATTAGTTGAAAAAAATGTAAAAGAAATTCGGAAACCGCTTGATTTAGAATAAAACTTGTGTTAATATTTACACTTGTGAAAAACTAATAATTCCTTGCTCTTTTTTAGAAAAGGGCCAGAGACCAAAAGGAGGTACAATTGCATGAACAAATATGAATTAGCACTTGTTGTTAATGCAAAAATCGAAGATGATGCCAGAACTGCTACAGTTGAGAAAGCGAAAGAGTATATCACTCGTTTCGGTGGAACTGTAACAGAAGTTGAGGACTGGGGTAAGAAAAGATTAGCTTACGAAGTCCAGAAAATGAGAGAAGGCTTCTATTATTTTATCCAGTTTGATGCAGACGCAACTGTTCCGGCACAGGTTGAGCAGAACGTTCGTATTATGGATAATGTTCTTCGTTTCTTATGCGTTAGAAAAGACGAGGCATAATTAGAAAAGAGGAAAATATATGAATAAGGTAATTCTTATGGGACGTCTGACAAGAGATCCTGAGGTTCGTTATTCCCAAGGTGAGCAGGCGACCGCAATAGCAAGATATACACTCGCAGTTGATCGAAGATTCCGTCGTGAAGGTGACCAGCAGACCGCTGATTTTATCGGATGTGTTGCATTTGGACGTCAGGGCGAATTCGCTGAGAAATATTTACGAAAAGGAACTAAGATTGCGATCACCGGCAGAATCCAGACCGGAAGTTATACAAATAAGGATGGACAGAAAGTCTATACAACAGATGTTGTTGTAGAGGAGCAGGAATTTGCAGAAAGTAAAGCTGCCAGTGAGGGAAACGGTGGATTTACACCGGCAGACAGACCATCACCAAGCGTAGCAGCAGGAGATGGCTTCATGAATATTCCGGATGGAATAGATGAAGAGTTACCGTTCAATTAACAGAATCGTTGATTCCAATTTAACAGGAGGTAATGAAAATGGCTTTTAATAAAGAGGGCAAAGAAGGCGGATCTTTCAAGAGAAGACCAATGCATAGAAGAAAAAAAGTTTGCGTTTTCTGCGGAAAAGATAACGTGATCGATTATAAAGATACAAACAAATTAAAGAGATACATCTCTGAGAGAGGAAAAATCCTTCCAAGAAGAATCACAGGAAACTGTGCAAAACATCAGAGAGCTCTTACAGTTGCTATTAAGAGAGCACGTCATATCGCTTTAATGCCATATGTAACAGATTAAGTTTTATTGAAATTAGATCAGTAAAAAATATTGACCAACTACCGCAATTCGGTAGTTGGTCTTTTTTGATAGCACGGATATTATGAAAAATTGGAGGCAGTAAGTAATAAAAAGTGGAATATATGGTGGTGTTGGTTATATCTTATATAAAATGTTGTTGTTCAAAATAATTTAACCTGAACAAAACATTTGACAAAATAATTGTATATATACAATATAATTGAAAGGATGGTTGACGATATGGGAAATGAAACATTTGCAAGTAGAATAAAGAAGCTAAGAGAGCAAATATTTTAGCAAACGAAATTCTGGTTGCGTCTAGGGATATAATTTCATTCCCAGTGCAAGTAAAAAAGGTTATAAAAGAATGGACTGATATACAAATTCGTTCGTTTGCTTAGGCAAAAGCATATGGAATCAACCATATAAATATTTGAAAATACTTAAAAGGTTTAAGGGCGTGATATCTCCGGATTTTAGTTTATATCGAAAAATGCCTTTGTGTATGCAGAAGTGGAGTACATATCAAGGTAGAGCTTTAGCACATTGGTGGAGCGAAAATGGTATGGAGGTTATTCCAAATGTCCGATTTGCTGACGAAAGAAGCTACGAATTTTGCTTTAGTGGGATTGAAAAAAATTAGTACTGTTTCTGTAGGTACTCATGGATGTATTAAGTGCAAGGAAGACAGAGAGTATTTTATTCATGGTTTAGCAGAAATGTATAAGCGTTTAACACCGCAAATTATTATTGTATATGGTTCTGCACCTGAAAGTATTTTCGGAAAATATAAAGAAAATGGTGTAAAGATTATTCAATTTGATAGTGAATTTTCCCAAACTCACCGGCAGCTGGAGGTGAGATAGTATGGGAACAGGAGCTGGATCGCATGATTTTGGCAATACCTATGGTGCTAGAAAAAGAATATTTACACCGATACAATTTAAAGGAAGTGTTAAAGTTAATGGAATGGAACGTGATGTGAGTAGAAGAGTATATCAACGAAATGATATAGATTTTAATTATTATGATTCAGAAAAGGGAATGACTAATCTTCAGAGGATGATGGAAGGATATGCTCCGATAGGAAAAGATGGAAAACCGATCGAACTTCATCATGTTTTACAAAAAGAAGCTGGACCAATGGTAGAAATACATGAATTGACACATCGGGAATATCAGAAACAATTACATGGACTTCGAGGATATGGTGAAAGTTTTAGAAATGATAAAACTTTAAGTCGTCAGTATAGTTCTTTTAGAAGGTTTTATTGGAAATGGCGTGCAAATGAATTTATTAGGAGGGTACAATAATGAACAGTGATTTGAGAAATTTAATTAACCAGTATGAAAATGAACATAGTTTTACTCATGTAACAGTATCGGACAAGTCTATTAACGAATTTGAAAAAAAACTAGGAGTTAAACTTCCTGAGCAGTATATTACATTTTTAAAAGAGTATGGGCATGGTGGAATTGCTGGAGTAGAGGTGATGGGAGTTGGACTGACAGGAAGAGCTATTTTTGTAGATGAAACACTTGATGCACGTAAATATGGTTTGCCTCAAAATTTTGTGATTATTGAGAATGTTGATGAATGGCAGAATTGTATTGACTGTAATACTGGAAAAATTGTATCTTGGGATCAAAGTGGTTATATTAAGGAAGAAAATGATTGTTTTGATGATTACTTAAAAGAGCAATTTGAGGAAGCATTAGAAAATTTAGATTAGTCATTAAGTGGAAAAACGTTATGAAGGGAGATTTTTGAAAGTAAAAAACAATGGATTTGTCAAGAAAATAATTTTTCCTATAAAAAACTTCCTATCTGATTATATCAGTAGGAAGTTTTTTAATAGGGTATATCCATTTTATATAGGAAATTAAAAACACATTCTACTCCAACGTAAAATGATGCACAATATCCTGTAAATGATCTGTATAATTGTGGCACTGTGAAACCATTTCATGTGTATTTCCGGTTTTTTCAACCATGTCACTTGTCTTTTCAGCAATATCCGTAACACCTAAGGAAGATTCTCCAACCGTATCATTGATACCATTTAAAGCATTCGCAATCGTATCGATTGCAGTAGAAAGAGAAGATATCGAACTTTCGACCGTATTCATGCTGGTTTTGAATACATTCGCATCTTCGTGATACTGTTCACTGACCTGTTCAAATTCTTTGTATTCGGTAAGAACCGTCTTTTCAAGGAAGTTCGTTGTATATTCTAAACATTCTGACATATGTTCTACGGCTGTATTTACTTCATTGACAATATTACCGATATCGGAAATCGCTTTTGAAGTCTGGTCTGCTAAGCTGCCGATCTCGGTTGCAACAACGGCAAATCCACGACCTGCTTCACCGGCATGGGCAGCTTCGATCGAAGCATTGAGTGCTAATAAACCGGTCTGTGAAGAAATCTCCATGATCGTTCCGGATAATTCGTTGATCTTTTCCACTGCTTTTGATCCTGCGATTGCAGCATCTGCTTTTTCTTTTACCGTCTGGTAAGTTGTCAGCGTAGCATGGCTTGCAGCAACCGTTTTCTTGCGGAGTTCTTCAGCACGATCCATGATCTCGTCAGATGTTTTCGCACCGTTTACTGCCATTGTTGTAATCTCGTCAGCGTTGATCTTGATGTCATTGATGTGTTCATTGATCGTAGCAGTTGTGGCAGCAGTTTCTTCCATGCCGGCTGCTAATTCTTCGCTGGTAGCTGAGTTATCGGAACACATATTATCAACGGTATTTGTGATCTGCTGTAATTGATTGATATTTCCGGTGATCTGTGTGCTTGCTTCATCGATATAATGTATCATATCGCGGAGGTTTTTACGCATCTTCCGGACAGAACGAGCCATTTCACCGGTTTCGTCTTTACGTTTACAGAGTTTAGAGCTCCATGGATTATGTCTGAAGTTTAGATCAGCAGTATCATTAATAATATCTGTAAGACGTTTGATGGAAAAGCAGAGAAAATGACTGAACAGATATACGGCAATAATGCAGATGAGCGTGATCAGCAGGGAAGAGAGGATCATTTTTATCCGCATGGCATTTACCGGTGCAAGTATTTCAGACTGGTCAGCCGATATCACAATGATTTCCTTCTGGTTAGTAATTGCATATGCGGCATATTTCATGGTACCGTTAAAATTATACAGAGCAACATCATCCTCAGGGATTGTGCCGGATGCAAGTTGTGACACAACATTCAGGATTATAGAATTTTCTACAGGTTTTCCGATCTTGTCTGCAGTAGGATGATAAAGCATGATCCCATCTGAAGAAACCAGATATGCGTAAGAAGATTCAATCCCTTTCATATGGATATTACCAAGAAATTGGGCATAATCAGCAGTGTTCTCATCTTTGCCCATCGATTCAATGATTTCTGCAGAAGTTTCAGCAAGGCTGTAGATATAGTTTTCGTTTGTTGATAAAAGGGCAGATTTCGAAGATGTTTCGGCATTGATCAGACTGACAAGCTGGGATAATAATATGACAGCTACTGTAACGAGTGTGATCTTAGCAGAAATGGAGTGTAAGAAGTTTTTGTTTTTTTCCTTTTTCATAATGTAGTTCTCCTGTTTTGTATGATGTACCTGTAGAGCAGTTCTTTTTAGAAAAGTACGGGAGTACATGGTGCGGATTAATATGTTACATACCTATAATTTATCACATATAGAAACGAATGAAAAGAGTTACTGTTCACTTCGTGAGCAGTAACTGGTGATTTTTGCATGAAAGTTCGCTTTGCGAAGCAAAAATCACCACCTGAATCAATTTGCTCATTGATACTTTTGTTTGGGTTGCTATTTTGATATGATACGTGATACAATACATTCAAATTGCATTTTTATTGGGAGGCAGTACGGTGAAGATTATAAAAAGATGTGGGGAAGAGGTAGAATTTGATATCACGAAGATCATTTCTGCTGTTCATAAGGCAAACAGGGAAGTGCAGCCGGGTGAACGACTGACAACCGAACAGATCCAGAAGATCGCACGGAATGTAGAGGAGATCTGCAGAGCATCAATCCGCTCTATGAATGTAGAAGAGATACAGGATGCTGTGGAAGATGAGATCATGGCGGCAGATGCTTTTCATGTGGCAAGGGCGTATATTACTTACCGTTATAAACGTCAGTTAGTCCGTCAGTCAAATACGACAGACGGCCAGATCATGACGATCATTGAGAGCCAGAATGAAGAAGCAAAGCAGGAAAACTCTAACAAGAATCCGCTTTTGGCATCGACACAGCGTGACTATATGGCAGGAGAAGTCAGCAAAGATATTACCAGACGTTTTTTACTCCCGCCGGATGTATGGGAGGCGCATGAGAAAGGTCTGATCCATTTCCATGATGCTGATTATTTTGCACAGCATATCCACAACTGCTGTCTGGTCAATTTAGATGATATGCTCCAGAATGGGACTGTGATCAGTGAAACGAAGATCGACAGACCGAATTCTTTTTCAGTTGCCTGTACAGTTGCATCACAGATCATTGCACAGGTTGCATCGAGCCAGTATGGCGGGCAGTCGATCAGTGCATACCATCTTTCTAAGTTTGTAGGGGCATCGAGAAAGAAATTCCGTAAGGAAGTTGAAGAAGAATTTAAAGATGCCGGGATCAATGCCACAAAAGAGCAGATCTATAAAGTGGCAGAAGAACGTGTGGAAAAGGATATTGATAAGGGAGTACAGACGATCCAGTATCAGGTCGTAACATTGATGACCACAAATGGACAGGCTCCGTTTATCACATTATTCATGTATTTAGATGAAGCACCGGAAGGACAGGAACGGGACGACCTTGCAATGGTTGTCCGTGCCATTTTAAACCAGAGGATACTCGGTGTGAAAAATGAGCAGGGTGTCTATATCACACCGGCATTCCCGAAGCTGATCTATGTATTAGATGAGGACAATATCACAGAAGGAAGCCCATATTGGGATGTTACCCGTCTTGCGGCGGAATGTACGGCTAAGAGAATGGTGCCGGATTACATATCTGCTAAGATCATGAAGGAATTAAAAGAAGGAAATGTCTATACCTGCATGGGCTGCCGTTCTTTCCTTACTGTTTATAAAGATGAAACAGACCGGTATAAGTTTTACGGAAGATTTAATCAGGGTGTCTGCACGATCAATCTTGTAGATGTTGCCTGTTCTTCCCAAGGGGATTTTGATGCGTTCTGGAAGATATTTGATGAACGGTTAGAATTGTGTTATAAAGCATTGATGGCAAGACATAACCGTCTGATGGGAACAAAATCTGACATAGCCCCGATCTTATGGCAGAATGGTGCATTGGCACGTTTGAAAAAAGGAGAAACTATCGACAAACTTCTGATGAATGGATATTCGACGATCTCCTTAGGATATGCAGGATTGTGTGAATGTGTACATTATATGACAGGCAGGAATCATACAGATCCGGCTGCAACACCATTTGCATTAGAAGTCATGCAGCATTTGAATGATGCATGTGCGAAATGGAAAGAAAAAGAACATATTGATTTTTCGGTATATGGAACACCGTTAGAGTCAACGACGTATAAATTTGCAAAGAATCTGCAGAAGCGGTTTGGCATTATCGAAGGAGTGACGGATAAGAATTACATTACAAATTCCTATCATGTGCATGTCACAGAAGAAATCGATGCATTCCGGAAGCTGACATTTGAAGCACAATTCCAGAAACTTTCCCCGGGTGGTGCGATCAGCTATGTGGAAGTACCGGATATGAAAGATAATATTCCGGCAGTACTTGCGGTCATGCAGCACATTTATGAGAATATCATGTATGCTGAATTGAACACAAAAAGTGACTATTGCAGTAACTGCGGATATGACGGTGAGATCGGGATCATTACAGATGAGCATGGAAAATTAGTCTGGGAATGTCCAAATTGCGGAAACAGGGATCAGAATACGATGAGTGTTGCAAGACGTACCTGCGGTTATATCGGAACGCAGTACTGGAATCAGGGTAGAACGCAGGAGATCAAGGAGCGTGTGCTTCACCTGTAATGTAAAAATACTTTAACTCTGTTATGAAAAATGCTATAATCCATATGGTATATCAGATATAGAGAGGACTTAGCAAGCGGAGGAAACATGAAACAGAATTTAAAATTAAAAGGCAGACTGCGGAATTATCTATATCTGCCATTATATTTGACGATTCTTTTAGTGCTTTTAAATATTCCTATTTATTTTTTTGATAAAAGAGCCGGAGGGATGGTGACAGCATTTCTTTTGGTCTATTTTGTATGTGTATTGATGGTATTTTTGCGGAATAAGCCGGTATTGACAAGAGAAATGATCAATTTTGCCACGCAGTATGCAACTGTACAGAAGCGGCTTCTGAATAATTTTGAAGTGCCCTATGCTCTTTTAGATGTAAATGGAAGGATCTTATGGCTGAATAAGAAGTTTGCAGAAGTTACCGGAAAAGGAAAAGAGTATCATAAGTCCATTTTCAGTATTTTTCCATCGATCACAAAAGAACAGCTTATGAAAGAAGAAAACGAAGCCAGTTTTCAAGTTGTATGGGAAGATAAGATCTTTCGGGCAGAAACGAACCGCATTTATTTTGAGTCGATGACAGAGGAGAGCAACATTGTAGAAGCAGAAGAAAAAGAGCAGTATCTTCTTGCCTTGTATCTGTTCGACGAAACGGAGTTAAACCACTATATCAAAGAGAACGCAGACCAGAAACTTGTAGCAGCATTAGTCTATATCGATAACTATGAAGAAGCATTAGACAGTATCGAAGATGTAAAGCGTTCCCTGTTAGTCGCATTAGTTGACAGAAAGGTCAATAATTATTTTTCAGAAGTCGATGCATTAGTGCGTAAGACAGAGAAAGACAAGTATTTCGTCGTTTTCAAATACAAATACTTAGCACAGCTTGAAGAAGATAAGTTCAGTCTGATCGAAGACGTTAAGAGTGTCAAGGTCGGAAATGAAATGGCTGTCACCTTAAGTATCGGTGTCGGCATCAATGGAGATAATTATATCAATAATTCTGAATACAGCCGTATGGCGATCGACCTTGCCTTAGGCCGCGGTGGCGACCAGGTTGTTGTCAAAGAAGGTGAACAGGTATCTTATTACGGTGGTAAATCTAAGACAGTAGAGAAGAATACCCGTGTCAAAGCGAGAGTCAAGGCTCATGCGTTAAGGGAAACTTTAGAGAGCCGTGATAATGTCATGATCATGGGACATCATATCAGTGATGTTGATTCGTTTGGTGCAGCGATCGGTATTTACTGTGCAGCGAGGGTTCTTGGCAAGAAAGCGCAGATCGTATTAAATGAAGTCACATCTTCCCTACGTCCGTTAAAGGAATGTTTTACACCGGATAAGGGATATCCGGAAGATCTTTTTGTCAACAGCGAGCGTGCGATGGAGATCTTAAATCGGAATACGTTAGTCATGGTCGTAGATACAAACCGTCCGAACTATACGGAGTGTCCGCAGTTATTAGAGCGCGGCAATGCAATCGTGGTATTTGACCATCACAGACAGGGCAATGAAGTGATCCGTAATCCGATCTTATCTTATATTGAGCCATATGCATCCTCTACCTGTGAGATGATTGCAGAGGTATTGCAGTATTTTACGGAAAATATCAAATTAGAAGCCTGCGAAGCCGACTGTATCTATGCGGGTATTCTGATCGATACAAATAATTTTATGACGAAAACAGGCGTGCGTACATTTGAGGCAGCAGCTTATCTGCGCAGATGCGGTGCAGAAGTGACGAGAGTCCGTAAGTTACTGCGGAACGATATGGCATCTTATAAGATGCGGGCAGAGATCGTACGTCATGCAGAAGTATACAGAGGTGCATTTGCCATTTCCATGTGTCCGGGCAAGGTAGACAGCCCGACGATCGTAGGTGCACAGGCAGCAGATGAATTGTTAAATATCGTAGGGATCAAGGCCTCTTTTGTCTTGACAGAATATCAGGGCAGGATCTTTATCAGTTCAAGATCGATCGATGAGATCAATGTACAGCTTATCATGGAACGTTTAGGCGGCGGTGGTCATCTGAACGTAGCCGGAGCACAGTTAGCAGATTGTACGTTATCAGAAGCAAAAGTAAAATTACAGGATACAATAGATGAAATGCTTGAGGAAGGAGAAATCGAACTATGAAAGTAATCTTATTAGAAGATGTGAAATCATTAGGAAAAAAAGGTGAAGTTGTAAATGCAAATGATGCATACGCAAGAAACGTACTTTTCAGTAAAAAATTAGCTGTTGAAGCCAATAATAAAAACTTAAATGATCTGAAATTACAGAATAAACACCATCAGAAAGTAGAAGAAGAAAATCTTGAAGCTGCAAAAGAATTAGCAAAGAAATTAGAAGATTTAAAAGTCGAAGTGAAGATAAAAACAGGGGAGGGCGGAAAAACGTTTGGTTCTGTTTCTACAAAAGAAATCTCTGCCGCTGCTAAAGCACAGTTAGGTCTTGATCTTGATAAGAAGAAGATGCAGTTAGAAGAATCCATAAAAACTCTCGGTACCCACGAAGTACCGATCCGTCTTCATGCAAAAGTAACCGGTATTTTACGGGTACATGTCAGTGGAGAATAAAAGTAAGGAAGAATCATGGAAGAAACTCTGATAAAAAGGATCATGCCAAACAGCCTTGAGGCAGAACAGTCTGTCATCGGTTCGATGATCATGGATAAAGAAGCAATCGTTGTATCGATGGAAATTCTCATACAGGAGGATTTTTATCATCAGCAGTATGGACTGTTATTTCAGGCAATGGTGGAATTATATAATGCCGGACAGCCGGTCGATCTTGTGACATTGCAGGATAAGTTAAAGGCAATGAATGTGCCGGCAGAAGTCAGCAGTCTGGAATTTGTAAGAGATCTGATCACGTCCGTACCGACTTCTGCGAATGTGAAGTCATACGCCCAGATCGTAAAAGACAAATCCGTCTTAAGACGTCTGATCAAAGTAACTGAAGAAATTGAAAATCAGTGTTATGCCGGTGTGGGAGAATTAGAGGATATTCTTGCAGATACCGAAAAGAGTATATTTAATCTGCTCCAGAATCGAGGGGGCGGAGATTATGTACCAATCAAGGAAGTTGTTTTAAATGCTTTAGAGAAAATAGAAAAAGCATCTAAGACACAGGGCAATGTTACCGGTATACCGACCGGATTTGTTGACCTTGATTATAAAATGTCCGGTTTACAGCCATCGGATTTTATTTTAGTTGCGGCAAGACCATCTATGGGAAAAACGGCATTTGTATTAAATATCGCACAATATGTGGCATTCCATGAAGATATGGCAACTGCGATCTTTAGTCTGGAAATGTCAAAGGAACAGTTAGTAAACCGACTGTTTTCGTTAGAGTCCCGCGTAGATGCACAGATACTCCGATCCGGTAATCTAAGTGACGGTGACTGGGAGAAGCTGATCGAAGGTGCCGGAGTCATTGGTAAGTCACATTTACTGATCGATGATACACCGGGTATCTCGATTTCAGAACTGAGAAGTAAATGCAGAAAATTTAAGTTAGAACATGATCTGAAACTGATCATCATCGACTACTTACAGTTGATGTCCGGTAATGGAACAAGAAGTGATTCCAGACAGCAGGAAATCTCAGATATATCAAGATCTCTAAAGGGACTTGCCAGAGAATTAAATGTTCCGGTTATTGCTTTATCACAGCTCAGCCGTGCGGTAGAACAGCGTCCTGACCACAGACCGATGCTTTCAGATCTTAGGGAGTCAGGAGCGATCGAGCAGGATGCCGACGTGGTTATGTTTATATACCGCGATGATTATTATAATAAAGATACCGATATGAAAAATATCGCAGAGATCATCATTGCAAAACAGAGAAACGGCCCGATCGGAACAGTCAATCTGGTATGGCTGCCGCAGTACACGAAATTCGCCAATATGGAGAAGTAGAAAATTGCAAAAAATGGCTGTTTGCTGGCATATGAGAGAACAGACATCATATAGTATTATGTCGAAACTGCCCGACCAAAATTCATTGCGAATCCGGCGATTCTCCTCTATAATAAGTAGGAGAGGAAGGAGGCAGTTCATTTGGACAAGCTACGCTATATGATTTCAGATGCCGCTAACATGGTGAAAGTAGAAGCACATGTACTGCGTTACTGGGAAGAAGAATTAGAACTTGAGATTCCGCGTAATGAAATGGGGCATCGCTATTATACGAAAGAAAACATACAGCAGTTCCTTAAGATAAAAGAGTTGAAAGAACAGGGTTACCAGTTAAAAGCAATCAAGATGGTGATCCAGAGTGGAAAAAATCCGGAAGAAGCCGCCGCACTGACATCGCAGGCTATGACAGAGAATTATGAACTTAGCCAGCCACAGCGGAATATGGCAGAAGCAAGACATGCATCTGCTGTTTCTAACGAGAAGGCTTATGAAGATAAAATGGCACAGTTCCGGCTGCTTATGAGCGGTATTGTAAAAGAGGCTCTGGCAGAAAATAATCAGGCACTCGGCAGAGAAGTCGGTGAGAATGTTGGTGACCGTGTCCTAAAAGAGATGAATTACCTGATGCGGGAGCAGGACGAACAGGAAGAAGAACGTTTCCGTAAGTTAGATACGGCAATCCGGGAATTAAATACAAGAAAGCTAAAAGGCAGTACGAAAAAGAAAGAGACGCACCGCCTGTTTGCGAAAAAAGAAGCAACTACATAAAAGAGATGAAGATAGGAGAGCTTCCACATTACAATATATGTGGAGGCTCTCCGTTACTGTTCAGACGCAAGCTTGAGTTACTGTTCACACCTAACAGTGTGACCAGCAACGGTTACAGCCCATTTAAAATGCCTCTACGAGGCAGAGCTGTAATCACACGATAGCTAACACTATGCCCGGTTTTATTGACAATGGATCGTAGTAGATGGTAAAATTATATATAATTTTAAGATGAGTTATACAATTTTCGTCTGACAGAAACAAAAGTCAGATGAGAGAGGAAGTTCTATGGAAAAGAAGAAAAAAGTCTGGCTGTATCTACTGATTATATTCGTGGTCATCGCATTAGCAGGGATCGTTTTGCTGTTATGGCAGGGACAGAGTGAAAAACAGGCGAAAGACACATTAGAGCAGACAGTGGAAGCAGTCAATGAACCGGTTGAAACAACAGAAGCTGTTCTGATACAGCAGGCAGAAACAGAAGATGCCTTACAAGGGATCGGGATACCGGAGAAGAATTTAGACTGGGCAGAACTTAAGGATCAGAACAAAGATATTTATGCATGGATCTATGTGCCGGGTACAGATGTAGATTATCCCATACTCCGGCATGAAACAGATAATGAATATTACTTAAATCACAATCTTGATGGCAGCGAAGGATTGCCGGGCTGTATCTATACAGAAGATTATAATTCCAAAGATTTCACAGATATCCATACAGTGATCAACGGTCACAATATCAGCAAAGGTGCAAGCAAGGGAATGATGTTTTCATCCCTGCATAATTTTGAAGACAAAGATTTCTTTGCAAAAGACAACTATATCTTTATTTATACACCGGATAAAGTACTTGTCTATCAGGTGTTCGCAGCATATGAGTATAGAGCGATCCACCTGTTGGATAATTTTGATTATACGAATGAATATGTGTATGCGGATTATTTAAAGCACATATATGAAACGACAGACAGAGTTGCAAATGTCAGAAATGACATTGCGGTTACGACAGAAGATAAGATACTAACCTTATCTACCTGTACCTCTGACCATGATTCGGACCTTCGTTTTTTAGTGACCGGTGTTTTGTTAAATAAAGATGCCGCAGAATAAGAGGATTTCAGGAGGAAACGGATGCTTGAACAGACAGATACAGTGAAGAAAAAGAAGATGAGTATCACCGCAACAGCTGTGCTCACGATCATCTGCATCATTGTAGTCATTGCAGGGATCGTTGTACTATTACGCAGCATGGGAAAAGAAAAAATGACAACACCCGCTGTCGTAACAGATAAGATCACAAATATCGGAGATAAAGCAGATGATCTAAAAGGGAATCAGATCTCATATAAGGATAAGATCTATGCATTGAATGAAGATCTGACAACAATCCTGGTGATGGGGATCGATGACGAAACCTATACAGAAGTCGGCGGCAATAGCTGGTCAGCAGAAGAAGGCAGTTATTACAATGGTGGACAGGCAGATGCATTATTTTTGATCCTGTTAAATCCGCACATGAAGAAAACAGATATCATAGCGATCAACCGGAATGCCATGGCGGATATAGATGTGTGGGATGAGACAGGAAATTACGAGGGCATTTTTAAAAAGCAGATCTGTTTACAGCATGGCTATGGATATGGTGGAACCGAAAGCTGTGAATATCAGGTCAAAGCCGTTTCCCGTATGTTCCATAATATTTCAATCGATGCCTATGCGGCGATCAGTATGGATGCGATACCGGAATTAAATGATGCAGTCGGTGGAATTGAGGTAGAGGTTTTAGATGATATCATTTATCCTGAATATGATATGAACTTACATCAGGGTGATGTTGTGACTTTATCCGGAGAAAAGGCATACTGGTACATAAGACTTCGGAATGAGAATGTATTTGATTCGAGTGAACAGCGTCTGCAAAGACAGAAACAATATCTGACAACATTTTTAGCAAAAGCAAAAAGTGCTTCGGTATCGGATGTAAGGACAGCGGCAAAATTATATAAGATCGCACAGAAATATATGGTCACAGATATTGATGCAGGCAGCTGTATCTATCTGGCAACGGAGGCATCCGGCTATACATTTGATATGGAAGATATCTATTCCCTGAAGGGAGAAACGATACAAGGCAACCGTTTTGAAGAATTTTATGTAGATGAGGATGCATTAGAGGAATTGATCGTAGAGCTCTTTTATGAGCCGGTCGAAAAATAAGATATCTCATTGGGGAACTATCCTTGATTTGATATAACCACATGGATAAGAGGAAAGGAGGAACTGAATATATGAAGAAAAAAGTTTTAGCAGTATTAAGTGCCATGATGGTACTTACGATGGGAACACTCACGGTATCAGCAGCAAGTCCTACAACAAGCACGGTGGAAGCAGCAGCGAGCGGACAGGCAGCAACAACATCTGTGAAAGTTCTTGCCACAGCAGCAGAATATGCAGCTGCAACCACAGCAGATGCCGGATATGATGTGGCAGCAGTTTCCGATACGATCGTATCAGCAGCGACAGTTGCAGCACAGAACAATCTGTTAAATGACGTTGCAGCAACAGGAAAACTGTTAAATAACAGCACATTGACACAGGCAGCAGCAGATCCGTCTAAAAAAGTTACGGCAGAGCTGCTTACTGTAGTAGAAGTCAATCCTGCATCAGCAGAAAAAGATGCAAATGGCAATTATGTAGTCACACTGAAACATACAGATATCAAGTCAGGTGATATGATTGCAGTACTGCATTACAACGGAACTTCATGGGATACGATCGCACCAGACAGCGTTGCAAGCGGAAAAGTGACATTTGCTACACCAAGCCTGTCACCGATCTCTATCGTAAAACTTGACGTTACGGATGTAAAAGCAGCACCAAAAACCGGAAATGCCGTACCGGCAGCAATGTTTGTTGTACTCATTGGTATCGCAGGTGCAGCAGTCTGCGGTAAGAAATATTTTGCATAATGATAATTTTCCAAATACTATGTGGTAAGTAAGGAGATCCGGAAAAACCGGCAGGTGAAATATCCTGCCGGTAATCTGGAAATTTGTAAGTGAAAAACACTTATATAAACAGGATATCTGATATGAAAAAAGTTTTGTTTGTAACAACAATCAGTGGTTTTCTGCCACAGTTTGAAAAAAATGATACGAAGATTTTAAAAGAGATGGGATTTGAGATCCATTATGCATCTAATTTTACAAATCCCATTTATACATTTGACAGGGAAGAATTATTAACACAGGGAATTATCACACATCAGATTGATATTGAAAAAAGTCCCACAAAATTCGTAAAAAATCAAAGAACCATAAAACAGATCAAAACGATTATTGATGAAAATAACATAGATATGGTGCATTGCCATAATCCGATGGGCGGCGTGACCGCACGTATGGCAGCAGCCATCAGCAAAAAAAAACCGTATGTGATCTATACGGCACATGGATTTCATTTTTATAAAGGAGCACCACTTTTAAACTGGATGTTATTTTATCTGGCAGAACGGATATTAGCCCATCTGACCGACCAGATCATTACGATCAACAGGGAAGATTATCTGCGGGCAGAGAGATTTCATTTGAAAAAAGGTGGAAAAGTATCGCAGATTCATGGTGTCGGTGTGGATAAGAACCGTTTTGCACCAAAAAAACAGATCGATCAGGAAAAACGAAAAGAACTAGGCATCCCGCAAGATGCCTTTCATATAGTAACAGCAGCAGAATTAAATCATAATAAGAACCAGAAAGTGATCATTGAAGCGGTCGCAAAACTGAAAAATCCGAAGATACATTATAGTATCTGTGGAAAAGGTACGAATGAAGCCGTCTTAAGAGCACTGATCCGGGAGCACCATTTAGAACAGCAGGTACATCTGTTAGGCTACCGGATGGATATGCCGGAAGTATTACAGACAGCGGACTGTTTTGCATTTCCTTCCTATCGGGAAGGTTTAGGTATTGCAGCGATCGAAGCATTGTTATGCGAAGTGCCATTGATCGTGGCAGATAACCGTGGAACCAGAGAGTATGCAAAAGAAGGAAAGAATGCACTCATCTGTCATGCCGGTGATACAGAAGCATTTGCAGAGGCGATCAGAAAGTTATATACAGATACAATACTGCGGATAGAGTTTTCTTCTGTGTGCAGAAAATCCGCACAGCCATTTACTATCGAAGAAGTAGAAAAGACCATGAAAAGCATTTATAAAGAGGCAGAGTCCCATCTGTAAGTGCCGCTGCAAAACAGAGAAAGAGAAGTGGACATTATGCAAAAACCAAAGATATCCGTCATTATGGGCGTATACAACCAATGGAATGTCACTGCACTGAAAAATGCAGTACGCTCCATCTTAGACCAGACATGGGAAGATTTTGAATTTATTATCTTTGATGATGGTTCACATCCTGATGCAGCAAAATATATCAAAGGACTAGCCGATCTCGATTCCCGTATACGGATCATCGGAGGGACAGAGAACAGAGGACTTGCACACAGCTTAAATGAGTGCATTCATTATGCGAATGGAATATACATTGCGCGTATGGATGCAGATGATATTTCACTCCCGATGCGTTTGGAAAAACAGTATCATTTCTTAGAGGAACACCCATTCTATGCGTGGTGTGGCTGTAATACGAAACTGTTTGACAGTCATGGAATATGGGGGATGCGCATAATGCCGGAAATGCCACAAAGAGAAGATTATCTGAAATATTCCCCCTATGTACATCCGTCGGTGATGTACCGTAGAGAGATCTTTGATAAGGAAAGTGGTTATTTAGAATCAGAAGAAACGCTCCGGTGTGAAGATTATGAGATCTTTATGCGGTTTGCAGAAAAAGGATTAAAAGGCTATAACTTACAGGAAACCTTGTTTTGTTACAGGGAAGAATTCGCAAGCTACCGAAAGAGAACTTTTCATTTCCGTTGTAATGAAGCAAAGATCCGTTACCGGAATTTCAAAAAAATGGGATTGTTATTTCCGTTTGGCTGGCTGTATGTGATCCGTCCGATCATAGGAAGCCTGCTTCCGGCATCTGTGATCGCATTTGTGAAAAAAAGAGAAGCTGCGGCGGATCAGAAAAAGAGTGAAGAATATGAGCATGAACCAGCGGTTCGGACAGTATCGCAGTATACTTTCCCAAAGTCCACAACATGAAAGAGCCATAAAGGAATGTATCAGGCAGCAAAGCGGGTTAGATGATTATGATAAAATCTTTCTGCATGTATGTGCACCGGCAGCGGTGGAATATGTCAGATGGATATTAGAACAGGCAGAACATGACAAAATGAGGCGGCTGTATTTTCTGTCGCGGGATGGCTGGCTTTTTTATCAGTTAGCAGAGAAATTTGTCGAAAAATATAACTATCCGATAGAACTGCGTTATCTTCATGTATCGAGGTATTCGATGAGAAGTGCAGGCTATCATCTGATAGGAGAGGACTGCTTAGATAAGATATGTGTCGGCATGATGGATGCGACTTTTGAGAAACTGATGAAGCAGGCATCATTGACCGATGCAGAAGCTTATGAGATCGCACAGCTTGCCGGATATGAACAGAGATACCGGCAGAAGCTAAGTTACCGGACAATCTTACAGTTGAAAGAAACATTAAGAGGGATACCGGAGTTTTTGGTATATGTCAGCGCTCATGCCAAAGCATGTTATGATACGGCTGTGTCCTATCTGAAACAGGAAGGATTGTTTGATGCGGTTTCCTATGCGGTTGTAGACAGCGGATGGATGGGAACCTTAAAGCAGAGCATGGAACTTTTGACCGGACGTCCGGTGATGGGATATTATTTTGGATTGTATGAATATCCCAAGGGTGCAGATATATCTGATTATAAGGCATTTTATTTTCAGCCGGATTCTCATTTGAAAAGAAAAGTATATTTTTCAAACTGTCTGTTTGAAGCCATATTTTCTTCACCGGAACAGATGGTAGTACGATATGAATCGGAAAAATCTCCAGATGACGGGAAGTCTTATCGACCAGTGGGCTGTGGCAACAGCAATCCGAATACAGAGAAAATGAAGCGGAATTTGCTACTCTTAGGACAGTATGCAGATGCATATCTAAAGACAGTACAAACAGATGACGGATCAGGCGGTCAGGCTGGCATGATCTACCGGTTATTCCATCTGTTTATGGGACGGCCGGAGCCAAGAGAAGCAGAAGTATTTGGGGCATTAAAGTTTTGCGATGATATGCTAGAATCGAAGCTGATTCCATTAGCAGAGGCATTTTTAGCAGAGGAGATTACAGAACGCAGTTTTATCAACCGGATGCTCATTAAGATGAATATCAGAAAAAAAGCATTCCCTGAAAGTGCATGGCCGGAAGGTTCGGTTGTATTATATGGAAAGCGGATCAGCTGCCATCTTTTTTGGGAATATCTATATAAATATGTAATGTATATGAGAAAGGCAGCAGGCAAAGGTAAGAAGCATGAGAGAAACGATAAGTACCATTAGACAATATGTATTTGTCATTCGTGAATTGACAGCAAGGGAGATCAAGCGGAAATATGCCCGCAGTTCGTTAGGCATTATCTGGAGCGTGTTAAGTCCCCTGCTTTTTATGGTAGTCTTGTCCTTAGTCTTTTCGACCATGTTTAAGCGTTCCATAGAGAATTATCCGATTTATTATCTGACAGGGCAGATCTTGTGGACGATGTACGGTGGAGCGACAAATGCTTCGATGACGGCACTGACCGATAATAAAAGCCTGCTGATAAAGGCAAAACTTCCGAAACAGGTATTTATCTTATCAAGGATCTATACGTCACTTGTAAATTTTGGATTTACGTGTATTGCATATGTCCTAATGTTGTTCGTATTCCGGATCAAGCCAAGTGTTACGATGTTCTTATTTCCGTTAGATGTGCTTTTGATGCTGCTTTTTTCCATGGGTATCGGCTATATGCTTGCCATTGCCTATGTATTTTTTGCAGACATCAAATATCTGTATTCCGTATTTCTGACCTTACTCATGTATTTATCAGCCGTCTTTTATCCGATCACCTCTTTATCAGAGGGGATGCAGAAAGCAATCAGCTGCAATCCGATCTATGTATTTATCGCATTTGCAAGAACCTGTGTCATGTATGGAGAAGTGCCGGATACAGAGTTGTGGATAAAAGCTGTCTGCTGGAGTGTGGGAAGTTTTCTTGCCGGCTGGCTGGTATTTCGTAAAAATGAAAATCAAGTGATGAAAAAGGTATAAGGATGAAAATAGCAATGGTGATGGTGAAATTTAGTGTTTTCAATATCTATGTTGTCGGGATCGTAGGCGTTCTGCTCTTTATTTTAGCGGTGGAAGGCATTGTGCTCGGCATAAAGAAACTGGTTGAAAACAGAGAATTAAAAAAGCAGCAGGCACAAGCTGATGACATTAGAAAAGAAAAAAAACGGGCAGAAAAGAAGCCGTCCGTATCTATGATGCTGATCGAGGACAACTGGGATCATGCAGGAGAAAAGCCGGTGATCAAAGTAGAAGATGTGACGATGGAATTTCATTTATCTTCAAGCACTCCGTCAGGACTGAAAGATTATCTGATCCAGATGCTAAAAAGACAGATCACTTACCGAAAATTATATGCACTGTATCATGTCAGTTTTAATGTATACAAAGGTGAAGTCGTCGGCATTATCGGAACAAATGGTTCCGGTAAGAGTACGATTTTAAAAATTATTTCAGGAGCATTAAAGCCGACAAAAGGGAAAGTTTATGTGGATAAAAAGAAAATCCAGCTTTTAACGCTTGGAACAGGATTTGACGTGGAACTGACTGCAAGGGAAAATGTCTATCTGAATGGTTCGATCATCGGTTACAGCAGGAAGTTTTTAGATGAGCATTACGATGAGATTGTGGAGTTTGCAGAATTACAGGATTTTATGGAAGAAAAAGTGAAGAATTTTTCTTCCGGTATGGTCAGCCGTCTTGGATTTTCAATTGCAACAGCAGGCGATGCGGCAGAAATTCTGATCTTAGATGAAGTTTTAAGCGTCGGAGATGAATTTTTCAAAAAGAAAAGCCTAAAACGAGTCAAAGAGATGATCCATGGTGGTTCAACGGTTCTTATGGTTTCTCACAGTCTGCAGACGATCTTAGATAACTGTTCAAAAGTTGTCTGGATCGAGCAGGGAGAACTTCGGATGATCGGAGAACCGAAAACGGTCTGTGAGGCATACAGGAGTTCAAAAGCAGAAGGGGAATAGTATAACATGGGAAAGTTTAAAGATCATATCTATGATGTATTGGTAAGGGAAAATCCAAATGTGCAGTATGAATATGAGCGCTATGTGATGGAAAATATCAAAGAGCATTATGAACATCACATGAAGCACTTAAGAATGCTTTTTCGCTTAAAATGGCATTACCAGATCAAAAAAAGGACGACACCGTTACTCTACTGGGATAAATTTGCAGAAATCAGCCAGAACCTTAAGCAGCCGGAAACGGGAAAGCAGGCGGTACTAAAAGATACGAAGAAAGCAGAAAAGATCTATTATTATGAAAATGATGAAAAAAGACTTTCCGTAGAGGAGTTTTTAGGAAAGTTATTACCATATCAGGTCATTTCTTTTGATATTTTTGATACGCTGATCTACCGCAGCGTCGAAAAGCCGAATGACGTGTTTCATCTGATGTCATCGGAAATGGGGCAGAATGATTTTACCTATATCAGAAAGCAGGCAGAAAAAGAAGCAAGGGATAGTAAAGAGCGGAGAGAAGGACATCGGGAGATCGTCTTATCGGAAATATATGACATTTTAGAGAATGATTATCATATAGAACGCAAATGGATGCAAAGAGAGATCGGATTAGAACTTGAACTGTCTATGCCAAATCCATATATGCAAAAAGTATATCAGTTATTATGCACATTACAGAGCAGGCTGCATAAGACGATCGTCTTTACAACAGATATGTATCTTCCATTAGAAGTGATACAGCAGTTATTAAAGAAGAATGGCTATGATGTTTATGATAAGATCTTTTTGTCAAATGAGTGCAAGGCACGAAAAGGAGATGGAACGCTGCAAAAGATATTAGCAGAGGAATATCAGGAGCAGACGATCGTACATGTAGGAGATAATCTGCAGGCAGATATAGAGAAAACAAAAGAAGCAGGGATCGCTGCTGTTTATAATGCCGACAGCCACTTTGTATATCGGGAACCGGAACTTGAGAATATTGCCGGAAGTTTTTACCGCGCCGTTATCCAGACGACGATGAATACAGGACTGTGGGATAAAGATCCCTATTATTCCCATGGATACCGTGTGGGAGGAATCCTTGCAGCCGGATATTGTGAATTTTTAAACAAGCTCGTAAAGAAAAAACAGATCGATAAGATTTTGTTCTGTTCGCGTGACTGCGATATTTTATATCAGGTATATGAGAAATTTTATAAAAAGACAGATGCAGAATATATTAAGATCTCACGTTATGCGATTTTTAATATCACGACAGAACATTACCTGTATGATTTAGACAGACGTTATATCATGCGCTATCTGAACTTATATAAGAGCCGCAAGACGATCGGGACGATACTTCTAGAAAGCGGATATGGGTATCTGATCGACGAGCTTGAGGAATATAATCTTGACCGCTACCAGTTCCCGTGTGCGATCACAGATGAACGGAAATTCCATAATTTTATCAAGGGCTGTGCAGAGAAGATCAAAGAGCATAACAGGGAATCCATACAGGCAGCGAAACAGTATTTTTCTGAAATGATCGGTGATGCAAAAAAACTTCTGATCGTAGATATCGGCTGGTCGGGAACCTGCATCACGGCTTTAAAATATTTTATCAGGGAACAGCTCAAAGATAAACAGTGTCAGGTATCCGGTGCACTGATGTGTACCAATAGGGATGATACCCTAAAGAACAGTATCCAGTTTGGGGAGATTGAAGCCTATATCAATACGCCATTTGAAAACATGGATATCACAAGATACATATATCCCGGCCCGCCAAAGAGCCGTTCTGTGACGCTGATGGATAAGCTGCATATGCCGCTGGAATTTTTATTTACATCGACAGAACCGACGCTGCTATCTTATCAGCTAGGGGAAGATCAGGAAGTCTGTTTTGAATATTCGAGCCATATTGTGCCAAATCCGGAACAGATTACGCAGATGCAGGCAGGTATTTTGGATTTTGTAAGTACATTTCTCACGTATACAAAGAGATGGCAAGGCTCATTTCTCATACCGCCTTATACCGCATTTCTGCCTTTAAAAGAGGCGATCAGCCATGAGCGGTACAGTTATGAGATCTATAAAGACTTTTTATATGATGCAATGTCAGCACCATATTCGACAGAACGTGAAAGCAGATATGCAGAACTGTTTGAACGTTCCTATGCAGAATCTGTCAATAAATCAGAAGATGATAAATATAAAAAGCGGATCGTATTCATATCACCTGAAATGGTTTATAGCGGAGCACCGCGAAGCCTGCTCCGCATGTGCAGGGTGGCAGTAAATCTTGGATATGCAGTGAGCGTATGGAGTGCGCAGAGCGGGCCGTTTATGGAGGAATATGAAAAAGCCGGCATAGCTGTGAAGGTCGTAACCGAGCAGGAGATCAGGTCGGAAACATACAGCAGAGTCATTGAAAGTTTTGATATGGCAGTATGTAATACGATCATGACTGCCGAATATGCGAGAGTCTGCTCCCAGTATATACCGACAGTGTGGTATATCAGAGAAGCGACAAATATACCGGATTTTATCGTCAATAACTTAAGACGGGAATACATCTTAAAAAACAGTTTGGATATCTACTGCGTCAGTGATTATGCGAAAGCTGCGATTGAGCAGTTTACAGATCATCCGGTAAAAGTGATCCATAACTGCGTCGAAGATGAAGCTGATATGGCAGTTCCTTATACAAATGGAAGTGATCCGGTTGTCAAGTTCGTCCAGTTTGGTACGATGGAATACAGAAAAGGCTATGATGTTTTATTAGAAGCCTATTTAAGAATGCCAAAAGAGTATCAGAGTAAGGCAGAATTGTATTTTGCAGGAGGATTTATCAACAGTGGAACACCGTTTTGTTCCTATCTGTTCCGAAAGATGCAGGGACTTTCTAATGTACACTACCTTGGCTTAGTCAAAGGAGAAGAAAATAAGATAGCAACACTCTCGAAAATGGACGTTGTCGTTGTTGCATCCAGAGATGAATCCTGTTCCTTAGTTGCGCTTGAAGGTGCAATGCTTTCAAAACCACTGATCGTCACAGAAAATGTCGGGGCAAAATATATGGTTTCCGAAGAAAACGGCATGGTGGTAAAAACTGCTGATGTGAATGACCTGATGACTGCCATGATGCAGATGATAGACCGTAAGAGTGAACTTGCCAAGATGGGAGCAGCATCGAGAAAGATGTATGATACTTATGCAAGTATGCAGTCCTATACACAGGATATGAAAAAAATGTATGCACTTACAGCAGTCAAAAAGAAAGCGGAATTTAAAAAGATGCGGGAGAGAAACCGCGAAGTATTTTCGGAGAAGGCAATACAAAGCGGTATAGCAGGGCTTGCAGATACAGATCTGACCGAAAAAGAAAAGACATATGACAGGGTGATCGTATCACTGACATCGCATCCGGGGAGGATCGGGATCGTCTATCAGACGATACAGTCCCTTTTAGAGCAGAGTGTGACACCGTATAAGATACTGCTCTGGCTCTCAGAAGATCAGTTTGAGGGAAGAGAGGCAGATCTGCCGGGCATTTTACTTGCATTGGAACAGGATGTCGATTATTTTGAGATCCGTTTTGTAAAAGGCGATATCGGGCCGCATAAGAAATATTATTATACGATGAAAGAATATCCGGATGATCCGGTCATTATCGTTGATGATGATGCCATCTATGACAGGAATTTAGTAGAACGGCTGTTAGAAAGTTATCAGAAATTTCCAGACTGCGTATCGGCAATGCGCGTAAATCTGATCAACTTTAAAAGAGATGGAAGTTTTATGGACTATGCCGGCTGGATCATGGATTATAAGATACTTTTAGATATTCCATCTACACAGTTAGTACCGGTAGGTGTCGGAGGGGTATTATATCCGCCGCATACACTGCCAGAAGAAGCGTTTGATATAGAGGCAATAACAGAAAACTGCTTATATTGTGATGATCTGTGGCTTAAGATCATGGCATCACACGATCAATATAAGACCGTTGCAGTCAAACGGTTCTGTACAGAGAAGCTGATCGATGGTTCACAGGACGTTGCATTGTGGCACAAAAATGTTTTTGGAGATAATAATGACAGAAGCTTAAAACATATTATGTCTTATTATGACAGGCAGTTTCAGGACTTAAATGCATTGATGGAATGGCTGCATAAAGACAGATTTATCTAGGAGGGATCAGAGTGTATAAACAAATTGGATTGTATGACCTGCAAGAGGATATTTTATCCAAAACAACGGAAAGTTATTGTGAAATGACAAAAGCAGAACATGGATTTTTATGTGGGCTGATCAAAAAATTCCAGCCTGGGAAAGTCGTTGAGGTCGGTGTTGCTGGCGGAGGAACAACTGCTGTAGTCATGAAATGTTTAGAAGCTGTTTCACCGGATGCAAAAATGTATTCGGTCGATATTTCAAAAGAGTGTTACAGGAGAAAAGGCAGACCAAGTGGATTTCAGCTGGAAGAAGTAAAAGAATTCTTAACGAATTATAAGAATCATCAGTTTTATTTAGGAAAAGTACTGCCAAAAGTCATAGAAGATATCGGTGGTGGGATTGATTTTGCGATCTTAGATACAGTACATGCCATGCCCGGAGAAGTATTGGATTTTCTGTGTCTGTTACCGTATCTGAAAAAAGATGCCGTTGTTGTCTTACATGATGTGACATTAAATCTAAGCAGATCTGAAAAGGCATTTGCCACAAAGATCCTGTTTGATACGGTTCATGCGGACAAGTATTATAATTACAAGGATCAGATCTTAAATATCGCGGCATTTCAGATTACAGAGCATACGTTACCGGCGATCGCCAATGTATTTTCGTCATTATCTGTCAGTTGGGCATATCTTCCAAACCTATCCGATATTATGGCATATCGTGATAAATATCGGGAATTTTATGAACAAGAGTGTATAGATTTATTTGATATTTTTTTAGATGCGCAGTATGCAAGATTTCACAGGCAGGAAGCGTAAAATGATGTTTATGCATTGGATGTAATACCGGAAAAAGTGGATTTCGTACATCAGGGAAAATCCCCATTTCAGAATAAAGAAATGGAGTAGGCTTTTGCTAAAAAAGATTTGCGATTAACGGCAGCTTCAGAGGAAGAAGCTGATTATAAAGATGCCGGTTATATTGTGATTGCAGCCCCGACAAATTACGACAGCATGCTAACAGGTATGATCCATGTCTTGATAATGTGATGGAAAAAGTTTATACAAGAGATATTTTCAGAAGGGACTAAGCAGATGCAGCTGTATGTATACAATTTTCTGGTAAACAGACACAGTGGGATAAAAAGCAGATATCATAAAGTACATGACGGAGCCTCCGGTATCAGGAGGCTTTATTCCTATGTCTATCTGTTGTGGTTAAATATCTGTTATTATCTGTTTTTCTGCCACAGATTAGGGGAAAATGCCGATGTCTTGGTATATGAAAAAAAGAAACTGCGGACAGATGTATCAGAATCCGCAGGCTGCAGACGGCAGAGCATACAGGAACTGACGGAGGAATTGCTAAAATATGAGGTGATCTCATTTGACTTATTCGATACCTTAGTATTCCGACCGTTTTCAGAACCGGCAGATCTATTTTATCTGTCAGGAGAAAAAATGGGGATTTTAGATTTTAAGAGGATCCGTATGGAACAGGAATATTTAAAAAGATGTGAGCAGTTTTCGACTTCAGGCAGTTATGAGATCACGCTGTCAGATATCTTTAACCGCATGGAACGTGAAACCGGACTTTCTGCCAAAGAGGGTATAAAAGCAGAGTGGCAGACAGAAGTTTCCCTTTGTTATGCGAATCCCTATATGCAGCAGGTCTATCAAAATCTGATCAGGGCAGGAAAGAGGATCATTATTACGACAGACATGTATCTGCCAAAAGAATGTCTTGGGCAGATATTAAAAAAATGCGGATATCAGGGTTATCAGAAACTCTATGTATCAAATGTTTATGGAAAAAGCAAAGCCGACGGCAGTTTATATAAAGAAGTTTTAAAAGAAAATCCGGAACTTATGGTGCATGTCGGTGATCATCCGGTCAGCGATGTGAAAATGGCAAAACGTGCAGGGATCACAGCCATATATTATCCGAATGTCAACCGTCTTGGAATGAGCAGCCGGAGTTATGATATGTCACCTGTGATTGGAGGAGCCTATCGGGGAATCGTCAATGCACACCTTTACAATGGGAAAGATCAGTATTCGATGGAATATGAATATGGATTTATCTATGGCGGGCTGTTTGCAGCAGGTTACTGCCATTTTATCCATACTTACTGCAAGCTGCATCAGATCAAAAAAATATTATTCTTATCGAGAGATGGCGATATCTTAAAGCAGGTATATGACAGATTATATCCGGATGAAACGATGATATATGCATACTGGTCGAGAAGTGCAGGCACAAAGCTGATGGCAGGATATGACCGCTATGATTATTTCAGGAGATTTTTGTATCATAAAGTAAATCAGGGTATCCGTATACAGAAGATCTTAGAAGCAATGGAACTTTCTGAGTTAGCAGAAGAATATCCAAATCCGAAAGAAGTATTGACAGATAAAAATGTGGAAACTGTCAAAGTATTTTTACAGGAACGTTATGATCGGATCTTACAAACATACGAAGGTGCACAAAAAGCGGCAAAAATATATTATACCAGACTTTTATCCGATACAGAACAGGCAGCAGTTGTGGATATCGGCTGGGCAGGAAGTGCAGCCATATCCCTAAGTTACTTAACGGAACAGATCTGGAAACTGCCCTGTAAGATCACAGGTATCCTTGCCGGAAGTAATACGATACATAATACCGAACCCGATGCATCAGAAATGTATTTTAAAACAGGCAGGCTGGTATCCTATCTGTATTCCCTGTCAGATAACCGAGATGTGATGAAAAAACATGATCCGGCAAAAAATTATAATCTCTATTGGGAACTGTTGCTGTCCTCTGCGAAGAAACCGTTAAAAGGATTTGCATTGACAGAGAATATCCGCAAAGATCAGATGGAATATGAAATTGACAGAGAAGATGACCGTATTGCATTTTATTTTGGAAAACCGGATGACAATCAGGCTGGTATTTTAGAGATACAAAAGGGAATCTTAGATTTTGTTGATGAATATGACAGGCATTTTAAGAACTATCCTTATATTTATGAGATCAGTGGCAGAGATGCCTATGCTCCGATGTTAGCCGCATCTGGATACCATGAGCGTTATTTGAAGGAAATTTACCGGAGATTTTGTTTGAAGGTGAATGTAGAGTGAAACATTTATCAATTCGAAACTGAACGGCTTCCTTTAGAGTGTTAAATTTCATCATCTGTGTTTCCTCCTTACTAAATTTTGGTCAGAAGCGGGAAAGAGTTGTATAATAGAAAAAGGTGCAACCTTAAATCACTAAGGTTACACCTTTTTCTATTATACTTTCGTATTAGCCCTGCTCGATTGCACCTGTAGGACAGACACCTGCACATGTACCGCATTCTACGCAAGCACTAGCGTCGATATCATATTTTCCATCTCCAGCAGCGATTGCACCTACTGGACATTCTCCTTCACAAGTTCCACAGCTAACACATGAATCTGTAATAACGTAAGCCATTGGTAATTCCTCCTTATGTAATTCGATTATAGTTGAGCTACACTTATTTCTTAGCTTAGAAATATTTTAATACAAAAGATTAGTGAATACAAGTGGGGAGAAAGTATTTTTCGAAGTACATAGAGAAAAGGGGAATAGAAGGATTGCATAAAAAAAAGAAACGTATTATAATGACCAAGTCAGGCAATATGAATGATATGCTATACAATAGCAGATACTGATAAATATAAGGAGGTACAGATATGACACAGGTTACAAAGTCCACAATGATCGGAGAATTACTCCAGATTGATGAAAACATTGCACCAATTCTTTTAAATATAGGAATGCATTGCCTTGGATGCCCATCATCCCAGATGGAAACGATTGAGGAGGCTGCTATGGTTCATGGAATTGAGCCGGATGCATTAGTAAATGAGATCAATGCATTTTTAGCAAAAGACCTTGCATAAGAAGAATACAGGTACAGAATCGTTACAAGCATATAAAAAGACAGGCTTATGAAAGTACAAGCCTGTCTTCTTTATTATAATTGTGCAAATGTCTGTAATGCATTATGTCTGCAAAGGATCGTATGATGCTCCGTATAATATGCCTCTGTCGCAGAAGTGATCACGCCCTGATTTGCATATTCTGCAAGAATGTTGCAGACTTTATTGAATACTTCCGGTGAAAGACTGCTCTTGTGCAGAATGAGGTAATATGTGTGGTTACGCACATCTTTAAAGAGAGAATTGTCACCATCATAAAAGCCGTTTAAAATATGTGCAAGTCTTGTAATATCTTCTAAGTTATGGAAAATAAACATCTTCGTCAAGTCGATCGCAACAGAAACATCCTCGTTAGATACTGAAGTTACAGGAGAAACCGGTTTGACCGTGTCCTTAAGCGGTACAAAATCTTCGGAAGATGCATTTTTTTCTTCAGCGATCTTCTTAAAGAGTCCTAAAATATCATCAGCACCCTCTGCGAAAATATCTTCCATATCGTCATCGTCATAATTTTCATAATCCTTTGGCGGGTTGGAAAATTTAGAAAAACGGGTATCTAATTCTTCCGGATATTCTACTTTTGTGATCAGTAAAATGATTGCTTCCGGTGAAACCGGAATGGCTTCGATCATCAGTGGAAGATCATCTGCTTCAAATCCAAATTCATAATTCGCCTGCTGGATCATGTCATGGAATAAAAGATTGGCTTTTTCTGTTCCATAGGCAAGTTCGCTCAGCCGGATATGTCGGTTTTCTAAATCCTGCTGTGTCAGAGTGCAACGGATCTGGTTATCATTTATCTTTTCTATTTTCATATAATCACTTCCTTTTTTGAAAATGAGATAATTCGTTCTTTAAATTTTACTATATTATAAACAAATGCGTATCTTATGTAAAGTATGGTTTGTTATTAAAAAAATATAAACTATCTAAAATAAAACGAAAAACGCTTGAAACTGTCAGACACTTATGATATATAAAAACACAAGAGATGCTTTTTCCGTAAAAATGGGAAGGAGCGAGTAAATATTCAAGAAATGATCTGGTTTGACAGATATCTTGTTCTTTCTGAAATTGGAAAGGGAAGCGGCAGTACAGTATATCTTGTCAGACATCAAAAGCTGGGTGAATACCGTGCGGTCAAACGCATACCTAAATCATCAGATACTACCCGGCAGATTCGGGAGGCTCATATCCTGAATCATCTGAAACACCCTAAGATTCCAAGAATATATGATATAGAGGAAGATGATGAAGCCTGCTATATTGTAGAGGAATATATCGAGGGAGAATCTTTAGAAGCAGTTATGCTTCAATCATCATTTATTACCCTGAATTTTATCTATCATACGATCATGGAAGTGGCAGATATTTTAGAATACCTGCATCAGTTAAAACCATATCCGGTCATTTATCAGGATCTGAAAGCAGAACATATCATGATCACAAAGCAGGGAATCAGGCTGATCGATTTCGGGATTGCAGCCTATTTAGATGATACAGGGAATAAATTCCAAAACTTTGGGACACCGGAGTATTGTGCACCGGAAAAAGAAAAAGCAGGGATCATAAGTGTAAAGACAGACATTTACAGTCTGGGAAAATTGTTAGAAGCCATGATCAATGCAAATGGAGAAAAAGAGTCCCAGTGTCTTATGCGTATTGCAAAGAAGGCAGCAGCCTATGAGGCAGATGAGAGATATCCGACCATAGGGGCATTCAAAAAAGATCTTACAGAGCATATGCATTCCAAAAAATTTTCAACGAATCAAAAGCATCTCTTGAAAAAAATCGTAGTAGCCGGCAGTCAGCCGCATATAGGAACAACCCATGCAGCGATCGCAATGAATGTCTATCTGAACCAGAAGAACAGACTTTGTATATACAAAGAAGAAAATACCAGCAGGATGATGCGAAAAGCCATCTTAGAAGGAGGCTTTTTGAAGGAAGGCGGACTTTACCGCAGGGGAAATTTTCTTGGTATGCCAAAGTATGGGGCAGGTGTACAGGCAGATATACCTAAAGAAGCCATAGAGATCATGGACTTTGGAAGTGACATTGCAAAAGCTGTGTCAGAGGAGGCAGACCGGTATCTGTTATTGACCGGCAGTAAAGAGTGGGAAATGGAAGCCGCAAAAACGGCATATAAAGCTTTTAAGGAGAAGGCAGAGTTTACGATGATCGTAAATTATGGCAGCAGCCGGATAGCAAAAAAGTATGCGGTAGAATATGGACGCAGTATCTACTGTTTTCCCTTAGATGCAGATCCGTTTTATATGACAAAAGAAAAAGAAAAGTTGTTTGAAAGACTGCTGGAACAAAAAGGAGGTGGAAGTGAAGCAGAGAAATGTACGAAGTATTGGAATTGCCGGAAGTATCTGCGGCAGTGGGGTAACACATTTATCCATAGCATTGGCAAATTATGCAGCAAGCGGTCTGGGTGAGAAAACCGCATGTCTGGAATTAAGCAGACATGGGGAGCTTCGGCACTGGAAGGCAGTCAACGAAAAAAATTATTTTACAGATGCAGGTATCAGCTATTATCCTGATGTACAAAAAGATAAGATCCCGATCCTTTTAAACAGGGATTATGACAAGATCATTATGGATGTAGGAGATGCTTATATAGAGTTTCGGGAAGAACTGCTTCGGTGCGATCAGAAGATCGTACTGCTGAATTTGAATCCATGGCAGGAATTTGCGGCCGAAAGACTGATACGCATGATGCAAAGTGAAGACTGGGGTGGTATCAAACCGGTTTTTGCAGGCGTATTTATTGAAGATGCGGTCAGAAAGAAGTTCGAAAAGACTTATGGGATACAGATGTTAAAAATACCATGGATTCCGGATCCGCGGTGTATCCATACAGAAGATTTTTCCTGTATGGAATATCTGTTAAATGCTATCGGAAAAGGAAAAAGAAAAAAATCACGACTACCCTTTTAGAGAAAGGAATATATCAGTTTTTCACAAATAGCAGTTGTATATTTTTGGTCTGGGGGTAAAGTGAGGGAGTAGCATATGAATAATGAAAGAAAAGTGCAGTTGTTTGTAGAACTGCAAAAGATCGAACAAAGGGGAATTACTTTGTGGTTAGAAGGTATACAGAGTACTTCCGTTGGTATAGCAGATGCTGTGTTTGTTAATGAAGATGAAGCATACATGCGTGATTATATTTATGATGAGGGGGTGTTAAAAGAACTGCGGTTTGACCGGGTGTGTAATTTATAAAGCCGACGTATCACCGCAGTATCGAACAAATTATTTGTAACCGTAAACCACGGGATTATGTGTAGAATAACATTCAAAGAGGGTTCCTCAATGCCGGATATTGAATGTCAGATAAAAGGATAAAAGAAAATGATCACTGTTTTCATTTAGAAGAACAGGGTTCAGGTGTGGGTAGCTCCCTTTTACGTTGCAAAACTTTAAAAGGGACTGCTCATTTCTGTATTTGATTCTCAAATAGGGTATGCTATAATAAGCATCAGTGAGTAAACATCGGACAGATACGAAAGGAGAAAAGCAGAAATGGAGCGTAGAAGACAGCGGCAGTCAGTGATCTTAATCGCAGCAGTTGTGATCATTATTATTTTCGTTATTATAATAGGAAAAATCATCGATAGATATACACCGACAAAAGAAGTGATGGATCTGTATGAATACTATGGACTTACGAATGATACATCCGCAGCGATCGTATTGAATGATGAAGTGATCGAGCCACAGGCAGTGATCAAAGATGGTATGGCATATCTTGATTATGATACCGTTAAGAATCTGCTTAATGAACGTTTTTACTGGGACGGATATGAAAATATCCTGTTATATACAACACCGGAAGATGTTATTTCAGCGTCGGCTTCCAGTAAAGATTATTATGTGACAAAAGAAAAGAAATCGGAAAATTATATGATTGTATATGCAGATACTTCTACGGCATACATTGCAGTAGATTACGTGAAGAAATTTACGGATATCACATATCAGTTCTTTTCAGAGCCGAATGTGCTTGTGATGCGGACAGATTTTGCAAAAGCGAAAACGGCAGCGGTAAAGAAGGCGACACAGGTTCGTTACAGAGGCGGGATCAAGAGTCCTATTTTAGCAGAAGTTGAAAAAGATGATGTTTTAACGATCTTAGAGAGCGGAGATAACTGGGATAAAGTTGCCACAAGCAAGGGTGTCATCGGTTATGTGCAGCAGAAAAAGTTAGGAAAAGAAGAAGAAAAAGGTTATAAACATTCACCGGTCAAAGAAGAATTTTCCCATATTTTAAAAGACCATAAGATCAATATGGGCTGGCATCAGGTGACGACAACAGATGCAAACAGTACGGTTGCTAATGTGATCTCAAATACAAAGGGGTTAAATGTGATCTCTCCGACATGGTTTTACTTAAATGACAACGATGGAAACCTTATGAATCTGGCAAGTGCAGATTATGTAGATTATTGTCATAGTCAGGGAGTGGAAGTATGGGCGCTTGTCAGCAATTTAGAAAATGAAGAAGTGGATACGACCGAAGTTTTAACACATACTTCAAAACGTACCAATGTTGTCAATCAGTTGATCGCAGCAGCCATTCAGTATAATTTTGATGGGATCAATGTGGATTTTGAGGCATTGTCAAAAGATGCCGGAGAGGGATATATCCAGTTTATCAGGGAATTATCCTTAAAATGTGAAAATAACGGCATTGTATTGTCTGTAGATAATTATGTACCGATGGAATATAACCTGTTTTATGATAGAAAGGAGCAGGCGAATTTTGCAGACTATGTGATCATCATGGGATATGATGAACATTATGCAGGTTCTGATGAAGGTTCTGTAGCTTCGATCGGTTTTGTAAACCAGGGAATTGAAGATACGTTAAAAGAAGTTCCGGCAGAGCAGGTGATCCTTGCCGCACCGCTGTATACAAGGGTATGGGCACTGACACCAAAAGATGCCGGAGAAGACGTTGAGGCAGCATCCGAAGATTATGTGCCATATGAGCTGTCTTCCCAGGCAGTTGGTATGCAGGAGGCATGGAATATGGTATCCGCCAACGGTGTAGAACCAACATGGTCTGACGAGGACGGACAATATTATGCCGAATATGTCAACGATGGTGTCACCTATAAGATCTGGTTAGAGGACACCAGATCCTTAGAATTGAAATTGCAGGCAGCTACAGACAATGGTCTGGCAGGTGTGGCTTTCTGGAAGTTAGGATTTGATGATGCAAGTCTTTGGGACACTGCGATCAAATATCTGAACTGATGGCAGGCTGCTGTTGCGTGATACAGTGGATATTGCCACCGCCATAGACGATCTCTCTTGTCATGACACCAACGGCTTTTCTGTCGGGGAAAAGGGACTGGATCTGTTCAAGTGCAAGAGCGTCATTTGCATCGTCATACTGTGGTACGATCACACCGCCATTTACGATCAGAAAGTTCAGATAAGATGCGATACAGAGTTCGCCGGCAGGACGGCCGATGCTGTCAGAAGTCTTGTCGATCATAAAGTTGCCAAGCCGGACAGGTTCTTTGGTGCAGCAGATCTTATGGACTTTTAATTTCCTGCCTTTTGCATCTGTCATTTTTAAGAGCCGGTGGTAAGCATCCTGCGACTGTCTGTAAAATGGGTGGGATTTATCTTCTGTATAAATACAGGCAGCTTCTCCGGGACGGATAAAACAGGCAACATCGTCGATATGTCCATTTGTTTCGTCTGGATCGATGCCGTCTTTTAACCAGAGGACTTTGCTGCAGTTTAGGTATTCGCAGAGTTTCTGTTCGATTTCACCTTTACTAAGTGAAGGGTTGCGTCCCGCACTTAACAGACACATTTCCGTAGTCAGGACGGTTCCTTCCCCATCGACATGGAAGGAACCGCCTTCTAATACAAAATCATTCGTACGGTAAGAATCAACATGTTCTAATTCACAGATCTTTCGTGCAACCATATCATCTTTATCCCATGGAAAATATAAACCGTCTGTCAGACCGCCCCATGCATTAAATGTCCAGTCACAGGCTCTTAGATCCCCATGGTCATTGACAAGAAAACTTGGACCACAGTCCCTTGCCCATGCGTCATTCGTAGACATTTCAATGACTGTGATCTCAGGCGGAAGCTGATTTCTGCAATTAGCATACTGTGCAGATGATACAAGCATATTGACAGGTTCAAATGCAGAGATTGCTTTTGCAACCATCGCATAAGCCTGCTGGGCAGGCTTTGCACCGTCACGCCAGTTATCTGTCCGTTCCGGCCAGATCATCCAGATCTTATCCTGTGGTTCAAATTCGGCAGGCATACGGAATCCATCTGTTTTTGGTGTAGAATCAGTTATTCGTTTTGCCATAGCAATCCCCCCTAACATTCACCATGTGTCAATAATGTCTGATACATTTCCGGACGACGGTCGCGGAATACACCCCACTGGCGGCGTTTCAGGGCAATCGCATCTAAGTCAAATTCAGCAACTAAGACCGTTTCGTCAGTACGGTTTGCCTCTGCGATCTTTGCACCGGTTTCATCTGTAATAAACGAAGAACCATAAAAAGTAAGTTCTGTATTGTGGATCTCATCTTTTTCTGTTCCGATGCGGTTAGAAGCGATAACCGGCATGATATTTGCAGCAGCATGTCCCTGCATACATCTCTGCCAGTGGTCTTTCGAGTCTAACGGAAGATAGAGTTCACTACCGATCGCAGTCGGGAAAAGAAGCATTTCCGCACCCTTTAAGGCAAGGCATCTGGCTGTTTCCGGGAACCACTGATCCCAGCAGATACCAAGACCAATCTTTGCATAGGCTGTGTTCCAGACGATAAATCCGGTATCGCCGGGTGTGAAATAGAATTTTTCAGCGTAAGGAACACCGTCAGGAATATGTGTTTTATGGTATACGCCAAGAATACTGCCATCAGCATCGATCATGGCAACGCTGTTAAATGCTTTGTTTCCGGCACGTTCAAAAAAGCAGACCGGAATCACGACTTTTAATTCTGCGGCCACTTTCTGGAAACGCAGTACAGCAGGATTTTCATGCAGAGGAGTGGCTAGTTCTGCATAGTCAAAGTTATGGTGCTGACAGAAATACGGATGCTCAAATAATTCCTGTAACAAAATGATCTGTGCTCCTTTTTGGGCAGCTTCACGTACTAGGCGTTCTGCTTTGTCAAGTGTTTCTTTTTCATCCCATGAGCAGCTCATTTGTGTAGCTGCAACTTTTACATTTCTCATATTGATGTCCTCACTTTCGTTTTTAATAACAAAAAAGCACCCCTTATGGGATGCTTCGTCGCAAAATCGTATTATTTATTTTTCTTTATCATAATCAAAAAATGTGAAAAGGTCAAGATGGGATTCACTTATTTTGTCAATTTCCTTCCATGCTTCTTCTAAGGTAAATGTATCGCCATTACAAATAAAATTGCGAAACCATCACGGTTTCGCCAAATACTGCAAAATCCCCATCATCACAGCGTAAGCAACCTTATCCTGATACGTTTCCTCATTTAAAAGCTCTGCCTCACTCTGGTTGCTTAAAAACCCACATTCCACGATGACGGTCGGAGTGGGCGTTTTTTTGAGCAGATAATAGCTTTCGTTTGCCTTTTCAATGCGGTGGTTTTCGGGATCAAGCCTTGTGACTAAACTTTCCTGAATCTTGTTCGCCAGCTTTTCGCCCTCTTTTGACTGTCCGTAAAAGAAAACCTGAGCACCCTTTACATATTCTTCGGGGTAGCTGTTCTGATGGATACTTACCGTAAATACCGGCATCGTTTCCGTAATGATCTGACAGCGGTTCTGCATATCCTCCACTTTCATGTTTTTCGTACCCGGAGTATACAGACCGTCAGCAGTTGTACGAGTCATCACGACTTCATAATCCTGACTTTCGAGCAGGCTTTTTAATTTGTATGCAATGACCAGATTGATGTCTTTTTCTAAAGATCCATTGATCCCGATCTTTCCGGGATCGTCACCGCCATGTCCGGCATCGATCACAATACAGTTTTCATTGACGGTTTTTGCCATTTTACTTTCTACTGCGGAAATCGCTTCTTTTCGGGATAATATGAATGCAGTAAAAAGTAAAATGACTGTCATTCCCAATTCAATTTTCTTTTTCAAACAATAGCCTCTGCGACACTTCTTATCTTACTGTATGAAGCAGGGTGTTGTCTTAATGACAAAATCCCATGGTATGATACTTATTCAAGTACGAGTAACAATGCCATTTTGAATCTGCCATTTGCAGTTACACTATGCAGACCATTTTTATCGAAACGGAAATTTTCACCGGCAGAGATCGTATAGTCAGTGCCTTCGTAACCGATGGTTGCACTTCCTTCCAATGCAAAAATGATCGCATTGCCCGGTGCACGGTGCGGGGTAAGGCCTGTGCCTTCGTCAAAAGCCATAAGCACGAATTTCATGCTGTCATTACCGACAACATCAAGATTGCTGATGCTTCCTTCCTCATAAGAAATTAAGTCTTTCAGTTTCATAACTTCGCCTGATTTGATCATACTATTCATAAGATTCTCCTTTTTCATAATGATTTCTGTATAGATACTTCCAGATGCAGTTTCCACTCCACAGAGAGTACCAGCCGGTACAATGAGCAGATCCCCGCCTGTAAGAGGCTGCTTTTTTGGGTGTTCGCCGATCAGAAAATCGGCAGTACCTGATGCACCGATATAGACAGATGTCATATCGTAACACTCCTGACTGATCGACGTTTCTTTTGCAAGGGAAAAATAGGTAACAGAAGTTTTTGTACCCAGTTTTGCATCTCTTGAAATGGTCATGCCGTCCTTGATAGGGCGTAACTGTTCAATCGTAAATACACTGTCCATAATGTATGCCTCCTTTGCATTTTCATGTACTCCCGAAGTTTTCTAAAAGTACATTTTGTATTTTACAACAGATTGATGAAATTGTCTGTTGTAATTACAACATGATTAAGACAATATAGTTTGTGTGGTAAAGCACCGGATTATTCCGTTGCAGTTCACAGATATCCCTGCGAACTGCAACTTCGCAGCCCCATTTAAATTTTGCTGCGCAAAAGGGGGGCTGCTCACGCCCGAATCACGGTCATACGCACCTAAACAGCAAGGTGTTTAGGTGTTGTCTGAACAGTAACGATTATTCTTTGCAGACAGACATCTGTCCGCTTGAAAACGCTTCACATTTTTTTATGAATGTGGTATATTGTTGTTTATGAATACACAGATTTATAAAATAGACAGCAAAGCTGTTGACCATCAGAAAATGGAAGAAGCTGCACAGCTTATCCGAAGCGGAGAACTGGTAGCATTTCCAACAGAAACGGTATATGGTCTTGGTGCGGATGCATTGAATCCACAGGCTTCAAAGAAGATTTATGCAGCGAAAGGTCGGCCTTCTGACAATCCGCTGATCGTGCATATAGCAAAGTTTGAAGATTTAGAGGATATTGCAAAAAAAGTGCCGCAGGAGGCAAAAAAGTTAGCAGACGCTTTCTGGCCGGGACCACTTACCATGATCGTTGATAAAAATGAAAAAGTACCGTATGAAACTACAGGTGGAATGGATACGGTAGCCATCCGTATGCCAGATCACCCGGTTGCATTAGAACTGATCCGGCAGAGTGGCTGTCTGATCGCAGCTCCGAGTGCCAATACTTCCGGCAGACCGAGTCCGACGTTAGCAGAACATGTCGCAGAGGATCTAGGCGGAAGAATACCGATGATCTTAGATGGCGGTGAAGTCGGTATCGGGATCGAATCGACGATCATCGATCTGACAGAGAAGATACCGATGATCTTACGGCCGGGTTATATTACAAAAGAAATGTTAGAAGCAGTGATCGGAACTGTCCAGACAGATCCGGGGATCATTGCAGCAGATTCCACAAAAAAACCGAAAGCGCCGGGCATGAAGTACCGCCATTATGCGCCAAAAGCCAATCTTATGTTAATAGATGGGGCAAAGTGTGCTGTTGTGGATAAGATCAATGAACTGACAGATGCTATGCATTCAGAAGGTAAAAAAGTCGGGATCATAGGAACCGATGAAACGGTTGCATCTTACCGTGGGGATATGGTTCTAAGTATCGGAGCCAGAGAAGATGAGGATGCGATCGCAAGACACTTATACAAACTGCTAAGAGAATTTGATGAAGCAGATGTAGATGTTATCTATTCTGAAAGTTTTGCAACACCGAGGATCGGACAGGCAATCATGAACCGTCTATTGAAAGCAGCAGGACATCAGGTACTTACGGTATAACAGGAGCAGCAGGGGGAAGCAAATTGTATAATAAGATTATTTTTGTAGCAGAAAATGGAACTTGCAGGGCACCCATGGCAGCAGGTATATTAAAAGACATGCTTCCCGGTAAGCAGATTGAGATCCTGCCCAGAGGGTTAGTCGTGTTATTTCCAGAACCATTGAACCAGAAGGCAGAAGCAGTTATGATAAGCAACGGACTTCCGACAGAAGGATATATGTCGCAGCCGCTTACAGCCGAAGATCTAGAAGAAAATACCCTGATACTGACCATGGAGAAAAAACAGCAGCAGAAGGTATTAGAGATGTTCCCGGAAGCTAAGGGGATTGAAGTATATGTTTTAACAGAATATGTGGGAGATGAATTAGAAATAGCAGATCCTTATGGGGGAACACTTCAGATGTATGGGTTATGTTATGAGATGTTATCATCATCCATTAGAAAATTCGTAAATATTTTAAACGAAGGAGAATGAATATGTCAAAAGTAGTCGTTATGGATCATCCATTGATCCAGCATAAGATCGGATGGATAAGGAGAGTAGAGACAGGTTCAAAAGATTTCCGTACATTAGTCAGTGAGATTGCAATGCTGATGTGTTACGAAGCAACGAGAGATTTAAAATTAACAGATGTGGAGATCCAGACACCAATCTGTAAGACAACCGTAAAGGAATTACAGGGTAAGAAATTAGCAGTTGTACCGATCCTGCGTGCAGGACTTGGTATGGTAGACGGTATGTTAAATCTGATCCCGGCTGCAAAAGTAGGCCACATCGGATTATATCGTGATCCTGATACAAAAGAGCCGGTGGAATATTATTGTAAATTACCGGAAGACTGTTCGGAAAGAGAAGTATTTGTTGTAGATCCAATGCTTGCAACAGGTGGTTCTTCCGTAGCAGCGATCCAGATGTTAAAAGACAAGGGCGTAAAGAATATACGTTTAATGTGCATTATTGCAGCACCGGAAGGTGTCAAGAGAATGCAGGAGGCACATCCTGATGTAGATGTTTATATCGGGGCATTAGATGATCATTTAAATGAAAACTGCTATATTGTACCGGGCTTAGGAGATGCAGGTGACCGTATCTTTGGTACAAAATAAGACTGATCACAAGGAGGCGGATGCTTTTGAGCGATAAAAGACAGGATTATATCAGTTGGGATGAATATTTCATGGGAGTGGCAATGCTTTCTTCCATGCGTTCGAAAGACCCGAATACACAGGTAGGAGCCTGTATTGTAAGTGAAGATAATAAGATATTGTCAATGGGATATAACGGATTCCCTCTAGGCTGTTCGGATGATGCTTTTCCATGGGCAAGAGAGGGCGAACCGTTAGATAACAAATATCTTTATACAACGCACAGTGAGCTGAATGCCATATTAAATTACAGAGGCGGCAGCTTAGAAGGAGCAAAGCTGTATGTATCTTTATTTCCATGCAATGAGTGTGCAAAAGCAATTATTCAGGCTGGGATAAAGACAATCATTTACGATAGTGACAAATATGCACATACACCACCGGTCATTGCATCAAAGCGGATGTTTGATGCGGCGGGGGTGCGTTACTATAAGTATGAGCATACAGACAGAGATATCTGTCTGCATGTGTGATCTGCGGGGAATATTATGAAATACAAAAAAAATGTATATCAATCCATTGCCATGATCACCCAGTTTGGGATCAATATGATCGTGCCGATCTTTATGTGTACGCTGTTAGGTGTATATATTGGAAAAAAATTTGATATGATGATCATTGTGATCCCGCTTTTTATCATAGGGGCACTTGCCGGATTCCGGAATGTTTATATCATGGCAAAGAAAATATTTGAGCAGGAAAGCGACAGGGATACAAAGCATGTTAAAAAGACTCAATAAAGTATTGCCGGAACTGATTTTAGGAATACTGATCTATGGGATACTGGTACAAATTACCGGTATCTGGTTTGTGAAGGATAAGTTATCCTATTCCATAGGATTGTGGATCGGTGTTCTTTTGGCGGTTGGAATGGCGATCCATATGGCGGTCGTCATTGAAGATGCTGTCAGTATCGGCAGCAGTCAGGGCAGACTGATCACAATGTCACTGCTCCGCTATCTGGTAGTTGTGATCGTATTTGTAGTGATCAGTTATTTCCATATAGGAGATCCCATTGCCGCATTTGTCGGAGTAATAGGGTTGAAAATAGCTGCCTATGCGCAGCCGTTTCTTCATAAAGCGATTTTAAAAAAGCGAAAAAGGAGGTGAGATGATGAGCAGTGCGATTTTGATGGCTTCCGGTGCAGACATAGATATTATGGTGCATGGACTTTTTTCATATGAAGTGTTCGGGCAGACATGCTGGATCACAACAACGCATGTATGTATGCTGATCGTTATGATTATACTGATCGGATTTTTTATCGCAGCGAACCGGAAGATCAAACATGCAAAAGAAGTTCCTGACGGATTCCAAAATGTCGTTGAACTGATCGTAGAGATGCTGGATAAGATGGTACAGGGAGTTATGGGTATCAATTCACCTAAATTTGCCAATTATATCAGTACAGTCTTTATCTTTATCCTGATGAGCAATATATCCGGTATTTTCGGATTAAGACCACCGACAGCAGATTATGGAGTGACCTTTGCATTAGGTGTTATGACATTTTGCCTGATCCAGTTTAACAAATTTAAGCATCAGAAGGTCAAAGGTGTCTTAAAGGGCTTATGTGATCCATGGCCAATCTGGGCACCGATCAATATCATCAGTGATATTGCAGTACCGATCTCATTGTCGCTGCGTTTGTTTGCAAACATCTTGTCAGGAACGATCATCATGGCACTTGTATACGGTCTGTTAGGATGGATCGCAACATTCTGGCCGGCAGTGCTCCATGTATACTTTGATCTGTTCTCAGGGGCGATCCAGACATATGTATTCTGTATGCTGACAATGACATATATCAATCAGGCGCTTGAAACAGAGGAATAAGTATAACAGTTTACTGCTGTATCAGTAAACAATCAATCAGACAGAAATTGAAACTGTTTTATACAGTTATCAAAAATAATCTTTCAGGAGGAAATCATTATGAATATTACAGGAGATCAGTTAATTTTAGCGTGTTCAGCAATCGGTGCAGGTCTTGCAGTTATCGCAGGTATCGGACCTGGTATTGGACAGGGTATCGCAGCAGGTTATGCAGCAAGTGCAGTAGGTAGAAATCCGGGAGCAAAATCTGACATTACATCTACGATGTTATTAGGACAGGCAGTAGCAGAAACAACCGGTCTGTATGGTTTGCTGATCGCTATCCTCTTGCTTTTCGTAAAACCATTATTATGGTAATCAGTGTGCAGTACGAAAAAACGGAAAGGAGGGTGAACTTCTAAATTATGGACAGGTTGTTTGGACTTGATATGCAGCTTCTGATGGATGCACTTCAGTTTGCAGCATCTGTGCTCGTATTATTTGCATTAGGCAGTTATCTGCTTTTTAATCCGGTTCGTAAACTGTTAAAAGACAGACAGGACGGGATCAAAAAAGACATTGACGATGCGGCTGCTGATAAGGAAAGTGCAAAAGAATTAAAAGATCTGTATGAAGGAAAACTCAAAGAAGTAGATAAAGAAGCAGAGCAGATCTTAAGTGAAGCAAGACAGAAGGCACTCAAAAACGAAGCTAGGATTATTGACGAAGCAAAGGAAGAAGCCGCCCGCATTATCAAAAGAGCGAATGAAGAAGCTGTATTAGAGAAGAAGCGTGCAATGGATGAGGTAAAACAGGAAATGATCACGATCGCATCCATGATGGCAGCGAAGGCGGTTGCAGCTTCCATAGACACAACAATTCAGGATACGCTTGTAGAAGAAACGTTGAAAGAAATGGGTGATTCGACATGGCAAAGTTAGTATCAAAGACATATGGTGATGCATTATTTGAGGTTGCGGCAGAAGAGAACCGTATGGATGCCCTGTTAGACGAGGCAGACGGTATACTGACAGTATTAAGGGAAAATGCCGGATTATCAAAAGTGATGACGCATCCAAAAATCGTAAAAGAAGAAAAGCTAGATCTCATAGATCATATTTTCAAAGGACGGGTATCAGACGAAATGGTAGGTCTGATGCGGATGATCGTCGAAAAGGGACATTTTGGAGAACTTGAATCTGTACTTGAATATTTTATTGCGCAGGTAAAGGAATACAAGAATATCGGTATTGCTTATGTTACAACAGCAATGGAGTTATCAGATGCACAGAAAGAGCAGATTACAGAAAAACTGATACAGACGACAAAATATGTCACATTTGAAATGCATTATGAGGTAGATACCGCATTGATCGGCGGTATGGTGATTCGTATCAAGGATCGGGTTGTAGACAGCAGTATAAAGACAAAACTCTATGATCTATCCAGAGAATTATCCAAAATACAGTTGAAAGTAGGTGAATGCGCTCCATGAATTTAAGACCAGAGGAGATCAGTTCTGTGATCAAAGAACAGATCAAAAGATATGCAGCGCAGCTTCAGGTATCTGATGTGGGAACCGTTATTCAGGTAGCAGACGGTATTGCACGTATACACGGACTGGAGAATGCAATGCAGGGAGAATTATTAGAATTCCCCGGTGAAGTATATGGCATGGTGTTAAACTTAGAGGAAGATAACGTTGGTGCCGTATTATTAGGTGATTCAAGAAATATCAATGAAGGAGATACCGTAAAGACGACCGGCCGTGTGGTAGAAGTTCCGGTAGGCGACGCAATGCTTGGACGAGTTGTCAATGCATTAGGACAGCCAATCGATGGCAAAGGCCCGATCGAAACCGATAAATACCGCCAGATCGAGCGTGTAGCAAGCGGTGTTATTTCCAGAAAATCTGTTGATACACCTTTACAGACAGGTATTAAGGCGATTGATGCCATGGTACCGATCGGACGTGGACAGCGTGAGCTGATCATTGGTGATAAACAGACAGGTAAAACAGCGATTGCGATCGATACGATCATCAACCAGAAAGGTAAAGATGTAAAATGTATCTATGTAGCGATCGGTCAGAAAGCATCTACGGTTGCTTCAATCGTGAAAACATTAGAAGAATTCGGAGCAATGTCTTATACGACAGTCGTTGCTTCTACAGCGAGTGAATTAGCTCCGTTACAGTATATCGCTCCATATGCAGGATGTGCGATCGGAGAGGAATGGATGGAAGCAGGTCAGGATGTACTTGTCGTATATGACGATTTAAGTAAACATGCAGCTGCATACCGTACACTTTCCTTACTTCTGAAAAGACCACCAGGACGTGAAGCATATCCGGGTGATGTTTTCTATCTTCATTCAAGATTATTAGAGCGTGCAGCAAAATTAAATGATAAATTAGGCGGAGGTTCCTTAACAGCACTTCCGATCATTGAAACACAGGCAGGCGATGTATCTGCATACATTCCGACAAATGTAATTTCCATTACAGATGGTCAGATTTATCTTGAAACAGATATGTTTAATGCAGGTTTCCGTCCGGCGATCAATGCAGGTCTTTCCGTATCACGAGTAGGTGGTGCAGCACAGATCAAAGCGATCAAGAAGATTTCTGCACCGATCCGTGTGGAATTGGCACAGTATCGTGAGTTAGCAGCATTCTCCCAGTTTGGATCTGAATTAGATGCAGACACCAAAGAGAAGTTAGCACAGGGTGAAAGAATCAAAGAGATCTTAAAACAGCCGCAGTATCAGCCGCTTCCGGTAGAAAAACAGGTCATCATCATTTATGCGGCAACCAAGAAATATCTGATCGATATTCCGGTAGATGATATCTTACGTTTTGAAGAAGAATTATTTAATTATGTAGATACAAAATATCCTGAGATCTTAGATTCTATCCGTGATACCAAAGAGTTGACCGAGGAGAATGAGAAAGCATTAGTAAAAGCAATCGAGGAGTGTAAAGCATCCTTTAAGTAGAAACAAGAAGGCGGTGAAATGATATGGCCTCAATGAGGGACATAAAGCGAAGAAAAAGCAGCATACAGAGTACGCAGCAGATCACAAAAGCCATGAAACTGGTTTCTACAGTTAAACTGCAAAAGGCAAAAACAAAAGCAGAAGAAACGAATCCATATTTTGACCATATGTACCAGACCGTATCTTCCATGTTGAAACGTTCTGGAAATATCATGCATCCGTATTTAAAAGCAGGCACATCGGAGAAAAAAGCTGTGATCGTGATCACATCTAACCGGGGATTAGCAGGCGGTTACAATTCTAATATTGTAAAACTGATTACGGAAGGTGATTTCAAAAAAGAGGATTTAGAGATCTATGCGATCGGAGGCAAGGGACGGGAAGCGTTAGAACGCCGTGGATATCATATTGCATACAGTGATACCGAAGTGATCGAATCACCATCCTATGATGAAGCCTCAGCCATTTGCAGAAAAGTGCTTAATTCCTTTCAGGAAGAGGAAATCGGTGAGATTTATTTAGCATATACCCATTTTAAGAATACTGTCAGCCATGAACCAAAGCTGATCCGTTTACTTCCGGTAGAAGTAGATGAAACAGAAGCAGATGAGAAGTCAAATGTTTTAATGAACTACGAGCCAAACGATGAGGAGGCTTTAGATAAGATCATTCCAAAATATGTGACAAGTCTGTTCTATGGTGCATTAGTAGATGCAGTAGCAAGTGAGAATGGGGCTAGAATGCAGGCAATGGATTCTGCAACCAGCAACGCAGAAGATATGATTAGTGATTTGTCCCTGAAGTATAACAGAGCACGACAAGGCTCGATTACACAGGAATTGACAGAGATTATTGCAGGTGCGTCCGCTATTTCATAAATAAAGAATATTTCAGAATACAGGATGCACAGGTGGTTTCTGTTTCATAGATTTAACAGAAACTGCCGGAATAAAAATAAGGAGTGATAGAAGAAGATGGCAGATAAGAATATAGGTAAAATCACTCAGATCATCGGTGCCGTTTTGGATATAAAATTTACAGAAGGCAACCTGCCAGAGATCAATGACGCTATCCGTATCACCAGAAAAAATGGTGAAAAGTTAGTCGTAGAAGTATCTCAGCATCTGGGAGATGATACGGTCAGATGTATCGCCATGGGTCCTACAGACGGTCTTGTCCGCGGAATGGATGCGGAGGCTACCGGAGCTGCGATCAGTGTTCCGGTAGGTGAGAATACGTTAGGACGTATGTTTAATGTTTTAGGAGAACCGATCGATGAGATTGATGCTCCCAAAGGCGTAGAATACTGGCCAATCCATAGAAAAGCCCCTTCCTTCGAGGAACAGGCTACTTCTCAGGAAATGTTAGAAACCGGTATTAAAGTCGTTGATCTGCTCTGCCCATACCAGAAAGGTGGTAAGATCGGACTTTTCGGTGGTGCAGGTGTAGGTAAGACCGTACTGATTCAGGAATTGATCCATAATATTGCAACAGAACATGGTGGATATTCCGTATTTACCGGTGTAGGTGAACGTACCCGTGAAGGAAATGACCTTTACTATGAAATGAAAGAATCAGGCGTTATCGATAAGACAACTATGGTATTCGGACAGATGAACGAGCCACCCGGAGCTAGAATGCGTGTAGGTCTGACAGGACTTACAATGGCAGAATATTTCCGTGATAAAGGTGGTAAGGACGTATTATTATTCATTGATAATATCTTCCGTTTTACACAGGCAGGTTCTGAAGTATCCGCACTGTTAGGACGTATGCCGTCCGCAGTAGGTTATCAGCCGACATTACAGACAGAGATGGGTGCACTTCAGGAACGTATCACATCTACGAAAAACGGTTCCATTACATCCGTACAGGCAGTTTATGTACCGGCAGATGACCTTACAGATCCGGCTCCGGCAACAACATTTGCCCATCTGGATGCAACCACTGTATTAGACCGTTCCATCGTAGAATTAGGTATTTATCCGGCAGTTGATCCATTAGGATCTACTTCACGTATCCTTGATCCACGTATCGTTGGTCAGGAACATTTTGAAGTTGCCCGTGGTGTACAGGAAATTTTACAGAAATATAAAGAATTACAGGATATCATTGCAATCCTTGGTATGGACGAATTATCCGAGGATGATAAGCTTGTCGTAAGCCGTGCAAGAAAGGTACAGAGATTCTTATCCCAGCCGTTCTTCGTTGCAGGTCAGTTTACCGGATTAGAGGGTAAATATGTACCGGTAGCAGAAACTGTACGTGGATTCCGTGAGATCTTAGAAGGCAAGTTAGATGATGTACCGGAAAGCTATTTCTTAAATGCAGGAACCATTGATGAAGTACGTGCCCGTATGAAGTAAGGGGTGATGGTATGGCAGATAAGGAAAAAATGTTTCAGGTAAAGATTATTACACCAGACCGTATCTTTTATACCGGAGAAGTGGAAATGATCGAGTTTATGACTTCGTCAGGACAGATCGGTGTGTATAAAAACCATATTCCACTGACTACCGTATTAGCGCCGGGAGCAGTAATGCTCCATGAAGCCGACGGTGAAAAAGTAGCGGCAGTACATTCCGGTTTTGCGGAGATCCTGCCGGAAGAAGTAACGCTTTTAGCAGAAGTTGCAGAATGGCCGGAGGAGATTGATGAAAGCCGTGCCGAAGCAGCGAAACAAAGAGCTGAGGAACGTTTACAGGCTAAAGCGGCAAATATTGATCTGGTAAGAGCAGAGTATTCTCTGCGTCGTGCATTAACAAGGATCAATGTAAAAGAAATGAAATAGTGAATGGTTCACAAGATATCTGTGAACGCAGCATAAATAAAAGAGCTGCCGCATTGCGGCAGCTCTTTTGCTATACGTTATCAATAATCTTAATCACGAAGTTCAAATTTCGCTAATAATTCATTTAAGGATGTAGCAGAAGCAGATAATTCTTCACTGGTAGCAGAAGTCTGTTCTGCAGCAGCAGAGTTATACTGGATAACATCATTGATATTTTCAACACCCTTACGGATCTCTTTTACTGATTCTGCCTGTTTATCAGATGCAGTACGGATATTAGATACTTCCTGGATGATCATATCCAGTTCATCCATAACGCCTTTCATAGCATCATTTGTTTCACTTGTTACCCTGTTTCCGACAGCAACTTCAGCTAAAGATTCTTCAATCAGTTTCTTGGATTCTACAGCAGAATTGGCACTCTGTTCTGCAAGCTGGCGGATCTGTTCAGCAACGACAGAGAATCCACGTCCTGCTTCTCCGGCACGCGCAGCTTCGATAGAAGCATTTAAAGAAAGCAGATTTGTCTGGGATGCGATATTTTCAATATCAGCAATGATCTTCTCAATGTTCTGGGTTGTGATATTGATCTTCTTCATGGCATCGACAAGTTCATTCATCTTCTTCTGGCTGTTTGTAGCTTCAATACCTACCTGTTTTGCTTTATCGTGGACAATATCAGTAGATTTTGTATTTTCAAGCACCTGATTAGTTACTTCATCAACCGTAGCAACCAGCTCCTGTACAGCAGAAGCCTGATTGGTCGCACCCTCTGCGATACTCTGTGCACCTTCTGCTAACTGACCGCTTCCGGCAGATACCTGCTCAGAAGATTCCTGAATACCATGCATGGTATTACTGATCGTATCGACCATTTCATCTAATTCATCAAGGACATTCCGAAGCTGTCCGACATAGGATTCCGGACAGCTGCTATGTACATCAAAATTACCATCTGAAAAGTGTTCTACAATAGAAAGCAGATCGGAAACAATCTTCTTTAATACACCAGCGGCTGTTTCAAAGCTGTCAGAGAGTTTGCCGAGTTCATCGTCAGCTTCATATGGGACACCGATATCAAAATCACCGGATGCGATCTTCTGGGAAGCTTTGACTAAACTCTGTATTGGATCTACCAGCATATTTGCTAAACACTTGATAACAGAATAGTTAAAGATGATACCGGAAACAGTAATGATAAGGATAATCACTAAATCCACATAATTTGCTGAACGAAGTGTCTGGACAAGAGCAACGGCAGCTAGTAATACATAAGCAACAGTAACTAATTGAAAGACTTTTGTCAGTTTGTCTTTGATCGGGAGATTTCTTAACATTTGTGTGATTCTCTTCATAATTCTACTCACTCCTTTAATTCGTACTATGGTACTATTTATTCTAAATTTACATTATACAATAGTCAAGAAAAAATAGGTAAAATCTGTATAAATTTTTAAACTTTACACTTAAGCATACAGTAGACTATACAACTGTCTTGTCAGATAAAATATAATATGCTATAATGCGTTTTATATTTTGTGTAACAGTTATGCCGCAGGGCAGGGAGGTAAGGATGAACTTAAGCCAAGAGATACTTAAGCAGAAAAAAGAAAAAGATGTTGTGATCTTAGCACATTATTATGTCGATGGAGCAGTACAGGAGATCGCAGATTTTGTCGGTGATTCTTATGCATTAGCAAAGAAAGCAGCCGAAACAGATGCAAAAAATATCCTGTTTGCAGGTGTGCCATTTATGGGAGAAAGTGCAAAGCTTCTTAATCCGGACAAGCATGTATATATGGTAGATACGACAGCAGGCTGTGCAATGGCAGACATGATCGATGCAAAAGAAGTAAAGCGGGTACGGACGCAGTATCCAAAAGCAGCCGTTGTCTGTTATGTCAATTCCAGTGCAGAAGTAAAAGCAGAATCCGATGTCTGTGTGACATCTTCAAATGCAGTACGTGTGACAGAAAAGCTGCCGCAAAAGCAGATCTATTTTATACCGGACAGCCATTTGGCACATTTTGTAGCAGAGTCAATGCCAGAGAAAGAATTTATTTACCATGACGGCTGTTGTCCGGTGCACCAGAAGATCGATGCAGACTCTTTAAAGAAGGCAAAAGAGAAACACAAAGGTGCAAAGGTGCTTTCACATCCGGAGTGTGCAGAGGATATCTTAGCATTGTCAGATTATGTCGGCAGTACCGCAGATATTATCCATTATGCGAGAGAAGATCAGACCAAAGAATATATCATAGCAACAGAAACCGGAGTTTTTTACCAGTTAGAAAAGGAAAATCCGGATAAGAAATTTTATCCGGTGACAGATTGTCAGGTCTGTCCCGATATGAAGAAAGTTACCTTAGAAAAAATCTTACAGATATTAGAGCATTTAGAGGAACAGAAAGAAATCGTATTAGAAGAACATATTATGACACAGGCAAAACTTCCGTTAGAGAAGATGCTTGCGTTAGCCGAGTGACCATGATAATACAGAAGCATACCAAAATGATAACAACAGTCAATGGGAGGTAAGATCATGAAAACAGATATACTGATCGCAGGAAGCGGCTGTGCCGGATTGTACTGTGCACTGCATCTTCCAAAAGATAAAGAAATACTGATCATAACAAAAGACATTATCGAACACAGCGATTCCTTTTTAGCGCAGGGTGGCATGTGTATGTTAAAGGATGAATCCGATTATGAGAGTTATTATGAAGATACGATGCACGCAGGACATTATGAGAATAATCCGGAGTCTGTCGAGATCATGATCCATTCTTCACCGGATACGGTCAAAGACTTGCTTGGTTATGGAGTCGATTTTCACAGGGAGGAGGATGGCAGTCTTAGTTTTACAAGAGAGGGCGGACACTCTGCAAAAAGGATCCTGTTCCATGAAGATATCACAGGAAAAGAGATCACTTCAAAATTATTAGAAGAAGCGAGAAAACGCCCGAATATCAAGATCATAGAGCACACGACATTATTAGACATTTTATGCAAAGAAAATGTCTGTTACGGAGCAGTCATCCGGACAGCAGAAGGAGAGATCACAACAGTGACGGCTTCTTATACGGTACTTGCCTGTGGCGGTATCGGCGGTTTGTACCGTCATTCCACAAACTACAGACAGCTGACCGGAGATGGCGTGGCAGTTGCGATCGAGCATGGCATTGAATTAGAACATGTAAATTATGTGCAGATCCATCCGACGACTTTATATTCAGAAAAAAAAGAGGAGCGGAGTTTTCTGATCTCAGAATCCGTCCGTGGAGAAGGTGCGGTATTATATAATGCAAAAAAAGAGCGTTTTGTCAATGAACTGCTGCCAAGAGATGTTTTAACGGAAAAGATCCATGAGCAGATGGAAAAAGACCATATGCCATACGTCTGGCTGTCAATGGAGCATATTCCGCGGGAAGAAATTGAACAGCATTTTCCGAATATAGTGGAACATTGCAGAGAAAAGGGATATGATGTATTTACGGAATGTATTCCGGTCGTACCGGCACAGCATTATTTCATGGGAGGCATTAAGGTAAATATGCAGAGCAAAACTTCCATGGATCAGCTGTATGCGATCGGGGAAACTGCCTGCAATGGTGTACATGGCAGAAACCGTTTAGCAAGCAATTCCCTGTTAGAGAGTCTGGTATTTGCAAAACGTGCAGCCTTAGACATGGCAGAACATTTTCCAGAAGTAAAAGAAATGGATGAACCTGCAGAACAGGCAGATCTATCCAGATATCAGAATGCAGAAGCATTAGCAGAAACATACAAAAATGACGTATTAAATGAGATTGAGAGGTTGAATAAATTATGTACGATCCAATAACAATGAAATTAAATGTTGATCCTTATATTTTAAGCGCATTAAAAGAGGACATCACGAGTGAAGATGTGACAACAAACTGTGTCATGCCGGAGGCAAAAGCAGGGGAAGTAGATCTGATCTGTAAAGAAGATGGCATCATCTGTGGCTTAGATGTGTTTGCAAGAGTCTTTGAACTGTTAGATGAAAAAACAAAAATCGAATTTTATGTAAAAGATGGTGATGCAGTCAAAGCAAAACAGAAACTTGCGGCCGTTACCGGTGATATCCGCGTACTTTTATCAGGAGAGAGGACCGCACTGAATTATTTACAGCGTATGAGTGGTATCGCCACCTATACAAATTCTGTTGCTTCATTATTAAAAGGAACAGATATCAAACTGTTAGATACGAGAAAAACAAGTCCGAATAACCGTATTTTTGAAAAATACGCAGTACGCATAGGCGGCGGACATAATCACCGTTATAATCTGACAGATGGTGTTTTGTTAAAAGATAACCATATCGGTGCAGCAGGCGGTGTGAAAGAAGCCGTTGCAATGGCAAAAGAGTACGCACCATTTGTAAGAAAGATCGAAGTAGAAGTAGAAAATCTTGACATGGTAAAAGAAGCTGTTGAAGCAGGCGCAGATATCATTATGTTAGATAATATGTCACCGGAGATCATGAAAGAAGCTGTGGATATCATTGATAAAAGAGCAGAAATCGAAATTTCCGGTAACGTGACCAAAGAAAATATTGAACGGATCAAAGGACTTGGTGTTGATTATGTTTCCAGTGGGGCACTGACACATTCCGCACCGATCTTAGATCTTTCCCTTAAGAATCTACATCCAATTTCCTAAGAAAGAAGGCAGTGTATGAGTGGAGAAGCAAGAAGGGAGAAAATGGTTGATATTCTGCGGAATGCCAAAAAGCCGGTTTCCGGAAAGGCATTAGCAGAAAAATTAGAAGTCAGCCGACAGGTCATTGTGCAGGATATTGCACTTCTTCGGGCACAAAAACAGGAGATCATCAGTACCTGCCGGGGTTATCTTATGAAAAAAGATGCACCCTGCCGGCGGATCTTCAAAGTACATCATACAGATGAACAGATGGAAGAAGAATTAAATCTCTATGTCGATTTTGGCGCACGGGTAGAAGATGAATTTGTGTACCATAAAGTTTATGATGTGATTCGTGTAGAAATGGGACTGCACTCTAGGCGTGACGTAAAAGAGTATATTGAGAAATTAAAAAGCGGCATTTCCAAATCCCTAAAAGATGTGACAAGCGGTTATCATTATCATACCGTCACCGCAGAATCAGAAGAAGTATTAGACCAGATACAGGAAGAACTTCAGAAAAGAGGATTTTTAGCAGAACTAAGAGATTATGAGCCGATAGATTTCTGGAAAGAAGATAGTGAAAAGGAAGAATCGAAATGATTCTTCTTTTTTTTTTCAAAACTTCATCACCTGACCATCACATAAGACTCTTATTCTGACTGATAGATTGAAGATTGATAGTTACGGAAAGGATGTAGGCAATGAAAAAAGGAAAGAAACTTTATGCGGTCATTGCAGCTTATGTGTGCGGGACTGTGATCGCAGGAAGTGTGGGCTGGTATTTTATCAATGTATCTGCGAAGGAAACGGAAAAATCCTATCGGGAAGTGACATTAGAACATGGTGATCTGCTACTCACATTTACCAGAGAAGGTACAACCGCAGAAGGAAATATAGAACAGAGCGTGGCATTTGACACTGCAGAAACAGATATTACTGTAGAAGAATGTTATGTGCAAAGCGGTGATGAGGTAAAAATGGGTGATGCTCTTTATAAGATCAGTGAGGAAAGCTTAGAAGAAGCGAAGACATATTATGAAGAAGCGGTTGCAGATGCGGCAAAAGCGGCAGATACTGCAAAATCAGCTTATGAAGCAGGCAAGGCAAAAGCAGAATATACGAAGTCCGAAACCGAAACAACCGCAGGTCTTGCAAAAGAAAATTATGATGCAGATAACAGCAGTTTAGAACAGAAGGTCACGCAGGCAGAAGCAGAATTAAATGAAGCGAAATCGGCGATCAGCATGTACCAGACAAATCTCGACCAGAATACGTATTATACAGATGCCGGTGTTACGGAAAAGCAGGAAAGCTATCAGGCAGCACAAAAGGTCACTAAGCAGGCACAAACGGTATATACAGACGCAAAATCAGCCTATGAACAGGCATATGCAGCAGTTTCCGGTAAAATACAAGACTTGCAGACAGCTGTTTCATCTTCTGCGGAAAGCAATACCACTACACAGATGGTGACAGAATTATCTGCTTTAAATCAGACATTAGCAGAAAAGAAATCTGCAGTCACAGAAGCAGAGAGCAACTATCAGTCTGCAGTAGAAGCCGAAGAAAAAGCAAAAGAAGCCTACAATAGTGCAAATACGTCCTATGAAAAAGCGGTCAGCGATGCAACCGCCAGAAAAGAATCTTTAGAAAAATCCTTATCTTCTTTAGAACAGGCATATACAGACGCAGTCAATGCAGCAGCAACAGGTAAGATCGATAACCAGAATACCTATGATACAGCTGTCTTAGAGGGTGAATATGCCAATGTGACTTACAAAGATACCGTTTCAACATTAAAAACGGCGTATGATGAGGCAGCAGATACATTAGCCGGCTTAAAAGAAGAACAGAGTGCATTATTAGCTTTAGATACGGGTACGATCACGGCAGAGTATGACGGAACGATCGCATCTGTGTCCTATGATGCAGGAGATATTTTAAACAGTGATCTATCTCTTGTCAGCTATTCAGATACCGATAAATTATCTGTTGCAGTAGAAGTTTTACAGGAAGATATTGCAAAAATAGCAGTCGGGGATACAGTGAGTATCCGTACAATGAGTGGCAGAGCGGACAATAATAATATAGAAGGAATGATCACTTCCATTGCGGCAGAGGCAACATCAGGTGGCAGTATGTCGAATGTAACGTATACCGTAACCGTAACATTTGATAACAGTGGCGGAAAACTTACAGCGAATACATCAGCATATGTCACATTTACCTATGGAGAATTATCCGATGTGGATTATATCCAGACAGATGCACTTGACAATATCAACGACGATTTTGCGACGGTAAAAACATATGATGAAAATCAGGCAGTCGTAGAAACAAAAGTGACGATCGCAGAATCCACAGACCGGTATACCGTTATCACAGATGGAATTACAGCAGACACCGTATGTCTGATAGAAGCAGGAGGAAAACCAGATGAAAAAGCAGAGCAGTAAACGGAAAAAGAGAATACTTATGATCCTTGTGATCGCAGCGATCATAGGACTTGCAGTCTTTTTCCTGCTCAATCGGACAAAAGATGAAAGTCAGGAAGTGATGTATAAAGAAACTACTGTAAAAAAAGGAACCTTAACATCGGGTGTGACGGAAAGTGGTTCTGTTGATATTGGAACGATCACACAGGATATCGAAGCCTTAGAAGATATTGAAAGTACATCTTCATCTTCAGGCAGTTCGGACAATTCAGGGAGTGCAGGCAGCAGTTCTAAAGGCGAGATGGGCGGAAGTTCGGCAAATGGTTCGGGCAACTCGGGAAGTTCTTCCGATACAGGACTTGAAGTAGAGGAGATCTATGTTGCAACCGGAACGGAAGTGAAAGTCGGAGATCCGATCTTAAAACTGACAACAGATAGTGTGAGCGAGTACAAAGAAACTTTAGAAGATGCGAAAAGCAGTGCAGAACTTGCTTTAAAAAAAGCGCAGTTAGAAGCAAAATCCGAAAAATTAAGTGCACAGTACAGCTACAACTCAAATGTTGCAACCGGAAGTGTGGCACAGTCAGAATATGATACGACGATCGCACAGTTGCAGGCATCAGTCGATGAAGCACAGGCAAATGTAGATGCTTCAGCAGCAAAGATCGCAGAGTATCAGAAGAAAATACAGAAAGGGGAGAAATGCAGTGCTGCATTAGCAGAGGAACAGGCAAATTATAATTCTCTGCTCACAAAATTACAGTCTGCACAAAATTCCCAAACCACAAAAAGTATAGAAGCAAAAGAAAAATATGAAGAAACAATGCTTAAATATAATAATGCGGACAGCTTATATCAGATCGACACGTATGATCTGAATACAGAAGTCGAAGAAGCACAGGATGATCTCGATGATGCTAGTGAAGCCCTGACGAATTTCGAGTCACTGATCGGAGATGGGATCATCTATGCACAGCATGACGGCGTGATCTATTCTGTCGGTTATGAAGCAGGAGATACTTTATCTTCAGCGACAGATGTGGCTGTGTATAAAGATGCCTCCGAGGTGACAATGACAGTATCTGTATCGCAGGAAGATATTTCCGCAGTCAATGTAGGAGATACCGTTGAGATCGCCCTGACTGCATATGAAGATAAGATTTATGAAGGTCAGGTAAAAGCAGTCGATACCTCTGCCTCAAGCGGTACAGCAACCGTATCTTATGATGTGACCGTTGTATTTACCAAAGATACCGAAGATGTGTATCAGGATATGACAGGCAATGTGACCTTTATTGCGGCACAGGCAAAAGATGTCTGCTATGTTTCGAAAAAAGCAGTTACCACAGAAAATCGTAATACCTATGTGAAAGTAAAACAGGAAGATGGCAGCATAGAGCAGGTGCAGGTGACGACAGGCATTTCCGATGGTGTAAATATAGAAATTTCAGATGGTGTAGAAGAAGGTGAAACCGTTCTGATCGAAAGTCAGGTGAAAGCAGAATGAGAATCAGTGAATTATTAAGACTTGTCTGGCAGAATATCACACAGAACAAATTCAAAACAGTCATGACTTCAATCGGGATTATCGTAGGTGCGGCAACGATCGTGATGGTCATTGCAATCGGAAAAGGTGGTCAGATGGATGTGGCAGACCAGTTTAAGAACTTAAATGCAGGTGCGATCGATATTTCCTGTCAGGTGGAAACCCAGCAGGGATTCGGAGGATTTTCCGGTGGCAGAGGCGGCCCGGATGGAGGCGGCGGTATGCCTTCTGGTGGTTCTTCCGGTAAGAGTGGCAGTTCCTCCGGCAGTAAAGGCAGTAGTTCTTCGGGCAGCAGTAAGAGCGGCGGTGGAGATTTCTCTGGTGGAGGCGGTATGCCGCCAACACAGGACAGTACAGGTGGCAATGCAGATGGAGGCAGTTCCGGAGGTGGAAATTCAGGTAACGGAAATGCAGACGGAGGCAGTTCCGGAGGTGGAAATTCAGGTAACGGTAATGTAAACGGAGAAAATTCGGGCAGTCAGCCGGATGCAGATGGCAATTCAGGCATGGGAACACCCCCACAGGGAATGAAAATGCCAAGTCAAGATGCATCAAGTGGTGAAAATTTTACGCCACCGGATGACGGTATGGACTTTCCGGGAGCGTCGATGGATGACTCAGCAGATTTAGAACAGGTCACACTGACACAGGAAGATGCAGAGTATCTTTTGGAGAACATGAACGATATATCGGATGCAACGATCTCTTATACCACAAGAGCTGGTGTAGACGGTGGAGATTTAGAGGAAGAAACCATCTATAGTATTGCAGGTGTACAGGCAAATTATGCGAGTCTGAGTAATCTGACTTTATCCGTTGGCGAGTTTATCAGTGAAGAAGATAACGGGAACAAAGAAAAAAGCTGCATTTTAGGAGCTGGCGTAGCGGAAGAAATATTCGGAAGTGCGATAGAGGCATATGGAAGTATATTATATATTGACCAGAGGATCTATGTCGTAGATGGTGTGTTAGAAGAAATGGGTTCTGTGTCTTCCGGCATCAGTCCGGATGATACGATTTTTATTCCATATGAAACAGGAATCAAATATCTCGTCGGCGAGAATGTCAGTCCTACCTTAACGATCATTGCAGAAGATGTAGAACAGATCGATACAGTCATCGCAGAGGCAACGGAAGTATTAGCAGAAAGCTATCCAAATTCCGAATTTACATTTTCCGATGCGGGCAGCAAGATGGAGGCGGCATCTGCATCGAATCAGATATTGACGATGCTTTTAGTAGCAATGGCGGTCATCGTATTTGTCGTTGGCGGAATCGGAATTATGAATGTCTTGTTTGTATCTGTAAAAGAACGGACAAATGAGATCGGAATCTTAAAAGCAATCGGCTGTTCAAGAAAAAATATCCTGTTAGAGTTTCTGTTAGAAGCTTCTGCAATCAGTTTTCTAGGCGGGGTACTCGGTATTGTGGCAAGCCTTTTGATCACACCCATTGTACAGCAGTTTGATGTCAGGGTAGAATTATCAGCAACAGCATTTTTAGCTGCACTAGGATTTGCAGTCATTACAGGAACCATATTCGGATTTTATCCGGCATTTAAAGCGTCAAAATTAGTACCGGTAGAAGCCTTAAACGCAGAGTAACGGAGGAGATCATGGGAATTATAGAACTTGAGCATATCAACAAATATTATCAGATGGGTGAGAATCAGCTTCATGTCTTAAAAGACGTTTCCCTGACTGTAGAACAAGGTGATTATCTTGCCATTTTAGGACCCTCTGGATCAGGAAAAAGTACGCTGATGAATGTGATCGGCTGCATGGACCATGCTGACAGTGGAGAATATGTTTTAGATGGAGAGATCATCCATAAGGCAAAGGAAAGTGAACTGACAAAGATACGGAATGAAAAGATCGGATTCATTTTTCAGAAATATCATCTGATCCCTACTTATAATGTATTGCAGAATATCGTCATGCCGCTTTTAATGCGTGGAATGAAATTAAAAGATGCCAAAAATGAAAGCCTTGAGATCATTGAAATGCTAGGACTGAAAAAACGGATGAAGCACCGCCCGAGTGAGCTTTCCGGTGGTCAGCAGCAGAGGGTGGCGATCGCAAGGGCACTTGTGGGACAGCCTGCGATCTTATTAGCAGACGAACCCACAGGAGCCTTGGATAAAAACAGCGGTACAGAAGTGCTCAAGCTGTTTCAGAGGTTAAATGATATGGGCAATACGATCGTGATGATCACACATGATCTTGAAGTGGCAACTCATGCAAAGCGGATCGCAAAGATCGTAGATGGAGAGTTGACGTTAGATGCGTAAAAGTTAGAATTTACTGCACCGGCTCCCCATTTCTGTCGCATAGGATCAGATTGCCATTTGAATTATAACGGACCTGCATATCTTCATTAAAGATACCAGCAACATTGCCCTGATAAATGAGCTCGCCGGAAGTATCGTAACGGAAGAAGTGTGTGCAGGTTCCTTTTGGGTTGTCATAATTTTCATTCGAGATTGCGATTTCCACATAAGAATCTTCCGAATCCACATCTATCAGATAATAAGCACCTGTCCATGGATAGGTCAGATGTAAGTCATCTAACTGCCTGGAAAAATCCGTTCCATTGATCGTCAAAACTGCCGATGCAGAAGAATAATCCATATTATCCCCCACATTTAACGAATAACAGATCTCATCAGCACTTCCGTTACCATTGACATCATGTGATACAGAGATTCCCGGAAACAGTTTACAGATATACGGTCCCTTATAAGCATAGGCAGATTTTAAACCTGTCAGCTGGTCATAAGGGATATTAAATTCAAAAGTGCCTGCAGCATAGGAACCTAATACATAAGGGTTGCTGATAAAGGAGAGACCACTCCGGTCAAAATACCATGAAGCAGAATCTTTTAACAGAGAGCTTTCTATATCTGATGCAAAATCAGAAAATACAAAATTTTCATATGCCGGTAAAACTGCCTGATCATTTAAGTTTTTTACAAGCATCTGATAAAAAGATGTATAATCATCACTCAACGTTTCTAAATATAACCGTTCTCCGGTATTTACATCAAAAGTGATCCCATAACTCCAGAAGTTGCCATGTGCTGCACCATAGGAATAATCATATTGTTTGAATACGATCGAGAGTATCGCATCATCACAGCGTTTTGTCTCATAGGAAAACTCAGCCGAATATGGTTCAAATTCAGTATCAGCATTATCAAGCGTCATCTGGTATTCGCTGTCGGCATAGCCGGAATTTTCTTCTTCAAAGGTCCAGAAAGTATCGACTTCTGATTTGATCGCATCGTTGATCTTTTTTTCAATATCAGCATGATCTGCAATCGAAATCTCCGGATAGGAAGCAGAGCCATTTAATACCTGCACAGAAGGATCGGTCTTAGAATAATAGGTAGTATCTTCCGTAAGTTCTGTGATCGAAATACCATAAGGTGTCTGTTCTGTGGCATTTTCCGTATCGGTCGTCTGTGTATCGGAAACAGTGGTATCGACCTGCTCCGTATCCTGTGATGGTATGGAATCCGTATTAGAAACCGGCTTTGCACAGCCGGCAAAGAGAATACTTATCATAAGTATATTAGCCAAAATTTTCTTTTTCATAATGAAAGCTCCTTTCGGAATCTATTTGATATGCTGTATCATACCGCAGAATATGCACAGATACAATTAAGAATTTCTTAAATCATAAAAATCACGAGTTACTGCTCACGGAGTGAACAGTAACAGCAAGTGTTCAGGTCATGTGTACACACTTACACGATCATTGACTTTCCACAGCATCAGGCAGTATAATTTCAGCAAATCATTAAAATTGCTTTATAAGAAGATTCGAGTGTCAAAAGGTGGCTTTAAGTTTTTAGATTGGCAGATTGTACAAAGCCGAGTCTATTTTGTTCCGTTGTACGAAAATAAGAAAATCTAAGTCTGCCTGAATTAGGTTGTGACAAAGTGACGTGTACGTCTTAAATGCTCCGTCCGTGGGGCATTAAGACTTTTGCTGCCGTCCATGGCAGCAAAACACTATACATGAACAGGCAGACTAAGATTTACTAATTTTCTCCCAAAGTCACAAAAATAGCCTCGGCTTTGTGCAATCTGCCAGCTGCTAAGTTGTGAGCCGCCTTTTGACATTCGAATCTTAAGAAGAATGAAAAGAAAAAGATATCCACAGGAGGCACACAAAAATGGAATTACAACTCGTAACTGGAAGACCGGAAAACTGCAATGGCCGTTTGGAGAAAGAAATCCGGGTCTATGACCTGTTAGATGAATTGGGAATTACATATGAAAGGATAGACCATGAAGCAGCAGAAACCATGGAAGCATGTGAAGCAATCGATGCAATGCTTGCACCGGCGGTGATCTGTAAGAATCTGTTTCTTTGCAATACCCAGAAAACAAAGTTTTATCTGCTGATGATACGTGGAGATAAAAAATTCAAGACAAAAGAGATCTCACATCAGATCAACAGTCCAAGACTGTCCTTTGCTCCGCAAGAGTATATGGAAGAATATTTAGATATCACGCCCGGTTCTGTCAGCGTGATGGGATTGATGAATGATACAAAACATCATGTCAGGCTCTTAGTCGATGAAGATGTGTTTCATTCTGAATATGTCGGATGCCACCCATGTATCAATACATCGAGCCTTAGGATCAAGAGTAAAGATGTATTTGAAAAATTCATTGAAAAAACAGGTCATGACTTTACACTTGTGAAACTAAGTGCAGAGTAACTTAGGTATCTGATGGCAGCTTGTGTGAAGTCAGATCTTAAGCAAGGTCACAAAATATATCCATGCCTTTTGGGCATGGCAGAGAGAAAAATAAAAGCATTAGACATGAGTTATAATTGGGACAAGTTAGAAAAAACCCAGTAAAATCAAGGGGTTAGCACTAATTTAGTCCTTATTTTTATACCAATTTAGCGGTAAGGATAAGGCAGCGCTGTTATATCAAAACCGAAAATCCGAGTCAGTATCGCAGATGTCCACGATCGTTCTGGGAGTGAATCTGTGTACTTAGATTAGGTACAATTTTACATTGAAACATTTAGTCCTCTTTTTTATTTGAGAGGAGTGGTCGAATGAGTAAGGTATTAATTTGGTTCTTAGTCATTTTTGCGGTAGCAGTCACATACAGCCTTATGAAAACAAAGGCAAAAAGTGACAAGCTATATGAGGAATTACTGGAAAAATATTTCTTTAGTCATTCAGATGATATTCCTACATCTGATGCTGAGGAGCATTTGAAATAGTATGGGTAACTTTATGAAATTATGCAAAGCAGTTATGCAGACAATACGGAAAGCATGAATGATGTCATGAAGGAAATGTTTATAAGTGACGGAATGCCTGCCGAACTGGCAGAAATGATGATTGGGGAAATTCCACCGGAGCAGGAAAGACATTTTATGAAGTAAAGCCGAATCTTATGCAGATGCTGCATAACTGTTCCTTTATCTGTACCGATCCAAAGGGTGAGATACTAAGGAGCTGTGGGCAGATGTTAAAGGATAACGGATATAATGTAAAAGTCATCAATCTGTTAGAGATGGAAAAATCAGACGGTTACAACCCTTTTTCTTATATCCGAGAAAAAACGGATGTGGTAAAATTGATTACAAACCTTATCAGTAATACTACTCCAAAGGGCTCCACACCGAGCGATCCGTTTTGGGAGAAAGCAGAAGGGTTATTCTTACAGTCCATCTTTTATTATGTGAGGCTTGAGGTGCAGCCTGCAAAGCGAAACTTTGAGATAGTATTGAAGCTTCTTGGAGAAGCGGAAGTGCCGGTGAAAAAAATGAGTTCATATCGAAAGAAGCAGTAAAGTTATCGCATAGGCACGGTAATTATGCTATACTGTGCCTATGCAAATCAAAATGGATTTGTAAGCTGGATTTTATGGAGGCAAAAGGATGGAAAAAGAATGTTTGCATGAAATTAAAAATATGAAAAATGCAGTTGTATTCAGTAGTAAAACAGGTAATACAAAGCAATTAGCTGATGAGATCCGTAATGTCCTTCCGGAAGAAACAATAAAATATTTTGGTTCTCCGGAGACAGCTCCTTTGGATGCAGATTGTTATTATGTTGGATTTTGGACGGACAAGGGACATTGTAACGCTGAGATAGGAACTTTTTTGAAAAAAATCAAAGGCAAAGAAGTATTTTTGTTCGGCACAGCCGGATTTGGAGGTGATACGGAATACTTTGATAAGATTCTGAAAAAGGTAGAAAAAAATCTTGATCGCAGTAACATTTTGCGTGGCAGCTATATGTGTCAGGGGAAAATGCCAAATTCCGTGAGGGAGCGATATATGAAAATGAAGAATAGTCCACTGCCAGTTCCGAACATTGATGCTATGATAAAAAATTTTGACAGGGCAGTTTCACATCCGGATGAACAGGATTTAGAGCAGTTTAGGCAGGTCATCGCTTCGTTTCAAAAATAATATGGAATATCTTGATTTATGTGGTATTCAGTGGAAGTAGCATATTTGACAACTCTGGTTTACAGGTTTGCAAGGTCTGGATGGTAGATAAAATGAGACAAAGAGCTATACTTTAATCATACCGAAAAGGAGAGGAGATTGATATGCTATGAAATTTGGAGAAAAACTGCAGAAATTAAGAAAACAGAATGGATTATCGCAGGAGCAGTTGGCAGAAAAACTGAATGTATCAAGACAAGCTATTTCTAAATGGGAAATGGGAACAATTCCGGATATGGAAAATGTGGTTAAAATAGGAAGATATTTTGACTGTTCGTTAGATTATCTGATGAATAATGAGATGGATAGCGAAAGCGAAAAGGATGAACAGATTCAAAAGACGGATACGACACACAGGAATACCCTGTGGAAAGGGATTTCGGTTGGCTGCATAGTGATAGGAATAATACTTTCCTGTTTGATGCCATTATTTGCAAAATTATATCAGGGATTTGAATTTAAAAACTTTAATGAGTGTTTTACAAATCCATCGGATTATATTTTCCGGTTTCCGTTGCTGGGAGTTTTACTGCTGGCATTAATGTTTCTGGGGGTTGGAATAGTTTTACTCTTTTTGATATTCAGAGACGGGGAAAAATCAAAAAGACAACAATGCTTGCAAACTCAGAGTTTGTAGCTCTCTTAAAGCAGGCGAACACAGACAGTTCAAAGATGGCGGAGGTTATCGGAGTATCAGAAGCACAGCTTAGATTTGTATAAGTTGTACAACACCAATATCCATGAAAAGATTGCAGAAGCCAAGAAACATGAGAATCAGAGGAAAATATCTGTCAATTGAGGTCGAAACTGATTAACTATGTGAGATAAGGAAGGTACAATTTGTTTGAGGTCGCAAATTGCGACCTCAAACAAAGAATCAGGGAATACATCATCCCAAGGTGAACGGCGATATTTACCATATGCATTTACGGAACAGGGAATAGCAATGTTGTCAGCAGTTTTAAGAAGTGACGAAGCTATTCAGGTAAGTGTAAATATTATGAATACTTTTGTGAAAATGCGACGCTTTCTGACTGAAAATGCTTTGATGTTTGATAAGCTGAATAGCTTGGAATTAAGGCAATTAGAGTATCAGAAGGAGTCTAATGAAAAATTTGATCAGGGAGCTTAAAGCAGAGTATGACAGAATATCGGATTTGCAGGATAAAGCGGCTAAGCCGGAGCCTGACGCAGAGGAGAAGATAGAACAGCTAACCCAGTATAGTATGTTGGAGCAGTATGATGGGGATGTGCTTTCCAATATAATTGATAAGATGCTCATATACAATGACAGAGATATAGAGGTTGTGTTTAAGGGTGAGAACTTTATCCAAAATGCAGTGCAGTAAACAAAATGAGTAATACAGGGAGTCAGTGGGTATAAGCCGCTGGCTTTTATTGAGTAGTAACGAAAAGGTTAATAGTGATAAACGATTCTGTACTTTAAAAATCAGTAAGGGTTTGATAAAATAGGTATAGAGAAAAATTAAATTTTTTTGTCCCAGTCTTGACAGATGCAGGATTTCCAATCTGGTGGTATGTAGCACCAACGATCATCAATACATTTTTGGAAAGCTATGATTTTTCAGGTAAAAAGATCATTCTGTTTGCAACCTCTGGTGGCAGCGGATTTGGTAATACCGTAAAAGAACTAGAAAAAGAAGATCTTTTAGATAAGCCATTGATCTTACCGAAACGTAAAAATATACGAAGTGAACTGGCAGGCGGTACGCAAATTTATAGAAACGATCCGGGAAGAATGTGGATAAAAGTAGTGGGAAGAAATTTACAATGTGGATAATCTATGCGATCGGTTCCTCATTTTTTGCGGGGATCACAGCAATTCTGGCAAAATGCGGCATCCGTAAAACAGATTCCGATGTAGCAACAGCAATCCGTACGATCGTATTCCATGAAAAGTTAAATAAAAGATCTGCAGCCGGTGCCGTCTGTATCACAGCAGGTACGATACTGCTTGCAGTTATATGATTTAGGATTTGTTTAGAAAATACCTGTCATATTATACAAAAACTCCCTTTTTACAAAAGTGTGTCTGATGCATACTAACTCATAATTATACGAAACACCACACTTTTATTCATTCTCTATTCATTTCCGGCTAATGGGTATTCATTTTTACTCTAAGTTATCATGCAATTTATTAGAATGGAATTTTTGAAAGAGCCAGCACCTTGAATGGGCTGACTCTTTCAATGTCACTTGTAATTGACAAACTGGAATTTATATAATTATCTCTCTAACTTTCCCCATTTTATAGGCTTTCCCGCCTGTCCATTAGTGAAATGATATGTAGTTTCCCTTATTTTTACCCTTATGAGATAATCACAAGGGAAATAAGGGAATTTTTTTAATCATTGCCTACCACTTTATCAAGAAGCCTAACTGATTTTCGTTTAGCATCTCTTGTGGAGTGAGCATAGACATTCATTGTGGTACTTACATCTGAGTGTCCTAACAGTTCCTGCACATCTTTTGGGGCAGCTCCATTTGCTAAAAGGTTGCTTGTATAGGTGTGACGTAACTGGTGGAAATGAAAGCCTTCAAATCCCTCTAATGTTTTTGCCACCTTTCTGCAAACAGTTCCCAAAGTAGTTGGAAGTTCCAGACAACCATCCGGTCTTAAACAGACGAAAGAAATTTCTTTATAATCTGCCGGGACTTCCTCTGTTCTGTCTAAGCAATAATATTCGTAGTACACTCTGTTTTTCTCTTTGACCTCTTTGTAGTAGTTCGTGTGATAAAGTTCTCCGTACTGCATTCGATTTTTTAACTGCTCTTTCCGGGTATTACGGAAAATCTCTACCAGCGTATCTCCAAAATCAACAATCCTCACTTTTTTCCGCTTGGTTGGTCCGATGATATATTTGCGCTTTGAACCATCATATCGGATGCTGCGTCTTATGGTAAGGCATTGTTCTTCCAGATTTACGTCCTGCCATGCCAAACCGCAGGCTTCTCCAATACGGAGTCCGGCATAATAGGCTATCTGGATTGGAAGTATTGCGGCTGGGTTCTTTTTTTGAAGATACGCAAGCAGTCTTTCATAATCTTCTCGTGAAATTGGTTGGATATTTCCGTCCATGTCCTCATCCGAAAACAAATCAACTTCGTCCGTCTGATACCGCAGTTTAATATACTGCATGGGATTGAACGTAATATACTGCTTTGGAAATACTGCAAAACGGAAGGACTGCTGCATGACTGCGGAAAAAGAATGGATGTAATCTTTGCTATACCCCTTTCTCTCTTTTCCATCGGGATGAACTCCCCCGAAGGAAAGCAAATCGAAGAAGGATTGCAAATGTTCAGAGGTTACATTTTTCAGTTTCCGTTCTGCCAATGGGTGTTTCTTAATATTTCGGATTGTTCCGAGGTAATTCTCCACAGTACCATTGCTGAGCGTACCTGTTTTTAATTCCTCCTCTGCCCACACATCCAGAAGTTGTCCGACTGTGAGATTTTCCGCTTTGGCAACAAATTTCTTTTTTTCATAATCATCCATTGCCTGACGGAGCAGCTTTTCAGTTTCACTTTTGCTTTCTGTTCCAACGCATTCTTTTTGAACAAGATTGCCGCTTGCGTCCTCTACATAGAAGCGGTAGTACCATTTCTTTCCTTTTTTTCTTACAGATCCTTTTGCCATAATCGTATATCTCCTTTCGATATTAGACAATCGGAACTGATGAAATGCTTCGTGCGTGTAAGTATATCATAACTCCGGTTGTCTTACTATACCGATTCGGAATCTTCGTATAAGACTTCTGATAAAAGATTTGCAAGCCTTTGTTCTGCTGTTTTTGGTTTCTTGGAATAGAGCCTTACAACGTCTGCCATCTCATTAAGAGCATTGATGGTAGGAGTGATTTCCCTTAAGAACATAATCTCATTATATTCCTCATTCGATTCAAACCCTATTGTTTTGGCAATATCCGTCTGACCAGCATTCCCCTTGAAATTTTTGCAGGCGAACTGGAAGGAATCCAAAAACAGACCATATTGTTTTAACATCAGCAGTAATAAATCTTTTGAAAAAGCAGCTTCTTCTTTGGTAAGGGCAAGCGGTAACTGTTCCAGAATATCTCCCATCGCATCACGAATCTGTAACTCTCTCTTATCCGTAATGTCGGTTTCATATTCATCTGTTTCCCCTTTGAGCCATTCCACAGATACATGGAGTGCTTCCGAAAGACCTTCCAGCACCATTTTTTTCGTATTGTCAATCGAACCATTCTCATAACGCAGGATTGTAGAAGCGGTAACCCCCATCTTTTCTGCGACATAAGGCTGTGTCAGATTCAATTCCAGACGGCGCTGTTTTACTCTGCTGCCTATCAGCTTGCGTAGTTCTTTATCTTTCATGCTGACTGCCTCCTTTTTCGGTATGTATGAATTATAGCATTGTTTTTCTGAAATTGCAATATGCAACACAAAGTTTGTTTTTGATATTTCGTAACGCTTGACAAAAAGATATGAAAAGGATATACTTACATCACAAGAATTGCATAATGCAATTTATAAGGAGGTGATTATATGACGCAAAGAAAAATTGCATTATCCATCGAAGAAGCTGCTGACTATACGGGAATCGGCAGAAATACCTTAAGACAGCTTGTAGAATGGAAGAAACTTCCAGTATTAAAGGTTGGTCGCAAAGTCCTGATTAAAACCGATATTCTGGAAATGTTTATGGAAGCGAATGAAGGTCGTGATTTGAGGGATAGAGGAAATGTAAAAGCCGTAACAAGAACTGCGGCAAATTAAAAAGGCGGCTTCCGAAGAAACCGCCAAAGGTTCTATCAGACCGAAGCCATGATATACCTACACGCAAGAAGATTATACCATGTGCTTCTTCTGATACGCAACCGAGAACTTATGTTTGTGAAGGAAAGGAGAATGTAAGAATGGCAAAATCAACAAAAAGTTATGAAGAACGAATGCTTGAAATGGAAAAGAAGGAACAGGAAAGCCTTGAAAAAGCAAAACGATATGCAGCACAGAAGAAAGAACTTCTAAAACGAAAGAAAGCCGAAGAAAGTAAAAAACGAACCCATAGGCTCTGTCAGGTTGGCGGTGCGGTGGAATCCGTTCTTGGTGCGACTATTGAGGAGGAAGACATCCCAAAGCTGATTGGTTTTCTGAAAAAGCAGGAAGCCAATGGGAAATTTTTCTCAAAGGCAATGCAGAAAGAAACAAATACCGATATGGAGGAAGTGTAATGGCGGATGGGATGAGTTTTTCATTCCCTTCATTGCTTTTTCATGAAGGGCGCACTTATGGACAACCAGAGGTCGTCCCAATAAGTTTGCCACAAGTGGCAACCGGTCTGCGCTCACGCTTGCCGGGCTCGTTCCGTCGGCGGGGCTTTCAGCCAGACCTGCTCATGCCACAGGAGGCACTCTTCGCCAGAGAGGCGCATTCCATGCAGGCTGCTATGCGCAGGGCACTCTTACGCAGAGGGCGTTCTGGCAATGCTGCTTTTTCTAAAATCGAAATCAATGTTGCCGGAAATCTATACCGGATGTGCAGAAAGGAGGAATCCAGATATGGCGATTTTTCATTACACAATCAAAATAGTCGGACGAAGTAAAGGGAAATCTGTTATCTCCGCTTCCGCATATCTCAATGGGGATGTGATGAAAAACGAGGAAACCGGGAGAATCAGTTATTACACTTCTAAAAAAGAAGTGGTCTACACCAGTCTGATGATGTGTGAAAACGCACCTCCTGAATGGCAGATAGTACCAGAAGAAAATATAAAACGCTTTCAAAAATCTGTCCGCTACAAAAGGTCAGAAGATAAAGAAGCTGCTTTAGAAAAATTCAAAATCACATTTCAGAAACAAAGATTATGGAATGAGGTATTGAAGATTGAAAAAAGTGCGGATGCCCAACTTGGCAGGTCATTTGAATTTGCCCTCCCAAAAGAATGGAGCAGACAGGAACAGATTCAATATACATCCGACTATATCCAAAAAACATTTGTGGATAAGGGAATGTGTGCTGATTGGAGTATCCACGACAAAGGGGATGGCAACCCCCATGTCCACCTGCTTCTGACGATGCGACCTTTTAACCCGAACCATTCTTGGGGAAAGAAAGAAGTCAAGGATTGGGATTTTGTCAGAGATAAAAGCGGAAATATCGTGATTGACGAATCCCACCCGGACTGGTGGCAGGATAAGAAAAACCCTGACCGTCATGGAATCCGTATCCCTGTATTAGACGAAAACGGAATCCAGAAGATTGGTGCAAGAAACCGCCTGCAATGGAAACGGGTGCTGACCGATGCTACTGGATGGAACAATCCCAAAAATTGTGAGCTGTGGCGGAGTGAGTGGGCAAAGGTGTGTAATGAACATCTTCCTTTGCATAATCAGGTTGATCACCGTTCTTATGAAAAACAGGGAAAACTCCAGATTCCTACCATCCATGAAGGTGCTGACGCAAGAAAGATTGAACAAAAATTTCTTGCCGGGCAGGAAATAAAAGGCTCGTGGAAAGTAGCGGAAAATCAAATCATAAAACAACAAAACACGTTATTGCAAAAGATACTAAACACCTTTGGGAAAGTATCGGGTGCATTATCATTATGGAAGGAGCGATTAAATGACATTAGAAGAAAGCCGGGAAATTATACCCTTAATGGAATCCATGATTGGTCAAATCGAAGAACAGCAGAACCTAATGGCAGAAATGATTCTGGAAATGCAGAACCGGGACACTCAACTCTCTCTTATGCAAAAACAGAATCAGAAATTACAAAAATTAAACAACGAGTTATCCGAGCTGCTCAACATTTTGCCAAATACCGAGGAACTGCTTTCCAAGATGGAAGAACAGAAAACGAAGATAGAGCTTTTGGAAAACGAAAATCAGCAATGGCAGAAATTGGCACAGAAGCTGAACAGCGAAAACAGTTTATTACTGAAACAGAACACCGAATTGCTGAACTGGAACAGCAGATAGAGAAAGGACGTGATATAGATGAACGAATCCAGAGAATCAAAGAACGCCGAACAGTTGGAAGAACTTCTGCTCTTGACCGAGGAGATACAAGAAGAACTAGAACAGAAAGAACAGCTTATCGTGGAACTGAAGACGCAGCTCAGCGAATCTCTGACCTTGAACGAGAAATTAAACAAAGAGAACAGAGCCGGGAATATTCAAGCATTAAAGAACGACTTGAAGCTGGCAGACAGAGCATTGCGGATCGAGAAAGAGAAGTTGCGAAGCGCAAACGTCATGATAGAGGAATGTCAAGATAAAATATGCTATTTAACACAGGAACGGGATTATGCCCGGACACATCAGAAAATCGTAGAAATACCGGTAGAAAAGCCGGTACTCTATGAAAAATGTGAAGCCTGTAACCGGACAGCCTATCAGAATGCAAAAGCAAAATACGAAACACAAAAAGAGCGACTTGCAGGACAGTATAAAGCAAAAACGGTAATGTTCCAAACAACCTTGTTCCTTCTTGCATGGTATTCGTTGACAACCACTCTTTTTCAGGCAGTACAGTCAGATATGTTCCTTGTCGATTGTAAATCATTCTTCAATGATTTAGCATCATTCATACAAACCTTTGTCGGATGGACGATTGATGCCGGGCATTCTGCGGCACAGATTAGTACAAAAATTCCAAATGCTTTTATAGCCGGAATGGTATATTGGTTATTGCTAATATTGATTGTAGGAATATGTATGGCAGGAACAGGGATGCTGGCGATACTGATAGAAATAAAGGTTATAGAATTATATAAGAAAAACTGTTGGGATGTTATTACTCTACTAATGATACTGACAAGTGTTGCTATTGTCATTTATTTTGGAGAATCAATCAAAAAAGTACTGTCAGTAAATCTTCTATTGCTTTTCGTACTTTCGCAGGGCGCATATGTTGGAATTAGATGTTATCTTAAAGTTTGGTTAGAAAAAAGACCATATTAGTATTTTCAACTTACTGTATAGACAGTAAAATTACTCCATACCAGCCTAGTGAAAATTTACTGTATGAAAAGAAGTATTACAGAGAAAAAAGGCTGTAAAAACAGGAACAGCCAGCCCGAAAGAATTTACGGACTGGCTGTATCAGCAGAGTAATGTAATTGTGGAGCTGACCGAGATATGAAAAGCTTTCTATCATCAATTTCGCATTATTGCAATAACAGATTGCTTCTTCCATGAATGAATAAGCAATATTGTCATCAAACTTTCAAGCATAAACATAGCAACAGCAAAAAGAGTAAAAGCAACAACCGGAAATACAAATCCCGTAGACATGCCTGCATTTTTCAAAAATATACCGATTGCATATCCGCCGGGGATTCCAACAACAGCAGTTATAAGCAATGCAATCAAAGTAGTAAAAAGACCTTCCATCATAAATGCTTGCTTCAACTGCTTATTTGTCATACCAATAGATTTTAGTGTGCCCATTTCCTGTTTCTGTGATAAAAGATTTGTCACAGTAAGATTGATTTGATTGATGACCGCAAATATCCACAAGATGGCTGCAATCGCATAAGCTAATGTAAAACCTGCACGATTGTCTGATTGGTGTTCTACAATAAAATCTTGAAGGGTTTGTAAGCGAACATCCCTATTGTCAGAAACGAGTAATTTGAGTTCTTGCTCGATTATCTCCTGATATTCAGCTTCTGCTTGTATTTCGATTGCGTATGTACAGTCATAACCTGCAAGTTCTTTGAGCATATTTTCCGGCATTCTGAAAATATAGCCACCCATTCCATCATTGCTGGAAGTGATTGCACCAATTTTGAATGCTTTTGTTATTGTTTTACCACTATGATTTTTGAAATTAAAGGTCACAGTATCCCCAATTTGAGGTTTCCAATGGTAAACATCATAAATACGTTCGGGATCACTTACAACTAATTCTGTATCATCAGTAATATTTCCAGACAAAACCGCTGCATTTAGCGACGCCAAATCCTTTTCATTATAGCCGAGCATCAAGGTGCTATCTGAAATATCATTGTCTGTTGAGAAATCAACTGGTACGGTAGCATAAGTAAATATATTGCTAACTCCCTCTATATCTCCAACACGCTTTACATAATCAGAAAAATATTCTTTCTGCAAGAGAGCATCCAAATTTTCACTTTCGTTTTCTAAATCAATGCTGATTTTGAAATCTCCGTACTTCATATCCCAATAACGAGCCATACTCTCGGCATTAAAAGAACTCTGATAACTTGCTGCAAGGAAAAATATAACTCCGCACAGTCCCAATGATAAAATGGTCAATAGAGATTTTTTTCTGTTTCTGGAAAAGCTGATTTTCGCTAAATATACAGGCGTAATACGATGTCTTTTGTGAGTGCGGTAATTTACAATTCCCACTGGATTTTTCAGGGCGGAAATTGGAGAAGTATTCGCTGCAATTTTTGCTGGTTTACGAACACTAATATAAACAAGCAGTATTCCAAAAAGGCATGCGCCACATAGAGAAACAATAAATGCAAATACTGACCAGCCTTTTGATTGCAGACAATAGCTGATGATCGTTCCCATGATACTACCAATTAAAATCCCCGGAACTGCAAGCATATAACCCTGTTTAAGAACTATTTTATAAATTTGCTTTTTACTTGCCCCTATTGTCCGAAGCTGTCCGAACTCAGCAACTTTTTGTCCAACCGAAATATAGAAAATGCTGTAAATTACAAGTGCGGCAGCTAAAAACAAAATGGCAGCAACTACACCATATACCGCATAATTACTGAAGGACAAAGTTGTATTTACATAATCATAGTAACTGCTGACTGTCCAATTATTCAGTCCAGTCTCCTCTGAAATTTGAGATAATATTTCTGTTGCTTCGTCTTTTGTAAGGGTATCTGCATTTTCAAGCCAAACATATCCATTAAGCAGGTTATTTCCACGTAATTCCCGGCATTTTTCAAGTGAAACAAAAACAGGATAAGCGGTAGAAGTTTTATCATGATAAATACCAACAATAGTATAATTCTTCAAAGTACCATCCAGATTCAACTGAACTATGGCGTTGATTTCCGGAGACTTATTTTCACTGGCAAAAAAGGCATCTGTAACAGCAATTTCACTTGCTTTCTCTGGATATTTTCCGTCAAAGGCAGGAATCAAACTAAGCATGTCATCATCATAATAAATCAGAGACAGTTCTTTAGAATTTTCTTTCACTGTTTTGATATTACAGGAAAGTCCTACACTTTTTACTTCTTCGTTTGCTAACAACTTTTCTTTACTGTCCTGCGTAATGTCAAAGAAAATCCCTTGATGTAATCCTTCGATTTCTTTCTGATTTTGATAAATGATATTTTGCACTGTGAGCAACGACATCATTATCATAGCAACGGCTACAATAATTGCCGAAAGGCAAAATAAGTTTTTCTTCTTATCAAAACGCACACTTTTTCGTGCTAATTTTTTAATTACTGCACTGGTATCATTTTCAAAAGGATAATTCATAATTCCCACCTCCTTTAGCCAACAATTTTACCATCTTCAATCCGTACAATGCGGTCTGCGAGTTGAGCGATCTCGTTGTTGTGAGTAATCATTACAATGGTCTGATTAAATTCTCCGCTGGTATGCTTCAAAAGCCCTAACACATCTGCACTGGTCTTGCTATCAAGATTTCCGGTCGGTTCATCAGCAAGGATAATCGCAGGCTTCGTAATTAAAGCTCGTGCAATCGCTACACGTTGCTGTTGACCGCCTGAAAGATTGTTCGGCATATTTTCCAGTTTATCTTCTAAAGCCAACATATACACAACTTCGTCCATAAATTTCTGGTCTACTGTATCGCCATCCAGTTCCACAGGCAGGACGATATTTTCATATACATTCAAAATCGGAACCAGATTATAATTTTGGAAGATAAATCCGATGTTACGACGGCGGAAAATTGTCAATTCATCATCATTCTTTTTTGCGAGTTCTTCTCCCCGTACAATCACGCTGCCGGAAGTGGGGGTATCAAGTCCTCCCATCATGTGAAGCAATGTAGACTTACCGCTGCCGGAAGTTCCAACTACGGCAACAAATTCTCCCTGTTCCACAGTAAAATTTACACCATTAAGGGCACGAGTAATATTTGGTTCTGTGCCGTAATACTTCTTTAAGTCGATTGTTTGTAAAATGCTCATATTCAAATGCTCCTTTCAAGGCTTTCTATCTGTTGATAAAGCCATTGTAAACCACAAATGTTACACAAATGTCCGAGATAGAAAAAATTTTTATCGAAAATCAGAGTGAAATGTTACAACGCTCGGACATTTCAAAAAAAGTGGTTATATCTTACCTTACAGGAAGCATAATAGAAAATTCTGAGCCTTGCCTCAGCTCTGAAACAACCTTGATATAGCCCCCTTGCCTTGTTACAATCTCACGAGCCAAATACAAACCTATTCCCACACCCTGTTGATCGTGTACTTCTTCCTCACGATAGAAGCGCCGGAAGATGGCAGCCTGATTGCTTTCTGAAATGCCCTTGCCGGTGTCGGTCACTTTGACCTCTACGTACATTTCCCACTGAACCACTGATACAGAAATCTTTCCACCTGACGGAGTGTATTTTACTGCATTGTCCAGCAGATTGAAAAGGGCTTCGCTTGTCCACTTGCTGTCATGGGAGATTATCAAATTTTCCGGGCAATCCACGGATACAGCAATTTCTTTTTTCTCTGCGGCATATACAATACTGCTCATGGCTTGTGCAAGCGTATGGAATAAGCTGCTGTCTTTCTTTTCTAATCGTATTGCTCCGGTTTCCAACCGGGACGTTTTAACCAGTGCTTGGAACAGAAAATCCAGTTTATCAGTCTGACTACGTATGCCTTGTAAAAAGTCCATCCGTTCTTCTTCTGAAACAGGCTTTGTTAAAAGTGTGTCCGTTACCATTTGCAAATTGCTGACAGGCGTTTTAACTTGATGTGAAATATCAGAAATCAGCATTTGAAGCTCCTGTCGTTCCATGTCTACCTTGTGCCGGTTTTTCTGCATAATCTCATACAACCGAATTAAGCGGTGGTTGATACGGGCAAAAAGAGTTTCACTATCATTTGACTTTTGTAATTCCTCGTTTCCATCAATCATGTTGTCCAGCGTCCGGCACAAATTAGAAGTAAAATGAGAAAGGCGTTTTCCAAAAATCAGCACCAATAGCCAAATCCAGAAAAACGCACAGAGTGTCAATGTTCCACCCACTATAAAAATTCGTATATCCTGCATTATACCGCCGAAAATACCGGTAATTACCAGCATAGAGAAAACCATGCCAGCACTAACCAGTCTACAAATTTTCTTAGCAGAAAGGTTATTCAGATTCATTTCTTTTCGCCTCCTGTCCATTGATACCCCATACCATAAACCGTTTTGATATATGTGTCGCCATCCGCTTCAATCTTACTGCGAATACGGCTGATAGAAGTAGTAAGGGTATGTTCATCTACATATTTTTCATCAACATCCCACAGTTTTTCTAAAAATTGTTGGCGAGTAAGTACCTGCTTCGGATTTTTAAGAAATAGGTTCAACATTTTATATTCCATCGCAGAAAGTGCTAATGGTTTCCCGTTCAAACTTGCAAATTGTTCCGAAAAATCCAGAAACAAGCTACCATCCTCGTAAATATCCTTAGCTGGTTTGTGATGCTCCAACATAGCGAACATGGCTTTGATTTTTCGCTGCAAAGCACTAATCGAAAAAGGTTTCGTGATATAATCCACTGCACCAGCTTCATATCCCCGTATCTGATTGCTTTCCTGATCGTTGGCAGTTAGAAATATAACTACTGTATCAGGATGCTCTGGCTTGATAAGACGGCATAGGTCATAACCATTTCCGTCTGGTAAATTTATATCCAGCAATACCAAATCAAAAATGTTTGTTTTTAATGATTCAGCGGCTGTCCTTGCATTCAGAACAGAAGTTATTGTGTAACCGTCCAATTCCAAATTATAAGTAAGCGTTTTATTCAAAAGATTATCATCTTCGACAATTAAAATATGCTTCATATTATCACTTCCTTTTCTTTTTGCAGATAGTATAACAGGCAAATGTCCGAGAATTGTTACAAGGACAAATATATTTTTCATTTTACAGCTTTTTTCTGTGTACTGCAATTTTATAAAAGAAAGGACAGCAGTGTCAAATTGCTGTCCTTTCTTTTATCATAGCTGGTAGTGTATAAGCGTGGGTTCATCATATCGGGTGTGGTATCTTTAACTACAGGAAACTCCCTACAACACTATCTCACTTCTTGCTTAATAAAGTTCTAATGAATCTTCTGTATCCACCCACATCTGTAAATTGCCATCAAGATATAATCTTGCATATTCCAAAGGCTCATCCACAGCCAATGAAGTAAGCGCACATTCTGATCCATATGTGGTTTTTAAATTTTTTTCAGCTTCCCAGCAATCAATGCGAAGCATATATCCAGCACTTGTGTAAACATCAATACTATCGTGGTTTATATTATATTCTGCATAAATTGTTCTCATCGTATCTTATCTCCATTTTCTTTTGATAATCAGTTACAGAGTTAAATATCGAAAACATTTCAATCAGTTCACCATGTCGTTATTGTTATATGTTATATTGTGTTATGAAATTTTCTTTCCCTTAATTTTTCCCATATTAAGGTTCATGAAAAGCAATGGGAAAATGTAACACAAGGGAAAGAGTAAGGGAAAGTTCACTTGCTACAAACTTAGTATTTTCAAGGGTTTGCGAAGAATTTGATAATCAAATATAACAGTTATTAAATTTCCTAAAATATGTGAAATATCAACTGGAATTTGACTTGCCTATTTTCTTAAAATCTCATGTGGAGCTTCTATTTCATTTGCCAAGGTATGCTCTGTTAATTCTGACATCAATTTCAATTTTTTATTAATCAATGGTCGCATACAATTAGGAACATGTTCCTGATGCGCTCTGTGGATTGCTACACATTCCTTACAGTTTCCGTGATAACGACAGGCTTTTAGGCAAGGACAGTGATCTTTGTCTTTATACTCCTTACGAAATTCCGCTGCAAATTCTTCTTGCAGTCTCAGTCCCTCGACACGGTTTCCCTTATGAAATTCTACCATTGCATCCAGTTCTTTCTGGTTCCCTTCAATCTTCATGTTATTATAGCGCCTCTATTTCAACTATTCCTCATTTTCTGATAAATTAGAATTTGACTAATTATTGTGTTTTAATGATTCTATAAACTACCCCCAATTGAGCAGGGTATGTTTCTTGAATCATTCCATTAGACCATATTGTAACGATATCTCCCACCTGAACATCTTCCGCTAAATTTTCTGCCGATACATAATACTCTCCATCATTCATCTGACAAAAGCCTTCAGCTGTACTCACATGCGTTACAAGAAGTTCTCCATCATCGGTAATTTCTTTTACTTTTGCATTAAAATTGATAACCTCTATTGGAATAGACGTATCATCTTTTTCAATATCTCTAAATATGATTCGTTCGTCATCAATGACTACTATGAGCTGACCTTCAGAACTCCTTTGATAATGATATCCGCTTCCGAAATTTGATTGATTATTTTCAGATGGTAACTCTGTCCCTGCCACTGTTGACACAATTTCTCCATCCATTGTTCCACAACCAGGCATTGACGCTACATATCCTGTGTCTTTATATATAACACCATCAACCATAACACATGGAGGATATGAGCCAGTATCTGCTATTTGCTCATTTTGTACTACATCATCATTTTCTTTATTTTCTGTTTCTACGGACACATTTCCAGACACAGGTTCTTTATTTTCTTGATTCGTTCCACATCCAGCCATTCCCAGCACCATACATAATACAAGCAGATAGATTACTTTTTTCATAATACATGCCTCCTTAACTTATATTTTTTAACTCTATAAACTGAAAGTTTCTTTTTCTTGATAAATGGGGATTAGTTTTCCTTTTTTCCAATCAGCAATAACCACCTATGGTCAAAGCATATTTGTCCCTCCTTGATATAGGGATTAAAACCTGTTTTATCTCCACCATTCAAATCGTATTCCATTTTATCAATAATATCTTTTTGAATATCCTCTGGTGTACTTGTCAAATCCATCCAACTTTGTAGATTTACAGGAACAAGTGTTGTTTCTTCAAGCTGAAGCTCAAAAGCATCCTCAAACAATGCTTCAAATTCTTCTCTGCTAAGTATTCTTGTATGTGAGTTATCACGCATCGTTTCAATAGCGTCATTAGTTTCACGCAATTCTTCTGTAGTCGCTACCATATCCCAAATAACAAGTTTTCCACCTTTTTTCAAAACTCGTTGCATCTCCCGAAAAGGCTTTTCAGGCTCAACAAAATGGTGCAATGAAAGTCTTGTAATCACAAGGTCAAATGTTTCATCTTCAAAAGGTAAGCATTCCGCATTCCCCGATACAAATGATATGTTCTGAATACCTTCTTGCTTTGCCAGTTTTTTTCCCTGCTCCAACATTGCTTCTGTCAAATCCAAACAAGTAATGTCCTTAACATAAGGAGCCACTGCTCTTCCACATATACAGGTTCCAGCAGCAACCTCCAATGCATGTTCATTGCCCTTTGCCTGAATACTACGAATCAAATAATCGGTATATTCTGCCTTAGACATATGATATGAAGCAAATTTCTCTGCTTGTGTACCAAATGATTTTTTCACTTCATTATAGTTATTCATAAACTTTTACCTCGCTGTAAACTTCAAATTTTCTGTTCCCTATAAAGCTTATCTATCGGGATCTACTAAATCGCCAAATACCGATTGAACAAAATCGCTGCGCGATGGCCTGCCAAGGCTGTGGCGCAGTTTTATTTTTATTAAAAAGCAGTGGAATTACTTTCCATAATCCGTTATTGTTAAGTTACCACACGAAACAACTGAACTAAGAAAGCTCCACTGCCTATGATAAGAATAACATTTTTCAGTCTCTTCCGCAATCGGAATTATGACGCTAATGCACCTCCGAATAGGTAGATGTAATTATTAACACTACTTATTCTGGAGGTTTTATTATGTATAAAGATATTTTTGAATCCATCCG
>NZ_JACOPH010000003.1 GCF_014287635.1 Roseburia zhanii | reverse complement strand
GGGAAGTCTTTTTTCATGTCTAATTTTGATGTCACCTGCTTCTCATCTTAAGAATCCTGCATTGCAGGATTCTTACCGCATTTTTAATCAGGATTGCGAACTTGTTTCGCAATTACCTACTTGATATTTATTTATGATACGGTTCCTTACAAATAATACGGTAACTCCGGTAAATCTGTTCTAGTAAAATGACTCGCATAAGCTGGTGCGGAAAAGTCATTTTTGAAAAGCTGAGTTTATAATCTGCACGCTTTAATATACGATCAGATAGTCCGAGTGAGCCGCCGATCACAAAAATAATGTGGCTTTTTCCCATAATGCCAAGCTGTTCAATATTTTTAGATAACTCGATGGAATCTAACATTTTTCCTTCAATGGCAAGGGCAACCACATATGCATCTTCCCTGATATATTTTAGAAGCCTTTCTCCTTCTTTATCTTTGATCTGTTCTTCCACTACTGCACTTGCCGAATCGGGTGTTTTCTCATTTGTTACCTCAATGATCTCTAATTTACAGTACCGGCTAAGACGTTTGCTATATTCTGCGATCGCTTTCCGGTAAAAATCTTCTTTTATTTTTCCTACAGTTAATATTGTGATTTTCATAAATCTATTATAACAATAGTTGTATAAAAAGGTCAAATAGAGTATAATTCAGATAAAAAAGTAGAAAGGATTTATGAAATAATGTGCAATCTGGAAAATCAGAATGAACCTGCCAACAGACCGGACGATCTTCTTACAGCAGGTGGTTCTACAGGCAGTAAGGTATTTGTGGAATCTTCCAAAAAATTAGAAGATGTAAGATCTACGGCATATACATTTACGATCGTTGGCGGTATCGGTTTCATTGCGGTCATACTGCTTGCTCTTGGGATTCTGCCGTTGAAATTAGAGAGTTTTAACAGAACAATGATGGCAGTTGTCATGGGCATTTTGTTTTTGATCTTTTTTGGAGTTGGTATCCGTTCTTTTCTGGAGATGAAATCTCTAAAGCAGTCTTCTTCTAACGAGGAAATCCGGACAAAAACATTGTCAGAACAGTTTTTTGCACAAGCTGATGCTGATAAGATCGATCATGCAATTTTTGACAGGGACAATTTAAGTGTTGAACAGCTTTATTTCAGACGTTATGAGGTTATGAAACAGATACTTCTGAATATGGATTCAACATTAGAAGAATCTTATTTAGATTATTTGATCGAATCCTTTTACGGAACACTCTTTCCGGAAAATTAAGTACATATAACGAGGTGACAGATAATGAATTTACTAAAAGAAAGAATTTTAGCAGAAGGTTCTGCAAAAAGTGAAAACATTTTAAAAGTGGATGGTTTCTTAAATCATCAGGTTGATCCGGTGCTTATGAAAAATATCGGTGAAGAATTTGCATCACATTATAAAAATATGGGGATCACAAAAGTTGTTACGATCGAAAGTTCCGGTATTGCACCAGCACTTATGACAGCAATGGCATTAGAGGTGCCGATGATCATTTTAAAAAAACAGTCTTCTAAAGTTTTAAATGACACATTGTATCAGACAGTTGTAACTTCTTATACCAAAGGAAACAGTTATGAACTTTCTTTAGTACCGGAGTATATCAATGAAAATGACCATGTACTGATCGTTGATGATTTCTTAGCAGATGGAGAAGCTGCTACCGGAGCGATCCGTCTTCTGCGTATGGCTCATGCAACAATCGCAGGTGTTGGTATTTTAATTGAAAAATCATTCCAGCCAGGTAGAAAAAAATTAGAGGAACAGGGATTCCATGTATATTCTCTTGTCAGAATCGCAAGTTTGTCAGAAGGAAAGATTCAGTTTATAGAGGAAAAATAATTGTGTCGTAACAATAAGATATTGAATAGAGTTACGAAAATCAAAAATGTGCACTGTGTTACAGTCAACAGGACTGCATACAGTGCACATTTTTATATAGATCAAATTGACGATTTATAAACCAAATTCTTCAAATAACTGCTTTTGAAATTCCTTATCGGTAACGGCACGTTCGATTTCATCTGAACGGGAATTGATGATCAGGTGTTGTATTAGAATTTCCATTTGCTCAATACCTTGCTCAATACCCTGTTCAATACCCTGCTCAATACCCTGTTCAATACCTTGCTCAATACCATCGTTTCTGCCCTCCTTCATAGCCAAATCTTTTTCAGCATCAATTTCATCTTTTAATTTTTCACGCATGATATTTAATAAGGTTTCACACATATAATCCATCTCCTTAAACAATTTTAGATTTGCATTGGTTATCAGATCCATCATTGATTCATAACGGGAATCCTGTTTATGTCTGTTATATTCTTCAAGTAATTTTTGTGCAGTATCGGTTTCGGTTAAAGTGTCGGTCAGACTGCTCAGCCAGAGATTTTCACTTTTTGATAAGCTGGAAGTTAAAATAATCTGAATGGGAAAAAGCATGTCTTTGATATAATAGATTCCTGCTCCTGCTTGTTTGATCTGATATCCGCTATGTATCAGATGCTTCATCAGTTTCCTTGGATAGTGATGGCAGACATAGGTCACTGTCAGTTCTTCTATTTCTATACTGTTTGTGATAGCTGCATCTGCTTTATAGAAACAGGCATATCCAATTATTTTGTAAAAATCGTCCAAACTCAGATAATCTTCCGGACTTTTGTATTCGATGATATTGTATTTGCGGAAAAGTCTGCCGATGTTCTTTCTAACAGGTTTTTCTGATTCTTTTTTGACGATCAGAACATCAATCTGTTTCGGCTTTGTACCAAGCTGATGCTCATTCTCAAAGATCAGGTTCTCCGCATCTTCTGCTAATTCAATCTGCAATCCGGCATAGAAAGCAGGATGCCATTGCAAAGGTTTCTTCTTAGGTTCTTCCATTATACCTCCTTATGTAGTTGTCATTAACAGGAGGTTCTTTAAAAAAACTCCTGCTTTATAAAATATGGGAAAGCAAGAATTTTCTGAAAAGAACAGCTAAAAGCTGTCATATGGAATATATAAGAATTTATATTGGTTGTTTTACATTGAAAGTAATAGAAAATTTGCTTTTTCTTAGAATAGCATATATTAGATCAATTTACAATGAATTATTCAGTAAATTTTGGAGCTTATAAATGATTATGTTACTGTTCAGACGCAAGCTTGACACTGCGCTGTCAAGCTATGCGCCATAGTGTTAATTATTGTGTGATTACAGCCCCTGCCTAGTAGAGGCATTTTAAATGGGCTGTAATCGTTGCTGGTCACACTGTTAGGCGTGAACAGTAACATGATTATGAGTCAATCAAAAACACACCGACATCCCAACAGATGCCGGTGCACCAATCTCAAACACATCATTTTATCTTTACCGTAATTTCTAAAAAAACATTCCCTACGGCATATACACATAATTCACCCGATAGATATTACTCTTTAACCCTGCCGAATTGATTAATATCACTGACAATATCTGATTACCGGCTGGCATTTCGAGTGCACCTGTATACAAAGTGGAACTTTCTGTCGGATCACTACCGTCCCATGTGTAATATGCTTTACAGTCAGATGGAACAGAAATCGTGATCGTCTGCGGTTCTGTATAAGTTCCGCTTGCAGGTGTTACTTTTGGCATTGCAGGCGGTTCATAGCGGATGGTATAGGTTGCCGTTACAGGTTCGCTGTAAATACCTTTTTCATTTTTCGTGACCGCTTTTAAGATGGTCGTGCCTTCTTCTTTTAAAGAAATCGGATCATGGTAGCGTTTTCCATATTCTACAGGATCTGTTCCATTGTCTGTATAAAAAATATCATAGTCTTTTTCAGATGTAATGGAAATGGTCAGCGGATGTTCGTAAGTACCTGAAATATTACTGAACTTCGGCTGGTCTACTAAATAATCCGAGAACAGGTCTAACATGGAACTGCCCTTTACTTCTTCACAAAGAGATAAGATCGTATCATATTCTGCGTTCTTATCATAAATTTCTATCAGTTTCTTACAGGAACTTGTGTCTGCGGGATCTCTTTTGAGCCGCTTTTGTAACAGTAAGATCATGGCATCATCATCTTTTGTTTTTTCATAGATCTCAAGCAGGCGGTCTTCGGTATCGGTATCATCCGGGCGTAAACGCAACGCATTTTGAAAAGATACGATTGCTGCATCATAATCTTTTGCTGACTGGTATTTGATTCCCTGTTCATACTGATAGGAATAACTGTTCTGATGTTTCTTCTGTATATCCTGATAGACGAAAAAAGCTGTAAATACCGCAATAACAAGCACCAGACAGATACCGCTGATGATGTATACTTTCTTTTTTTTCGCAGGAACTTTCTTTTTAGAAGAAATGGGATCTGTGGTCTGTGAAGCAGAATTATGTTTGGAAGATGTGATGTTTTTGCCTGCTCCATTTTGGATAATATCGCTTAACATATCATCTTCTAAAAAATTATAGTCGGGAACTAACTGGACTTCTGCCCCACAGACACTGCAATATAGCTTTCCTTTTGGAATCTCTGCTCCGCATTTTTTGCATTTCATAGAGGACTCTCCAATTATTTTTTCATGGCTTTGACACAGTTATTCATAAGCATGGCGATCGTCATTGGACCGACACCACCCGGAACCGGAGTAATCTGAGAAGCTTTCTTTTCTGCTTCATCATATTTTACATCTCCGGCAAGCTTATTATTCTCATCTCTGTGGATTCCGACATCAATGACAACTGCACCTTCTTTGATATAATCTCCGGTGATAAATTCACGTTTACCGATCGCAATGATCAGGATATCTGCATTCTGGCAGATTTCTTTTAAATTTTTCGTATGGGAATGTGCGATCGTAACGGTTGCATTTTCACGAAGCATCAGCAATGCCATTGGTTTTCCGACGATATTGCTTCTGCCAACGATCACGCAGTTTTTTCCATCGATGGTTACATTGGAACGTTTTAACAGTTCGATGATGCCTGCCGGTGTACAGGATACAAATCCCGGCTGTCCGATCACTAAAGAACCAACGCTTTCCGGATGGAATCCATCAACATCTTTCTTTGGAGAGATGGCATTGATGATGGTTTTCTCATCGATATGTTTTGGAACCGGAAGCTGAACTAAGATACCATTTATAGAATCATCTGCATTTAATTTTGCGATCAATGCTAATAATTCTTCCTGTGTGGTTTCTTCCGGAAGTTCAAAAGATTCTGAGTTGATACCGATATAAGCACATGCTTTCTTTTTATTATTTACATAAACACTCGAAGCAGGATCATTTCCTACCTGAATAACGGCTAAGGTACCTTCAATGCCCTGTGCTTTTAACTGGGCAACTTCATTTTTTAATTCTTCTTTGATCTCTGCTGAAATTTTCTTACCATCAATGATTTTTGCCATGATCTACGTTCTCCTTTTTTAAAATAATCCTGTAATTGTACCATTATCGTCTACATCAATGTTGTTTGCAGCAGGTACTTTCGGAAGTCCCGGCATGGTCATGATCGAACCTAATACCGCTACAACGAATCCTGCACCTGCGGATGCATATACTTCTCTTACATTGACTGTAAAATCAGATGGTCTGCCGAGTTTTGTCTGGTCATCTGATAAAGAATACTGTGTTTTTGCGATACAGACTGGAAAATCACCCATGCCAAGTGCTGTAATTCTCTGTAATTCTTTTTTTGCTGCGGCACTGTAAGTAACACCGTCTGCACCATAGATTTCTTTTGCAATCGTTTCTATCTTTTCTTCTAAGCTGATATCATCCGGATAAAGGACTTTGAAATTACTCTCTTTATTTTCTAATGTTTCTAATACTTTTTCTGCTAAAGCGATGCCGCCTTCGCCGCCTTTTTCCCATACTTTTGAAAGAGCAAACTCACAGCCGCGTTCTTTACAGAAATTCTCGACATAATCTGTTTCTGCTTTTGTATCTGTCACAAAGGAATTTAATGTTACAACGATCGGTACCTGATATTTCTGCAGGTTTCCAATATGTTTTTCAAGGTTGACGATACCTTTTTTCAGTGCGTCTAAATTCTCCGCAGACAGCTCTGTCTTTGGAACTCCGCCATTGTATTTTAAAGCACGGATCGTAGCAACTAATACAACACAGTCCGGTTTTAAGCCTGCTTTCCGGCATTTGATGTCGAAGAATTTTTCGGCTCCAAGATCAGCACCAAATCCGGCTTCTGTTACAACGATATCTGCTAATTTTAATCCGGCTTTTGTGGCACGTACGCTGTTACAGCCATGTGCGATATTGGCAAATGGACCTCCGTGTACGATTGCCGGTGTATGCTCTAAGGTCTGGATCAGGTTTGGCTTCATGGCATCTTTTAATAATGCTGCCATGGCTCCGGTTGCCTGTAAATCATCGGCTGTCACTGGTTTTCCGTCAAAAGTATAGGCAACAATGATCTTTGCAAGACGTTTCTTTAAATCTGCCACGTCATCTGCAAGACATAAGATCGCCATGATCTCAGATGCTACAGTGATTACAAAGTGATCTTCACGTACCATACCGTCCATTTTACTTCCCAGTCCGACAACGATATTACGAAGTACACGGTCGTTCATATCGAGGCAGCGTTTCCATACGATCTGTCTTGGATCGATATTTAAGGCATTGCCCTGCTGGATGTGATTGTCTAATAATGCTGCCAACAGGTTGTTTGCAGAAGTGATCGCATGAAAATCTCCTGTAAAATGCAGGTTTAAGTCTTCCATTGGTACTACCTGTGCGTAACCACCACCGGCTGCACCACCTTTGATTCCAAAGCATGGTCCTAAGGATGGCTCACGCAATGCCAATACAGCTTTTTTATTTAACAACCCGAATGCCTGTCCTAAGCCGACGCTTGTTGTTGTTTTTCCCTCTCCTGCCGGAGTCGGATTGATCGCTGTGACAAGGACTAATTTTCCATCTGGATTTTTGGCTGATTCTTCAAGTAATTCATCGGATAATTTTGCTTTATATTTTCCGTATAATTCCAAATCATCTTCTTTGATCCCTAATTTTGCTGCTACTTCTTTGATTGGGAGCATATTTGCTTCCTGTGCGATTTCAATATCTGTTTTCATTTTTTATCCTCCTATGTATAGAATGTGTGATTTACACATATTCTTCAATATACTGTTCAAATTCTTCCATCGACATCAGTATTTTTCTAGGCTTCGTACCTTCTTCCGGTCCGACAATGCCGGCTTCTTCTAACTGATCCATAATTCTGGCGGCACGGTTAAAACCTACTTTAAATCGTCTTTGGATAGAACCAATGGAACCTTTTTCACTTTCGATTAAAAATTTTCCAACATCTGTAAAAAGTACATCTTTATCATCTGCTGTATTCGAACTGTCAGAAATAGACATGGAAATGTTTTCTGACTGTGTCATTTTCTCCTGAATATTCGGATCATACTGTGTGGTTCCATTCTGATTTTTCAAAAAGTTTACCACATCGGACACTTCTTTATCCGATACAAATGCGCCCTGTACACGAAGTGGTTTCTGGTAATTCTGCGGGAAAAAGAGCATATCACCTTTTCCAAGCAGTTTTTCTGCACCATTCATGTCCAAGATCGTTCTCGAATCGACACCGGATGTAACGGCAAATGCGACACGGGAAGGCATATTTGCCTTGATCAGTCCGGTGATAACATTAACGGAAGGACGCTGTGTTGCAATGATCAGATGGATTCCGGCGGCTCTTGCTAACTGAGCTAAACGGCAGATTGCTGTTTCAACTTCATTAGAGGCAACCATCATAAGATCCGCTAACTCGTCGACGATGATCACGATCTGCGGCATCTTTTTCGGTTTGTTTTCATCTTCGATATCTGCAATGGACGCCACTTTTTCATTGTAACCTTTCAGATCTCTGACACCGTATTCTGCAAATTTCTGATAACGGTCAGTCATTTCCGCAACTGCCCAGTTTAGAGCACCTGCGGCTTTTTTCGGATCAGTCACGACCGGTATCATCAGATGTGGAATGCCATTATAGACACTTAATTCCACGACTTTTGGATCGACCATGATCAGTTTGACATCATCGGGATGTGCCTTATATAAAATACTCATAATGATCGTATTGATACAGACGGATTTACCGGAACCGGTAGCACCTGCGATCAGCAAATGCGGCATTTTCGCAATATCGGTTACGACTACCTGACCACCAATATCTTTTCCGGCTGCAAATGCGATCTTAGAATTACTTTTCTGAAATTCTTCGGATTCGATCAGATCTCTGAATGCAACGGTTACATTTTCTTTATTCGGGATTTCGATTCCGATCGCTGCTTTTCCGGGGATCGGTGCCTCCATACGGATATCTGCAGCTGCTAGGTTTAATTTGATATCATCGGTCAGATTGACGATCTTGCTGACTTTTACGCCCATTTCCGGCTGGATCTCATATCTGGTAACGGAAGGTCCGCTGCTGACATTTGTGATCGTGACATTGACACCAAAATTCTTTAAGGTCTGCTGTAATTTATTTGCCGTTTCCATTAAATGTGCTTTGGAATCCCCGACTGCCTTTGGATCACCTTTTTTCAACAGTGTTACCGGAGGAAATACATAGTTCTGCGGCTGTTTTTCTTCCATTGCTGCCTGCATTTCCTGCCCGATCTTCTCATTTTCCTGTGGTGTTGTCTTTTCTGCCTTTTGTGGTTTGTCTGACATGACTGGTTCGGCTTGTACTTCTGATGCCGGTAATGGTTCAGGAACGATTTCTTCTGATGTTTCACTCATTTCCGGTAAAGGCTCTGTAAAGGAGCCGACATCAGATAAAAGGCTTTCTAGCATCTGTGCATCGTCATATTCAGGCATTACAGGATCAGATGATGGTGTATCATGTTCTGTCTCCGGTATATACGGATCAACAGAAGCTGCCTCCTCTGCTCTCTCAATAAAAATCTCAGGGAGTGGCATATCTGCATTTTCCGGTTCTATGGCAGGAATGGATATATGTTCTGTTTCTTTGACTTCCGGAATATCCATTGCGATATCCGGCAGAACTTCATTGATCTCATCAGAGGTACGTTTTTTCTGCCTGCCGATCTTTGTATCGATCGCAACGCCTTCCACTTTTTTGTCGATACGGCGTAATTCCCGTTCTTCCTGTTCCACTCTCCGGCGCTGCTGGTTTTCATGGTAGCGTCTGGCATCTTCTTTCGCTGAGGCGTACATTTTCTGACCGCCACGTTTCATGCCAAGGATTGCGGAACGTTCTGTGATGAGCACTAAGGATATGATCATCACGACGATATCAATAACAAATGAACCAAATTTTCCAAAATTCGGTACACAGAGCCATACAAAGATACCACCTAAGGCTCCACCGCCGTTTTTATAGGCAGCGGAATTGGCATAGGCATTCTTCACTATGCCAGATGATAATTCTGTATCTTTTTGTACTAAAAGCTGTAAAAACAGACAGAGTGCACAGAATAATAAAATACTTGCTATAAATTTGAATATTGCAAAATGATTGCTTTTATTAGATATCAAAAAACAGGAACCAATAAATAAAAGGATCGGAAATATGTATGCCATAACACCAAATAACCCGAACATAAAAGTGCTTGCGGCATTTCCGACTTTTCCGCCGATCCCGAAATTGCTGACAAACAGTAAGATGGAAACAGCAAGTAAGATCCAGAGTAAGATCTCACTTTCAAAAGCCAGTTCCTGTGATTTTTTCTGGTTACGTTTTTTGGTTGTTCTTGATGCAGCTTTTCGCGTCGTACTTCTTGACGAAGTAGTTTTTTTCCTAGTTGCCATAACTTCCTCCATTATTATGCTGCTTTTACCGAATAGGAAACGATCTTTCCTATATCATAAAATATCCACCGATGGCAACTAAGCCAGCGAGCAGACAATAAATTGCAAAGAATTTGAATTTTTTATTTTTTACTACTACAAGCATTGCTTTGATACAGATATAACCGACTACTGCTGCACATAATACACCGATGGCGTAATATCCTGCTTCCGATGCGGTGATCGATACTTTTGAAATGTCCTTTAATTCTAAAACGACTGCACCGAGTACTGCCGGAATAGACATGATAAAGGAATATTTAACTGCAAATTTACGGTTAAATCCACTGAGCAGACATGCGGTGATCGTTGTTCCGGAACGGGAAAGTCCCGGCAATGTTGTAAATCCCTGACAGATACCGATAAAAAATGCATTCGAATATGTAATGTTCTTCGGTGTCTTATATCCGTCAGCAACCATATCCGATACAAACAGTAAAACGGATGTTAAGACAAGACAGCAGCCCGGAACTAACAGGACCGTCGATGCTTCTTCTACAATATCAGATGCCGCATATCCGATGATCCCTGTCGGTATCGTAGATACGATCACTAACATGACAAATTTGCGGTAGCTGTTATCAATGATCTTATGGTACGGTTGATCCTCTTTTGAAAAAATATTTCTAAAGAAGATCTTCACATTGGTAAAAAAATCACCGATGATCGAAAAGCCCTCCATGACCATACGGAAAATATCTTTGTAAAAGACAATAAAGATGGCGATCAATGTGCCTAAATGCAACAGCACATCGAACAGAATACCGGTATCAGTTTCTATATGGAATATTATTTTAAAGATTGCTAAATGTCCGGAACTGCTGACGGGAAGAAATTCTGTCAGTCCCTGTATAACCCCCATGAGTATAGCTTCCAATAATGACATATCCTGCCTCCTGCGTTAAAAATTCAGTGTATGATCCATACTTTTCTAGTGTAGCATATTTTGGGCAGGTTGTCATTAAGTAGAAGTAATTTTATCAGGGTTTGCTTATTGCTTAGATATGAGCTGATGCAGTTTGGATACAGCTTCATGGATACCGCCGACTGCATTGATCAGTCCTTCTTTTACGGCTTCTTCTCCAACTAAGATCGTTCCTAAATCTTTTGAGAGCATATCGGTATTCATCATCATTTGTTCAAGACGTTCTTTTTGTGCATCGGAATGTGTAGTGATAAAAGTCAGTATCCGATCCTGCATCTGTTTAAAATAATCATAAGTCTGTTTTGCACCGATTACTGTCCCACTCATGCGAACCGGATGGATCACCATGGTGCCACTCGGCACGATAAAGGAATAATCGGTAGAAACCGCTAATGGGACTCCGATCGAATGGGAACCGCCAAGGACAAGAGATACCGATGGTTTATGGATAGAAGCTACCATTTCTGCGATTGCAAGTCCACTTTCCACATCACCGCCTACGGTATTTAAGATCAAAAGAAGCCCATCGACGTTATCATCATCTTCGATCACCGCAAGCTGTGGCAGTACATGTTCATATTTCGTTGTTTTTGTCGTGGAAGGCAGACATTCATGCCCTTCGATTTCACCGATGATGCTCAAAAGGTGGATACTGTGTTTGGTATTCGGATCTTTCATTACTGCCTGTCCATATTCTTTGATCATATCTGTATTTTCCATGCTCTGGTCTGTATCGTTCATTGTCATACCTCAATCTTTCTGTTTTTTGTAACTTCCTATTTTAGATTCGGGTGTCAAAAAGTAGCTCACAACTTAGTGGCTGGCAAATTGCACAAAACCGAGCCTGTTTTTGTGACTTTGGGAGAAAATTAGTAAATCTTAGTCTGCCTGTTAATGTATAGTGTTTTGCTGCCATGGACGGTAGCAAAAGTCTTAACGCCCCATGGATGGGGCATTTAAGACGTACACGTCACTTTGTCGCAACCTGATTCAGGCAGACTTAGATTTTCTTATTTTCGTACAACGGAACAAAAACAGGCTCGGTTTTGTGCAATTTGCCAATTCAAAAAACTTGAAGCCACTTTTTGACACCCGAATCTTAGTCTATAAAAATTGAGAGTGTCTATTGACACTCTCATCTTACGTTTAGTATGACCATAACGTATTTATTTTATCAGCATCCGAGCAAATAATTGTAAAGATTCTGATATTTTTCTTTTGAAGATCTCCATGAGTAATCTTTTTCCATTCCACGGTCTACCATCTGGTTCCACTGGCGTTTTCTGTCGAAGAAAATATGCTTGGAGTAATTGATGATACGGAGCATTTCATCTGCATTGTAGTTCGAGAATGAGAATCCCTCTCCGCTATTTTCATATTCGTTAAATGGTGTTACTGTATCACGGAGTCCGCCTGTTTCCCTTACAATCGGTACAGTACCATATCTAAAGGAGATCAGCTGTGTCAGACCACAAGGTTCAAATCTCGATGGCATTAAAAATGCATCTGCAGCCGCATATAACTTATGTGCTAATTCATCTGAATAACAGATATTTGCAGAAATACGGTCAGGATATTTCCATGCATAATGACGGAACATATTTTCATACCGCATATCTCCGGTTCCGATGATCACAAACTGTGTATAATCATCTGCAATATAATCCATCATGTAACTGATCAGATCTAAACCTTTCTGGTCAGTCAGTCTTGAGATCAGACCGATCATGTATTTTTTCTTATCAACTGCAAGTCCTAATTCCTGCTGGAGTCTGACTTTGTTCTGGCTCTTTTTCTGACGGAAACTGCCTTTATCATAATTGGTATAGATCTTATGATCCGTTGCAGGATCATAAATCTGGTAATCAATACCGTTGACGATACCCTGCATGTCAAAATGTCTTGCAGCAAGCAGACCGTCTAACCCTTCTCCATATTCGCCTGTCTGGATCTCATTTGCATAGGAATCGCTGACAGTCGTGATATAATCTGCATAGACAAGACCGCCCTTTAACATATTTGCATCTTTCTGGTATTCGAGTTTGTCCGGTACAAATAAATCTGAGGAGAATCCGGTCAGTCCACGCATTGTTTCAATATCCCATACACCCTGGAATTTTAAGTTGTGGATCGTCATGATCGTCCTGATACCCCAGTAAAATCCATCTGCGCTGAATTCATTTTTCAAATATACCGGAATAAAGCCTGTTTCCCAGTCATGACAATGAATGAGATCCGGTTTGAAATTGATTGCCGGAAGGATCGATAAGACTGCTTTATCAAAAAAACAGAATTTCTCGATGTCATAGCGGATATTTCCATACGGCTGGAAGCAGTTAAAATATTCTTCATTATCAATGAAATAGTATGTAATTCCATCTAATTCATATTTGAGTACACCCACATATTTGTTCTGGATATAACTGCCGGCACTCATATAAAAATGTGTCACATATTCGAACTGGCTGCGGTAATACTCAGGTATACAGCTATAATTCGGAAGTACCACACGGACATCCCATTCATCTTTGGAAAATTCTTTTGGCAGCGCTCCACATACGTCGGCTAAACCGCCTGTTTTAATAAATGGAACACACTCCGATGCAACAAAAAGTATTTTTTTCATAGAAACCCCTCCTTATGAATTATACGGTTGCCAATGCCTGGTCTAAATCTGCAATAATATCATCTGCATTTTCAATACCTACAGAGAAACGGATCAGATCCGGTGCAACACCTGCTTCGCGAAGCTGTTCATCTGTCATCTGGCGGTGTGTGTGGCTTGCCGGATGCAGGACGCAGGTTCTAGCGTCAGCAACATGTGTAACGATCGCAGCCAATTTCAGATGATCCATAAAGCCAACAGAAACTTCCCTGCCGCCTTTTAATCCAAAAGAGATGACTCCGCAGGTTCCGTTTGGCATATATTTTTCTGCCAATGCATGATATTTGTTATCTTTTAAGCCCGCATAATTTACCCATGCAACCTTTTCATGTGCATTTAAGTATTCTGCAACTTTCTGTGCATTTTCACAATGTCTTGGTACACGAAGATGTAAGGTTTCCAGTCCTACATTTAATAAAAATGCGTTCTGTGGGGACTGTATCGAACCTAAGTCACGCATCAGCTGTGCAGTTGCTTTTTCAATATAGGCAAGTTTACCGAATTTTTCAGCATAGACAATGCCATGGTAAGATTCATCCGGTGATGTGAGTCCCGGAAATTTATCCTTGTGTGCCATCCAGTCAAAATTACCGGAATCAATGATCGCTCCACCGACACACATTGCGTGACCGTCCATGTATTTAGTCGTAGAATGGGTAACGATATCTGCACCCCATTCAAACGGACGGCAGTTGATCGGTGTAGCAAATGTATTATCTACAATCAATGGTACTCCATGTTTGTGTGCAATATTCGCAAAACGTTCAATATCTAAGACAACTAAAGATGGATTCGAGATCGTTTCTGCAAAAACTGCCTTGGTATTTGGTAAAAATGCAGCTTCAAGTTCCTCATCAGAAGCATCTGGATTGACAAATGTACAGGAAATCCCCTGCTTTGCCATGGTTGTTCCAAACAGATTAAAAGTGCCACCATAAATAGAATTAGAACAGATGAAATGATCTCCTGCTTCACAGATATTAAATACTGCATAGTAGTTTGCAGCCTGTCCTGATGAAGTAAGCATTCCTGCTACTCCGCCTTCTAATTCTGTGATCTTAGCGGCAACGGCATCATTGGTAGGATTCTGTAATCTGGTATAGAAATAACCGGATTCTTCAAGGTCGAACAATCTTCCCATCTGATCGCTGTTGTCATATTTAAAAGTTGTGCTCTGGTAAATCGGTAATACTCTCGGTTCCCCTTTTTTTGGTTTCCATCCTGCCTGAATACAGATGGTTTCCGGTCTGTAGTTTGTACTCATACTTATTCTCCTTATAAAAAAGTGTGCGTTTGTCGCACACTTTTAAGCGCAGACATCTGCCATGCGCACATTATTTTTTATTCATCCCAGTTATGGAAGACTTCCTGTACATCATCATCTTCGTCTAAGAAGTCTAAGATTCTCTGGATATTTGTCAGGTCTGCATCTTCTGTCAGAGTAACATAAGTCTGCGGTAACATGGTCACTTCTGCACTTGCCATCGGGATTCCTTCTTTTTCTAAGGCTTCACGAACAACGGAAAAACTCTCCGGTGCAGTAAGGACTTCAAAGCTGTCCTCTTCTTCAGAGAAATCATCTGCACCTGCATCAAGTGCAAGCATCATCAGATCGTCTGCATCCATATCACAGTCTTCTTTTGCAATGATGATCTGTCCCTTTTCATCGAACATATAAGATACACAACCCTGTGTACCAATGCTGCCCTGTCCTTTGCTGAATGCATTACGGACATTTGCGGCTGTACGGTTTTTATTATCGGTAAGAGCTTTTACAATGATCGCTGTTCCGGATGGACCGTATCCTTCATATGTAACCTGCTCATAATTGACACTGCCTGAATCTCCGGCTGCTTTTTTGATACCACGGTCGATCGTATCATTTGGCATATTATTTGCCTTTGCCTTTGCAATGACATCTCTTAATTTACTGTTATTTGCAGGATCAGGACCACCCTCTTTTACTGCGATGGCAATCTCTCGTCCTATAATTGTGAAAATTTTTCCTTTTGCCGCATCATTTTTCTCTTTTTTATGCTTAATATTGGCAAATTTGGAATGTCCTGACATATTAGTTCCTCTTTTCTATTAAAATTTCATTAGTTTATTTTATCATTTTTTCAGGTTCCTGACAAGGCTTATCTACGGACTCTTTCGTATCTTCGGAGAGTTTTGTGACAGAAACTTTTTGGATGATCTTATTTTCAACGGTAAGCACTTTGAAGCAGTAACCGTTTGTTTCTACGACGATCCGGTCATCTTCACTTGGTATCTTATCGATCTTAGAGATCAGAAAACCGTTTAAGGTTTCATAGGTATCTTCTTCATCTACGGTAATATCAAGTGCTTTTGCCACATCTTCAAAATCAGCCATACCATTGATCAGGAAACTGCCATCCGGCTGCTTTTGTATCATATGTTCATCTTCATCATGTTCATCTAAGATATTACCGACGATCTCCTCTAAAATATCTTCCATTGCAACGATTCCGGCTGTCTGTCCATATTCGTCTACAACGATGACCATATGGTTTTTCTCCGACTGCATTTCCTTGAATAATGTATTGATATTTCTGGTTTCCGGAATAAATTCTGCTTTCCGGATCAAAAAAGAAATATCTTTGATCTGCCTGTCGTAATATTCCTGATGTGTGCAGATCTGCAATGCTTCTTTGATATGCAGCACACCGATAATATTATCGATATCATCTATGTATACAGGAAAACGTGAGTTTCGGCTTTGTATCATAAAATCCATAGCTTCGGAAAAAGTCATGCTGCCGTCTAAGGCGATGATATTTTTCCGGTGTGTCATAATATCTTTTGCTTCTTTATCGCCAAATTCAAAGATATTATGGATCATCTCAGCCTCACTTGCTAATAACACGCCCTGCTCGTGTCCTTCATTGACCATTGAGATGATCTCTTCTTCTGTTACATCATCTAAATTTTCATTTGGATCAACACCACAGATGCGGACGAAGATATCACCCAGAAATTCGAGGACTTTAACAAACGGCAGGCTGATCATGGTCAGAAAATGCATAAGCCTGCACAATCCGATTCCCCAGCTCTCAGCCTTTTTAGCGGCTATTTTTGTCGGAGCGTAAATACCTGCCATCACAACGATCAGCCAGTAACAGACAAACATAATGATGCGGTTTACACTGTGAAAAGCAGAAATGATATAGGCTCCTGCAAAAAATGTCAGACCTGTTATAAAAAACTGGATCATATGTATGCTGCCTGCCGGTTCATCTGACAGGCGAAGCAGTAATAAAGCCTTCTGGTTTTCTTCTTTTGCCAGCTTTTCTAACGAATTTTCATTCTGATTTTCCAGAGCTGCCAGAAAACCATAAAATATGGCATGTAATACCACAAGTAACAATAATACTCCAAATCCTATATAATAAGGACTCCCACCATCTTCCATAAAAATCTCCTTTATCTTTTCTTTGTATCCTGAAATTTGTTACAAACATTTGAAATATACCATTATCCGGTGTTTTCGTCAAGTTATGTAAGCAATTCCAGACTCACTTCTAATGCCTTGTCAACTTTAAAGAGCATGTTACTGTCTAAATGACAGACTTTGTCTTTTAAGCGTGTTTTATCGATTGTCCGAAGCTGTTCAAGCAGGATCACAGAATCTTTCACAAGGTCATAGCGGCTGCTGTCTAATTCGACATGTGTCGGCAGTTTTGCCTTGTGCATCTGGGACGTGATCGCTGCACAGATCACAGTTGGTGAATGTCTGTTTCCTACATCATTCTGTACGATCAGTACCGGACGGATTCCACCCTGTTCAGAACCAATCACCGGTCTTAGATCTGCGTAATAAATATCTCCTCTATGAATCATCTTATATACTCACTCCATATCATTTTTTATTTGATAGGAGAAGTATTTCCCAGTTTTTTCATTTTATTCAATATGATCAAAATAATCTCTTTCAGAAACCATTTTTCCATTTTTATAGAAAATACGTGGTACACGTTTCCCAATATCACAGGCAAATTCATAGTTAAACCGTCCGGAAAGATCTCCAAGTTCTTCCATACTAATAAAACTTCCATGATCTTCGCCTAATAAAGTCACTTCGTCTAATAATTCTGCTTCTTTGATATCTGAAATATCTACCATAAACTGATCCATACAGACTCTGCCTAAAATCGGGGCTTTTTGTCCATGGATCAGGACGTAGCCTTTATTTGAAAGGCTTCTCGGATATCCGTCCCCATAACCTACCGGAATCGTTGCAATGGTTTTTTCTTCTTTGAGCTTGTAAGTACCGCCATAACTGATAGATCTTCCGGCTTCTAAAGTCTTAATATGTACGATTTTGCTCTTTAAAGACATGACAGGAGAAAGTGCAAGGGAATCGCGGCTTACTTCTTCTGACGGCCAGAGTCCGTATAATGTGATGCCGGCACGTACGATATCCATATTTGCTTCTGGAATTTCTGCAATCCCTGCACTGTTTGAACAGTGTTTCAAAGGAATCTCAATGCCTCTTTTTGATAACATATCCACCATCTTCTGATATTCTTCCATCTGCTGATAAGCAGGTGTCTTATCTAATTCATCTGCCCTTGCAAAATGGGTAAACATGCCTTCAATCTCAATGCCGGGCAGTTTACTGATCTTTAAAATTTCATCTGCGGATTCTTCTGTGATCTGATAACCGATACGGCTCATACCGGTATCTAATTTAATGTGGAGTTTTGCTGTTTTATGTAATTTCTGTGCCGCTTTGGAAAAACCTTCTGCCATTGCATAAGTATATACAGCCGGTCTTACATCTAAATCGACCAGATCTTCATAGTCTTCTTCAAAGGTATAACCAAGGATCAGGATCGGCTTTTTAAGTTGATGTTTTCTTAAGGAATAAGCTTCTTCTGCGGTTGCAACTGCATAACCGAACACCTTTTCATCTGGTTCGATTTCTGCGGCGATCTCTGCGGCTCCATGGCCATAGCCGTCTGTTTTGATCACAGCAATGATCTTTGTATGATCTGAAATTTTTTCTTCCATGGATCTTAAATTAAAATCTATGGCATCAAGATCGATTTTTGCATAAATTCTATTGTATCTTCTCATCTTTTACGATTCCTCCATCTGCTGCCTGTATCACAACAGGAAGCATTTCTAATATATCGGATGCTGTCATGCTATACATTCCTTTTTGCAAAGCTGCTGCATCTCCTGCCGCCCCGTGCAGATAACAGGAAAGTGCTGCTGTCTGCATCGCATTTTCACTTTTTGCAAAAAATCCAGCGGTCAATCCGGCAAGGACGTCACCACTTCCTCCGGTTGCCATTCCATGATTACCTGTCGTATTCAGGTAAATGGTTTTATCCGGTGCACAGATCACAGTTCTTGCATCTTTTAATACGCAGATTGTTTGATATTCTATGGCAAAAGCTGCTGCTGTTTCTGATAAGTTTTGCTGTATCTGTGTAACAGGTCTGCCTGTCAGACGGCTCATTTCCCCTAAATGCGGGGTAATGATCTTATCGGCTTTGGATTCTTTTAACAAGGTCAGGTTTTTTGATAATATATTTAATGCATCTGCATCAAATACAATTTTTTTACCGGCATAAGAAAGAACTTTTGCGACTAATATCTTTGCATTCGGACTAGTACCTAAGCCCGGACCGATCAGTACGGAGTCTGCCCAGTTCATACAGTCATCTAACTGTGCGATACATTCTGTCATGTCATCTGTATCGGCATCATATGTGGTAATGATTGCTTCCGGTAATTTTGTCAAAAGGATTTGCCGGTTTTCTTTTGCTGTTAATATCCGCACCAGACCACAGCCGCTGTAGTAAGCTGCCTTTGCTGAAAAATATGCGGCACCTGCCATATCTTTTGAACCGGCAACGATCAAAACTTTTCCATAACTGCCTTTATTGGAATATGCATGGCGTTCTGGCAGCATCGCATGGATATCTTCTGGTTTCAGATAAAATCCAAACGGCTTCTGCGCTAAAAAACTGTATGTGTCAATTCCAATATCTGCAACGATCAATCTGCCGGTATATTCTGCTCCCGGATAAAAAAGCTGTCCGTACTTTGCAAATCCAAAGGTAACTGTTGTATCTGCATCAAATGTGATTCCCTGTATCGCTCCGGTATCTGCTGAAATTCCGGATGCAATATCAACAGCGATCCGGTAAGCAGGTATCTGATTTAGCTTTTCTACCAGTTTGTATAAATTTCCACCAATCTCTCGGGACAGTCCGATGCCAAACAGGGCATCTATTATAACTGCATAAGATGAGGATTCGGGAAGTTCTGTGATTTCCGGTATCTGATACTGCCGGATGGTTTCGTATTGTGCTCTTGTTTCGGCTGTCATTTTCTCTGTGCCCATCGGCAGCAGGACTTCTACACGGTATCCTGCTAAATAAAGCAGTCTTGCAACTGCTAATCCATCTCCACCGTTATTGCCACAGCCACAGATACTTAAGATCGTATTGGTCTGTGATGGATCTTTAAATTGCTTTTTGATCTCATCAGAAACGGCTAATGCTGCCCGTTCCATCAATACTGCAGAAGGAATCTTATAATATTCTATGGTATTTTTATCATATTGTTTCATTTCCTGACTGTTTACCAGATACTGCATATGCATTCTCCCTCCAGAAATGGCTGATATACGAATTGCTCCGCTGCTACACAGCTTTCACAAATTCTGAATGTGAAAAAAGAATCTCGTTTGCGAGATTCTCCGCTTACAGCAGACTGCATAACGGCAGACATTTATCGTGCCGTAATACAATCCCTGTCTTTATCATTATTTTTGTTTGTTCTTTACGATATTATAGGACAACTGCATCAGACTGTCTGAAAGATGTACGTTTTCGACAACGACATTTTTATCAACTAATTCCAAGTCGACGTGTGCAAAATTCCAGATTGCCGGAACACCTAAATCAACTAAATGATTTGCGATTGTGTCTGCTTTTGACTTTGGCATAGTCAGTGTTGCAATATCTACTTTGTTATGTTTTACAAATTCATCTAATTCATCTAGCATATGGATCTCAATACCCCGGACTTTCTGACCTTTTAAGTCAGGATTTACATCGAATAATGCAATGATCACAAATCCAAACTTTTCAAACTTGACGTAGTTAGCCAATGCCTGACCTAAATTACCTGCACCTACAATAATGATATTATGTTTTTCATTTAAACCTAAGATCTTTCCGATTTCTTCATACAGATATTTGACATTGTAGCCGTATCCCTGCTGACCGAAACCACCAAAATTATTCAGATCCTGCCGGATCTGGGAAGCTGTCACTTTCATGCGTGAACTTAGGTCATTTGATGATATTCTTTCAACACCGGCATCAATCAATTCGCCTAAATATCTGTAATATCTTGGCATTCTCCGTATAACTGCCTGTGAAATTTCTTTATCCAACTCAAAATCCTCCCAACGTAGTACACCTGATGAATATTATAGTGAATCAGATAAAATCTGTCAATGAAAACGCCATTACGCTAATGTTTCCCACAATTCGTATAATGCTTCTAATGCCTCTGTAACTTTTACAAGTTCTCCATGGATCTCTGAAAGTTTTGCGGAATTAACAGCATTTTCAGGTTTGTTCAATTCTTCATTCAGACGTTCTATTTCTGCTTCTTTTTCGGCAATTTCATCTTCCGTACGTTTCAACTGTGCAGCTTTTTTACGTGCTTTCGCCTGTTCCTCTTTCTGCTGTTTCCAATCGAGTTTTCCGGCATCACTTTTTTCTTCTGTTACAGCTTCTGCAACCGCCGGAACATTCTGCATCTGAACATCATGTTTTTCTAAATAATAATCATAATTACCGATATAATTTACAATTGTTTCATTGGTCAGATCAAGGATTCTTGTTGCCGTCTTATTGATAAAATAACGGTCATGCGATACAAACAGTACAGTTCCGGTATATTGATTTAATGCTGATTCTAAAATCTCTTTTGAAATAATATCCAAATGGTTCGTCGGCTCATCTAAGATCAGGAAGTTCGCCTCTGATAACATCAGTTTTGCAAGGGAAACCCTGCCTTTTTCACCACCGCTGATGTCAGCGATCCGTTTGAATACATCTTCATCTGTAAATAAAAAGGCGGCTAAAATATTACGCACCTGCGTATTAGTCAGATTCGGATATGCATCAGAAATCTCCTCAAATAACGTCTTTTCTTCGTGAAGCACCTGATGTTCCTGATCGTAATAACCGATATGTACATTCGTACCAAGGGTGATCTTTCCGTTGTCAAACGGGATCATTTCATTGATGATCTTTAACATTGTTGTTTTTCCGGTACCATTATCACCGATCAGTGCGACACGTTCGCCGCGTTTGATCTCGAAAGAAATATCAGAAAACAGATGGTTGCTGCCAAATGACTTCGACAGTCCTTCTACCATCAGAACATCGTTTCCGCTGACAATATTCGGCTCTAACTTGATCTTCATATCTGCGTGTTCTTCCATCGGTTTATCTAACCGTTCAATCTTATCTAACATCTTTTCACGGCTTTCCGCACGTTTGATCGATTTTTCCCGATTAAAAGATTTTAATTTGGTAATGACTTCTTCCTGATGCTTGATCTCACGCTGCTGGTTATACCATGCTTTGAGCTGTGCATCGCGAATTGCAGCTTTTTTGACAGAATAATCTGAATAATTACCTAAATATACATGGGCTTGGTGATTCTCTAACTCAATGACCTTCGTTACGATCTTATCTAAAAAGTAACGGTCATGGCTGACGATCAAAACTGCCCCTTTATAATTGGATAAAAATGTTTCTAACCATGCGATCGAGGACATATCTAAGTGGTTGGTCGGTTCGTCTAAGATCAAAAGGTCTGGCTTTGTCACTAATAATTTACCTAAAAATACCCTTGTTTTCTGACCGCCGGAAAGTTCAGATATCTGGCGGTCAAAGTCTTCTTCTAAAAAACCGAGTCCACGAATGATTCCTGTGACTTCACTCCGATAAGCATAACCATCACGCAGTTCAAAATCATGGTGCAGTCTGTTATAACGGTTTAAAAGCTGCTCTAGTGCCTCACCCTGCAAAGTGGGCATCTGATCTTCCATTTCCCGAAGCTGTGTTTCCATTTCGATAATATCTGCTTTTGCAGACAATACTTCTTCTAAAATGGTATGTTCGCCTGACACGTCCTGATACTGTGCAAGGTATCCGATGGATGTATTTTTCGCAAGCGTAGTTTCTCCGGTGTCGGGAGTCAATGTCTGCATAATGATCTTAAGCAGCGTAGACTTTCCGGCACCGTTGATGCCTACGATTGCAGCCTTTTCATGTTCTTCTATATGAAACGATACATTTTTTAAGATTTCGTCTGTTCCAAATGCTTTTGAAATATTCTGACAGGCTAAAATCATAGATTATAAACTCTCCTCTAATGTCTTACGGATTGCCTGAATAAATTCCTGACTATTTAATACAGTAGGATTCTCTAAAGTTGTGATCAGTGCTAAGTCTTTTGTCATCTTACCATCTTCAATCGTCTTGATGCAGGCAGCCTCTAATTTATCTGCGAAGCTCATCAGTGCTTCGTTGTTATCTAACTCTCCACGCTTTCTAAGTGCACCAGTCCATGCAAAGATTGTTGCAACAGAGTTTGTAGAAGTTTCTTCTCCTTTTAAGTGCTTGTAATAATGTCTTTGTACAGTTCCATGTGCGGCTTCGTATTCATAATATCCCTGCGGAGAAACCAGTACAGATGTCATCATGGCCAAAGAACCAAATGCGGAAGAAACCATGTCACTCATCACATCACCATCATAGTTCTTACAAGCCCAGATATAACCGCCTTCTGATTTCATAACTCGTGCTACAGCGTCATCAATTAAGGTGTAGAAATATGTAATGCCTGCTTTTTCAAAGGCATCTTTGTATTCTGCGTCAAAAATCTCCTGAAAGATATCTTTGAATGTATGGTCATATTTTTTAGAAATTGTATCTTTTGTTGCAAACCAGAGATCCTGTTTTACATCTAATGCATATTTGAAACAGCTTCTTGCAAAACTTTCAATGGAATTGCAGAGATTATGCTGTCCCTGTACAACACCTGCACCTGTGAAGTTGTGGATCACTTCTCTTGTTTCACTACCATCTTCTGCTGTATAAACTAATTCCACTTTACCAGCTTTTGGAATCTTCATCTCGGTTGCTTTGTAAACATCACCATAAGCATGTCTTGCAATCGTGATCGGTTTTTTCCAGTTGCGGACACACGGCTCGATTCCTTTTACAATGATTGGAGCACGGAATACTGTTCCATCAAGCATTGCACGGATTGTTCCATTCGGGCTTTTCCACATTTCTTTCAGGTTATATTCGGTCATTCTCGCTGCATTTGGAGTGATCGTAGCACATTTTACTGCAACGCCGTATTTTTTGGTTGCATTTGCGGAATCAACGGTAACCTGATCATCTGTTTCATTTCTGTGTTCTAAGCCTAGATCATAGTACTCTGTCTTTAAATCAACAAATGGCAGCAGCAATTCCTCTTTAATCATTGACCATAAGATTCTTGTCATTTCATCTCCGTCCATTTCAACGAGTGGTGTTGTCATTTGAATTTTGTTCATATCTGTTGTCCTCCTGTGGATTATAAATTTTACAGCAGATTCTTAAGTCCTACATTGTCCATATTATGTATCGTATTCATAATATGCTCATTTGCAAGTTTTTCTGCTTTTTTGTCATCTCTGTTCCGTAGGGCTTCTACGATTTTCTTATGTTCCTCAATGGATTCTTTGGCACGCTTGGCATCGCCTAAAGTGACCTTTCTTACACGTTCCACATAATGATGGAAATCCGATAATACATGATCTAACATCTTGCTGTTCGATGCGTTGTACAAAATATCGTGAAATTTATTATCTAATTCGAGCACCTGCTCAAAATGCTTTTTTTGCAGATGAAATTCTGAAAGAAATATATTCTCGTCTAGTTCATCTAACTGTTCGGCTGTGATATGAGATGTTGCCCATTTTGCACAAAGTCCTTCCAATAAAGAACGTATCTCGTAAATATCCTGAATATCTTTTTCAGATATTCCTACGACTGAGGCTCCTTTATTGGGAATGATCGTCACTAATCCTTCTAATTCAAGCTGCCGTAAGGCTTCTCTGACCGGTGTCCTGCTGACACCTAATTCATCTGCAATGGCTTTTTCCCGTAATTCTTCATCTTGCAGATATTTTCCTGACAGGATATCTTCCCTGATGCGGTGAAATACTCTGCCGCTTAGAGAATAACTTCCTGTATTTGAAACAGAGGACTGTTTCTTTTCATTTTCGTCCCCCACAATGAACCCTCCTTATAGTTATAATACAATTCCAAGTTTTTTACAACAATCAGTTATCTCTACGACAAGTTCATTATCGGTTAAGACAGTCACACGGCCTTCTTCGTACTGCTTGTCTACCCATACTTTTACCATTTTGACTAATTCAGAGTTTTTATCTACCCATCTGTCTTTGTCTAAATGATAATAAGTATTGATCCAATGTGCGATACCTGCTAAACCGGATGTATTCGATACAGATACCAATGGTGGACGGTTTAAAAATTTTCCGGTATCAAAAATATTGTAGATCTCCTCGTTTTTCAAAAGTCCGTCTGCATGGATACCTGCACGCGTTACATTGAAGTTGCTGCCGACAAACGGAGTTCTGCTCGGCTGTGTATAGCCTAATTCTTTTTCAAAGTATTCTGATAATTCTGTAATGACAGTCGTGTCCATACCGTCTAAAGTACCTTTTAACTGTGCATATTCAAATACCATGGCTTCAAGAGGTGTATTTCCGGTACGTTCTCCGATACCAAATAAAGAACAGTTGACACCACTTGCACCATATAACCATGCGGTTGTTGAGTTATTGACAGCCTTATAAAAATCATTATGTCCATGCCATTCAATCAGTTCGGACGGTACACCTGCATGTGTGGTCAGACCATAAATGATACCCGGTACACTTCTAGGAATCACTGCACCCGGAAAATTCACGCCATATCCCATCGTATCGCAGGCACGCACTTTGATCGGTATCTTATATTCTTCCATCAATTTCATCAGTTCCACGCAGAATGGGATCACAAATCCGTAAATATCGGATCTTGTAATGTCCTCTAAATGACATCTGGGACTGATACCTGTTTCTAAGCAGTCACGTATAACGCTTAAATACAGATTCATAACTTCCCTTCTTGTCATTTTCATTTTATAAAAAATATGATAATCAGAACAGCTTACTAAGATTCCTGTTTCACGAAGTCCGATATCTTTTACTAACTGGAAGTCCTGTTTGCTGGCTCTTATCCAGCTTGTAACCTCTGGAAATTTATATCCACGCTCTAAGCATTTGTAAACAGCATCTCTGTCTTTTTTGCTGTATAGGAAAAATTCACTCTGTTTGATCTTCCCCTTCGGGCCGCCTAATTTGTGCAGATAATCATAGATCGTTACAATCTGATCTGTTGTATAAGGTGCTCTCGACTGCTGTCCATCACGAAAAGTCGTATCGGTGATCCAGATATCTTCCGGCATATTATGCGGTACGATCCTGTCATTGAATGCAATCTTAGGAATTTCATCATAAGGAAACAGATTGTGAAAGACATTTGGCTCTTTGACATCTGCCAACTGATAGAAATGCTCCTCTAACTGTAATAGATTCGTTTTTTTGTTCATTACAACTTCTCTCATTGTTCACTCACCCTTACGTCATATTTTTTGTATACAATTATACATTTTGTCCTTGTGTATGATTGTATACAATCGTACATTATATGTCAATAGTTTTTTATTTGTCCTCTGGAAACACTTACAAGCCATCTACATATTATGAAGTGTAATCAATAATAAATGGAGGATTTACAATGAGTGATTTAGCAGCAACAAACTGTGGATGTGGTAATGAGGGAGGATGCAGCTCTATTCTCTGGATCATCATTCTGTTGTGCTTATGCAACGGTAATGGCAACGGCTTTGGCGGCAATGGATGCGGATGTGGCGACAACAACTGTATCTGGATCATTCTGTTACTTCTCTGCTGCGGTGGATGTGGAAACAACTTTTGCTAATCAGCGGTACTAGGAAGTGGGAAGGAGTCTATCGGATTCCTTCCCACTTTTCTGCATCGATATAGGACAACCATCGAGATTATCCTATATCGAAAAAACTAGAACCTGCGTTTTTGCCGATTACTATCCGGCTGATCTGTAGTTTTGGTATGCTGCAGCCGCTTCTGTTTCAATTCTTCTTTATGCTTTTCCTGCAAACATTCTTCATCTAATTCGTAAACATTTTCTCCGTCTATGACCAGACGTCCCATAAAATACACCTCTTTTTCATCAGTATATGCATATGGCTTCTTCCCATTTCTGTCATAGAACATGACTTCATTTCATATTCTAATAAAAAAAGGATTTCTATGGAACAGGAAGAATTAGAATATACTCCTACCACATTTGATATTGAAACCCAGTCAAAAAACCTCCAGATCTTAAAAACATTCATTCCATATATGGAAGGTGGAAATCAGAAAAATTTTGCTGTACTTGTAAAATTTATGGAACTAAGGAATGTCATTACCATCTTTAATCAGGAACCCTCGTCTTTAAGCATGTGCTCCTATGATGATTCATCTGAAAAAGCCTTTCATCTGCTCAATGATATTAAAAAATTCTGCACTCCGGCAGAACAGGATTCCATTGATATGATGATGACCGCATTCCAGATGTTTTCCTCTTATGACACGATGTTTCATGCAACAACAGAATAATAGAAAGGATTTTATCAGTCATGGATTTTGATTTTATGAAAAATAATGAGAATTTCAAAGATATTTCACCGGAAAAATTAAATTTCCTCATGCAGTTTGCCGCACAAAATAAATCAAACAATGCAAAAGAAATGTCTAATATGATCATGGGTGCTGTCAGTGCTGCCAAACAGGAAGGTATCCAGTTTTCTCCAACGGAAACCGATCTGATCATTGAAGTTTTAAAGCAGAATATGACTCCGGCAGAACAACAGAAAGCGGATCAGATTCTGATGCTGATGCGGAATTTTAAGAAACGGGGATAATTATTAAAGACGTGGCTGTACACTCTGTGAATCAAAGAGTTGCAGCCACGTCTTTTTGTGCCTTAACCAACGAGAACAACGTCTTTAAAAATATTGGTTTTTCCAGCTTTGATCCAGCCGGTCTTTTTGCCGTATTTGAATTGTAGATAATAAGTGTTTTTGACGGTTTTGATCTTCTGCAGTTTAACAGAAGTTCCCTGTTTTATTGTAAATGCTTTTTTGGTTATGCCCGCTTTTTTATAAAAGGTTATGTTCTTATTGGCAACAAAGTTTCCTTTATGCCATTTACGGAATATTTTTGCGGTATTATTCTTTAATACAAATTTTCCATTTTTATAGTTGTACTCATATACCCATTTGATATATCCTGTTGCAAGCATCTGCCCCATATAAGTTACTTTTAATGTGTCATTTGATACTTTTACGGTAGAATATACATGGCAGGTTCCTTTTTTGTAATTAACGGTATCTAAGATGAGAACCTGCTCTAATTTTTTCGTGTTTTCATTATAGTGATAAATCGCATCTACAGTAGGATCTCCATTATCAGAAGCATCTACAATATACATGAATATTTCTTTTGCAGATAATTTTAAACAACTAACTCTGACAACATAACCTAAAGATTTTAAAGTCAGTGCATTTTCTCCATTGATACGAATGTTAAATGTATCTATGATATCATTTTCACCATAGGTTATCTGAAAATCCACTTCTTCTGTTTGTTCATCGCCTGTCAGATCTGCATAAACTGTCTTTGACATGGTTTTGTTTGAATCAAACAAACTTATTTTGTTTTTGGTGGTTGTTGCTGCATATGTATTTGTCGTGCAAATTTTGTGATTTCCTATGGGTATGCCTGTTACCACTAAAAAACATATGAGCATCAATGCTGCTATTTTTTGAGTCCTTTTACAAAACATTTTTCAATCTCCTTCCGTTTGCAGTTATTTGTTTTATTGTACCATATAATGATTATAAATACATAGCTGTTCACGAAACAAGATGTGCAGAAAAATTAAATGATATTTTGTATCATATATGCACAGGAATCATTACTAATAGAAAAACAGATGAATTACCGGTTTGATGCTGGTATTCATGGGAGTATTCCAAAGTGGCTGCATCTGAACTGTATTCTTTATTATATTTTATTTCTTGATAATTTTTACATTTTTGTTCTGCCCTTTATTTCTTAATAATTTTTTTACTTTAACAGATGTAACGCTAATTCTAGCATTTGGTTTAATTCCTTTAAATGCATTTTTCCCTACTATTTTTAACTTCTTTGATTTGATATTAATATTTTTTAACTTACCACAGCCTCTAAATGCTTCTTTTCCAATGGTCTTTACACTTGGACCAACTGTTATTGATGACAAATTCTTACAGTTTTTAAATGCAGAAGAATCTATTTTTGATACTTGAGCTGGAATTGAAATTTTTGTAAGATTAGCACAATTAAAAAATGTTTTACTACTAATAACCGTCACATCATTTCCCATCTTAACAGTTCTTAATTTTTTACAACCACTAAAAGCTTCCTTCCCTATTATTTTTACATTTGCCCCAATTGTAGCTTTTGTAATCTGTTTATTATTTTTAAACGCACACGGTGCTACACTTATCACTTTATATGTAATCCCATTAATCGTTACTGTTTTCGGAATCACTATTTCATATGTATTTTTATTTGTTAACGCAATATATTCCACAGTGGCATTTTCTGTATCAGAAAATGTCACTTTATAAGTTGCCTTACTTTTTTCATCAGTAAGAATTGTATTCTCTGCTGGCACTTCTTTGGTTACCATATTAACTGTATATCGAATATCAGCACCTAAACTCGTGCTTAATTCAATATAGTATATACCTGCGTCAAAAGTTCTATTTTCATTAGCTACATAAACTCCTCTTATTTTATCATAAGTAAAATTCAAATCTTTTGGTACAATAATATCCTTTCCATTTATATCAAATATTCTAACATTTAATGCCGCAGAATTATATGGAACCCAACCTGTTGATGTAATATTAATACTTAAACAGGATTTTTTTGAAACCTGAACCTGATAATTATCTGCTGATATTGACTCTGCATTTACAGTTCCACTATATGTTTCACCCATTTCATAATCATTCGCATCTATTCCTGTTACTATAGAAGAATCTACAGCAGTTTGATCTGTTGATTTTTTTTCGGATATTTCCATATTCATATTATATTTAATATCAGCACCTAATCCAGTTCCTAGTTCAATATAATATGTTCCTGCGTTTACTACTCTATATTGACTTGATTTAAAGATTCCCTGAATTTTATCGTAAGTAAAATAAAAATCAGCAGGCTTAATGATTACCTTTCCACTCGAATTAAAAAGCGTAACATTTAATGCTGCTAAATTACATGAAACATCGCCTGTTGATGTTACATTTATAATTAAATGAGATTTTTTCGCAATTTGAATCTTATAATAATTTGTCGACACCTTTTCTGCATTTATAATTCCACTATATACTTTCCCATTCTCATAATTAATAGCTTCATCTGTCATAGCTGCATTCACTGTATTTATACCCCAAAATACTATTGAACTTATAACAAATATAAATATTATTTTCTGTATATTTTTCATCATAAAATTCTTTCCCCTTTTTTGGTATAGTGTCCTTGACCAAAATTCCATATAGATAATTGCGAAACAAGTTCGCAATTATCTATATTTAAATTTATATTGTACTTATTTTATTCTAAATGTAATAATTTTTGTTGCTTGTCTACATTCTCCATTTGCGGTTTCTGCCGCAGTTATTGTGATCTTGTAAATTCCTTTTTTACAGCCTTTTCTTAAAGTGACAATTCCTTTTTTTGAAACAGAAATGTATTTAGAAGATCCCTTTGTCACTTCATAGGTTAATGTACCTTTCGCTTTGGCTTTTAAGTTATATACAAATTTTTTCTTTTTTAATGCAGAAGCTTTTTTGACAACTGTTTTTCTAAATTTGGAATCTACTACGATTCTCTGCTGCTTACTACTTAATTTTGCAATCTCCTCACCATCGGAAAGTTTCTCTCCACAGTCTTTACAATAAGTATCTCCTGTATAACCGGTAGTTTGTAAAGTTGCTTTTTTTGCATTTTTTATTACTGTTTCACCAGTGTGAGCCGTTTTGTCAATGGGTATGTCGGTTACTTCCATTTCATCACTGTATTCATTAGAAACTGCTGTATAAAGAGTCGTTCCTTCTGTACTACAGGTAGGTTCTTCTATGATTTCTGCAATTACTTGAGCATCGCATTTTATCACATGGTTTTTATTTGTTTTACATGTATATACTGCTTTGGCACTCTTTCCATCTACTGACCACTCAAATGATGGCTCCATATACTGATGATCGGTTTTATCAATTGTTTTTCCTGTTTCTATCTTAGTTCCACATTCTTTACAATAAATATCTCCGGTATAACCTGTTTCACTGCAAGTTGCTTCTTTTTGATTTCTTATTTCTGTTTTTGAATGACCGTTTGCAGGAATGGTTTCTGTTTTTGTTGTACCACATATCGTACACGCAGATTGTTTTTTACCTTCATTTGTACAGGTTGCAGGTTGTGTGATTGTACCGGTATTCCATGTGTGACCTTTTGCTGCAATAATTGTGCCGGCTTCAATCAATTCACCACAGCTTAAGCAATAGGTATCACCTGTATAACCATTTTCTGTACATGTTGCAGTTTTCACATTTCTCAATTCAACTGCTCCTTCATGGTTATTCTTATCAATATCGATATCTTCCACATCTTTCCTGTTGACCCGTTTTATATCACCGTCTATATGAGTTGCAAAATATCTGGTTTTTCCTTTGGTGATGCAGGTAGGCTCTTTTTTAACTACAGAAGTCACAACCGTATCATACTCTTTTCTGTGTGAACTATCTGCACTACAAATATATTTGATTTTGCATTTTTTCCAATTATCATACCAAATAAAATAGCGTCTGGAATAATCATGCGGAAGCTTTTCTATTACTTTTCCGCTTTCTAGTTTTGTTCCACAATCCTTACAATAGATATCACCTGTATAACCCGTTTCACCACAGGTTGCTGTCACACTGTTTCTTACTTCTTTATTTACATGACCGGTTTTCGGAATGGTTTTTGTATAGCTGCTTCCGCAAGAACATTTATAAATAATACTTCCAGTACTACTACAGGTTGCATTCTTTGTAACTGTTTCTGTATAACTATGTATATGGTTTTCTAAAACTGTTATTTTGTAGGAAGTCGATTTTATAATGTCACCTTCCATATAAGCAACGACTATCTCACTATCCCCTGCTTTACTGGTATCTAAACTCACTTCATAATCTGTAATTTCTTTCCGTGTATTATTTCCATACACAGCCATGACCTGCATTCCGGTTGTAGACAATTTTTCGCCTACATAATAAGTGATCTTATTTGGTGCTTTTGTAATTACAATGTCCATCAACATATTTTCGGCTGGAAATTCAGTGATCAGACCAACAATATATTGCTGGATCAATTCGACATCTTCTTTGGTGATCTTTCCATCTCCATTTACATCTGCACGTTTTTTATCATCATCAGATAAGGTGATCGTACCATTTGTTGCTTTCATTACAGTTGATAAATCTACAGAAGTTACTTTTCCATCATAATTCAAGTCACCTAAATAAGAAGATGATACTGTTGTATCTTCTGTCTTACCTGAGTTTGTTGTAGAAACTAATTTCCACTTTTGTGCATTTGTTCCGTTTGCATTAAACAACTGAATATTCGTTTCATCTGAGGTATAGCCTCCATATAGGTCTAAACATCTACCACTGCTGCTATTATAAATATTGTAATAACCGTCACCTGCATCGACAAATATCCATTTTTGACTATTGATAGCATTATTGATAGTAGCCTGTATAACATTAGCCCCATTATCTTTACTGTCTGTGGCTAAACATTTTCCTGAATGAGCGGCTATGATCTGGTATCGTCCATCACCGCAGTTTTTTAATTGAAATTTCTGGTTATCTCTACCATGAAGAGTTGATAATTGTACATTGACACCATCTTCAGTATATGCACCATATATATCGATTGCAGAATTATTCGTAGCATAAGGTTTTATATAATAGGTGTCTTCTGGAATATCATTGATACCATTGCTAGGTTTTACATATACAGGATTTGAGTATAAGCAGATATTATTTCCATCTCCTACATTGATTGCATAAACACTGATCTGATGTTCCCCAACGGTACTGACAGGAAATTCACCACTAAATCCATGGGAAGAATCAACCTGCGGATATAATGAGGTGATCTTACTATTCACATTATTTGATGTAAGTCCTTTCACTGGAGAACCATCTAAATAAACATGTATTTCTAATTTTGCATCCAGATTATCGTAATCAAATGCCCAGCCGCTTAATTCAATCTTGGAATATCCACCGGTTAGTGTGCTTACTCCACCTATTGGATTATGATTGTCGAATGTCACATTATAATGATTGGAATAATCTAATCCTGATGAATCTAAAAATTTTACAGAAATTACATGCGAACCATTTTTAAATTTTGTTGTATCTAACGAATATGAAAATCTTCCGTCTGCCGGGGTTACGGTTGCAATGTTTCCATAATCAACATATATTCTTACCGATTTATTAGAAGAAGCACCTGTGAAAGTACCGGCGATCGTATAACCTGTGCCGGAAACGGTATCGTTGTTTTTGAGTGTATCTACAGTGAAGGATGTTGGCTGTGAATAAGCTGGTCGCATAAAAAATCTAGTTATTCTACCGCTCTTTAAAGTATGATTTCCATCATTGTACACACCATTTACTAAAGATACTTTTCCATTGTAATTTTCTTCGATAGATTGTTGGCTATTTAACATGATTCCCACATGACACCAATGTGTTGGACATACTGAACAATAATAAAAAACCAAATCACCTTTCTGTGGATTTGTTACACGTTCTCCACCTGCCGTCTCAATTTTCTTATATAATGTTTCGCAAAAACCATCAAATGGTATTATATTACTCAGACCTGCTATTTTAGCACAATCACTTACAAAATCTGCACACCAAGGTTCATCATATCCAAATTGACCTTTAGTTCGTCCAATCTGAGCCTGTGCTACTGATAACAAATTATCAATTTGTCCATTATTTAAAGAATATCCTGAATTAAAATTTCCGCTTTTAGATTGGCTTGCCTTGATATTTGTAGTAGATGGAAGCAAAAAGATAATGCTCATAATTATAACTATCCCTTTTAACATACAAGAAATTCTTCGTTTTCTTTTCATAAAAATTCTCCCTCCCGCCTTACAGCTAATCATATTATTGTGAAACCATGCAAATTTTCACTAAATAAGCATCTATTGTTTCACAGTGACATAGAATAATATTTCAAAATGACATCTAGTGAATGTCATCTTGTCTGAATTATAGCATACATTAGAAATATTGACAATTAGTAAATGTCATTTTTAATTATTATGCTACAATTTTATGGAGGAATTTCATGTATAAAAATAAATCTTCGAATGGAAAGAATAATTTATGCGGAGGGAAAATAAGTATCTTAAGGAAACAGCTGACACCTAAAGTATCGCAAAGAGCACTCGCTGATAAACTTCAATTAAAAGGAATCGATCTCGATAAGAATGCGATACAGCGGATAGAATGTGGAAAAAGATTTGTAACAGACATTGAATTAAAAGCACTGGCTCAAATTCTGAATACGACTGCTGACCAACTACTAAATGACGAACAATAACATTTACGTAAATATTAAAAAATAACGCAAATAGCAACTTCTGCCATTTGCGTTATTTTTATTATACTTTATTTCATAATAATCTTACTTCACAACAATATTCACAATCCGTCCCGGAACATAAATCTCACGTACAATATTTCCGGCAAGTTTATCTCCTAAAGCTGCTTTACCCTGTGCGATCGCATCGTCTTTTGCACAGTCTTTCGGCAGAGTAACGGTTGTCTTGGTCTTGCCATTGATCTGTACAGCAATTTCAATCTCGTCATCTTCCATTTCTTTTTCATCGTAAGATGGCCAGCCGCTTGCAAATACACTGTCTGTATGTCCTAATTCACTCCAGAGTTCTTCACTGATATGTGGAGCAAATGGAGCTAATAACTGTACATAAGTTTCTAAGGTTGCTTTGTCTACGCCGCCTTTTTTAGAAATATCGATCAGTTTGTTATTGTATTCCATGAAACCGGAAATAACCGTATTTAAACTGAAACTCTCTAATCTGGTAGTAATATCATACACAAGTTTGTGACGGATCTTTACTAACTCTTTCGTTTCTGCTACATTCTTATCTTTGTTATCCATGACAAGATTCCAGAATCTTGTGATAAAACGGTATACACCGTCAATTCCTCTGTCATCCCATTCAGAATCTAATTCTGGAGGTCCTACAAAGAGTTCGTATAATCTTAAGGAATCACAACCGTAATCTTTTACAAGGTCATCCGGTGATACAACATTTCCTTTGGATTTACTCATCTTGATACCATTTTTACCGGTGATCATACCCTGATTAAAGAGTTTAGTAAATGGTTCATCAAAATCTACAACTCCGATATCATATAAGAATTTGGTGTAGAATCTGGAATATAACAGATGCAGTACTGCATGTTCTACACCACCGATATACATATCTACCGGAAGATACTTGTCTGCTTTTTCACGGCTTACTAACTCTTTATCATTTTTATTATCGACATAACGTAAGAAATACCATGATGAACCAGCCCACTGTGGCATGGTGTTTGTTTCACGTTTTGCCGGTTTTCCACACTTCGGACAGGTTGTATTTACCCATTCTGTAATATCTGCTAACGGTGATTCTCCGGTTCCTGTCGGCTGATATGATTCTACATCCGGCAGTAATAACGGCAGTTCTTCTTCCGGTACGGCAACTGCACCACAGTCAGGACAATGTACGATTGGGATCGGTTCTCCCCAGTAACGCTGGCGTGAGAATACCCAGTCACGTAATTTATAATTTGTGGTCTTTTTACCAAAGCCCATTTTCTCAATCATTTCAGGAGCTTTTACTTTTAACTCAGAAGATTCCATACCATTCCAGTCACCGGAATTGATCATTGTACCGGCAGCTTCTGTATAAGCTTCTGTCATGTTTTCGATTTCTTTTCCATCTTTTGCAATGACCTGAATGATCGGAAGGTCAAATTTCTTTGCAAATTCAAAGTCACGGTCGTCATGTGCAGGTACACACATGATTGCTCCTGTACCATAATCTGCCAACACATAATCGGAAAGCCAGATTGGAACTTTTGCTCCATTTAATGGATTGATCGCATAACTTCCTGTAAATACACCTGTTTTTTCTTTATCCTGTAAACGGTCTACGGATGATTTTAAGGATGCTTTGTAAATATAATCTTCTACAGCTTCTCTTGTTTCATCGGTAGCTAAATCTTTTGCCATGGCATGTTCCGGTGCTAATACCATAAAGGTTGCTCCGTATAATGTGTCAGGACGGGTAGTATAAACAGTGATCGTGTCTTCTTTACCCTCTACTTTAAACTGAACTTCTGCACCATGGCTCTTACCGATCCAGTCAGTCTGCATCTTCTTAACTTTTTCAGGCCAGTCTAATTTGTCAAGATCAGCAAGTAATCTGTCTGCATACTTTGTGATCTTTAACATCCACTGTTTTAAGTTCTTCTTGGTAACATCTGCACCACAACGTTCGCATTTACCATTGACAACTTCTTCGTTTGCAAGACCTGTCTTACAGGACGGACACCAGTTGATCGGCATCTCTTTTTCATAAGCCAGTCCTTTTTTAAACATCTGTACGAAGATCCATTGTGTCCATTTATAGAAATTCGGATCGGTCGTATTTACTTCCATATCCCAGTCATAAATAGCTGCGATCTCCTGAATCTGTCTTTTGATATTTGCAATATTATCCGCAGTTGATTTTGCCGGATGTGTGCCCATCTTGATCGCATAGTTCTCTGCCGGAAGTCCAAAAGCATCCCAGCCCATCGGATGAATGACATAATATCCATGCATCAATTTGTAACGGCTCCAGACATCAGAAATAACATATCCTCTCCAATGACCTACATGAAGTCCATTGCCTGACGGATATGGAAACATATCCAGACAATAATATTTCTCTTTGCTGCCATCGTTTACGTTAATCGGATGTTCTTCCCAGATTTTACGCCATTTCTGCTCGATGGCTCTGTGATTATAAGGTGTTGCCATACTATTTCCTCCTAAGAAGATGATTTATTTATATAACAGTTTTAAAACAGTTACATAGGTTCTTCGTTACAGTTCACACAGCAGACAGACATTTACTGTCTGGCTGCGTAAGAAAGTGATTCAGGTGGTGATTTTTGCTTCGCAAAGCGAACTTTCATGCAAAAATCACGAGTTACTGCTCACGGAGTGAACAGTAACGATTCTTCCCTGTTTGCTCGCATAAATAAACCCAGCGGTACGCTTAAAACCCGCTGGGCTATTATACATACACTATAAAATTTTATCACATGGCTTCAATTTGTCAAGAAAACTTATTGAAATATCGACCTTTTTGATAAAGTAAGGATCTGTTCGATCGGTGAAATACTTCTTCCTTTGCCGTCTGTTCCTTCAAAATACTTTTCACCGGCTGACTCAAATAAAATATAGATTGCATCCCCTTCGATATCAATTTCTTCAGAACAAGGAGGCATCTCTACTTTTATCTTAGGCTGATTTGGCTTTTTATCAAGTTCCTGAATGGAATCGTATACTTTAATGTAAGAAGAATTCTGCCTGCCATAAGATGTACTTAAATATACTTTTCCATTGTCATCAAATGTCACTCCCTGTACTTTGTCAGGAATACGGTAAGTTTCTACCAGACGCAGACCATTTCTTGTGATCTGATAAGCTGCCATTCTGGAATTTAACATTTTCGTATGTGTTGCTACCCATATCTTACCATCGTAATAAGAAATGCATGACGGTGTATTTGATACCTGAAAAGATTCAAATAATGTCGAGCAGTCGATCACGCACTGTGGCTTATCAGCGGCTAATCTCTGTACAAAAACATAGGGAATACATTCTAACGTACTGTTATTGGAATGACAGACCCAGATGTTTTCACCATCAAATGTCAGTCCGCCTAAATGGCTCTTTTTCCTCATGCCAAGCGTTACTAAATAGATTCCCGTCTTGCGGTCGAAAATATGAATACAGCCAAGATTTCCACTGGCTTTGCTGCTATAGGAACTTACCAAGAGATAATCATCGGTCAGACAGATGCCCTGTGGACACTGGCTCGTATCGGTGATCCGGTTCTCTTTCATATCATTTTCCCTTGTAGATGGCATTCCCGGTATCGCAACTTCATTCATAAAACCATAACTGCAGTTTTTCAATTTCTTCTCGGAATGCCTTGATGCTGTCGTATTCTGATATGCATACATCTGAATACTGTAATCATCATCAATGCATCTTGTCCATTTTGCATATAATGCATGACCTTTGATCGTATCTTCATTCAATTCACTGACTTTATCCGAAAAATGGCTGTCTGCATACCAACCGGCAAAATTATATCCCTCACGCTCCGGTGTTTCTAATGCAGATGGAAGTTCATCATAACGATAAACAGATGAAACCTCCTCTGTAAAAGAGCCGCCATTCAAGTAATAGTCGATGTGAAATTCATTTAAAGATTCTAATTCCGGTTCATTTTCTTTTGTGATCTCTTCTGACAAACTGTTTAAAAACGTCTGCTCATTTTCAAGATAAACTTCATTTCTTAAGTATCCCGCTTTAGAAATGGAAGGATCCTGAATTACTAAAACTATTATCAACAGTACAGAAAAGCATTTCCTTTTTATATTTCTCAGTTTCATGTTGACGCTCCAATCTATAGACAATGACCTGATACTGAATAAAGGTGTGATTCTTTTCGTCCCTTTTACAAAAAGAACCATATGCTCCGTTCTATGTAATAGTTTGCTGCCTCTTAACTTTTTCTATACGTTACAGTTCAAAATATTTATGAACTGTAACGCTCCCTCTTTTTCATTTACTCTGCTGCATCTAATTTAGATGCTCTTGCCTCTATTTCACGTTCCTGTACATCAGATGGTGCCTGCTCATATCTTGCAAATTCATAGGAATATTCACCTGCACCACCTGTCATGGAACGAAGATCGGTATTATATCCAAACAGTTCCATGCTAGGAACATCTGCAATGATCTCCTGCTTGCCTCCATCGACTGGATTCATGCCGAGTACTCTGCCACGCCGTTTGTTCAGATCCCCCATGATATCTCCGGTATAGTTATCCGGTACAATGACCTTTAAGGATACGATCGGTTCTAATAAGACAGGTGATGCCTCTAAGAATCCTTTCTTAAATGCCTGTCTTGCGGCTGTTTTAAATGCCATTTCAGAAGAATCGACCGGATGATAAGAACCATCATATAAAACTGCTTTGACTCCGACAACCGGATAAGCAGCGAGTGGTCCTTTCTGTACTGCTTCTGCAATACCTTTTTCTACTGCCGGAAAATAATTCTTAGGAACTGCACCGCCGACAACAATCTGGTCAAATTCATATGCATGTTCTAAATCCCCAGATGGTTCAAATGTCATCTTGACATGACCATACTGACCATGACCACCGGACTGTTTCTTGTATTTATATTCTACATCTGATTTCTTACGGATTGTTTCACGGAATGCTACCTTTGGCTTGGAAAGCTCGATCTCTATCTTATATTTATTAAAGAGCTTGCTTACAACAACTTCTAAGTGCTGTTCTCCTAATCCATATAATAATGTCTGACCGTTTTCACTGTCATTGACATTCCTTAATGTAAGATCTTCTAAGGTCAGTTTCTGCAATGCCTGTGAGATCTTGTCTTCATCTCCTTTATTCTTTGCTTTATAACGCATATATGTATATGGTACCGGCATACTTGCACGGATATAAAGGATCGGATTCGCTTTTGTTGACAGGGAATCTGTGGTTGCGGTATTCGTAAGTTTTGCTAATGCCCCGATATCTCCTGCATGGAGTTCTTTGACTTCTTCCGGTTTATTGCCTCTTAAAACATATAATTTACCGATCTTTTCCTCGGTATCTTTATGGTGGTTATACAGTACATCATCTGTTTTTAACACACCGGAATTTACTTTTATCAAGGAATATTTACCGATGAACGGATCGACGATCGTCTTAAATACATAAGCTGACTTCGGTTTTGCAAAATCGTAATCTGCCTGATATACTTCGTTCGTCTTTGCGTTGATTCCTGCGCAGGTTCTCTTTTCCGGACTTGGAAGGTATTTCACAATATCAACTAAAAGTGTATACTGTCCTCTGGCTGACAGATTCGAACCCATCAGTACAGGAACGATGCTGCCGTCTGCTACATTGACACGGAGCGCCTGACGGATCTCATCTTCTGAAAATTCTTCTCCATTAAAATAGCGATCCATAAATTCTTCACTGGTTTCTGCAACGGCTTCCATCAAAGCTTCTCGGCAGATTCCTAAATTCTCTTTGGAATAGTCCGGTACTTCTGCTTTCTCAACAGTTCCATTATCCGTCCAGCGTTTTGCCCGCTGCTGTAAGACGTTGACATAGCCGACAAACTGTCCGTTTTCCCTGATCGGCAGATGGAATGGTGCAATCCGTTTTCCATATAATTCCTGCAGATCTTCCACTACCTGTCTGTAACTGGCTTCGTCGATATCCATATCTGTTACAAATACCATTCTCGGAAGTTTATATCTCTCACAGATATCCCATGCCTTCTTCGTGCCGACTTCAATTCCTGCCTTGCCCGATACAACGATGATAGCGGCATCTGCTGCGGATACTGCTTCTTCTACTTCACCTGCAAAATCAAAATATCCCGGTGTATCTAAAATATTGATCTTAGTATCTTCCCAGATGATCGGTATCACTGAGGTGTTGATGGAAAACAGACGGTTGATCTCCTCTTTGTCATAATCACTGATCGTATTACCGTCACTTACCTTTCCCAAGCGGCTCGTCATACCCGATAAATAAGCCATTGCTTCTACTAAGCTGGTCTTCCCGCATCCCCCATGTCCAAGAAGTACCACGTTGCGAATCTTGTCAGTTGTGTAAACATTCATAGCCAAATCCTCCAATCTAGTTCGTAACAGATCATTCTGTCTTTTCAATATGGTTATATTTTACTAAATTATAATACAAATTACAACTATTTTATTCAATTTGCACACACTTTATCAAACTTTTCTTGTACAACCCGTCTTAAAATTATATGTAATATATATACAATATATACATTTTGTACAATACAGCAATTTTTGTTCGCTATTAACTGGAACTATTTGCTTTATCGCTTTAAAGCGTTGACATTTTCAGGAAAAGAGGCTATGATTAAAAAAGTATGATATAATATGTGTACATTTTCTAAATGTAACGAGTACATATGACAAAACAGGAGGATTTTTCATGTCTATCAAACAACTTGGATTCATTGGTCTTGGACTGATCGGTGGTTCCATTGTAAAAACAACAAAACGTATTCATCCCGACATTAAAATGATTGCTTTATCCGGTCACGAATCGACGGTAAAACAGGCATATGATCAGGGATTGATTGAAAATGATACTAATGCCTGCATCGAAGATTTTGCAGACTGTGACTATATATTTCTCTGTACGCCGGTACAGCAGAACTTAGAATATATTGAAAAATTAAAAGGTGTTATGAAAGATTCCTGTATCCTTACAGATGTAGGAAGTGTCAAAGGGGATATCCATCAGGCAATCCGCAATATGGGCTTAGAATCCCATTTTATCGGTGGGCATCCGATGACCGGCTCTGAAAAAACAGGACTTTCAAATGCGACTGCTTATCTGCTTGAGAATGCATATTACATTATTACACCAACGACACAGACAGATCCGGCAGTGGTCAGTGAATTTAATGAGTTTATCGGTTCTCTTGGTGCGATCCCGCTTGTACTCGACTATGATTCGCACGATGCTGCAACGGCGGCGATCAGCCATCTTCCGCATGTGATCGCAGCTGCTCTTGTCAATTTTGTAAAAGATTCCGATGATCCCGATGAAACGATGAAAACGATCGCAGCCGGTGGATTTAAGGATATTACCAGAATTGCTTCTTCTTCTCCTGTGATGTGGGAAGAAATCTGTATGACAAATAAAGAAAAGATCTTACAGATGCTCGATGTGTATGAAAAACAGCTTTCAGATATCCGTTCTAAGATCACAGATGCAGATGCCTCCGGCATCCGGAACTTTTTCCAGTCGGCAAAAGATTACAGGGATTCCCTTGCAGTTGCACCGAAAGGTCCGATCAAGACTGTATTTGAACTCTATTGTGATCTGATCGATGAAGCTGGTGGAATCGCAACGATCGCAACGATCTTAGCAAGTAATAACTTGAGCATCAAGAATATCGGTATCATACACAACCGTGAATTTGAAGACGGTGTCCTGAAAATAGAAATGTACGATCAGCCTTCGTATGAACGCACGATCGTATTGCTCCGCAAATATCATTATACCGTATATGAACGTTAAAAACGACAGCAGAAAGGATTTTTATGGAATTAAAACACGCAAAACAGTTAAAGGGAACAATTTCGATTCCCGGTGATAAATCAATTTCGCACCGTGCGATCATGTTTGGTGCGATTTCTGAGGGAACAACGGAGATCACGAATTTTTTACAGGGTGCTGACTGTCTTTCGACGATCTCCTGTTTTCAGAAAATGGGAATTTCAATCGAGAATACAAATGACCATGTGATCGTACATGGCAAGGGACTGCATGGTCTGACCGCTCCGACGGAACTTTTAGATGTGGGAAACAGTGGAACGACTACCCGCCTGATCTCCGGTATTCTTGCCGGACAGTCTTTTTCTTCTACATTAAACGGAGATGCATCTATCCAGAAAAGACCGATGAAAAGAATCCTTGCTCCCCTATCTTCCATGGGAGCAGATGTAAAAAGCGTAAAAAGTAATGACTGTGCTCCTTTGAGTTTTTCACCGGCAAAATTACATGGGATATCTTATGAATCTCCGGTTGCTTCTGCACAGGTGAAATCCTGTATTTTGCTTGCCGGTCTGTACGCAGATGCTCCGACAAGTGTAACAGAACCTGTTTTATCCAGAAACCACACAGAACTGATGCTTTCTGCTTTTGGTGCGAAGATCACTTCTGAAAATACGACAGCTTCTATCCTGCCGGAACCAAAATTACATGGTCTGAGCATCGAAGTACCGGGAGATATTTCCTCTGCTGCATATTTTATTGCCGCAGGCTTATTAGTTCCTGATTCAGAAATCCTGATCAGAAATGTAGGGATCAATCCGACAAGGGACGGTATCTTAAAAGCTGCTTATGCAATGGGTGGACAGATTGAGAAACTAAATGAACGTACTGTTTCGGGAGAATTAGTCTGTGACCTGTTAGTCACTTACAGCCATTTGAAAGGAACGACGATCGGCGGAGAACTGATCCCGACTCTGATCGATGAGATCCCAATGATTGCTGTTGTGGCAGCTTTTGCAGAGGGAACGACCATTATCAAAGATGCTGCTGAATTAAAAGTCAAGGAATCGAACAGAATTGATACGGTAACAGAAAATTTAAAACGTATGGGAGCAGATGTCACACCTACCGAAGATGGTATGATCATCCATGGAAATCGTGACAGCCTGCACGAAGCGGATTTTGAAAGTTATTTAGACCATCGTATTGCAATGTCTTTTGCGGTGGCGGCTTTAGCCCTGCCGGAGAATTGTCATATGAAAGACACAGAATGTGTAAATATCTCCTATCCTACTTTTTACAAAGATTTAACCGGATTGATCGATTGATCAATCCGGTTTTATAAACATCGCATCTCCAAAACTGAAGAATCTGTATTTTTCTCTGACTGCTTCTTCATAAGCAGCTAACACATGTTCCCTTCCTGCCAATGCCGATACTAACATTACTAATGTGGATTCCGGCAGATGGAAGTTCGTGATCAATCCATCAATCACCTTAAACTGATAACCGGGATAGATAAAAATATCTGTCCAGCCACTTTTTTCTGTCAGATGTCCATGTTCGTCTGCTGCGGATTCTAGCGTTCTTGTACTGGTTGTACCAACTGAAATAATCCTGCCGCCATTTTCCTTGGTCTGATTGATCAGATCAGCAGCTTCTTTTGTGATCTGGAAAAATTCTGAATGCATATGATGCTTTAATACATCTGTTTCCTTGACAGGACGAAACGTTCCAAGCCCGACATGTAATGTCACTTCTGCAATAGATACGCCCATCTGGCGGATCTGCTCTAATAGTTCCGGTGTGAAATGCAGTCCTGCAGTTGGTGCTGCGGCAGAACCGTCATATTTGGCATATACTGTCTGGTAACGGTTCTTATCCTTTAACTGGTGCGTGATATAAGGCGGTAACGGCATCTGTCCTAGCTGATCTAAGATCTCCTCAAAGATCCCTTCATAGGAAAACTGTATCAGCCGGTTGCCTTCTTCTACGATATCCACTACTTCTCCGGTCAAAAGACCTTCTCCAAAGATGATCTTTGTTCCGATCTTTGCCTTTTTTCCCGGTTTTACTAAAGTTTCCCAGATATCATTTTCTTTTCGTTTGAGCAGTAAAATCTCTATTTTAGCTTCGGTGCCCTCTTTCACACCATATAACCTTGCCGGAATGACTTTTGTATTATTGATCACAAGACAGTCCCCCGGCTTTAAATATTCTGTAATATCCGAAAATCTGCGGTGTGTGATCTCACCGGATGTTTTTCCTAATACCATCAGTCTGGAACTCGAACGATCCTCTAACGGATCTTGTGCGATCAGTTCCTGTGGTAAATCATAATAAAAATCTTTTACATCCATTGTATTGTATATCTCCTATCTTTACTTCCATTTGAGTGTATAATAACCGGAAGTGAGTGTATCTGCTTTTTCAATCTTGACATAATAGATACCTTTTTCCATACCGAAGGTCTTGCCGGTCGATTTCTGGTACTGGCATATCGTCAGTTTCTTCTGTCCTGAAGTATAATAGACATTTCTTGTCCCAATACATTTAGAACCGGAATAAACGGAAAGTTTGTAACAGCCGTTTGTCTTAGCTTTATAATATAGCCGGATCTTCTGCTTTTTTGTCAGTGTCAGCTGATACCAGTCTGTATTCGAAACGCCGGCCGGCATCAGTCCGGTCTTTGCTTTATTTTTCTTTAAGGTCAATGCCGCTGACTGCAGGGCACCCGATTTATCGGTTATTTTTTTAAAACTTCTCGAAATCTTTACCGCATTTTCCGGCTTTACTCTCAGATAATAGGTCTGACCTTTTACCATTCCAAATGTAAATTGCTGCCAGTATGCATTGTTGCTGTAAGTGGTATTATAAAAGATATTTTTGGAAGATAATAAGGTTGCTTTTGTACTATTATAAAGTGCAAGATATCCCTTAGCATGATCACTTGATGAAGCTGCATCTGCTACAGTGATCGTTAAATAGCCGTCTGCCGGTGCTTTATACTGCATCCATGTGTAGCTTTTTGAGGAAGTATAACTTTCCGAATCAGATAAGATAATACTGCTGTTCTTGTTCAGATTTTTGTCTTTTGCAGATACCGTTTGCGGAAAGATGCACAAAAAGCAAAGTACAAGTAAAAATATATATTTCTGATATCTGTTCTTTCTCTGCATGTTCATAATTCCTTTGTAACTAGCTGGTACTTTACAGTTACATTCCTTTCTTTGATGATCTTCTGACTTAGTATAGCAGAAGATTGTCAGAAATGCAAAAAAAAGCTGCCACAGTGGGCAGCTTTTTAAATGTTTAATTCCATTTCAAAGTGTAGAAACCGGATGAATTTGCATTATAACGTGATACCTGTACATAGTAGGTAGTTCCTGCCTGTACTTTCATCTTTTTCTTTGTTTTAGCATTCACCACATACTGGGATGTTGTCTTTGAGCTTACATAACTTGGATTTACAGAACCGATATTTCTATTTCCCTGATATACGGTCATTTTAATTGCATAGTTTGTTTTTGCTGCATAAGAAATTTTAATATACTGATTTTTGGTTACTTTAAATTTATACCACTGTGAAGCTTTTGAACCAGCAGTAATGACACCTTTTACAGCTTTTCCTTTTTTGATGGTCTTAGCTTTTGATTTCTTTGCACCGCCTTTTGTGCTTACTTTTGTATATTTTGCAGTAATTGTTGTTCCAAGGATCGGAAGGACTCTTAAGTAATAAGTCTTACCCTTCTGCACACCATATACATTTGTCTTCATGTAAGCCTGATCATAACTTGTATCAAATTTATCCTGACTACTGATCTGCTTTTTGTTAGCATCAAATAATGTCCATGATCCATTTGTATAATTATCTAATGCAGATGCATTTGCTGCAGAAAAAGTGACATAACCTGTTGCAGCCGGTTTGAATTTGATCCATGCATAATCACTCGTTGCATAGTAACATTCTGTATCACTGATCGTGATTGTCTGTGTTCCGGAACCACCGATCGTATAATCAGCAGCATTTACATTTTCCGGCATGACTGTTAAAACTGATACTGCCATAACTGCTGCAAGCATCAGGCTTGCAATCCTTTTCATTAACCCACTACTCTCTTTTCTCATATCTTCTTGTTTTCCTTTCTGAATGAAATAATAATTATATGGCCAGAGGAAACACTCTTTGTGTAACCTACTCCAAAATTACATTTTTATTGTAACATAACAAAGTTGTCTATGCAATCCGACTTATGATACAGAAATATTATTTTCGAAGTTCGATACCCATACCTTCTAATTCTTTTAAAATCTTATCCATAGCACCTGTGATATCAGCTTCTTCTAAGTTTTTCTCTTTTCCACGGAAAGTCAGGGAATATGCAAGGGACTTATATCCTAAACGGATCTGGGTTCCTTCATAAATATCAAACAGTTTATAGCTTTCTAAATATGCACCGCCCTTGCTGTCGAACACTTTTTCAATATCACCTGCAAGGATATTTCTCGGTACGACCATACTGATATCTCTTGTAGCAGCCGGGAATTTTGCGATTCCCTGATATTTTCTGTCAAAACTTGCCTGTGATACAATCTCCGGCATATCTAAAACTGCTACATACACACGATCTTTGATCGCATAATTAGAAGCTACCGTCGGGTGTACTTCTCCGATGTAACCGATCACTTTACTAGCATATGAGATATTTGCCTGTCTGCCCGGATGCAGATAAGGTTTACCGGCATTCGGATCATATTCAATCTTTTCATGCATGCCGATCTTTGTAAGGAATTCTTCTACCACACCTTTTAAAGTAAAGAAATCTCCTTCGCCATACATTCCTAATGTAAACTGCATACGTTCTTCCGGAAGTTCTGTCACTGGTACCTGTTTTGGAAGATAGATATTTCCCAATTCATACAGACGTACATCTTTATTTCTGCGGTTATAGTTTGTAGATAAAGATGTCAGCATACCGTTTAACGAGATTGTACGCATGATGCTGAAATCTTCTCCTAATGGGTTGGAGATCGTTACTGTTTTTCTTAAATCTGAATCTTCCGGGATCAGTAATTTATCAAATACTTTCGGGCTTTCAAAAGAATAGCACATTCCCTGTGAAAATCCACAGAATTCTGCAATATCTCTTGCAACTTCTTCAATCCTTAATTTAAAGGAAAGTTTTCCGGTAGTTGCTTCTCCGTTTGGTAGCGTTGTCGGAATATTATCATATCCGAAGAATCTTGCAACTTCTTCTGCAATGTCTGCATCACATTCAAGATCCTGCCGCCATGAAGGGATCAAAAGTTCATTGGATGCTTCATCATAACCTAACTCTAAGCGTTTAAAATAAGATAACATATCTTCCTTAGAAATCTCTGTTCCAAGCAGACGGTTATATTTTTCCGGCTCGAATGGAATCCTTCTGCCTTCTTTTTTCACAGGATAAATGTCAACGGCACCGCCAACGACTTCACCTGCACCTAATTCTTCAATCAACTGGCAGGCACGATCCATAGCTTCCATGGCATTGTTTGGATCTAAGCCCTTTTCAAATATGGAGGATGCATCTGTACGAAGTCCAATCTTTTTACTTGAAAGACGGATATTGGTACCATCAAAACATGCAGCTTCAAATAACATCGTTTTTACATTATCTGTGATCATGGAATTTTCACCGCCCATGATTCCGGCAATACCTACAGGCTTATCTGCATCACAGATCATCAGTACGCTTTCATCTAACTTACGTTCCTGTCCGTCTAAGGTTACAAAAGTTTCATCAGCAGATGCTCGTCTGACAATGATTTCTTTTCCTGCGATCGTGTCTAAGTCATACGCGTGCATTGGCTGTCCGTACTCTAACATAACATAGTTTGTGATATCGACTAAGTTATTGATCGGACGGATTCCCTGTGCTGACAGACGGTGCTGCATCCATTTTGGGGATGGTGCAAGATGGATATTTTTAACGACTCTTGCTGTATAGCGTGAGCAGAGCTCATGATCTTTTACAGTTACTTTAATATAATCATTCACATCTTCATCATTACCGGTCTTTGTGACAACTGGTGGTTTGAATTCTTTATGGAAAGTAGCTGCGGCTTCCCTTGCAATACCAAGAACTGCAAAACAGTCCACTCTGTTAGAAGTGATCTCATATTCAAATACAGCATCATGCAGTCCTAATGCTTCGATCGCATCACTTCCGACTTTGGCATCCGGCTCAAAGATATAAATACCGTATTCCGGTGCTTCCGGATAAAAATCTCTTGCAGAACCTAATTCTTCGATCGAACACATCATACCACAAGATTCTACTCCACGGAGTTTTCCTTTTTTGATCTTGATTCCGCCCGGTGTCAGATTACCGTCATGCCCACCGGCAACTCTGCCGCCTTCTAATACAACCGGTACTTTATCTCCTTCGGATACGTTTGGTGCTCCAGTTACGATCTGGATATTTTCACCTGCTCCAACGTCTACCTGACAGATGATCAGTTTATCTGCATCCGGATGAGGTTTGATCCCTTTGATCTGTCCGATCACGATCTTATCAAGATCTGCATCTAATTTTTTGTAGCCTTCTACTTTTGAGCCTGACAATGTCATGGCATCCATATATTCCTGCTCTGTTACGGAAAGTCCCGGAACTAACGCTTTAATCCATGCTAATGAAGTATTCATTTTTTATTTCCTCCCTGTCTTAGAACTGTTTTAAGAATCTGTCGTCGTTTTCATATAACAGACGCATATCATCAATTTCATATTTTAACAATGCGATTCGCTCTAATCCTACACCGAATGCAAAACCGGAATATTCTTCAGGATCAATTCCGCTCATGCGGAGCACTCTCGGATGAACCATTCCACAGCCTAAGATCTCGATCCAGCCTTCACCCTTACAGAAACGGCAGCCTTTTCCACCACATTTAAAGCAGGTTACATCCATCTCTGCACTCGGCTCTGTAAATGGGAAATGATGTGGACGGAATTTTACTTTTGTATCCGGTCCGAATAATTCTCTTGCAAATTCTTCTAAGGTTCCCTTTAAGTCTGAAAAGGTAATATGTTTATCAATGACAAGTCCTTCAATCTGGTGGAAAGACGGTGAGTGGGTAGCATCTACTTCATCTGCCCTGAAAACACGTCCCGGTGCGATCATACGGATCGGGAGTTTTCCTTTTTCCATTTCACGAACCTGTACCGGTGATGTCTGTGTACGGAGTACAATCTCATTATTGATATAGAAAGTATCCTGCTCGTCTTTTGCCGGATGGTTTGCCGGAATATTTAAAGCTTCAAAGTTATAGTAATCTAATTCCACTTCCGGACCTTCGACTACTTCATAACCCATACCGATAAAGATACGTTCTACTTCTTCTAATGCAATCGTATTCGGATGTCTGTGTCCGACTTTGTTTTTCTTTGCCGGTAATGTGACATCGATCACTTCATTCTGTAAACGAAGCTCTAATTCTTTGGCTTCTAATGCTTTCTTTGCATTTTCTAACTTATCTTCAATTTCAGAACGGACTTCATTGACAAGCTGTCCAAATGCCGGACGTTCCTCAGGAAGTACGTCTTTCATGCTCTTTAAAACTGCGGTCAGTTCTCCTTTTTTTCCTAAGACTGCAACACGGACATCATTTAATTTTGTCAGATCGTCAGATGCTGCAATTCTGTTCATTGCTTCTTCTTTGATTTTCTGCAATTTTTCCTTCATAACATATCTCCTTTGAATTTTAAAAATAAAAAAAGCCGTTCACCCACATAGGGACGAACAACTCCGCGATACCACCCTGATTCTTAAGAAGATTTCTTAAGCTCTCATTAAACACGTAACGTGTGCAAAACGTTATGGACTACTGTTATAAAAAGTTCACCCACACTGCTCCGGTGTGAAATTCGGTGATCCACTTACTTTAAGGACGTTTCCAGCCGATGACTTCCTCTCTCTTTTAAGTGTGTGAATACTTACTGCTCACCTTCATAGCATTTATTTTTTCAATTACGTCATCTAGTGTAACACAAGCATTTTGGAAATGCAACACGATTACGTTTATTTTTTGATATGTTTTTTATGAAATTCGATCACTTTTTCTCCAAACAGTACGTTGATTTCTCCGCATAAAAGCATGATATACATACCAAAATACAGCCAGAGCATCACAAGAACAATCGTTGTCAGACTGCCATACATGGAAAATCCGTTAAAATAATCTACATAAATAGATACTCCAAAAGAAAACATATACCAGATGACTGCACATAAGACAGCTCCCGGGAACTGGTTGCGGAATGTCAGCTTTCTGTCTTTGAGATCACTGTTATTTGGCAGTGTGCGGTATAAGATCGTAAAGAGACCGCACATAAAGACAAATAATATCAATCCCCGAAAACGGAAAAATACTGCGGTTGCCTTTGCTAAAAACGGTACATATCCGATCAGTATCTCTTGGATTGTATTACCAAATACAAGTAATACCAAAATCGCTACAATGGCAAATAAAAATACGATTGTATAAACTGCTGCCCAGAATCTGCGTAATACCCAGTTTCTTGTTTCTCTGATGCCGTTGATCTGATTTAAACCGGATGCAATATACTGTACGCCCCTTGCTGCTGACCAGATAGCAACAACGGCGGTTACAGATACGATACCGACAGATTTATGATAGACTTCATTGATGATCGATACCAGAAAAGGGGCAATATATTCCGGCATCAGACTGTTGACTAAGTGCATGAGTGTGGCTTCTGATACCATAGTGTATTGCAGCAGGGAACTGAATACCATCAGAAACGGAATCAAGGATAACAGCATAAAAAATGCTGACTGTGCTGCAAATGCACTGATATTATCTTTTTTACATTTTTCAGAAAATACAATTCCATTTTTGATCAGTTTCCATACCATACACATAAACTCCTCTGATGTTACCGTAATGACAATAACTGTTTTCGCTGAAAATAAGCTGCGATTCCTCAAGATTATCATGTTACATTTGTAATTTCAATATCTTTAAAAAAGAAATTTAAGATTTCTTCCCAGCTTTTTCCCATTGCAGCCATTGCATCTGCTCCATTCTGGCTCATGCCGATCCCATGTCCGTATCCGCCACCTGTGATCGCATAGGTTCCATTTTCAACCGGAACGATCGTGGCATAGGCACTCGGCAGCAAGGTACTCTCTCTGTTTGTTCCATCCGCTAATGTCAGTGACGTAAGTCCTGCTCCAAGTACTGCCCTGATATTATATTCATTTCCGATCAAAACAGTTCCATGCTCATACGTCAGCGCCAGTTGTAATGCAACACCTCCGGTACTTCTTTTTGTGATCGCAAGCTGTGTCAGGTTTCCGAATTTTTTCATTTTGGGAATGACCTGACTACTGCTGTCCATATAGATGATATCTTCCGGTGTCCGCATCTTTCTCGTCCGCAGAATACTTTTTATTTTTTTCTGTGTCTGTTTTGATGTATAATCGGCTGATGCACGCCAGCGGTAATATGGCATTGCCGCTTCGTATGCTGTTCCATCACTGTCTGCAAGGAATTGTGAAAATGCTTCTTCTGTAGACAGGTCAGGTTCGCCGCCGCCCTCTTTGACAAGTGTATTGCGAAGATAGCCATACTGACTGTCTGCAGCCAGATTCCATGCTTCACCATTGCCGGTGATTCCAGAAGAAGTTGAAAAATAATATGCTTCTGCAATTTTCCCCTGATAATGTATGACTTTTCCGGCGGTATCTAAAACGGCTGCAGAAGTTTTTTCGTCCCGCTCCTTCTTATTGTATACCTGATAATTCGTTGAATCTTCCACATGTGCACCAAAAGCGGCATAATCTCCCCGTTCTAACTGGATGTAGGCATAGCTTCTCGCACATACTGCCTGTGCTTTTAATGCCTCCACTTCATACGCTGCCGGCATTTCACTTGGAACGACTGCACACAGATATTCTTCGATCGGCAGTTCATTGACAATCACATAACCTTCCGGATATCTTCGCAGTTCTATACTTCCTTTATAACCATAGGACAGCCTTGTTCCAGCAGCATCACAGATATATAATTCTCCAGATTCATCTGTGGGTTTGAGCTGCAGGCTGTTTTCTTCGATATTCGCAAATAAGTCGCCCGCTGCTGATACTGTTTCAGGCGGTATGTCAGCAGTTCCTTCTTTTTGCAGGATCTGATAGGCACTGTCCGCACTAATATAGATATTTTCCCGATAAGGGGTACCATCATCTGCTAACAGAAGAACACGTATTTTTGAAAGCTGTGCCGGTTCTCTTAATAAGACTGCCTCTACGCTCTCACCTGCAACCACATATTCTACTTTCATATTTGCAATGACAATATCCGACAGATCTTTTTGCTCAATCGATCCATATGTCTTATATACCGGAAGGTTTTCCGCCCGCGCAATCTCTCCATAGCCTTCGATCTCAATCGTATGTTCATTCAAAGAAATCAGATTTCCCTGTATGGTATCACCCTTCACCTGCACTTTTGCAATGACACCATTCTGCCAGAGCAGGTCACAGATATGATTTTCCACCTCAGCCGGCTGCTCTACCACAATATCTAATGTATAGGTATTCCGATTGCTCAAAAAGGTGATCTGATCTGCTTCTGCCTTTTCTACATAGACATTACAAAGTGAGGCTGTTTCGCTTTGCATTCCAGCAATTCCGATCACTGAATTATCTTTTATGTAAAATCCCATGGCAGTCATTGGGGTAAACTTTATATCGGATAACTTATATGTATATGTACCAGACGCACAGGTCAATGTATCTTTTTCCTGTTTTAAGATCACTTCATCTGTTACGGTGATCTGATCATTTTCGTCCAGCAAGTCCAATAACTGACTGTAAACTTCCCGCCACTGTTTTCGTGTCAGGACAGCTTCATTTCCCTTTTCATAATCAATATATCCACTGCTTCCTGTCTGTTCTAATATCCATAAAACGGTATCTGCGGTTACTACTTCGCCAAAATCCTGTTCTGTGAGCAGATCTTCCCATTCTTTTTTTGAATAATAACAGAAATCCAACAGATCCGGCAATTCCTTGATCTGTACATAGTCATCACTATACCCATATTCTACTGTCTGCTTTGTGTCATTCCAGACGAAAAAGACCACTCCTGCAAAACATACCACAATAATAAGCAGTTTCATGATATTATTCATAGTTCTTGTCATTCCTTTTACTCCCTTGTTTACCATTGCGATCACTCTCATGCTCCGGTTCTTTTATGATAAAGATGGAAAAAAGAAGCTGCCGTAAAAGCAGCTTCTTTCATTCATATGTTATCTTTTGTACATTTATGACTCATCGTATGTATTTTATACCAATCTTCTGTACGTTTTATTTTCTATCTTCTGTATGTCTGATTACTGATATCTTTTGTAGCTTAGATGCTTTTGTATTTATGCTAAAGGTTATCATCTGTATATCAAAATCTTCTGTACTGTGATATATAAACTCTTTCGTACATTTATATAAAGACTATCCTCTGTACTTTATGATCTTTTGTACTTCTATCATGTTGTCTTTTGAAAAACCCAAAATGCCGTTTCCTACAATTTTGACGCCTAGCCAGAGCTAGGTGGGTAACTGCAGCCTCTCTTCTGTCTTCCGCTGCAATATGACGGCTTGACATCCAATCGGCAATATAAGAAACCCGTAAAAGTAAATGTAGGTTCAAAATAGTAGGGTTGTCGAACATCCCAGGAATATAATTCTCAAGTTCTTGTAAAACCTAAAAGCATTATACCTTAATATGTCATAAATTTCAATCAAAAATACATAGAAAAACAAGGAAAATTTTTCCCATAAGTTTTACAGGTCATTTGCCGAAAATGCTCCCGGAAAAAGTTCTTCTAATGTATATACTTTATAATCCGTAGGATTTTTAGCAAGTATGACCTGAAATTCCTTTGGATTACAGAACTCCATCATTACCTGACGGCAGACTCCGCAGGGTGCTAAATATTCCTCTTTATCGCCGACGATCGCAATCCCTCTAAACTTCCGTTCTCCTTCTGATACTGCTTTAAAAAAAGCGGTACGTTCTGCACAGTTTGTCGGTGAATAAGCGGCATTTTCAATATTACAGCCACGATAGATCCTGCCGGAATCTGTACATAATGCGGCTCCTACATGAAAGTTCGAATAAGGTGCATAAGAATATTCCTTAGCTTTATAAGCTTCGGAGATCAATTCTAATATATTCATCTATAGTTCTCCTAACATCGAAATCGCAGAACTTGTACCGATCCTGCTGCAACCTGCCTTGATATAATCTTCCATTTCCTTACGGCTTCGGATTCCACCGGCAGCTTTGATCTTTACATCTGCTCCAATATGTTCTTTCATCAGTTTCACATCTTCTAAAGTGGCACCGGCTGTTCCAAATCCTGTAGATGTCTTGATAAAATCTGCTTTTGCATTGGTAACTGCCTGACACATGGCAATTTTTTCTTCCTCTGTCAGATAACAGGTTTCGATGATCACTTTTAAAGTATGATCTCCGGTGGCTTTTTTAAGTGCTGCGATCTCCTGCTCTACTTTATCATAATCTTTATTTTTCACATCACAGATGTTGATGACCATATCGATTTCAGATGCACCGTCTTTTAATGCCTGCATGGTTTCGGCAACCTTGCCTTCGGTACTGCTGTAACCTAATGGGAAACCGACAACGGTACAGATCGTAAGATCCTTAAACTCATCATGCACCCGTTTGATATAGCAGGCTGGTATACAGACAGATGCCATCTGATAAGTTATCGCCTCTTTACATAATTTTTCTATATCTTCCCATGTTGTATATGCTTTTAATGCAGTATGATCCACATATGTATATAATTCTTTTGATTCCACTTTGATACTTCCTTTCCTGATTTGATCCTGTGTCTATCATAACGTATATTTTTACATTTTTCCAGCATTTCATATATTGAAAAAAAATAAACAAATTCTAAACTTTTTTTGAAAATTCTTTAAAAGATGCATATTTATCTTGTTATATTCTTTCATTTTATGATATTATTAGAGAATAGGTAACCATTCAGTATAGGTCAGACTATGGAATAGTTACAGGACTAGACAGAAAAGGAGGATGTATATGCATACAAATTCATACAGTGAAGTAACACCTGAAATATTAAAACTCTCCCAACTCTGTGAAGAAACTGCAACCATCAACCCTGCGTTATATTCAGAGTATGATGTTAAGAGAGGTCTTCGTGATGTAAACGGAAAAGGTGTCCTTGTTGGATTGACACAGATAGCCGATGTATGTTCTACCAGAATCGAAAATGGTGTGGCAGTTCCGGCAGATGGTAACCTTTATTATCGTGGATATAATGTCAAGGATATCGTAAAAGGAATTGATGACAGCAGTCATTTTGGTTTTGAGGAAAGTACTTATCTTCTATTATTCGGGAAACTGCCTACAAAACCACAGTTAGATGAATTTACAGAACTGTTAAGCTATTACCGTACCCTGCCTACCAGTTTTGTAAGGGATATCATTATGAAAGCTCCGAGTAAGGATATGATGAATACGTTAGCCCGAAGTGTTTTGACGCTTTATTCTTATGATGATGCAGCCGATGATATTTCACTTCCGAATGTGCTGCGTCAGTGTTTACAGCTTATCAGCCTATTCCCACTGTTATCTGTGTATGGTTATCAGGCTTACAAGCATTACCATGATGGGGCAAGTCTTTTTATCCATTCACCAAAACCGGAATATTCAACAGCGGAGAATATTCTTCATATTTTAAGACCGGATTCTAAATTCTCAGCATTAGAAGCAAAACTGTTAGATACTGCACTGATTCTGCACATGGAACATGGCGGTGGTAATAACTCCACGTTTACAACACATTTAGTTTCTTCTTCCGGTACAGATACATATTCTGTAATTGCCGCTTCTTTAGGCTCTTTAAAGGGCCCGAAACATGGTGGCGCAAATATCAAGGTTGTACAGATGTTTGAGGATATGAAGGCAAACTTAAAAGACTGGACAGATGAAGAAGAAGTCAGCAGATATTTAAGAGCTTTGCTGAACAAAGAGGCATTTGACCACGCAGGACTGATTTATGGTATGGGACATGCTGTTTATTCCCTTTCTGATCCTCGTGCGGTTATCTTCCACTCTTTTGTAGAACGTCTTTCAAAAGAAAAAGGAAAAGATAAAGAATTTGCTCTTTATACACTTGTAGAACGGTTAGCTCCAAAGATCATTGCCGATGAGAGAAAGATCTACAAAGGTGTCAGCCCGAATGTCGATTTCTACAGCGGATTTGCATATTCCATGTTAAACCTTCCATTAGAGCTTTATACACCTATTTTTGCGATCGCAAGAATTTCAGGCTGGAGTGCACACAGACTTGAAGAACTCTCTTACAGTGGTAAGATCATGCGTCCGGCTTACAAATTTGTAGATGAACACAAGGAATATATTCCGATTTCACAAAGATAATTGATCTGATTTTTATACAAAAAAAGATAGTACCCGTTCAAAAGGTACTATCGTTTTTTGTATTCATAAAATTCTTCTGAATCTAAGATCCTTCATTTTCCGGATCTTCTTCTTTTAATTCAAACCAGAAGGTACTTCCATGACCGATCTCACTTTCTGCACCGTAAGCCGCCTGATGCAGTTCTAAGATATGTTTTACAATCGATAAGCCGAGTCCTGAACCAGCAACAGCACGCTTGTGGTCTTTATCTATCTTATAATAACGCTCCCAGATATGAGGCAGTTCTTCTTTGGCAATGCCTGCCCCACTGTCTTTGATCTCAATCCTGACCTTTTCATCTTTTAAGATCTGGCATACAACGACTGTCTTATCTTCTCCGGTATAATGGATTGCATTATTGATCAGGTTATAAAGTACCTGTTCCATTTTAAATGCATCAGCTGTCACCCATGCATCCCTGTCATAAATGAAACGGATCCGGTAATGATCCTGTTCCATCAGCTTATTGTATCGTTTTAATACCAGACGGATACCTTCTGTTAAATTATAACATTCACTGTTATTGACTAAAACACCTGCCTGTAACTTCGAGAGATCTAACATATCATTAACAAGATTTGTCAGATGCATTGCTTCATCAATCACAACCTGAATATTTTCAGGGGTGTTCTCTCCCGGAAGATCCCGCATGGCTTCTGAATATGCAGTGATCATCGTCAGCGGTGTCCGCAGATCATGTGACACATTTGCGATCAGTTCCCTGCGGAATTGTTCTGTCCGCTCTAATTCCTTTGCCATATAATTTAACGTATCGGATAATTCTGCGATTTCTTTATAATCTTTGCCCTCAAATACGACATCATATTTTCCTTTGGCTAATTCCCTTGCAGAATCATTGACACGTATCATGGATTTAGAAATCTGTCTGGAAATGATAAGTGCTAATAAAATGGATAAAATCAGCATTACGATACTGATAAAAATCAATTCGATCTTAAGTGTATAAATCGTAGCATTCACAGGTGTCAGCATGGAATTTAAAAAAAAGATATGCTCTGTTTCGCCATCATTTAAGATTGTCACATAGATCACATTTTCTGCTCGTTCCATCTGATGCGACTGCATCAGCAACGGAACTTCTTCTTTTGGCGGAGTATTTCCATTCTTTGGACTGGCTGGATTTTCCACATTTTGAGGAAACTCTTTTTTTTCGGGAGGTGTATCTTGATCATCCGGCTTTTGGAAAAAGGCTGCTTCAGTAGATAAAACATCTTCTCCACCCTGTGGCATATTCTGATCCTGGAACATTGGATTCCTGTTTCCCCGAAATACAATCTTTGCACATCCACCATTGTCTTTTGCTAACTGGTAATAGTTATCTAACTCTTGTTTGGGCATCTGGTTGAGGCGGGAATTTTCCACGTATTCTGCATTGTATACAACCTGTCCATTCGTATCTACGATATAGATTGCAAGATTATTTCCGGCAGCAAGCAGATTAAACTGTTCTTCTTTGACACTTTCTTCATCTGAGGAATTCCAGACAGCGATCACTTCTTCCCTGACATTTTCTGCAGTTTTCGTTCTGACATATTTGTAAAAAGAATCTAAGTAACATACCTGTAACAGCCAAAGTATCACTAACAGAATGATGATAAATATCAAAAGGAAGATAAATATCCTCCATTTAATGCTGATTTTCTCATGCTTCAAAACGATATCCTACTCCTCTTAAAGTTACTAAAAATTTGCGGTATTCACCAAGACTGTTACGCAACAGCTTGATATGGGTATCCAAGGTCCTGTCATCGCCATAGTAATCATAGCCCCAGACATCTGTAATCAGTTTTTCACGCTCTAGGGCAATGTTACGGTTTTTGACCAGATAAAATAACAGTTCATATTCTCTTGGTGACATATTCACCCGCTCACCGTTTACCGTTACGACACGTCCGGTAAAATCAATAAAAAGACCTTCTTTTTCAAAGGTTTCATGTACATGTTCTTCTTTTGGTGTCTTAGTCCTGCTGATCAAGACTTTGATTCGCATCATCAATTCTTTCGGTGAAAATGGTTTTACAACATAATCATCGACACCCATCTCAAAACCATGTATCCTGTCATATTCTTCTCCTCTTGCAGAAAGCATGATCACAGGAGTCGTTTTAATCTCACGTATCTTGCGGCAAGTGGAAAAACCATCTATTTTCGGCATCATAATATCTAAGATGATCACATCAAAATCCTGACTGCGGCACAACTGAAGTGCCTCGATCCCATCTTTTGCCTCTGTTACGTCATATCCTTCAAATTCTGCATATTTACGTATGATCGTACGGATTTTCTCCTCATCATCAACTACAAGTATCCTATCCATACTGCTCCCCCATCTTTTTAGTAAAAATATTCTCCTTTTTTCTTTCTGACTTCTCTTGTAAACCAAAGCCATGCACCTACAAAGATAAAAACTCCGCCGATATCAAAGACTTTTCCAAGCGAAAAAACGGTATCGTTAATACAGCCAAGGACACCAAATATCACAGCAATGGCACCGAAAATGATCATCTGGTTATAAATGCTTTGAATAAAACTCTTTCTATCCTTACACTTTGTTACTTCTAGTTCGTTAATGATCACATTGCTGATCTCTCCGGTCTTTTTCATCTGAAAGGCAGAATAGATCAGATAAATGCCGAGTCCTGCAATGATAACATCAAAAATTAGTACTAAATTCATGTCTTTCACCTCATTTTTTATTTTTCTATTGTTCTATTATATATGGATTTATTTTGATACGCAAATATAAAATAAGAAAAACTGGTACAATATGTGGTGAGCATATACAAAATGTCTCTTTTGTTAAAATTTTATGAACTATTCGGGCAATAAATGTTGAAACTTTGGACTACATGGTATAATATAATTATATTACATACTATAAAGGAGCGGTTATTATGAAATTAGAAGATGCTAAAATTTTAATTGGTGATGATTCCATTTTAGCCAGGAAACAATTAAAAGATATTATATCTTCTCTAGGCGGAAGAAATTTTTTAGATGCGTCTAATGGACAAGAAGTCATTGATATATATAAGGAACAATCTCCTGAAGTTGTTTTTCTTGATATTGTTATGCCTGTAAAGGACGGAAACACAGCCATTGCAGAAATCATGGAATTTGATCCAAAAGCAGATATCGTCATCGTATCTTCTGTTGGCACACAATCACAATTAAAACAGGCTATTCAGCTTGGTGCTAAGGATTTTTTACAAAAACCACTTAATCGCAGGCAGATTGAATCTATTCTTAATAATCGTTTTGAAGGGAGATAATGTATGTATTCACAATTTTTCGGAAATTACCTGCTAAGCAAACATATCATTCCAGCAGATAAGCTTATCAGTGCAATCGAGAATTTGCACACAAAGCATATTAAACTGGGAACACTTGCTATCCATGCCGGTCTTATGACAGCTGCACAGGTTGATGCCATTGTTATCCGGCAGACACATGAGGATAAACGTTTTGGGGAGCTTGCGATTGAAGAAGGCTATCTGACTAGAGAACAGGTCAATTCTCTTTTAGACCAGCAGACACCGGATTATCTTCTGATCGGTCAGTATTTAGTAGACAATGGTACTTTAACAAATGCACAACTTGAAGATCTGATTTCCTCTTATCAGGCTGAAAATAAGATTTCTAATTTAGAGCATACGAATATCCAGAAAGAGAATCTCCAGACTTTGATCCGTAACCTGTTTTTGATTACAGATACAGAACTTTCTGAGAATCTGTTTAAATACCTGACACTGTTATTCAATAACCTGATCCGTTTTATCGGTGAAGATTTTGCTCCGTTAAATCCGTCGGTCTGTAAGGAATATTTAACAAGCCAGTGCTCTACCCAGATCATCAATGGTGAGTTTTCGATGACTTCCTATTTTGATATGCAGGAAGATACAGCGATCATCTTTGCATCCAGATATGTCAAAGAGAAATTTGAAGAATATGATGAATATGTACAGGCTTCTATCGAAGATTTCTTAAATCTCCATAACGGACTGTTCAACGTCAATGTATCAAATGATGATTCCATAGAACTGTTTTTAAATCCACCGGTCAGCATGGAGAATACACTTATCAGCAGCGCTTCAAATATGATCCTTCTGCCGATCATGTATCCGTTTGGAATCTTGAACTTCCTGATCAAATTATAATCATACATATTATCACGTAAGAAACCACCGATTCAGACGGTGGTTTTTTTGTGCTCAAACGAATTGTTTATATAGACAAGAAAAACCGCCAGATTACGGTATGATCTGGCGGTTTCATTTACTTCTCTTAGATATTTAAGAATTTCTTTACAACGCTCTCCATCTCATCAACTTCGCATACAGTATCGTGAAGTACTTTTGCACTGCGGATATCTTCGATAGCCTGTGGGACTTTTACGTTGGAAATACGGCTTAATTCATCGACTAATTCAAAGTCTGTCATGGAATCATATTTCTCTTTGTCAATCGCGTCCATAACGCTTCTTGTAAACTTATATGGGCTTGCTGTAGAAGCAATCACTGTCTTAGTATCTGTATCATTTGTTTCTTTGAGATACTTGTGATATACACCGGCTGCTACTGCGGTATGGGTATCGATCACATAGCCTGTTTTCTCATACAGATCTTTGATGACCTCTGCGGTTTCTGCTTCAGTGGTATAGTTTCCATAGAAATCTTTTAACTGCTCTTTCATCTCGGCTGTGATCTCGTATTTACCTTCACTTGATAATGCTTTCATAAATGCTTCATTCTTGGCTGCATCATTTCCGGCAATACGGTAGATCAGTCTTTCTAAGTTGCTGGAGATCAAAATATCCATAGATGGTGAAGATGTCAGGATAAATTCTCTGTTCTTATCATAGGTACCTGTGCTGAAGAAATCATATAATACTCTATTTTCGTTAGAAGCACAGATCAGTTTTGCGATTGGAAGTCCCATATTTTTAGCATAGAAAGCAGCTAAAATATTACCGAAATTACCGGTTGGAACAACAACGTTGATCTTCTCTCCTTTTTTGATCTCGCCATTTGCATATAATTTTGCATAAGCATATACATAATATACGATCTGTGGAACTAAACGTCCGATGTTGATGGAGTTTGCAGAGGAGAACTGATATCCTGCGGCATCCATGACTTTTGCTAACTTAGCATCGGAGAACATTTTCTTCACACCGGTCTGTGCCTGATCGAAGTTACCATTGATCCCTACAACAAATGTATTCTCGCCTTTCTGTGTAACCATCTGTTTCTCTTGAATCGGGCTGACACCATGCTTTGGATAAAAGACGATGATCTTTGTTCCTTTGACATCAGCAAATCCTGCTAAAGCAGCTTTTCCGGTATCTCCTGAAGTAGCTGTTAAGATCACGATATCATTTTTTACCTGATTCTTTCTTGCGGCTGTGATCAGTAAATGTGGCAGAATGGATAATGCCATATCCTTAAATGCGATCGTAGAACCATGGAACAGTTCTAAATAATATGCTCCGTCTGCACTTACTAAAGGTGCGATCTCTTCTGTATCGAATTTGCTGTCATATGCGGCATTGATGCAGTTTTTCAATTCTTCTTCTGTAAAATCTGTCAAAAATCTGCTCATAACGGCATATGCAGTTTCCTGATATGTCATTTTTGCAAGATCATCTAAATCAATATCTAATGCCGGAATTGCTGTAGGTACAAACAATCCACCTTCTCCGGCAAGACCTTTTAAAATCGCCTGTGATGCGGTTACCTTTTCTTCTGCATTTCTTGTACTTGCATAAATTAAGTCCATATTCTCATCCTCTTTCTCTTTGTACGAGTGTTATTCTTCTGGTATATGGTTATTTCAAATAACCATCAAACATTCTAATTATATAAGAAACTAAAGGAAAATGTCAACGTATTTGCGGAATTTATGTTATAATATAACAACAGTTTGGCTATAAGCTAAGTAACATACGGATCATGCTAACATGAATATGTTATAGGAGTATTGGCTGAACGACGACATCATATGTGCATAAGGAGGTTCTTCATGCAAAAAGGCGTATATCAGGCAGTAAAAAAAGATGGAACGATTTATTACCGTTCAAGTATCACTTACCGGAATAAACATATCAGCCTTGGAAGTTTTCTAAATGAAGCAGATGCTCATGCTGCGTACTTAGAAGCAGAAAAGATCCTGACAGATCCTGGTATTTCCTTAGAACACAAATTATTTCACCCGAAGATGCTGAACTTTGAAAAGGTTGTTACGCTGGTCAATTTCAGGGATAACCGTATTTATATCAAAACACCTATTTATCTGCATCACAATTATTTTTCCTATTATCTTTCTGCAAAGGAGGAATATAAGTTTGACATTGACGATCTGTTCTTCTATTCCAGTCATAAGATCATCAAGCGTGGCGGGCATCTGTTTGTCAATGAATATGGAATGCAGACGACGATCTTATCCCGCTATGGTATCCGCAGTTTTGCGGTAAATGGACGGGATTATACATTTATCAACGGGGATCAGACAGACTACCGTTATTCGAATATCCTCTTAGTCAACCGTTATTATGGGGTAACGTCTTCAGTACGCAACGGAAAGCCTTGTTTTGAAGTCCGGCTGCATATCAATGGCAATTATATCGTCGGCATATATGATTCAGAAATCACTGCCGCGATCGCATATAATAAAGCAGTCGATACTGCGATCGCCCATGGCATTATAAGAAATTATGCCGAAAATTATATTCTTGATCTATCTGCGAAAGAATATGCATCTATTTATTCCGAGCTGAAACTCTCTAAAAAATTTTTGCAGTATATATCGGAATATAATCAAACAGACAGTTAACAAAAACATTTTATTTTTGTCACCTGTCTGTTGTTATTTAGAATGATAAGAATTCTATTATTGCTCCGGTATTGCCGGCACGGCTTCTACACTACCATCTTCTGCGATACGCTCACCTTCATTTACCTGCGGGGTATTCGCCGCATTTTCTGCCTCCGCTTTTTTTGCTGCTTCTTCTTTTGCCTTTTCCTTTGCTTCATCATAATAGGAATATGCATTGGAAATTTTGGTATTTTCTGCGGTTAATTTTACCTTTTCCCTATAATATGCAACTACCGGCGTGTCAACTTCTACAATCTTATAAAGCGTAGTAGCGGCATCTTCCGATACATTGATACATCCATGGGAACCGGAAGTCTTATAGATCGTTCCTCCGAATTTGCCATGCCTCCATGGTGCATCATGGATACCGACATTGTAGGCAAATGGCATAAAATATGTAACATCCGATGCGTAGTTTTCTCCCTTAAGGACTGCCGGACTCTTCTTATATACAATCTTATAGACACCATCCGGTGAACCGTTTCCCCGGCTGATATTACCGGATACGATGTCCGTGTCTAACTTCAGTTCGCCTTTTTCATAATACCACAGATGCTGGTTCGTATAATCGATCTCTATGTAAGTATCTCCGATATCATTTTTACTCCGGCTGACTGCGGTCTGCGAATATACCGGCTCTCTGGTCTTAACATCACCATTTTTTACTTCCTGCAAAAGCTGTTCTAATTCCGCTTCTTTATCAATTACCCAGCCATAATCTCCTCCGCCGATCGTAACGGTATCACCTTTGGAAGTCTTGAATTCCCTCTCATCGCCGTATGTATTGTACTTACTGGCAAGACTCTGCACATATGATGCTGCTTTGTCTTCGTCAAAGGTCACATTGTAATTCTCATCGATAGTGATCCATGAAGATATTACGCTCTTATCTACAACTTCCTTATCCTCACCGAAATCATAAGTGATCTCTGCCCCAAAATAGGACTGGATCTTATCCATACATGCTGTTAAAACTTCATCATCGGATGTAACTTCCGGTTTCTCATAAAGATCATCGGTAAAAGTAAATTCTGTTTCTCCAGCATCAACGGCAGCTTTCACCCTTGCTGCTAATTTGTCCTTGATCAGATAATTTCCCTGATCTTCCGGAACAATTTCATAACCATTATCTGTCATCTGGATAAATGCATCTGTCGGTTTCTTCATATAATCTTCTTTTAAACAGCCAAGATCATTGATCTCCTCCTGTAACAATGCATCATCATAGGTAATGCTCTTATCGACATCCAGCTTCTTGTCTTTTGTAATCTTAGCCGGCCATAAGAATGATTTCTGCTCGTTTATCAGTTTTTCTTCCTCTCCGGTCGGCTGATAGTCATAGTCGATCGATGCACCTAAGATCTGATAGGAATTACCGTTCCTGTCATACATCGTCAGCAGATAGTCCTTCACTTCACTCCGAAGTTCTTCTGCTGCATCTTCGGCTGTCATGCCACTGACATCCACATCTTCGATGCTCGTCTGATAAAAGAAATGATTTCTGAAATAAATTCCAAAGAATATGTATATTCCAAGTACTAAAAATGCAATCACTGCAAAAGCTGACAGTAAAGATCTGCGTAAAACTCCCGCTTTCTTCTTTCTGCGAACCATAATTTCACTCCTTCTTTTTCACATTTCAGTTTATTATACTCCATTTTACGAAAAAGTGGACAGGAAGATTACAAATTTAATATTATTGTAATAAAAAAAGCATGTGAAACTTCACATACTTTTTTCAATCGGTCTATTTCTGGTTAATATAGTTGACTAAGCCTTCGCTGTCAATAATCTTCTGCATAAATTCCGGGAAAGCCTGTCCCTGATACTTTGTACCTTTGGTCTTATCTGTAATGATACCCGTATCAAAATCGACTTCTACTACATCACCGGCTTCGATCTCGTTTGCTGCTTCTTTACATTCCACGATCGGCAGTCCGATATTGATCGCATTCCGGTAAAAGATCCTTGCAAATGTTTCTGCAATGACGCAACTGATACCGGCAGCCTTAATAGAGATCGGTGCATGTTCTCTTGAAGAACCACAGCCAAAATTCTTAGTTGCCACCATAATATCTCCCGGCTTTACATTTTTTACAAAATCTTTATCGATATCTTCCATACAATGTCCTGCTAATTCCTTTGGATCGGAAGAATTTAAGTATCTTGCCGGAATAATTACATCGGTATCTACATTGTCACCATATTTGAATACTGTTCCACATGCTGCTTTCATGTATGTAACCTCCTATATTTCATCCGGACTTGAAATCTTACCGGTAATCGCACTTGCTGCGGCAACTGCCGGACTTGCAAGATAAATTTCAGATTCGACATGTCCCATACGACCGACAAAGTTACGGTTCGTTGTTGAGATACAACGTTCTTTTTCCGCTAAAATACCCATATAACCGCCAAGGCAAGGACCACATGTCGGTGTGCTGACAACGGCTCCGGCTTCAATAAATGTACGGATATATCCTGCTTCCATGGCATCTAAATAAATCTTCTGTGTTGCCGGAATCACGATGACTCGGATATCTTTTGCAACTTTTTTACCTTTTAAGATGTCGGCTGCAATCCTAAGGTCTTCTAAACGTCCATTTGTACAGGAACCAATGACAACCTGATCAATCTTGATATCACCAACTTCATCGATCGTCTTTGTATTTTCCGGCAGATGTGGAAATGCGATCGTTGGTTTTAAAGTGCTAAGGTCGATGGTATATTCTTCATCATATACAGCATCTTCATCTGCTTCATATACTTTGTATGGACGCATGGAATGTTCTTTCATGTAGGCTTCGCATTTCTCGTCTACAGGGAAAATACCATTTTTTCCACCACCTTCGATCGCCATATTTGCAATCGTAAAACGATCATCCATAGAAAGATACTGAATACCATCTCCAACAAATTCCATAGATTTATATAAGGCACCATCTACACCGATCATACCGATGATGTGTAAGATGATATCCTTTCCGCTGATCCATTTCGCCGGTTTTCCGGTCAGAATGAACTTAATGGCTGAAGGCACTTTAAACCATGCTTTTCCAGTTGCCATACCAGCCGCCATATCTGTACTTCCTACTCCGGTAGAAAATGCTCCTAATGCTCCATAGGTACAAGTATGAGAATCTGCTCCGATGATCACATCACCTGCAACTGTCAGACCTTTTTCCGGCAGCAGAGCATGTTCGATTCCCATTTCTCCTACGTCAAAATAATTGGTAATATCGTGTCTACAGGCAAATTCGCGGACACATTTACAGTGCTGGGCAGATTTGATGTCTTTGTTCGGTACAAAATGATCTAATACCAGTGCAATCTTATCTTTATTAAATACACCTTCTGTTTTCATCTTCTCCATCTCATGGATGGCAACCGGTGAAGTAATATCATTTCCAAGAACAAGGTCTAAATCCGCCTCGATCAGTTGTCCTGCCTGCACAGATTCTAAACCTGCGTGTGCTGCAAGAATCTTCTGGGTCATTGTCATTCCCATGCAGTAATCCCTCCTAAATAGTTTGTGTGTGTGAGTGAATGTTTCTTATCTTTGGTTGTATTGTAGCACAGGTTTTGCTATAATAGAAATACATATTAAATATATTTACCATAATTTCCAGTTATAGAGGTGAACCTATGAATCAGAATTTATCTGCTTATCGCATTTTTTATACAGTTGCTCATGCAGGAAACATTTCAAAAGCTGCAAAAGAATTATACATCAGCCAGCCCGCGATCAGCAAGTCTATTCAGAAATTAGAGGACGGAATCGGCTGTAAACTTTTTTTGAGAAGTTCCAGGGGCGTGACTTTGACAGAAGAAGGTGAACTTCTCTATTCTTATGTCAAAAATGCATTTGAAACACTAACACTTGGCGAAGAAAAACTGCACCGTTCGATCGAACTTGGTGTCGGACACCTTAAGATCGGTGTCAGTTCCACACTTTGTAAGTATCTCCTGCTCCCCTATCTGAAGGAATTTATCAAACGCCATCCGCACATCAGCATTTCGATCACCTGTCAGTCTACGAATGACACGCTGAAATTATTAGAGGAAAATAAGATCGATATCGGTTTGATCGGCAAGCCGGATAATACGAAAAATATCCAGTTTGATTATCTTGAAGAAATTGAGGATATTTTTGTCGCTACTAAAGATTATCTAAGAAATTTAAAAATGCGTGGTGTCACCAAAAGCCATATTCTGCAAAATTCCACGCTGATGCTGCTTGATAAGCACAATATGACCAGACAATATATCGACGATTACCTACAGATCAACCATATTCATGTGCAGGATTCCATTGATATTTCTGACATGGATCTGTTGATCGAATTTGCAAAGATCGGTGTCGGGGTTGCCTGTGTCATTAAAAGTTTTGTTACCTCTGAACTTGCAGATGGAACGTTGATCGAGATTCCGTTAGGTATTCCGATTCATAAGCGGGAAGTCGGATTTGCTTATAAGACGCAGTTGAAGCCGTCGAAATCGCTGCGGGCGTTTATTGAATTTTATCGTGGGTATACGCCGTAGTGGTATTTTTCAAATCATTACAGGAAGTGATGAAAAATGATGTATACGGAACGAATCAGAGCTTTAAGAGAAGACAGTGACTATAACCAGACGATGGTCGCCTGTGCAATCCACGTTGTGCAGACTGCATATTCTGATTACGAAAAGGGAAAAGTAAGAATAGAAAAAAGCCCTCCGGCAAGGAATTTCTTCCAAACCGGAGGACTTGTATTATACTTCTTATGAAATGATTAGTTGTTGATCAGCTTATCATCTTCGTTGTTCCAGCTGTAAAGTTTACGGATCTCTTTACCAACTGCTTCTGATGGATGCTCTGCTGCTAATTTTCTCATAGCTTTGAAGTGAACCTGTTTTCCAGCAGGTGACATATCTAATAAGAATTCTTTTGCGAAAGAACCATCCTGAATGTCGGATAAGATCTTCTTCATAGTCTTCTTTGTTTCTTCTGTGATAAGTTTTGGTCCTGTGATGTAATCACCATATTCTGCTGTGTTAGAAATAGAATATCTCATTCCTTCGAAACCTGACTGGTAGATTAAGTCTACGATCAGTTTCATCTCATGGATACATTCGAAGTATGCATTTCTTGGATCATATCCAGCTTCGCATAATGTTTCAAATCCAGCCTGCATCAATGCACAAACACCACCGCAGAGTACTGCCTGCTCACCGAATAAGTCTGTTTCTGTTTCTGTTCTGAATGTTGTTTCAAGAACACCTGCTCTTGCTCCACCGATTCCTAAAGAGTATGCTAAAGCGATATCCTGTGCTTTTCCTGTTGCATCCTGCTCTACAGCGATCAGACAAGGAACACCTTTTCCAGCCTGATACTCAGAACGTACTGTATGTCCCGGTCCCTTTGGTGCGATCATTGTAACATCTACGTTTGCAGGTGGTACGATACATCCGAAATGGATATTGAATCCATGAGCAAACATTAACATATTTCCTTCTTCAAGGTTCGGCTCGATATCGTTCTTGTAAAGATCTGCCTGTTTCTCATCGTTGATCAGGATCATAATGATATCTGCTTTTTTAGCTGCTTCTGCTGCTGTATAAACTTCAAAGCCCTGTTTCTCAGCTTTTGCCCATGATTTGCTTCCTTTATAAAGACCGATGATTACATGGCATCCGGAATCTTTTAAGTTCAATGCATGTGCATGTCCCTGACTTCCGTAACCGATGATTGCGATGGTCTTTCCATCTAATAATGATAAATTACAGTCTTCCTGATAGAAAATTTTTGCTGACATAATACTATATCCTCCTAAAATTATTAGTCTAAATATTTGACATCTGCGGAACCTCTTGTCAGTCCCGTAATACCGGTTCTTGCCAGTTCTAATATCTCATATCCCTGCAAGAGATCAAGGAAAGCATCTAACTTATCCTGATGACCGGTCAGTTCGATTACCATAGAATCGTTTGTGACATCTACAACTTTTCCGTGGAAAATTTCTGTTACATTAAGAATCGCCTGTCGGTCTGTGTCCTTCGCACGAATCTTAACCAAGATAAGTTCTCTTGTCACGGAAGTTCCATGTTCCAGCTTCTTGATGTCTAAAACATCTTCTAGCTTGGACAGTTGCTTTTCAATCTGTTCAAGTATCTGTTCATCTCCGCTTGCTACGATCGTTATTCTCGTATACTTCGGATCAGCGGTCACGCCCGACGAAAAACTGTCGATATTGTAACCTCTCCTGCTGAACAGACCGGAAATATGGCTGGTAACACCTGCGGTATTTTCAACCAACAATGATAAAACCTGTCTTCTCATAAGAAAACCTTCCTTTTCTTTTCACTCACACTAGCAATTATTCTAGCACATATGGTCGAAAAGTCAATACTTTTAGACTTTATGTTTTTATTTTAGGTTTCTATGTAATAAGCGATGCTCTTTTCCTTTTAAGAAATCCTGATACAGCGCAACGACTGCCGGATTCTCATCGGAGGACTTGATATTGCTGCTCTTATCGACTTTGTAGATGCCTTCCATACGTCTTTGCTTCGTTCTAGGTCCTGCAGGTCCCGGCTGTCCGCCACCCATGATGCATCCTCGTTTACATGCCATCACTTCCACAAAATCGTAAGTCACTTCACCGGCTTTGATACGGTCAAGCAGTTTCCCGGCATTTGCAAGTCCGTTTACAACAGCAATTTTTACTTCTCTGCCCTGATAGTCTACAACGGTTTCTTTGATACCTTCCTCACCGCGGACGCCTGTAAAACTGATATCCCGCAAGGTCTGATAATCTTTGTTTGGGGAAAGCCTTCGCAAAACGGCTTCTGTCACACCGCCTGTTGTTCCAAAGATCGCACCACCACCGGATGCTAAGGCAAATGGCATATCTGCCGATTCACCGGAGATCTTATCGAACTGGATACCCATCTGTTTGATCATACGGATGACTTCGGTTGTCGTCAGTACATAGTCCGTGTCCTGTCTGCCATCAGTAAAATTATCTTTTCTTAAGATCTCGCCTTTTTTTGCGGTACAAGGCATGATCGATACGACAACGGTCTTTTTGCCTTCTTTTTCATCTGATTCCTTGTAATATTCTTTGATCACTGCGGAAAACATTCCCTGTGGGGAACGGCAGGTCGAAATATTTTCTGCAAATTCCGGATATTTATTTTCACAGTATTTTACCCATCCCGGACAGCAGGATGTAAATAATGGTAATTTTTCTCCTTTTTCTAATCTTGCCGCAAATTCTGCGGATTCTTCCATTACGGTTAAATCTGCCGCAAAGTTGGTATCGTAGATCTGGTCAAATCCCATGATACGAAGTGCTTCGACTAATTTTGCAAAAGAATTTTCTCCTTTTGGGATCTGGAAATGATCGCCGACGGCAATTCGGACTGCCGGTGCAACCTGTGCTACCACACGTATGTTTTTATCTTCGATCGCATCCCATACGACGGATACATTAGAACGTATCGAGATCGCTGCTGTCGGACAGACGGCTGCACATTGTCCACAGCCGACACACTCTGTTTCACTGATTTTTTTATCGAATGCCGGCATTACCTGTGTCTTTGAGCCACGAAATGCAAAATTGATCGCACCTACTCCCTGAATTTCATCACAGGTACGCACACAGTCACCACACAAAATACATTTGTTTGGATCAAGCACGATGCTTGGTGAACTCATATCGATCGGCCGCTCTTCGCGTGTATTTGGAAAACGCACATCATGCACACCGACTTTGTATGCTAAAGACTGCAGTTCGCACATGCCGTTTTTATGACAGACGGTACAATCCCTGCAATGTGAAGCCAACAGTAATTCCATAATGAGTTTTCTGTATTTCTGTATCCGTTTTGTGTTTGTATAAATCACCATTCCCGGTCTTGGCTGTTCGGAACAGGAGGCAAATATCTTTCCTCTCTCATCTTCTACCACGCACATACGGCAGGCTCCATAAATGGACAATTCTGAATGATAACAGAATGTCGGCAGGTCAATGCCTGCTTTACGGATCAGGGAAAGGACATTTTTTTCTCCCTCGATCGGCACTTTTTTAGAATCTATTGTAATATAATCCATGTCACGTTCCCTCCTAACTTTCCTTTACGATTGCACCAAATGGACAGTTTTCCAAACAGGTTCCACATTTGATACAGACTGCCTGATCGATTACAAAAGGTTCTTTTATTTTTCCGCTGATCGCATTAACTGGACAATTTCTTGCACACTTAGAACATCCTTTACAGACTTCCGGTAAAATCTTATAATTCTGCAATGCCTGACAGTTTCCTGTCTTGCAGCGTTTTTCTACCACATGCTCTAAATATTCTTCCCTGAAATTCCGAAGCGTGGAAAGTACCGGAAGTGCTGCACTCTTTCCTAATCCGCAAAGTGCGGTATTCGTAATTGCCTCACCTAATTCTTCAAGCATTGTCAGGGATTCCTCGGTTCCTTTACCGGCTACAATATCTTCAAGGATCTCTAACATCCGTTTGGTTCCTTCCCGGCATGGTACACATTTTCCGCAGCTTTCATTCTGTGTAAAATTCATAAAGAAACGGGCAACTTCTACCATGCAGGTATTCTCATCCATTACGACAAGTCCACCGGAACCGATCATTGCACCTAATTTTTTTAAAGAATCAAAATCTAATTTTACATCAAGATCTCTCGTCACCAAACAGCCACCGGATGGTCCGCCGATCTGCACTGCTTTGAATGGAACGTCATTTTTGACACCACCACCGATATCATAGACGATATCACGCAGGTTTGTTCCCATCGGCACTTCGATCAGTCCTGTATTTTTTACACTTCCCGTCAATGCAAATGCTTTTGTTCCCGGACTTCCTTCTGTTCCGATCGTATGATACCATGCGGCACCTTCATTGATGATCATTGGAACGTTTGCATAGGTTTCTACATTATTTAATACGGTTGGTTTTCCAAAAAGTCCCTGTTCAACAGTTCTTGGTGGTTTTGTTCGTGGCATCCCACGTTCGCCTTCGATCGAAGCTGTCAGTGCGCTTCCTTCCCCACAGACAAATGCTCCTGCACCACGATTGATATGTATCTGGAAATGAAATCCTGTTCCTAAAATATTTTCTCCTAATAAGCCTGCTTCATTTGCCTGTGCGATCGCAAGTTTCAGACGATTGATCGCTAATGGGTATTCTGCACGCACATAGATATATCCTTCGGCCGCACCGACTGCATAGCCTGCGATCATCATTCCTTCTAACATTTTATGCGGATCGCCTTCCATAACGCTTCTGTCCATAAATGCTCCCGGATCACCCTCATCACCATTACAAACAACGTAGCGTTCGGTCTCTTTTTGTCTGGCAACCTGTTTCCATTTATATCCGGTCTGGAAACCGCCGCCGCCTCTTCCTCTTAGATTGGATTCTAAGATCTCATCGATGACTTCCTGCGGTGTCATGTCAAATAAAACTTTTTCTAATGCCCGATATCCGCCTACTGCAAGGTATTCATCTATGTTTTCTGCATCGATATGTCCACAGTTTTTTAACACTAATCTAGTCTGTTTTGCATAAAAAGGTATTTTTTCCTGTGTTTCGTATTTAACACCTTCGGATTCATATAAAAGACGTTCTACCGGACGGTCATTGTAGATTGATTCTTCAAAAATCTCGTCACAGTCGTCTTCTTTGACTTTGATATATAAATAGTTGCTTGGCTCAATACGCACCAATGGTCCCATTTCACAGAATCCATGGCATCCGCTTCTCTTTACTCCCGTATGGATGCCCTGATGTGCTTCATCACCAAATGCAACTTCCACGCCATCTTCTTTTGCCGCAAGTTCTACGAATCTGTCATAGATTTTTGCAGAACCGCCTGCTAAGCAGCCTGTGCCTGCACAGACTAAAATACGATGTTTCGGCTGTTTCATCGCCGCTTTTGCGTCTTCACGCTTTTTTGCTAAAGATTCCCTATTTTCTAATCTCATTTATTCTCTGCACCTTTCAATTCTTCAAATAATTCATGCACCTTTTCCGGTGTCATTGCCGGATGTACAACATCATTTACAGTTAATACCGGAGCAAGTCCACAGGCTCCTAAACACGATACCGTTTCTAATGTGAAAAGCATATCTTCTGTTGTATGCTTGCCTTTTTTAAGACCGGTTTCCTTATAGATCTGCTCTAATATAGCTGTTGATTTCCGTACATGACAGGCGGTTCCATCACATACACGAATTACATATTTTCCTTTTGCTTCAAAAGAAAAATTTTCATAAAAGGTTGCAACACTGTAAGCCTTTGCCTCGTTGATCCCCAAACATTTTGCAACATAGCTTAATAGTTCTGGCGGAAGATACCGGTAGTAAGTCTGTATATCCTGAATGATCGGGATTAAAAACTTCTGCATCTTGCCATGCTGGCTGATGATCTCATCTGCCTTGTCATAATATGATTGTTCTAGCATATTACCCCTCCATGTATATATAGTGTCCGAAATAACGAACCATGCTCATAGTTTAACAGATTGACGAGTAAAAGAGAATTTTTTTCGACTTCATTTGTAATTTTCGTGATATATGATAATTATTTCCAGAATTATTTGTGTGTTTTTACTATATATGTCTGCCATTACTCATATATTAACTATATATTGTTGGAAACAAAAAAAGATGAAAAATCCGTTTTCTGGATCTTTCATCTTTTTCATGTTTTAAATAAGAAAATCTGTTTACTGACTGCTTTTACTGTGATCAGTTCTGGATCTGTATCTGGTTGATCACCTGCTGGGCAATACATGCCATTCCTTCATCATTCGGATGTGCCGCAACGACTTCATTTGTGATCGTATGGCTCTCTCCGTCTGTCCCTGCCACTTCTGCACCGATCGCAGATTTATAAAAGCTTTCATAGCCGTTTAAAAATTCCGTCATATCTATAAATGTAACGCCGTAGGCATCACAGGCGGCATGTTTTGCGGATTCGATATCCTCGGATGGCCAGAGGACTTCTCCTAACATCAGTATCTGGGCATTTGGTGCTTTTTCCCTGATCATTTTGACTAAACTGTCGTAGTCCATACCTAATGTTTCCATATATTCTGTAATATTTTCGCCTGTCTGTATCGTCACAAGATCGGTATATTCATTGAAATATTCTTCATAATCCTTTTGGATCGTATTCCGGTCTGATGCAAGTTCCCATTTTTTTAAATCAAGTACGGTTGTTGTTACCGGTTTTACGGACTGGGCACCTAACCATTTCGAAACAATATGGATGTAGTCATTATCTTCATTTGATGCTGCCATACCCCAGTTACCCCACCATAAACCCTCATCATCAATATCATTACAGGTAATGGAATTACCAAGAGCAACGTAATCATAGGTATCTTTGGTTGCTACAATGGCATCGATCTCTGCGGATGCTTCTGTATCCTCTGTTTCTGTGGCCTCGATCTGTTCTGTCGGAAGTTCTGTTCCTGTCTGTTCTTCGCTGCCTTCTTCTGTTTCTTCTTCGCTAAAGGCGGCTTTTACTTCGGATTCTTCTTCCGGCTTTTCCTGTCTGACCGGCTGTTTATGAACGGTTTTTGTTTCTTTTTTGCTTTCTCCACAGCCTGCAAAAAGTATCAGAACTGATACGAGAAGTAAAAGGCTGTAACAAATTTTTTTCTTCATAATCATTCCTCATTTCTGTTCGACTCTGTATATTACCGATTATTATAGTCCAACGGATTTCAGATTACAAGAAATTTTACTGTTAAATTCATCTGCTTTTCATATACCAAAAGAAACCATACAAAAAAAGAAACTTCCGACATTCCTAAGAATGTAAGAAGTTTCTTTTTAAGTTCTTTCGAACCCGATTATCTGATTGTATCAAATATTAGCATTTTCCTGCTTTGTGTGCTTCTTCGATAGCTACTGCTACTGCTACAGTCATACCAACCATTGGGTTGTTACCTGCACCGATCAGACCCATCATTTCTACGTGAGCCGGTACGGAAGAAGAACCTGCGAACTGTGCATCGGAATGCATACGTCCCATAGTATCTGTCATACCATAAGAAGCTGGTCCTGCAGCCATGTTGTCCGGATGAAGTGTACGTCCTGTACCACCGCCGGATGCAACTGAGAAGTATTTCTTACCCTGCTCGATACATTCTTTTTTGTATGTACCTGCTACCGGATGCTGGAAACGTGTTGGGTTTGTAGAGTTACCTGTGATAGATACACCTACGTTTTCGTGATGCATGATAGCAACACCTTCCTGAACATCATCAGCACCGTAACATTTTACAGTTGCACGAAGTCCATCAGAGTATGCTTTTTCATATACAACATTTAATTTTGCTTCTTTATAATCATATTTTGTTTCAACAAATGTAAATCCGTTGATACGGGAAATGATCTGTGCAGCATCTTTTCCAAGTCCGTTTAATACAACACGTAATGGTTTTTTACGAACTTTGTTTGCTTTCTCAGCGATTCCGATCGCACCTTCAGCAGCTGCGAAAGATTCATGTCCTGCTAAGAAGCAGAAACACTCTGTTTCTTCCTCTAATAACATTTTTCCAAGATTACCATGTCCTAAACCTACTTTTCTGTGGTCAGCAACAGATCCCGGAATACAGAAAGCCTGAAGGCCTTCTCCGATTGCTGCTGCAGCGTCTGCTGCTCTTACAGCACCTTTTTTGATTGCAATTGCAGCACCTACAGTGTAAGCCCAGCAAGCGTTCTCAAAACAAATAGGCTGGATCCCTTTGATCTGATTGTATACATCAAGTCCAGCATCTTTTGTGATTTTTTCAGCTTCTTCGATAGAGCTGATTCCATAACTATTCAACACAGCGTTGATCTGTGGAATTCTTCTTTCATATGATTCAAATAATGCCATTGCTTTCGTTCTCCTTTCCTATTCCTGTCTTGGGTCAATGATCTTAACAGCATCAGCTACACGGCCATACTGTCCTTTTGCTTTCTCCCAAGCTGTATTAGGATCATCACCTTTTTTAATGAAGTCAGTCATTTTTCCAAGGGAAACGAACTGATAACCAATAACTTCGTTGTCGGCATCAAGAGCAATACCTGTTACATATCCTTCTGCCATCTCTAAGTAACGAACACCTTTTTCTTTTGTTGCGTACATTGTACCAACCTGAGAACGAAGTCCTTTTCCTAAATCTTCAAGACCAGCACCAATTGCAAGTCCATCATCAGAGAATGCACTCTGTGTACGTCCGTAAACGATCTGTAAGAATAATTCTCTCATTGCTGTATTGATCGCATCACAGACTAAGTCTGTATTCAATGCCTCTAAAATTGTTTTTCCCTGTAAAACCTCTGCTGCCATAGCTGCGGAATGTGTCATACCGGAACATCCGATTGTTTCTACTAATGCTTCTTCGATTACACCATTTTTTACATTTAATGAAAGCTTACAGGCACCCTGCTGTGGTGCACACCAGCCTACACCGTGTGTAAATCCTGAAATATCTTCAATTTTTTTGGAATGAACCCATTTTCCTTCTTCTGGGATTGGAGCTGGTTCATGTTTTGCGCCTTTTGCTACCGGACACATGTTTTCGACTTCCTTAGTGTAAATCATTATAAGACTCCTTTCGACTAAATCATTATACAGATGCAGATATATCAACATATTCTGCACACTGCTTCTTATTTTCGCATATTTTTTTGGATTCGTAAAGTACTTTTATTGTTTTTTGTTTACTTTACTGCTTTGGTCACGATTTCGTTTTTGTTCTTATATATAGAATTTGCCGGAACGACTCCTCTGACCATGGATAATGGATAGATATTACTGCATCTTCCGATAACAGTTCCCGGATTTAAAACTGAATTACATCCAACTTCTACATGATCTCCCAACATGGCTCCAAATTTCTTTAAACCTGTTTTAATTTCTTCATTGTTATCTTTTACTACAACTAATGTCTTATCTGATTTTACATTAGAGGTAATGGAACCTGCACCCATATGGGATTTATGTCCGAGAATAGAATCTCCGACGTAATTATAATGCGGCACCTGTACGGAATTAAAGATGATCACGTTTTTTAATTCTGTGGAATTGCCTACGACAGAACCTTTTCCTACGATCGCACTTCCTCTGATAAATGCACAATGACGGATCTCTGCATCTTCATCAATGATCAATGGTCCATTTAAATATGCGGTTGGAGCAACTTTTGCACTTTTTGCTACCCAGATTTCTTCCCCTTTCTGTTCATAGATATCGGTATCTAATGTTGGTCCGATCTTACGGATAAAATCACTGATCCCTTTTAACGCCTCCCATGGATATTCCACGCTTTCTAATAATTCGGCTGCGATTGTTTCTTTCAGATCATATAAATTGGTTACTTTACACTGTTCCATTTTTGATTCTCCTTTATTAAATCTAGATTTATTTATTTCTTTGTCTTATAGAATTGTGCTGCTTTGTCGAACTGTCCTCGCAGTAAATACTGGTTGTTCAGTCCCAGCACACCACTAGTACGGCTTTTGATAAAATTCGTCAGCTTTTCCATGTATTCGTCTGAAGTGATGCTTCCCTCTGCCACATAGGTCAGTCCTTTTTCCCAACTTGCTGTTAATTCTGGATTTAATAATGACCTTATTGACGCATTTACCACATCATAGATCATTTCGCCCATCAGCGTCGGGGTAATGATCTGCGTTTTTTTATTAAGTGCCAGGTATTTGTTTGCCACTAATTTCTTTAAGATTTCTGCTCGTGTAGCACTTGTACCAATTCCACTTCCTTTGATCTGTGCACGCAGTTCTTCATCTTCGATCAACTGTCCGGCATTTTCCATTGCAAGGATCATCGAACCGGAATTGTAACGTTTTGGCGGTGAAGTTTCGCCCTCTTTGATCTCATATCCTTCCATGTCAAGCAGATCTTTTTTCTTCAACGAAGAAATATGTGCTAAAAGATCTTCATCTCCGATCTCCTCACCAGATTCTGAAGATTCTGCATCTTCTTTGGCTGCCGTTTTCTTTTTCTGGAAGGAATAATTCATTACTTTTAAATATCCTGCATCTGCGAGCACTTTAAAACTTGCATAGAACTGTTCTTTCTGCTGTTTTTCAGAAGCTTTTTCGATTGTTACCGCAGTTGTCAATGTCACTTTCTGATAAATTGCCGGAGGATAGAATATGGCTAAAAACCGTCTTACAATGGCTTCATATACATTGACGCCACGTTCATTGACGCTTTTTAGTGCACCAAATCCCTGTCCTGTCGGGATGATCGCATAATGGTCTGTGATCTGCTTATCATTGACATATCTTGTTTTCGCAATATTTTGATAAGTTCCTTTTTCTAAAACTTCTTCTGCGAAAGGACGCATTCCCGGAATATTGCGAAGCCCACCGATATTCTTATGGATCTCTTTTGCAACTGCTGTGGAAAGAACTCTCGCATCGGTACGTGGATAGGTTACTAGCTTTTTCTCGTATAACTCCTGCACAGTGGCAAGGGTTTCATCTGGACTGATCTTAAAAAATTTTGAACAGTCATTTTGTAATTCTGCAAGATTATATAACAATGGCGGATTTTTTGTTTCTTTTTTCTTTTCTACTTTTTCGACATACATTGGAAGATTTTCTAAAGATACGATCAGTTCCTTTGCGGTTTCTTCCTTCAAAAAACCGTTTTCTTTATATAATTTCGGGGATTGAAAATAAATAGAATCTGGATTCACTCTCCATTCGGCATCAATCTTCCTTCCCTGAAGATTTAATTTTGCAAGCACTCTGTAAAATGGTGTTTTTACAAATTCCCTGATCTCCCGTTCCCTTCGTACAACCATTCCAAGCACACAGGTCATTACTCGTCCGACTGAAATCACGGAATATTTTTCATGCAGATAAGATGCGATCGCATTTCCATATTTCAATGTTAAAAGTCTTGAAAAATTAATTCCCATCAAATAGTCTTCTTTTGCCCGAAGATATGCACTGTCTGCAAGATTATCATATTCTGAGAGATCTTTTGCCTCCCGTATTCCCCTTAAGATTTCTTCTTCTGTCTGTGAGTCGATCCAGACGCGTTTTCTTTTTTTGTCTTTCACTCCTGACATCTGTTCGACTAAACGGTAGATATATTCCCCTTCACGTCCAGAGTCTGTACAGACATAGATCGTATCAATGTCTTCCCGATTTAAAAGCCCCTTTACGATCTGAAACTGTGCAGAAGCACTTTTGATCACTTCATACTTAAATTCCTGTGGGATAAATGGAAGTGTTGCAAGGCTCCATTTTTTATATTTCATATCATAAACTTCTGGATAACTCATAGTGACAAGATGTCCTACACACCATGTTACAACTGCTCCCTCTCCTTCGCGATAACCGTTATAGCTTCTCATATCCATCTTCAAGGCTTTGGCAAATTCCTGTGCAACGCTCGGCTTTTCGGCTATATATAACGATTTCCCCATAAATTAAGTCCTCTTTTTATAACTATCTCTTATCCTCATAGTTACCCTCTTTCTATAATTCTGTCATATCGATTAAGGAAAATCGCTCATCTTCCTCTGACTTTTTGATCAGTTCTTCATCGAACGCCTTTGCCGAAAAGAGAAAATAGTGCTTTGCCTTGATCCTTGCCTGTTTTAACAATTCTTCTAACTGCTCATAACGGGCATAGGACATCTTCTCCTCTGACCAGTTGCAGATACCGACCACGTTTTCACGTATGCTATTCTGTGCAATGATATCAATATTTCCCTGTTTTCCAATCCATGTTCCGATTTTTTTGATTTCGACCGGAAGTTTATGTATCTGATCTAACAATTCCATATATTCCATACAGACACCGGTAAAATAGCGGTTTAGATATTCTTCTAATGCCCCTTCTATATGACGGTCATAAAATTCCTGTGGCGTATGCAGATATAAGTCTGATAAGTGAGGGAATACAAACTTAAACCAGAAATTGATAAAGGTATGCCGGATCTGATAGATACCTTTTTGTGCATTCTCCCAGCCACCGGTTTCAAATGAAACCACTTTTTCGATCACGCCTAATTCCATCAGATGTTTCATATAGACACTGATCTTGGCTCTGGAATATCCGGTAAACTGATATAATTCATTCAACTTTCTATGACCGGATGCGATTGCTGATAAGATCGTATTATAAACGGATAATTCACGAAGTTCCATTCGGATATATTGTTCTGCTTCACCAAACAGCCGTCCATCTGCCGACAAGATCTGTTCACAGACATTTTCTTTTGTGGATTTCTCTCCATCCCAGCAGTTTAGATATTCTTCCATGCCTCCTATGATCCCATATACTTCAACACATTCACTGACTCCGTAATCCGGAAATCTTCTGACGATATCTAAAAACTTCTTCTCTGTGATCTTATGGATATCATCGATCAGGAAAAATGCATCTTTTAGGGCTGCCTGCATTTTTTGTTCTACCCATACCACAGATGAACTACAGAGCAGGATCAGAAGCGTTCCACCGCTTTTGGCTTCTGTTTTCTTTAATTGTGACAGTGTCTGTATGAAATCGCTGTCTTTTTTGATCAGATATTGAAATTCATCGATCACAAGGACAAATTTTCCCTCTCTGTCCTCTAATAAGCTTTGCAGACATTCTAAATACTCCGTTTGCGCCGTTTCCTTGGAATACTTTTCCTGTAATTCTCTTATAAAGACTCTTTTCTGCTCTAAATCAGATAGTTCTCTGGCTCTATAATAAAAATAATCTTTTTCTTTTAGAAATTCCCTGAGATATTCTTCTTTTCCACAGCCCTTTGTACCATAAAGCACGAATATCTGATCCGTTTTCTTCTGGTACTGATATTCTAATAATCTGACTTCTGCCGTTTTCTCTGACATATCATCCTACCCTTTTTCTGACATCATAAATCACTAGCCGGCACATTTATAATTACCATGCTGCCGGTTACTACCATCATTTTATTGTAGCACACATAAAGATAGCCCGTCAAACAAATCTGCCTGACGGACTATCGAATGCTAGCTATCTGTTACTGTTCAGACAGCACCTAAACACCTTGCTGTTTAGGTGCGTATGACCGTGATTCGGGCGTGAGCAGCCCCCCTTTTGCGTAGCAAAATTTAAATGGGGCTGCGAAGTTGCAGTTCGCAGGGATACCTGTGAACTGTAACAGCTATCTGTTACAGTTCACTATCTTACCCATAAACAATGACCATACTGTCTGCTTATTTCTTTGTAATGTATCCCTGTGCTTTTAACAGTTCTGCACACAATACAGCTCCACCTGCTGCACCACGTACGGTATTGTGGGATAAACCTACAAATTTCCAATCGTATACGGTATCTTCTCTTAATCTTCCGACATTGATTCCCATACCATTTTCAAAGTTGACATCTAATGCAACCTGTGGTCTGTTGTCTTCTTCTAAATAGCGGATGAACTGCTTTGGAGCACTTGGAAGATCTAATTCCTGTGGAACTCCCTTGAAGTTTTCTAATGCTGCGATCAACTGCTCTTTGGTCGGTTTCTTTTTGAATTTTACAAATACAGCTGCTGTATGTCCGTTTAATACCGGAACACGGATACACTGACATGTGATCACTGGAGAGGCAGCCGGCACGATCACACCATCTTTGATCTCGCCCCAGATACGAAGCGGCTCTTTCTCACTCTTTTCTTCTTCTCCACCGATATATGGAATGATATTTCCTACCATTTCCGGCCAGTCTTTAAATGTCTTTCCTGCTCCTGAAATTGCCTGATAAGTAGTAGCAACTACTTCATATGGTTCAAACTCTTTCCATGCTGTTAAAACTGGTGCATAACTCTGAATCGAGCAGTTTGGTTTTACAGCTACGAAACCTCTTGTTGTTCCTAAACGTTTCTTCTGGAACTCAATTACTTTCATATGTTCCGGATTGATCTCTGGTACTACCATCGGTACGTCCGGTGTCCAGCGGTGTGCACTATTGTTAGAAACAACCGGTGTTTCTGTCTTTGCATAATCTTCTTCGATCTTTTTGATCTCCTCTTTTGTCATATCAACAGCGGAAAATACAAAATCTACAGAAGCTGCTACTGCTTCTACTTCGTTTACATTTTTTACAATGATATTTTTAACAGCTTCCGGCATTGGTGTATCCATTTTCCAGCGTCCGCCAACTGCTTCTTCATATGTTTTTCCTGCACTTCTTGGACTTGCTGCAATGGTTGTTACCTCAAACCATGGATGATTCTCTAACAGAGAGATAAATCTCTGTCCTACCATTCCTGTTCCACCTAAAATGCCCACTTTTAATTTTTCGCTCATGTTCTTATCTCCTCAGTTTTCCTGTACGTCCTACACGTACATTTGTCTTTCTTTAAATATCTTAAAATGAATCAATCAAAAATGCAATTCACATATTATCAAAAAATATCAGGTGAATTGCACTTTTCTTATACATATGTACCAAATTTTTGAAATATCTGTAACCGATTACGGATTTTCATTCAAATATTTTCTTTCTAATGCGATGACATTCTCCATTGCAGCCTTACCCGGTGCTCCGATCGTCAAACGTTTATTGACACAGGTTTCCATGGAGATCGCATCATAAACATCTTGCTCAAACACATCGGAAAACTGCTTGAATTCCTCGATGCTCATATCGTCGATCGCAATTTTCTTATCAATGCAATACAATACGATCTGTCCGATGATACCATGTGCGTCCCTGAATGGCACTCCATGATTTACCAGATAATCTGCTGCATCGGTTGCATTGGTAAATCCATGGTTTGCACTTTTTCTCATCACTTCTTTATTGAACTTCATCGTAGCTAACATTCCCTCAAACAAGGCAAGACAGCCTTTGACTGTATCGATCGCATCAAATGTCAGTTCTTTATCTTCCTGCATATCTTTATTGTATGCAAGTGGGATTCCCTTCATTGTAGTAAGCAGGGAAACTAAAGCACCATAGACTCTGCCTGTCTTACCCCGGACTAATTCTGCAATATCCGGATTTTTCTTCTGCGGCATGATACTGCTTCCGGTACTGTATGCATCGTCAATTTCCACAAACTGATATTCATTTGAATTCCAGATGATCACTTCTTCGGAAAAACGGCTTAAATGCATCATGATCGTTGCTAATGCTGATAAATATTCGATCAGATAATCTCTGTCGGATACACCGTCCATACTGTTTAATGTCGGTCCGTAAAATCCTAGGAGTTCTGCTGTATAATCCCTGTCTAAAGGATATGTGGTTCCGGCTAATGCACCCGAACCTAATGGGCAGTAATTCATACGCTCATAAATATCATGCAGACGCAGACGGTCACGTTTAAACATTTCAAAATATGCACCCATATGATGTGCAAGGGTGATCGGCTGTGCTTTCTGCAAATGAGTAAATCCCGGCATAATCGTTTCGGTGTGTTCTTCCATAATGCCAAGGATTGTTTCTAAGAGTTTTTTTACCAATTCATCGGTTTCTTTCACTTCTGCCCTTGTATACAGACGCATATCTAAAGCAACCTGATCGTTTCTGCTTCTTCCGGTATGTAATTTTTTACCGGTATCCCCTAAACGGTCGATCAGATTTGCCTCTACAAAACTGTGAATATCTTCATATTCATCGGTGATCGCAAGTTTTCCTGACTCTACGTCTGCTAAGATCTCATCTAAGGCAGCTGTGATCTGTTGTGTTTCATCCTGTGTTAAAATGCCCTGTTTTCCAAGCATTGCCACATGTGCCTTACTGCCTTCAATATCCTGTTTATAGAATTTCTGGTCAAATGATATGGACGCATTGAAATTATATACTAACTTATCAGTTTCTTTTGTAAAGCGTCCTCCCCATAACTGTGCCATAATCTATATTCTCCTTTCTTTTTCTGCTTCCCGTTCCTGTTTTGAAAAAATGCATCCACAATAATCCTGACGATACATGCCATATGCATTCGAAAGTTCTACGGAACGTTTATATCCATTTTTTTTCTTAAAATCGGAGTTTAAATAGGGAATCTGATATTCTTCTGCTAATTTTTCTCCGATCTCATTTAACTTTACTGCATTCTTAAGCGGACTGATCGACAATGTTGTCGTAAAATAATCCACACCTAACTGTTTCGCTAACTTTGCTGTTTCTGATAAGCGAAGTTCATAACAGCGGAAACACCGTTCGCCGCCCTCTTTGATCTGCTCATATCCTTTTACGGTTTGGTAAAACCGTTCTTTATCAAATGTACCGCTGATAAAGTCTACCGGATATTTTGTTGGAAATTCTTTTATAAAGCGCTGCTGTTCGGCAACACGTTTATCATATTCGGCATCTGGATAGATATTCGGATTGTAATAAAAAACCATCACATGAAAATATGCAGAAAGATATTCGATTACATAAGAACTGCATGGTGCGCAACAACTGTGCAGAAGCAATTTGGGAACTTTTTCTTCCTGCTGTAATCGTTCTAAGAGTTGATCTAACTCTTTCTGGTAATTCCGGTTCATCTTAATCTTCTCCATTTCGTATGCATTTCCATTTACAGGCAATTTGCGAACTGTATCTATTTTACCTTATGTGTCAAAAAATAGCAACCGACATAAACTACATTATATACACAAAAAGGCGGGAACATTCATGGAACCTCTGATCACATGTAATCATGTTAATTATACTTACCACACATTACAGGGAGAAACGCCTGCACTGCGCAACATTGATTTTCAGGTAAAAAAAGGGGAATTTGTAAGTATTGTCGGCCCATCAGGCTGCGGAAAATCTACACTTTTATCACTTTTATGTGGTCTGTTAGAACCGGAATCCGGCACGATCGAATTTTGCGGAGAACCTCTGTCTAATAAAAACCGTTCTAATATCGGGTATATGTTACAGCATGACCATCTCTTTGAGTGGCGGAGCGTTAGAAAAAATATTCTTCTTGGTCTTGAAATACAAAAGAAATTATCACCAGAAAGCATACAGGAAGCTGACCATCTGCTCAAACTCTATGGTCTTTATCCATTTAAAGATGCAAAACCCTCGCAGCTTTCGGGTGGAATGCGCCAGCGTGCCGCACTGATCCGTACATTGCTTCTGCATCCTGAATTACTTTTATTAGATGAACCGTTTTCCGCTCTTGACTACCAGACACGCTTACAGGTCAGCGATGATATTGGAAGTATCATCAGAAATTCAAAAAAAACAGCAATCCTTGTCACACATGACCTGTCCGAAGCTGTCAGTCTTGGTGACCGGATCATCGTGCTGACGGCCGTTCCGGCAATGGTAAAAAAGATCATCACGACAGATTTCCCAAAAGACATGTCACCGTTAGAGCGTCGGAATACCAGTGAATTTAAGGATTATTTTAATCTTATCTGGAAGGAGTTAAACCCCCATGAACCATAATCATCTATCAGCGGCTCAGATTGCCTATGTCAATGCTCACAAAGTACATAAGATCAAGATCCAGCTATACCGTTTTGGCATACTATTTTTATTTCTGGTATTATGGGAAGGCAGTACTCGCATGGGACTTGTGGATGATTTTATCTTCAGCAGTCCATCAAAATTACTGTTATGTTTTTGCCGCATGACAAAAGAAAATACTTTATTTTATCATATCGTCATCACATTGGCAGAAACGCTGATCAGTTTCTTTCTGGTTATGGTCACTTCCCTGCTTGTCACGATCCTGCTCTGGTACAGTAAAACACTTACCGAAACACTTGATCCTTACCTTGTTGTATTAAACAGCCTGCCAAAATCTGCACTCGCACCGCTTCTGATCGTATGGCTGGGTGCCAATTACAAAACGATCATTTTAACCGGTATGTCAGTTGCTATATTTGGTACCATATTAAATCTGTACATCGGATTCCGTGAAGTCGATCCTGAAAAACTAAAATTAATCCAGACATTAGGCGGCAGTAAAAATCATGCACTCTTAAAAGTGATCCTGCCGGCGAATCTTGTCAATATCATCGGTTTGATGAAAAGCAATATCGGCCTTTGCCTTGTCGGTGTGATCATTGGGGAGTTTATCGCCTCGAAATGCGGTCTGGGATATCTGATCATCTATGGCAGCCAGATCTTTAAATTAGACTGGGTGATCCTATCCATTCTGATCTTATGTATCATTGCCATGGGACTTTACGGTGCGATCCGTATATTAGAAAAATGGTATCAGAAACATATGTAAAATAAAGCCGGCAGTTTTTTCCTGCCGGCTCTGTCTTATTATTTTACTTTAATCTTTTTTGTCACTTTGTATTTTCCACAGCGGATCGTCACTTTTGCCGTTCCTTTTTTCTTCTTTGCTTTTAAGGTGACTTTCTTTTTATCTGCTTTTGTAACCTTTAACAATTTTTTGCCTGTTTTATCTAAGGATACTTTTACCTTACCGGAAATACCTGTGATCTTTAATTTTAAGGTAATCGATTTTTTCCGTTTTACAGATGATCTGCCTGTCACTTTGATCGACGGCTTCGTTGTTTTAACTGTTGTCGAAGGCCCTGACTGACTGCTATCCGTTGTTCCTGTCTGATTATTATTGTCAGAACTGGTCGTATCACCTGTTGCCGGCTTATTATCTGGAGCAGCTATATCGCCTGTGTCTGGTTTTTTATCCGGATCGGTCGTATCGCCTGCGTCCGGTTTTTTATCCGGATCGGTCGTATCGCCTGTGTCCGGTTTTTTATCCGGATCGGTCGTATCGCCTGTGTCCGGTTTTTTATCCGGATCGGTCGTATCGCCTGTGTCTGGTTTTTTATCCGGATCACTTGTGAGCTTCTTCGTAAAATTGATGAAATTCGTGATGTTACTCAGGTAATTTTTCTGTGTATTTAATGCAAGTACCTGTAATGTATTTCTTACATCGCTCTGTGTTTCTAACTGGCTGTCAGAAAGAACTGCCTGTGCCTTTCCTGATGTAAGTGCAAGGAAATTACTGCCATCTTCTGCTTTCAGCGGCTTTCCATTGATAAGCAGTTCCACATATGCGGCCTCGCTGTCAGATACATTGATATCGACAATGGTCTTTCCGGTTGTTTCGTCGGTATGCTGTGTAATGGCAACCTTATCGGAAACAGTATTGCCAAGTGATCTGTACAGATCTTCTACACTTGTAAACTGCTGATCCATCCAGTTTACACGCTTTGTGATAAATGTTTTTAAGGAAGCTACTGCATCGTGGTATGTCTGGCTGTTCGTATACTGTTTTTCTCCATTGACATATGCAAATCCACTGTAATTACGATAAGAATATGACCACTTATCATCATTTGCAAGAGAGGCTGTTTCGTATTTCTTTTCTAAGGTATCAATCCTGCCGCCGTCTTTGATCATATCTTCTATGACAGTCGGACGGTTCTTCTGATAGGTTTCATATGCCTTTGTCACAAAATACGGATCTTTGACAAGATAACGGTTCCATTGCTTTGACTGGTAAGACTGCTCACAAAAACCGCCCTGTCCGGTTGAGATACCCGTTAAAGTCGTATGCCAGTTATCTACTACAAACGGTCCTGTCATACTGTACATATTGATATTTCCAAATGCCCAGTCATAATCCCAGACAGGTCCCATCTTTGCTTTTCCGGTAAGGTCTTTATACAGATAGGTGCTGTTTTTCATGGAATCCCAGTTATTTGTATATTCGCAGACCAGCCAGTACTGAACCAGTGAATCCATATCAAAAAGATCTGTATAATTGATCTCATTTCCCTCATAAGTAGTCATGTAGTCTTCACTTTTTAAAGAAGCTTCATAGGTGTTGATATAATTTGATGCATAAGCCATCATTGCAGGACTTGTCTTTGCATATTCCGGTGCCCTGAAAAACATTGGTATTCCATTTGAGGACCGGAATGTCGAGATATATTTATCGGCATAAGAAGAATAGGTACTCCGAAAATCCATATCCAGCATAAATCCACCTGTCACTTCAGGGATTGTATCTTTGTAATAGTCTGCAATCTGATAAGTCTTGTTCTGGAAAGTAAAAGAACCGTTTAACCAGCTATAATCCTGTTCCATTGCTGTTTTCAGAGCATCTTCATTGACTGAAGCATCTTTCTTACTGATTTTCTTTGCAATCGTACCTGCAAGATCTTCCCAGTCAAATACATTGACACGGTCGGATGCTACGCGCAGATGCTCCGCAAGTTCATAGATACCCTGATACTCTCCATTTAAGATCAGAACGACATCCGTATCTGATACGGCATATTCCATACCGATATCTTTTGCAAACTCATTCACCAGCTCATTTCTCATATTCGTATGGTCGATCATATTTGCAAGCAGTACCCAGTGCTTACTTTTTCCGGCTCCAAGACCTAACAGATTGGCTTTGGATGCTAATTTTAATTTGTAGGGCCGTTTTACACCCTGATTGACAGATTCTGTCCATGTGGAATTTCCTCTGCCTTTGATCGTGGTATCACCTTCATACCAGTATTTTGACTGGGAAAATTCATCATTTCCCTGTACTTTTATCGCAGCAGCTTCTGCAACGGTATTGCTGTCAACGGATGTACCGTCTACAGTATCGATATAAATGACCGGAAGTTCGCTGCAATAAGTTTTTAAATCCCAGCTGCAGATACCATCGGAACTTTCAATATTCACTTCGATGAATTTTTCCAAATCATTTTCCGTTGGTGTATAGCTGTTTTTTGTATTTTCTATTGTTGTTCCGTCAATCTTCCATATATAGGTAAACTGTTCATCTTCTGCTGCATTATCTATCGTAACTGTAAGCGGTGTACCGACCTTTGCATAGCCTTCACTAAATGCAGCGTTTTTCTGGATGGAACTTGTGACTGTGATCCGGTAGGTCTTTTGAAATCCTGAGGGAGTCGTTGCTGTCAGGATTACAAGTGTATTTGTCGGAATCTGGTCTGTATTTGGAACTGCCTGACCTCCTGAAATCGTCAGAACTTTTTCATTACTGCTTGTCCATGTCAGTGGGATGTCTGCTGTCTCAAGCGGCAGAGTGATCGGCTTTGATACTGATTTCTCACTCTCTCCATCTACATACTCTAAGGATAAACCTGATAGATAGATCATTTCAGCGGCACTTGACTGATAACAGATAGATGGCATAAAATAACAATTCTCTTTTGCCGTCCAGATCTCAGAAGAAAATCCTTCCGGCAGACTGCCGCTTTTTAATACTGCTTCTGAAATGGCAGATGCTTCACCATTCTCTGTCGATAATTCTTTTCCATCAATATAATAGCAGTTAGAAACTGTTGATACACATGCCTGATTTCCTGCTTCTGCTGCTGCAATACCATATCCGTTATATCCATCATACTGTACAGAACCTGTATTGATACACTGTGATACTGTACCACAGGCAGATTTTGCGATTCTTCCAATGATACCGCCTGCATAGAGCAGATCTGTCCGGCTGCCGTTTGCATTAATATCCGCTCCGTTATAGCAGTTAGTAATATAAATATTACTATTGTCTACTTTTGTGTTATCTATGTCTGTACGACATTCACCGATCAGGCCGCCGGTTCCAACGGTGTCATTCTGTCTGGATGGATTACTTTCAATCTGTCCGTTTAAAACTGCAACCTGATCGATCTTCGCATATCCATTGACCTCACCGGCTAATGTTCCGATCGTAGAATATCCACTTGAAAAATCTGTTTTAATATTTACATCTGTAAAGATCAGATTTTTTACAATGGCATAATCATCTGCACTTCCACCAGCGATCACACTGAACAGCCCGACCTGTGCATATTTTCCAGCAGACACTGTACCATCTAAATCGATCGTCAAGCCTTTGATCACATGACCATTTCCGTCAAATGTACCGGAAAATACATTTGCTTCTTTGGCACTGATCGTTCCCTTTGTTCCGACATATCCGCCTGCCGGTGTCCACTTCATTGTGCTTAAATCAATATCGCCGGCTAATTCATAATCTCCATTCATCGGATACTTTTTATCTGTACCGATCTTTGCTAAATCCTCTGCTGTAGAAATAACAATCACATCCGACGATGTTTCTTCTGCTGCTACCATCTGTACACTTGTCAGAACCATTGTCACAGATAGAAACAGTGAACAAAATCTTTTTTTCAATTTCTTCCCTGAATACATATGCGTCCTCCTTACCATGCAGGTTTCTCATATTCCTGCCAGATGACCTCTCTCCCTGTTTTAATATCGCCCTTTTTTATGGACAATGCCATAATCAATTCATTTTCCAGATACAGACTAGACGTACTGCCTTTCTCACCAGATTTTAAAACTGTGAAAGGTTTTTGCCTGTCCGATACCACCCCTAATGCAAAATCAATCGTATTCAGCGGCATTCGGATTCCTTCGCCTGTCATTTTGACATAACTCTCTTTTAGCGTCCACAAATGCAAAAAACGTTTCGTTCCTTCTAACGATAACTGCTGATCACAGCTGTACATCTGCCTGTCTGCAAAAACATATTGCAATTCTCTTTTGCTGCAGCATTTTTTTACTGCAGGCAGACCGATTTTCCGCATACTCTCTACATCGATACCTACCGGATACCGGCATACTGCCACGCATACTGCCTGTCTGCAATGGCTGATATTAAAATAACAGTTTTCCGCCTCTTTATAATATGGCTTTCCATATGAAGTCCTGCCTACCGCTTCTTCTTTCAATTCCATCTGAAAAAAATCTAAAAAACTCTGTTTTAACATCCACATTGCCAGTTTCTTCTGATAAGAATACAACTCTCTGTTCTCTAATGCCAGATCTTTCAGCCGGGTATAACTGACCTTGCAGACTGCCTGTTCTTCCATCACTGTTATTCCTCAATAAAATGCAGTGCTAAAATCGCAGTTGCGTAAACAATACATGCAAGGACGATAAAGACAAGCTGTGTACATAAAATACCTGCGGTCACTTCTGCTGCGAGGATCATCACATGTACCCAGATTGGCAGATTATGCAGGCATACAGCGATCAATGTTTCTAAAATTACGATACTGCATACCATTACGACCGGAAGTTCACACATCATAATGCCAAGCAATATCATAATGATCGTGATCACAGCAAAGGAACAGATTGCGATCAGCGGAATATTATCTTCTTCCTCCTGTTTGTTTAACTTTTGATTTGTTTCAGTGCCCATACCTTTTCCCCTTTCGGTTAGTCTTTTCCTTAATTATATCATAGATTTTATATAAAAAATAGTAGAATTTTTCTCTCTCGCACAAGATGAATAGAAGCCCGTTAAGGGATAGGAAAACGCCGAAAACCCGCATGAACACTACGTTTTTGTGAGTTGTCGGCGTTTCTTTTACCCTCTGTTTTCATGGTGCTTTTTCCGTAAATGGTGCCCAAATGGTGCCCAAATTCCACGCGGGCATATAAAAGGTTGTAAAGAGCAGTAAAGAGATACAGCGGTTAAAGGTCTATTTCGCTGTGTTTTTTCTTTGCTGCCCGTTTTCCTTTTTTCGGCTCGGCTTCCTTTGGTTTCTCCGGGGCTGCTTTTTCCACCGCGCTATGGTAAGCGTCCAAAACTTCTTTTTTTCGTTCAAGCCGCACGTCCACATAACGGGCGGTAACAGCTTCAAAGTTCATGGAAAGCCCAAGCGACGCGCCGATACCCGCAAGCGTATGCCCCAAGACTTCGCCAACCGTATAGAAGTCGCCTGTCAGTTGGTGCATATTGGTCGCTGCCGTATGTCGTAAATCGTGAAAACGAATGTGCGGCATATCCAAATCTTCAAGCAGCTTTCCAAATTGAGAGGACACCCACGACGCGGCGATAGGTGCGCCGTCCGGCTTTGCTACAACAAGGTCATTGTCATAGTAAGGCTTTCCGTCTTTTGCTGCCTGTTCTTTCTGTACTTCCTGCATGGCAAGCTGTTTGAGGAAGAACGGGCGGGCAAGCTCCGTAATGGGTAGCTTTCTGCCGTTGGATTTCGGCGGTGCCATTTCTTCAATGACTTTTGTTTTTGGCGGTACCTTGAAAGGTAGCTGCTCGGTAACATCAAAGGTGTTGTTCTCCAAATCCACATTGCGCCAACGCAAGCCTAAGATTTCAGAACGGCGCATACCGTAAAGCCCGCCCAAGATAACAGGCATTTCCCAAACAGTACCCTCGACGCGCTGCATTAAGGCTTTCACCTGTTCCGGCGTGTAAGGGTCAGGGGTCTTGTCGCCTTTCCCAAACTTCGTAAGGGTATCTTTTGCCGCGTTGGTTTCGATATAGCGGTATTTGCGGGCATGGCTCAACGCCACACTCAAAACACGTTTTGCCCCGGCTGCGGTGGACGGCTTCAAGCCTTTGTCTATAATCTGCTGAAACATCTTGTCTACCATAGCAGGGGTAAGCTGATTGAGGGTAACGCCGCCGATATACGGATTGATATAGTTTGCAATCGTCTTTTTATACCCGTCATAAGTAGAGGGGCGCAAGTTCACTCTTGCATAGCTTTCCACCCAGTCATTGAGATAGGCAGCGACAGTCTGTTTCCTCTGTGAAGTAATAGAAGCAACTTGCCCCGGATTTTGGAGCTTCGTTTTCATTTCCGCTTCATGCTGTGCTGCTTCCTTTTTGGTGGCAAAGCCCTTTTTTGCATACGACTTCTTTTTTCCGTCCGGGGCGGTGTACTTTATGTTTACGTCGTAGACTGTGCCGGGTCGTCCGGTCAGTACGCCGTTGCTGTCGCGTTTGTTTTTTACCTGTCTTGTTGAGATTGCCATAACTTAACCCCCTTGCTCTGCCGGGGGCTTTACGGCGGTTTTCGCTCGCTCGTACCAATCCCATATAGCGGTATCGGCAATCAAGCGGCGGTTTCCGTTTTGAACGTATTCCAGTTCGCCGTTATCCATAAGCTCGCGTAATTTATTTTCTCCAATACCGCTAACCTTGCTCATTTGCTCTACTGTTTTCAGCATAGGCAAAACAGGGGCGGCATGGTTTGTAGTTTCCTTTTTAGCCATAGGAATACCCCCTTTCAAAATGGCTCAAAGGTATGTTTTTGAATAAAAGGGGCTTTAATCGAACGGCTATTAGCATAGCTCCACGAGAATTTCACTCCTGCGTGGTTCTCACGCAGCCCTACCCATTGCCTGCGACGCTTCTAACGCTCGGACTGTGGCTGTAAGGGAGTATCATTATCCCTCTTGTGTGTCGTCGCCCGCAAGCTGCTGACTTGCTTTGCGGTGTAGTGTTGTTCGCTCGTTCCCGAAAGGGAAGTCATGGCGCACCCGCCGTATGGCTCGGCACAAAAGGAACGTATCCGATTTGCCCTATACTGCGTCGCCGTTCTCTTGCGCCGCTTTCTTTTTCAAAGAACAAGATGGCTGTTCTGCTTGCCGTAAAACGGAAAAGGGGTTACAAGACGTTTTACGGTCATGCTCAACTATTCATCAGCCCGAAATGTGAGGATAGCCCTCATCAGTCTTGCTTGCAGCCGTTCCCGTATGTCCTCGTCAACGCCATAGTAGACGTTGCCGCGCTCGTCGTAGAGCTTCCGCATGGACAGGCTCGCTATGTAGCCGCTGAAATGCTGCAAGACTATTTTCATAGCGTCCGGGTCGCCTTTGCTCGCCGCCACAATGACGGGATAGGGAACAAGGGCGATTTCCGGGTAGTCGGATTGTTTACCATTCTTCCCATTCATCAGCGTGTCCCTCCAAATATTTCTTTAACAGTTCAAAAGAGCTTGTCCGTCTGTACTGTATCGTGCTGCGCGACGTATTGAACATCTTTCCGATTTCCACGTCGGTCATGCCCTCGAAATAGTACAGCAGGATAGCAGTCCTTTTTTCCTCCGGCAAAGTGCGGATTGCTTCAAGCAGCAGTTTCGGGGTTATCTCTTTTCCTGCCATTTGATAACGCGGTTCAGCTTCTTCGTCTTGAAAATACTTGTCAACGGTGTAAAGCTGCCGTTCCTCATGCAAGGCAAGGTCGCAAAACGATACTTCCCGTTTCCTGCGTCGCCGGATTTCGTCGTGGGCGTTGCACGCTTCGTTGTGCAGCACCCGTTTACAGAAACTTTGAAAGGCACATTGCTTTTGAAATTCTCTGCGATTAGGTTCCATGTTCTCACCTCCTTTCTGTCGAAAGGTGGTAGTACCTCCCCTTTTCGCGTGATAATACAGACGACTTTTTCAAACGCCGGACGAAAGCAAAAATTTCTTTGAAAAAAGTTCTGTAAAATGCAAAATGCGCCCATCTGCAAGGCGCAGACAGACGCAAAGGAAACATAAAAAGTATTTAGATGATGTGATTGTTCATCTTTATGCCCGAAATACCCCGTTGCAGGGGATAGACTTTTTTTGATAATTGGGGGAATGTCGATTTGTGTCGATAAGTTGATAAGTGCATGGCGGCTACCTCCTAAAGCCGCCATGCCTTTACATGGTAGAGGGTCGTCGTTGGAATTTAGATGGATAAAAAGAAACGGCGGCTCTGATAATCAAAGCCGCCGAAATAGAGTAGGCGCGTGAAAATGTGTCTGCTCTGCGACGGCTTTTTTTCTTTTGCCGTCGTCCGGCAGATGAAATCATTTAGTTAAATAGTCAGATTCATCTATTGTTTTAAGAATATAATTCACATCATCATATCTTGAAGAATCCGATTGAGAGCCTAAACTACATATTAAAAATTCCTTTCCATGTTGTTGATAAAGAACAACTAAATTATAGTCATTAGATAAGGAACCTGTCTTGATACCTTTAACATTTTCATTGTAATATTCTGATGTTTGGTCAAGAAAAGTATTAGTATTCCTCCATGTCTGCGTACTTCCGTCAGGTAAAGTAGCTGTATAATTACTCTTTGAAACAATATCTCTAAACCATTGCTTCTCTAAAAGGTGAGTAGATACTGATTTTAGGTCTGAAACGGTAGTGAGAGCATTGACATCATATCCGCTTGGGTCATATAAAATTGTGTTTTCATACCCTTGATTTTGTAAGTAATTATTTAGATGTTCCATAAAAACATTAATACGTTCTTGACTATTCTTAGCTTGTGGTGAAAGAATAGAACCACAATAATCCGCGACTACATAAGCAGCGTCATTTCCAGATGGAACCAACATGGCAGCAAACAAATTGTGGAGAAAATATTTTTTCGCGTCTATATTCGCAACAGATGAACCAGGTTTAGTTAATTGGATTGCTTCATAATTTGCAGGAACAATACTATCTAAATCCGCAAGTGTTGCTGCGTATTCAATGACAAATAATTTGGCTAAGCTGGCAGGAAGCTGTTGCTCGTTTTCTCGCTTTGAAATAAATATATTGTCATTAGAAAGGTCAACTAATATGAGGGATTTTGCATTATAAAAATCTTGAAAGAAAATTCCATTCAGCCAAGAGTTGATTTTATTCTTCTCATTGCGAAAATTGTCAGGTTTCATTGCCCACGGTATGAAAAATACACCTGCTATCGTTACAGCAGTAAGGAAAACAAAAAATATTCCGAAACGAGACGTCCTTCTCTTGTATTTTCTTTTCATAAATTGCACCTCCGACAGTAATCAGTCAGATTTAATAGGTAAATCTAATTGGCATAATTTGCTCTTATACTTTCTGTAAATCCAGAGGGGTCACCTAATTTTGCTTTATCTATATTTTCGCGCAAATAATTACGAGTTGCGTCATCACACCGGTCTATTCCCATATATGGCATGTCGAAGGCTTTTTCCAATTCTTCTAATGCTTTTTCGGCTCGCTCTGGATCTGTATTATAAGTATCAAGCCATTCTTTCATCCATGAATATTCCCACAAATAAGAAGCTCTCGTTTCTCCATAACCAACCTGAAAGGAAGCTCCTGTATCTTCATCTTCCAGTTTATCAGGAAGTGCAATGCCATCAGGCCAATTCAAACTGTCAATGGTTGCAAGATATTCTTCTTCAATGTGTGCAAAATCCGTGAGTCCTCTTGAAGTAGAATTTGTTTCAGAATTTGAACAACCTGTAAACATCAGACATACCAATAAAGAAAGCATTGCTCCTAAAAAAATCGTTGTTTTCATAGATAATATTTTCATGTTTTTCCTCCAATTTTATAAAATTTATTTTATCTAAGCGCCAATGCAGGTTCAAGCTTTGCAGCTTTTAACGCTGGCAATAGTCCTCCAAGCAACGCTACAACAACGGATGTTATAACAGCTACCACTGCCGAAAGAATAGGATATTCCAGTGCCGCTACGGGAGAATCCACAGGCAGAAATAACCCCATGCCTTGAACCAAGAAAAAGGATATCAGGATTGAAACAATACAAACAAACACTGATATAGTTAATTGTGCGCCTAACACTAAAGTAACAATATTCGCACGAGAAGCGCCAATCGCCCGTCTAATTAGTAATTCGTGAGTACGTTGTTCCAAGGATGATAACCCTATGTTAATTTGTCCTAATACAGAAACAAATAACAATAAAAATGATGTTACCAAAAGTCCTAATTGAAGTACAGAAAGTACGGAATTATAAGTATCTCCAATATCACTTTTCCCTATGATATCCAAATTTCCTCCTATTGTATCTTCTAAAATGTCATGTAATGACGAATACATCTGTCTCATGGTAATTCCCGCTTCTGAATGCCAATGAACAGTTGCATTTTTTACTTTCCACATATTCGGAACAAGTAGTTCTATTGAATGGGCGTCAAGATATACAGTTGGTATATCTGTCCCGTCATTCACAGTACCTACCACATTAAATGGTGTTAATGAAAGACTACTTTCTACATTTCCAACAGCATATGAAGTATCAAAATAATTCTGTGCTGCTTTATTTACTACCATGCACAGAGTTTTATTTATTTCCGAAGAATCAAACCAATCCCCTGATGACATAGGCAAATTATAGATTTTGTTATATGTGCTTGTAGTAAAAACAACATCTACGGGTACAGTCTTTTTGTAAACAGTGTCACTTATGTCTTGTAGAGAAGAGACAGACGCTACTGGAGCAACTGTTATCTCTTCCAGCATGGAAAAGGTAACAGCCACAAAATGATCAGTATTGTAAATTTCTCGAAAAAAATTCTCCATTTTAATGGTATCTTGAAAATCTGATCCTGTAATTGAAAAAGAATATGTAGGACTCCATCCATACATCTGTGCATTGACAGAAATCAAATATTCTTTACCAAGCGTTCCCACCAAGACAGAACTAATCATTGCAATAATTCCTACAAACATCGATATACCTGTTAAGATATTTCTTAGAGGAGAAATACGAAGGTCTTTAAGAATCATATTTAACACATTGAAGCCTCCCTCCGTCCATTTCAAAAATTGTATTACAAGTCTTTGCAATATCGAGGTCATGAGTTACTATTAAAAGCATAATGCCATTTTTAAGCACAACTTGATGTAAAAGGTCCATAATTTGTTTTCCGGTTTTTTTATCTAAAGCACCAGTAGGTTCATCACATAAAATGGCTTCCGGCGATACTGCAAGTGCGCGGGCAATCGCCACTCTTTGTTGTTCGCCTCCTGATAAATTAGATGGATAATCATTTTCTTTTCCTTCTAATCCAACACTTTGCAAAAGATTTCGTATTGCTTCTTTCCGCTGTCTTGTATTCATTTTCTTTTTGGAATAAAGTAAAGGAAGCTCAATATTTTCCCAAACTCTTAAATGTTTAATTAAAGAATAGTTTTGAAAAACAAAACCGATATTACTTGCTCGAAGCATAGATAGCTGGCTATCTGTTAAAGTGGAAACAGACATACCATTATAAAGAAATTCGCCTTGATATGAGTGGTTGAGTAAACCTATAATTGATATAAGGCTTGTTTTTCCTGAACCCGATTTGCCTACAATAGCATAGCTGTTTCCTCGCTTTAGTTCCATATTTGCTTTGTTTACAGTTACTAAGGTATCACCATTATTCAAATTAACAGTCGCTACCAAGTTTTTTATTTGAATTAAATTTCCTCCATTCGTTTTTTCCATGTTACAAATTACTCCTTACTCCTTGGGTCAAGGTTTGGGGGAATAGAAGAAATTGTATCGCCCTCATTTACACCCGACAATATTTCTATATATGCACCATCAGTTGCACCCAGCATAACTTCTGTTTGAATTTGTTTTCCGTCATTTATTACGGTTACCATTCCCTTACCTTGTCTGCCCGCAATGACTGAAAGTGGTAACAAAAGCACATCTTTTCTAGTTTCGGCTGTTATGACAACGGTAGCACTTTGTCCGGGTTTTACATCAATATCTTTTCCAATTAAACATTGCAATGTGCTTTCTGCATTTTCTGATACTGGTACTACAACTGCAATCGCTTCCGTAGGTCCCACACCATCAACTACTTGAAACTTTGCTTTTAATGCTGCATTTTCCGGCAATATTTTCAAAAAATTTTCAGCTTCAATATTGAGAGCAAAACCTGTGTACTTAGCTGTTGCTAAGGGATAATTTTTGGGAACACTCTCATTAGATGAGATAATAGAAAGAATCGTTGCGTCAACTGGGGATTTTATTTCTTCTTCAGATACTTTCCCAATCACACCACCCTCAGTAATTTTGTTGCCGGCTGAGGAACAGGCTTCAAAAGTACCCTCAACAGAAGAACATAAAACAAAATCCAAAGCCGGAATAATAGTTGTGTGAGCAGATACCGTTGGAGTAAGATTACCGCGAGTAACGGATACCGTTTCAACGGATTGTACTTTTGGATTTACGTTACTGGTTTCATTTTTCTGCTCGTCAAAACAACAGGCAGATAACACAATTATTATCATACATAGCATAGGTAACGCCATAATTCGATTTTGGTATTTCACCAACATACCTCCTTGTTATTGTATATTATATTTCGTTTAAAGATAAAAGGCTTTCACCTTGATACAATAATTATATCAAAATAAAAGCCTTAATTTTGATGATTGTTCGCAAGAAAATCCTCTTTTTTGCTACGGAATTTCTTACGATTTTCCTACGAAAGTGGAAGTGTAACTATAAATTTTATACACTCGTCTTTACTATGAGCAACAATAGTCCCCTTATGTAGTTCTACAATATGTTTCGCAATCGCAAGTCCCAATCCGGCACCACCACTTGTAGTATTTCTTGATGTGTCAACTCGGTAAAACTGCTCAAATATTAGTTTTAGTTTTTCTTCTGCGATAGGATTCCCAAAATTTTCAAAAGTAATTACAATAGTGTTCTCTTGAAGTTCTGTGGTTATTGCAACTTCTGTATCTGTATAACTGTAAATTACCGCATTACGCAAGAGATTATCGAACACACGTTGTATTTTGTTTGCGTCGCAATGTAGCATAATGTCGCTTGTACTATTGAGAGTACATTTCAAATTTTTTTCCTTTAATATGGGCTTAAATTCATAGATAAGTTGTTCTAATAAACGGGTCAAATTTATGTTGCTGTATTGTAATGTTATGTTAGATAAGTTAAATCGTGTGATTTCAAAAAACTCGTTTATCAAATCTTCAAGACGTTCTGCTTTATCAAGAGAAATAGAAAGATACTTTTCTCTTAACTCCTGTGATATTTGTTGTTCATCATCATGCAGTAGTGTTAGATAGCCAATGACGGAAGAAAGCGGCGTTTTCAAATCATGTGCAAGGTACATAATCAAATCATTCTTGCGCTGTTCATTTTCCTGTGCAAGTCGCGCATTGTTTTCTGCTTCTTGCTTTAAGCGATTTATGTTGATAGCAATTTCGCTTAGTTCCGGTGAGAGTTCAATATAATCTACTGATTTATCAAATAGTTTTCCTGTTGCAGCTTGTAACTCGTAGACATAATTAACAACCTTTTTCAAAAGTTTATAAGTCAAATACAAAATGCAAACTACCCATAATATAAGCCCTACCATATAAACATAAAGTCCCCTATATATCAGGTAGTAATGTTCCACATATCTATCCAGTACCCAAGTAAGTCCCATATCTAACGAAACCGTACACACTAAGATAATTCCCGAACAAATTACACTCTGTAAGATATAACTTTTAAACAGGATTGTAAGCAGATAATTTTGTTCATTTTTATTCAATTTCATAACCTACCCCCCAAACTGTTTTGATAAATTTTGGATTTTTGGCGGGTTCATTTAATTTTTCTCTAAGCCGCCCTATATGTGCCATTACGGTGTTGTTATTATCTAAATATTTTTCTTTCCAGATATTTTCAAATAGTTCCTCAGTTGAAACAACTTTGCCTTGATGTTCACATAAATACCAAAGGATTGAAAACTCGATAGGAGTTAAAGATATTTCTTTTCCGAACAAAAAGCATTTATGCGTGTCCTTATTGATAATCAATCCTCTAATGTCATATTCACTTTTTGGAAAAAACTGCTTTTTTGTTGGATTGTTGTACTTCTGATAGCGTCTTAACTGTGTTTTCACTCTTGCAATGACTTCAAGGGGATTAAAAGGTTTTGTTATATAATCATCGGCACCTATTGTTAGCCCCATTATTTTATCGCCATTATCAATTTTAGCTGTAAGCATAATAACAGGGAAATAATAATTTTCTCTAATTTTTTGGCAAATACGGAATCCGTCTATATCAGGAAGCATAACGTCCAATATCGCCAAATCAATTTCCGTTTTCTGAATACATTCCAATGCTTCAATTCCATTGTAATATTTGTGTACTATATAATTATCGTTTTTAAGATAAACTTCAAGTAAATCTGCTATCTCTTTTTCATCATCTACAACTAAAATTTTTTCATTCATTGTCTACACTCCTTTTTATCCTTTTATCAAATGGTTTTACTGCGCTCTTGGGTATCAACCACATATAACCGATTTTTGAAACACCAGGTATTCGATTTTCTTTACAAAGTATCTGCACACGCCGTTCAGAAATACCCCATTTTTCCGCTGCTTCGGGACAAGACATATATTCCATATCGTAACCGTCCTTTCTTCAAACATTATCAATATAATTATACTCGGATAACCGAATAATAGCAAGTACATGATATGCTCTATTTCTATCCATACTATGATGTGTGTAATCATATCTTGAAAGAGAGATGAAATATACAATGTAGTTGGGTGAAATGATTATGAAGCAGAGCAAAGAAAAGTTTGATTTTAAGGCTTTCGGACAGGCTATCAAAGCGGCAAGAAAAGCAAAGGGAATTTCCCGCAACCAGTTAGCGGATAAGCTGAACATTGCGCCGCGATATATCGCGTCCATTGAAAACAGCGGGCAGCACCCAAGTTTGCAGATTTTGTATGAGCTTGTAACCCTGCTTGACGTATCGGTAGACCAGTTCTTTTTCCCGGAACGGGAACAGGAAAAGTCCACACGCCGCCGTCAGCTTGATACCATGCTCAACGGCATGAGCGAAAAGGATTTGAAAATCCTGTCAGCTACCGCAAAAGGGATTGAGGAAGCCAACAACGAAATAACGGGGGAATAAAGTTCCCTCGTTTCTTCATAGAAAAAGCAGTTTGAAACGTCGCAGTTTGCGGCGTTTTTCTTTTGTCCTGCTTTGGCAAAATCAGATTTTCCATGTAGTAGGGATAAAGGGAGAAAGTTTCTTAGCAAGCATAGGAAAGGGGTACCCTTTCCGTATTTTCGCCCTCCTGCGCTGCGGCGCGTCGGTTGAAAATTGCTTGTTGGGAAGTGTCCCAAACCCTCGGAATGGAAAGGAGTGTGAGCCGATGAACGGCAGGAAACGGACAGTACAAATTAAATTCAGAGTAACAGAGGAAGAACGGGCGTTCATTGAACAGAAAATGCAGCTCGTCCCTACCCGGAACATGGAAGCCTACTTGCGGAAAATGGCAATCGACGGGTATATCATTCAGATAGACCATGCCGACATAAAAGCTATGACAGCGGAGATACAGAAAATCGGGGTCAATGTCAATCAGATTGCAAAGCGCGTCAATGCGACGGGCAGCGTCTACCAAGAGGATATAGAAGAAATCAAGGAGGTGCTTGCGGAGATATGGCGGTTACAAAGATTAAGCCTATTAAAAGCACGTTAAAAAAAGCCCTTGACTATATCCAAAACCCGGACAAGACGGACGGGAAAATGCTGGTGTCCTCGTTCGGGTGCAGCTATGAAACGGCAGATATTGAGTTCGGATTTACATTGTCGCAAGCTCTTGACAGAGGAAACAACCTCGCACACCATTTGATACAATCTTTTGAGCCGGGGGAAGTCGATTATGAGAAAGCCCATGAAATCGGAAAACAGCTTGCCGACGCGGTAACAAAGGGGCAATATGAATACGTCCTTACCACTCACATAGATAAAGGGCATATCCATAACCACATCATTTTTTGTGCGGTAAACTTTGTAGACTACCACAAGTATGTTTCCAACAAGCGCACCTATTACGGAATACGCAACATCAGCGACAGGCTGTGCCGGGAAAACGGCTTGTCCGTCCTTGTGCCGGAGAAAGGCGGCAAGGGAAAGAATTATGCGGTGTATAAGAAAGAGAAAACCGCCAAAGCAAAATTGAAACTTGCCGTCGATACCCTTATCCCCCAAGTGTCCGACTTTGAAGAATTGCTCGCGCGGTTACAGGCAGAAGGCTTCACAATCAAACGGGGAAAATATGTGTCCTGTTTGGTTCCGGGACAGGAACGGTTTACCCGTTTGAAAACCCTCGGCGCAGATTATACAGAGGAAGCAATCCGGGAACGGATAGAGGGCAAGCGTACCCGCACCGCCAAAGCTCCCAAGACAGAACGCGGCGTGTCCCTGCTCATTGATATTGAAAACAGTATCAAGGCGGCGCAGAGCCGGGGTTATGAACAATGGGCGAAAATCCACAATCTGAAACAGGCAGCTAAGACCATGAATTTTATTACGGAACACAAGATTGAACAATACACCGACTTGACCGCAAAAATCGCAGAGATACAGACAGAGAGCGAACAGGCGGCAGACGCATTAAAGAGCGCGGAAAAACGGCTTGCAGATATGGCGGTGCTTATCAAGAATGTTTCCACGTTCCAAAAGACAAAACCCGCCTATGACGCATACCGCAAAGCAAGAAATAAGGACAGTTACCGGGCAGCCCATGAGCGCGAAATCATCTTGCATGAAGCAGCGGCAAAGGCATTAAAGGCGGCGGGCGTTTCCAAGCTCCCGAACCTCACCGCGCTGCAATCGGAATATGAAAAGCTCCAGGAACAGAAAGAAGCCCTTTACGCCGACTATGGCAGACTGAAAAAACAGGTCAAAGAGTACGACGTTATCAAACAGAACATAGACAGCATTTTACGGCAGCCAAGAGAACCGGAACGGGAAAAAGGAAAAGAACGTGGGGAGTAGCTTTGTTCATACTTGTATGATATAATAGTTCCTATCAAAAACAGTAGTTACATACCAAAGTGATACATTTTCAGCAAAGGAAGTGTCAGAGAATGGAACAGGAAATGCCGGACTATGAAACGATACGCGCCGCCGTTGTGAGCGAAAAATGGGCGTTGGAAAAAGTGCTTGCTTGTTACGGTGACGAAATCAACCGCCTTGCAATGGTAAAAAAGCGTCAGCCGGACGGAAGCGTAAAAGAGGAAATCGACGACGATTTACGGCAAACGCTCATACTGAAACTGTTAGAAGCTATCCCACAATTCCCAATAGAAAAGGAGTGATACCATGACACGCGGGGAAATTTGGAAAGACTTTTTTAAGAGAACCGTTTTGCCCGCCGTTATCGCATTGTTTTTATTCTTCATGTTTAAGAACGTCTTTACAGAGGACGGGCAGACCAATTACTTTTATGTGTGGCTGTGCTGCGGTATTCCCTTTGGTATTCGCCGTATGTTCGTATGGCTTGTACCGCATGGGTATGACATAGCCGGAACGGTGGGTATCATTGCCCTCAACTTCATTTTGGGCGGCATTATCGGTGGGGTCATTTTGATATGGCGGCTCGTCGTGGCTGCATGGTATATCCCCCTTACGATATACCGTTTACTTACCACAGATAAGGGCGCAACCCCTCAAATCAACATGGAAAAATAGCAAAGGAAAAACCGGGACGCAGACAGTCAGTAAAGACTATCCGCGCCCCGGTTTTCTTATGGGTGCAGTTCTGAAATGTTACGCAGTAGAACGCCGTTTTTAAGGGAAAAGGTATAAAGCCCTTGCCCTATGAGGAAACGGTTGTCAGAAGCCTGTAAAACAAGGCTTTTTTCGCCCTTACCGCGTAACAAGAGCGCGCCGTTTTCTCATGCGCTCGGCTGCCTGTCTGCGGGTAATCCGCTTCCGACAGTCCGGGCAGTATTTGACGCTGTTAGAGGTGGACGCAAAGAACGCGCCGCACACGGTACATTTCTTTCTGTCCTCGGTCTGATAGAGTTCCGCATAGAGCAGCTTATCAAGAGGAAGTACGGCAATCCGAAACCACTTACAGAGCAGGGAATAGGAAATGAGCTGCGGGCATACGCAAGTGTCCCCGTCGTCCAGTAAAATACAGTTGCCATTCTCGCAGTTGCAGCACTCCTTTTTCACAAGGGTGTTTACCTTGCGGCTTTGTCGCGGCGACAGCCGCTTAATCCCGGTCATACTTCATCAGCAGGATAAACGGAAAGTTCTTTGTACTCGGCGTCGGTCAGCGCGTTCACTTTGGAAAGGGTGCGCTTTGCAAGCTCCCGTAATCCCGCGTCCATGTAAGGCAGCGCAGCGGTCATGTTCTCTATAAGCTGCGCCTTGCTTCCCTCATGGTAAATGCTCAAAAGGTTTGTTTCCTCAACAGTAAATCTATTCATGCTCATACCTCCAAATCGTGATTTTTTCTTTTTGCCGCTGCCTTTTTCGGGGCGGTTGTTTTCTTGTCTGCGGTAAGCTGCGCCCGGACAGAGGGGCGCGCTTTTCGGATATTCCGGCTTCTGTCCTCGCTTTTGTCTAAAAATGCAAAAGTGCCATGCCTGCCCTCAATCTTAGAAAAAGAAAGTGTTTTGTATGGCAGCATAGCAAACAGACGGTCGGTGTCCTTTGTAGAAGCTAACTGCATAAAGTAAGGCGAAAGCTCCACCATGAAATGTGTTTTGTTGGGGCTGTTAGGGCTGTCCTGCCGCTTCATTTCCGCTACAATGCGCTGTGCTTCGGCTTCAATCCGGCTGTCATGCAACGCGGTAATATGCGCCTTGAAATCCCCCGGCTTTAAGCGGTCATAGCTGTGCTTTTCCTCCCGCATGAGAAAATGCAATGCTTCCGGGTCATTAGGCTGCGCTTCAAAGCGTTCAAACTTCCCAAGCTGCGGGTCGGGGTTGCCGTCAAAATACATTCCGGCGGGCTGCACCCGTTCCCCATGCTCATAGAGCAGCGTGTAATTATCGGCGGGCAGAGATTTTTCGACTACTTCCCGGAAGTGCTGCGGATAGTCAAGCTCATAGAGATTGCCTTTGATTATCCCATTTTCTTTCCCGGTCAGCTCCACCGCATAGGCAAGGATTTTATCGCGGGTCTGCTCCCCATAAAACCGCCATGTGTTATGCTGCCTTGTGTCCTTTAGGAAAACGTCGCGTTCCCGGAAGCAGCACGTCCCCGACGGGCGAGAAAACCATAGCAGCCGTTTTTCTTCAGCAGCGGGTCTTGACGCTGCTTCTCGCAAAATCCGTTTGTCTATCTCAAAATCACTCTGATAGAAAGCGGTATTCTGTTTCATAATCGCTTCAAGGGAAGCGATAACGTCCACATTCTCAAACTTACTTAATTTACCCAATCGGTCAGCTCCTTTCTAAGTCCTGCGACTTGCTTTTTTGTGGTTTCTTCTGTGCCTTTTCCTTATCTGCTTTGAGTTGCGCCCGGATAGAGGGCTTCTTTTCCGGCTTTGCTGTCTTTCCCTGTTCCTTGTCGGCTTTGATAGCGTCGGCAAGGTCAACAAGGGAGATAACCTCGCCCGCCTTTGCTTTCTGCTCCAGAGCGTCCACGGTCGGCGTCTGCGGCGTGTTGTTGATGATACCGTCAAAGTTATTGTCGTTCTGCTCGATAGTGTCCTCGATATGTTTTAACGGGTTAGCTTTTTCCGGCTGTTCGGCGGCAACGGCAAACGCCCGCGTACTGTTTCCCATAATCAGATATTTCCCGTCGTCGGATTGATGATGAAGTCCATACCCGGCTTCTTTCATCTGTTCAACGCTCATATCCGATACATAAAAACTGCCGCGCGGCGTTCTAATCTGTTTCCCGGTCAAATGCTCGTCGGGGATAAGCTGCGACTGCTTCTCCTGCAAAAATTCCGGCACATTCCGAAAACTGCCGCTGTCTACATAGTGGGCGGTATTTTCGCCGTTCTGATGAAGCACTACCACGTCGGAAACGGAAAGGCTGTGTCCCTTGAAATCTTTCGGGTGGTCGATATTGAAACGGGTGTAAATATCTTCAAGGGAAGTACCCGGCGTAAGTTCTGCGGAATAGACAATCTCATAGTTTGCCTTATCAACCGCATTTCCCGCCGCCTGCAGGCGGTCGTAAGGCTCGAAGCGGAAGTCCCGCGTTTCGTCCCCTTGCTTTAGCTGATAAATGGAAAAGGTGTCTTTGTCGGCTTCGGCTTCCTGTGCCTTTGCATATAGCTCCTTTACTTCTCCCTGCGTCAGCTCTCCGGCGTTCAGCCCGCCCATGAGTTCCCGGCATTTTGCAAGGCTGCCGATATACAGCACGTCCCCGATTTTTGCCCTGCCGTTTTCCTGCGGGAGATAGGCTTGCAGGAAAAAGCGGCCGTTGTCGCCCGTTGTGCGGGGGTTGGCTTCAATCTTGTAAATGTACTCCGGCATGGCGGCTTTCTCCCTCGGCGCGTCCTGCGCCTGTTCCTGCGTCTTTTGCAGCTCTGCGATATGTTCATCAATGCTGTTGATGATTTCCGCTGCGGTGCTGCGGATTGTTTCAAGAGAGCTTTTCAGTTCAGCAAGCTCCCGTCCGGCACTCCACCCGGCAACATATCCAAAGGAATAATCAGAGGTATCAAGCCCGTAATGCTGGCACACGGTATAGGCGATACTTTCTGCCTGTACCTCACGGGTGCGGCGGTCGGGTCTGTTCTCCAAGTCCTCTAAAGGGGCGTTTAGGTCAATGTCGTGCAGCTTCGCATGGGCGATTTCATGGATAAGTGTCTTTAAGGTTTGCAGCTCGCTCATGCCCTCATCAAGGGCAATACGCTTGTCCTCCAAGTGGTAGTAACCATGTGCGCCGCCCTCGATTTTTTCAAAGCCGACAGGAACAGGAGAAGTCTTTTCAAGGGCAGCGAAAACCTCCTTGTAATGCTCCACGTCCCCGGTCAGCATATTTACGGCAATATCGGGGATTTCCCTGCCCTCGGTCTGCGATACGTCAAAGACCGATACCACCTTAAAGGCGGGGATTGTGATTTCCTTTTCCTCGGTTACGGGCTTTCCGTCTTTGCCGATAATGGCTTTCTGTGTCTGCGGGTCGATTTTCTCCATTTCTTTTTTAATCTTGAACGGCGACGGGGCAAGGATTTTGATACCCTTTTGTCCTTTCATCACGTTTCGTCCAAAGTTATTTTTCCATGCGGAAAATCCGGCGATAAGGGAAGCGTCGGGCTTTTGCATGGCGATCAGCAGCGTATTGTTAAAGCTGTAATTATGAAACTTTGACATGACGCGCAGATATTCCTTGTAACGCTCGCTGTCGAACAGCTCCGTAATGCCTTGCTCCAAGCGGTCGGTTATCTCTTTGAGCTTTTCGGCTGGCTTCTCGCTCGTCAGCACGATAGGGATAACCGGGCGCGGCTCCTGCTGCTGTGCTTCGGGAATGGTCGCCGTCTGTACTGCCGGGGCTGCGTCCAGTTCGATGGTCGGCTGCGGGTAGCTCATAATGCGGTATTCCTCCGGCACGTCCCGTCCCTCAAAGTGTTTCTCCCATTCGTCGCCGCTTTCCACAAGGTAGCCGTATTCCGTAAAGCTGCCTTTTTCCTGCGCGGCGGCGTTTCGTCCAAAGGCGATAGGGTCAATGCTGTTTTTCCATTCAGCGGGCATTTGCACCATGCCGGATTTGTTAAGGTAATAATCGCCCAATTCGCGGGGCGTGTGGACTTCGGGGATATGCACGAAAAAGTCCTCGTTATAGGTAAAGTCAATGAGCTGCCCGATATTCTCAAAACCATTCCTGCGCTGCGTGGCTGCGTTCAGCGCGGCAATCCCGGAAGCGTCAAGGGTTTCCAGTCTTGCCGCAAGGAAGTTCAGCTCGTCCACCTGTGCCGCGCATACCATGTCATACGGCAGGGCAATGTGTCTGTCCTCCCGGTCAGAATACCCATGAATGAAAAAATCCTGCGGATTGTCAGCGGTAATGCCGACGCTTCGCATAGCTTTGTGAAGTTCTTCCTTTGTGGCGGGCATGGAAAGCCAGTAGCCACCCGGTTCTCCCGTTTCAAAGCGGGTGCGGCTGTCAATCAGGATTGCAAACTGTTCCGTTTCCTGTCCCGGTTCGGTTCTCGGTGCAGCGGCGGAAATGTCGGCGGCGGGCTGCTTGATTTCCTCGCCCTCTACGGTGTAGCCTGGTAAGAGCTGTCCGTTTACCCTAAACTGTTCCGCGTATTCCGGCGGGATAGCCGGGGAGATTTCCGTAAAAAGTTTTTCATACGCCTTGATACGCCCGTTCAGATATTTTTCCATAGCTGCCCGGTCAGCAAATACCTTTCTGTCCTGTCCGGCAATTTTTGCCTGTCCGTACCCGTGGGGGCTGTTGGTGTAGATGTTCCAAGATAACGTATAGGAGTACGGGATAGATTTCTCTGCTTTTCTGTCGTAGCGGGTATTTTCATACACATGGTAGCTCATTTTATATACCCGGTTGCTGATGGTGTGGCGGTCGTTGTCCTCGTCCTGCCACTTGTTCGCCGTATGCTTCACTTCGGGTATTCTCGCATACTCAATCGCCTTGTCAAATAGCAAGGTCTTTCCTGCCTGTTCCTCCCATGCGGAAGCCTGTACTTTCAGATTTTCAAAAACGGTCTGTTCCGCAGCCGCGCTTTCCTCCCGCAGCTTCACAAGCTCGGCAAGGGGTAAGGCGGTCAGCGGGGAAATATCCGCGCCTTTCGTGTCAAAATAGATACCGCGCTCAATCTTCATCTTGTCGGCGGCTTCCAGTCTGTCATGGTCGTATGAGGAATAACCTGTTTTCCATTCGTCCATTTGCTCGCTCCTTTCTTTTTCAATCATGCGGTGCATAAGTTCGTAGTCCTCAATGCTCATGCTTCCGTCAAATATATAAGGGTCAAAATCTTCCCCGTCCCGGTAGGGCTTTTCGGAAAAGGGAAGCCCCGCTGCATGGGCGGCGGCTCTTGCTTCCTCGATAACCTCCGGGGGAAGCCTGTCGTCATGCGCCCCGATAAAACCGTCAAGGTCATTCCTGCCGTTTTCATAGTGATAGCGCACTCCGGCGGTCAGCTCGTCAAGGCTCATATTCTCGCCTAAATGCCCGCAGTAGTAGCCGTTTAGAATAACGGCGGCGGGGTCAGCCGCTTTGATTTCCTCTAACCGGCTCCTGTCAAACGGTTCTAAAGTACCGTCCACTTCAAGATGAAACAGCTCGGCGTTCCATGAACGTCCCTGTTTCCAAAATGCTACCCATGCAATACCGTCCCTAAGTTCCTCTTGATAGTCCTTTACGCTGTCGCGCAAACTTGCCATGTGTAAAACCTCCTTTCGCGTATGGCAGCGCGGACGCTGCGTTTGTGGTTACATAGTCCTACTACGGTGCGCCCGCATTTCTGCCAAAGATTTTTGAGGATTTTTAGAGGGTTTGGGAAACTTCCCAACAAGCAAAATCCCCGCCAAGCTCTACATGAGTGGCAGGGATTTTACGGAAGTGGGTACCCGCTTCCTATGCTTGCTATTCCAGTTCTTTGTCCTTTGAAATGGTTACTTTGTAGTTCACATACTTACCGCCCGTATCAGCTAAAAGCACCGTTCCGTCGTAGGTTTTTCCTGTTTTCGGAGAATACAGCTTTTTGACTGTTGCCTTGCCGGATTTCAAAAGTGCTGCGGCAATCGACCGGGTAAAGACGGTTTTCCATTCCTCAAAGAAGCGGTCATTTTTCCACATGGCAAAGCTGCACTCTTTGTTGGAACAGTAGTAGTTTTTCTTTCCCTCATAGACCGGGGACTTGCAGCGGGGACACTTTCCAAGCTCTGTTTTTTCTGTCTTGAAAAGCTCCTGTTTCTCGCCTAACACGGAAGCATAGGTTTTTACAAGCTCCTGTGCCATAGTTTCGATACCCTGCATGAAAGTGTCCGGGTCGGCGTTGCCCTTTGCAATCTGCGTCAGATTGTTTTCCCATGCAGCCGTAAGCTGCGGAGAAGTTAAGCTGTCCGGCAGGACGCAGACAAGATTTGTCCCGTCTTTGGTGGGAAGCAGCTGCTTGCCCTTGCGCTCCACAAAGCCGCCTCCCACTAACTTTTCAATGACAGCGGCGCGGGTAGCGGGCGTACCAAGCCCCCGGCGTTCTGCGTCCGGGTCGGTGTCCTCATTCCCGGCGCGTTCCATAGCAGAAAGTAAGGACGCTTCATTGTGGGGCTTCGGCGGCGTCGTTTCATGCTCCGTAACCTTTGCAGCAGGGTTTTCAAAGGTCTGTCCCTCGGTAAAGTCCGGCACATCTAAAACAAGTTCGTTTTCGTCGTCGCTGTCCGGCTTCTTTTTGAGGGTAGCCCGGTAAAGCCGTTCAATGTTTTTCCACCCGGCAGCGATTACCGTCTTGCCCCTTGCCGTAAATTCATGGTCGGCGCAGGAGAAAACCGCCGTTACCGCTTCGTAAACGTGCGGCTCTGCGGTCGCCATAAGCAGACGCGCCCCGGTAAGGATAAGGATATTTCTTTCACTTTCCGGCAGCGTAGTAAGGTCAGTTTTTGCAATTTCCATAGTGGGGATAATGGCGTGGTGGTCTGATACTTTTTTGCTGTTCAGAACGCGGGAAATACTCTGTTCATAGGCTGCGCTCGCCATAAAGGGCAGCTTGCCGCAAAGCAGCGATACGATACTCGCCGCTGTGTCGCCCATGTCGTCGGTCAGATAGTTGCTGTCCGTTCTCGGATAAGTAAGCAGCTTCTTTTCATAAAGTGTCTGTGCAAGGTCAAAGGTCTGCTTTGCCGTGTACCCGTAGATACGGTTTGCTTCCCTTTGCAGAGAGGTAAGGTCAAAGAGCTTCGGCGGTATAGCGGTTTTATTTTCACGGGTCAAGGAAGTGCAGACAGCCGCCGACGCTTCGCAGGCCGCTTTCAGTTTGCCCGCTTCATCAGCGGCGCAGATCTTCGCGCTTGCCGCTTCTGCGCCGGGGAGCATAAGGCGCACATGGTAATATTTTTCTTTCTTGAAGTTCATAATGGCAGCGTCCCGGTCTACAAGCATTTTTAGGGTTGGGGTCTGAACGCGCCCCACGTTCAAGGTTTTTCCATACAGGCAGGAGAAAAGGCGGGTCGCGTTAATGCCGATAAGCCAGTCAGCCTTTGCCCTGCATAGTGCGGAATGATAGAGAGCGTCATACCTGCGCCCGTCCTTCAGATTGTCAAAGCCGCTTTTGATGGCGTCCGTTTCCATAGAGGAAATCCAAAGACGGGTAAAGGGCTTCTTGCAGCCCGCTTGATGATAGACAAAGCGGAAAATCAATTCTCCCTCGCGTCCTGCGTCGCAGGCGTTCACGACTTCCGAAACGTCGCTGCGCTGCATGAGGTCTTTTAAGATTTTGAATTGCTTTCCCTTGTCGGCAGCTACGGTGTACTGCCATTCCTGCGGCAGAATGGGTAAGCTGTCATAGCTCCACTTTTTGTACTGTTCCCCATAGGCGGCAGCTTCCGCAAGTCCTACCAAATGCCCGATACACCAAGAGATAACATAACCGTTCCCCTCGATATATCCGTCTTTCTTCTCCCTTACGCCAAGGGCGGCGGCAACCGCCGCCCCGACGCTGGGTTTCTCACAAATCACAAGTTTCATTCTTCCTCGTCCTCCTGTTCGGTGTCTGCGCTGTCAGCTTCTTCCGGCTCGTCCTCGTCGTATTCGTCAAAATCGAACTCGTCAAGGTCGGTGCTGCCTTTCACGTTCTGTTTCGGTTTCATAAACTTAACGTAGTAGAGGGCTGCGCCGCCGCCAAGCAAGCCCACGACAAGGAAAATCAAAAGCCCGCCCATGCCGTTCTGGGGCTGCTCCTGCTCGGCGGGTTCCTCCGGCGTGGCTTCCTTGCCTGTGCAGCTATCCATGTTGACAGAGCAGGCGGGGCAGGCGGTGTTTACTTCGCCCGCCTTGCATTTCTCGGTACAGTTGCAGACAGCCGGGGGTTGTTCGGTCTGTTCCTCCCCGATAATCGCCATAAGGTCGCTTTCGTCTACTTGATTTAGGAAGTGGACGGAATTTTCCCCCTCGGCTGCCCGGTCAACGATAATGTAAAAATAGTTGCCACCTTTGCTTTTCACGACGATAAACTGCTTATCCTCGGCAGCGTCCCCGTCAATGTCGTCCACAAGGGTCATGTTGCCCTCCGGGGTCAAGGGCTGCGGCTCGGTTTCCACGATTACGCCGCTGTCGTCGGTTTCTTCCGTCGGGGTCTGTGCATAGGCGGTAACGGAAAAGCCGCCCACAAGGACAAGGGCGGCGCAAAGTACGGTAAGGCTTGCAAGGATTTTATTCTTCATCTGCATTGTCCTCCTGTTCCTCATAGTCTGCGGGCATAGGGGCAATGCCCGGAATACCTCCGCCCGCAAGCATAGCGGTAAGCTCCTGCGGGGTAAGGCGCATAGAGCGCACAAGCTGAACGATTTGCAGATTTTCCGCTTCGGTTTTCTGTGCTTCCAGTCCGCGCAGCCTGTTCTGATACTCCGTGATTTTCTCACGGGTCTTTTGGATTTCCTTGTCAATTCTTTCGATTTTACTCATTGCCATAAAATTTTTCTCCTTTCGATTTTCAAAAAATGTGTCAGTTCCAGTTCATCAGCCCGTACCCTTTGATACAGGCATAGTCAAGGGGATAGCTCTTAATCTTGCAGGCGTCGCCGGAATTGCCCTCCACGGTATAGACGCGGCTTTCGTCCCTGCCGATAACAAGTCCTACATGGTCTGCGCTGCCGTCTAAATCCCAGTCAAAAAAGATAGCGTCGCCGGGGGCAATGTTTTCATAGCCCCGCGCTCCCCATTGTCCGTGAGAAGTAAACCACGGAATACCCTGCGACTGGCAGGCGGCAAAGCGCGGCTCGGAAAGTCCCATTTGCCCGTAGCACCAGGACACGAAACAGGCGCACCATTCCACGCGGGAATTAAAGCCGTACCAGCTCCAATACGGATAGCCGCCCACATTTCCGACTTGCCGTTTTGCAAGGTCAACGATAGCGGTATTGCCGGGGCGCGTTCCGTTTACAAAGTCCACGCCGCTTAAATCTTCCGACGCGGAAGTGTCGGGAGAGCCGCCGCCAAAGATAAGGGGCTTGTTCCCGCTTGTCTGTAAGTACACCCGGTACATTTCCAGTTGTTCCGGGGTCAGATTGTTTTCCGCAATGGTGGATAGTGGGGTATTCGTCAGCTTGACGTTCAAGATGTAATACTCATAAGGCACTTGTACCGTGTAGGTGTCCGTATGCTCGTTGCCGTCCTCATCTGTCCATGTGTCGGTGCGTTCTTCCTCCCGGTAGCGTATTTCCACTTCCTCGGTCAGCGTCAGCTTGTATTGTTGATTGAAAATCCGCTGTAATTCGCTCTGTACCTCGGCGCAGGTGTAGCTTTGGTATTTTGCGGTCAGATAAGACGCTAATTCATGGGGATTGTGTCCGATATTTGCAAGGTCATAGCGGTACTCGTCATAGCCCGGATTGTCGCGCTCGATATTGTCAATCCTGCTTTGCAGCTCGTTTTCCAATCCTGCGTAGCTGTTTTCCACTTCCACAAGGTCGCTGTCCTCGGACGTATAGGACGTTCCAAGCACGCCGTTTAACGTGCCGGAAAACATTGCCCCACAAGAGGACAGCCCGGACATAACCATGATAAAGAGCAGTAGCACCCCGACAGCGATTGCCACACCCGCCGGGTGCCTTGCCACAAATGCTGCGGTCTGCTTCGTTTTCTCGGCGGCTTTGGCTGCCGCCTTGCGGGTGCGTTCTGCCGCGCCCTTGATACCCTTTGCGGTATTGCGGGCTTCCTTTGCATACTGCCGCTTGATTTTCTGCTTCTGCCAAAACCGGGAAATGGGGTTACTGGTTAGCTGCGGGTTCTCATGCAGGGTCTTGTGATACTGAAAGTCCATATTTGCCCGAAAAGCCGCTTTTTCTGCCTTTGCCGCTTCCCGGTAGGGTTTCAGCTTATGGTTGCGGTAGCCCTGCTTGATTTTCCGCGCCCCGTACTTCAATCCCCGTTCTGCGGCTTCCTCGCTCTTGTGTGCGCCCTCCACGCCGGAATTATCCTTTTCGACAGAATGGATTTTGTTATGTACCAAAATCCCGGCTTCCTGTGTGGGGCGGGATAGCGGGTTGTGCTTCTCCTTAAATCCGGGCGGCTTGTCCTTTTCCTCAAAGTGCAGGCGGGTCTTGCCTTTCCCGGTGGTTTCGTCAAAGGTGCGCTCTTTTACCAGTTTCTTTTCTTTGGGGATAGCTGCCTTTGCCTTATCCAAGCGGTCGGCGGCTTTATCGGATTTCTTGATATACTTTTCAAGCTCCGGGGCAGCGCGTTCCTCGTCGGTAAATTGCAGCCGGGAAGATTTCGTCCCGGCGGTAGCTTCTGCCTGTGCTTTTCGTACTGCCTTTTTACTGGCTTTTCGTGTATGGGCGGCGTCGATATGCTTCATGACGCGCTCCGTTTTGCCTGTGTCCGCTTTGGGGGCAGCTCCCGGCACATGGGGAAGCGGGCTTGTATCAGATACCGGGGGAAGCTGCATAGCGTCCTGTGCCGCCTGTTGTTCCGGGGTCTTTTGTAAATCCGCGTCCCGTATGCGGTTGCTGATACGTTCCGTGTCTCCCGTGGTCTGATTTTCTGCGATAGCCCCGTCGCGGGTCATTTTCTGCGTGATTTTATCGCGGGGCTTTAATGGGTCTTTCAAGTGTTACCACCTCCAATCCGCGCCCCTGCAAGGGCGCAATACTCGGCGTTCAGTTCAATGCCGATATAGCGGCGGTCAAGGCTTTGCGCTGCAAGCCCGGTGGTGCCGCTTCCAAAGAACGGGTCTATCACAACGCCGCCTTTCGGACAGCCCGCAAGTATGCACGTTTCCGCGAGCTTCGGGGGATAGGCGGCAAAATGCCCGCCCTTGTACGGTACGGTATTGATAAGCCAAACGTCCCGCTTGTTTCTTGTGGTCGGCATAAGGGCGTCGTCATAATAGCTGCCGCTGCGGGGCTGATTGATACCCTGTACCTTGCCCTGTCCTGGTACTTCCTCGGCGTATTTGTGTCCTGCGCTGCGCCCTTGCCTGTAGCGCGCAGCCGTTCCCGGCGCGATCGGCTCTGCAATGGCGGCAGCGTCATAGTAATATTTCTTTGATTTCGTCAGTAAAAAGATATGCTCATAGCAGCGGCTCGGTCGGTCGCGGCAGCTTTCCGGCATAGGGTTTTCTTTCAGCCAGATAATATCGCTGCGTAAATACCACCCGTCAGAGCGCAGGGCAAAGGCAAGAAGCCACGGAATACCGATTAAATCCTTTTGCTTGCAGCCCGCTTTCATGCCGCTGCCGCAGTATGTGTCTGCGATATTCAGCCAAAATGTCCCGTCGTCTTTGAGTACCCGGCGCAGCTCCCGGAACACTTCCACAAGCCGCCCGATATACTGCTCCGGCGTGTCCTCACGTCCAATCTGCGCGTCAAGCCCGTAGTCCCTTAGTCCATAGTAAGGCGGGCTTGTGACGCAGCAGTTCACGCTTTCGCTCGGAAGCTCCCGCAGGGCATAGAGGGCGTCGCGGTTGATGATTACGTCTGTTTTCATGGCTTGCTCACTTCCTCCGGCTTTGTCGTAAGCAGACGGTAAAGCTCGGTGTCCGTCGGGAAGCGGTCAATGAACGGCAGCACCACATTCCCGTAAAAGATAAGCCCCTCGCCCGCTTCGGTATGGGTAACGTATTTCATCTGCTGCGGGGAAATGTTGAGCTGCTTTGCAAGGATAGCCCGGTCGCCCTGTGCCTGATTGAGCATGAGGACAAAATCAGAGTTTTCAAAAATATTCTCGACTTCGCGGCTGCTTAAAAGGTCTTTGACGTTCTGCGTGATAGCGGTCGGTATGCCGCCCCATTTACGAAAACGCTTCCAAATCTCCACGGAATAGGCTGCGGTCTGTTCCTCTTTCAAAAGCAAATGAAACTCGTCCATATAGTAACGGGTCGCCTTTTTCTCGGCGCGGTTTACGGTAACGCGGTTCCACACCTGGTCTTGCACAATGAGCATACCTAATTTTTTGAGCTGCTTTCCAAGCTGCTTAATATCAAAGCAGACAAGGCGGTTTGAAAGCTCCACGTTGGTACGGTGGTTAAAGACGTTCAGAGAGCCGGAAACATAAAGCTCCAATGCCGCCGCAATGCGGGCAGCTTCCGGCTCCGGCTGTTTCAGCAGTTCGTTGTAGAGGTCGCCCAAAATCGGCATTTTTGCCGGGTCGGGGTCTGCAAGGAAAGGTCGGTACACATTCCTAACGGCGCGGTCAATGACGGTCTTTTCCACTGGCTGCAAGCCCTCTTTGCCGCCGATAACAAGCTCGCAGAGGGAAAGGATAAAGTCGGATTTCAAGGCAAGCGGGTTGTCGTCCTCGGAGTAGTTGAGGTTAATATCCATAGGGTTCACATACTGGGGCTTGCCGTCCATGCCTTTTCCGGCAGGCGACAGGCGTATCACTTGCCCGCCCAAACGCTGCACAAGGGAAAAATATTCTGCTTCCGGGTCGCAGATAATAATATCGTCGTCAGTAATGAGAAAGGCGTTTGTCATTTCCCGTTTTGCCGCAAAGGATTTACCGCTTCCCGGTGTTCCGAGGATAAGCCCGTTGGGATTTTTCAGTTGCTTGCGGTCGCAGAGTATCATGTTGTTTGACAGCGCATTTAAGCCGTAGTAAAGGGCTGCGCCCCGCTGAAAAAGCTCCTGTGTGATGAACGGGATAAAAATAGCGGTGCTGCTGGTCGTTAATCCTCTTTGAATGGGGATAAGGTTCTCTCCAAGAGGGATAGAGGACATAAAGCCCGCTTCCTGCAAATAGTCAAGGCGGGTCAGAGCGCAGTTGTTTTTCTGTGCAAAGCCCGCCGTAGCAAAGATGTCATTATCCAGTTTCCGCTTCGTGTCTGCCATGTTTACCACAAGGAACGTCAGCAGAAACATTCTTTCATTTCTGCTCTGTAAATCCTGCAACAGGTTCTTTGCTTCGCTGCCGAAAGTAGCAAGGTCGGACGGAATTATATCCATGTCATACCCGCTGCGTACCGCTTTTTTCTGTTCCTCAATCTTCATCTTGTCGAGGTCGGTTATCTTGCGCTTGATAGTCTTGATTGCTTCGCTCTGGTCGATACTGCGGATATGCAGATTGACGATAATTCCGTTTTCAAGGTCGAGAATGTCCGAAAGCATACGGTCGTTCAGCTCCGGCGCAAGGATTTCAAGGAAGCTAACAGCACCGAGCTTGCGCCCCATGCGAAACGTCCTGCCGTCGCCAAAGCGGAACGAGGACGGGGCGATAAAGTCCTTTGTGGTAAGCCCGGACGGTACAAGCCAGTCCCAAGAGAAACGGAACGGCTCGCCCTCCGGGTGGAAAATCCCATGCAGTACGTTCAAGCGTTCCTGTCCGTTCATGGGGCGGGCGGTTACACCAAGCACCTTAAAATTATTGAGTACGTCGGTTTCGATACGGGAAAGGCGGGCTTTTGCCGCCGCAAGATTGTCCGCTTCAATGGAAAAGGTAATGTACTTGCACTTTTCCAGTCCGTTGTTGCCTTTTTCAAGCTGATTTTTAAGCATATCCGCGTACTCCCTGCGGATAGAGTTAAAAGCGTCGTCCTGCGCCGGAATTTCGATAGCCGCCTGTGCCTTTTCCTTTCTTGCACCCTGATTGATGAAAGAGAGCTGCACCGAAACGGAAGCGTCAAAGTAGTTGAGAAAATCGCACCAGTTTTCAAAAATGGCTGTCTTATCGTCTGCCTGTGCAAGCTGATAGTTAATATCTTCAAAGACAAGGCTTTTACTGTATTTCTTTTCCGTTACCCTGCAAATCCCGTCCGGGTACATCTGCAAGTAGGGAATGGTCTGTTGTGCGGTGCGGGGCTTCCCGTCGCCCTTTGCCGCCTGTATCACGGCGGCGATTTCTTTCTTTTCTGCGCGGGTCAGCTTACGCTTCACGGGATTTTTTACCGCGCGGGTCATGGTTTTTCGTTCTGCCATTGACAATAGCCGATACCTCCTTTTCCAGTTTTCGTTGTTTTTCTATGACGGCATAAAAATTTTCCGTCTGATAGGGGCGTTCCTTTGGTCGGATAAACTTTGTCTGAATGACGTTCTTTATCACGATTTCAAGGGGCTGCCCGTGTTTTTCATACATTGCCAAGAGGAAGCAGGGAAGCATAACGATAATCATTGCAAATGCCGCCATGCTTGTTCCCGCGCTGTCTTTGAGTAAAAAGAAAAGCGGTAGTCCCATAGCGAGGGCTGCCGCAAAACATATAATCTGCCGCTTTGTCAGATTAAAAGCGACTTTCGTTTTGATTTTTGATAAGTCTTTGGGTACGGGTACATACGCCAAGTGAAAACCTCCTTTCGGTCTTTAATGTGCGTTAAAGATTGACTTCGCAAGTGCGCCTGTTTTGAATAGGGAGAAGCACAAAATCACGGTGTAGGCTGCAAGGGAGAAAATCGCGCTGTGCAGGTTGTCCGCTACAATCATGCTGCCAACCAAAACCGCATAAATGCCGACGCATATCATAATGAGGAAGCCTTGAAAACCGAGGGCGAACAGGGCTTTTAAGTAGTTGTTTCCTATCTGTCCCCACTCTCTGTTAGTCATAGTTGCAAACGGGATAGGCGATACCGAACAGTAAAGGTAAATCTCTATCATTCTGCCGTACAGGATAACCGTGATAAGCACCGACATGATTTTCATGCAAAGGCTCACAAGGCTTGTTTCCATAACGAGCAGTAACAGTTCGGGGATTTCCATAGCGTCAAGTCCGGCTTGCATGGACGAGAGGGCGGCGTCAACGTCGATATTCGTATCGCCGCCGATCACGCCCGCCGCGCCGGAAACAACGTGTTGCGCCATATCGAACACCGCCATAGTGATAGTAAAGGTGTGGGTAACGAGATACACCGCTACCCACGCCTTGAAAAACCACTTAAAGAACATGAACGTGTCAATATCGTGCATATTGTTCTTTTCCGTTACCATGCTGATAAGCTCCACGCATAGAACGTAGGTAATGACAAGCCCCGCAATGGGTACAATCACATTTTCCGACAAGCTCTGTATCATGGAAAATATGCCTGCGTTCCACCCCTGCGGGATTTGTCCTACCTCTGCGGCGATAGTTCCGACTTTTTCGTTTACGTCCCCGAACATAGTTGACAGATTACCGTTAATGGCTCCAATGAGGATTTCCTTTATCCATTCGTTAATCGCGTCAAGTATGCTCTGCATAGGCTAACCCCGCCGCTTAACCGAACAGGCCGGAAAGCAGAGGTACAAGGGTGCCACCGATAAGGGCAACGCCGCCGCCCGCCATGAGCTGCTTCATGCCCTGGCTTTTTGCACCTGGGTTGTCATTTCCGTAGCCCTCCAAGAGGTTGATAACGCCCCAAATGCCAAGACCTGCTCCGAGAGCGATAACGAGTGTCTGTAAAACGCCTACTGCGCTGTTGAAAAATGCCATAATATAACTCCTTTCTGCCGCTGTGCGGCTGCCCGAAAAAGGGCATAAAAAACGGCGGTCAGTTTTCGATAACTGCCGCGGTCATAAGTCCCCGCGCTGCGTTTGTTGCTGCGGCGCGGCGGTATTCAGTTGTAAGGGTGCGGCTTCCTGCCGCGATACGCGCAAGGAGTAGGGGCGCGTACCATGTAGCCCGTGTTTATTATTTTTACTTTAAGCTCCCTCCTTTTCAAAAAGTGGTGTGTAGACAGGCATAATGCCGTACTGCCGTTCCCGGACAGCTTCGATATACTTGATATAGGAAATACCTGCCTGTCTTGTCCTGCGTTCCTGTTCCCGCTGCATTTCCTCGGCAGCTTCCACAAGCCCGCTGATAGCCCGGATTAGCTGCTGTTTTGCCTTTTTCTTTCTGATACGCTTATTCATTTTCTGTGTCCTCCTGCAAATCTGCTTCGTCAACTTCGTAATAGTCAAATACCTCGTCCGGCTTTACGATTGCAGGACGGCGGCGCAAGTGCTTTTCCATGTCAAAGGCATTTTTCTTGTCAAAGTCGGAAAGGTACTTGTACTTCGGGTGTTTGGTAATATCGTATTTTTCGGAGAAGAACGGACGCACCCCGCGTAGTTGCAAGATACATTTCCCGCCGTCCATGACCGCAATTTCATCTTCGCTCATAAGCTGCTTGCCTAACTTCTGATAGTTCAGCCCGTGGGAAAGCTCCCGTCCTCTTGTTTCGGAAGTGTTGAAGCTGTCAATGGTTTCTTTCCCCAAGATTTCCGACATTTCTTTAAGGGTCGTTTTCTCCTTGCCGCCCAAGAACAGGGTCGTATCGCAGTTGCCGACAATGGTATCGGCGTTGTCCTTGTAGATAGCCTTTAGCTGCGACTGGCTCTGCAAGATGATGGACGCGGAGATTTCGCGGCTCCTTATCGTGGCAATGAGTTTTTCAAACTTCGGTATCTGCCCGATATTTGCAAACTCGTCAAGCAGACAGCGCACATGAACAGGTAGCCGCCCGCCGTACACATCATCTGCCTTGTCACAAAGCAGATTGAAAAGCTGTGTGTAAAGGATTGATACAACAAAGTTAAAGGTGTCGTCGGTGTCGGAGATAATAACAAAAAGCGCGGTCTTTCGGTCGCCTAAGGTGTCAAGCTCCATTTCGTCGGTTTCCATCAGCTCGCGCAGTTCCCGAATGTCAAAGGGGGCAAGACGCGCACCGCAGGAAATGAGGATAGAGCTTCTTGTTTTTCCGGCAGACAGCAAAAACTTCTTGTACTGGCGCACCGCAAAATGTTCCGGGTCTTTTTCCTCCAAGCGTTCAAACATGAGGTCAACGGGGGATTGAAATTCCGGGTCGTCCTCGCGGGCTTCCGACGCATTTATCATTTCAAGCAGCGTCGTAAAGTTTTTCTCATTCTCCGGGGCTTCGTACCAGATGTAGCCGATAAGGGCGCAGTAAAAAAGCCGTTCCGATTTCACCCAAAAATCCTCGCCGGATTTTTCCCCGTCGCCTTTGGTGTTGGCGATAATGGTATTTACCAGTTTCAAAATATCCTTTTCGCTGCGCAGATAGGCGAAGGGATTGTACCGCATGGATTTCTTGAAATTGATGGTGTTTAGCACCTTGATTTTGTACCCGCCCCGCTGCAAGAGCTTTCCACACTCGATTAAAACCGTTCCTTTCGGGTCTGTGACAACATAGCTGCTGTGCATTTGCATTAAGTTGGGCTTTACAAAAAACCTTGTTTTGCCGCTGCCGGAGCCGCCGATGACAAGCACGTTTTTGTTTCTTGCATACTTCGGGTGCTTCGGGCGGCTGCTCATCATCAGCCTTTCGGTCTGCGTCAGCAGCACGTTATTTTCAAACATGGGGTCGATATATGGCTTTATATCCTCGGCATTGCCCCAACGTGCAGAGCCGTACTCCATGCCCTTACGGTATTTCTTTGCGTTCTTGCCTTTCACATAGACCGCAAGCCGGATAACGACAGCCCCGACAATGCCGATAAGCAAATCCATAGGGTTAAAACTCGGCAGGGCATTTGAAAAGGCAGCGGAAAAGCCGCTGCCAATGGAAACCAGCTTGCCGGAGAGGTCAGCCCCCGGCGAGAGCCGCACCGCCTGTCCGACTTTATCAAAGAGATACACAAAGAGCAGATAGGGGGCGTTTAGGATAAGCAGCTTCTTGATATTCGGCTTCATAGCGATACCTCCCTGTCCTTGTATTTTGTCTTTTGACGGTTCGCGTTAAGCTGCTTTGCTGCTTCCCGGAATGTGGCAAGTGCCTTTCGGATAGAGGGCTTTTGCTCCTGTGTCAGCTTCTTTGCGGAAAACTCCTTAAAGGCTGCGGTCAGAGCGTCCGCGTCCCGCCCCTTGAAAAAGACGAGATAACGGGGCGGCGTTTCGGTGCTGTCTTTCTTTAGGGCAAAGTCGATACCGTATTTTTTTGCCGTCTGCTCAAAGGCTTTGATATTGCCCTCGGTTATCTCAATGTTGGATAGCCCCGCGTTCTGCTTCGCAAGCTGCTTTAGGGTCTGCTTCCCGTGGGGCTGTTTTTCCTGCTGCTTTTTTGCCTGTGCAAGCATGGCTTTGATTGCCTTTTGCAGCGTTTCAGCGGTCAGCTTCGCTCCCTTGACAGAGAGCGCAACCACTTTTTCGTTGATTTCATCTTGCAATGTTTACCGTCCTCCTTTCCCGGTAGTAGTGATAGTGTTAAGGTGGTACGCCGCTTTTGGGCGTGAAAAAAGGGCGTCCGTTCTTCACGCCGCCCCGTTAAATCCGCACCCGCAGCCCGTTCAAGTCCTCGGCGCGGATACCTACAAGATACCAGTTGTCCCCGTACTCAATCCGGGTCGGCTTCCATTTGCCGCCTGTGAATACGTCCATGCACTCGCCGCAATGCAAGCCGCCGTAATAGTCGGCAATATCAAAGCGAATATCGTAGCGGTCAGCGGTTTCGTCAAAAATTAAAGCTCCTGTTTTCTGTGCCATGTGGTAAATCCTCCTTTTTTCGTTTACAGGCTTTCGCCCTCGTTGTAGGTGTAGTAGTCCGGGTCGCCGTATTTAGGCTTGCCGGATAATGCGCCGCTTGCCATGTCGTGAGCGACAAGGGAAGTATAATAGCTGTCAATGGTAGACGGGGCATTGAAAAGAACCGCCTTTAGGTACTGCTTGATATTGCGGATTTTCGTGGTGTTCTCCTGCATACAGTCAAGGACAAAGCGGATATGTTCGCTGTCCAGCTTCATAAACTTTGACTTCACAAGCTCGGCGGGGTAATCGTCCCCTGCAATACGGATTTTCTTTCTTGACGTACAGACCGTTTCAAGGATAATGTCAACAATCTCATTCAGACGGTCATGGTCAAACTTCATATCCTGCAAGAGAATGTTATACTCGATATTGTCCTTGATGATTTCCTCATACACTCTGTAAGCGTCGTTCCTTTCCGTTCCTTTCCGTTCCGGCGGCTGTGCCGCTTCGTCCTCGCCATAAGGCAAGGGATTTAGGGAATGGATAGGAATGGAATGGGTACTTGATAAATCCGTATTTGATTTTTCTTTTTTTTGTAAGTTAGTTCTTGATATATCTTTATTTAATTGCATTGGATTTTCCGACGTCGGATTTTCCGTTGTCGGGTTATCCGCTGTTGGATTTTCCAATACCGGGCAATCCAATTCCGGCGGCTGCGGCTGTTCGTAAATGGTGTACTCGATTGCGGTCATTTTGCCTTTCTCGTCGCGTCCCTGCCGCCTTGTGATATATCCGGCTTTTTCAAGCTCCCAAACGGCGGTACGGATAGCGTCGATACTTTCCCGGTTGATGTAGGACAGCCCTGCAAGGGTATAGTCCCAATCCTCCGGCAGGGACAGCATTTGAGATAACAGCCCCTTTGCCTTTAAGGAAAGCTCCTTGTTGCGTAAGTGGTGGTTGCTCATTACGGTGTAGCCTGTGTTGCGTTCCACACGGAAAACTGCCATAGCTTCATCACTCCTTTGCTTTAGATTTGTTGCGCAGTAGAACGCGGATTTTGAGGGGTAAGGTATCTTTTCCTTGCTTCCTCTGTTTTGCGTTCTGTAAGCCCGATAAATCAAGGCTTTTTTTGCCCCTACTGCGTAACATGAGGGCATAAAAATAGCGGCGTTCCTGTTCTCCCAGTGAGAGAGTGAGAAACGCCGCTGTGCGGGTCGCTATTTCATTTCTTCTGCTATCAGTTCTTGCATGACTTCTCCAAAGTCTGCCATGAAAGAAAAGATGAAGTATTCCAAAACGTCGGGGTCTGCGTCCATAGGCTCGGCTTCCTCTGAAAAAGGCAAGCCCATTAGCCCATAAAGCAGTTTGATGATTTTGAACAGCTTGCCCCGGTCGGTGGGGTTGTTCATGGTTACAAGTACGTTGGTAAGGCGGTTGATTGTTTCCATGTCGCCGCCTGTCGTTACCCATACCATTTCCGCGAACGGCTGCGTGATTGCCCCGGCGACAAGGTTTATCTTATCCTTGCCGATTTCGCCGGACGGAAGTATAATACCCTTAGTCAAAAGTTCGTTTTTCATGTCGTCCTCCTTATATTCTGTGGTGCTAAAATGGTGCCCGGTCTTACAAAAACACCTTATGCGGAGATATGACAAGAAAAATGAAGATATGCGGAAAACCTTGATTTTAAGCCATTTTCACATTGGTTTATAAACATTTGTGAGGACTTATAAAAGGTTTTGCGTCTATCAAATCAATAAAAAATAGGTTATAATTTAACTGTAACATGAACTTTGGAGGTTTGATGATGAAATTACAACAACTGTTAAGTTATACAAGAAAAGCGGTTGATGATTATGAAATGATACAGCCAGACGATAAAATTGCGATTGGTATTTCCGGTGGAAAAGACAGTTTAACACTGCTTTATGCCTTAAAACATCTACAAAAATTTTATCCTAATAAATTTGATCTGATTGCAATTACGGTTGATCTGGGTTACAAAGATTTCAACTTAGATAAGATCAAGGCATTATGTCAACAGCTAGATGTCCCCTATTATATTGTCAATACGGAAATTGCTGATATCATCTTTAAGCAGCGAAAAGAAGACTCTCCCTGCTCTCTCTGTGCCAAAATGAGAAAAGGTGCGTTAAATGATAAAGCAAAAGAATTCGGCTGTAATAAGATTGCTTATGCTCATCATAAGGATGATGTGATTGAAACGATGCTGCTCTCTCTCATCTATGAGGGACGGTTTTATGCTTTTTCTCCGGTTACTTATCTTGACAGGATGGATTTAACGGTGATCCGCCCTATGATCTATGTTCCTGAAGTTGACGTTATCGGATTTAAGAACCGTTATGAACTTCCAGTAGAGAAAAATCCCTGTCCGAAAGACGGATTTACCAGACGTGAATATGTAAAGCAGCTGCTCCGGCAGCTTAACTTAGACAATCCGGGTGTGAAAAACAGAATGTTTACAGCCATTGTAAACGGAATCGAGGCATATTCCCATGAAAGATAAAGCATATTACGAAAAGGTAAATATTGAAAATGAATTAAAGCTGCGTGAATTATTACAGACGTTACCACATTTCTGTAAAGATTATTTTATCGGGATCGAACCGACAACTTCTTCGAGAACCAGAATTGCCTATGCATATGATCTGAGGATATTTTTTGAATACATGCATGAAAACAATCCGGTCTGTAAGAAAATGAAGATTTCTGACTTTCCACTTGATATTTTAGATCAGATCTGTGCACAGGACATTGAAGAATACTTAAACTGGCTTAAATATTACATCAAAGATGATATTGAGCATACGAACAATGAACGCGGCATTTCCAGAAAGTTAGCCTGTTTAAAAAGCTTTTACCACTTCTTCTTCCGTACAGAACGTATTTCTACCAATCCGGCAGAACTCGTAAAAATGCCAAAACTGCATGAAAAAAATATTATACGTTTAGATATTGATGAAGTTGCGATTTTGTTAGATGAAGTAGAATCCGGTGAAAAACTGACTGAACGGCAAAAGGCATATCATGCACAAACAAAAAAACGTGACCTTGCCTTATTGACTTTATTACTTGGAACCGGAATCCGTGTGTCTGAATGTGTCGGACTTGATCTGACTGATGTTGATTTTAAAAACAATGGTATTAAGATCCACAGAAAAGGCGGCTATGAATCTATTGTCTATTTTGGTGAAGAAGTCGAAGAAGCATTATCCGATTATATCAGAGAACGTGAACAGATCATTCCGATGGAAGGCAGTACAAATGCTCTCTTTTTATCCATGCAGAAGAAACGCATGAGTGTCCGCTCTGTGGAAAAGCTGGTCAAAAAATATTCACAGCTTGTCACTACTCTTAAGAATATCACACCTCATAAATTAAGAAGCACTTATGGTACCACACTATATCAGGAAACCGGTGACATCTATCTTGTTGCAGATGTATTAGGTCATAAAGATGTAAATACAACCAGGAAACATTATGCCGCCCAGGCTGATGAACGTCGTCGTCAGGCTGCCAAAGCTGTCCGGCTGCGTGATAAATGATAAACAATAAAATTGAGCAGGATGAAAAGTGTATTCACTTTCTGTCCTACTCGATTAAGCATAAGCTTCAATCACCTGTTCAATCCGTTCCTGTACCAGCAACGCAATTTCACCGGATTTCATATTCTTATATTCTTCGTAAAAAATAGGTTTCAGATAATGTACCTGTGTCGTTACTTTTCCAATAGAAAAACAATTAAATACCTTATAAGAATCAATCAATGCAACCGGTACAACCGGAGCCTTTGATTTTATTGCTGATTTAAAACTTCCAGCTTTAAATGCAGCTACTTTATTCTTATTATTAAACTCATAACCACCCTCTGGAAACAGAATATACCGCTTGCCTTTTTTCACATCTTCTGCAACTTCATTGATGATCGTAAGCGCCTGTCTGACATTATCTTTTTCTAACCGTTTCCCCTGCACTAAATCAATAAATTCTTTTACTAATATGGTATTCGACTTCGACTTATCCATAACCACAGAGCAAGGTGCCTTATGTGTATAAATAATACCTAATGCATCATACTTTCCCTGATGGTTCGGGTACATGATATAGCCACCCTCTGCAGGTAGATTCTCGGTTCCATATGCTTTTGTGTGGACTTTTCCGGAAAGCTTCATCAGACGTATCACATATTTTACAAGATTATAACGTTCTTCCTCTGTATAACGTTCCGGATGTGCTGCTTCTTTCCGCATTTTCGGAATCACATAAGGGGCACGGAATAAATTCATAATGATCACATATATAAATCTTAACATCTCATAAACAACTCCTTAGATTCCTATTATAGCCTTTTTTACATAAAAAGACAAGACACAAACTGCCAGAACAGCTTATTCAAAAATCATCGGTAAACCGATCAAAACGGCTCATTCGCATAATATGGAACCGTCAGATACTCTCCTGCATAGATTCCATCACTATATAAATGATTTATCGTACGTACTTCCATAATATAATCTTCTATCCCATCATATTCAGGACTCATATATTCAGATGCAATGCTCCATAATGTGTCCCCCTGCTCAATGGTAACACTTGTATAATATTTATGAGAAGCAGTTTTGGTATTAGGATTGGCAAGACCTGATATACTGCTTCCAACTAAAATGGTAATAATGATAATAGCTGCTGTAATCAGCAGATATGCTTCTTTTCTACCTATAAGACTAATGACTTTTTCACGCATAACTAACTCCTCCTATATATCATATCTTTTTCCGAATAAAAGTTCGGAACGTTTGTTTGATTTTATTATATAGTTAGAACGCGTGTTTGTCAAGAAAAATTTCGAACAGATTTTCGGAATATTTGTTTGCTTTTTTCAAGAAACTGTGTTAGTATGTTATTAGAAATTAAAAATGTATATAGAATCAAAGGAGGTTTTTGCATGTCATATGGTAAAATAACTGCAAAACAGCGCGAAATTTTAGAATATATCAAACAGGAGATCTTAAATAAAGGATATCCTCCTGCTGTTCGTGAAATCTGCGAAGCTGTACATCTGAAATCTACTTCGTCAGTACATTCTCACTTAGAAACACTTGAGAAGAACGGTTATATCCGTCGTGATCCTACGAAGCCAAGAGCGATTGAGATCATCGATGATACCTTTAATCTGACAAGACGTGAAGTGGTAAATGTACCTATTATAGGAAATGTTGCTGCAGGTCAGCCGATCCTTGCAACTGAAAATATCGAGAACTACTTCCCGATTCCTGCCGAATATATTCCAAACCAGAACGTTTTCATGCTTCATGTAAAAGGTGAAAGTATGATCAACGCCGGTATTTGTGACGGTGATAATGTTCTTGTGAAACAGCAGCCGACAGCTTCTAATGGTGATATGGTCGTTGCATTAGTCGATGATTCAGCAACGGTTAAGACCTATTATAAAGAAGATGGTTATTACAGATTACAGCCTGAGAATGACACTATGGCTCCGATCATTGTCACAGACCTTACAATCTTAGGTGTGGTTTTTGGTGTCATCCGCTTCTTCTCATAGTACAATACAAGAGCACAGAATTTGATCTGATAAAAATCTTCCTACATAAAAATATGCTCCATAGCAGCTATTTTGCACTATGGAGCATATGATAATCTGATAATCTATCGATACGTTAGATGATTCTGATGATCATTCTAATGATGATATCCATGTCTAATTATCGGTTATCTAATTATAAATCATCCGGTTCCATTACCGTTCCGTCACGCCAGATCCTTTCGAGATCATAGAATAAACGGTCTTCTTTCGAGAAGATATGGACAATGATATCGCCATAGTCCATCAGAATCCATGTCGAATGCTGGTTTCCTTCTACCTGTTTCGCATGGACTCCATTCTTATATAATGCTTCATCTACTGCATCCTGCATTGCCTGAAGCTGGTTCTGATTATCTCCATCTGCTAATACAAAATAGTCAGCAATCACAGAAATATTTTTTATATCGATCACTTTGATTCCGTTTGCCTTCTTTTCTGCTAATGCATCACAGGCTAATTTTGCCATTTCTCGTGCTTCCATATTATTCTTCCTTTCCTTTTTCTTCCTATTGAAATTATGACACTATGATTATTTCAAAATACAAACTTACCATTTCACCTTTTTACTATTCCGTATCTTATCAATATCAGCAGACTGGCATTTCGGACATATTTTTGACTCTTTCATGCGTGATTGCTCCTTTCAGATCATGGTAATACAATTTACTTTTTCAACTTCTGATAATACTGATAGGTTTCTTTTGTTTTTTCATCGACTGCCCCACGCTTCTGATTCAAATAATGGAGCGTATCAAATAAAATGCGAACTACCGCTTCATCGATATTCTGAAAAGCAAGCATACGGATTTTCTCTAAATTAGGTGCCTTGTCGCGGTTTGGTTCAATATAATCTGCTACAAATAAGATCTTATCCAGGAGATTCATTTTCGGTTCTCCTGTCGTGTGTACCTCTATTGCATGAAGGATGCCGGTATCTTCGATGCCATATTCTTTTCTCGCAAGATATGCACCTAATTTAGCATGTAACAAAAATGGATTTTCACGTTCCACCTCTCGAATCGGAAGATCATACTTTTCACAAAGACTAAGCTGTTTTTCATGCGGGATACATTTCGCACAATCATGTAAGATTCCGGCTAACATTGCCTGATGCATATCACTGCCATAACGCATAGCAAGACAGGAGGCTGTATACATGACACCAAGTGTATGCTGATAACGGTCTTTATCTAATATCTTCTTTAACTGCTTTTTTATACTTTTTATATCTTCTGTCATCATATCACCATCCTATTCCCTATAGAGATCATGCTGCACAATATACTCTGTGACCTTATCCGGCAGCATATACCGGACACTTTTGTTTTCATGGATCCGTTTTCTGATATCATGCGAAGAAACAGAAAAATTAGGTGCATGGAGCATATGCATATCCGCCTGATACATCTGTGAAATTTCTGCTATTTTATCAGAAATCCCAAATCCTTTATCATTTCTTACGGCTACAAGGACCGTTGATAAGCGGCAGATTTCCTCTGGTTTTTTCCATGTAGGAAAATCATCTAAGGAATCTTCCCCCATAATAAAATACAACTGTGCCTTAGGATAAAGCTGCTTTAATTTCTGTAAAGATGCATAGGTATAATTGACCTCTGTATTTTCTGCTTCTAACATAGAAATCTCAAATTTTGGATTATCCTCTAATGCAATCTGCACCATTTCACACCGTATCTGTGGATCGGTCACATCCTTTTCTGATTTGTGCGGTGATCTGCCGGTAGGCAGAAAAAGTACCTGTTCTAATGCAAATTCTTCTGCCGCACTCTGTGCAATCAAAAGATGTCCATAATGAATTGGATCAAATGTTCCACCCATAATACCGATTTTTTGTGATACTGCACCATTACCTGTCTGTTCCATAGCTATCATAAAAAAACTCCTAATGCCCTATTTCTATTTTTTAGGCAATTCGATCACCGGTTTTTTCTTAGATACACGGAAAAGAACGATTTTCTTTCCGATCACCTGAACTACCTGTGCATGTGTACGTTCTGCTATCATCTGGGCAATTTCTTTTGGATCATCGAAACAATTCTTTAATACTGATATCTTGATCAATTCACGCTTTTCTAATGCTGCATCTACAGCCGCAACGATTTCCGGTGTCAGACTGGATTTTCCAATCTGGAAGATCGGTGTGATATTGCTTGCCATGCTCATCAGATATGCTCTTTGTTTACTGCTTAACATATCAATCATTACATCCTTTCTCATTCATAATTGTAACATTCCATACGTTCAAAGTTACTTATAATAATCAAATTCATGTCCATACATACGGACGGTATCACCATCTACAATGCCCATTTCTTCTAATTCTTTTAAAATACCCTGCTCTTTCAAAAATTTCTGGAAGAATAAAAATCCCTTTTCAGATTCAATATTCGTATATCCTAACATCTTATCTATCTTCGGACCTTCCACAACAAAGGCACCATCATCGGCTCTCTCAACGGTATAAGCTTCATCTTTAAAGAAATGAAGTGCCGGATCAAATTCCTGCTCATAGACGATCGGTGCATCATCCATATGATCTAACAGGTCACTGACATAATATAAAAGTTCCTTTAAACCTTTTCCACTTACTGCGGAAATCGGAAATACCTTGATCTCTTTTGGTTCAAATTCTGCCTTTAACTGGTCAATGATATCATTTTCATCACCATAGATCGCATCTATTTTATTCGCAGCGATCACCTGTGGCTTTTTCAAGAGTTCCGGATTATAATTTTCTAATTCTTTATTGATTGCATAGATATCTGCGATCGGATCTCTGCCCTCTGTGGAAGCAGCATCTACCATATGGATCATTACTTTTGTACGTTCAATATGACGTAAAAATTCATGTCCCAAACCGATTCCCTCCGATGCCCCTTCGATCAATCCCGGAATATCTGCGATCACAAATCCCTTGCCGCCATCTAAATCTACTACACCAAGGTTAGGGCTTAAGGTTGTAAAGTGGTAATTTGCGATCTTCGGCTGGGCATTGGTCACACGGGATAATAATGTCGATTTTCCTACATTCGGGAATCCGACTAAACCTACATCTGCGATCACTTTCAGTTCTAATAAAACTTCAATCTCGATCGCTTCCTGTCCCGGCTGGGCATATTTTGGAGCCTGCATCGTCGATGTTGCAAAATGCTGGTTTCCTAAACCGCCACGTCCACCTTTTAAGATCACCTGACGCTTATTCTCACCTGACATATCTGCAATGACTTTACCGGATTCTGCATCTTTGATGACGGTTCCCTCTGGTACTTTCAGTATCAGATCTTCGCCATTTTTACCATGGCAATTCCGTTTTCCGCCTTCTTCTCCGCTCTGTGCTGCGAATTTACGTTTATAACGGTAATCACTTAAGGTATTGACACCATCATCTACTAAAAAGATAATGTCACCGCCGTTTCCGCCGTCGCCACCGTCAGGTCCACCATTTGGTACATATTTTTCACGACGGAAACTGACATGTCCATTTCCGCCTTTTCCTGATTTTATAATAATTTTTGCTCTATCAGCAAACATTGTTTTCACCTCTTATATAAGTGTATTTTACACTTAAACGCTTTTTTATAGAGTAAAAATAAACCCGGCTATCAATCATAGTCGGGTCTATCAAATCTCTTATTCGTTGCTGGCAACTGGATAAACGGAAGCCTGTTTCTTATCTCTTCCTTTTCTCTCGAATCTTAAAACTCCATCGGTTAAAGCAAATAATGTATCATCTCCACCGATACCAACGTTTACACCCGGATGAATCTTAGTGCCACGCTGTCTGTATAAAATATTTCCAGCTTTTACGAACTGTCCGTCTGCTCTTTTTGCACCTAATCTCTTAGATTCGGAATCACGACCGTTCTTTGTAGAACCAACTCCCTTTTTATGTGCAAAAAACTGAAGGTTCATGTTTAACATAATCTTACACCTCCTTGAAGTTAAGAGTAACATAATCTACTCCGTAATTATTCTGTATTCCCTGTAATCCTAAAACCAGCGACTTCATCATAAGCTCTGCATCATGTCCTGCCGGCTGTTCAAATTTCACAAGAATCTTTCCTGTGTCCTCATCCGTATCTGTTGTAAACTTCTCTCCTGTAAAACAGGCAATCGTATTGATCGTATTGATCACAAGAGCCGAAACTCCTGCACATACAACATCTTCACCGGAATCTGCATATCCTGCATGTCCTAAACAATCAAAGCCTAGATATTCTTCTTTCTGGTTTCTGTAAACTGTTATCGAAATCATAACAATTCATTCCTGACTAAGCGTTGATCTTTTCAATCTTAACCTGTGTAAACGCCTGTCTGTGTCCATTTTTCTTGTGATAACCGGTTTTTCTCTTGTACTTGTAAACGATAACCTTTTTACCTCTGCCTTCTTTTACTACAGAAGCATCAACGGTTGCATTTGCTACATCGCTTCCAACTTTTAATCCGTCATTAGATACTGCAATAACCTGATCAAAAGTAACTTTCTCACCAGCTTCAACTCCAAGCTTTTCAATGGTAATGATATCGCCTTCGGATACTTTGTACTGTTTACCACCTGTTGCTATAATTGCGTACATATGGCACCTCCTATTTATCATTACTCGCCAGTTGTGGTGCTGTATTACTACAGACTTAAACCTCACTGTGCGGCATACTCATATATAATAACGAATCACCAGGATTTTGTCAAGTAGTCTGTTGAAAAAATCCCCCAAAAAAATCCCCAAATCGCATTTTCTAAAAAGAATCATACAGCATAAGAAGCATATGTCCTCTGGATAATAATTCTTTTTTTTCTAATTTTTCAATGAGTCCGGTATTCCGATCTCTGGTATGCATAATGACACGCTCTACGATTGAAATACTGACAATATCAAGTTCCCGGTCAATTTTTCCATACTGCTGATATATCAAGATACGCATATAATGAAGCAGTATCTGCACTAAAATGATTTCCACTCCATTTGCATATAAATAATCTGATTTTCTTGCTAAGAGTGCGTTGTGAAACCAGTCTTCAACTGCTATATGTTCATTTATAATTTCTAATCTATGTTTTATCTCCCGATGGTTTAGCTGTTTTTGAATCTGCTGATAGGATTCTGCTGTCATTGATGCATGCGTCAGGATCATATCTTTGATCATTTTACTCTGATTTCCAGCTATATTCAGAATAGATTTACAATATGTTTCAAAAATAGAAGATTGTAACAGAAATTGTGTTCTGATATCTACCTGAAACTGATTCAAAAACTGCTCATAGACTGCCTGAAGATAATTTTCATTTAATGAACTGCCTAACATCTGACATACCAGCGCATCATTCCGATTCTGATGTGCCTGACTGATCTTATCTAATACAGAAATAAATGAAAACAAACGATACCACATCGGATATGACCTGTTTTGCAGCCATGTCCGCAGTAATTCACGGATCTGTATATCAAACTCAATAATTTGTGCTTCTTGTTCACTGATCGGATCTTTTTCAAATGCATCTGTTCCCTCTATCATCTCTATGCGTTCAAAACCGACCGGATCTTCTCTGTCATAAAATAATTCCACCACATGAGGACATCCAAGTGAAACTCCCCTTTCTAACGTGTCACTTGTCATCAGGGCATATCTCGGAAAGATCGTACAGGTATAGGACAGATCTTTCTCGCCTTTATCAAGGATGATCTTACAAAGACCTTCTTTATTACAAAACGGACAGAGATTATGGTCATTTAATCTCATAAAATATACTTCTGCATCTTCACTATAATAAATGGAATCTTTAGCGATCTGTCCAAGCTCGCCCTCATATGTGGTATATTTTAAATAATCCTGCTCTGAAATAGCTATATTCCACGCCTGACAGCAGTGGTACAAACACTCCGAACCGGTACATGAAAATGTATCATAATAATCTGCTTTTAATGTATAGTATTTTTTTGACATAATTTTACTCCAATTTCCCTGTTAGCCTCACCTGTTCCCACAAAGGCTTTTTCACCTTTTTTCTTGTGATCTCAGCAAGTCCTAACTTCGTAAAATCTATAAATACCGATGGAACGGTATCTTCTGCTAATGCCTTCTTTAAGGCATATACAAGCTCTGTCTGTGCTTCTTTTGTATCCATATTGATAAAATCGACAATACAGATACCTGAAATATTTCTAAGCCGGAGCTGTCTTGCGATTTCTCCTGCAGCTTCAAGATTTACTTTTAAATAGAAATCTGTTTTATTTCCTTTGGTACACTTGCCGCTGTTGACATCTATGACTGTCAATGCTTCTGTCGGCTGAATGATCAGATAGGCTCCTGACTTTAAGTAAACCTTTTCCTTTAACGCATCCATTAACTTATACTTTAACCCATATAAAGCTGATAAAGACAATTTCTCATCTTCATAAAAAACTGCCTGATCTGCAGTTGCTCCTTCTGTAAGTTCTTTATAAACCTCTGTATCATCTGTTATGATCTTCTCAATCTGCCTTGACTGCTTTTCCCTGATCCATGTCACATAAGAAGCCTCTGTCCTATACAGGCAGCTATAACAGGTGCGGTGCTTATAATATTGTTCAATATGACTGAATTTGTCGAAAATTGACTGATATTCTGCAAAGATCTGTTCATCTGCATAATTTCCTGCAGAAGTTCTTAAAATCAGTCCAAAACGATCAGCTTTTTTATCGGCAAATAACTGTTTTAAGTAATTCCGCTTTTCTTTATCTAATTTTTTCGAGATCCCCAGTTTTTTATTTTCTGTAGTGATAACAACTGCATTTCCCTGAAAAGTAAGATTCGTACTGACTGTCGGAGTCTTTGTCTTGACAGCCTCTCTTGTGATCTGTACGACAAGTTCATCATTTTCTGTCAACAGACCTTTCCGCTGCTGCTTTACCATCCATGGCTGCTTTACTTCATCTAAGGAGAGATAGGTCATTTCTCCCGGTGCGATCTCAACAAAAGCTGCATTGATCTTTGGCACGATATTTTTGATCTTGCCGATATAGATATTTCCTAAGACAGATTCTTCATGGACGTTTTCACAACAGACTTCTGCTAAACGGTTTTCTTCAAACAATGCCATGATGCGGTATTCTTTTTGTTCGATTGTTTCATTTGTAATGACAATGCGGTTACTCAATGATCTCTCCCATCTGACCTAATGATACAAGTTTCTCATCGATCCTGCCATAGACATCGATCCTGTGGATCTGGATAGATAATGGATCAAATCCCAATCCTAAATATTCATAGAATGATGCTAACACTAATTCCGGTTTCAGATTGTCGGTACTTCCTGTAGATACTTTCAAGTAAAATACCGGACGATCTTCTTTCCGATAGATCTTAAAGTCATACACTAACTGCTTTAAGTCCATGACTTTTTCACTTTTTTTCGTCTGTTTTGTAATCAGGATCTCTGATGGTTTATAGAAAAATTCCTGTAATGCCGCTTCAAAATCTACATCAGGTACTTCATAATTATCTTTAATATACAGTTCGTAATCTGCAGCTGCAACAAGGGACATTGCCTTTTTGTCATTATCGCCTAATTTACGGTAAGAAGTAATCTCAACTCCTTCTACCATAACTGCATTTAATGCATCGATTGACTCCTTTGAACTTTTCGTGGAATGTACTTCAATATCTACATATTCTCCGTCACTTGTGATTCCGACACCTAACGGTGCTGCAAAAGACATGATCTGATGTGGGCTGAATCCTTCGGAATATGCGATATCAATGTCAGCCCTGCGCATACACTTTTGAAAATAACGCATGATGTCTAAGTGTCCGATGAACTTCATAACGCCATATTTGCCAAATTTAATTCTTATCTTCAACGCAGACACCTCCTTTGTATTTACCGACACCACAGCCATTACACTGCATACGGCAGTTCTTTGTCACTTTTTCTGCCAGTGCATTGGCATATTCCCGTTTTAAGAAGTCTTTTGTAACGCCTGCATCGATAAAATCCCATGGAAAGATCTCATCTAACGGACGTTCCCTTAATGTATAAAAATCTGGGTCAATTCCGGTTTCCTTAAATGAATCCATCCATTGTTCATTATCGAACATATCGCTCCATGCATCAAAAATACAGCCTTTTTCATAGGCTCTTAAAATAGCTTTTCCAAGTTTACGGTCACCTCTGGCAAGAACGCCCTCTAATACAGTAACATCGGCTTCATGCCAGTTATACTTAATACTCTTTTTATTCAACTGCTCTTTTACGGCATCATTGACAGTATGGGCACAGGCAAGATAATGTTCCTTCGGGTACATTTTTGCCCACTGGAATGGTGTAAATGGCTTTGGCACGAAAAAGGACGTACTGATCGTGATCTGACATTTTCCATTCCTTCTGTCTTTTGGGATCTCATAATAGCGTACAGCGATCTTATTGGCTAACTCTGCGATTGCCCGCTGATCTTCTACGTTTTCGGTCGGAAGTCCTAACATGAAGTATAATTTCACTTTCTGCCAGCCGCCTTCAAATGCCTCTCCTGCTCCCTGTAAGATCACTTCTTCGGTCAGACCTTTGTTGATCACATCACGAAGCCTTTGGGAACCGGCTTCCGGTGCAAATGTCAGACTGCTCTTTCGGATATCCTGCACCTTACTCATAACATCTAAGGAAAATGCATCAATACGGAGTGACGGCAGAGAGATATTTACACCGTTACCTTTAAATTCCTCGATCAGAAATGTGACTAATTCCTTTAAGGAAGAATAATCGGAAGAACTTAAGGAACTTAAAGAAATTTCTTCATGCCCTGTATTTTTCAACATATGATAAGCATACTGTTTTAAAACATCTACATCCTTCTCCCTTGTCGGACGGTAGATCATGCCTGCCTGACAAAAGCGGCAGCCTCTGATACAGCCACGCTGGATCTCTAAGACCACACGATCCTGTGTTGCTTTGATAAATGGTACTAATGGTTTCTGCGGATAAACGGATTCTGACATATTCATCACAAGCTGTTTTTCCACCTTTTCAGGAATCCCTTCTTCTTTTGGTGTAAATGCCTCTATCGTACCATCTTCCTTATAAGTCACTTCATATAACTGCGGTACATAGATACCCGGAATCTTTGCTGCTTTCCGTAAAAATCCAATCCTGTCTTCACCAGATGCTTTCCATTCTTTGTAACAGTCAAATAAAGCATCGTAACTGATCTCGCCTTCCCCGATATAAAACAGATCAAAAAAATCTGCTAACGGCTCAGGATTGTATGCACATGGCCCGCCACCGATCACAAATGGATCGTCTTTTGTCCTGTCTGCTGCAAACATCGGGATCTGCGAAAGGTCAATGACCTGCAAAATATTTGTATAACACATCTCATATTGTATGGTAATGCCAAGGAAGTCAAAATCCTTCACTGCGTCCTGTGATTCTAATGCAAACAGTGGAATCTGCTGCTCTTTCATAATCTGATGCAGATCCGGCCATGGTGAATAGACACGTTCACAATAAACATCCTCACGTTTATTGAACATATCATATAAGATCTGTATGCCTAAGTGTGACATACCGATCTCATAGACATCCGGAAAGCACATTGCAAACCGGATGGCTGCTTCTTTCGGATCTTTTACGATGGAATTGACTTCATTTCCGATATATCGGGCTGGTTTGTCTATTTTTAATAGTATTTCATCGCTTAATGCTAATTTTTTCATTCTGATTTATTCCTGTTCTATTGTTTTTCGCTAAATTCTGTTTTTCACTCTTTTGCTAGTATAGCATATGTTAGTGATTTTCCGCAACAACCGGAAAATTTGCAGAAATCATCTCACTGATCTTGTTACTGTTCACACCTAACAGTGTGACCAGCAACGATTACAGCCCATTTAAAATGCCTCTACGAGGCAGGGGCTGTAATCACACAATAATTAACACCATGGTGCATAGCTTGACAGCGCAGTGTCAAGCTTGCGTCTGAACAGTAACCTGATCTTATCATAATCATAATTCTTGGTGATCTGTTTTACAACGTCCTGCGTCGAATACTGATAGAACTTCGTATGCGTCTGGTCACAGATCACAAATGCTGCAAAAATGCAGGCTGCAAGCAGCATACGCACTTTAAAAAAGGAGAAGCCGTCTTTCGCTTCTCCTTTGTCTATCGTTTTGCCCTCGCTATGTCCGCCTGTCCCTGTCAGCTCAAAGGACTCCCGTACACTTTTTACATATGCTTTTCTGTCTAAAGCATCCTCAAATCTCATTGAAAACCTCATACTGTTTGTTCCATATCAGTATATGAAACTATCTCTGTGACAATTCCTGTGTCACATCTTCCCATGTAACACCTCTTTCTGCCATCAGAACCATCAGATGATACAGATAATCAGAAATCTCATATTTGATCTCCTCCGGATTTGGATTTTTTGCAGCAATGATGATCTCTGTATTTTCTTCTCCGACTTTCTTTAAGATCTTATCGATTCCCTTATCAAACAGATAATTGGTATAAGACCCTTCCTTTGGATGTGCTTTTCTGTCTAAGATCAGGTCGTATACTTCGTCAAAGATCTTAAGCGGGTTTTTTTCTACATATTCTTTCTTAACGATCGGATTAAAGAAGCAGGTCGGATTGCCGGTATGACATGCCACCCCGATCTGGGATACTTTTGCTAAGATCGTATCGTAATCACAATCTGCCGTTAAGGATTTCACATACTGGATATGTCCTGAAGTTTCTCCCTTCATCCAGATCTCCTGACGGCTTCTGCTGAAATATGTCATCTTACCGGAACTGATCGTACATAAAAATGCTTCTTCATTCATATATGCTAACATCAAAACTTCATCTGTACGGTAATCCTGTACAATAACCGGTACCATGCCATCTGAATTCACCTTAAAGTCTGACCACTGTAAGGCAGATGTAAAGTTGACCATATGCAGTCCATGGGTGGAAAGTTCTGTCTTTAAGAGCATAATGTCAATATCAGGATCTGTAACAAACTGACCGGTGATACCACGTACAGAATCTCTCTTTAATATATCTACGATCTCTTGAATATCATAATCATCTACAACGACAACCGCCGGAATCGTTGTGATATTTTCTACTGCATCTAACATGGTCTTATCAAGTACTAACATCTCATGGAAATTTTCTTCCATAGCTTCTTTATTCTTGAAGATAAAATCAACATTCTTAACGGATACTAAGATACGGTCTTTTCCGAAACGCTTGCTTGCTTCTTCTGCAAGTGCGATACTTTCCGGTTTTGAACCATTTAACATTACCTGAAGGCAGCCGGTATAAAAAATCTTCTTAATATCTTCGAAACGGTTAATGTTGCCGCCTGCACATACTTTAATCTCAAGATTACGGTTTAGATCTTTGATCGTCTGTAAATTCTTCTCGTGTTCTTCATCATCTTCGGAAAGGTCAAAGATAAAGATCTTGTCAATTCCGCAGTCGTTATACATTTTTGCTTTTTCAAACACGTCTCCGGCAGATGTCAGGTCGGTCGGACTCTTTACTGCCTTACCATCTTTTAGATAAATTGTTGCTACAATATTTTTAAATTCCATTTGTTTCTCCTATAAACTTCCTTTTGTCGATAAAATTCCGGTGATCCGTTCATCGATACCGGTCGCTTCATCTAAAGCTCTTGCAAATGCTTTAAACATCCCCTCAATTATATGATGATTATTCTCTCCTGACAAGACCTTAATATGAAGATTCATACCTGCACTGTAAGAAACTGCATAGAAAAACTCTTTGACCATTTCTGTATCCATATAACCGACACGGTCTGTCGTAAATGTTCCGTCAAATACCAGATAAGGTCTGCCTGACAGATCGACCGCACATAAGACTAAAGTTTCGTCCATTGGCAGGATACAGCTTCCGTAACGACGGATGCCACGTTTATCCCCAACAGCTTTACGGATAGCATTTCCTAACACGATTCCGGTATCTTCGATCGAATGATGGCAGTCTACCGTCAGATCACCGATTACTTTGAGATCGAGATCAAAAAAACCATGTTTGGAAAATCCCTCTAACATATGGTCAAAAAAACCGATTCCGGTATCTACCTTTGCGATCCCTCTCCCATCTAATTCTAATTTCATGGAAATATCTGTTTCTTTCGTCTTTCTGTTTACAATCCCTTTTCTCGACATATGATTACTCCTCTTCAAATCTCACACGGATAGAATTTGCATGTGCTGTTAATTTTTCACATTCTGCAAACTGTACAATATCCTTATATACTGCCTGTAAGGCTTCTTTTGAATAAGATATGATACTTGATTTTTTGATAAAATCGTCCACAGAAAGCGGTGAGAAGAATTTTGCGGTTCCATTCGTCGGAAGGACATGGTTTGGTCCGGCAAAATAATCTCCTAACGGTTCGGAACTGTATTCTCCGATAAAGATCGCTCCGGCATTTCTTATCTTTGTCATAACTTCAAATGCATTCTTTGTCACGATTTCTAAATGTTCAGAAGCAATATCATTTGCTGCTTCGATTGCCTCATCTAAGGTATCGGCTGCTAAAATATAACCGTAATTGTCTAAAGATTTCTGGATAATTTCTTTTCTTGATAATTTTGCTACAAATTTGTCAACTTCGACAGATACCTTTTCTGCTAACTCTTTGCTCGTTGTAATTAAAATAGCAGATGCCATTTCATCATGTTCCGCCTGTGATAACAGATCGGCTGCCACATATTTCGGATTGGCGGTTTCATCTGCTAAGACTAAGATTTCACTTGGCCCTGCGATAGAATCAATGCTGACATAACCAAAAACTGCTTTTTTCGCAAGTGCAACATAGATATTTCCCGGCCCTACGATCTTATCTACCTTCGGAATACTCTCCGTACCAAATGCCATAGCTGCGATTGCCTGTGCTCCGCCTATTTTGTAGATTTCATCTACACCGGCTTCTTTTGCCGCTACTAAGGTCGATGGATAGACTTTTCCGTCTGCTCCGCATGGAGTGGTCATGATGATACGTTTTACCCCTGCAACTTTAGCAGGAAGAACGTTCATTAAAACGGAAGATGGATAAACAGCTTTTCCACCCGGTACATATACACCTGCGGTATGTAATGCTGTGATCTTCTGTCCTAAGATGATACCGTTTTCCTGACTGTCAAACCAGCTGTTTCTTTTCTGTTTTTCATGGTAATCGCGGATATTGACTTTCGCTTTACGGATCACTTCAAGTAATTTTTCATCTACTAAAGAATAAGCCTCTTTGATCTCATCTTCTGTGACTTTTACATTCGACGCATTGATGTCTGCCTTATCGAACATCTTTGTATATTCAAAAATAGCAGCATCTCTTTTTTCTCTTACGTTTGCGATGATCTCATTGACTCTGCCTTCAAATTCGGCATAATTATTCGGGCTTCTCTTTAAGAGGTCATTTAAGATATTTTTTTTCGTTTCGTTATTCAATGTTAATGTTCTCATCATTTCCTCCATTACTGTCCAATGACAGATTTTAAATCAGTGATCAACTTGGTGATACGTTCATTTTCCATTTTCATGCTGACCTGATTGACCACCATTCTTGCAGATAACGGACACACTTCTTCTAATACGGTCAGTCCGTTTTCCCTCAGTGTAGAACCGGTTTCTACAATATCAACGATCACTTCTGAAAGTCCTACGATCGGTGCTAGTTCGATCGAACCGTTTAATTTGATGATCTCAACAGTCTGGTGTTTTTTATTATAAAAATAATCTTTTGCGATCCTTGGATATTTCGTTGCAACACGGATCAGTTCGTGGTGCTGTAACAGATCTTTTGCACTTTCCGGTCCGCAGACACACATTCTGCACTTCCCAAAACCTAGATCTAATACTTCGTAGATATTTCTGCCTTCTTCTAAGATCGTATCTTTTCCGACGATACCGATATCGGCTGCCCCATATTCTACATAAGTCGGCACATCCGGCCCTTTGGATAAGAAAAAGCGGAGTTTTAATTCTTCATTGACAAAGATCAGCTTTCTCGTATCTTTATCTTTCATTTCTTCACAGGTAATTCCGATCTTCTCAAAGGTTTCTAATGTTTTCTTTGCTAACCGTCCTTTGCCAAGGGCGAATGTTAAATATCTGTCTTCACTCATTTTGTAATCCTCTCCACTACTCTAAATAACTGATATTGATACGATGGTTTCTGTTTGCATAAGCTTCGTAATCTGCTCTTGTATGTGTTTTATCCATACCGACTAATTCCACATTGCCACCATTGCTTCGGATCTCTCTTGCTAAGGCAACTGCCTCTTTTAAATGCTCTTTTGCATAAATGATCAGCTCACACTGGTATGGTACTTCAATCTGAATCTTTTGTCTGCTCAATGCTGCCATCAGCTGATCGATCACGATCGCAAAACCGATTGACGGTGCACTTTTGCCAAAGTAACTTAACAGATGGTCATAACGGCCTCCCTTTAAGATCGGTTCTCCGCTTCCGAATGTATAGCCCGCAAAAATGATTCCGGTATAATACTGGTAATCACTGACCATGCCTAATTCGTAAGATACATATTTGTCGATTCCATAGACTTCAAGGACTTTATGAAGTTCTTCTAAACGTACGATCGCAGATAAGATCTTCGGATAATCAGCAGCTAATAAGCGTGCCTTTGCCATTTCTTCCATGGAAAAATAGAATCTTCCAAGCATTTTAAATAAAGAACGCAGATTCTCGTCCATCTTATAATTTGAAACCACTTCTTCTACACCAAAGAAGTTCTTATTTGAGATCAGTTCCCGTAACTCGTCGATCGCATCTTCATCTAATCCTGCTGCCTCGATCAGACCTGCAAAGAAATCTGCATGTCCGATGCTAAGCTGAAATTCTTTTAAACCGGATGCTAACAGACACTCTACGGCAAGTGAGATCAGTTCTGCATCTGCATCCACAGAATTATCTCCGATAAATTCTGCACCAAGCTGTGTATTTTCCTTTAATCTTCCCTGATAACTGGAATTATTGATAAAGGTATTTCCCATATAATAAAGCCGGATCGGCATATCTTCTTCACTAAAATATTTTGCTGCTGCCCTTGCGATCGATGGGGTGATATCCGGTCTTAACACCAAAGTATTTCCTTCTCTGTCAAAAAACTTATAAAGGTCTTTTGACGGTGTTGTTCCGATCTCCTTTCCGAATATATCAAAAAATTCAAAGGTCGGTGTCTGGATGATATGATATCCATACTGTTCCATTGCCTTTTTCAATTTTTCCTGCAAGACCTGTTTCTTCTCACATTCTTCATTGTAAATATCCCGGACACCCTCCGGTGTATGTAATAACTGTCTTTTCATCATCTTCTGACTCTCCATCTTCTGCGGAACACTTTAGTGTGCTACCATGCTACTATAGTAAAATTTTCTTAAATTATATGTGAATTTTTATACAATGTCAATCCCTGCGTTCTAAATCCTTCTGGATTCCATCTAAATATGGTACTAAAAGCCCACCTTTTGTATGCAGAATGAATGACGGATCTAATTCTTCATAACGGAAACTTTTCCGTCCACCCTGTTCTTTTCTCTCCCAGAATTTCTTTAATACAGAAAACTGCAGGTAATAAAATTCTTCCCTGCCCGTATAAGAGATCAGAAAAAATGCGATTCCGCCCTGTTCTTCAAAGGATTCCATGAACTTCACCTGATGTTCATGGATATTCGCAAGCGGGAAAGTATCCGTATGACATTCTTTTGCATCAAAGCAGACCGGGATTCCCTGCACAGCACCGATATAGTCTACCGTACTTTTCTGGTCAAAATATGCCAGTGTGATATGCCGGCTCTCCTTGTCGATCGTGATCGGTGTGATCGGTGTCGGAATCTTCTGGATCAGTGCTAAATGATTCTCTAAGTATTTTTCATTTGTACGGTTGATATATTCTTCTAGTGCAGAACCACGCAGTCCTCTCGAATTCCATGTAGCCATCACTTACTCCTTTAAGCTTACATTACCCCTTTAACTTCTTTATCATATCCTTAAACTCTTTTGGATAAGGTGCGATGATCTCTTCTCCGTTTTCTAATTCTAAACGGTATGCGTGTAATAATTGTGAAGTAATCTCATTTCTTTTCTTTGCACCGTATTTTACATCTCCCATCACAGGATGTTTGATCGACGCTAAATGGGCACGAATCTGATGTGTCCGTCCGGTGATCAGATGTACTTCTAAGAGTGTCGCATGTTTATAATTTTCCAAAGGGACATATTCTGTTTCGATAAACTTATCGTCTTTATCCTCTGGTTTTTCTAGGATCTTCACCTTATTTTGTTTTGCATCTTTTCTAAGGTATCCTCTGATATGCTGTGATGCGGTAATATTGCCTTCCACAATACAATGATAAAACTTCTTAACTTCACGCATCCGCAGTTGTTTTGACATCTCCTGTAATCCCTTTAATGTCTTGCCTGCAATCAATACTCCTGACGTATTTCTGTCGAGGCGGTTACAGATTGAAGGACGGAACGTGTTAAGATTCTCTTTTTTTACAACACCGGACGCTAAGAGATACGCTAAGATATATTCATTTGCGGAAATATCGTCTGGTTTTGCCTTTTGCGAGAGCATACCGGACGGCTTATTGATCATCAACACATCTGCATCCTCATAGAGGATCTGAAATGGCAGATGCATAAGATCAATCTCCGGCAACTGCTCTTTTACGAATGTTTCTGCCGTATCTGATGAAAACTTTGTATATGTTTCTTCTGATAAATATAATTTCACTGTATCATTTACTTTTAATTTCTCTGTGCCGTCTGCTTTTTTATCATTTAATACAATGTTCTTTTTCCGGAGCATCTTATAGATAAAACTGCCCGGCGCCTGACTTAACAGTTTCTTTAAATATTTGTCAAATCTCTGTCCTGCTTCATTTTGTCCGATCACTAATTCACGCATATCTCTACCTTCCTGACTTCTTCTTTTTATGTACGTTGCGGATGGTCTTTTTCTTCTGTGGCTTTTGTGAACCTTTTTCATTCCTGCCATATGCCTTTTTATCGGACAGGACTTCTCCCTTACGCGGACGTATCAGACATTTTTTGTCAAATCCAATCAGATCTTCTCTGCCGGCTTTTTTAAGCGCCTCTCTGACAAGGTCATAATTTTTTGGATTCCGATACTGGATCAGTGCCCTCTGCATCGCCTTTTCGTGCGGATTGACTGCTACATACACCGGCTGCATCGTTCGTGGATCTAAACCGGTATAATACATACAGGTCGAGATCGTCGATGGTGTCGGGTAAAAATCCTGCACCTGCTCCGGCATATAACCTAGATCCCTTAAAAATTCTGCTAATTCTATGGCTTCTTTTAAGGTTGAACCCGGATGTGACGACATCAGATACGGAACAAGATACTGTTTCTTGCCAAGCTGTTCATTCGTCTTTTTATAAGCATGTACAAATTTTTCATAGACTTCTACGGAAGGTTTTCCCATCTTTTCAAGAACTGCATTACTGATATGCTCTGGTGCTACTTTTAACTGACCGCTGACATGATACTCACAAAGTTCCCTTAAAAATGTCTGGTCTTTATCATAGATCAGATAGTCAAAACGGATACCGGAACGCACGAATACTTTTTTGACATTTGGAAGTGCCCGCAGTTTCCGCAGTAATGACAGATAATCTTTATGGTCGATCTCAAGATTTTTACATGGTGTTGGGAATAAGCACTGTCTGTTTGGGCAGACACCTTTTGTCAGCTGTTTTTTACAGGCTGGTGCCCTGAAATTTGCCGTAGGTCCTCCGACATCATGGATATAGCCTTTAAAATCCGGATCCCAGATGATCTTCTGTGCCTCATTTAAGATGGATTCATGGCTTCTTGTCTGAATGATCCTTCCCTGATGAAAGGTCAGTGCACAGAAACTACAGCCGCCATAACAGCCACGGTTGCTGACTAAGCTGAATTTGATCTCCTCGATAGCCGGAACGCCGCCTGCTTCTTCATAGGAAGGATGATATGTCCGCATATAAGGCAGCGCATAAACCGCATCCATTTCACTCTGGCTCAATGGTTTTGCCGCCGGATTCTGCACGATGAACATTTTTTCATCATAGGTTTCAAATAACCGTTTTCCACTGAATGGATCGGTATTACAGTATTGGATATAAAAACTCTTTGCATAGGCTTCTTTTTTGGCTTTTACTTCTTCATAATGCGGCAGTTCGATCGCATCATAAATATCTTCCCGTTTTCTGGTCTTATAGACTGTTCCATTGATAAATGTAATATCCGTTACAGCCAGCCCGCTGTCTAGGGCATCTGCGATCTCAACGATGCTCCGTTCCCCCATACCGTATGAGATCAGATCGGCACCGGAATCTAACAGGATCGAACGTTTCATCTTATCTGACCAGTAATCATAATGTGCAAGCCGTCTTAAACTCGCTTCGATTCCACCGATGATCAGCGGTTTTTTCTTATATTTCCTGCGGATCAGGTTACAGTAGACGATCGTTGCATAATCGGGACGTTTTCCCATGATACCGCCCGGTGTAAAGGCATCTGTCTGTCTTCTTTTCTTCGATACGGAATAGTGGTTGACCATAGAATCCATATTTCCGGCAGATACTAAAAAGCCTAGCCTAGGCTCTCCAAAAACATCAATACTGTTTTCATCTTTCCAGTCAGGCTGTGAAATGATTCCCACAGTATATCCATGGGATTCTAATATTCTTGATATGATCGCATGTCCAAAAGAAGGATGGTCAACATAGGCATCTCCGACCACATACACAAAATCCAACTGTGTGATATTCTGTGCAAGCATTTCTTCTTTTGTAACAGGTAAAAATCCTTTTTGCATGGCATCCTCCGTAACTATGATGGTTCCTTCTCGTAATAAGTATGGTTTTTGATATCATCATAGGATTCGATATAGTAATCACTGATCTTTTGTTTTTCTTCCCGCTGTTTAGCTGAATAGGAATCTTCTACTGCACATACTTTCATTCCGGCATTTTTTCCGGCTTCGATACCCTTTATGATATCTTCAAAGACTAAACATTCTTCCGGTTTCACACCTAGTCTTCGTGCAGCTTCTAAGTAGACATCAGGCGCTGGTTTTCCTTTATTGACAGAACATGCCGTTACGATACAGGACATATATTCATCAAAATGATATGCCTCATTGACAGCAGCGATGAGTTCTTTTGAATTACTTGTTGCAATACCCATTTTGATCTTTTTCTTTTTTAAGGTATCTAAAAACTCTATGACACCCGGCTTCGGGAGCACTTCATAGCGGTATTTGTATTCTGCCATCTGATTCCAGATCTTTTTTAATTCCTCTACTGATTCATCAAGATGATAATATTCTTTAAAATAAACGGCTGTTTCCGTAAAACTCATGCCCTCGATCTTTTCCTGCAGATCGTCCTCATAAGTAATTCCCCGTTCTCCTAAAAATTCAATATCAATGTCTTTCCAAAGTCCCATGGAATCTACTAAGGTTCCGTCTAAATCAAATATTACTGCTTTTATCTGCGATAACATGTATATCCTCCGTTACTGTTCAGATGCAAGCTTGACACCGCACTGTCAAGCTATGCGCCATAGTGTTAATTATTGTATGATTACAGCCCCTGCCTCGTAGAGGCATTTTAAATGGGCTGTAATCGTTGCTGGTCACACTGTTAGGTGTGAACAGTAACTATCCTCCCGATTCTTTAATGCACGAATTTCTTCTTCCTTTAACTCCCTGTACTCACCGGGTTTTAACGTTTCATCTAACAGCAGATTTCCCATGGAAATCCGCTTTAGATATACGACTTCTTTCCCAACTGCCTGAAACATGCGTTTCACCTGATGAAAGCGTCCCTCAGTTATCGTCACACGTATGAAGGACTGCTCGTTTGCACTTAAGATCTCAAGTTCTGCCGGTCGTGTTAAGGTATCATCTCCGATATCTAACCCCTGCCGGAATGCTTCTGCATCTGCATCCGTAACATGACCATCGATCATTGCTTCATATGTTTTTTTCACATGTTTTGCAGGACTTAAAAGATCATGGGACAGTGCCCCGTCATTTGTGATCAGTAAAAGTCCCTCGGTATCAAGATCAAGTCTGCCTACCGGAGAGAGATTTTTCCTGTTACTGTCTATGTAATCCATCACTGTTGCATGAACTGCATCGCTTCTTGCTGTGACACAGCCCTTTGGCTTATAGAGCATATAATATTCAAATTCACGGTATTTTAACGGTTTTCCTAAGTAGCAGACTGTCTGTACCACAGGGTTGACCTCCTGATTTGCCCTTACATCTGTACTGCCGTCTATCGTCACTTTTTTCTGTCTGATATATGTCTTGACTTCGCTTCTCGAACCGATCTGCATATCTGCTAATAATTTATCTAAACGCATAGATCCTACTCCTACTCATAGTAAAATTCTAATTTATGCCCTTCTAATTCCTGTAAAAATGGATATGGATCATAACTTTTTTCTTCCCCATCTGCTTCATTTAAGTAGATGCCGAAATGCAGATGCACCGGAAACTGTCCGGTCGTACCTTCGACTTCACTATAACCGGTATCTCCCATAAATCCAAGCAGATCTCCGGCTTTTACTTCCATGCCGCAAATTAATTCCGGTGCATAATCACTTAAATGTGCATAATAAAAATACACACCGTTTGGACTTCTGATCCCAACCCGATAGCCGCCGAGTTTCAGCCAGCCCATTTTTTCGACACAACCATCGGAAACACTGACCACCGGATAATGTCCGCGTTCATTGATACCTGCCATGATATCACAGCCTTCATGGAAACGTTCTCCTCCATAGCTGCGGCTTTGCATGAAACTGTCAGTATAACTTACACTGTAACCTTTTTTATCAAAAGAAGATTCCGGTATGGGAAAATAAACAATATCCTCCCATACTGCATCTAAGACATTTCTGCTATCCGGCTGTGCAGAATGCCATAGCTCCTCAGACAGCCATGCATCAAAAACGATCAGTGTAAAAAAACAAACAATACAGATCACATACTTATATCTGACCACAAATACTATTTCATACTCCGCAAAAATTCTACGATAAATTTATATACACGTTCTGTAGAAGAAATACTTAAGCGTTCCTTTGGTGTATGGATATCAAACATATCCGGTCCAAAAGATACTGCATCTAGGTCTGCGATCTTATCTGCAAACATTCCACATTCCAATCCGGCATGAATTGCTTCAAATACCGGCTCTTTCTGAAAGATCCTTGTATAAACTTCTGACACTTTTTCACGCAATCTGGAATCTGCACAGTATTCCCATGCAGGATAATCACCCTCGATACTGATCTCTCCGCCTAAAAATTCTGTCAGATATACCAATCTGTCTGTCAGTTCTTCTTTGCGGCTCTTGACACTGCTTCGTACAGAAGTGGAAATATAAAGTTCCTCTTTATTTAATTTCATGATTCCTGCATTTAAAGAGGTTTCTACCAGACCTTTGATATTCGTACTCATATGCATCACACCATTTGGTACATTTCGCAGGTAGAATAACACTTTCTGTAAAGAAGATGGATTTAAAACTTCATAACTGCCTTCTTTATCAAACTGTACATCTAATGTAAGATTTGGATCGGAGATTGCATATTCTTTCTTTAAGATCTCTGTGATCTCTGCGATATAACTTGAAAATGCTTCCCGGTCTTCCGGTAAGATCATAATACTACTGCTTACATTTCTTGGAATGGCATTGTCTTTTAAACCGCCTTCTAACGAGATCAGCCCGATCTGTATGCGTTCTTCTAAATATTTTAATATCCTTCCCATTTCGATAATGCCGTTTGCGCGCTCTTTATCGATCTCAGCACCTGAATGTCCGCCTTCTAACTGATGCAGATGTAATGATACCTTTATGCCCTGTTCTCTCTGATAAACAACCGGTATTTTCGTCTGTGTGGAAAGTCCTCCGGCACAGCTTGTCAAAAAATGTCCTTCTTCTTCAGAGTCGATATTTAAAAGGATATGTCCTTTTAACATCGAGAGGTCGATATCCTTTGCTCCAAGCAGTCCTACTTCTTCGTCTACAGTGATCACTGCTTCTAATCTTGGATGCTCTAAGGAATCGTCTGCTAAAACTGCAAGTGCATAAGCAACTGCAATTCCATCATCACCACCTAATGTGGTTCCTTTTGCTTTGATAAAATCTCCATCGATATAGATATCCAGTCCGTCTTTTTCAAAATCGATCTCTACGCCTGCATCTTTTTCGCAGACCATATCCATATGTCCCTGAAGGATCACCGGAGATGCTGCTTCATATCCTGCAGTTGCTTCTTTGATCATCACAACGTTGTTTAAATCGTCCTGATAATATTCTAACTCATGCTCTTTTGCAAACGCTGTCAGATAATCACTGATCTGTTTTGTATGATAAGACCCATGGGGAATCTGACAAATCTCCTCGAAATAATGAAAAACATTTTTTGGTTGTACATTTTCTAAAATACTCATAGCTGCCTCCATTTTTTAATATAGTTTAATATGAAAAAAAATTATTTTATTTTATTTGCATTATTAATATTGATCCTTTTTATCCTGACACATCCAGCGGTTTCCATCCATGCTGCCGGAAATGGTTTGCTGCTCTGGTACGAACAGATCCTTCCTGCCTTACTCCCGCTTGCGATCCTGTCAAACATTATGGTGTATTCCAATTATATGCAGATTGTTACAAAATATTTGTATCCATTGACAAAGCATATCATTCCGACCAGCCAGTATGGATGCTTTGCCTTTTTAGGCGGACTCTTCTTTGGCTTTCCGATGGGAAGTAAGATCAGTGCCGATCTCACCATGCAGCAGAAGATCTCCAAAGAAGAAGGTGAGATCCTCTCTATCTGCTTTAACCAGCTAAGTCCAGTATTTATCAGTGGTTATCTCCTGACAAATATATTAGAAATGCCAAAAATGATACTCTTTAGTTATACCGCACTATACCTGCCGCCTGTATGCTATGCCATTTTTCAGTTGAAGAAATTAAAATCAGCACCTTACAAAAAAGCGGCATCTGATTCTCATTTGGATTTTGGAATCGTTGATGCCGGCATTATGAATGGGTTTGAATCTTTAACCAGATTAGGTGGATATATCATCCTGTTTTCCATCTTTGCAGCTCTCTTAAATACCTGTAACCTAAGATACCCTCTGGTAAATCTTATCTGTACAGGCATGACCGAAGTGACAACAGGTATATCCTGTTTAAAAACCTCTGCATTGCTGCCAGAGTACATCTATCCGATGGCAATGTTCTTTGCATCCTTTGGTGGATTGTGCGGTTTTGCACAGACCTGCTCTATGACAAAAACCTGTGCCTTTTCGAAAAGCCGTTACCTGCTCTGCCGCCTTTGTTTTGCTGTGATCAGCAGTATCCTTGGATATTTCTTTTATCTGTGTGCCTTCTCTTAGGCATCTGCCTCTGAAGAAGCTGCCTCTTTTGCCGGTGCAGATGCCTGTATATTTTCACTTTCAAGTTCCTGTGGAACCAGCTCTGCACGGTTTGCAGTCACAACATCTAAATATCCCTGTAAGGAACTGACAAAATTATCGGTTCTTGCTCTTGTTGTTTCAATAGAACCTGAAATAATGTCCTCTATGCTCTTTAACATATCATCCGTATAAGTGATCGCATTCATTCGGATCGCATTTGCATCGTTTGTCGCATTATCTAAAATCTCCTGTGCCTGCTTCGTTGCAATCATCACCACTTCATTTGCCTGTGCATATGCCTGCTGCATGATCTCATGTTCACTGATCAGTTCATTTGTCTGTACCTGTGCCTGTGCAATGATCTCATCTGCTTTTGACTTTGCATCTGCCAAGATCGCTTCCTGATTACTGATGATCTTCTGGTATCGTTTGATTTCTTCCGGAGTCTTTAACCTAAGTTCTGTCAGTAATTCATCTATGGTTTCTTTGTCCACGATAATTCTGGCACCACTCGATAATGGCTGGGATTTACAGCCATCTATATATTCTTCGATCTCTTCGATAATCTGCTCCATTCTGCTGTTCATGGTCAACACTCCTTACTTTTTAATATTATATTTCTCATAAATCCTGTCGATAAACTGTGGTGGAACAAAGTTCGAAATATCACCGCCATAAGCTGCAAATTCCCGAACTATAGAGGAACTTAAATAGGAATACTTCAAGTTTGTCGTTAAAAAGATCGTTTCCGCTTCCGGGTATTCCACATGATTCGTCTGTGCGATCTGCAGTTCGTATTCAAAATCAGTGACCGCCCTTAATCCTCTCACAATGATCGTTGCTCCGCTTTTCTTCATATAATCTACTAAAAGCCCGTCAAAAGAATCTACCGTTACATTCGGAATATCTTTTGTCAGCTCTTTTAACATACTAACACGTTCATCCACAGAAAACAACGAATTTTTCGCACTATTGTTCAATACACCTACGATCAGTTCATCCATGATCGCAGCAGAACGTTTTATCATATCAAAATGTCCAAACGTAACCGGATCAAAGCTGCCCGGATAAATTGCTTTTCCCATAATATCCTCCCATAGCTGACGCTTGTCTTTTACTGTTTCTGTATAAATATATGTTTATTTGTTTTATAACATTTTTCTTTTAAGATCGTAAATCCCAGTTCATTTACATATGAAAGATCTGTCTGTAAGGATGCCTCTGTGATCATAAGTGTATCTTCTTTTAATAATGAAGATGATTTCAAATATTCTAATACTTCCCGTTCTAATTCTTTGTCATATGGCGGATCCATAAAAATAATATCAAACTGATACTTCCCTTCCATGGAACGAAGTGCTGCGATCACATCCATCTGTAATAAAAGACTTTCCTTATCTGATTTTGTAAACCGGATATTCTCTGTGATACAGGCAGCTGCTTTCTTCGCATTTTCTACAAATACCACATATCTTGCCCCGCGGCTCAATGCTTCTAACCCAATCTGTCCGCTCCCTGCAAACAGATCGAGAAAATAACAGCCATAGATTTCATTTTGCAGCATATTAAACAGTGTTTCTTTGATACGGTCTGTCGTTGGTCTGGTATCTTTTCCCTCCACAGTCTTTAATGGAAGCCTTCGTTTACTTCCTGCGATTATCCTCATATCTGCTCCTTACTGATCGCTTTTTTCATTGCTTTCGATCACTTTTTTTACAAGTGTAAGTGCCGCATGAACGGCTGACATTCTCACTTCCTGCCGGCTGCCGGCAAAAATATGCCGTTCCACTGTCACACCATTTGATGAAGCACAGCCTAAATAGACAAGACCTACCGGCTTTTCTTTCGTTCCGCCATCAGGGCCTGCTATCCCGGTTGATACGATCGACATATCTGCATGGGCGGCACACCTTGCACCGGCTGCCATTTCTTCTGCGGTCTGTTCACTGACTGCCCCATATGTTTCTAATGTTGCATGGGATACCCCTAACAGCCGCTCTTTTGCCTCATTGGAATAAGTAATATATCCTTCATTAAACTGGCTGGATATTCCAGAAACGTTTACAAGCGTTCCTGCAATCAGCCCGCCGGTGCAGGACTCTGCTGTTGTAATGGAAAGCTGGTATTTTTGCAGTAACTGCGCAACTTCTTCTTCAATCGTCAGTTCTTTTTCTTTCACAGGATCACTCCTTATCACTATTTCTGTTCTTTTAAAACATTTTTGTTCTTCACAAGATAGTCGATCAGAGAAACAACGGTTAAGATCAATGCAATATAGATCAGTGCTGTTTCAAAGATATGAAATGCCGGATGATCAAAATTTAAGATCAATGCGATGATCATGACCATCTGGAATGCTGTCTTAAATTTGCCCCAGTAGCTTGCTGCGATCACGATTCCGTTATCTGCTGCGATCAGGCGGAATCCGCTGATGATAAACTCCCGGCTGATAATGATGATCACGATCCATGCCGGTAATTTTCTCATATCGACCAGACAGATCAAAGCTGCACACACGAGCAATTTATCAGCTAACGGATCCATAAATTTCCCAAAATCTGTGACTAGATTATATTTTCTTGCGATCTTTCCATCTGCAAGATCCGTTAAAGATGCTATGATAAAAATTCCTGTTGCAACATAGTTTCCATATCCGCTAAATCCCGGATATAAAAGGAAAAATACAAAGAATGGTATCAGTATTACACGAAATACCGTTAATTTGTTCGGTAAATTCATCTCACTATCTCTCCTATCAAATCATATTCATATGCTCCGGTGATCCTGACTTTCACAAAATCCCCGGTGACTAACGTTTCATCTGTATGGATAAAGACATAGCCGTCGATACCCGGTGCATCACGGTAAGTACGTCCTACATAAGCATTTTCATCGGCTACTTTTCCCTCGATAAATGCATAGAGTTCTTCTCCTCTTAAGGTTTCATTTTTATCGTAGGAAACTTCCTGCTGTAACTCCATGACTTCTTCCTGCCATGTCAGTTTGACTTCTTCATCGACCTGATCTATGAATGTTTCTGCCGGTGTACCTTCTTCCGGTGAATAGGTAAATGCCCCTAAACGGTCAAATTCCATATCATTCACGAACTGCATCAGTTCTTCATGCAGTTCTTCTGTTTCTCCCGGAAATCCGCAGATCAGTGTCGTACGGATACAGATATCAGGAATCCGTTCTCTTAATTTCTGAACGATTGCCACAATATCGTCATGGTTTGTCCTTCTGCCCATCCGTTTTAAAATAGCATCTGTGGAATGCTGTATCGGCATATCCAGATAATGACAGACTTTTCTATTCCGTATGATCGCATCGATCAGCTCATCATCGATTTCTTCCGGATAACAGTAGAGAATCCGAATCCAGTATAAGCCCGGTATCTCATTTAATGCATCTAAGAGTCTGCCTAAAGATTTCTTACCATATAGATCTACACCATAAAGCGTCGTTTCCTGTGCAACTAAGATCAGTTCTTTGACACCGGATTCTGCTAATTCTTTTGCCTGTGCGACCAGTTCTTCGATCGGTACACTCCGGTATTCTCCCCTGATCTTTGGAATGATACAGTAAGTACAGTGCTTATTACAGCCTTCTGCGATCTTTAAGTGTGCGTAGTGTCCTCCTGTTGTCAGTGTCCGTCGTGCACCTGTTGACGGCAGTCCCTCTAATGTTTTAAAATTCTCATAATGTCTGCCATTTATGACCTGATGGACTGCTTCCACGATCCCATCATAGGAATTTGTTCCAAGTATCGCATCGACTTCCGGTATTTCCTCTTCGATCTCTTTCTGATAACGCTGTGCCAGACAGCCTGTAACGATCAAACCTTTTAACTGTCCAGACTCTTTATACTTTGCCATTTCCAAAATGGTATTGATGCTTTCTTCCTTTGCATCATTGATAAAGCAGCAGGTATTGATCACGATAATATCTGCTTCATTTTCATCATCTGTGATCGTAATGCCGTCTGCGGATAACATACCAAGCATATATTCCGAATCTACCAGATTCTTATCACAGCCTAATGATATAAAAAGTAATTTCATGCATTCCTCCAACAGAGTAAAAAAGGATGTCAAAACCCATGTTTTGTACATCCCATTTTTCAATTTATTCCGGTAACTTTATTCTGTTACTTTTTCTTTCTCATCTTCGCTTAAGATCTTTACATCACCGTCATATAATTCTTCCACTGCGATAGATAACGGTTTCTTTCCATAAGAATTCGGTACTAAAGGATCTGCACCTGCGATCAGCTGTCTTGCTCTTTTTGCTGCTGCGATCACGATGGAATAACGGCTGTTTACTACCGGTTCTTCTCCGATCGCTACATCATTATTCACGACCTTCATAAGTTCTACATAAGATGGATGTATCATAATATTATTCTCCTTTCGAAAAACCTTTTAGTTCTTCTTTGATTCTATTGATAAACTCCTGATTCCTTGATACTTTCTGATGCTCATTGCGGATAATGGAATGCACTTCCTCCACACATACATCTAATGCATCATTTACAATCAGATAGTCATAGGCTTCTACACCTAAAGATTCTTCAAATGCCCTTGAAAGCCTTGCATTCACGACATCGATCGGTTCGGTTCCCCTGCCGATCAGCCGTTCTTTTAACGTTGCAGCATCCGGTGGTGTCACAAACATCAAAAGTGTATCCGGGAAAAGTTCTTTGATCTTTAATGCTCCCTGTATCTCAATCTCTAAGATCACATCTTTACCTGCTTCTAACTGTTCTTCCACGTAGGCTTTTGGCGTTCCATAATAATTTTCAACGTACAAAGCATACTCTATCAGTTCGTTTTTTTCAATCATTTTTTCAAATTCTTTCCGCGTTTTGAAAAAATATTCCCTGCCATCTGCTTCTCCGTCCCTTGGCTGTCTGGTTGTTGCAGAAATGGACAATGCATAATATTCTTCATAACGGTTCATCAGTTCTTTCATAACTGTTCCTTTGCCGGAACCCGAAAAACCTGAAAATACGATCAAAATCCCTCTTTGTTTCTGATCCATTTATTTTTCCTCCCTGCTGCCTGCTAGTTCATGGAACCTGCCTGCTAATGTATCTGTTCCTAAAGCGGAAAGTACGATCTTATCCGGCTCCATCACAAGAATGCTCCTCGTCTTTCTGCCCTGTGTGGCATCAACGATCTGTTCTTCCTGTTTTGCCCGTTGTACCAGCCGTTTTGCCGGTGCGGAATCCGGTGTTACGATCGCTATGATCTTATCGGTATGTACCAGATTCCCAAAGCCGATATTCATCAGTTCTGCCATACCTATCTCCTACTCTATGTTCTGAATCTGTTCCCTAACTTTTTCGATATCGGTTTTTAAATTGATACCGATGTCAGAGATCGTAATATCTGTAGTCTTTGACAATATGGTATTCGCTTCTCGGTTCATCTCCTGTGCGATAAAGTCTAACTTACGTCCGATGCTTCCGCCTTCTTCTAAGGAAGCCTTCGTTGCTTCTATATGGCTGCGCAGACGTACGGTTTCTTCATCAACACAGATCTTATCTGCAAAGATTGTCACTTCTGTAGCGATCCGGTTCTCATCGATCTGATTGTCACCTAAGAGTTCATGTATCTTATCCTCTAAACGCTTACGGTATTCTGTTAAGATCATCGGGGAACGTTCTTCGATAAAATCCACATAGCCAAGCATGGTATTTAATTTCTCGATCAGATCCTCTGCTAAATGTTCTCCCTCTGCGATCCTGCTGTCTACAAACTGGCTGCACGCCCCACGCAGGGCTTTCTCTAATGTTGACCAGAGTTCCTTTTCATCGATGCTCTGTTCTTCCATTGTAAATACTTCCGGATAACGGGATAAGGTACTTACCCGTATATCATTTTCAAGATCAAATGTATCTGCCATCTGTCTTAAATATTTCAGATAAGCAGCTGCGACATCTTCGTTATATTTTAATGCAAAATTCTCCTCGGTATAATCTTCATAGGAAATGAAAAGGTCGATCTTTCCTCTCTGCATATATTCTTTTAACAGTGTACGGATCGCACTTTCAAAAAAGCCAAGTTTCTTTGGCATCTTTATATTCACATCGAGATACCGGTGATTCACAGATTTTAATTCCACTGTAAATTTGCGGTTGTTTTCCATAATCTCACAACGCCCGAATCCGGTCATGCTCTTAATCATCAGAACCTCCTACTGCCTTGCGGCATTATCATAAACTTATGTATGCATAATTAAATAATATTATATAGGAAAATCTGCAATTAGTCAAACAGCTTTTGCCTTCCTCTGCTTGACACAGGATTTTATACATTATAAGATAATATGATACCAGAGTCAAAAGGTCGAAAAGCCGATGCAAGCCTGCTTGCAAGAGGATTTTTGACTTTTTGACCCGCCAAAAACATGAATAAGCAGCCATTTTTCGTAGAAAAATGAGCGGATTATGAATGTTTTTGAGGATTGCGAGAGTGCAATGCACGGAGCAATCCGGTATCATAGGGGGCAAAAGACCTTTTGACCCCAGTATCATAATATGTTGTACAAGTAATATCATGTTGGAGGTATCTATCCATGGCATTTGATGGAATCGTCGTAGCGAATTTAGTCTGCGAATTAAATAAAACGATATTAAACAGTAAGATCAGCAAGATCGCACAGCCGGAAACTGATGAACTGCTCTTTACTTTGAAGGGACAAAACGGACAGTTCCGCCTTGCAATGTCTGCAAGTGCATCCCTTCCTTTTCTATATCTGACAAAACAGAATAAACCAAGTCCTTTGACAGCACCGAATTTCTGCATGGTGCTGCGTAAGCATATTGCAAATGGAAGGATCATAGGAATCACACAGCCTGACTTAGAGCGTATCATCCAATTTGAGATCGAACATTTAGATGAATTAGGTGATCTCTGCCACAAGAAGCTGATCATCGAACTGATGGGCAAGCATAGTAATATCATCTTCTGCAAAGAAGACGGCACGATCATTGACAGTATCAAGCATGTCAGTGCACAGATCAGTTCTGTCCGCGAAGTCCTTCCGGGACGTATGTATTTTATTCCTGATACGACGCACAAAAAAAATCCGCTGACCGTTTCGCAGGAGGATTTTTTACAGACTGTCTGTGAAAAGCCAGAGCCGATCGCAAAAGCCATCTATACGTCATATACCGGAATCAGTCCTTCGATTGCAAATGAAATCTGTTTTCGTGCCGGTGTAGACGGTGATTTTTCGATGAGTTCGTTACATGAAGACGAAAAACTGCACCTGTTCCATAATTTCGACTGGTTTATGACCGACATCAAAGAGGAACATTTTTCACCGAATATCATGTATAAGGGAAAAGAGCCGGTAGAATTTGCTTCCCTGCCTTATACTTCCTATGAAGAATATACCGTTACGAATTATGACTCTATTTCTGAAGTGTTAGAAACCTATTATGCGAGCCGTAATATCTATACAAGGATACGCCAGAAATCTTCGGATCTGCGTCGTATCGTAACAACTGCACTCGAACGGAACCGTAAAAAGTTCCTGCTCCAGCAAAAACAGTTAAAAGATACCGAAAAGCGTGAGAAATACCGCATTTACGGCGAATTGTTAAATACTTACGGCTATCATCTTGAAAGCGGCGCCAAAAAATTAGAGGCTTTAAATTATTATACGAATGAAATGATCACGATCCCACTAGATGACCAGTTATCCGCCTCTGAAAATGCAAAGAAATATTTTGACCGCTATGGAAAATTAAAGCGGACATATGAAGCACTGACAACTCTGATCGAAGAAACCAAAAATGAGATCACACATCTTGAAAGCATTGCGACTGCCTTAGATATTGCCGTATCGGAAGATGATCTTGTACAGATCAAAGAAGAACTGATCGAATTTGGCTATATCCGCAAAAAACGCGGGGACAAAAAAGCCAAGATCAAAAGCAAACCTTTCCATTATATTTCTTCTGACGGATTCCACATCTATGTCGGCAAGAACAATTACCAGAATGATGAACTGACCTTTAAATTTGCTACCGGTAACGACTGGTGGTTTCATGCAAAAGGAATGCCCGGTTCCCATGTGATCGTAAAAACCGAAGGCGAAGAATTACCTGACCGCACCTTTGAAGAAGCTGGCAGACTTGCCGGATTCTATTCGAAAGGACGGGACAATGATAAAGTCGAGATTGATTATCTCCAGAAGAAAAATGTGAAAAAGCCGAACAAAAGTGCCCCCGGATTTGTCGTCTATTATACCAATTACTCCCTGACGATACAGCCGGATATCAGTGGTATTGAACAGTTGTCTTAATCTTCTGTCATATAAAAAAGCCTCCGTTGTCTGATTGTTCAAACAGCCGGAGGCTTTTTCTATTGATCCATATTTACTTCTTGATCTTCTGCCGCATAATCTTTCCGGCATCTCCGTAAATCTTCTTATTATCGATCACGGTATATGCTCTTACACGTACATAATACTTTCTGCCTTTTTTCAGTTTCTGAAAGGTCGTACTCGTTGTCTTGTTCTTTTTGATCACTTTCTTTAAAACTTTCTTTTTAAAGTTTTTATCTAACGAACATTCTACGAGATAACCGGAGGCTTCTGTCTGCTTTGACCAGCTTACTTTCAAAGTTCCTGCTTTTTTACTTGCAGTTTTTGCTTTTGACTTTCTTGGTACTACCTGAATGAGCACCGCATTTTCTGCCTTCAATGTTCTGACTGTGATCAGTGCCACACCGCATTTTTTCACAGTAACTGTTCCATCCGGTTTCACAACCGCCACCTTTTTATTATTGCTGGTATAGGAAACCGGTAAAACAGATGATATATTTAATCGGAATGCTTTACTCTTATAGGCTTTTTTATAGAATGCCTGGTATACATACAGACCACCTTTATCACTTTCCTGTCTGTTTCCTGTTTCCGCTTTTAATGGTTCTATTGTCAATGTGATGTATTTGACATCAGAAGCGAAATAATTATCTGTTTCTTCTGCCGTAACCGCAATCGTTATGATGCCTTCTTTATAGATACGTACAATTCCATATGCGTCTACTGCCGCTACTGATGGATCACTGCTGGTATAATGTAGTTTTCCATCACCATTTGTCTTTGCTCCGACAGAAAATGCTACATTTCCTGTATTTTTCAAAAGATCTTTTGCAGTTACCATCTGTGCTGCCTTTGCTGTCTGGAAGGTGATCGTTTTTTTGATCTTTGAATCTTCTTCCCTGATGCAGACACGAAACTGTTCTGCTGCTTTTGTTGCCCGTTTTGGTGTGACAGTCAGTGTATTTTTATCGGCACTGTATGCATATGCATCGGTATCCTCATATAAGAAACTGATATCTGCTTCTTTATCTTCTGCTCCATTTACAAGCGTCTTTACGGTGAAAGTTTCCGGTTTATCGCCATAAGTAAATGTTTTTTCATTGACTCCATCTGAAACGATCAGATCTACCGTCTGTAATGTCACACCGGCATCGGATAATGCATTTTTGATCTTTTCATCTTCTGCTAAACTGCTGCTGCATATGACTGTCGTACCTTCTGCATCGGCAAATGCCGTATCACTGATCTTAGTAACTGCATCAGATAAAGTGATCTTTAGATTTTTTGCTCCTGCAAATGTTTCATCTGAGATGCTTGTGATCGTATCCGGTAAAACAACCTGATTTAAGAACTCACAGTCTGCAAATGCATATGGTGCTATAGAATCTACGACACAGTCTGCAATATCAATGCCAAGACTCTCTGTCAAAGAAATTTCTTGTTCGCTTAAACTCTCCGGAATTTCTAATACTTCTGTTCCTGCACCGGTAGCTTCTATGGTTTCCTTTGAATCTTCCGCTGCCTCTGACACCTTAAATACCTGTATGCGCATATGGTTTTCATCGTCAAAGGAAAGTACTTTATACTCTACCTTGACACCACCTGTCACCATGGAAAAGATTCCACTTCCCCATTTTGCATACAGATCATGCTGCTTTTCTGTCAATTTTGTATTTCTCGTAAAACGTGTATGGATTCCGTTGAAGTTATCATCTTTTTGTGTATACCATCCATAGAAAAACTGCATCGTATCATCTGTATAGCTTTCTAATTCCGGTAAACAGGTATTGCCTTCGGTATTATCTGCGATTGTTTTGTCTAATGTTCCAACCATTGTATCACAGATCGTATTGCTCTTATTATAAAATAGCAGCCTGCTCTCATTTTCGCCAACCTGCGTATCACGTTCTTTGACTGTGATCACAATATTTTCTTTGACATCTGTCAAGGTATAAAAGCCATTTTCATCGGTTGTGAGCGGACGCTGGTTCTGCTTTACGATACGGTCTGTCAGCCGTATTCCATCTGCATTTTCATAATAGAAGGAACAAGTTCCTCCATAAGAGATACGGTCTGATTCCGTCATTCCTTCTGTATGTATGGTATAACCGGAAATATCCGGAAATGTGATCTTACAGTCGGTATACGGGAATGTATGATAAATCGTCAGCATACCGTTAGAACCTATTTCTTTTTCCGTCACTAAAATGCCATTGAAATATACCTGTGTATTCTCTGTAAAAGCAACTCCCACAGAAGGTGCAAGCACTAATTTCAGACGATGTGCTGTTGCAAAGTCTACATTGTTATCCTCATCGGCATCTCCGTACCATGTTGCAGATTTGATACTGTAATTTGTCATTTTTGAAGCATCTGCTTCTGGAAATTTACTGCCAGCCACTAAATCTCCCATCGCAACTTCAACACTTTTAGCTTCTTCCTTTTCAATCTCTGTACCTTTGGCCTTACATGTTAAGCTGACCGCTTTTTTCGTTTCATTTAAAGCCGCCACAAGATACGTTGTTTCTCCTGCGGACAGATCAAATGTCACCTCACAGATACTTGAAGAAGAACCATAGGACTTATCCATCTGGTTTTCTTTCTCATCATATCTGCACAGATACCGGCTGACCTTACCCCCTAACTGAACCGTATAGTGGCTGTCTGTTTCTGCTGTAACAAAAAAGAATGCATACGGCTGATCGTCACCTGCTACAATATAATTCGTTTCCCCGATCTCTAACTTCTTCGCTGTTTCCATCGGGAATGGCAGTTCCTCATATTCCATCACTTTTTCAGTATAACCAAGATAGCTGATGTAGAGTGCTTTTCTTCCATTTTGTGCTGTTTCGGTACGGATCTGTCCCTGCAAAACACCGGTATAGCCATCTTCGATCTGGCATCTGTTGGTATGTTCGGCTGCTTTTACTGTTTTTGTAGTTCCATCGGAATAATGTACTAATAATTCCATACCATACAGATCCGGTATTCCCACATTTTCAAATGCATAAACTCCTGATTTTTCCGGCTGTTTCTGTACCTCAAATCCTGTGACCGGTGCCTCATTAAAAGTGATCTTTTCCTCTTTTGTCACACCTCTGTAACGAATGATCAGTGAATAATCATCTCCACCAGCCATGAGCATTGCTGTAATGGCTTTTCCATCTAAATATGGGGTATCCGTCTGGCTGTTCCATGTAAAGGTTTCTGCTTCTCTTTCATCTTTAAAATGTATGGTGACTGTCAGTCCCTTTAATGTTTTAAGGCTGGATTCGATCTCATACCGGCAGCATTTTTCAAACGGATTATGATCGATCGTAATCGATGCAATATTCGCAGGTACATTCAACTGCACTGGTATTTCTTTGATCACGCTATCCTGATAGCTGTAAACCAGCGCATTATCATCCCGTATCTGTGGCTGGTTTCCATTTTCTTCCTGTGTATACTTAAATGCAACAGAAAGCGGTTTCTGTTCCACGTTGATCATCGGCATATTACTTGTGATCGTTTTCTCGATCGTCCAGCCATTTGTATATGTCTTGCGATAAGTTGTACCGGCAAGCACCAACTGCGGTATGTCCATTTCATCTTCATACCAGATCGTCTGTCCTGCCTGCAAAATCTCAATCTGTGGTTCTCCTAACGCTGTCATATCGGAAACATCAGAACTGATCGTACACTGACAGATTCCCTCTTTCCTGCCTGCCATCAGGCTTACAACATAATCATATGTAACACCAGCTTCTAAGTTTATGCCCAATCCTCTGGTAAGATCGGAATACTGCATTCTGTAAATACTTTTTCCATCTGCATATACTTCTATAAAATATGGCTGGCTGCCCATATTATTATCTTCTCTGTCAATGCAGTAAAAATAGTATTCTTTTGTCTGTTTGGGGGTAAAACGTTCTGCCAGATAAGGTTTATTCTCAGTCAAAACTCCCTGATCCCAGCTATTTTCCGTCAGGTTATTAACACCATCGTTCAGATAATCCGATTCTACCAAAAGAACTGCCGACTGGTTCATATAACTGACTTTTATATGTTTCTGTAGCACATCACTTCCTTCTGCTGCCAGATAATCAATACTTCCTCTTAAGGTTTTCTGATATTTTCCAGCCTCGATCGTACTGACATGTTCCGTTACACTAACTTCCTCTGTCGACTGGTCTGTATAAGTGATACAGAATTTACTTCCATACAGATCAACACTGTTTGTTTCCCCTACATAGACTGTCTTTTCCGGTTTTTCCAAAAATTCAATCGAAGATACCGGATCCTCCTTGATGCTGATTGCATCGGTTGCATAGGTCTGTCCAAATACAGAAAACAAGATGGCATTATCATCACGTATTGTCGGATTTCCAGAAGAATTTGTCCTGCTCCAGCTCTTTTTGATCTGATAGAGTCTGCCCTGATATTCAAAACGCATATCAGAACTCTTATCGGTGATCGTATCTGCAAAGATACTTCCATCATCAAATGTGATCTGATAAGCCATTCCGTTTAAATCCATTGCACTTCCTTCATAACGGTAATAAGTCTGTTTGAAAGGCATACTCAAAAATTCAAAAGACTTCACCGGTGTATCTGCAATCGTAATATCAAATACGGCTTTCTTCTTTTCTAAAGTAACTGTCACAGGATAGGTTCCAGCCTTCGACCAGTCGATCGCAGAACTGTCTACATCTACAAGCATGAATACATCGCTCCATGAAGAATAACCGGTTTCTTTCTGTTCTTCTTCAGTCGGATAATACCACATTTTATATTTTCTGGTTACACCGTCTGCATCAACTGCTTCTAATTCCAATCCTTCCTCACTAAAGCAGTTATTAACAGCACTGTCTTTTTCATTCACATAATATACCGTACGGTCCGGTTCTTTTGTGATCTGAAATGAACGATATTTATCTCCAGAATCCTGTTTCTTCGCCACAGTGATCTCATATTCAGCTTTCTGGTTCATAAAGATCACCGGAATCGTATAGGTACCCTCTTCAAAGAAATAGGACTTATTTTCATAAGGAGAATGGAAAAAACGTTTCCAGTTTTCAATGCCTGTTGCAGATGCAGCATCGTTATAAGCATAGGCATCATAAGTGCCATCTGCTTTGTATGCTGCAAATACAAGACCGGAGAGATCGATCTTCGTGCCATAAGCAGCATAGGTATATTCTAATTTATCCGGTTTGTTCAAAATCTCAATCCTTGTATACGGATTTTCTCTGATCTCCACTGTAGCAGATGTCTGTGTGGAAAGATAAGATACTGCTAACTGCTGTTCACCTGTCTTACCGCCTGCCGATAAATAGGAATCGATATTCCGATAGAGTTTATCGCCAAGTTTTAAACCATAATCAAAATAGTCACCGCCACCCGGTACACATAAGAGATTATCAAAAGTTTCTGCATCTGTGCCATCTGTTCTGCTTAAAGTGATCTTTCCTGTCTGATAGGCATTGATGGAATCTCCTGCATACTGGTATTTGCCATCTGCATATCCGGCATCTGCATAATAGATGGTTCTTGCCGGTTTTACTTCTGTGATACCCTGATAAGGATTCGCATTGATCTGGATCGGATAGGTCACAGTTTTCCCCTGATATGCCACTGTTACTTCTGCCTCACCAACGGTTCCGCCATTTTTTAAATACTCATCTATACTTGCAGTCTGCATCGTTCCTTTCGTTCCGTCAGGCAGTTCTGCCTCATAAGAAAGATACTGTCTTGCACCACTGACAGAACCATAGGCATCTGCCTGTATCGTGGCATCTTTTGTTCCATCATTATATGTAACTTTTAAGACTGCATCTTCTAAATGTTCCGAAAACCACTGTGTATAAGAATCCTTTTTCTGTACGACCGAAATACTTTCGATCGCAGCATCACTCTTTACAAACGTGGTGGAAAATTCATAAGCCGATGAACGTTTTCCTTCTGTATAGGTAATGGACAGACCTGCTGTATGCTCTCCGTTATCAAGCTGTGTAAAATCTGTATCTGTGTTTCCATCTATCGTACTGACATTGATCAGATTTTTGACCGATGCATTTTTCTGATAAGCAATATCACTCCATGTCAGTGCCTCTAAACGGTTGACTGCATAACCGTTTCCCTCCGCAGTCACCTGATAATCGCATGATACATCACTGATCGTACTATCTTTACCATTCTGATAAGAAATTTTCACCTGCATTCCGGTTCCGATAAAATCTCCTGTGGATGACTCGGTCGGTGCTTTAGCAGCTTCCATACCTGCGATCTCTACTGGTGTGATTGAAAGTGCTATATCGATCGTATCCGGATCTTCATAGGCAGCCGGCACACAGTAAAATACATAGACTTCTTCCTGATTCAGCCACATCAGATGTTCTGAATGTGAAGCAGAATTTTTCTGATATTGATAATATTCTTTTGTATGTTCTGTTTTTTCACCATTATCTGTCGTATAGTAAATGGTTTCATATACACCGGATGTAAATGTATTTGTGCTATCGTCAGTCATACACAGATCGTACCAGCCGCTTGTCTGCGGAGAAAATGCATAATATTCTTTCTCCGTTGTCGTATGGTGCAGGATCTGTTCTGCCGTCATCGTAATAAATGTTTTTTCCGGTACTGATGTCTGTGCAAAAATACTCTCCGGGATCACAGTGACCATCATTGCAAATACAAGCAGTACCGCCATCAATTTTTTCCTACTTCTCATAAAAGTCCCCCTTACTCTGATGTAGTAAATGCCATTTATAATATGTTTATATCATAGTGCTTTTTTCCTGTATTGTCTACTTATAGATACGAGTATCAAAAGGTGGCTCACAACTTAATCCTACTCATAGATTCATCTGCTCTTTCATCGTACTCTCTACAAATGCCGCTAACTTTCGGTGTTCTTCCTTTTCTAACATGCTATCTTTTAAAAGAAGCTCTTTGACTGCGTCTGCTGCACGTTTTAGTACATCTGCATCCTGATAGATATCTGCGATCTGAAATGCCATATCACCACTCTGGCGGATACCGAAGAAATCTCCCGGTCCGCGCAGTTTCAAATCTTCTCTGGCAATAAAAAATCCATCATTCGACCGGTTTAAGATATCTAACCGTTTCTTGGACTCTTTGCTCTGTGCATGATCTACCATAATACAGTAGGACTGGGCATCGCCCCTGCCGACGCGTCCACGAAGCTGGTGTAACTGTGCAAGACCGAAACGTTCTGCATTTTCGATCATCATCACCGTTGCATTCGGTACATTGACACCGACTTCTACTACAGTCGTCGACACTAACACCTGTATTTCATTTGCGGCAAATGCATCCATGACCTTGTTTTTTTCTGCCGGCTTCATCTTGCCGTTTAAACAGCCAATGGTCAGTCCGCCTCCATAATATGCTTCTAACTTCTTCGTATAATCAGTAACATTTTCTGCCTCTAATTCTTCACTTTCTTCAACAAGCGGGCAGATCACATATGCCTGATGTCCCTTTTGTACTTCTTTTCTGATAAACTCATAAGCTGTTTTCCGATAAGAAGTCCCTACCACACAATTCTTATTCGGCAGACGTTTTGCCGGGACTTCATCGATCACAGAAATATCCATATCCCCATAAATGATAATGGCTAATGTTCGTGGGATCGGCGTGGCACTCATGACTAACACATGCGGATGCAGACCTTTTTCTGCTAATTTTTCCCTCTGGCGTACTCCGAAACGGTGCTGTTCATCTGTGATCACAAGTCCAAGGTTCTGATAAATGGCTTTTTCCTGAATCAATGCCTGCGTTCCGATGATCATTGCGTCCTGATACATCTGCATGTCCTCATATGCCCTTCTCTTTTCCTTTGCAGTCAGGGAACCTGTCAAAAGGATCACTTTACGGTCAAGGGAAAATCTTTCACACATACCCATAAATGTTTCGTAATGTTGTCTTGCAAGGACTTCAGTCGGTGCCATCAGTGCCGACTGATGACCATTTTCCCCCATCAGTGCCATACAAAGAAAAGCAACGATCGTTTTTCCGGAACCAACATCTCCCTGCACTAACCGCTGCATGGCTGTTCCTTTTTTCATATCTGTCAAAATCTCATCAAAACATTTTTTTTGTGCCTTTGTCAGACTGTATGGCAGATGGGAAAGGATATAAGGGATCACTGTTTCATTTTCGATAGGGAAATCATTCGGAATCATGATCTTTTTTTCTTTCTGCATCTGCATATTTAAGATAAATAAGAAAAACTCATCAAATACCAGACGTTTTCTTGCGATTGTTAAACTCTCCATATTTTCCGGAAAATGTATCTGACGTATTGCAAAATTATATTCGCAGAGCCCTTCTTTTTTACGGATCTCCTCTGGAAGATATTCATAACTTAATGAAATTTCCTCGAATGCCTGAAGGATCGTTTTTGTGATCATCTGATTGCTGAGTCCGTCTGTCCTTGCATATACCGGCTGCAAGGTCTGCATTTTCTGCTGGTACTGTTCGGTCGTATAGATCTGCGGCTGTTCCATGCAAAACTGTCTGCCCTTTTGTTTGACTTTTCCATAAAAGATATACGTTTCCTGTGATTTTAACTGGCTTCTGACATAGGGCATCCGAAACCAGATCAATTCCACGCTGCCGGCTGTATCTCTTACTTTTGCCTGTACAATTTCCATGCGGTTGGTACGTTTTAGAACCGGTGCGGATGTGATCTTTCCGATCACTGCATAAATTCCCTCCTGTGTGATCTCTCCCGCACTCAACGGTTCTTTAAATCTCACATAATCTCTGGGATAATGAAGGAGTATATCCCCTACGGTATATACTCCTATCTTATTCATCAGCTTTTCAGTTTTCGCACCGATCCCTTTGACTTCTGTGATCGGGGATTCTAAATTCATATAAACTCCATTCGTAATGCTGCGGCGGTTGCATTTCTCTTACTATCTGCAAATGATAACCTATTCTACAGATACAATATAATAGTAGATCGGCTGTCCACCCGGATTTACTTCGACTTCCACATCAGGATATTTCTCTGTGATCTGATCTGAAAATTCCATGGCTTCTTCTTCTGTTGCTTCATCACCATAGTAAATGCTGACTAAGGCAGAATCTTCATCGATCATCTGGTCGATCATATCCATCGTCACTTCTTTTTTGTCTGCTCCGACAGAAAGAATCGTCTTGTCACCGATTCCCATATAATCACCCTGATGGATTGTCTTATCATCGATCTCTGTATCACGTACTGCATAAGTTACCTGACCGGTTTTTACAATTGAGATCTCCTCGCTCATACGCGCTTCATTTTCTTCCGGTGTCTGTTCAGGAATGTAATTCACTAAGGCTGTGATTCCCTGTGGTATCGTCTTTGTCGGAATCACGATAATATTCTTATCTTCGCATAGTGAAGCTGCCTGACTTGCTGCAAGAATGATATTCTTATTATTTGGAAGGATAAATACATTCTTTGCATTGACCTTTTCTACTGCGGAAAGCACATCTTCTGTACTTGGGTTCATGGTCTGACCGCCTTCTATAATATAGTCAACACCAAGACCACGGAAGATCTCATTTAACCCTTCCCCGATCGATACTGCAACAAAGCCCATTTCTTTTTCCGACTCTTTTGGTTCTTCTTTTGCAGTTTCTGTGATTCCTGCACTTTGCATTTCTTTTTCTTTCATTGCAGAAATCTTTTCATCACGCTCTAACTTCATATTTTCAATGATGATCGTTGTTAAACTTCCGTAAGTTAAACCTCTCTGCATAGCAAGACCCGGATCGTTGGTATGTACATGTACCTTTACGATCTCATCATCAGCTACTACTACGATCGAATCACCAATGCTTTCTAAGTAAGCCTTAAATTCATGTTCTTTTTTCTCACTGAATGGCTTGTCAAGCATGATCAGAAACTGTGTACAATATGCAAATCTGATCTCCTGATTTGCCTGTGCATCAATATAAGAATCAGCCTGTAAGCTGCCTGTTTCTGACTTTTTAGGAACTTCTACCTGAAGTTCGATCTCTTTACCCTGAAGGGAATAGAGTCCACCTCTTAATACTTCTACTAATCCCTGTCCGCCGGAATCTACAACACCTGCCTGTTTTAAGACCGGGAGCATATCCGGTGTCTTGCTTAAGACACGGTCAGCTTCTTTAATGACTGCTTCTATAAATACTAACAGATCTGTTTCTGTTTCTGCTAATTCCGTTCCCTTTTCAGCCGCACCCTTTGCGACAGTAAGGATCGTACCTTCTTTCGGCTTCATAACTGCCTTATATGCAGTTTCGACAGCTTTTTCCATTGCTTTTGCCATGACTTCAACGGTAATTGTATCATATTCTGCGATTACTTTTGTAAAGCCTCGGAACAGCTGGGATAAGATAACACCGGAGTTACCTCTTGCTCCACGGAGTGAACCGGAAGAAATAGCTTTTGACAGGGATTTCATGTCAGGGTTTTCTAATGCTGCCACTTCCTTTGCAGCAGACATGATCGTCATTGACATATTCGTTCCCGTATCACCGTCTGGTACCGGGAATACGTTTAATTCATTGATCCATTCTTTTTTTGCCTCTAAATTCGCTGCACCTGCTAAAAACATTTTGGCAAATACAGCCGCATTTATCGAATTGATTTCCACTTTCAAATCCTCCTTAATCGATCACTCTTACGCCTTCAACGTAGATGTTGATCTTCTCAATTTCCATTCCGGTAAATTCTTCTACTTTATATTTTACCGTTTCAATTAAGTTGTCAGAAACTGTATGGATGCTGACTCCATACGAAACAATGACATGAAAATCAATGATAATCTTATTTTCATCATCTATCGTTACATTTATTCCATGTGTAAGATAATCTTTTTTTAATAATTTTACAAGACCATCTTTCATATTTACTGCAGCCATTCCCACAATTCCAAAACATTCTACTGCTACGGAACCTGCATAGGTTGCTATTACTTCTTTGTCAATCACTACTGTGCCCAGATGGGTTTCCATTTGTCCTTTCATACCCTGACCTCCATATTTTTAATCAGTCAAACGTCATACAGACGCTAGTATATAAACCATTATACCCATTTTTCATAAAAAATCAAATCCTCTTTCAAAAATATATGAAAAAAAACAAAAAATTCCTTGCATTATAATTTATTATCTGCTAGAATAATCATGTTGTGAGTTTACGCACAAAGTAAACTTAGTAAATGCAAGGAGGTGCAATCATGGCAAAGTGTGCAGTTTGTGGAAAAGGTGCTCATTTCGGAAACAATGTGAGCCATTCTCATAGAAGATCAAATAGAATGTGGAAATCAAACATTAAATCTGTAAAGTGTAAAGTAAACGGAGCTCCTAAGAAGTTGTATGTATGTACTTCTTGCTTAAGAAGCGGTAAAGTAGAGCGTGCATAGGATTTAGAAATCAAGGGACTGTTTTGACAGTTCCTTTTTTTATTGCATGATCTCCCATCTCTAACAGCAGCAAAATAAAATATATCCTACGATCATACACAGGCATATCACTAAAAATCCGACAAAATCACTGGGGATCACCCACATCAATACCATTCCTGCCCCGAGACAGAATAAAGAATAACCAATGACTCTTTTCATTTTCTACCAACCTAAAAAAGATGCATATATATTACTATATGCACCTTCTTAAAATTCTATCGCATGATCTGTTTACTTTTCTTTTACGGATTCTGAAAGAATGTTTTCCATTTCTTCTTTAGCTTTCTCTTTTGCTTTAGCATCTGTATGATCGGCTTCTTTCTCATTCCTGCTTGTGAATTTATTGACAAAATCCGGTACCATGTCTAAGATCTTTGTCACGCCATCCTGATTCTTGACGTTGACTAATTTTGTGGTTCCATTTGAGATCACAAGAACTGCACTCGGCATGATCTTACCGCCCATACCACCGCCGCCGTTCTGCTTTTTATCTCCTGAAAAAACACCTGCTGCAACACCAAACGATACATCGACTAACGGTAAGATGATCGTATCGCCGATATGGATCGCATCACCGACAACGGTCTTTGTTGTGATAAAACTGTCCATTCCCTTAAATAATGATTCTACAGTTGTATTAAATGTATTATCTGCCATCTCATAACCTCCTATTTTCTGATCTTATTCCATAATCTTTTTATATTTTTATCTCTCAGGATATGGATTCCGCTTCTTAATAGATGAAACAATGCCATATGCCCTTTTACCATCAGATTACCTCTGATATAGAACTCGTCCGATGTAAAGTCAGGATATACATGCACCCGCTTCTGATAAAACAACGGGATCAGGCTAAGTGCACCTGTGACTTCTCCGGTCAGTGCCGGATCACCTGTCGCAAATGAAATATCCGCTTTACAATATTTTGGCTTTATTTTTGATAACAGATACAGAAGTTCTTCAAAAAGTTTCCGTACTGCCGACTGGTTCCGTTCATCAGAAATCTCTCTTTTTAATACGGAAAGCCAGCCCTTTTTCATGTTTCCTTTTTTCTTTTTGGTCTTATCTGTATCTGTCCTATCTTTACTTTCTGTGCTCTTATGTTCTGTGTCTACATACTCTTGATCTGTAGGCTCTGCATCTTTATCTTCGGAATCTGTATCATCTTCATTCTCTTTATCTGCATAGTCATTTTCTGTATCATGTATCTTCTGCCTGCTTACTGTATGCTCTGCCTGTTGCTCTGTGTCTGTTATTATTTCTTCTGCGATCTCCTCGTCTGTCTGTGGGCTCTCCTTTTTTTTCTTAGAAAATCCAAAAATCTTAAACTGCACATTACTGCCTGTATCCTCGATCTGAAAATCCAGCGAAAAGATATGAAACAGCCACCAGAGATGCCCTTCTAAATAAAAGCTATCCTCTGCATTGCCCTTCAGCTTATAAAATACCGGATGAAAAAGTACCAGTAGGATAAGGAATAATACGATCAAAAGCAGAATCCCGATCACTTTTAAAATGATAAAAATTATATTCATACGCCCTGCTTTCCTTCTGGTCTGAGATAGCCTCTGACATCAAATCCTCTTGTTTTGCGGTACACATCACTGATGATGTGTCCAGCCACTTCTAAGGCTTCTTCATAATCTCCGGCAAGACCAACAATATATAATTCTTTCTTGGGATAATGCTTTTGTAACAGTTCTCTCGATGGTATGATATCCAACAGATTATTCTCGTTGGATGCTAAAGTGATCACATAGACTCGAAGCATTCCGGCATTATGCATGATCTTCCATCTTACCTTTTTTTGTCTGTGTATGATACTATCTCCTGCATATAGATTCTTATACCATTCCATTCAGAAAAACTCCTGCTTCATTTTAGAAGTACTTATGACTTCCCCATAGATTACTTTTCTTCAAATCCAGATATTCATTATATGCTTTTTCTAGGATCTGCTTTTCATTTGCAAATTTTAAAAGATGATACGCTTCGTGAAACTTGTAATAACCTGAATCCACAAAAAATTCTTCCCGCTGTGGTTTGCTGTAATAACTGTCTGCCATCATCAGATACCAGTGTACTTCCTTTTCTACAGTATCTTCCGGTACTGTAAATGTATACTGACTCTTTCCTATATATTTAATGATGGATGCTTTCGCACCTGTTTCTTCCAACACTTCACGAGTCGCTGTTTCCTTATACTCTTCTCCCGGTTCTACCGTCCCCTTCGGCAGCACCCAGCCCTCGTATTTATTTTTATAATTCTTATAAAGCACCAGAATCTTACCACGAAAAATTACCACACCACCACAGCTTGTTGCTTCTATCATTGCAATACCTCCTGATGTGGTTACTAAACTTAGAATTAAGTATACCCCTTTTTCACATGACATGCAAGGATTCTGTTTAATATCTGTAATACATATCAAAAATACTTTTTGCAGCAGGAACGGCATAGGCGCTTCCGATACCTGCTTTTTCTACAATGACTGCCAATGCGATATCTTCTTTGTCATCTCTGTGTGCATAGCCTACAAACCATGCGTGGCTCTCACCCTTATTCGTTCCAAATTCCGCAGAGCCGGTTTTTCCATATGCCTGATAGCTCATGCCCTTTAATTTTGAACCTGTCCCGCTTTCTACTACTTCTTTCATATAATCCTGCAGGATAGCAGCTTCATCGGCTGTCATCAGTTCTCCATAGGCAGAAGAATTGTAAGCCTTAACAACATCACCTTCATAATTTTCGGTTGCATCGATCACATACGGCTTCATTAAGACACCGTTATTTGCGATCGCACTTGTCACCATTGCCATATGCAGCGGTGTAACGACTGTTTTTCCCTGACCGATCGCAGTTTCCATGATCTCACTGGTAGAGGAATTTTCATTCAATGCAAAGCTGCTCTTTGATGTTTCTAATTTTTCAACCGGAAGGGTATCATTAAATAACAAATCTTCACAGGTCTTAGAAAACTGCTTTAGATCAAGGGTCAGACCAATGTTTGCAAAAGAGGTATTACAGGATTTGACAAAGGAACGCTTTAAATCCACACCGCCATGTACCTCGCCGCTAAAACAGCTTAACTTGCTGTTATCTTTTTGGATGCTTCCGGTACAGTTATAACTGTAATTCTGATAAGTATCCGGATTTTCCCTGATATATTCTAAAGTCGTAAAGATCTTAAATGTCGATCCCGGCGGGTAAAGTCCCTGTGATGCCCTGTTTAATAAAACAGATTCGGAATTTTCATCTGCAACGATCGTATCCCAGTTTGCCTCAATCGTATTCGGATCAAAATCCGGCTTTGATACCATTGCAAGTATCTTTCCGGTTGCCGGCTCCATAACGACAACTGCACCGTTATAATCTCCTAACGCTTCATATGCAGTACTTTGCAGGGAATAATTTAATGTCGTGATCACATTATCCCCGATACTTTTTTCATCAGTCACTTCATCGACCGTTTTTTCTAAGAAAAATGCATTGGAACGGAGCAGGTTAAAATTCGCCCATGATTCAATTCCCGACCGTCCATATTTCTCTGTAGAATAACCGACAATATGGGAAAACATATTAGAATATGGATATACCCTTGTTTCATTTCCTTCTGCATCTACTTTTGTTTCTGCTAACACTTCTCTTTCCGCAGAGAGGATTTCTCCACGCACAACCGATTCTGCAAAAGAATCCTGTCTGGTGTTATATGAATTATTGATGAAGTCCTCACTTTTTACTACCTGAAAATAGATAAAATATCCGATCAGGCATAAAAACAATCCTGTAAAACAATATGTGATGACTGCAAATTCACGGTTTCTAACGGAGGTCTTCGATTTTTGTGTCGAATCCGGTTGCTTTTCTTTTTTTGACTGTCTGAGGGTTTTTTGTAAGTTTTCGTCCATTCTGACCTCCTTCACCTTCTCTTAATATATAAAAGCCCTGAATGATCGCAAAAATAATGATCGTACTAAGCAGAGAACTTCCACCATAGCTGACAAGTGGCAGTGTCACTCCGGTAGATGGGATAAATTTGATCACCCCACCAACCGTAAGGAATACCTGAAATCCATAAGTAATGCCAAGCCCAAGTGCCACTAATTTATAGAAGCTGTCTTTTAGCTGCATGGCAATATTTAAAAACATCAAAAAACAGCTCATACATACCATGATCAGACAGATAGCAAACACACCGCCAAGTTCTTCTGCGATTGCCGAAAAAACAAAATCCTGTTCTACAACCGGAATCTTTCCCGGACTTCCCTGATTTAAACCTAAGCCGAACCAGCCACCGGTACCGATCGCAAATAAAGACTGGCAGATCTGATATCCTTCATTATCGATCACGCTGATTGGATCCTGCCATGCAACTACACGTACCCGCACATGGGAAAATAGCCGGTAAGCAATGACTGCTGCCACAGAACCACTTAACAGTCCTCCGATAAAATAAAACGGATTTCCGGTTGCCACATAGAGCATTGTGATATATACCACAAAAAAGATCAATGCCCCGCCCAGGTCTTTCGATGCGACAAGCACAATGACATGTGCCGCTGCAACGACTGTCGTGATCACAACCTGCCGGAAAGAATTTGACTGATGAAACATTCCGGCAACAAAAAATACAAAAATGATCTTTACAAATTCAGACGGCTGTAAAGAAATGCCGGCAACTGTATAAGAGATCTTTGCTCCATAACTGGTAGCTCCTAATATGGCAACGATCAGAAGTGCCAGAAGTCCGACAACTGCATACAACCATGTCATTTTTCGTATAAACCGGATCTTTTTGATCATAAATGGCACACCTAATGCAAAGATCATCGCACCGACTGCGATCGTAAACTGCTTGGCTGCTTTTGTAAAAGAAAGTCTTGTCAGTATCAAAAAACCGATCGCCATCAGCATACACATATTATTGACTAAAAGCTGTGCCGCATTTTCATAAAGCAGCTTATAAGTGCTGATCACGATCAGAAAAAAAATCACCTGTACGCCATAAAACAAAAGGATCGTCGGATTATCTGTCTGGTCAAATAAAACAAGATACCCATCTAAATGAAGCAGCAGCATCCAGATATTCTGCCGTCTGAAAATAGCTTCTCTCCGCTCCTTTGTATTCTTCTTACGAAAGACAAAAAAACATTCTAACGTATATAACGCAAACAATATGATCATCAGATATTTAGATACTTCACAAAATATACTGCTCATAAATCCCCTCTATTCCACGCCTCGTTTATAATGTCCATAAGTACGCTCACTCATATCTGCCGTCTGTACATTCTTTGGATTCTTTTCCATTGCCATCTGACAGACTTTTAATACCTTCTCTGTTTCTTTTTTATTTTCTATTGTAAATGATAAGCGAAAACGCATCATTCCACAACCCTTCAATTCCTGCAGCACTGAAAAAAGATACAGTGGTTTGGAATTATAGATCACATTATAGCACTCATTGCAGTGATTTTTCACTGGAAATGAAATTCCATAACGGTCTTTTAAATAGTATACTTTCTTTGTTTTATCACATTTTGTCAAATTCCGGTTGATACACTGTGCACTTGTCATCAGTGGCAGATATCCGTAGAGCAGCATCTCGCTTTGCCTGTTATCCCGCCGTTTGATTTCTTTGCCATTTAGTTCTAACGGAACGGTATCGCCTTGGATTCTATAAGAAAAGAATGCCTGTCTGCTTTCATTTGACCATGTATACAGACTGTGGTCGATCCTGATTTTATCTGCCGGTATCTTTTGCTTTAATAAAAAAGCAAGTGCGTCATAACTTTTGACCAGATAACCGTCTGTCTGTAACTCAGGCAGGATTGACGCGTAAAATGCAGATGTGCATTCTCTGAAAACAGCCGGCAATATATAATACAACTCTTTGCCTTCCTGCTTTGCCGCCTGCATGGTTTCTTTCATTTTTGCAACGGTCTGTTCCCTTGAAAAAACGGTACTGTCTATATAGACTGTTGAAATGATCTCACTTTCTAATAAAGGTGCGATCTGTTCTTCATTTTCTGCCGATGCCGTGATCTTAAGTGTTTTCTCCTGTGACAGATCTTTTATTTCCGGCAGTAACACTTTTTCCTTCGCATCTGTCCTCTGGTATGAAAGCAGGCATTGTTCTTCTAACTGCTCTAATGCCTGCCGTCTTAACTCATTGACTGCCCCTATGGATAAGAAAAGATTTTCTTCCATATTGATTTCTAATGACTCAAAAACAAATGGTGTATTTCCGGTCTTATTTAACTTTTCATAGATTTTTTCTTTGGTGACCGGCTGTTTCTGTGCCATAACAGCAGATGCTCCTGTCACAGTTACGGTATGATTCTGGTATTGTACGGTAAGTTCTATAGGCTGGTCTAACCTTGCCTGAAAGATACCTTGGACTGGTTCTTTACATTCTGAAAGGATATAATCTCTGGCAACTTCTTTTCTTAATGTTTCATTTCCTTTTTCATGTCCCGGTTTTTCAAATGTGACCATTTCCGGTCCATTCCATCTCTGATAATATCCATCTGTAAAACCACTCCGGTTACCTAGATCAAACAGCTTTTTCTGATCCTGCTCTGATACGAAATATCCTTCCTCTCCATAGGAAAGATAACGATCCATATATTTCCGGTATACAGATACGACGCCTGCTGCATATTCTGCCTGCTTCATCCTGCCTTCGATCTTAAATGAATAGACACCGCTTTTTGCAAGCTGTGGAATATAATCTATCGTACAAAGATCTTTTAAACTAAGCGGATATAACGCATTTTTCTTATTGATCTTTTGATATGCGGCATCATAGACTTCATATGGCAGTCTGCATGGCTGTGCACAGCGGCCGCGGTTTCCACTTCTGCCACCAAGCATACTGCTAAGCAGGCACTGACCTGAATAACAGTAACAGAGTGCCCCATGTACAAAACTTTCGATCTCGACCGGTACTGCCTGATGGATCTTTGCAATCTCCTCAAAAGAAAGTTCTCTTGCCATGACGATACGCTCTGCTCCGGCTTTTACTAACAGTTCTGCCCCTGATGTATTCGTTACCGTCATCTGTGTACTCGTATGTATCGGAAGGTCTTTAAAATTCCTGCGGATAAACTGCATCACACCAAGATCCTGTACGATCACAGCATCTAATCCCCGCTCATAATATGGCAGCAGATATTCATATAACTGTTCTTCTAATTCCTTCTCTTTTAACAGCGTATTGACTGCTAATATGATCTTTTTTCCATGGATATGTCCGAAATCGATTGCCTCTAACACTTCTTCTTTGTCAAAATTCTTTGCATAAGCCCTCGCCCCAAACTGGCTGCCACCAAAGTAAACAGCATCTGCTCCTGCATGAATGACTGCTTTTAATATCTCTAAGTTACCTGCCGGAGCTAAAAGTTCTAACTCATCTGCCATAACTTCCTCCTGTTCCCATCATGTAAAAAAGAGGACGAATCCACTCGTCCCCCTATGTAAACTGCAATTATTTCTTTTCTTTCCTGTTGATGCCATGTTCATCTCTGTGATGATTCTGACCTGACGGCTGTTTTTCTTCTTCCTTTGGAAGTTCTCCTAACAGTGCATCTTCTAATGCCGCTTCTAATTTTGACTTATTCAGCTGCAGTTCCTTATTCTGTGTTTCTAATTCTTTGACTGTTTTCTCACTTGTTTCTGCTTTGATCTGTACGGAGATCAGTTCATGTTTGAGGTCATAGAGTTCTTTTTCCTTGATCTCAAGGTCCTGTTCTAACTTCTCCACACGGTCTTTTGCTTTAAAATAATCATCTGCAATATTAAGCTCGACTAATGTTGCTTTCATATCCACCGGAAAGCGGCGGATTTCTTCCATTTCATTAAACTCATTTATCTTATTATTGATATAAGCTGCCACACGCTGTAAATATTCTTCCCCTTCGTATCCACTCAGCGTATACACCTTTCCACCAATGATCACTTCTGTATTGGATTTCGATGACATACGTTTTCCTCCCTGTAATGCAGAACTACCTGCAATCCATTATACGTTTTCTTCGCTTATCTTGCAAGATGAAAATGTTCAAACGCAAAATCTGTTGCGACTCTCCCCTTCGGTGTCCGGTTGATAAAACCGTTTTTAACAAGATACGGTTCGTACACATCTTCGATCGTTCCGGCATCTTCTCCGATCGCAGCAGCTAAAGTATCTAAGCCTACAGGTCCTCCTGCAAATTTCTCCATGATCGTAAGCAGGATATTCCTGTCGTTCTGGTCAAGCCCACAGGAATCGACTTCTAAAAGATCAAGGGCAAATGATGCCACTTCTTTTGTGATCTTACCGTCATATTTTACCTGTGCAAAATCCCTGACTCGTTTTAACAGACGGTTCGCAAGTCGTGGTGTCCCGCGGCTTCTTTTTGCTAACTCTAATGCTCCTTCTTCATCGATCGTAACATCTAACTTGTCTGCTGAGTGTATGATGATCGTCTGCAATTCTTCCGGTGTATAAAATTCCAAATGATGGATCACGCCAAACCTGTCCCGTAACGGTGCTGATAAAAGACCTGCTCTTGTCGTTGCACCTACTAAAGTAAACTTTGGCAGATCTAAACGGAGTGAATGTGCAGTTGCACCTTTTCCGATCATAATATCGATCGCATAATCTTCCATTGCCGAATATAACACTTCTTCTACCTGACGGTCTAAGCGGTGGATCTCATCAATAAACAAAAGATCTCCCGGCTGGAGATTGCTTAAGATCGCAGCCATATCTCCGGTTCTTCCGATCGCAGGACCGCTTGTGATCTTCATATGCGTTCCCATTTCATTCGCAATGATGCCTGCTAATGTTGTTTTTCCAAGTCCCGGCGGTCCATAAAATAATACATGGTCTAAGGCTTCATTTCTCTGCTTTGCCGCCTCAATATAAATTTTTAAATGCTCCTTTGCTTTCTTTTGTCCGATATAATCATTTAAAGTCTGCGGACGGAGCGTTTTTTCTATTTTTTTATCTTCTTCCTGAATCTGTGTCGATATCACACGTTTTTCCATGCCTGTTATAAACTATCCCTTTCTATTACCATCTGCTTCTATAGAAATGCCATCTGCTTTAAGGCAGCTTTTAGAATATTTTCTGTATCCATATCCTCTGTGATCTCTAACTTAGAAACCGCAGACAATGCTTCAGAAGCGGAATATCCTAATGCTGTCAATGCCTGTATAGCTTCATTTTTTGCTGTCTGGTCTGCCGCTTTTACCGGAATATCTGCCGTCTGGTCTGCTTTTTCAAATACATCTTCGATATTCAGTTTATCTTTTAACTCTAAGATCACACGCTGTGCAGTTTTCGCCCCGATACCGGGAGCTTTTGCTATGGCTTTTGCATCACCGCCTACAACTGCAAACCGAAGGTCATCTGCGGATAAAACGGATAAAACTGCTAATGCACCTTTAGGTCCGATTCCATTGACCGCTAACAGTAATTTAAAGATGTGAAGATCGTCTTTTGATAAAAAACCAAATAAGGACATTGCATCTTCTTTCACATTCAGATAGGTATATATTTTTACTTCCGTCCCAATCATCGGCAGTTCTTCCATCAGGCGGGCAGATACCTGCATCTGATAACCGATCCCCTGATTGTCTATAACGATCCATCCACTGCCTGTTTCTTCTAATGTTCCTTTGATATATGCATACATGACTAATCCCTCTTTCCTAAACGTAAGATCATTTCCTGTGAAATGATCCCGATCAGAAACCCTGTTATAAATCCTGCGATCAGAAGTACCGGTGCATAATAGACAAGATTCAGGTTTTCTACAACTACACAGGCTGCTGATAACTGCCCGATATTATGAAAGATCCCGCCTATCGTACTTACGGATATCACTTTAAACTTCTTTGTGGATCTTAAAAGCAGCATCATAAGGAAACTACAAATCCCGCCGCACATACTATATAAGATGCTAAATGGATTTCCAAATAAAAATCCTGCGATCAGTATCCTTAATACCGAGATCAGAAATGCCTCTTTTGCACCGATCGTATAGAGCATCCAGACGACAACGATATTCGTCAGTCCTAACTTTATCCCCGGTATCCCAAAATAAAACGGAATCAAAGATTCTATATAGCTGCAGATCAGTGCCAGTGCTAAAAATAATCCGAGATATGCTGTTTTATGTTTCATCATTTTATCCTCTTATGTCATAGAATCAAAGTCCGCTTCTTTCGCATCCTGTATCTCTACCACGACTTTGTGTGGCAGGCAGACGATCGTTTCATTTGTTCTTTCGATCGCTTTTTGATGCACACAGAGTTTATCCGGACAGTCTGCTTCTATCATATCTGCTTTTCCGTCTTTGATCTGTAAAACATTTGCAGCCCTGCCATCTATTTTAATCTCAATTTCATCATCCTGTGCTAATGGATATGTTCCATATACTTCACCTGCTACCGTAACGACTGCTTTTGCTCCTGTTTCGCCCCGAAAAAAACTGCTTACCACATAACCTGCCAGCAAAACCAGTCCGATCACAAGCAGAAGTATTCCATCATTTTTTCTAAACCGTTTTGTCATCGACTAAGAAACCTTCTCTCCGATGTAATAAAATCCTTTACATTCGTTTAATCTGACATCGACGATCTTACCGATCATATCTGCATTTCCCGGCAGATGTACAACAGAATTGTTGCTAAGTCTTCCTGTCACAAGATGTTCGTCCTGCTCATTGACTGTTTCTACCAATACTTTCTGTGTCGTTCCGGTATAAACTTCTGCTTTTCTTGCTGCAATCGTCTGTACTTCTTTTAAAAGTCTGTCAAACCGCTGTTTGATCACATCTTCCGGCACCTGGTCTTCCATCGCTGCCGCCGGTGTTCCGGTTCTCTTTGAATAGATAAATGTAAATGCACTGTCATATCCTACCTTACGTACAACATCCATTGTTTCTTCAAAATCTTCTTCTGTTTCTCCCGGAAATCCTACAATGATATCTGTAGTCAGTGAAATATCCGGTACGGCTTCCCGGATCTTATCCACCAGTTCTAAATACTGCTCTTTTGTATATCTGCGGTTCATGATCTTTAAGATCCTTGAACTGCCGGACTGTAATGGAAGATGCAGATGTTTACAGATTTTTTTGGAATGTTTCATCACATCGATCAATTCATCGGAAAGATCTTTCGGATGAGAAGTCATAAAACGTATCCTCTCAATCCCTTCGATCTTTTCTACTTCCTGCAACAACTGTGCAAAGCTGATCTGCGGTTCTAAGTTCTTGCCATAAGAGTTGACATTCTGGCCTAACAGCATCACTTCTACTACGCCATCTGCAGCTAATTTTTCAATCTCCCTGACAATATCCTTTGCCTCGCGGCTTCTCTCCCGTCCTCTGACATAAGGAACGATACAATAACTGCAGAAATTATTGCAGCCGAACATGATATTGACACCGGATTTAAAGGTATATTTCCGTTCGATCGGCAGATCTTCTACAATCTTATCTGTATCTTTCCAGATATCGATCGTCATAGATGAGCCTTTTTTATGGGAATTTCCGGTAAAACTGCTTTCAATGGCTGTCGTGATCAGTTCTGCAAATTTATAGATATTATGCGTTCCGAAGATCAGATTCACAAAACGGTAACTCTGTTTGATCTTCTCTACGACTACCGGTTCCTGCATCATACAGCCACATAAACCGATCATCATAAATGGGTTTTTCTTCTGGAAACCATTTAAATATCCTAATCTTCCGTAGACCTTGTTATTGGCATTTTCACGTACGGTACAGGTATTATAGATCACAAAATCTGCATCTTCCGTATCTTTTTCCACATAACCGATCTGTTCTAGGATACCGACTAATTTTTCAGAATCCCTTGCATTCATCTGACAGCCGAATGTCGATACATGAAACGTCAGTGGCTCTCCTTTCAGTTCGGAAAGCTGTCTGATATATTCTTTTGCGATTTCCATATAATAGTACTGACGATCTGGTTCTGTATCCGGCACCTGCTTTTTATCGATCATCTTTAATTCAATATTTTTTTCCATTTACCTTGTTCCTCACTGTTTTTATGGACGTATCTGACCATTTCCATAAATAATATATTTTGTACTTGTAAGTGCTTCTAAGCCCATAGGGCCTCTCGCATGTAATTTCTGGGTACTGATACCGATCTCTGCCCCAAATCCAAATTCAAAGCCATCGGTAAAGCGGGTAGAAGCATTGACATATACGGCAGCAGCATCGACTTCATTTAAAAACTTCTCCGCATTTGCATAATTATTCGTAATGATCGCCTCAGAATGTCCGGTATTATACCGGTTGATATGTGCGATTGCCTCATCAACAGATGCTACTGTCTTTGCAGAAATCTTATAATCTAAATATTCCGTTCCCCAGTCTTCCTCTGTTGCAGGAATGACATTTGCCCCTGCGATCGATAACTTCTGGATTGTTTCATCTGCATGGATCTCTACATTCTTTTCTGCAAGTCGTTTCTCTAAGACCGGAATAAATCCATCTACGATATTCTGATGTACTAACAGGGATTCACATGCATTACATACACCGATCCTCTGCGTCTTTGCATTGATAATGATATCACATGCCATTTGAAAATCTGCACTCTCATCTACATAGATATGGCAGTTTCCGGTTCCGGTTTCAATGACCGGAATCGTTGCATTCTCTACAACTGTACGGATCAGACCAGCACCTCCTCTTGGGATCAGCACATCCACATACCGGTTCATATGCATAAATTCCCTTGCGGTTTCATGGCTGGTATCTGTGATCAAAGAAATGGCTTCTTTTGGCAGATCCTGTTCTGCTAATGCCTCCTGGATACATTCTACGATTGCCTGATTAGAATGGATCGCATCTTTGCCACCACGTAAGATCACAACATTTCCTGTCTTAAAACACAGTCCGAATGCATCGGCAGTTACATTTGGGCGTGATTCATAAATAATTCCGATCACACCTAATGGTACACGTTTTTTTCCGATCATCAGTTCATTTGGGCGTTTTTTCATGGAAATCACTTCCCCGACCGGATCTTCTAATGATACAACCTGACGCAGTCCCTCTGCCATCTGTGCGATTCTTGCTTCAGTTAATAACAGACGGTCTAACAAGCCTTCCGGCATCTGGTTTTTTCTTCCATTTTCCATGTCGATCGAATTCGCATCGATGAGTTTTTTCTGTTTTTCTACTAATTTATCAGCTACAGCAGACAATGCCTGATTCTTCTGTACCGTTGATAAGACTGCGATCTGCTGTTTTACTTCTTTTGCCTGTTTACAGATTTCTAATAATTCCATATTTTCACCCTCCTGTTACCTGTCAAATGTTCTGATACCTGTTTCTGTTACTAAAAACTGCATTTTCACATCTGTTTCTTCCGCCTCGATCCATTCTTCTACCTGCATCTCATACGCAGTCCCGATACGGATCAGCTTTTCATGCTGTGCAAAATATCTGTCATAATAACCTTTTCCATAACCATAACGGTTTCCTGTCAGATCAAATACACTTCCGGGGACAAAACAATATGCCTTCGGAAAATCTGCCACCGGGCACTTCATCTGTGGCTCCATAATATGAAATGCACCTTCTGTAAAATCTTCCATCGAAGTTATCTGATAAAACTCCATCGTATCACCGCATACCCTTGGAAATGCTAAAGGCACATGCTCTGCTGACAGCCATGCATACAGATGTAATAAAGAAACTTCTTTTTTTAAAGGATAATATCCATAGACACCATGTTCCCGCAGATTGTTCTGCCCGGTCAGATATTCCCTGCTGTATGCAGATATCTGCGCAGAAAGCTGTTCTGCCACAGATTCTGACAGTGCACTTCGTTCTGACAGATGTTGTTTCCTAATTTGCTGTTTTCTTCCCATTGTCTTTATATTTCTCGCCTAGATTTTCGATCGTTCCATCCGGATTCTGAATATCGATATTATCTAACTGCGCTTTTAAATTGCTCTTTACACTTGCGACAAACTCTTTCCGCAAAAGATCCTGCTCCTTTTTCTCTGCTTCTGTCAGTCCTTCTGCTTTTGATTTGCGGTATAATTCATTGATCCTGTCAATTTTTGCCTGATTCATAGATTAAAGTGTCTCCTCAATATAATCACTGATATAAAAATCTTCATCATAATGCTGATGAAATAATGTTCCTGTAAAGTCTCCCTCAAAGATCTCATGCAGGATACCTACATCTTTACCATTAGCAATGATCATGTCACAGCCGGAACGTGTTGCGATCCTTGCTGCTGTAAGTTTTGTTGCCATGCCGCCGGTGCCGACATCACTTCCTGTCGATTCTTTTGCCATATGTAATAATTTTTCATCGATCACATCCACATCTTTGATCAGTTTTGCATTTGGATTTGCATGTGGATCATCTGTATATAAACCATCAATGTCAGACAGCAGGATCAGTAAGTCTGCGGATATCAAAGAAGCTACGATCGCAGATAATGTATCATTATCACCAAACTGGATCTCATAAGTAGATACTGTATCATTTTCATTGACGATCGGTATGACTCCAAGTTCAAACAGTTCTTCAAATGTATTCTGTGCATTTTTACGTGATACATTGTCGAGCATCGTCTTTTTCGTCATAAGAACCTGTCCGGCTGTCTGATGGTATTCGGAAAACATTTTCTGGTAAGTCATCATCAGTCTTGCCTGACCAACGGCTGCACATGCCTGTTTTTTTGCCATCGTTTTGGGACGTTCTTTCATGCCCATAGAGCTTCTTCCGACTGCGATCGCCCCGGAACTGACTAAACATACATCTACACCCTGATTTCTCAGATCACATAATTCACGGACTAATTTTTCTAATTTTGTAAAATTGAGTCCACCGGTTTCTTCATGGTTCAAAGAGGACGAACCGATCTTGATCACTACACGTTTTGGTAGCTTTACTTTTCTTATCTGCTGCGTTTCCATTGATAAATCCCTCGTTTTCTAATAGATAGTAACAGTTTGACCTATGGCGCATAGCTTGACAGCGCAGTGTCAAGCTTGCGTCTGAACAGTAACACACTATCACCTAATACACTACTTTATCATACATCCTCCTTGTCTACAACTTAAAAATATGCTATTCTTTTTTACAAATTGAAAAATGAAACCATCACCACAGAAAGGAAATATTTTGAAACATATATCACAGACTATATCACTTATCATTTTTACGCTTGTAGTATCTATTGTTGCAGCAGGCTGTTCAAAAACGACCGAACCGGTATCAAAATCCGGTTTTTATTTTGATACTGTCATTAAGATCACGCTCTATGATCCAGAACTTTCTCCTTTATTAGATGACTGCTTTGCACTCGCAGATACTTACGAACGCTATTTTAGTGCCACACGTTCTGACAGTGACATTTCAAAGATCAATGATGCCAACGGAGCTGCCGTTGAGGTGCATCCCGAAACGATTGAACTGATCAAAAAGGGATTAGAATACTGCAATCTTAGTTCCGGTGGTTTTGATATTACGATCGGTGCCCTTTCTTCTCTATGGGATTTTGATGATAATAATGGCACAATTCCGTCTGATACTGCGATTGCAGATGCACTTTCAACGGTTGACTATCATAACATTAGCATTTCAGGAAATACTGTTGCCCTTAAAAATCCTGACAGCAAGATTGATCTTGGCGGCATTGCAAAGGGCTATATCGCAGATAAAATGAAATCTTACTTAAAGGAACAGGGTGTTACCTCAGGGATCATCAACCTTGGCGGCAATGTCCTCTGTGTCGGCCCAAAAGCCGATGGAAATGCTTACCGCATCGGTATCCAGAAACCATTTGATGAAGAAGGCAGTGCGATCGCTTCTGTTGAAGTGTCTGATGAAACAGTTGTATCTTCCGGTGTCTATGAACGGTATTTTACTTCTGACGGAAACCTCTATCACCATATTTTAAATCCTGCAACCGGATTCCCATACGAAAATAATCTCTATGGAGTTTCCATCATCTGTAAAAATTCAGTCGATGGTGATGGGTTGAGTACGACCTGTTTTTCCCTTGGTTTAGAAAAAGGTATGGAACTTATCGAAAATCTGCCTGATACAGAAGCCGTTTTTATCACAAATGATTACAAACTTCATGCTTCGTCCGGTTTAGAAGATAAACTCACCCTATATAATGATTAAAATGACTCTGCTAGTTTGCATCGTATTCAAAATGCTGATAGTCTTTCAAGCTGTTCCAATGTCCGCCCCATGTAAAACCTGCTTCGGTAAATAACTGGTACGCCAGATCATTTTCATCGATCTTATAAGCAAAATCAAGGCTTCTGTCTATATAGCTTCTTCCATTTTCCGGCTGGCAGATCGTTGTACCATCGAAGACTGTTTTGACATAAGGATTGTACTTTGGATTCAGATCAATAGCTAATCCATAACTATGCTTTGACAGTTTTTTACTGCCTGCGATCGGACGGTAATTGAATGCAGAGGTATTATTATCTGACATAGAAGCCTCATCTTCGGCATGATATGTATCGATCAGCACCATTTTCTCAATCGGATACTGATTCTCATACAGTTTCTGAAAAATCTCCAGTACCTTATCTGCTATTTTCCAGTTTACGATCATCTCACCCACATAAGTATTGCCATCAGAACCGTAATATAACATCCGCAAATACGAAAGATCATTGACATTCACGGTATCATTTGGTGTATAAGAATATCCGTTGATTCTTGCAAGCAGGGTATCATCGATCGCATTTGCAAAAAACAGACGGTTGATCAGTTCATCGGAAACCATTCCCTCTACAGCCATATTTCCTGCCGGAAGTTCCATGATCCTTTGATATTCGGACTGTATGAAAGCTGCCTGAGAAACTTCTGTTGTATTTTCTTTATCTGATATTCCACTTTCTGTATCCTGATCACTTTCCGCTGCAGATAATTCCATTCCCTGCTCATCTTCGGTATCTATATCTTCTGAAACTTCTGCCATGCGGTCTGTGAATGTTTCTGTCGATGCCTCTGCCTGTCTGTCAGCATCGTGTTTTCCATTTACATATAAATGTAACATGGCATAAAGTAATCCTCCCGCACATACAAGCACGATAAACACCATGATTTTTTTTTTTGCTCTCATCACATCGTTTCCTTTCTGTCTGCCTTTTTATATAGCATATCATAATGACAAAAATACCGGAATCCCAGTCTTAGCCTTACACTAGGCAATGGGATTCCGGTATTTTCTATTATCATATTATGACGTTTCACTGCTTACAAAATAATCTTCTTCGGACATTTTTCTGCACAGACGCCACATCCGGTACATTTACTCTGGTCAATATATGCTACATTATCTACCACATGGACTGCATCACTCGGACAATTCTTCTCGCAGAGATGACATCCGATACATCCTACCGAACAAGCCTTCATCACATCTTTACCTTTGTCTTTTGAACTACAGCTTACAAGATGTTTTGCCTCATAAGGAACTAACTCGATCAGATGTTTTGGACATGCAGCAACACATTTACCACATGCTTTGCAGACTTCCTTATCGACTTTTGCAATTCCATCTACAATATGGATCGCATCGAATGGACAGGCTTTCACGCAGCTTCCATAGCCAAGACAGCCATAGCTGCAGGATTTCGATCCGCCACCCGGTACAAATGCCATAGCCGCACAGTCTTCTACTCCGGTATATACATAGTCCTGATTTGCTTTTTCACAGGTTCCTGCACATTTTACAAAAGCTGTCTTTCTCTCGCCTTCTTCTGCTGCAACTCCCATGATCTCACCGATCTTAGCTGCTACCGGTGCTCCACCTACCGGACACTGTCCTACAGGAGCTTCTCCTTTTGCGATCGCTGCTGCAAGACCAGAACAGCCTGCATATCCACAGCCACCACAGTTATTTCCCGGAAGTACGCCTAAAATAGCTTCTTCCCGCTCATCTACTTCTACTTTGAATTTTTCTCCGGAAACTCCAAGGAAAAATCCAATAAAAATACCTACACCGCCGACGATAACCGCAGCAATGATAATTGCCTGTATACTCATCTTCTCTTTCCTCCTAAATCATTCCTGAGAATCCCATGAATGCGATCGACATCAGACAAGCTGTGATCAACACGATCGCTGTACCCTGAAACGGTTTTGGGATGTCATTATATTCAATTTTTTCACGGATTCCAGCCATAATACAGATTGCAATGAAGAAACCTGTTGCTGTTGCAAATCCGTTGACAACGCCTTCTAAAATACCATATTCTTTCGTTACATTTGTAAGTGCTACACCAAGTACTGCACAGTTTGTAGTGATCAACGGCAGATACACACCAAGGCTCTTATATAATGCCGGCATGGATTTCTTTAAGAACATTTCCACGAACTGTACTAAAGCTGCAATGACAAGAATGAATACGATCGTCTGTAAATACTGCGTATCCGTCGGTGTCAATATAAACTTATAGATCAGTGATGTTACAAATGATGATATGGTAATAACAAAGATAACTGCACCGCCCATTCCGGCTGCTGTTTCTGTTTTCTTAGATACACCTAAAAATGGACAGATACCTAAGAACTGGCTCAATACTACGTTATTCACGATTGCAGAACCAACTGCGATCAATATCAATTTTTCCATATGTATCTATCCTCCTATTCTCCTTTTTTACCGGTACACATTGCTGACTGGCTGCAGCTTGCGCAGTCACCTGTCAGACAGCCTGACGGAGCTGCAAGCGGTTTGCCTTTTGCATCCATTTTGGCACGGATGATATTCATGCCGGCAACAAGGAATGATAATACAAGGAATGCTCCCGGTGCCATAACAAAGATTGTGATCGGTGTAAACCAGTTTAAAGAAAGGATCTGATGTCCGAATAACTGTCCTGCACCCAAGATCTCACGGATGATACCAATGCTCGTAAGACCGACCGTAAATCCAAATCCCATACCGATACCATCAAAAATAGAAGGTAATACAGGATTCTTAGAAGCATAACTTTCTGCACGTCCGAGGATGATACAGTTTACAACAATCAGAGGGATATACACACCTAATTTCGTTGCCAGTGCCGGTGTATATGCTTTCATAATAAACTCTACTACCGTAACTAACGATGCTACGATCACGATATAAGCCGGCATACGCACACCGTCTGGGATCACTTTACGGAAAGCAGAGATCAGAAGGTTTGCAAGTACCAGTACGACTGTGGTAGAAAGTCCCATACCAAGACCATTTGACGCTGAAGTTGTAACGGCAAGTGTCGGACACATACCAAGCATCAATACAAATGTAGGATTTTCTTTAATAATACCGTTATATAAACGCTCTGTATATTTATTCATTAATTTGCGCCTCCTTCCAATACATTCTGGAAGTATGTAATACATGCATTCACACCATTTGTCATGGCTTTTGAAGTAATGGTCGCACCGGAAATGGCTTCAATCTCGCTGTCAGAAGCCGGAGCAGATTTTACAACACTGAATGCATCTACCTGCTTGCCTGCAAACTGACCGGAAAATTCTTCGGTCTTTGCTTTATCACCAAGTCCCGGTGTTTCAGAAATACTTGTGATCGAATATCCATTGACAGTACCATCATTTGCGATTCCTACAGAAAATGTGATATTTGCCTGGCTGCCATCTTTTGCAGTTACGGTAATCACATAACCAAGTGGATTGCCGGAAGCATCTTCTGCTACCTGCACATCATCAATTTCATCACTATATCCGTTTTCTGTCATCAGTTCTTCTGCCTGTGCCGCATCAAAATCTGTATAGGCTTCGAACGTGGATGCATCGGCAAATACTGCCTGATAAGCAGTCTGTGCTGCTTTTTTATTTGCTTCATCGATGGGACCTTTTGTAATTCCATAGACAATTCCAAGAATCAAGCCAATTACTAAGGTAAATGCTGTTAAGATCAATGCATCATGCACAATTTTCTTATTCATGCTATTTTCCCTCCTTTACCCATCCAAAGGACTTTGGAATTGTAATCTTCTCGATCATCGGAACAAGACAGTTGCTTAAGATGATCGCAAAAGAGACACCTTCTGCATTTGCACCAAACAGACGGAACAGCCCGGTCAATACACCAAGACAGACACCAAAGAGGATCTTTCCAAGTGGTGTGATCGGTGAAGTCACATAGTCCGTTGCCATAAAGAAAGCACCAAGCATCAGTCCACCACCACAAAGCTGTGCAGTAATATAATCTGCATCAAATCCATGTCCGCTGAAAATAATAAGGAACAGAACAAATGTCACGATGTAAGTTCCCGGAATCCTAAGATCAATAACACCAAGCAGGATTAAAATAATTGCACCGATCAGGATTGCGATTACGGAAGTTTCTCCGATCGTACCGGCTGTTTTACCGATCAGCATATCCATAGTATTGACAGCTTCTCCATTACGCATTGCTGCAAGCGGCGTTGCTCCGGTATAATCATCAATGACAAAGTTCGTCATATCTGCGGCAAATGCAATCAGCAGGAAACATCTTGCGCCCAATGCCGGGTTCATAAAGTTCTGACCCAAACCGCCAAACATCATTTTTACGATCACAATGGCAAATACACCACCGATCACTGCCTCCCACCATGGAAGTGTTGCCGGAAGGTTTAATGCTAACAACAAACCTGTTACAACGGCACTGTAATCGTTGACCGTGCTTTTCTTATGTACGATCTTTTCAAATAACCATTCAGAAGCCACACAGCTTGCGATCGTAACCAGAATCAAGATCAATGCCTTATATCCGAAATTCCAGATACCGAATGCTGTTGTCGGCAGTAATGCAAGGATCACATACAGCATGATCCGGCTGCTGTTATCTTTAGCACGAACGTGTGGCGATGAGGAAACATTATATAAATCACTCACAGGAATCCACCTCTTTCTATTTTTTTCTCTTAGCTGCTAAAATCTGCTTTTTCATCGTCTTTATCGACTGTGCGATCGGTCGGCGTGCCGGACAGACATAACTGCAGCTTCCACATTCTACACATTCAAGTCCATGCCATTTTTCAAATGCTGCCGGATCTGCATGTTTGTAGAAATCAGCTAATCTTGCCGGAACCAATAATTCCGGACATGCCTCTACGCACCGTCCACAGTTGATACATGCGGTTGTTTCGTATGCGGCAACTTCATCTTCGGTAAAGCAGAGCAGGGAAGATGTTGTCTTTGTTGTCGGTACATGAATGTCAAACATCGCAAATCCCATCATCGGACCACCTGCGATCATCTTCTTACATTCACTCTTAAAACCGCCTGCGGCTTCTAAAAGTTCTTCATAACTTGTTCCAATACATATATAAAAATTCTGTGGTTCTGCGATTGCATTACCGGTGACTGTAAAAATACGGTTCATTAACGGCTGTCCTAATGCAACTGCCTGATAGATTGCTACTAACGTTTCTACGTTATCTACGATACAGCCTGCATCTGCCGGAAGCATCTTAGAATTGATCGACCGTTTTGTGACTGCATAAATGAGCTGACGCTCACCACCCTGCGGATATTTTGTCTGTAATCTGGCAACTTCCATACGTGGTTCATCTTTTGTCAGTTCTTCTAACTTAGCAATACAGTCCGGCTTATTATCTTCGACACCGAATACACCTTTTGCCTTTGGAAAAAGCTGTAAGACGATCTTCATTCCTGCAACTAATTTCTCCGGCTGCTCTATCATCCTTCTGTAATCAGATGTCAGATAAGGTTCACATTCTGCACAGTTTGCAATAATGTACTCGATCTTCTCCGGCTCTTTTGGAGATAACTTGACATGCGTCGGGAAACCTGCACCACCCATTCCTACGACACCGGCTTCTTTGATCTTACCGATGATCTCATCATTAGACAGTTTGGTAACATCCTCTGTTGCAGTAAATTCCACTTCTTTCATTTCTCCATCGTTTTCGATCACGATAGAATTCACCATGTCACCAACCGTAACACGACGCGGCTCGATTGCTTTTACTGTACCTGAAACAGATGCGTAGACCGGTGCAGATACAAAGCCATTCGCTTCTGCGATCTTCTGCCCTCTTAATACGGTATCTCCGACAGCTACAATAGGATTCGCTGGTGCTCCGATATGCTGTGATAATGGATATACCAGTTCACCTTTGGGTAACAATTCGCGGACCGGCTTATCTTTCGACAAGTCCTTGCCATCATATGGATGGACGCCACCTTTAAATGTCATTAAACCCATTTTTCGTGCCCCACTTTCTTTAATATATTTGACTTTTATAAATAAAAAATATAAAAATCTTATCTAATAAATTATAACATAATCTGTCGAAATTTACAGACTATTTTTGTATTTTTTCAAGAACTCATGGTATAATATAAGTACATTTTTCAGATATTATAAGAACGATATCTGTAGTAAACTTATTTCAAATTTTTATCTGGTTTTTCATTCCGGAAAGGAGCTTTTATGAAGCATATCCATAAAACAATTTTTGTTACAGATGATTACTACACCAGTCAGTATTTTTCGGATGGTTTTGTCTTTTTTGATATTGAAACAACCGGTCTTTCATCGAAAACTTCTTTTATCTATCTGATTGGTCTTGCCATCAGAGAAAATGACAGCATACATATCCATCAGTTTCTTGCACAAAACCGCAGCGACGAAGCTGACCTGCTCGCCGCATTTTATGCCATGCTGCATCCATCAGATATTTTAGTTACGTTTAACGGTGCCGGATTTGATATTCCATTTATCAATGCCCGCTCAAGATCATATCCCTCCTTACATAATGATCTTTCTTCATATGAACAGATCGACCTCTACCGGCTCTCTGCAAATTATGCCCACCTGTTTCATCTGCCGGATAAAAAGCAGAAATCCATAGAACGTTTTTTAAGTATCAGCAGAGAAGATCAGTATACCGGAAAAGAGCTCATCTCTATCTATTATGAGTATGAAAAGGAACAAAAAAAAGAACCGGAAACTCTGCTTCTTTTACACAATTATGAAGATGTCCTTGGCATGACAAAATTATTGTCCCTGTTTGCTTACCGGGATCTGTTTAGAGAGCCACATAAGCTTGTAAACAGCCATTTAGAAATGTATCACCCCTACGGATCCGACACAGAAGAAACAGAACTGTTACTTGAACTTTCTGTACCTGTCCGTTTCCCTTCTCCATTTTTATATCAGGGAGATTTATGCAGTCTGCATTGTAAGGATTCTTCTGTGAAACTTGTGATTCCGGTATATACCGGAATATTAAAATTCTTTTATGACAATTACAAAGACTATTATTATCTGCCGGAAGAAGATACTGCCATTCATAAAAGTGTCGCTTCTTTTGTAGACAGTTCCCACCGAAAAAAAGCGACTGCTAAAACCTGTTATACAAAAAGATCCGGCACATTCCTTCCGCAAAAAGACATTTGGTTTACACCTGTCTTTTCGTTTGAAAGAAATGCCCGGATCTCATTTTTTGAATTAAACGATGATTTTTTAGGCGATCATTCTGCACTTCTGCAATATGCAGACTATCTTCTATCGTCCTGTCTGCAAAAATAATTGCAACAAGGGCGATCACGGCTAATTTTCCTTTGAGAAGAAGAATGAACTTTTCCTCTGGTAATTCAATTCTTTATAATTCATGATCTGTTCAGTACTTCCGATGAACAATATACCATCTTTGACCAGTGAACTGTTAAATTTCTTATAAATCTCTTCTTTTGCTTCTTCTGTAAAATAGATCAGCACATTTCTGCAGACGATCAGATGGCAGCCACTTGGATAAGGATCTTTAAGAAGATTATGTTCTTTAAATTCCACACGGGATTTGATCTCATTTGAAATCTGGTAAGAGTTCCCGACTTTTGTAAAATATTTCTTCTTAAATTCCTCCGGCACACCTGAGATACTTTTCTCATTGTATAGTCCCATACGTGCTGTATCTAATACCTGCTTATCAAGATCAGTTGCGATCACCTTAATCTGGTTCAGTGGAAGATGTCTGGAAAATGCCATCACAAGAGAATATGGTTCATCTCCTGTGGAACATGCAGCACTCCAGATTTTGATATTCTTACCGAATTTATGGATCAGTTCCGGTATAATATCGTTTTCTAACAATTTCCACTGTTCAGGATTCCGATAAAATTCTGATACATTGATCGTCAGGAAATTAACAAACTGTTCGAATTTCTCTTTATCTTTTTTGATCAGTTCCACATATGCATCATAAGACGATACTTTATTCTTAGTAATCAAAGTATCGATTCTTCTGCGCATCTGTTTCTCTTTGTAAGAACTTAGATCAATCTGTGTTAAAGAAAAGATACTTTTTTTAAATTTTTCATAATCACCAAGCATAAATCTCACCCCTTTTCATTGTATATGAATAGAAAGTCCGCATTGCGGACTTTCTATTTATGATCAGCGTGTAACTGCAATCGCAGCTACAGCCCGCTATATTATTCTTCTACAGTATCTTCTGCTGCTGTTTCAGTTTCTTCATCAGCATTTAAAAGTGCTTTCATGCTTAAGCTGATCTTCTTCTCTTCTTCATTGAAATCAACGATCTGAGCTTCGATCTCCTGTCCAACAGATAATACATCAGATGGTTTCTCAATATGTTCTTTTGCAATCTGGGAAACATGTAATAATGCATCAACACCAGGAGCAAGTTCCACAAATGCACCAAAATCTGTCATACGTGCAACTTTTCCTTTTACAACTGTTCCAACTGCAAACTTGGAAGCAGCATCATTCCATGGGTTTTCCTCTGGGAATTTCATGCTGAGTGCGATCTTTGTATCATTGATATCTTTGATGAATACTTTTACAACATCACCAACTTTGAATACCTTCTTAGGACTTTCTACTCTTCCCCATGACATTTCAGAGATATGAAGAAGTCCGTCTGCTCCACCTAAATCAATGAATGCACCAAAGTCTGTTACATTTTTCACTGTTCCTTCTACAACATCACCTACATGGATTCTTGCAAACAGTTCTTTCTGTAATTCTGCTTTCTTAGCAACTAATAACTGTTTTCTGTCACCAATGATTCTTCTGCGGCGGGGATTGAATTCTGTAATCACAAATTCGATCTCCTGATCTTTGTACTTGCTTAAATCTTTCTCATATGTATCAGATACAAGGCTTGCAGGGATGAATACTCTTGTTTCATCTACAACAACGCTTAAGCCTCCACCTAATACCTGTGCAACCTTAGCTGTTAATACAGTCTGGTTTTCAAATGCTTCTTCTAATTTTTTGTTTCCTTTTTCTGCTGCAAGACGCTTGTATGAAAGAAGAACCTGTCCTTCTCCATCATTCACTTTGATTACTTTTGCTTCCATGGTGTCGCCGGCAGATACTACAGTTGTCAAATCAACGTTTGGCTCGTTTGTATATTCGTTACGTGTAATAATTCCATCAGACTTATATCCAATATTCAAGACGATTTCATCTGGTTTCACATCGATAACAGTTCCTTCGACTACCTCTCCATTTCTTATTGTTTTAATTGATTCTTCCAGCATTTGTTCAAAGCTTACTTCTGACATTCTTTTGAACCTCCTCAATAATTTTGTTTGGGGTAGAAGCCCCTGCGGTAATACCTACGTTATCAATGGACTGAAATACGCTCATATCCAAGTCATCAAGTGTCTGTATATAGTAAGTATTTTCACATTCTTTTTTACATATTTCAAATAACTTCTGTGTATTCGAACTGTGGCGACCGCCAATGACGATCATGGCATCTACTTCAGATGCAATCTCAGCAGCTTCCGTCTGCCTTTCCTCAGTTGCATTACAGATTGTATTTAAAACAACTATATCATAACCTTTTTTTTGAATAATTTCAACTAATTCTTGAAATTTATTGTAATTAAATGTCGTTTGAGATACAATACATACTTTTTCACCAATTTGAAAATTTAATTTTTCTGCTTCTTCTCTGGTCTGGAGCACTGTTGTCTTTGCCGGATCTGACCAGCCTTTGATCCCCTCCACTTCGGGGTGCGAATCGTTTCCGATGATGATGATATGGTAGTCTTTTTTACTGTATTCCTCTACGATCCGGTGAATCTTCAATACAAACGGACATGTTGCATCCACAACTGTAAATCCTTCACTTTTTATCGTATCATAGACACCTTTTTCTACTCCATGGGAACGGATCACTACAATTCCCTTTTGCAGATCTTTTAGTTCACTGGTATCAAGAATTGCATGTACCCCACGTTTTTCAAGATCATTGACCACTTCTTCGTTGTGGATGATCGGACCATATGTATAGACCGGCACCTGATTTTTTTCTGCTTCCTCATATACTTTATCAACAGCCCGTTTCACGCCAAAACAAAATCCTGCACTTTTTGCTAAAATAACACCCATGCTATTGTTTCTCCTGACAGATTTTTCGAATTGTTTCAACAACTTCATCAATATTCATTTCAGATGTATCAACTAAGACTGCATCTTCTGCCTGTTTCAGTGGTGAAGTTGTCCGGTGTGTATCCCGGTAATCACGTTCTTCGATATCTTTTTCGATTTCTGCTATATCACAACGTTCTCCTTTTGCCTGTAATTCATCATAACGGCGTTTTGCGCGGGTAGCAACGCTTGCTGTCAGATAGATTTTCGCTTCTGCATCCGGAAGCACACAGGTGCCGATATCTCTGCCGTCCATGATCACATCTGCGGTCGCCGCCAATTTCTGCTGTAAGGCAACTAATTTTTTACGGACTACCGGATAAATACTTGTTGCAGATGCCATATTGCCGACTTCTTCCCTGCGGATCCTGCCATTGACATTCTCTCCATTTAAGATCACCTGCTGTTCTCCACCCTGATATGCGATCGTAATATCAACCTTTTCGCTTGCAGATGAGATTTCTTTTTCGTCAGAAGCATCGATCCCCTGTTCTAAAAAATACAATGCCATTGCCCGGTACATAGCTCCGGTATCCACATAAATATAATCTAACTCCTTTGCAAGTCTTTTTGCGATCGTACTTTTTCCGGCGCCAGCCGGTCCATCAATTGCAATATTCATATGCTGTCCCTCATTTCAAATATTTTCAGTTACCATCCACAACTGTTATGTGAACACGATCTGTTTATACTATACTGTCCCCTGCTAAATAGCCGGTAGACCATGCGATCTGAAGATTAAATCCACCAGTTAAAGCATCTAAATCCAATACTTCTCCTGCAAAATACAATCCACTGACCAGTTTCGACTCCATTGTTGCCGGATTGACTTCTTTTACCACAACTCCGCCTTTTGTAATGATCGCCTCATTAAAATCCCGCAGTCCTGTCAATGTAACCGGGAATTGTTTCAAAAGATGCAGCAGACGGTTTCGTTCCTCTTTTGTGATCTCGTTTACTTTTTTATCCGTAAAAATATCCGATAATTCGATCACTACCGGCAGCATCTTTGCCGGTAGAAGTCCCTGAAGTGCATTTTTAAACTGTTTATTCTGATTTTCCTCAAAATCACGAAGCAGCCTGTGATCCAGCTGTTCTTCTGTCAAGGCAGGTTTTAGATCGATCCTCATGTCTAAATCCCCCTTTTTTAATTCTTTTCCGACTTTACTGCTTGCACTTAAGCACAGCGGTCCGCTGACTCCGAAATGTGTAAAGAGCATTTCCCCAAAATCCTCAAACAAAATTTTCTTTTCCTGCCTGATGGTCACACGGACATTTTTTAAGGCTAGTCCCTGCATTTCTGTCACATATGTTTCCTTGACATTAAATGGCACTAATGCCGGTTCGATTTCAGTTACCTGATGTCCACAGGCTCTCGCAAAACGGTAACCATCTCCGGTTGATCCTGTACTCTGATAGGAAAAGCCTCCTGTTGCAAGAATCACTGCATCTGCCATTTCTTTTGTTCCATCTTCTAAAACAGCTCCTCTGCAACGCAGATCTTCCACCAGCAGTTCTTTGACACAAGTATGCAGATGTATATTTACTCCTGCATTTACCAATGCACGTTTTAACGCTGCGATCACATCTGACGAATGATCCGAATAGGGAAACACGCGGTTTCCACGCTCTATTTTTGTTCTGACGCCATGTGTTTCAAAAAAATCGATCACCCGCTGATTATCATATGCATAAAATGCACTGTATAAAAACTTGCGGTTCGTCATTACATTTTCAAACAAAGTATCCACATCACCTGCATTTGTGATATTACAGCGTCCTTTTCCGGTAATATATAATTTTTTTCCTAATTTTTCATTCTTTTCTAATAAACTAACGGAATGTCCGTTTTGTGCTGCTGCGAGTGCCGCAAACATACCAGCCGGACCTCCACCGATTACGATCACTTTTTTCACTTTTCTTCTCCGATTCTGGCATAACGCATTTTGATAGAATCATCTATATGGTCGATCTCATCATTTTCATAGACCTGATATTCTCCCCATATCTCCTCTAACATTTCTAATGTACCAACAACCTCCGACTGTTTTTTCATACATAGTGCCACGATCAGGGAATTGATCACACTAAGCGGTGCCACTAAAGAATCTACGATAGATGCCATGTCACTTTTTGCGATCAGGTTACAGGACGAATACAGATTCATCGGTGAATGCACACTGTCTGTCAGTGTGATAACTTTTGCATTTCTATTATTCGCAAATTCGATTGCCTTTAGTGTACGCATCGAATACCTTGGAAAACTGATCCCGATGATCACATCTTCATTCCCGATCCGCACCATCTGTTCAAATAATTCGCTTGAACTGCTCGTATGGAGCAGATGGACTTTATCAAACATCAGATTCAGATAAAATGCCAAGAAACTTGCAAGCGGTGCACAGCTTCTGATTCCGATCACATAGATATTTTTTGCATTTAAGATCGTATCTACTGCTAATTCAAATGCATTCTGGTCAATACTCTCTAATGTACTCTTTAAGTTTTCTGTATCTGACTGCAGTACCGTTTCTAATATCTGTGACTGACTGATCCTGCCATATGTCACCTCCATCCGCTGGATGGAATTTAATTTATTACGCACTAACTCTTCGAGTGCTTTTTGGAATTCCGGATATCCTTTATAACCTAAATTCGTAGCAAAACGCACAACGGTCGATTCACTGACACCTACTACTTCTCCCAATCTGGCTGCAGTCAAAAAAACTGCTTTATCATAATTATCAGTAATATAGGATGCCAGCAGCTTCTGGCCTTTACTCATGCTTTTGTACTTTTCATTGATTCGATTGCTCAAATCATTTGTATTACTCATTTTTTCATTTACCATGCCGTATTCTGCTACGGTCTTCGTCCTTCCCCTCTTTTGGCAGTTTTCTGCACATTTTTATATTATAGCATACAACTTGTGAATTGTACATGAAAAAGAGAGGACATTCGTCCTCTCTTTAAAATCTTTTTTTATTTCCCTTATACCGGATATGCACCGTTTTTAGTATCTGCTACAGAAGCATCGACACCTTTCTGCTGTGCCTCACGATATTTGAAAAACTCTGTTGCAACCTGTGGGAACAATGCATAAGATAATACATCTTCATCCTGCTGTTTCCACTGTTTCATTTCAGCTTCAATCTTATCTAATTCCGGCTCAAGTAAATCTGCATATCTGCATGTGATCGCATTTTTCTTCTCATCACCGAGAACTTTATCTACAACTTCCGGATTGAATGGTTTTACAGTCTGTCCATATTTTCCAAGTAAAACGTCTTTGGTTTCTTTGGTAGCAACTTTGTAACGTTCTCCCATTAAGACGTTCATGATAGCCTGTGTACCAACGATCTGTGAAGATGGTGTTACAAGTGGCGGCTCACCAAGGTCTTTACGGACACGAGGTATCTCTTTTAATACTTCTTCGTATTTATCTTCTGCACCCTGCTCTTTTAACTGGGATACCATGTTAGATAACATACCACCCGGTACCTGATATAATAAGGTCTTGATATTAACGCCTAATACCTTTGGATTTAATAATCCGCTTGCGATTGCTTCTTCACGCATTGGACGGAAGTAATCTGCAATTTCTGCTAATAAATTCTGGTCTAAGCCCGTATCGTACTCAGTGCCTTTGAATGCTTCAACCATAACTTCTGTTGCAGGCTGGCTTGTACCAAGAGCAAATGGTGACATTGCTGTATCGATGATATCACATCCTGCTTCTACTGCTTTCATATAAGTCATAGAGGCAACACCGGATGTATAATGTGTATGAAGTTCAATCGGAAGTTTTGTAGAATCCTTTAATGCCTGAACTAATTCAGTTGCTTTAGAAGGAACTAACAGACCTGCCATATCTTTGACACAGATAGAATCTGCACCCATATCTTCGATTCTCTTAGCAATATCCATCCAGTACTCTAATGTGTAAGCATCTCCTAATGTATAGGATAATGCAACCTGTGCATGACCTTTTTCTTTGTTGCAGGCTGTAACTGCTGTCTGTAAGTTACGAAGGTCATTTAAGCAGTCGAAAATACGAATGATGTCAATACCATTTGCGATGGATTTCTGTACGAAATATTCTACAACATCATCTGCATATGGACGGTATCCTAAGATATTCTGTCCACGGAATAACATCTGTAATTTTGTATTTTTAAATCCTGCTCTTAATTTACGAAGACGCTCCCATGGATCTTCTTTTAAAAAACGAAGGGATGCATCAAAAGTTGCTCCACCCCAGCACTCTACTGCATGGAATCCAACTTTATCCATTTTATCAACGATCGGCAGCATCTGCTCTGTAGTCATTCTTGTAGCTATCAAAGACTGATGCGCATCACGTAATACTGTTTCAGTTATCTTTAACGGTTTCTTTGTCGTTTCTGACATGATTCTATCCTCCTGATTAAATTCCAAATATTGCCATAAATACACCGGCTGCTACGGCAGTACCGATAACTCCGGCAACGTTAGGTCCCATTGCATGCATGAGCAAGAAGTTTGTCGGATCTTCCTCTGCACCGACTTTCTGTGAAACACGGGCAGCCATAGGAACTGCAGAAACTCCGGCAGAACCAATTAGTGGATTGATCTTTCCTTTTGTAATGACACAAAGCAGTTTTCCAAATAAGATTCCTGCTGCGGTACCAAATACGAATGCAACAAGTCCTAAAATTACGATTTTAATAGTGCTGACATTTAAGAACGCTTCTGCACTGGTAGTTGCACCAACAGATGTACCAAGTAAAATAACTACAATATACATCAATGCATTAGAAGCTGTTTCCTGAAGCTGACGTACAACGCCGGATTCACGGAATAAGTTTCCTAACATAAGCATACCAACCAATGGTGCTGTTGTTGGAAGAATCATAGAAACGATAATGGTAACTATAATAGGGAATAAGATTTTCTCTAATTTAGAAACCGGTCTTAAATTCTCCATTTTGATCGCACGTTCTTTTTTGGTTGTCAGTGCCTTCATAACAGGCGGCTGGATAATCGGAACCAATGACATATAGGAGTATGCTGCTACAGCGATCGGTCCCATGAGACTTGTCTGTCCAAGTTTACCTGCTAAGAAAATAGAGGTAGGACCATCTGCACCACCGATGATAGATACGGCTGCTGCTGCCTTGTCATTGAATCCCATAAAGATCGCAAGCAGGTAAGCACCAAAAATACCAAACTGCGCTGCTGCTCCTAACAGGAAACTGATCGGGTTCGCAATCAATGGACCAAAGTCTGTCATCGCTCCTACACCCATAAAGATCAGGGAAGGTAAGATAGACCATTCATCCAACATATAGAAATAATGAAGTAAGCCACCGACACCATTACTTGTTTCTTCCGGGCTTGCAATAATATCCGGATAAATATTAACCAGAAGCATACCAAATGCAATCGGTACTAAAAGTAATGGTTCATAGCCTTTCGCAATTGCCAGATATAAGAACAAGCAGGCAACTGCTATCATGAGGTAATTTCCCCAGGTCAGATTAAAAAATGCTGTCTGATGCAAGAGATTCCCCATTGTATCGCCAATATATGACCACATAGCCTTTCAACCTCCTGATTTAATTTAATGTTGCTAAAACTGCTCCTGATTCTACTGCATCGCCTACTGCAACGTCGATGCTTGCTACTGTACCATCTTCCGGTGCTACGATCGGGTTCTCCATCTTCATAGCTTCAAGAATTAAAATTGTATCGCCTCTTTTTACAGATGCTCCAACGTTTGCTTCGATCTTAAATACTTTTCCAGCTACTGGTGCTTCTACTTTAATGCTTCCTGCTGCGCCTGCTGCTTTTGGAGCTGCTGCCGGTGCTGCTTTTGGAGCTGCTGCCATTTTTCTAGGTGCCGGTGCTGCTGCACCTGTGCTTCCGTTCTCTTCTACGGTTACATCATAAACATTTCCATTTACGGTAATTGTATAATTTTTCATTGAAATAATCCTCCTAATTTGTTCTTCAATCTTATCTTCTACGGATAGAACGTACTACAAAGCCGTCTGTAGAAGTTCCCTCTGCTGCTGCGATCGCTGCAGCGATTACTGCGATCAGTTCCCCATCATCTGTCTGCTGTTCTTCACGTACTTCGATCTGTGTTACAACATCAGATTTAGCAGGTTCACTCTTTGCTGCTTTTTTCTTCTCTAAATATGGGAAGATATTGAAGCAGTAAATAATCAGTGAAATAATGATCAGCACGCAGAATACAACTAACATACCCATCAATGTATTCATCAATGCTGTTGACATTTTTTCTCCAACAGAATAAACACCATCGATCGTAATATCTTCAAGCTCCATCGAATAATATGTATAAACATATGTCAGGATCACATCACGGTCTTCCATGTGTAATGTCTGTGCTGCGGTTAATGTCTTACCGGATTTTGTGATCTCAAAATCTCCAAAATCAACAAAAGAACCATATTCCTCAACAGCGTCTTCCCATCTGGTGATCAGATTTGCGATTATTTCTGTACTGTTCTCAAGATAATACTGCTTGTCCTCATCTGTCATGGATGCAAGTGTCTGAACTGTTCCCTGACAATTTGTCTTTAGATCATCATAAGAATAACCATTATAATCAACTGTTGTAGGATCCGTTTTTGAACATGCTGCCAGTCCAAGCATACATAAACATAAGACGGCAATCAGAAATATTTTTTTCTTCATGAAACTTCACCTTTCCTATTATTTTGTACCATGTTTTTTCAGAGAGTCAGCAACGCTCTTTGTATAAAGCATTTCAAATGCTGCCACTAAATACTTTCTGGTCGTGTCTGGTTCAATGATCAGATCCACATAACCTCTTCTTGCTGCTGAAAGTACAGAAGACTGTAATGCATCATATTCTTTTGCCTTCTCACTGATCACATCTGCAGATGCATCTGCGTACATGATCTTAGCTGCAAGTTCTGCGTCCATCATTCCGATTTTTGCTTCAGACCATGCATATACTAAATCTGCACCGATGGATTTGGAGTTCATTGTTACATAAGCACTTCCATAAGCTTCTCCTGTGATCAGGTTTACCTTTGGAACGCTTGCATTTGAGAATGCATATGTAAGACGTGCCATTGCTTTTGCAAGACGTTTCTCTGCACACATACATGCCTTATATCCTTTTACATTTGTAAGGGATAATACAGGAATATCAAATGCATCACAGAAGTTTACAAATTCTGCTGCTTTTTCACATCCTTTTGCAGAAAGAACATTTGCAAATTCTTTGTCTTTTTTGCCTTCTTCATCATATACTTCTGTACAGTTTGCTACTGCACCAATGGTTGTACCATTTAAGCGGATGAAACCGGTTACCATATCCATTGCATGATCTTTCTTTGTTTCAAAGAAGATATGGTCATCTGCGATCTCACTTAATACATAACGCGGATCACCTTTCATTGTGCCTAAATTCTCGCAGGCACGGTTCAGATCATCTGCGCAGTCCTCTGTCAGTCCACCCATACCGTTGTTGCCCGGCAGGAATGTTACAAGTTCTCTGATAGATGCTAAAATCTCATCTTCTGTACCGATGCCGTCTACACATCCTGTTTCTTCTGACTGGAACTGTGCTGCAGAAGTATCACATTTATCTTTGTTATTTCCAGGAATTGTATTAGGAGCATTTACAAACATTTTACCATTTGAGGATTCAATAAAATTGAAATCACACATTGCAGGTACTGTTGTCAGCCCACCGCCACAAGAACCAAATACTGCAGAGATCTGTGGGATAACACCTGAAGCTGCTGCTTCTTTCAGGTAGATCTGTCCAAGACCGTTTAAGGCATCTACAGATTCCTGAAGACGGATGCCGGCACAATCTAAAAATCCGATGACCGGTGCTCCCATTTTCATTGCCATGTCATAAACAGAAGCAATCTTCTTTGCGTGCATCTCACCGATGGTTCCATTTAATACAGATGCGTCCTGGCTGTAGATAAATACCAGAGTTCCATCGATCAGACCATGTCCGATGATAACACCATCAGAAGGTGTATCTGTATTAGACAAATTAAAATCTGTGCTTCTTGCTGTGACGAGAGAACCAATTTCCATGAAACTGTTTTCGTCGAGTAACTTAACAATACGCTGCATTGCTAAGCTGTTGTTAGTACTGCTCATTTCTTGCCCTCCATCTATTTTAGAAAATTTTTAAAAAATTTCGCTAGTGTAAGTTTATATCGTTTTGCATAAAATTTCAATAGTTTTTGTTAATTTTATCACAAAGAATTCTTAAGATTTATATCTAAATAAGTATCACATATTCTTTTCAGATACCATATATAGTTTTTTTCCTCAAAAGATTCCTTTGTGCGTATCTTTCTTTCCCAGATGACATCACCGTCAATACTGTATAAAACACTTCCGACAACCGTATTTTCTTCTATCGGTGCTTCTAATACCTTTTTTACCGTACATGTGACGGAAATTTTTTCATCATTTTTAAGTAAAAGAGAATGCACTTCCTTAGCATCTTCTAAACACACTTCTGCGGCTGCATCTTCAAACAGATGATCTGTCTTTGCATTAACGACTGGTATTTTGGCACACCATGCATCATCTAGCGGTTCTGCTGACAGATCTGCCTTATGATAATTCGACAATCCATAATCCATCAGTTCTCTCATATCTGACCATTTATAAGTTTTGTGGTTCGGCCAGCCACAGGCAAGCAGCGCTGCAACAAATGTTTTTCCATCTCTTTCTAATGCCCCGACATAACAGTAACCTGCTTTTCCGGTAAATCCGGTCTTTCCGGTCAGTGCTCCCTCCATCATCTGCAAAAATGCATTGTGGTTATTACAGGAAAAACTTCTGGTATTTTTGATATCAGAAAAACTATACGAGGGTGTTCTTGTGATTTCCAGAAAAACGTCTTTTCTTGGCGATTTTTTTATGCAGTAGCTCATGATTGACGCTAAATCTTTTGCAGTTGTAGAATGTATATGCGTCGTGTTTTTTCCTTCTGCATTCTGGATGCTGACCTGTGCATCTAAACCATTTGGCGTGATAAAACATGTATTTTTACAGCCGATCTCTGCTGCCTTCTGATTCATCATTTCCGCAAACGCTTCTACACTTCCACCGATATGTTCTGCGATCGCAACGGCAGAATCGTTATGGGATTCTAACATCATGGAATATAACAGATCTTTCAGGTAATAAGTTTCCCCCATGCGGATATTTAACTGCACATCCGGCATGGATGCTGCATACTCTGACACTTCTACGATATCTGCAAGATCTCCATGTTCGAGTGCTAAAATACAGGTCATGATCTTTGTCGTACTTGCCATGGGAAGTATGTCATCTCCATTTTTTTCAAATAAAACACGCCCGGAATCAGCGTCCATAAGAACCGCTGACCGAGCGTATAATTTCTTTACTTCTGTTGTCCCATTTTCCTGTGCGTAACATACTGCTGCACTTTCAAAAAATGTACAAAGACAGACTGCTATCCATAAAATACATGCAAAAATACGTTTCATCATTTTATTCCACATTGATGTACTTACTGTATTCTATGTCAGGCTTGTTGTGATTATGATGTGTTTCGTTGCAATGGATCATTACGATGCTTCTTCAAATTGTGAATTATAAAGTTCCGCATAAAATCCCTGCTGTTTCATCAGTTCTTCGTGATTTCCCTGCTCGATGATGTCACCATCTTTCATTACAAGGATCAGATCTGCATCACGGATCGTTGACAACCGGTGTGCAATGATAAAGCTGGTCCTGCCGCGCATTAAATTATCCATGGCTTTCTGTATCCTGATCTCTGTACGGGTATCGACAGAAGATGTTGCTTCATCTAAGATCAGGATCGGATTGTCTGCTAAAATGGCACGGGCGATCGTAAGTAACTGCTTTTGTCCCTGTGATACATTGCTTGCATCTTCATTTAATTCCATATCATAGCCACCCGGAAGTGTCTGTATGAAATGATGTGCATGTGCTGCTTTTGCTGCTGCAATCACCTCTTCATCGGTTGCATCTAATCTTCCATAACGGATATTTTCCAGGATCGTTCCCTTAAACAGCCATGTATCCTGTAAAACCATGCCAAAGGCATCCCGCAGTTCTCTCCTGTTAAAGTTTCTGATATCATGTCCGTCAATGCAGATCTTTCCACTATCGACATCATAAAAACGCATCAGAAGCTTAACGATCGTTGTCTTTCCGGCACCGGTCGGACCGACAATCGCGATTTTCTGTCCCGGCATTGCTTTTGCAGAGAAATCGTGGATAATGATCTGGTCTTTCTGATATCCAAAGCTGACATCCTCAAAAGATACTTCTCCTTTGACTTCTGCTAACGATACCGGATCTTCTACAGTCTGTTCTTCTTCCTCTTCCTCTAAAAACTCAAAAACACGCTCGGAAGCAGCCGTCATGGACTGTACCTGATTGATCACCTGCGCGATCTGCTGGATCGGCTGGGTAAAGTTTTTTACATACTGGATAAATGCCTGGATATCTCCAATTCCGATTTTTCCTTTGATTGCTAAAATACCACCGGAAATTGCCACACCTGCATATCCTAAGTTACCGACAAACACCATAATCGGCTGCATCATACCCGATAAAAACTGGGATTTCCATGCAGATTCGTATAATATGCTGTTGGTTTCATTAAATTTCCGGATACTTTCTTTTTCTTTATTAAATGCCTGTATTACTAAATGTCCACTATAGGTTTCTTCTACCTGTCCATTGATATGTCCTAAATATTCCTGCTGCATTTTAAAATGCTTCTGCGAAATTTTAACAACTGCCGAAACTAAAGCTGCAGAAACCGGAAGCACGATAAGTGCGATCAGTGTCATAAGCGGTGATATGGAAAGCATCATAACAAGTGTACCGATCAGTGTTGCAACGGATGTAATGATCTGTGTCACACTCTGATTCAATCCCATACCTAACGTATCTACATCATTCGTGATCCTAGAGAGCACTTCTCCATATGTTCTGCTCTCAAAATATTTCATCGGCATCCGGTTAATCTTTTCTGAAATTTCTTTTCTCATGCGGTAGCAGATCTTCTGTGTGATGCCTGTCATGATCATTCCCTGGCAAAATGACAATACGGAACTGATCAGATATAACCCTAACGTGATCAATAAGATCTTAGCAATATAATTAAAATCGATGCCGCCTGTGCCGGCAATTTTGTTCATCAGACCTTCTGATAAAGAGGTTGTCGCTTTACCCATGATCTTAGGTCCTAAAACAGAAAATACAGTAGAACATGCCGCTAATACCATGACAAGAACGATGGCTGCTCTGTAGCTGCCTAAATAGCGGAATAATTTTCCAAAAGAACCTTTAAAATCTTTTGCTTTTTCACCCGGCATCATACCTCTTTGCATTCTGCCAGGTCTTCTTCTCTGTGCAGAGTCAAACTCTGTATTCTTCTCGTCGCTCATGCTAATCCTCCTTTCCTTTTTCTAAGCCTAATTCTGCTGCGGAAAGCTGTGATCTTGCGATCTGTCTGTATACTTCACACTGATCTAACAGTTCTTCATGTGTTCCTTTTCCGGCAATTTTTCCTTCATCTAATACTAAGATCTGATCTGCGTGTAAGATCGTACTGATACGCTGTGCCACTATGATCACAGTAGAGTCTGTCACTTTCTTTTCTAATGCTTTCCTAAGTGCCGCATCTGTTTTCATATCCAATGCCGAAAAACTGTCATCAAAAATAAATACTTTTGGCTGTTTTGCGATTGCCCTTGCAATGGCAAGACGCTGTTTCTGTCCACCGGATACATTGCTGCCGCCCTGTGCAATCTGGCTTTCATATCCGTCTGCCTTTTCAGAAATAAATTCTCCTGCCTGTGCGATCTGAGCTGCTTCTTCAATTACTTCATCACTTGCAGATGCATTTCCAAAACGGAGATTCGATGCGATCGTTCCTGAGAACAACACACCTTTCTGCGGAACAAAACCGATCTCATCTCTCAACTCCTGTAATGAGATCTTACGAATATCTTTTCCATCGATCGTAATACTTCCTTCTGTCACATCATAAAAACGAGGGATCAGGTTGACTAATGTAGATTTTCCACATCCTGTACTTCCGATGACCGCTGTTGTTTTTCCCGGCTCTGCCACAAAATCAATATCTGACAGCACATCTTCCTTTGCACCCGGATACCGGAAATTCACATGGTCAAACCGGACGATTCCCTGATGATTCTCTATTTTTTCCGGTTCATCCGGATCACTGATTGAATTTTTTGTCTGTAAAACTTCATCTATACGTTCTGCTGCAACACCTGCCCTTGGCAGCATGATCGACATCATAGTCAGCATTAAGAATGAAATGACGATCTGCATGGAATACGTGATAAATGCGGTCATGGCACCTACCTGAAGCTGTCCGGCATCAATCCGGTGTGCAGATACCCATACGATCAATAAGGTTACACTATACATGACAAGCATCATGCCCGGCATCATAAATGTCATGACCCGGTTGGTAAATAACTGTGTTTTTGTCAGATTTTTATTTGCTGTATCAAACCGTTCTTCTTCTTTTTTCTCACGTCCGAATGCTCGGATAACCGATAAACCGGTCAAAATCTCTCTGGAAACTAAGTTTAACGCATCAACTAATTTCTGCATTGCCTTAAATTTTGGCATTGCAACTGCCATTAAAAGCATCACAAGACCAACGATCACAAGTACTGCTAATACAATGATCCAGCCCATACCTGCTCCTGTCTGTACAACTTTGTAAATACCACCGATTCCAATGATCGGAGCATATAAGATCATACGCAGCATAACAGCTGTCACCATCTGTATCTGCTGGATATCATTCGTACTTCTTGTGATCAGAGATGCTGTTGAAAACCGATCCATCTGTGCATTCGAAAAGCCGATCACCTTCTGATAAACAGCTCCTCGCAGATTTCTTCCGACTCCTGCCCCGACTTTTGCAGCAAGGTAACATACACCAACCGATGCCGCTAACATTACAAATGCCATGCCAAGCATCTTTGCCCCGGACTGCCATAGATACTGCATCTGCAATTTATCCATATCCATTCCGGCTGCTTTATCACAGGAAGCCGCATATGCTGCACCCATCGAGGATAAGGTACTGCTGCCAACGGACTCTGTCATTTTTTCTAACTGCTCCCTGAGTGCTGTAAGATCTGTCGGCATACCCTCCTGCATTTCGGTTTTGACATCACTGTCTGCCATCGTTTGTGCCTGATAAACCATAAGTAACGGCATACGGAGCGTTTCATCTAACGCATCTAAATCTTCAGCTTTCATCTCTTTACGCTCATAGATACCTTCTGTATTCAGCGTATAACTGTCATCCCAGATGTTTTTTTCTTCATCTGTCATAAAGAATTTTGCTTTTTCGTAATCCTCCTGTGTGATCTTTTCCGGTACAGTATGAGATACACCGTTATTAATAATACCGACATCAATGATATCTGACGTATACTGTGGTAATGCCAGATCACAAAATGCCTGCACGACTAGCAGCAATACGATCAGTACGATCACTTTCCAGTAAGGGATCATATTTTTAAATATTTTTTTCACTGTCTGCCGCTCCTTTCCTATGCTCTATTTTACGCTTTTCAATCTCTCTTTGTGCTGTCTGCAACAGTTTATCCAAATACGCATTGAGTGCCTGCATATTTTCACTTCCCATTTCACCAAAAACTGCATCTGTAAAGGAATTGAATATTTCTTCTGTTTCTATGAGAACTTGTTTTCCTTTTTCTGTCAGCTCTACATAAGTATTTCTACGGTCTTTCGTATCGACCGTACGCACAATGTATTCTTTTCCTTCTAAACTCTTTAAACATCTTGAAACTGCCGGTGCTGCTACACGCATATTCTTCACCAGATCAGAAACTTTGACGCATTGTACTTCCTGCTCTTTTGTGCAATGGTCTATCGTTTTCATTACAGCAAAATCTCCGGAATTGATCCCCGGGAGCATGGAAGATATATGCAGTTTCCGAAACTTTTTCATCGTTTCTAAAAATGCTTTCTCTTCTGCTTTCATGTTGTCACCTCCGATAGGATATGATCGTTTATGTGTTCTTTTTAACGATTGCAATATTTCTACTTGGAAATATTTTGCATTGTTAATTATTTATGTGCGTAAGTGATAATAGCACCGGTGTTTAAAGGTGTCAATATGGGAATATTGGAATTTATAGATTTTTTAGAAACGTTTCTTAAGAATTTTATGGAAAATATGATTTCCGGTTCCTTCTATTGAAATTTTCATATTTCGATGTTACTATTTTCTTATCAATCAATTACGATGTTACTGATAAAAATATCTGAACAAAAAGCATTTTTAAAGGAGATATGCATATGCCATTGCCAAAAGAAAACACTTATACAACTGATTACATCTACTCACTTCCAGAAGGACAGCGGGCAGAACTGATTGATGGTGTTATTTATGATATGGCCCCGCCAAACAGACTGCATCAGGAACTTGTTTCTGAACTTCACTACAAGATCACTGACTATATCAAGAAAAATAAGGGAGTTTGCAAGGTTTATCCTGCTCCATTTGCTGTTTTTCTAAATGCAGATGACAGAAACTATGTAGAGCCAGATATATCCGTCATTTGCGATAATGACAAATTAGATGATAAAGGCTGCAACGGTGCTCCTGACTGGATCATTGAGATTGCATCTCCCAGCACCAAACGGATTGATTATAGTATAAAATTATTCAAATACCGCTCTGCAGGTGTGCGTGAATACTGGATCGTAAATCCTCGTACAAGAATTGTAAATGTCTATGATTTTGAAAAAGAAGCTCTCACCGATCAATACTGCTTCGATGATGATATACAGGTATGCATTTATGATGATCTGACAATTAACATTGCTGAATTATTAAAATAAAAACAGCCGGAAACCCATGATCTCATCATTAAATCTACGTTTCCGGCTGTATCCACTCATCGGGGTAACAGGATTCGAACCTGCGACCTCACGGCCCCCAGCCGTGCGCTCTGACCAAACTGAGCCATACCCCGCAGACATTCATTATAACATATCTTATATCTGATATTCAACAAAAATATCCCTTAAATCTGCACCTCTGCTTCTGCCTCCTGCTTAAATTCTTCTAACTGTACAGAACTCATTTCCGGCAGTTCTTCTAAGGAATGGATACCGAAACTGCGTAGAAATTCTTCTGTTGTTCCAAACAGCATCGGCCGTCCCGGTGCATCTAATCTTCCTAATTCACTGACTAAATTGTATTCGACTAATTTGCTGACAGCGTGGTCACAGGAAACACCGCGGATCTTTTCGATCTCAGCTTTTGTTACCGGCTGTTTATAGGCAATGATCGAAAGCGTTTCTAAAAGAACATCGGTCAACACGTATTTTTTGGGCTGTTTTGCAATACGGATCAGATATTCATAAGTATTCTGGCTTGTGCACATCTGATAGGATTCATCTAATTCGATGATCCGCATCCCTCTGTCATTTTCTTCATACTCTTTTGAAAGTTCTAAGATCAGACGCTTTGTTTCTGCTCTGTCTAATTCGATTGCTGCTGCGATCTTATCAAGTTCTACGGAATTACCCATGGTAAAAAGAATTGATTCTATGATCGTTTTATATTTCTTATCTTCCATTTTCATACCTCATCATGCACATATCTTCGATTCGATCTCAATATCGTCAAACAGATTCTCCTGCCTGATGGAAATCTTTCCTGTTTTCATCAATTCTAATATAGCAAGAAAGCTGACAATGACTTCCATTTTACTGCTCTGGGATTCTAACAGATTCCGAAAAGAAAAATGTCTGTGTGCAATGGCATACTGCTCTAAATATGCCATTTTATCAGGAAGGGACACTTCTTCTTTTTCTATTTTGCCAAATCCTGCACGGACTCTGTCTATTTTATTTTCCTGTCTGCGCATGACGGACTGAAAAATATCATTCAGCTTATTCAAGGTCAGATCTGCCATCAGTTCTTCTAAATCTACCGGTGCTTCGTATGCTAAAACTTCTTTTGGAACGGTTGGCTGTTTAAAGAGCACTTTCCCAGCATCGGTCTGACGGTCTTTTAATTCGTAAGACATACACTTATACATCTTATATTCTAATAACTGCTGCACAAGTTCTGCCCTTGGATCTTCCTCCTCTTCTTCCTCTGTCACTTCTTTTGGCAGAAGCATTTTGGACTTGATAGCGATCAGGGTTGCTGCCATGACTAAAAATTCACTCATGATATTTAAATCCTGCCGCTGCATTTCCCTGATATATTCTAAGTATTGGTTTGTGATCTCTACGATCGGGATATCATAAATATTGACTTTATTCTTTTCTAACAGATGAAGGAGCAGATCTAACGGTCCCTCAAATGCTTCTAATTTCACTGTTAATTCCATATATGATCCGTTCTTTATAAGTTTTTATACATTTTGCATATAGATTTCATTCTAAGTTATTTTGAGGAAAATTTCAAGTTGTGGTCATAATTTTTACAAAACAGCCTACATTATAATAGAGATTTGTTATGACTTCCGGAGGTTTTATATGCAACCGATTTTATCTGTATTCCTTTGCCTGCACCTTCTGATCTGTTCTATCCTGCCCCTGCCTTCGCTCATTTCTAACACAAAAGAAGTTCCCGCCACAGAATCTTCTTCTGCTGAAGTGACGATCACGGCTCCTAGTGCTGTTTTGATGGAGGCATCTACCGGAACGATCATCTATGAAAAAGATTCCCACACACGCCGCCCGCCTGCAAGTGTCACAAAGATCATGACGCTTCTTCTGATCTTTGAAGCACTTGAAAAAGGAAATATCACATTAACCGATACGGTCACTGTTTCTGAACATGCTGCTAGTATGGGCGGTTCTCAGGTATTTTTAGAAACCGGAGAAAGGCAGGATGTAGAAACAATGATCAAATGCATCAGCATTGCAAGTGCAAATGATGCTTCTGTTGCCATGGCTGAATTTATCAGTGGCAGTGAAGAAGCCTTTGTGGCACAAATGAACAAAAAAGCTGCCGCACTTGGCATGAAAGATACCACATTTATCAACTGCTGCGGTCTTGATACCGATAATCACTTAACAAGTGCCCACGACATTGCACTGATGTCAAGGGAATTAACGATCCATCATCCGCAGATCCATGATTACTGCACGATCTGGATGGATACGATCACCCACGTAACGGCAAAAGGTTCTTCTGAATTTGGTCTTACAAATACAAATAAACTGATCCGCCAGTATGAATATGCGACCGGCTTAAAAACCGGCTCTACCAGCCTTGCAAAATTCTGTCTTTCTGCTACCGCAAAAAAAGACGGCATGGAACTGATCGCTGTGATCATGGGTGCACCTACACCGAAAGACCGTTTTTCGGATGCTGCCTCCCTGTTAAATTACGGTTTTTCCAAATGCCGTATCTATACTGACAAAAATCAGGAATCCCTGCCGGATATTCCGGTAAAAAAGGGAACAACGGACACCCTTCCGATCGAATATCACAATGAATTTCAGTATCTTTCCTGTGATGACATGGATTTTAGTTCGATAGAAAAAGTCCTTTCTCTCCCGGATTCTGTAACTGCTCCTGTCAAAAAAGGGGATAAGATCGGAGAAGCGGTTTACCGGATTGGAGAAAAAGAACTTGGTTCGACGGATATCATTGCAAAAAAAGATATGATTCAGGCGGTATTTGCTGATTATATGCAAAAGGTTCTCCGTTTTTATTTTTCTTAAGTATAGAACCGTTACTTTTGAGCAATGTATGCCCGAAAAACGAAAAACTTTCGGGCATACATTGTTTATAAAAGCGGTGCAAATAACCGCAAAATACTCTGCAGCAGTTTGCTAAAAATATTTCTGTTCCTGCAAAAGTCCAGCGTGATCTGCTTAGAACCTGCGATCGTATCTAATACATCCTGTTTTAATTCCATGACTGCCTGCGAACGGTACATAAATACACCACATTCAAAATGCAGATACAGACTTCTGTAATCTAAATTGATCGTCCCCACAGTTGCGATCTTATCGTCACAGACAAAACACTTTCCATGTAAAAATCCGGGCGTGTACTGATAGATTTTTACACCATTTAAGATCAGTTGTTCATAATAGGACTGTGTCAGCAGAAAGATCAGTTTTTTATCCGGTATCCCCGGTGTCACGATCCTGACATCTACGCCACATTTTGCAGCATTTTCAAGTGCAACGGTCATCTCATTATCTACGATCAGGTACGGAGTATAGATATAAACGTACTTTTTGGCACGATTGATCATATTCAGATAGACATTTTCACCCACGTTTTCATGGTCTAACGGCGTATCTCCATATGGCTGTACATAACCGTCTTTTGGATTAATCTTTTTATTATAAATATCCGGAAGATACTGATAGTAATCTTCTTTGGTCTGGTTAATGTAGTTCCACATCTCTAAAAACATTGTCGTAAGACTCCAGACAGCTTCTCCTTTGATCTCAATACCGGTATCTTTCCAATATCCAAAACGCACTTTTTCATTGATATATTCATCGGCAATATTGATCCCACCGGTGAATCCGACCTGTCCATCCACGACTAGAATCTTACGGTGATCCCTGTTATTTAATATGATAGACAAGATCGGGCGGAATGGATTGAATACAGCACAGGAAATCCCCATATCAGACAGCCGCTTCTTAAAATGTGGCGGTATCGTCTTGATCGAACCGACATCATCATAGATCAGACGCACTTTTACGCCTTCTCTTACTTTGCGTTCTAAGACAGCTAATACTTTTTCTAACATATTTCCTTCTGCAATGATAAAATATTCAAGGAAAATAAAGTCTTTCGCCCGCTCCATCGCCCCTAACATGTCTTGAAACATATCCTCACCACAGGCATAATATTTTGTTTTGGAATTCCGGTAAAGCGGAGCCTGTGCCAGATCGTGGATATATTTTGACTGCATGGCTGCTTCTTTATCGGCTGCTTTTAATTCCCGTATGGCAAGCGGATCTTCCTTTAAACATTCCGTAATCTCCAGATGCATAAGATCCATACGTTCCTGTGTCCTTTTTGTCAGTTCGGACCTTCCAAATACTAAATACAGGCATATCCCAAACAGTGGGAATAAAAGGATGATAAATGTCCATGCCAGCTTATAATATGGATTTGACCAGTTATTTATAACTTTCAGTGCAACGATCACGGCTAAAATACGGATACAGATATCTACGAATGTATAATTCAGGCTAAAATGATATAATGTCAGAAAAATCCATCCAAACTGTACAAAAATCGCAACCGCTGCCATAAAAAGACGACTTAATAGAATACTTGTAATTTTTTTGATCTGTTTCATCTTTCTCTCCCTGTAACTACCTCTATAATAACCTGTTTAAATAGACAACTCCCCAATAATTCCGTCCACCTGCTTCTTCTAATTTGACCGCTCTTTCATATAGACGCAGCTTTACTTCCGCAGGTGTCATAGCCGGATATTTCTGTAATAATAATGCCAATGCTCCCGAGATCACAGGTGCAGACATCGAAGTACCGCTTTTGATCTCATAGGCATTTCCACGAAGCGAACAGCTCTTTACCGATGTCCCAGGAGCTAAGATCTCCGGCTTAACCACACAACATTCTGTCGGGCCTCTGCCGCTATAGCCTTTTTTCAATCCTTTTTTCTGTCCCATATAATCATCAATACTTCCAACAGTTATAATACTTCTGCACTGTCCCGGAATCGTGACACTGTTTTTCATCGGACCGTTATTGCCTGCTGCTGCAACGACGACGATGCCGGATTTCCATGCTCTTTCTACTGCCTGCATCAGATTCTTTTTCTCTTCTTCATCCGCAGTTGGCAGCATTCCTACGGAGATATTTAGAATACGGATATTGTATTTTTCTTTATTTTCGATCACATGATCAATGGCTTTTAATACCTGATAAGTATTCCCATTTCCCTTCCGGTCTAATACTTTTATTACAAAAAGATTGCTTTCCGGTGCCATGCCCATATAAATACCACGGCTCATCTTTCCACTTCCTGCAATAATCCCTGCAACATGCGTCCCATGTCCATTATCATCATATATCCGGGTTCTTCCCTGTGTAAAGTCGGTAAATTTTAATATCCGGTTATCAAAATCAGGATGTACTGCTATCCCGGTATCCATGACCGCAACGGTAACTCCCCGTCCGGTGATCCTTTTTCTATGTGCATAATCTGCTTTTAACTTTTTCCGAACCTGATCCATTGCATAAAATGCCTTTTCTTTTAGTTTATGCGCATAAACTTCAGGAGTTCCAAAACGGCAGTACACGTTTTTACGCATACTGCCGTCTGTTTTTTTATCTGATTATTCTGCTTTTGCAGGAACATCTTTCATAGAGAAACTGATACGTCCCATCTTATCTTTTCCAAGGCATACAACAGTAACGGTATCGCCAAGTGTTAAAACATCTTCTACACGGTTGATTCTTTCCTTTGAGATCTTAGAAATGTGAACCATACCTTCTTTTGATGGAGCAAACTCGATAAATGCTCCAAATTCTTTGATGCTGATGACTTTTCCTGTAAAGATCTGTCCAGCTTCAAAATCAGTTGTGATGATCTTAATCATGTCAACTGCTTCATCCATTGCTTTTTTATCAGTTCCGCATACAGATACAGATCCTTCATCTGTAATATCGATCTTGACACCGGTACGCTCAATGATCTCGTTGATCGTCTTACCTCTCTGGCCTACAACATCACCGATCTTTGCCGGATCGATCTGGATCTGGATGATCTTAGGAGCATATTCGCTGACTTCTTTTCTCGGCTCTGCGATTGCTTTTGACATACACTCGTCCATAATATAAAGTCTGGCCTGTCTTGTTCTTGCAATCGCTTCTTCGACGATCGGTCTTGTCAGTCCATGGATCTTAATATCCATCTGGATCGCTGTAATACCTTTCTTCGTTCCGGTTACTTTAAAGTCCATATCTCCGAAGAAATCTTCTAATCCCTGAATATCTGTAAGTACAAGGTAATCATCGTCTGTTTCTCCTGTTACAAGTCCACAGGAAATACCAGCTACCATAGCTTTGATCGGTACTCCGGCAGCCATTAAAGACATACAGGATGCACATGTAGATGCCATGGAAGTAGAACCGTTTGATTCAAAAGTTTCCGATACGGCACGGATCGTATATGGGAATTCCTCTTCTGAAGGAAGTACCGGTATGAGTGCACGCTCTGCTAATGCACCATGACCGATCTCTCTACGTCCCGGTCCTCTCGATGGTTTTGTTTCTCCTACAGAGTAAGATGGGAAATTGTAATGATGCATATAACGTTTGGAAGTTACATTCTCATCTAAGCCATCTACTTTCTGGATTTCTGATAATGGAGCTAATGTAACAACATCACAGATCTGTGTCTGTCCTCTGGTAAACATCGCAGAACCATGTACTCTAGGGATCAGATCAACTTCTGCTGATAATGGACGGATCTGATCGATCGCACGTCCGTCCGGACGTTTATGGTCTTTTAAGATCATCTTACGGACTGTCTTTTTCTGGTACTGGTAAACAGCTTCATCTAATACTGCTAACCATTCTTCGTTTTCTGCAAATGCCTCTGCAAATTTTTCTGTGATATTGCGGATGTTTTCTTCTCTGACCTGTTTCATATCTGTGAAAACTGCAACTTCCATTTCTTCCGGTGTTACAATCTTCTTCATTTCTTCAAACATTTCAGCAGGGATCGCACAGCTTGTATATTCATGCTTTGGCTTTCCTACTTCTGCTACGATCTTATTGATAAACGCGATGATCGTCTGGTTGATATCATGTGCTTTATAGATTGCTTCGATCATCTTATCTTCTGGAATCTCATTTGCTCCGGCTTCGATCATAATGACTTTCTGTGCAGTAGAAGCAACTGTCAGCATCAGATCTCCGTTGTCCCACTGTTCCTGTGAAGGGTTGATGATAAATTCTCCATCTACCATTCCTACCTGTGTCATGGCACAAGGACCATCAAATGGAATATCGGAAATGCATGTAGAGATCGCAGCACCTAACATTGCGACTAACTCTGGTCTGCAGGCTGGATCTACACTCATTACCATATTGTTTAATGTGACATCATTTCTGTAATCTTTTGGGAAAAGCGGACGCATCGGACGATCAATTACTCGTGATGTTAAAATTGCATTTTCTGATGCTTTTCCTTCTCTCTTATTAAAGCCTCCCGGTATCTTTCCTACAGAATATAATTTTTCTTCATATTCTACACTTAATGGGAAGAAATCAATTCCGTCCCTTGGTTTGTCAGAAGCAGTTGCCGTAGATAATACGGTTGTTTCTCCATAGTGCATAAAAGCACATCCATTTGCCTGCTTGCCGACTCTGTTTACATCTACTGTAAGTGTTCTTCCGGCAAGTTCCATTGAAAAACTTTTGTACATATTCATTCTCCTTATTTATTGTCTGACTCATAGTTTCTAAGATAACAGTTCTTCTTATCTGTTATCCGGCAGAAGATTCCGAAACTACTGATATGTGTATTGTAGATCAGTGATAATTCCGGTAATTCTGCCAGATAAGCTATACATCAATCAATACATATATCAGTGGTCTCGGCAGATATCCCCTGCCTTTATAAAACAAGAAAATAGAATATCGCATAGCGATATTCTGCGCCGCTTTAGCGTCACTTCTAGTGACACTCTACCTCTGCAAAAGCGTGCAAAAATAGAGCGGAAATAAACTCCGCTCTATTTATATGCCATCATTACTTTCTGATTCCTAAACGCTCAATTAAAGAACGATATCTTTCAATATCAATTTTCTTTAAGTATGCTAACAGTCCACGTCTTTGTCCTACCATCTTAAGAAGACCTCTTCTTGAATGATGATCCTTTGGATTTGCTTTTAAGTGCTCTGTTAACTCCTGAATTCTTGCTGTTAAGATTGCGATCTGAACTTCCGGTGATCCTGTATCTCCCGGTGTTCTTCCGTACTCAGCAATGATTGCCTGTTTCTTTTCTTTTGCGATCATGATAAATCCTCCTATAATAATTTAATCACCCAGCTAACGTATGATACTCAGAAAAAGGTCGGAGTGTCCTCTTACCGAATATGGGTTCAACTCATACTAAAGTAGTATATCATATGTTTTTTGCTTTGTAAACATATAATTTATTTTAACAACCGTACGACACAGATTGGTGAACGGTAGTATGCGTTTGAGATCTTGATACCTGTTCTTGCTGAACTTGCATGTACGATCTGTCCGTTACCGATATAGATTGCTACATGGCTGATCCGGCTTCCGCTTCCATAGAAGAACAGATCTCCCGGCTGTGCATCGCCTGCACTGATCCTGGTTCCGCAATTTGCCTGTGCAGCGGATGAATGTGGCAGATAGATACCATATTTTGCAAAGATCGATAAGGTAAATCCTGAACAGTCTGCTCCATGTGTCAGGCTTGTGCCGCCCCATACATATGGGTTGCCGACAAACTGACATGCATAAGATACTAAATCTACTTTGACATCGGATACGCCCTGACCATATTTTACTTCTGTCATTGTCATTGCTTTTGTAAGCTGCTCAGATGTAGATACATAATCTGCACTGACATATCCTTCTTCACTATCGACTAATACTTTGAACCAGTCACCCTGATCTTCTAATACTTCTACTTCTTCACCTTCCGGCATAAGTGCTAAAATCTCACTTTCCGTACTCGGCTCTTCTCTTACACGAAGGGTTTCTGTTGTACAGGTTGCGATCGTAGACATGACTTCTTTTGCATATGCCTTTGCCTCTTCACCTGTGATCAAAAATTCACTCTTGACATATCCGGTTACTTCCCCGGACTGGATCTGTGTCCATTCACCTTCGGTTCCTAATATTTCACAACCGGCATCTCCGGGCATCTTTCCAACAAGTTCTGCGTCCTCACCGGCTCCTTCTCTTACATTTAAGTTTCCTTCTACTTTTGCGACACCAAGATTGGTATAACCGCATACAGTTTCCTGCTGTCCGGAAGCTGTTGTTGTATCTTCGGCAGCTGACACTGTCGCTTTTGCTGTAGATATGTCTATACATGTTGCTAAAGCAGATGAAACACCTGCACTCACAGTCGTATCACTGTTCATATTTGCTGTAATTTTCTTAGATACGCCAGCACTGACTCCTGCTGTCGCTGCATCTGTCACCATCGGCATTGTCATTAACATGGTTCCTGCTGCTATGAAACTGATCATTTTTCTAAATTTCATAAATTCCTCCTAAGATTTCCTTCTCCATACAGTAAATTGCTCACTGTTAGAAGTATAGCAAGACACATTTACAATGTCAACATATTTTTGTAACAATTGTGTAACAATTTTAAATACTGTTACTGTTCACACCTAGCAGTGTGACCAGCAACGATTACAGCCCATTTAAAATGCCTCTACGAGGCAGGGGCTGTAATCACACAATAATCAACACTATGGCGCATAGCTTGACAACGCAGTGTCAAGCTTGCGTCTGAACAGTAACTAAATACTGCTTGTAAAGCAAGCTTTAAAGCACGAAGTGCGGGATTGCGAATGATAAGAAGCAGCTGTAAATAGTAACTCACTTTTATAAGCTTTTATAAGTCTTTACATAAACCTGCTTCCCATAAGCAATATCTGCCTGCATACGTTCTTTTAATTCCTCTAAAGAAGAAAATTTCATTTCCGGTCTGACCGGTGCTAAAAATTCAACTTTGATCTCTTTCCCATAGATCTGTTCATCAAAATCAAACAGATTTGTTTCGATCCCGATGGGATTTTCTCCACCGATCGTCGGTTTGCAGCCGACATTGGTAATTCCGCCATATGTCCTGCCATCTATGATTGTCCTCGTCAGATAAACACCAAATGGGGGCAGTATCTTTTCTGCCGGTGGCAGCAGATTTGCGGTCGGTGCATTTAATGTACGCCCGATCTCATTGCCATGTACCACGATTCCCTGTACAAAATAATGATATCCTAACAGGCTATTCGCTTTTCTGATCTGTCCTTTTGTGATCGTATCCCTGATCCTTGTACTGCTGATATCACATCCGTCTTCCTGTACTTTTTCGACAACTTCCACCTGATATCCGTAAGATAAAGCAAGTTTCTGCAAAAGTTTATGATCGCCCCTTCTCTGATATCCAAAATGAAAATCTGTACCCACAACTAAACTTTTAACATGCAGCTTTGTTACGATCCAGTCTACAAAATCTTCCGGTTCCATATGCATGATTTCCTCGGTAAATGGGCACTCAATCAGATAGTCAATGCCATGCTGTTCAAACAGATGCATTTTTTCTTCATTCGTCGTTAAGACCTTTTCAATCTCCTGCTGTTTTACTTTTTTCTTTGGTGGAATATCAAAGGTAAAGATCACCGCCTTTAACCCTTTTTTCTTTTCCTTTGCAAGATATTCCATCAAACGTTCATGCCCTCTGTGGATACCGTCAAATTTTCCTAAAGAGATAACGGTTTCTTCTGATATACAAAAATCTGTGATATCTTTCCTATATTCCATAACTATTCATCCTAATTCCTCACTGGCTATAAAAACATTTTTTCCGGTTTGAATACCTGATCTTTCATCTGATATGAAAATATTCCGATAAAATGATCCTCTGCATCATATAAACGGTAATTACCGCCTGATTTCGTATCAATGCCGCAAACCTTTTCTGCCGGGATCTTATTGCCATTGTATAATAATTTTTCTGTCCCTTTGACCGCAGTCACTTTTGGATAATCATGCAGTACTGCATCGATCGGTATGAGGATATCCCCGATACTCTGTCCTTTCTCATCCATTCCTTTTACGACCTGTTCAATCTCTGTAAGACGGTATGAATTTTCTAATGAAAATCCGGCGGTCTTTGTACGAAGCAGTTTTTCCATGCAGCCGCCACAGCCCGCACGCTCTCCGATATCATGGCACAAGGTACGGATATACGTCCCTTTTGAACAGTGTACTTCCATTGTGACAAATGGCAGATCGATTTTTTGCACATCAATGGAAAAAATCTCGATCTCTCTCGCCTTACGTTCCACTTCAATACCTTTTCTTGCAAGATCGCAAAGTTTCTGCCCATTGACTTTCAATGCAGAATACATCGGTGGTATCTGCTGCTGTTTTCCGGCAAATCCCTGAATAATGGTAAGAAGTTCTTCCGCTGATATTTCCACATTCTGTTCTTTTAGCACATTTCCTGAACGATCCTGTGTATCTGTCGTAATTCCTAAGTGCAGCACTGTCTGGTAGGTCTTATCCTTTTCGGTCAGATATTCGCAGATCTTTGTTGCTTTGCCAAGACATACCGGAAGTACGCCTTCTGCATCAGGATCGAGTGTTCCTGTGTGACCGATCTTCTTCTGTTTTAAGATCCCTCGAAGCTTTGCAACAACATCAAAGGAAGTAAATCCTGCCTCTTTATATACATTTATAATTCCATCCATGTTCTGTCCCTGCTTCTATAGCTGTTTTTCGATTTCAAAAGCAACCTTGTTGATCAGATCCTCCGGTGTGCCTTCCATGGAAAATCCTGCTGCCCGTTCGTGACCACCTCCGCCGAATTTGACTGCTAATTCTGCCACGTTGACAAGCCCGTTCGAACGTGTACTGACTTTATAGCTGCCATCTTCATTTTCATACAAAAAGACTGCTGCTTCTACACCTTTTGTCACACGAAGCTGATTCACAATACCATCTAAATGCTTAGGCAGTACATGATACTGTTTCATTTCCTCCATCGTAATGACACTTGCGATCATTTTTCCGTCTAATAAGAGCCTGCTGTTTAATAATGCCTTTCCTAAGATCCGGTTCTGTTCAAATGTCTTGGTATAGAACGTTTCATCTACGATCTTAGAAAAGTCGATGCCCATTTCCATCAGTTTTCCGGCTATTTCCATTGTTTTTGCAGATGTGCAGGAATACTGGAATACTCCTGTATCATGCACCATGCCTACATAAATACATTCTGCGATCTTCTTTGTGATGGACTTCTCACCGATCAGTCCAAAAACAAGCTCTGATGCAGAACTTGCATATGGAAAAATATAATTTTCATCTGCAAAATTATCATTGCTGACATGATGGTCAACGCAGATCGTCTTTTTTGCAGTTTCGAAATATTTTGCGGCATCGCCTAAACGTTTCAGATCTCCACAGTCCTGTGCAATAAAAAGATCATAAGTCTTATCTTCTTCACAGGAATGCATGATCTCATCTGCCCGCGATAAAAATTTGAATATATTCGGGATCGGCTGTAAATAAAGTGCCACCTCTATCTTCGGATAATTATCCTTGATATAATTATAGGTTGCCAGACAGGAACCGACACAATCTCCGTCCGGTCTGACATGTCCTGCGATCGCAACTGTCTGTACACCTTCAAGATAGGTTGCAAAATCTTTCATGTTCTATTCCTCGTCTTCTGTATCTGCTGTTTCCTCTGCCGTAACATCCTCTACATGATGTTTTGCATCTTCTCTGCTGACATCATCGATGATCTTTGACATATTAACACCATATTCGATTGACTGGTCTAAGATAAAATGTACTTCCGGTGTATTCCGCAGGTTGATATTTTTTGCAAGCTGTCTGCGGATATAACCTTCTGCACTTTTTAACCCTCTTATCGTATCTGCCTGTGCCGTTTCATCTCCTAACACACTGATATATGCCTTACAAGTCTTTAGATCAGGTGCTACTTCTACTGCAACAACACTTGTGAGCGGATGTATCCGCGGATCTTTGATCTCACCGCGGATAATATTACTCAGTTCACGCATAACTTCCCCGTTGATACGGGTATTTTTAATACTGTTTTTTCTCATTTTTATTCGCTCCGTTCTTATCTTGGAACTTCTACCATTTTATATGCTTCGATCTGGTCTAATTCCTGAATATCATTAAATCCATCTAAAACAAGACCACATTCATATCCTGATTTTACTTCTTTCACATCATCTTTAAAACGTTTTAAGGATGCAAGATCTCCTTCAAAGATCTGTGTACCTTCTCTTGTCACACGTACTTTACAGCCACGTTCAAAGATACCGTCTAAAACATAGGAACCTGCGATATTTCCAACGCCGGATGCTTTAAATACCTGACGCACTTCCGCATGACCTAATACTTTTTCTTCATATACAGGATCTAACATACCCTTCATAGCTGCTTCTACATCTTCGATCGCATTGTAGATGACCTTATACAGTCTTACATCTACACCTTCACGCTCTGCAGTTGCTTTTGCTGTAGCATCCGGACGAACGTTAAATCCGATGATGATCGCATTAGATGCAGATGCTAAGATAACATCTGATTCGTTGATTGCACCAACACCGCCATGGATCGTTTTTACAATGACTTCTTCGTTGGATAATTTTTCAAGACTCTGTTTTACAGCTTCTACAGATCCCTGTACATCGGCTTTGACGATCAGGTCAAGTTCTTTGACATTACCGGATTGGATCTGGCTGAACAGATCGTCTAAGGACATCTTTGCTTTTGTTTCTTCCAGCAGTCTTTCTTTGCCCTGTGATACAAAAGTATCTGCAAAACTTCTTGCTTCTTTTTCGCTGTCCATAGCAACAAATACTTCTCCTGCATTCGGCACACCATTCAAACCAAGGATCTCAACCGGTGTAGATGGACCTGCTTCTTTGACTCTCCTGCCGTTATCATCGATCATCGCACGTACTTTACCATAACAGCTTCCACATGCAACCGGTTCCCCGACTTTTAACGTACCTTTCTGAACAAGGATCGTTGCTACTGCCCCACGTCCCTTATCAAGCTGTGCCTCAATGACAAGACCTCTTGCATTACGGTTTGGATTTGCTTTTAACTCGCATACTTCTGCGGTTAATAAGATCATCTCTAATAAATTATCGATACCTTCATGTGTATGTGCAGATACCGGACAGAAAATGGTGCTTCCACCCCAGTCTTCCGGAATCAGTTCATATTCGGAAAGTTCCTGTTTTACACGTTCGATATTTGCACTCGGCTTATCGATCTTATTGACTGCAACAATGATCTCAATACCTGCTGCTTTGGCATGGTTGATCGCTTCTACCGTCTGTGGCATAACACCATCGTCAGCTGCTACAACTAAGATCGCAATATCTGTTGCATTGGCTCCACGCATACGCATTGCTGTAAATGCTTCATGTCCCGGTGTATCAAGGAATGTGATCTTCTGTCCGTTGATCGATACTACCGATGCACCGATATGCTGTGTGATTCCACCTGCTTCGCGGTCTGTTACCTTTGTGGAACGGATAGCATCTAACAGGGAAGTTTTACCATGGTCAACATGACCCATAACACAGACTACCGGTGGACGGGCTACTAATGTGCCTTCGTCTTCTTCTTCCTCTTTTAACAGTTCTGCGATCACATCGATCTTTTCTTCCGGCTCTGCGATACAGTTAAATTCTAATGCGATCTCCTCTGCTGTATCATAATCTACTTCCTGATTGACCGTTACCATGGTTCCTTTCATAAATAATTTCTTTACGATAACGGCTGCCTGTACTTTCATCTTGTCAGCAAGTTCTTTGATCGTTAATTTTTCAGGCAATACGATCGTCTTAATTACATCTTCTTCTTTTTCCTGTTTTGGCTGCTGCTGAGGTTTCTTCTTGCCGCCATGTTTCTCAAGATTGATATAACGTTCCTGTTTCCTGCCTAATTTATCATGATCCTGTTTACGGTTATTGTTATTCTTACGGTTCTCTGCACGTTCTCTTGTTTCTTTTCCGCGTAATTCATCTGTAGAAGCTGCTGCTTCCTTGTTGAACTTATTGATCTCCTGATCTAATCTTCCTTTAAATTCCTTCGGGCGATTTGAATTGAATCCACGGTTATTTCTATCACCTTGATTATAATTGGAATTAGAGCGGTTATTCTGATAATTTTTCTGGCCGTTTTTATCAAAGTTTCTACCTCCCCGTTCTCCCTGCGGACGGTTATTGCCGTTCTGTGGGCGGTTGTCGTTACGTCTTCCCTGCTGGCGGTCGTTGGAATATCTGTTATTATTCCGTTCTCCCTGCGGACGGTTTCCATTCTGAAAACGGTTGTTGTTATTACGCTCAGACTGTGGACGGTCATTCTGCTGTTTTGCAGCTGGTCTTTCTTCTGCCGGCTGTACTTTTTTTACCTGTGCTGCCGGCTTTCCTGCTGGTTTCTCAAAGGTTTTTTCTACCGGTTTTGCTGTTTCTGTGGCTTTTACAGCCGGTTTCTCTGCCGGTTTTGCTGCCTCTGCTGCTTTTACAGCCGATTTCTCTGCCGGTTTTGCTGCCTCTGCTGCTTTTACAGCCGGTTTCTCTGCCGGTTTTACTGTTTCTGCCGGCTTTGCGGCAGATCTTTCAGCCGCCGGACGCTCCTGACGTTTTGGCCTTGATGGACGTTTCATGCCCTGCTGGCTGTACTGTGGATTAAAAACTGCCGTGATACCGGCTTTTTTCTTCGGTCTTTCCGTCTGCTTTTCCTCGTTGTGATGCATCTCTGATTCTGACTTCGTAATTGTTTTCGTCTCCTTTTTTGCATAATTATTTTTGACCAGCTCAACATAAGAATCCTCTAAGCCGCTCATTGTTTTTACACTTATATTCTTTCCACCTAAAAAGGTTATGATCTCTTTTGAATCAATATTCAATTCTTTTGCAAGTTCATATACTCTGACTTTTGCCATATACTTACTCCTCCATTATTCAGTTGTTGTCTGTATAAGTTTCTTTCTGACTGATTTTGCAAGTCCCTCATCAACGATTGCCAATGATGCACGAAATTCTTTACCGATACAATGTCCAAGGCTCTCCCTTGTTCCATAAAATGCAATCTCAACCTGATAAAACTCACACATATTTGAAAACATTTTTCTGGTATTTTCTGAAGCATCTTCTGCTACGATCACCAAATATGCTTCACCGGATTTTACCGCATGTTCTGTCTGATATTCACCGCTTACGACTCCATGTGCCTTTGCTGCGATCCCTAACATAGATAATACTTTATCTGGTTTCAAGATTTCCCATCTCCCTTTCAAAATCTTCATAGATTTCCTGTGGAACAGAAATCTTTAAGGAACGTTCCAAGCCTTTATTTTTTACAGCTTTCTCAAGGCACTCTCTGTTCGGACAGATATAGGCTCCTCTGCCATTTTTCTTTCCGGTCGCATCGATCAAAATTTCATCTTCTGAAGTTCTGATCACACGAATGAGCTTACGCTTTGGCTTCATTTCCCGACAGCCAACGCATTGCCTCATTGGAATTTTTTTATTCGTCATCGCTGTTTCCTTCTTCCGCTTCTACCGGTTCTTCATAATCTTCTTCTAAATATTCATCTTCATCATAATCATCATAATCGTTCTCATAATCCATGAAATCACCGGCTTCTCTTGCCTGTGTTTCACTCTTGATATCGATCTTAAAACCGGTAAGTCTTGCTGCTAAGCGGGCATTCTGTCCTTCTTTTCCGATCGCTAATGACAACTGATAATCAGGAACAACTACTTTTGCCGTCTTTTCTTCTGCATCTGCAATGACAGAAATAACTTTTGCCGGACTTAATGCATTCTCGATCAGCATCGCCGGATTTTCATTCCAGTTGATGATGTCGATCTTTTCGCCGCGGAGTTCGCTTACGATCGCATTGACTCTTGCACCGTTCATACCGACACATGCACCGACCGGATCTACATCAGGATCATTTGACCATACAGCGATCTTTGTTCTGCTGCCTGCTTCTCTTGCAATACTCTTGATCTCTACAATACCGTCTTTTACTTCTGTGACTTCGGATTCAAACAGACGTTTCACCAATTCCGGATGGGTTCTTGAAACTAAGATCTTTGGTCCTTTATTTGTTGGTCTTACTTCTAACAGGTATAATTTGATACGTTCTGTAGGCTGGAATACTTCTCCCTTTACCTGTTCGTTTTCTGTCAGCATCGCATCTACTTTTCCCAGGTTGATACTTACATTTTTTCCAACATAACGCTGGACAATACCTGTAACAACATCTTTTTCTTTACTGTAATACTCATCATAGATCACTTTTCTTTCTTCTTCCCTGATCTTCTGTAAAATGACATTCTTTGCATTCTGTGTAGCGATCCTGCCAAATTCTTTGGACTTTACTTCTACATTGACAATGTCATCTACATCATACTTAGAATCGATCATTTTTGCATTAGCAAGGCTGATCTGTGTAACCGGATCGTCTACCTGTTCTACGACAGTCTTCTCCTGATATACATGAAATTCACAAGTCTTTGGGTCGATCTGCACTCTGATATTTTCGGATTTTCCGAAATGATTTTTACATGCAGTGATCAGTGAGTTTTCAATGGCATCTAAAAGAGTTTCCTTTGGGATATTTTTTTCCTGCTCTAAAATCGTCAACGCATCTAACAACTCATTACTACTCATTTTTTCATCCTCCTAATTTTCGTTTAACGTTTTTAAAAATCAAGTGCCTGGCGTACCAGAGCAATATCTGCTTTTTCAAATACTACATCTTCTCCGTTTTCATCTGTGATCGTAACGGTCTTTTCATCATAGGCTTTTAAGGTTCCTGTAAATTCTTTTGCATGCCTGATCGCACGATAAGTACGGATCTCGATTTCTTTTCCCATATTACGGATATAATCTTTTTCCTTTTTCAACGGCCTTCCAAGTCCCGGAGAACTGACTTCAAACACATAGGAATCTTCTACATAATCTTCCCTGTCTAAGATCTCATTCATTTCCCTTGCAACTGATTCGCAGTCGTCAACGGTAATACCGCCTTCTTTGTCTATATATGCCCGTAAATACCAGGTGCTTCCTTCTTTTACATATTCCACATCAACGAGTTCGAACCGATTTTTCTCTAAGATCGGAAGTATAAACTTCTCCGTCTTTTCTTCATAAATTTCTCTTCTTCCCACTCTCTTCACCTTCCTTCAACGGGTCTAAACGTAATTTGAGAGTGGACGTCTGCCCACTCTCAAATGATACATCGTTATTCAACATTAATACTATAGCACTTTACAAATGGTATTGCAAGTTTTTTTTGAAAAATATTGGATTTTACGATCTTTTATTTGATTTTTACTGTGCTTGCTGTTTTTGCTTTCTTTAACATGCTCTTATATTTCTTAAGCTGTTTGTTTGGAACATCGATCTTTGCTTTCTTAGCAATGCCCTTGAATGCATTCTTACCGATTGACTTCGGTGATGTAGCGCTGATCTTTACACTCTTTAATTTAGAGTCTTTGTAGAATGCTTTAGAACCGATGGTCTTTACATTCTTTGGAATCGTAACTTTGGTTAATTTCTTCATTCCCATAAATGCTTTGGAAGAAATAGATACAACCTTGCAGGATACACCATTGATCTTCACTGTATTCTTGATCGTAATGCTCTTTGCAGATTTCTTGCTCGGTTTTACTGCTGCTGCTTCTTTCTTGTCAGCATTTGTTACTTTATAAACAACACCTTTTACAGTAACTGTATCACCAACTTTGATCGCTGCTGTAGTGCTGTTATCTGTTCCATTACTGTTATTATTCTGGTTGTTGTTCTGGCTATTATCCTGACCATTATTCTGTCCGGCACTCGGGTTATTATTCTGTCCGCTATTCTGGTCATTATTCTTGTCATCTTTTCCATTGTCAGTGGATGGTTTTTCTTTCAGCCCATTGATTGCTTTTGCTAATGCTACTTCTGCTGCATCAATATCCGCCTTTGTTGCCTTTTCATCGGCTACAACTTTCTTTGCGTTTGCAAGTGCTTCTGCAAATGCTTTCCAGCTTTCTGCTGTATATGCACTCTCAACTTTAGCTCCTGCTGCTTTGATAGCTGCATTTAATCCTGTTATATCTACCAGTCCGTTAACCGCTTCTGCTAATGCTGCTTTTGCTGCATCAATATCCGCCTTTGTTGCCTTTTCATCGGCTACAACTTTCTTTGCGTTTGCAAGTGCTTCTGCAAATGCTTTCCAGCTTTCTGCTGTATATGCACTCTCGACTTTAGATTCTGCTGCTGTGATATCGTTTGATAATTCTGTCTTATCAACTACTTCCGGTGTCTTATCTTCGTTGCTTACTTTCCAACGTAAGATACCATTTGCGGCTTTTCCGGATTTGACTGTTAAAACAAGTTTTACAGAACTTGTTGTGATCGGTTCAAGTTCGATCTTATTATACTGGTTGATTGCGATCACATCTTCATATTTAGAAAGCATTACCGCTTCTTTCCAGCTTCCGTCTTTATCTGTATACATCACTTTGATGCTTCCTGGAATTGCAGTATCACCACCATCATCATACCAGTAAATATTAAATGTATTCATGGTAACTTCTGTATCCCATTCATACTGTACATAATGCTCTGAACCTGCTGTCTGTGGCCAGTTACCCCAGCCTTTACCTGTTCCGGCTGCTGATTTCGTTGGCTCCCAGTCTTTCATAATACCATCTAAGTTCTCCCAGCTTGAAGTATAATCTGAGGATACTGTTGCTGTAAATTCCAAATGTTTTGGATCTGGTGTCGGTGGATTGATCAGACGGAAACTTCCCTCAATCGTCAGATCTTCACTTACATTTGTGACTGTATAAGTATTGTCTTCACCGATCTGTACGGCTTTACCGTTCACTGTCAGTGTTTTTACCATATAGCCATCATTTGGTGCTGCTGTGATCACAAGACTGTTACCTTCTTTAACCATATCAGCATCGATCGTAAAGGAACCATTCTTTGGCGTCTTATTTGTGATCTTAGCTTCAAACCATTTACTTCCATCATCATCTGCTGTTAAGATCTTGAAATATGCGTCATAAGCTTCTGTTGCAAACTGTTTGTCAAACATCGGTGCAAAGTTATATCCGTTTGCTGACAATGTCGGGAATCCTGTTGCAGTATCTTTTGACACTTTGATGGAATCAGACAGATTAGATGATAATACAAGTGTTTTCCAGTCTGTGCTGTTAATCTGTGCTGCCATTACAAATGGTCCATACATCACACTTCCGACTTCTGATTTTCCAAGTTTATCCGGTGTTTTGTCAAGGTGAAGTGTATAAGGCATATTGATCTCGATCGTATCTCCTGCCTTAATGCCTTCTAATGTTACATAAGTACTGATCTCCGGAGCTTTTACTTTCTCTTCTCCATTGACTTTTACGGTAAATCCATTGGTTGCCCAGTATGGTACACGTAATTTCATGTTAAAGGACTCTGCTGTTTTTCCTGCGATCCCAGATACGGTAAGTTTTGTATCTTCAGATGGGAATGTTGTTTCCTGTTTTACTGTAACGCCTTTTTCTTCCCATGTTAAAGTAGATGGCAGATATAAACCTACATATAATGTATCATCTGTTTTTACATATGCTGCTTCCTGATATTTTACATGGTTTTCCATTCCTGTACCATGACAGCAGGTAAATGAATCATAATCACCGCCATAGCTTCTTGTGGAGCCCGGTCCGATCGGAAGCATATAAGTAGTTCCATTGTGTGTATTTGCAGTTACATTCGGTGTCTGGGATGCAAGGATCTGATTATATAAAGTTCTCTCGTAATAATCCATATATTCTGCATCATCAGGATCATAATTATTTAACATCTTTGTGAGCTTTAACATATTGTAAGCTGCACAGGTTTCACAGTTTGTAGTACCTGAAATACTATTTGCCTGCTGGTATGGCTGTGTGAATTTTTCACCTGTTCCCACACCACCAATGGAATAAGCATATCTTGAAACTGTCATCTGCCAGAAATTCTCTGCGATATCATAATATTTCACTTCCGGTGTTCCGGCTTTTACACTTGCTTCATAAGTTTCCATCGCACCGATGATCTGCGGAATGTGCTGGTTTGCATGACGTGTTGCAATATCGTCTACATTCACTTTTAATTTGTCAAAGAATGTTGTGTTATCAAATAATTTTGCTCCGTTTAAGTATGTCTGATCTCCGGTAATGATATATAACTGTGCCAAAGATTCATTAAATCCACCAAACTCTCCGGCAATATACATATCCCACATCTTTGTCAGCTGTTCCTGACTGCATGCACCAAGACGGTTACATACCCATGTGCCGATACCTTTTGCTGCTTCTAAAGCTTCTGTATTTCCCGTATAATTATATGCATCTAAGAAACCTGCGATCAGTTTATGTAAGGTATAGTATGGTGCCCAGATACCTGAATCAGGACTTCCATATGGTGTATACTGCTCTAATAATGCGAACTGATCCGGTGAGTATGCACTGATAAAACCTTCGCCCCATGTTGTCGGGTCTGTACTCCATGTACTTGTCTTGACACCATTTGTCTTGAAATCCTTTGCATTTCCTTTGGAAAGCTTCTGCAGTTCCCGAAGTTCATGAACCATTTCATCTAATTTGGTCTTTAATGTCTCATCACCTGTTGATGCATAAGCAAGTGCTAATGCTGACATATAATGTCCTGTGGAATGTCCGCGAAGAAGTCCGGTCGGTTCATCCCAGCCACCTAATGGGCTGACACCTGAAATCTTATCTTTCTGTCCGAATGTATTATAAAAATTATAAAGCATCCGCTTATTATCTAACAATTTCAGATAAGCAATATCTCTGTCACGGTTCTGTGTCAGGATAGAACCATTCTCTCCAACCTTATCTAAGGTAATATCTTTAAGGGCAAAATTAGAAGATACTACACTCTTCTCTGCTTCTTCTTCATCTACAACGGTTACATGTGCTGTGATCTTCTTTGTTTCACCAACTAAAGAACCTTCCACATCAAACGTCCCTGCTGCTGCATATTTTGAAGCATCGATCTTTGTTGGCCAGACTGTTTTTACTTTATTTGTAGAATTGTCTGTATAAGTTACTTTTGCATAGTTTGGAAGAGATGGACTGTGTCCTTTTAATGTTGTGACATTGATATCTTCCACATGATCTACACTTACTGCCTCACGTAATGCAATAACTGTAAAATCAACTTTCTTTTGAATCTGTTCTTCACCATATTTTACAGTAGCTGTTAAAACACCGGTTGCATTTTCAGATCCAATTGCCGGACGGGTAACTTTTGCAACACTTCCATCTACCGTAATCGCTGCATTATCACTGCTCCATGTAATGGCAGAACCTCTTGCACCTTCTACCGGAAGTGTCAGATCTGACATTACGGAAGAAAGATCTCCAACTTCTTTTGCTACCCAGTCTGCATCATATTCTGCATTCTGTTTATCTGTATATGCAGGAATAACGGTAACGTCAAATTCTTTCGTATCGGTAGCATCGTTATATTTGATCGTTGCAGTTAATTTACCTGTTACATTTTCATTTCCGGCTTCCGGACGGGTAACTTTTGCGACACCATTTTCAATCGTGACTGCACTATTTCCACTTACCCATGTGATATCTGATCCATTCGCACCTTTTGTCGGAAGTTCAATGTCTCCAGTTACAGCAGTTGTATCTCCAAGGTTTAATTCCTCTTTATCTGCTGCTACGATCCCTGCATCATTTACACTGTACATTGCAGCGATTTTTTCTGCTGTCAATGCTTTGTTATAGATCTTAACTTCTGCAAACTGTCCTTTTGTCGGATCATCACCAAACTGACCATATCCGATCAGGTTATTCGTAGTTGCTCCAAGATCATTGACACTGATTTTTGTATCTGTTGTTTCACCGATCTGTTTGCCATTTTCATATAAGGACATCTTAGAACCGTCCATAACAAGCGTTGTCAGTACCCAGCGGTTCTTGTCAATATTAGTTCCTTTCTGGACACCCTTTTCATTGCTCCATCCACTCTTTGTAATTCCGGAAGCATATCCCTTAAATCCTTCATTACCACCATCGGATAATAAATACATATACTCACTGCTTCCCTTTCCGATATCCCAGATTCTCTGATATGCGGTATCTGTGGTAAGTTTTACCCACATACTGATCGTTACTGCTTCATTACCATTTAAAATCCCATCCGGGAGCTGTAAATAGGAACCATCTTTTCCACCCGGAAGTGAAAGTGCCTTTACACTCTTACCATAAATGTTCGTATCAATAATTGAATAATTTCCTTCTACGCTTCCTCCGCCGACACGTTTTAATTCTCCGGCATGCTCATTTCCGGAAGCGTCAGGGATTTTTGTAGAATAACTGTTCTGTAAGACGAAATCATAATACAGGATCAATCCGTCTTCTGTAACTGTTTCTGCCTGTGCTGTTACACCATACGGAAACAGGCTCGTAAAAATAAATACAAATGACAGCATATATGCTATCATTTTCTGAAAACTTTTATTTCTCTTTCGTTTTTCCATAAATCATATTCTCCTTTCCCTCTTTGCTCCGCAAAGGTGGGATAAGCAATTTTAAAGGGAGGCCCTTGCGGAGCATTGACTTTATACTGATAAGTATAAAAAAACAGTATAAACTTTTATAGAATAAAAATTTATACTGCTTATAATAATTTAAGCCTTTTTATGAAAAATTATATTTTTTATATTTTGTACCAGCCCATTCCATATGCGATACAGCCAGCCTCTTTCATTTACATCGGCCGGCTCTGCCTGATCTGTATCTTTTATATTTTCGTTGCTGACTTTCCAGCGTAAGATACCGGTTGCCGCTTTATCCTCCTGTACAGTTAAGATCAGTTTTACGGTTGTTGTTGTCAGCGGACGGATATGGATCGTATTATAGGTATCTTTTTCGATCACATCTTTATAATCTGATAACATCACCGCATCTTTCCATCTGCCGTCAGCGTTTTTATACACGATCTGTATGCTTGCCGGTATCGCCGTATCACCTCCATCATCATACCAGTAGATATCAAAACGATCCATCGTAACAGCTTCTTCCCATTCATACTGCACATAATGCTCTGAACCACCCTGCTGTGGCCAGTTTCCCCATCCTTTACCTGTTCCGGCAGCCGATTTATCCGGTTCCCAGTCCCGCATGATCCCTTCTAGATCTTCCCAGTTTGAAGTAAAATCCGAAGTGACTAACGCACTGTATTCTAAATGTTCTTCATCTGTCTTATCTGCATTTGCAAGTCTGAAATTTCCGGTGATCTCTATGTCTTTTCTGACATTTTGTACTGTATAAGTATTGTCACTGTCCATTTCCACCTGACTTCCATTGACTGCTAATGTCCTGACAACGTATCCATCTTCCGGCACTGCACTAATGACTAATGTGTCTCCCTCTTTTACCATATCTGCATCAGTATAAAATGTACCATCTTTCGGGGTATCATTTCTGACCGTAACTTCAAACCACCGGCTTTTTGTATCATCTGTGTATAATATCTTAAAGTAAGTATCATATGGCTTGACTGCATACTGTGGGGAAAACATCGGAGCAAAAGAATATCTTTGTGCTGTCAAGACCGGAAATCCTGTTTCTTCATCTTTTGAAATGGTAAAAGATTTTTTAAGATCATCAGACAAAATAAGTGTTTTCCAGTCTTCGCTGTTAACCTGTGCTGCCATGACAAATGGTCCATACATCACACTTGCGATCATGGCATTGTCTAAAGTATCCGGTGTCTGGTCTAAGTGCAGTGTCCATGGCATATAGACTTCTATCACATCACCCGCTTTTATATCTGTAAGTTCTACATAAGTACTGACATCAGGATCTGTGATCTTTACTGCTCCATTGACCTTAACCGTAAATCCTGCTGTGGCCCAGTAAGGCACACGCAGTTTTACATTTACCGGCATACTTTTTTTTCCTGCTAAAGCAGAAACCGTAAACTTTGTATTTTCAGAAGGATATTTTGTTTCCTGTTTTATAGAAATTCCTTTTTCCTTCCAGGTGACAGTGGACGGCAGATATAAACCGACATATAAAGTATCTTCTGTCTTTACATATGCTGCCTCCTGATAACGGAATGGACTTTCCATTCCGGTTCCATGGCAGCAGGTAAATGATGTATAATTCTCACTGTATGTCCGGACGGATCCGTTTCCTACCGGTACTCGTGCCGCTGTTCCGGCAGACATATCTGCTGTTACATTCGGTGTCTGTGATGCAAGCATATGATTATACAGGGTTCTCTCATAATAATCCATATATTCTGCATTATCCGGCTGATAAACATTCAATGCCTTTGTCAGCCTTAACATATTATAAGATGCACAGGTATCACAGTTTGTAACACCCGAAATATTATCTGCCTGCTGATATGGCTGTGTGAATTTTTCACTGGTTCCCACACCTCCGGTAGAATAAGCATATCGAGAAACAACCATCTTCCAGAAATTATCCGCAAGGCGGTAATAACTCTCCTGCGGCATACCAGCCTTTACCGTTGCTTCATATACTTTGACTGCCCCGATCACCTGGGAAATATGCTGATTCGTATGCCGTCCGGCGATATCATCGATATTTTTCTCCAGATTGTTAAAAAAACTGACATTATCAAACAATTTCGCACCATCCAGATAAGCAGTATCACCGGTATAGAGATACAACTGAGCCAATGATTCATTACAACCGCCGAATTCTCCGGCTACATACATTTCCCACATTTTTGCAAGCTGTTCCCTGCTGCAGGCACCAAGGCGTCTGCATACCCATCTTCCGAGATCTTTTGCTGCTTCTAATGCTTCTTCATTTCCGGTATAAGTATAGGCATCCAAAAATCCGGCCAGCAGCTTATGGAGTGTATAGTACGGTGCCCAGATTTTTCCATAATCCGTATATTCTTCCAATAATGAAAACTGATCCGGCGGAAATGCTCCGATATAACCATCTCCCCATTTTCCGGGATTTTTACTCCAGACACCCTGATTCGTACCTTTTGCCTTAAATTCTGCAGGATCACCTGATGATTTTTCCTGCATCCTGCGCAATTCATGCACAACATGATCAAGATCTGCCTTGAGGGATTCATCTCCATCTGTACTATACGCCAGTGCAAGTGCTGACATATACCGCCCGGTCGAATGTCCCCGCAGCAGTCCATCCGGCTCGTCCCAGCCTGCCAACGGCTCTAGTCCTTTTAGCTTGTCATTTTCTCCGTAATTCTTATAAAAATTATATAACATACGGTCTTTATCTAGCTGTTTCAGATAATCGATCTCCCTGTCACGGTTCTGTGTCAATATCGATCCGTTCGCACCAGTCTTATCTAATGTGATATCCTCTAAAGGAAAATTTTCTGCCGTCTGTTTGATGCTCTCTCCGGTTTCTTCTACCACCGTAACCTCTGCTGTTACCGGAATATCAAAACCGGTCAATGAACCATTTACTGTAAAACTGCCTGTTTTTGCATAAGATCCTTCTTCAATCTTTACCGGCCAGACTGCCTTTACTTTCTCACTTGAACCATCCTGATAAGTTACTGTCACATTGTTCGGCAGGCATGGACTGACCCCTTCCTTTGTTGTCACTTTTATTTCTTCGACTGTTTTGACTTTATCGCTTTGATCTTCTTCCCGCAAGCTGTTTGAATGACCATTTCCCTGTGTATGGAAAGTTTCATACATCGTCTGGATCTGTTCCGCAGTTAATGCTTTATCATAGATCTTAATTTCTGCAAACTCAGCTTCTGTCGGTGTATCTTTAAACTGACCGTAACCGATACAGTTATTTGTCATTTTTCCAAGATCCCTGATGGAAATTCCGGTATCAACACTTTTTCCGGTCTGTTTTCCATTTTCATATACTGACATTGTAGTCTTATCTAAAACAACTGTCGTAAATACCCAGGTATTCTTTACAATATCACTTTTTTTATTGACTCCGGTCTCATTTTTCCAGCCCTTTTCGGTAATCGCTGCTGCATATCCTTCATGACCTGCATTTTTTCCATCGGATAAAAGATATATATATTTTTCAGTGTTACTTCCGAAATCCCAGATCCTCTGATAAGAAGCATCTCCGGCTAACCGTACCCACATACTGACTGTAACAGCTTCTTTACCATCGATAAAGCCAGAAGGGAGCTGTAGATAAGTTCCGTCTGCACCCCCCGGCAAAGACAGTGCCTTGACAGTTTTTCCATAGATGTCTGCATTGACGATTTTATATTTTTCCTTTGGTGACTCTCCACCGACACGTTTTATGAAACCGGTATTATCATTCCCTGACATATCTAAAATGCCTGTTAAAAGACTCTCAGTCTGTGAAAAATCATAATACAATACCAGTCCGTTTTTTTCCTGTTCAGTCTTTTTTGCTGTTACATATTCTGGAAACAGGCTCGTCAGCAGACATGTAAATATCAATAGGATAACTGTTGCCTTTCGTAACCGTATGATGCTTCTGTGTTTTCTCATAAATGCGTTTCTCCTCTGCCCAGTATACAACTACAGATCATTGTCCTGAAATTGTCAGGACATATGCGTCAAAGACCTGGTCTGTTGTATGTTCACTTCCAAATAATTGATACAGGCTGTCACATAATGCCTGACAAACCTTCTTCCAGTCCGGAATATCACTTCTGCTGATCCCATGTCCCATCTGGTCTACAAACACCCCATATTGCGGATAAAATTGTTTAAACCTCTCTGCATTATCTATGACAGGAGAGATATTACCGGTCAGTTCCCCGATATGTTCTATGATCTCTGGTCTGCTGCAGAAATTGATCACTTCTATTCCACCGGAAACATTCTTCCCTTTGATCAGTGCCAGATTTTCACCGCCAAGTACAATACCTCGTTTTGTATGTTCCGGAAACGGACAGATGCCGTAATCAATCCCGGATTCTTCTAATTTAGGAACTGCCCATGGACCATTTTCGATCATCGCAGCTTTTCCATCAAGAAACATTCTTGTCAGATCATTCTGTGAATAATTCAGACATTCATGCGGCATACTGCCATCTGCGAGCATAGCATCGATCAATTCAAATGCCTCTCTTGTGCATTCATCTTCCATATGCTGTGTATCTACACCGGTTGCAAGCAGCCATGGCATAAATTGAAATGCTCCCTGTTCACCGGCTGCTGCTGACATTGCAAAACCATAATGTCCGTCCTCGCCCTGCGTGGTAAGTGTCCGTGCGGCATTTTCAAATTCTTCCCATGTCTCTGGTTCCTGCAGACCCGCTTCATCAAACATATCTTTATTGTAAATGATCGCCGTATTATTGCAACTAAATGGAATGCCATAGATCTTATCTCCCGATCTTACGGTATCAAACACCTTAGGATAATACTTATCCTGCATGACCTTTTCCGGTATCTGTTCCGTAATATCCTCTAAAAATCCGCTGTGGATAAGGCTTGGCATATCAGGATTATCTAACAGGATCAGATCAGGTAAATCATTTTCTGATATAACCGATGACAGTTTTTTTACATAATCCTGCATCGGGATATATTCCCATGAGAGTTCATACTGCTGCTGACTCTTATTAAATTCTTCGACGAGATAATCAAGCCCTTCCTTCTGGGCTCTGGTTTCATAATAAGACCAGAGGACTAAGTTTTCTCTCTCCTCTGCCTGCGTTTCTGTTTCGAGCATTTCCATGGATGCTGTCTGCCGGTTCATTCCACAACCTGATGCGGTAAAAAGCAGCGGCAGCAGGATCATATTAAACTGCCATTTTTTCATGCGATCCCCCCTGTCTGCTCAATGGAATTCAGCCGGAGAGATCCCGGTTTCTTCCTTAAAGACTCTGGTAAAATAATTGGAATTGCTGTAGCCACAGGCTTCTGCAACTTCATATACCTTCATATCGGTTCCTCGGAGCAGTCTTTTTGCATGGCTGATCCTGAATTTTTTCAAAAATACGGAAAAATTCATTCCCATTTCCCGTTTAAAGAGCATACTTAAATATTCCGGTGTGATATTTAAGATCTCTGCGGTTTCCTCTAATGTGATCCCTTCTTTGTAATGGATCCTGATATATTCTAATGTCCGGTTGACGATATAATTGCTGATACCTTCTTTTTTATCCTTTTCACAGATCACATCACCGGTTGCGGTCAAAATATCCCCCATTTCCTTTTTGGTATATGCATTTAAAACATCCTGCATACCATTCTGTGTGCGTAAAATATCATACGCTTTCTGGTTGATCTCTTTTGCTGTATCGATCATCTGTGACATCAGTTTTAAGATCACCCGCCGGATATCTTTTGCATCATATGATAAACTGACAACCGTATCTAAAAATTCATCTATGTACTTTTTCGTTTCTTCTTTATTACCATCTCCGAGTGCACGCAGGATCTTTTTCTCGATCCCATGCGGATATTCTAATATTTCCTTTTGTTCATTGTCTGCATGACCTGCTTCAAAAAGTCTGCTGCCTGTAACAGCAAGTGCATCTAATAACATCTGTTTTTCTTTTTCAAATGAACTTTTCCATAAAGACAGAACACATCTCTCACTAGATACCCAATGGATCTCATATTTACTGAGTGCTGCATGTTCCACAACGTTTTCTTTAAAACGGCTGATAGCAGTTTCGCATTCTGTATTTTTACCGATCAATATCAGTACCTTAAGTTTCTGTTTCTTTTCTGCTACATCTACGATCCTTAAATCCGGTGACAGACGTATAAATGTTTTGATCTGCCTGTCAAGAATGTCAACATTCTCCTCTATATTCCCATAATATCCGGTGAGAAGAATACCACGGTCGCTATCTCCTAAAATCTGTTTCACCCTTTCTTCTGCGGATTCTGCTTCTTCTTTTTCTCCAAACAGACAGGCACGGATATCATTTTCAAACTGATACCCCTGTTCATTCCTGCTCTTTTCTAGTTTCTCTTCGATCTTCTGTAAAGAAGTTTCTAACATATCGATTGAGATCGGTTTTAACAGATATTCTTCTACTCCGAGCCGGAGCGCTTTTCTTGCATATTCAAAGTCCGAATATCCGCTTAAGATAATGCTGTACGGCATGATCTTTTTATCATGGAGGATCTTTAACATTTCTAATCCGTCCATTTCCTCCATCCTGATATCCGTGATCACACAGTCAGGTCTTTCTTTTTCGATCGCAGAGATGCCTTCTATTCCGTTTTTACAGATACCGACTACCTGATGTCTGGTTCTGCCATTGATCATATTGACTAATCCCTCCCGGATAGCCCCTTCATCCTCAATGACTACGATCCTCATATTCTCTGTCTGATTTATCATAACTTATCCCTTCTTCTGTCACATACGGTAATAATATCTCTACCGTAGTACCTATTCCCTTAACGCTGGTGATATGCCAGCTTCCTTCCTCTCCATAATATAATTCAATCCGTTCAAATACATTTGCCAGTCCGATATGCTCATCCGGTCCCGGTTTCCGGTTCCGGTCATTATAACGTTCGACTTTTTCTTCATCCATTCCGCATCCGTTATCTTCGACAATGATGTATATCTTATCTGCTCCATCGGTTTTTCCGATATCCACACGTATCATTCCGCCTTCTACTTCCTTGATCCCATGTAAGATCGCATTTTCGATCACCGGCTGTAACAACAGTTTATAAATGCGGACAAATGCCACTTCCGGTTCCACAGAGATCTGAAACGAAAATGAATGACGGTATCTTAACTGATATAATGCCACATACGACTGCAGCCACCGTTCTACCTCTGTAACAGTTACCATTGCATTACTCTGATTCATCGTATACCGCAGGATAAATCCCAGATTTCCGATCATCCTGCTGATCTCATCTTCCTCTTTATCTAATGCCATCCAGTTGATCGCATCTAATGTATTATAAAGAAAATGAGGATTGATCTGTGATTCTAAGGCACGTATCTGTGCCTGGTTTTTCTTTTCGGAGATATCCACAACTTCCTGCATCAGCGTCTTTACTTCTTTGGTCATCGTATTAAAATGTTCTCCGATCTGCCCAAACTCATCATGTCTGTCTATCACAATCTGTACATCAAAATTACCACTTTCTACCTGATGGATTCCATCAATGATCTTACGCAAAAATCCGGCAAACGAACTGCTGACTAATATCACTAACAGAACTACAAGTATCAGATCTAATAACAGCAACAGTCTGTACCACCACTGTACTTTCATGATCGGACGCATCATCGCATCATAATCATAGACATTATAAAATGTAAAACCTGTTTCTTTGTCATAATAACTGCTGCATGCAAGATTTTGTTTTTCTTTATCCATGATCCTGCCCTTTTGTACAAGTGAACAGGCATCTTTCGCATCTTTGATCGTACTTCCTAAATAGTATTCATCCGGAAATGAGATCAGTGTTGCACTGTCGTCCACAATGAAACTCACACTGCTGTTATCTTCCGTTCCATTCTGACAAATCTCATCTAATACATTAGAACTGATTCCCATGACCACAGTAGCAACTGCACCATGATCCATATGATTTGAGCTATAGATATCTTTCCCAAGGAAAAATAATGGTGTCTTATCTTCATTATCCTGAATGAGCCTGGTCGGGATCAATGTGACTCCCTGCCTTCCATGGGTCAGACGGTATGGTTCGATCTCCCTTAGGTCTTCATAATCTCTCCAGATATTATCTAGTACCGATCCCGTCTGTTTGTCATAGGTAATACTCTCCCCTGTACGGCAGATCAGGCTGATGCAGCGTATTCCGCTTTTGATCTCTGCAAACTGTTTGATTTTTTCATTCATGGAAAAGAATAGTGCTGTCTGTTCCATTGTTCCGGCATCATGGTAAGCACTTAAATCTTTTTCAATCGTATCGTCCGTATAGATCTGGTAAATAACCGCAGTATACGCATCTAAGATCAATGATGCCCTCTCTGCTGTCTGATGCAGGTTTTCTGTCATCAAAGTATCGATCTGGGTATTTAAATGTCTGATGCTGATCTGCATGGAAACTATCTGGAATACAGCGATCGGCAGGGCACAGATCAAAAAGAACATCAGAAATAATTTTCTTCTAAAACTAAGATCCATATATTTCTGTCTGAGATGTTTTATACCCTGCCTCATGTCATTCTCCTATCTGATACGGTATGCTAACGTTTTACTTTTACTTTCTTTACTGCTGATGCCTTTCCGTATACTTTTACTCCGTCTGTATTTGTCTTATATGCCTGTACTTTGATATACCATGTTCCCTTTTTCAATTTTTTTAAGGTCACTTTTGTCGTCTTAATATATTTTGTTTTGACCTGCTTTTTAAACTTTGCATTCCGGGAATACAGGATCTTATAGCCATCTGCATCGCCAGCTTTTTTTAGTTTTAAAGTGATTTTTTTACCTTTTTGTGCTTTTGCAGAAGTGATCTTTGCTTTTTTGACACTGACTTTTTCTGTGGTATCTGTACCTGACGGCTGTGCTGACTGATCTGCTGCCGGTGTCTGATCCGGCTGCTGTACCGGTGTCGGTGTTGGCTGCACTGGTATCGGCGTTGGTGTCGGTGTCGGTGTTGGCTGCACTGGTGTCGGTGTAGGTTTCGGATCCACCGGCGTATGATCCCCTTCTTTTGTCCAGTGTGCGTACAACGTACAACTGTCAAGTCCTGCTGCTTTTGTATCTGCCGTTACTTTTTCTCCACCTTCTGTATACCATCCATCAAATACATAGCCTTCTCTTGCAGCTGCCGGAAGTGTACCGATCGTCTTTCCATCAGCAATGATACAGGTCTTATCTACATCTGTTCCGCCATTGGCATCAAATGCTACATATGTATTGTTATCCGGTACGGTTCCGTTATTCCATGGTTCCGGCAGATACTGGTCGGATACATAGATATCTGATAAGAAATCATATGCTGCCCGGTCATAAGCTTTTAATTCCTTTCTGGTATTGATCGGTCCTCTGATTCCATCCCAGTTACCATCCCATGTATCATCCATGGCATTAAACCAGATTGCCGATAATGTTGCAAAATATTCGCTGGAATTAGATCCCGCATAAGAAAGCTGTCCTGGTTCTGCTCCCGGCCATTTTCCATTCTTTGTAACAGAATCCGCATAGATTTTTTCCCATTCTGCCTGCTGTACCTCTGTCAGACCGAAATTCTGTACGGTATGTGCAAATTCATGTGTCAGGATGCTCTCATCCGGATAATTTGTATAATAATCTGCGCTGTCTGCCTGTTTGATCCTTAACACGTTTGCGTCTTTAATAGAAGCTAACTGCGTACCACCGAATCCTTCCACATAAAGATAATTTTTATCATACGAATAGCGGTGTTCCGGAATATCATATGCGATCTCACCATTGCCATATATTCCAAGGATACAGCCTCCCTCTCCCATGCGTTTGGCAACTTCTTTGTTTGCAAGGATCACTTCTAACATCTCTTTTGCTTTGGTCATGGCTTCTGATTTCACTTTTGCCGTACCCCAGATCTTTACACCACAGTCCATCGTGATCTTTTTCTGATAAAATGCTTCGTAATCTTTGACTTCTATGGTCTGTGCTTTTGCATATTTTCCACTTTTTCCTTTGATCTTATCTGCTTTGACCGTAACTTTGATCTCCGGAAGATCATTCACATCCGAAACAGGATCTGTGATACGGATCGATGTCTTTGGTGTGTCCGGGTTGTTCGGATATTGATCATTTTTCGGACTATAGTATACAATGCCGTATTCGGAATAATCATATTCTTCCCATGTATACTGATAGATCTCTGCCGGCTGTCCATCAACGGTAACCGAAAAATTATCAATATCCCTTGCCGGTGTATTTCCTGCTCCTTCTGTGACTGCCTCACTCCAGTAGAGTTCGATATCACAGTCACTGATCATCTGCGCTTTTGTTATGACCGGAGTATCTTTTGTTGTATCTGTCTGTGATGTATCTGCTGCATTTACTGACACTCCTGATAATATACATACTCCGAAGATCATCCACAGACAAGCTGTTATCTTTTTCTTCATAATTAGAATCTTCCTCCTTCTTTTTGTGTTCCTGCTACTGATCTGTCCGCTGGCTATAAATACCGCTTTATACTTTATTATGCGTATCCATTTCAAGTATCGTCAACTATATTTTTTTAATCTGTGTTACTTATTTTAACACATTTTTTTGAAATTGAACAAAAAAGATCCCTGCCAGAATTTACCTTCTGACAGGAATCTTATGTCTGTTATACTACTTTTCCAGTATATTTTGCCTTTTTCAGTAATCTCTTATAGGTCTTTTTGTACTTATTCGGTACATCGATCTTTGCTTTTTTAGAAATTCCTTTAAAGGCATTTTTGCCAACAGATTTTGGTGCTGTTGCATTCATTTTGATCGTTTTTAATTTTGTATCTTTATAGAATGCTTTCTTACCTACTGAAACTACATTCTTTGGCAGGGTTACTTTCGTAAGTTTCTTCATATTTGCAAATGCATTTGCAGAAACTGCTGTTACCTTACATCTTACACCTTTGACTGTTACGGTATTTGCAACCGTAAGGGATTTTGCGTTTTTCTTTTCCGGTGCATATGCCTCTGTCTGTTTCTTATTGACATTTGTTACACGATATTTCACACCTTTGACGGTTATAGTATCTCCTTTTGCGAGTACTTCTTTTGTTCCCGCAGATGGAGCAGGTGTCGCTGGTGTTACCGGAGCCGGTGCAGTTGTATTACCGCCATTATTACCCGGTGTCGGTACCGGAACAGGTGCCGGTGTTATGTTTGCCGGTTTCTCCTTATAAGCAACTTTAATAACTGTAAACGACATTGCCGGAATCGTATATAACATCTTTTCATTATGGATCTGTGAATCGGATGTTACCGGTGCAACTGCTGTAGGATTCTGCATACTGTTTGCATCCATTGCACGACCAGATAAAGTGATGATCTCTGCTTTTGTTCCATCTGCCACTTTCGGATAATGGAGTGTGATATCCTTCGCAAAATTGTCATGGTTGACTAATTTCAGATATACATACTCATCATCTTTTGAAGATACATAATATACATCTTTCTGATGTCCCGGATGCTTTTCATAAGAACCATTTTCGGCATTTAATTTTTCTAAGGTTGTATTGACGATCTGGTTACCATAGTTATTTGAAAACATTGTCTGTACATAATAACTCGGTGTTCCATAACTTCCATATTCGTCAAATTTGATCAGATTGTAATCCCAGTCACGACAGCCTTCTTTTTCAAATAATGGTGCATAAGACGCATGACGGACGATATCACCATTTCTTTCAAGTCCTGTCATGTAGGCTGCTTCACTGATCGCTGTATCTAAAACATTTTCTGTTGTAGATGAAATATGTCCTGCATACTCTCCAACAAATACGTTGCTTCCACCGTCTTTTAAACGTTTATATCCGTCATATACATAATCATCATTTAACAGGGTATTGTTTGCATCATTCGTATAATTGACATAATAATGCTCATCTACCAAAGTTTCTCCCGGAATATCCTGATTGATCCAGTTCCATGCTTCTGTATGCTGTCCACCCTGATAATATGGACCTGTGGATGAGATCAATGTGATCTTTCTTCCCGGATAATTCTCTTTGACATACTTTTCTACATAATTTTTGATCCAGATAAAATTATCACGGTAGGATATATTTTTTGCTGTATCATTCCAGTTCTCATTACCGATTCCAACATAATTTAAGTTAAATGGTGCGCTGTGTCCATTTTCAACACGCTTTGCTGCCCATTCTGCCTGCGTGGCATTTGAGCTGTCCGGATCACCCCAGCAGTAATCGATCAGGTTTGTTGCATGTTTTGCGAACTTCTCAAGATCTGCCCCGCTGACTGCATTTGCCGTATTACGGAACTGGCAGAAAATACCTGCACTTAAGATTGGAAATGGTTCTGCACCTAATTCTTCACAAAGACTGAGTATTTCATGATATCCAAACTGATAAGACATCATATAACCATAATCTGCTACATAATTTACCGGATGACCTTCTGTTCCCCAGTAACTTGCATTTGCTTTTCTTTCCTCTAATGGTCCGATCGTATCCTCCCAGTTATAATAACTTTCTGTACCATAACTTCCTTCTACGACACAGCCGCCCGGAAAACGGAAGAATTTCGGATTGAGATCTTTTAATTTCTGTACAAGGTCTGCACGAAGTCCTGCTCCATAAGAGAAGTTTTTGTTTCCATATCCAAAACTGTCTGTCGGGATCAAAGATACCATATCAATATACATCACATCGGTATCTGCTGCACCTTCAAATGTCAGTGCGATCGTACCGAGTTCTGTTTTTGATGCTGTTAAAGTTGCTTTTGACTGATTCCATGTTCCGTCTTTTTTACAATCAATTGCCACTTCATCTGTGATCGCTGTTCCTGCATCATTGACTACTTTTATTTTTAAGGTTCCTGCATAGTTCTCCGCTGCTTTTGTATAGATAGAAAAATCGTATTTCTTACCTGCTGTGATTCCCATTGCAGATTTGTCAAGAGAATTTTTTCTGACAAATCCATGGTTTTTTAAAGTCAGGTTTCCTGTGATCTTTGCATAATTCGTATTATTCTGATTCAGTCCGTCTGTCTGTTCTACGCTAAAACCTGCGGCATTGCTGGATGTCCAGTGTAATTTCCATGAAGCCTGATCGCCTTTTACGGTTGGGTTATCCGGTGTATCAATATTCTTATAGTTTTCAAAGGAATTATTTTTTACAAGTTCGGTTGCCATACCGCCATCACCGGAACTGTTGATATCTTCATAGAATACACCAAATAATTCCTGACTGATCTTAGCACCTTCATTTGCTGTATCAATATTTAAAGCAAATTCTGTGCTGTCTTTTGCTAATACAAGCAGCCTGATCTCTTTTGATGCCTGAATATCTCCCTGTGTACAGGTTGCTTTTAATGTAACATACGTATCTTTATCCGGTGCTGTGATCTTTCCATCATTTGAAATAACAGAAGGTGTATCACTTTCCCATGTAACTGCAGCCTTTCCATTTAAAGCAGATGTCTGTAATGTCAGTTTATCATAAATGCTGCTGGAAACTTTACCCTCAAATATCTCTGGTATCCCTAACTTCTTTACTGCATAGCTGACACCAAAAGAATCCGGTATATCTGCATAGACTTTCCAACGGTAAATACCGCAGGAATCTCCGGTGACTTTCATATTCATACGGATCGTCTTTGTTGTGATCTCCCCGATCGTGATCTGATTATACCGGTTGAATTTTGAAAAATTCTTTGGATGGGAAACTAATGTGGCATCTTTCCATGCACCACTTTCATCCTTGTACTGGAATCCGACATCAGATGGGATCTTCATGCCCGCTTCTGTACCATACCAGTATACCTGAAATGTCTTTGTTGTGATCGGTTCATCCCAGTCATACTGTACCCATGCCATCGTACCGGTACTCTGCTGCCAGTTTCCCCAGCCAAGATTTGTACCGATATTAGAACCGGTCGGCTCAAAATCAGGATTATTGATCCCGTGCAGATTTTCCCACGCAGATGTATAATGTGCACTTGGTTCTGCATAGATTGCTGCATCCGGCAGGCTGAGATCCGGACTCGGGTCTTCCGCCGGTACGACCGTTGGCTTTGGAAAACTGTCCGGTACATCTCCTAATAACAGCCAGTCCTTGACTGCCACTGCCATCTTTGTTGTACCATTCTTGGCATGCATCATAGTGATACGGATCTTTGAAGTTGTTACCGGTTCATGTTCATAGACCACATCCTGATTTCCTTTATAGGTCCATGTACCTTTTGGTGTAACTTCTTTCCATTCTCCGTTCTCATCCGTATATTCGATCTTGATTCCTGTCGGTGTCACAACACCGCCTCCATCATCTAAAAAACGGATCTGTGATCCGGTGATCTCTGCTTTCCGTTCGCCAAGATCATACATCATCCACTGATCTTTTGACTGTAGATCCGGATCTCCATGGGCATTCCAGAATGAATCCATGTTACTGTCTGCGAAATTATCGGCTCCCATATTATATCCAACATAACTTACTGATGCTGTTGCATAATTCCGAAGTGTCGGTGTTCCCGAAACATCTTCATAACTTTCTGCTGATACGCTAAGTGTTCCTGCCGGCACTGAGGATAATACCATCGCACCGGCTAACACGATACCGATCAGAGCTTTTTTTATATTTTTTAATTTCATAGCTATAAAATCCCCTCCTGCTTTAAAACAGGGACGAAAGATTTCTTTCGTCCCTGCCTCATACTGTCCTGTCTGTTATTTTACTTTAACGGAACTTGCTGTTTTTGCTGATTTCAGTAATCTCTTGTATGCTTTGATCTTCTTGTTCGGAACATCAATTTTTGCTTTCTTGTTGATTCCCTTGAATGCATTCTTACCAATGGATTTGATCGATGTAGATGCGATCTTAACCGTCTTTAACTTAGAATCTTTATAGAAGGCTTTTGATCCGATGGTTTTTACATTCTTTGGAATTGTTACTTTCGTCAGTTTCTTCATTCCTGTAAATGCTTTTGCAGAAATAGAAGTCACTTTACAGCTTACACCCTTGACAGTAACGGTATTCTTAATAGTAATACTCTTTGCTTTTTTACTGCTTGGTTTTGTTGCTGCTACTTCTTTCTTATCAGCATTTGTCACTTTGTAAACAACACCTTTTACGGTAACTGTATCACCTGCTTTGATAGAAGCATCCGGTGTGTTCTGGTCAGAACCAGCATTTGTGTTGTTATTCGTATTATTATTTGTATTGTTGTTGGTACTGTTATTTGCACCATTATTGTTGCTTGAACCATTATTACTGCTGTCTGAACCATTATTGGTGCCACCATCACTTGGTGTCTTTGCTTTTAATTCACTGATTGCTTTTGCTAATGCTGCATTTGCATTATCAACCTCTGCCTGTGTCGCATTTTCCTTTGCTGCAACGGTCTTTGCTGCTGCTAATGCTGCTGCATATGCCTTCCAGCTTTCTTCTGTATAGTTAGACTGTGCATAAGTGCTTTCTGCGGATGTAACAGCTGATCTTAATTTCTGAACAGATTCAGCTGATGCAGTATTTTCCGGTTTACTTTCTCCTGCGAGCTGACCTGTTAAATACCATTCATTTACAGCTACCGCAACCTTTTTTCCACTTACAACAGCGTGATCCATTGTTACACGTATCTTAGAAGTGATAATCTTTTCGAATTCAAATGTAGAATATTCATCATTTTTACATACCCAGTCACCAACAGGCGTAACTTCTTTCCAATCACCATTCTCATCTGTATATTCGATTTTAATACCATTTGGTGCAATAACACCACCATCCGATGCTTTATAGAACATAATCCTTGAAGCGGTAAGTTCTGCTTTCTTATCTCCAAAGTCATACATCATCCACTGATCTTTTGTCTGAAGATTTGGATCATTATGACCATTCCAGAATGTGCTTTCTTTACCATCGACAAAGTTTTCTGCTCCCATTTTCCAGCCTACATAACTTACGGATGGCGTTGCTTCATCGCGGACTGTTGTTTCTTTATATTCAGGTGTATCTGCCATAGCCCAGATTTCCATCTTAGACGAATTATTCTTCGGACTTGCAAGACCTGCTTCATAAGCTGCATCATCACCACGGTTATTCCATGCATAGTATGGAACTGCCTGTAATTTTGCATCGATCATTTCTGCACCTTTTCCAGTTGCATACTTCACATCTCCTGTGATCTCTACAACACCTTTTAACAGATCTTTATTGTAAGTTGCTTTTAATTCTGCATCACGAGGGATAACAAAGTTCAATGGATCAAAGTTTTCAATAGATGTATTTAACTGTGCATTTCCTGCTTTTTCAATACAGTATACGATTGGTCCTCTTTCAATAGCGACCTGTCCTTTTGTTGCTTCAACGTTTTCATTTGATTCTGTTAATCTGATCTCCATTGGAATATCAATATTAACAATATCTCCGGATTTCCATGTTCTGTTGATGGTAACATATCCGTTTTCAGCTTTTGCTGTAACTGCTTCACCATTAACATCGATTGTTACATTCTGGTTCTTCTGCTCACTTACCCAGCCCGGAATACGAACTTTCATTGCAAATTCTTTCTCAGCTTCCGGTGTAACGGTCATCTTGATCTTTCCATCCCAAGGATAGTTTGTTTTCTGTTTGATTCCTACTTTTGTATTATCTACAGTAACGTTACTGTTGCTTGCAGCATACATATTTACAAACAGATCTTTGTTATGTACGTTATATACATATCCGCCTAAAGCAGCAATCGTTCTCATTAAGTTTGGAGGGCAGCATGCACAGCCAAACCATTCTGAACGGCCATTGCCACGATTGACTCTTAATAATGTACTGTAATAGAAACGGTTTCCATCTAAGTTTGTACCAACTAAAATTGAGTTGTACAGGTTTGTTTCTACCATATCTGCATATTTTCCATCTTCATGGAGCAGATTCATTCTCTGATTCCAGTTTGCAGATCCGATCGCTGCACAGATCTCACAGTAAGACTGATCTGGCGGCAGATCATAATCATTACCATAACCTTCTGCAGAGCTTCCTGCGGTTGTCGTACCGATACCACCTGTAATATAAGTTTTCTTTTCCGTTACAGAATTCCAGATCGTATCTAAGCTGTTGATATATTTTGCTCTTGTTTCATCAGATTCCGGTAACAAAGTTGCAATATCCGTAATACCTGTATAATAGTAGTTTGCTCTTACGGAATGGCCAACTGCATTTGTTTCATTTACAAACGGTGTTGCATCCTGTGAATAAGTTCCTCCATTGTATCCTGTATTACGTTGATTCTTATTCTGACCACGTCTGTCGATCAACGTCTGTGCTGTATCATAATAGTTCTGTCCTGCACCTTTTCCTTCATACTCTTCTGCAAGTTTTCCGAATTTTACAAGTGCAAGTTCCACTTCTTCATGTCCCGGTACTTCGTAACGTGTTCCATTCGGTCCAAAGAGTCTTACAATATCATCAGCAAAACGTTTACCTGCTACATATAATCTGTAATCCGGTTCATCGATTCCTTCACGATAACGTGTATAAGCAACAACGGCTTCCAGAAAATGTCCTGCATTATATAATTCATGGTTAGACATCTCCCAGAAACGGTGTGTTCCCGGTTTGCCTCCACCGCTATAGCTTTCACTTCTTAAAGTAAAGAATGTATCAATATAACCATCTGCATACTGTACTTTTTCGATTTTCTCGATCCAGCTGTTTAATTTCTCTTTTAATTTTTCTCTCTGTGCAACCATCTCATCACTGGTTTCATTCTGTGTTGCAGATAATGTATAAGAGATTGCTTCGATACTCTTATAGATATCAGAATCCTGGAATACAAAACCATTGAATGCATCATAGGATTCTCCATTTAATTTTTTGATCGCATTATCAAAGTTCGGTTCTCCACCGCTTGCTTTTTCAATCTCAGTGATCGCTTTGTTTAAAGATGCTGTTGCATTTGTTTCCTGTTTTGGTAACCAGAACTCATCTTCTAACTGTACATTTTCAAATGTAACACTGCTGTTTGATGTCCCTGCTGCTGCCGGCTCTGCTACAGTGATCTCTGCTGTTGCAGGATGCTCCTCACCTGCATATGTCACTTTACCATTTACAGTAAATTTCTGTCCGACCTTATCTGCTGCATAAGATGAAGGGTCAACTGCTTCCCATGTGACAGGAACTAATTTAGAATTAAACGTTTCTGCATATTCATAACCATAATCTGCTTGTGTGCTTGTCGTAGGATCATCAAATTCGATTCCATTTGCTACAACACTATCCGGCAGGATCGGTGCTGTTCCGGCTGCTGTTGCAGTCTTATAGGTATCAATGCTCTCAATCGAATCATCCATAACACGGATCTCAACATCCGTATTCTTTGTGACGCTTTCTCTAGTCACAGATAATTTCAATGTGGCAACACCTTTTTTAAGACCTTTTACCTTTACAGTTCTCTCATTAGCTGCACCATCGATCGCAATATAGTCACCACTTTCTTCTGCAACTGACCATGCGTAGGTTGCTTCATCTGATAAACTTGCCGGCACTGTATTACCTGTCAGAGTTTCTGTACTGCCTGCTTTTACTTTAATATTTCCGGTTACAGATGCTCCCGTAATATCCTGTGGGATTCTTGCATTATATACTTCCCACTCACTGATACCGATTGCATTATAACCGCTGCCTCTGTTTACTAAAAGTTTTAAGCCGGTTGTACTGATCTCCTTGCCGAAATTCACCACGTTCCAGACTTCATTAGTGACTGTTGTCGTATCTGCGTGTTCTGCTCCTACATCCGGAAGTTCTTTCCATGTAGTTCCATCTGCATCCAGATAAGAAAGTGCAGCACCGCCCGGCCATGTAACTCCGCCGCCGTCAGCCCACCATGCTACTCGTGTGGATGACATTGTCTGTGCCGTATCCCATGTCAATGTCACTTCCATCGGATACTTTTCCTCTGCTGCGCCCCAGCAGTTCCAGCTTGTCTGAGCATCTGGTGTTGCCAGAGTTCCGTCATTGATTTTTTTTGTTGAAATACCATACGTATTGGTATAAGCTGCCTTGGCTGTTGCTGTCAAGGCAAGGTTTGTACCAAGATCCCCTGTACCTGTTGTGCTGCTGTCTGCTGCCGCACTGTCTATGCTGCTGTCAGTTTCTGCAGCAATCGCTGTCACTGACGGTGCAATCGATGTGGCTAACATTGCAAATGACAATCCCACCGCTGTCAGTGATTTATTCATGTGTTTTTTCATACGCCTCTACTCCTTTCCTAATATGTGATTTTTTTCACATGATGCTATATTTAGTATGTAGGAAAGAGAAATTATACACAAGGCAACAATTTTAAACTATCTTCCATATTTTAATATATATATACTTTTTTAAAAAAACAAAAAAATATCCGAAACTCTATAACTAAATAGAATCTCGGATATTTCCGGGTTGGGCTGTTTATAATAAACAGAACAGTTCGTAGGGGAATCGAACCCCTGATTCCGCCGTGAGAGGGCGGCGTCTTAACCGCTTGACCAACGAACCATATCATATGAAATTGTGCTGTCTGTATCAAACAGAAACAGTTCGTAGGGGAATCGAACCCCTGATTCCGCCGTGAGAGGGCGGCGTCTTAACCGCTTGACCAACGAACCATGACCGTCTAATACTTTAACATACAAATTCCGACTTTGCAAGTCTTTTTTTCAAAAAGTTTCATCCTTTAGTCATCATAACCATTTGGATTGTTTTTCTGCCAGTTCCATGAATCTGCACACATTTCTTTGATCCCATACTGTGCAGTCCAGCCTAACTCCTCTTTTGCTTTTGTTGCATCTGAATAGCAGATTGCAATATCTCCCGGTCTTCTGTCTTTGATCACATAAGGAATCTTCACACCGGTTGCTGCTTCAAAATTCTTTACGATATCAAGTACGCTGTATCCGGTTCCTGTTCCAAGGTTGTAGATACAAAGTCCGGCATTCTCTTTGATCTTTTTTAATGCTTTTACGTGTCCGACTGCTAAGTCTACGACATGGATATAATCTCTGACACCGGTTCCGTCCGGTGTGTCATAATCATTACCAAAGACACCTAACTCTTTTAATTTTCCAACTGCTACCTGTGTGATGTATGGCATCAGGTTGTTTGGAATACCGTTTGGATTCTCACCGATCAATCCGCTCTTATGTGCTCCGATCGGGTTGAAATAACGAAGTAAGATCACATTCCATTCAGGATCTGCTTTCTGCATATCGGATAAGATCTGCTCTAACATGGATTTTGACCATCCGTAAGGATTAGTACAGGTTCCTTTCGGGCATTCTTCTGTGATCGGGATGACTGCCGGATCTCCATAAACTGTTGCTGAAGAAGAAAAGATGATGTTCTTGCAGCCATGTTTACGCATCTCATCTACTAAAGTTAACGTTCCGGTAATATTGTTATTGTAATATTCCCATGGCTTTGCAACGGATTCACCGACTGCTTTTAATCCTGCAAAGTGGATACAGCTGTCGATCGTTTCTGTTTCTAAGATCTTAGAAAGGATATCACGGTCTAAAATATCTCCTTTGTAAAATTTTACTTCTTTTCCGGTAATCTGTTTTACACGATCAAGGGATTTCTCACTGGAATTAGAAAGATTATCTAATACCACTACATCATAACCTGCATTTAAAAGTTCCACACATGTATGGCTGCCGATATATCCGGCACCACCTGTTACTAAGATTGCCATATGTACTCCTCCTTTACCATTACCTTGTTCTATTTAGGTTTTCCTGTTGACTATAGTGTAGCTGATTCCTTGCATTTCCTCTAGCAAAAAATGTATAAAATATATGTAATTTTGTTGCATCTGTTTTTTTCAAAGATTATAATGACAGTATCATTTCTTTTCGGAGGCATTATGAGTGCAAATTACAAAAATTCCTACAAAGTCAGCGAAAAAGAATTAGTATCTCTTTCTGTATATAATGTAGGTTTTCAAAAATGTACGCCCGGCTATCAATGGGGACCGGGAATCCGGGATCATTACCTGATCCATTATATCATTTCCGGCAGCGGCAGTTATATCGTCAATGGCAATACCTATACGCTGTCTGCGGGAGATGCCTTTTTGGTCTATCCGAATACAGAAGTCACTTATATTGCCAGCCATAAATCCCCATGGGAATATGCATGGGTGGGTTTTACCGGCAGTGACGCTTCGATCATTTTAAAAGCTACAGATTTTTCCCCAAACTCGCCGGTCATCCATAAAAATCCTCTCGGAGAATCGATCCACCGGCAGATCCTTCATATTTATGATGCCAGAGGCAATGAATTAGAACATGCTGTTGAAATGACCGGACGGCTCTATACGATGCTTTCTCTTTTTATGCAGACCGCCTCCCATGAAAAAGCACCAGACACAGCCAACAGCTATGTCCAGAAAGGGATTGAATATATCACTGCCAATTATTCCTATGCGGTCACTGTAGAAGATATTGCAGATTATGTAGGCTTAAGCCGGAGTCATCTGTTCCGGTCATTCCAGAATGTCTTACATATATCTCCTAAGGAATATTTAACGGTTTTCCGCATGAAACAGGCTTGTTATCTCTTAGAACATTCCAACCTGTCCATCACAGCCATTGCAAATTCCATCGGTTTTGACAACAGCCTGTATTTTTCTAAGATCTTTCATAAACAAAAACAGATGTCCCCAAGGGACTACCGCAAACAGTTCCAGAAAAAGATTACCAAAAAAGACTCCCGAAAAACGGGAGCCTGTCCATCTGCTTATTACAATTAAGCTACTTTGCTCTTTGCTAACTCAGCTAATGTTGCAAATCCTTCTGCATCATTTACAGCCATCTCTGCTAACATTTTACGGTTCATATCTACACCAGCTAATTTTAAGCCGTGCATGAACTGGCTGTAAGAAATTCCGTTCATTCTGGCTGCTGCATTGATACGAGCGATCCATAACTGACGGAACTGTCTTTTTCTCTGTTTTCTACCAGCATAGGAACTTGTTAAGGCTCTCATAACAGACTGTTTTGCTACTCTGTACTGTTTGGAACGAGCTCCTCTATAACCTTTAGCCAGTTTTAAAACTCTATTGTGTTTTTTCTTAGCATTTAAGCCGCCTTTAATTCTTGCCATTTTCTATTCCTCCTTAACTACTTCCTATAAATACGGTAAAATCTTCTTCATGTTTGTTACGTTTGTTGAATCTGTCATTGCAGGTTTTCTAAGATTTCTCTTATTCTTTGTTGTTTTCTTTGTTAAGATATGTCTTCTGTAAGCTTTATTTCTTTTTAATTTTCCTGTTCCCGTAACTTTAAAACGTTTTGCAGCTGCTCTGCTGGTTTTCATTTTTGGCATAGTATATTTCCTCCTTAAAAATGCTATTTTTTCTCTGCAAGCACCATGCTGATGCTTCTGCCTTCTACCTTTGGTGCTTTTTCTATGACTGCTGTATCAGAAAGACTCTCAGCAAAATCATCTAAGATATGTCTGCTGCTCTGCATATGAGCCATTTCACGACCACGAAAACGTAAAGTAACTTTTACTTTGTTGCCTTTCTCAAGGAATTTCTTAGCCGCATTCATTTTGGTATTCAAATCATTCGACTCGATATTCGGTGACATACGAATTTCCTTGACTTCTACAACCTTCTGCTTCTTCTTAGCTTCTTTTTCTTTTCTTGCTAACTCATATCTGTATTTACCGTAATCGATAATCTTACATACAGGTGGTTTCGCAGTGGGAGCGATCTTTACTAAATCAAGCTCTGCTTCCTCGGCTAACTTCATCGCCTCTCTGGCTGACATGATGCCAAGCTGTTCTCCGTTTACTCCGATCAGACGAATCTCTCTATCTCTGATCTGTTCATTAATCATTAACTCGCTAATGGTTGTGCACCTCCAAAATAAATATTCATCCCATGGTTCTTCCATGGGTATTTTGCATGTAATCATAAAAAAAGCGGATAGAACGACTATCCACTACAAAATTAGACGAACAACGTAAAACGTCATCTGAACTATAAACCATAAGTCGCCCGATTGCGCTTAGGTGAGAGTGGATACTCTACTTGCTTTCAACAACTCATTTACTATAACATTCATATATTTTCTTGTCAAGTAATTTTCATGTTTTTTCTGTCAGTAACCTAAATTTATCATTACATATGAATTTTCCTTGCCCCTAAAAACAATACATCCTATAATAACAGCAGGAAATCACAAGTCCTGTGTTTATCATTATTTTTAAAGGAGAATCTTTATGAATAGCAGAAAAATAGATTTACATGTACATTCCACCGCTTCTGACGGAACATTAACACCGGCAGAATTAGTTGCAGAAGCTAAAAAAGCTGATCTAAGTGCATTTGCCTTAACAGACCACGACACTGTAGCCGGAATTGCAGAAGCAAAAAAAGAAGCTAATAATTACGATATTGAACTGATTCCCGGTGTGGAACTTTCTACCGAATATAAAGAAAAAGAAGTCCATATGGTAGGACTGTTTTTAGATGAAACGAATCCAGACTTATTATCACATTTAGAAAAATTCCGTGATAACCGTGATAACCGCAACCAGAAAATGTATATAAAATTACAGGAAGCGGGATTTCCTGTGACCGAAGAAGCTTTACGTGCCATGTTTCCTGATGCAGTACTTACAAGGGCACATATTGCCAGATTCTTATTAGAACATGGTTATATCAAAACGATCTCTGAAGCATTTGAGAAATATATCGGTGACGGCTGCCGCTGTTATGTGGCAAGGGAAAAGATCACTCCACAGGAATCCATTGGTCTGATCCATGCTGCCGGTGGTGCTGCCGTTTTAGCACACCCGATCTTATATCATATGAGCGATGCAAGACTGCGGGAACTGATCTCTGACTGTAAGTCCTGTGGCTTAGATGGTATTGAAGCCATCTATTCGACTTACCAGCGTGGTGAAGAACAGTATATCCGCAGACTTGCAAAAGAATATGATCTGAAACTTTCCGGTGGTTCTGATTTTCATGGAAGCAATAAACCACATATCAAATTAGGCAGCGGTATGGGACACTTATTTGTTCCTTACGACCTGCTGACTAACCTTCGCCCATCTTAATATCAACTGTCGTAACTGTTGACATAAGATCATAAATTATAGCAGGATATATTTCCCGATCACTTCTGCAATCGCATCATGGTTATTGTCATTTTCCGTAATATCATCTGCTGCTTCTTTTGCCGCATCAACAGCATTTTGTACTGCTATACCAATATGTGCTGCCTTGATCATGGAAATGTCATTCCGCTCATCTCCGACTGCGATCGTATTCTCAATCGGGATATTTAAAAAATTACATAAATATTCGATTGCCATTCCCTTGCTGACTCCAGCCGGACAATACTCTAAATACTTTGTGCTTGAGAAGAAACTATTTAGTTTTCCTTCTGCCCATGCTGCATTTTCCTGTTCAAAATCTTCTAATAACTTCTGATCCTCTAAACTGATTAAAAGCACCTTATGCGGTTCTTCCTCTAATCCGGCAACAACATCCGGCAGAAGTTTATATCGCATCTTGCTATGTTCCGTATAATAATCTAATTCTTTGGAATGCTTTTCTGTCAGCACTTCCATCTGATTATAGGTCTGGATATAAATTCCTGCCTGTCTTGCCTTTTCAAATAACTGATATACATAATGGATCGGAACTGTCTTATTATATAATACCCTGTCAGCCGAACAGTCATAGAGTACCGAACCATTAAAGGCGATCATATAGCATCCGGGCATCGTAAGTCCTAATTCTTTGACGACGATCCTGCCGCTTTCTACCGGCCGTCCTGTAGCAACGACAACGTAATTCCCCTGATCTAATGCTTTCCTGATCGCATGACGGTTGCCTTTTGACACTGTCTTGTCATCTGATAGTAAGGTTGCATCCAAATCTACAAAAAGTATTTTTCCTGCCTGCATAAGCCTGCCTCCTTTGCTGTTATACGGGTTCTGCCGGAATAAACACCCTTTCCTGATAAACACCCTGTTCTTTTGTCTTTTTGACTTTTGCTTCTTTGCAGAACTGATCCTGTGAATTCACTAAGACTTTTCCTCTTTTATCTATTTTCTCATATTCCCCATCTTTATTCAATATATGAGCTTTCACATTATCAGCTAATTCTACCTCTAAAATATGATACACGCTCTTTTGGATCTCCTCATCTTCTACCGGGAATAAAATTTCCACACGACGGTCTAAATTACGCGGCATCCAATCTGCACTTCCCATATAAAATTCCGGCTGTCCATTATTATAGAAATAAAAGATCCGGCTGTGCTCTAAAAAATTACCAACAATCGAACGTACCCTGATATTCTCACTGATCCCCGGAATACCTACTTTCAAACAACAGATACCACGGACGATCAGATCGATCTGTACGCCTGCTGCCGAAGCTTCATATAAAGCGGCAATGATCTCTTTATCACAGAGGGAATTCATTTTTGCAATGATCTTTCCTTCTCCTCCCTCTTTTGCATTCTTCGTTTCGCGGTTGATAAGCTTTAAGAATTTTTTACGAAGCCAGATCGGTGCAACGACTAAACGGTTCCATGACAATGGCTCGGAATATCCTGAAAGCATATTAAAAACAGCAGTTGCATCTTCCCCGATTGCTTCTGAGCAGGTAAAGATACCACAGTCTGTATATAATTTTGCTGTCGAATCGTTATAGTTTCCGGTTCCTAAATGTACATATCTGCGGATACCGTCTTCTTCACGTCTGACCACAAGTGCGATCTTGCTGTGTGTTTTTAAACCTACAAGTCCATAAATAACATGACAGCCTGCTTTCTCTAATTTTTTTGCCCAGACAATATTATTTTCTTCGTCAAAACGTGCCTTTAATTCGACTAATACTGATACCTGTTTTCCATTTTCCGCTGCCTGTGCTAACGATGCAATGATCGGTGAATTGCCGCTGACACGATAAAGTGTCTGCTTGATTGCAAGCACATCGGGATCTTTTGCTGCCTGTCTGATAAAATCTACGACCGGATCAAATGTCTGGTATGGGTGGTGCATTAAAATATCACCTTTTCTGATCTCGGCAAAAATATCTTCTCCCGGTTCGATCTGCGGAACTCTCTGTGGAACATATTTCTTATATCTAAGATCATCACAGCCTTCGAGTCCATATAACTTCATTAAAAAAGTCAGGTCTATCGGACCATTGATCTTAAAGATATCTGCATCTTTGACCTTTAATTCTTCTTTTAAGATCGCAAGCAGTTTTTCATCCATCTTATCTTCTACTTCCAGGCGGATCACTTCTCCCCACTGACGCATCTTTAACTGTTTCTGGATCTCTTTTAACAAATCGGCTGCCTCATCTTCATCAATGGAAAGATCTGCATTTCTCATAATACGGTATGGATATGCACATACGACTTTACAGTTTAAAAACAGTTTTGAGATATTCCGTTCGATCATCTGCTCTAAGAGTAAAAATGTCCTGCCTCCTTCTTTTTCTGATGGGATCTCTACTAATCTCGGCAGTACAGAAGGCACCTGTACGGTTGCAAATTCCACTTCTTTTTCTGATTCTTTCCGCTTGATCAATGCTGCGATATTCAATGTCTTATTACGGATCAACGGAAATGGTCTTGAAGCATCTACTGCCATCGGTGTGAGTACCGGATACACATTTTCCATAAAATATGCATCTACAAAAGCTGCCTGTGTATCGTTTAAATCTTCATAGGCATCTAAGATACGGATATCTTTTGCTTTTAATAACGGAAGTAAGGAACGGTTATAAGTCGAATACTGCGTGTCGACTAATTTTCTTGTTGCCGTATTGATTGCATTTAGCTGTTCTGTTGCCGTCATGCCTGCAATATCTTTTTTCTTATATCCGGCATGTACCATATCTTTTAAAGATGCCACCCTGACCATAAAAAATTCATCCAGATTAGAAGATGTGATGCTTACAAACTTCAGACGCTCCAATAATGGGATTGTTTTATCTCTCGCTTCATCTAATACCCTGCCGTCAAACTTGATCCAGCTTAACTCTCTGTTTTCATAATTTTCAGGATCCATAAAAATTTTTGATTTTTCCATCTGCCTCACCTCGTATTGTATGTTTGCCCGTAACGATAAAGATACCTGACAGGTATTTATATTCTCTTTTCTCTGATCACCGGTTGCATTCCGAATACTTTTTCAAAAAATTCTGCTTTCGTATCAAACAGTCCTTTTTCCAAAATAATATCATCTGCTGTTTCTATTGTAATAATTAACTGCTTGCCACGGATCGATGCCTTGACATTTTTAAACTTCTGTTTATGGCTGCGGTCCATGGCATTTGATACACGTAAGATCGCTGATAATTTTGCAACGGTCATATAACTTTTCTGATCTAAAACATCTGCTAATTCTTCATAATCATCTAACGGATATGTATTATAAAGTACCGTTCTTGCTATGATTTCTCTTTCTAAATGCGTCAATCCGATGATTTCTGATTCCATGATGATATTATAGGCACATTCCGGTCCTCTTGCTAAACTGACATATTTTCCGCAGTCATGCAGGATTGCTGCCACCTGTAACAGCAGGCGTTCCCGATTCTCCATGCCATGTACTTTTTTCATGGCATCAAAGATTAAAACTGCCATTTTTGTCAATGCATTGATATGTGGGGAAAAACTCTCATAACGCTTAGATAATTTTCTGGCTGCAGATAAAATATCTTCTTCAAAATCATGCACCGGCTTTAATATCTGTTTCTTCTCTGCATATTCATAAGCCATACCATCACTGACGTTTGCTCCCGGTGCCCAGATTTCTTCAGGATTTAATTCTTCTGTGATCCTTGTATACAATACAAGATATGGCAGCAGCAATGCATCATTCTCATTCGAAATATTCAGTTCTGATGCGATCTGTTCGAGATTCTTTTTGTAAAGTTTCCGCATGGTCTTTACAAATTTATCCGATGCGACGGTACGGTCTGCCCTCTTATCTGTCTTACTTATCATTTCCATAATATAATCACCCATGAAAATGATATATTTGATCTTATTATCTTTCATATATAAAGACTTGAATACTTCAAGGTCTTTATTGACCAGTTCTTCTAACTGTGTTTCATAATGTGCGACACTGTTGCCGATCGCAGCAATTTTTTCCCTAAGACGCATCGTTCCTAAGACCATATGCTGTGTCGTAATCACTTTTCCATTGGAAAACAAGGTGATCTGAAGGCTTCCACCACCTACATCTACAACGGCTGCTCCCTGCCTTGTCATTTCATCAAATTCCTGCCGGAACGCAACGGACTTATATCCGATAAAACGGTGTTCGGAATTGCTTAAGACCTGTATATGGATTCCGGTCCGTATATATAACTGGTCTAAGACAAACAGTTCATTTTTGGTATCACGGAAAACTCCACCGGCATAGGCTGTATAATCATCGACTCTGTAACCTTCCATGATCTTTTTGTATTCTGCTAATACATTGCCTAATTCTTCCATCAATTCGTATCCGATATAACCTTTCTGATACGAATCTTTGCCAAGTTCTACTCTTGCCCTTACATGATCAATTTCCCGGATAGGTTTCTTTGCTGACAGTTCAAATATCTTCAGACTGACTTCATAAGAGCCGATATAGATTGCTGCGAATGTTGTGATCTTCATAGTGCCCATCCTCTCCTGTCTATTTGAAATGATAACTATTCTTTTTCCTGCCCTAACAGATAATTGATAAACTGCTGTGCAGTTCTGCCTGATAATCCGCCATGACTAAGTTCCCATTTATTTGCTTCTAACAACAGTGCTTCTTCGTCCATATGTATCTGGTATTTATCTGCTAATACTCTTACGATCTGCTGGAACTGCTTTTTATCCGGTGCCCCGAAATAGATCTGGACACCAAATCTTGCAACTAAGGATAATTTTTCCTGTACGGTATCATTGTTGTGCAGATCATCTGCTAATTCTGCCTTATCTGAGAACTTCTCACGCACTAAATGTCTGCGGTTTGAAGTTGCATAGATCAATACATTTTCCGGTTTCTTCTCAAGTCCGCCCTCGATGACTGCTTTTAAATATTTGTATTCGATCTCAAATTCTTCAAAAGAAAGATCATCCATATAAATGATAAATTTATAATTTCTGTTTTTGATCTGTGCGATCACATCGTTTAAATCCTGAAACTGATGCTTATAGACTTCGATCATACGCAGTCCCTTGTCATAATACTGATTGACGATCGCTTTGATACTGGAAGATTTTCCGGTACCGGCATCTCCAAACAACAGACAGTTATTCGCCTGTTTCCCATTGACAAACGCCTCTGTATTATCGATCAGTTTTTTCTTTGCGATCTCATAACCGACAAGGTCATCTAATTTGACATGGGCAATATTTGTGATTGGTATGATCTTTGCCCCATCTTCTGCATGTTCGATCCGAAATGCCTTGTGCAGCCCTAATTTTCCTACACCAAAATCCTGATAGAATTTCGTAACTGCATCCTTAAATGCTTCTACTGTTTCTGCTTCATCTAAATGCACGCTCAATTCGCAGATACGGTTCCTGATCCGCTGGTTGAATACTTTACTGCTGCCATCTGTACTCTGATAATCAGTGAGAAGATCTGCTCCGGTAACGTCAAATGCCGTTTCTAACGTATGCAGATCAAAATCAAATAATTCCTTAAAGATCGTAAAGTCATGCATTGCGACCGCATTGATCGTACCAGCTACTTTCCCCCTGATCTCGCAGGATCTGCTGTATGCATTCTCGTTATTGATCAAGATAAATGCTAAAAAGTTATGCCACAGATTTCCCTCAAAACCATGACTTACGGAAATCTCGATCAGATCATGGAAACATTCATAATATAACGCCGCCTTATCTTCTTTGTTATAGTAATCATTGTCATAATTCTCGATCAGCCATGTAAAATCATAAAATAATTTTCCGTTCTCAAAATCTTTATATAATATCAGTTCTTTTGTACTACTCATTGCTAACTCCTTTGATGTCGTTGATTTAATAATTTCCGAGGATCTTTAAACCCTCTGTTTCATCTTCTAACCCATTCAATGCATTCTGCACTGCCCCGTCTGTCAGATTCCCTTCTATATCAATGAAAAAACGGTATTCCCATGTCTTGCCCTGGATCGGTCTGGATTCGATCTTGTTCATATTTAAGTTATTATAGATGAAATGGGACAATGTCTGATACAAAGATCCACTCTTATGCGGGATCTCAAAACAGATACTGATCTTGTCTGCATTTTTCCGAAAAACTTTTTTCTTTGTAACAATAATAAACTTTGTGGAATTAGAGGTATTGTTCTGGATACCTTCTGCTAATACCTTAAGATCATAGATATCTGCTGTGATCTTTGCTGCGATCGCTGCCTGATTCTTTTTTCCATCATCTCTGACTTTCTTTGCCGAACCTGCGGTATTCTTTAAGCTGTGCCGTTCAATGGCAGGATGCTCCCCTAAATATTTTGAGCACTGCATAAGAGCCTGCGGATGGGAATATACATCTGTGATATCTGATAATTCGGCATCTTTCAGCCCTAACAGGCAATGGTCGATCTTAATGATCTGTTCCCCGATGATACAATTATCATATTCTACAAGCAGATCGAAATTCTCCGACACAATACCGGCAGAAGAATTTTCAATCGGCAGTACTGCATAATCTGCTTCGTCTCCTGCGATCGCCTCCATGGCATCACGCCACGTTTCCACATGATAACTCTGTGTATCTGCTCCAAAAAACTCCTGCAATGCCTGCTGGCTGTAGGCACCTTCGACACCTTGGAATACAACTCTTGCATTTTTAAAATCAAAGGCTTCTACCGGTGTAAAATCAAAGATCTTTTTACCTGCTGCAAGCCTGTATTCTACTAATTCTTCTGTGAGCTGCATACGCTCTTTATACAGATTTAAAATCCGTTCATCTATATCTGCTATATCTGTACGGATCTCCTGTAATCCTCTCATGATCTCCTCCATATCTCAAACCGGCTGCTGCCGGAAAATTATTATATTTATAATATAACAATCCACTTTAGATAGCAAGATACCCTTGTAACTTTAGTGTATAAAAGTTATAATATTCATGTAAAATTTTGAAGGAGGAATCTGTTATGAAATATGCAAAACGTTTTCTTGTGTTTTTTCTGATTGCTGCAGCCATTTTAGGATTTGCAGGCTACCGCTATTATACCGGCAGAACTTACTTTAACACTTCATATGTCAATGGAAATACCGCCGGCAATCTGTATAACAACGGTCTGTTCTGCGAACATGATGGTACGATCTATTTTAGCAATCCTGATGATAACTACCATCTGTATTCGATGGACATTACCGGTGGAAATGTCAAAAAACTTCAGAATGATATTGTTTCTTATATTAATGCAGATGATCATTATGTCTATTATGTCCGTAACAACATCAGTAAAAGTGGTGATCTTTCTTTTCTGCATCTGAATGCAAACAGTCTTTGCCGCTATGACTTAAAAACCAAAAAGGTGCTTGTCTTAGATCCTGAACCTTCGATCTATGCTTCCCTGATTGGAAATTACATCTATTACATACATTATGATACCGCAACCGCTTCTTCCCTCTACCGCATCAAGATTGACGGAAGTGAAAAGGAACAGATCAATAAGAGCCCTCTCTTTACCTGTTCTGCAAATGGTCAGTATTTTTATTACAATGGTTTAGATTCCGACCATAATATTTATCAGATGGACACTTCTACAAACAGTTCAAATCTGATCTGTGAGGGAAATTACTGGATGCCATCTGCTGACAATGACAATATTTATTTTCTCGACTGTGACCAGAATTACACATTAGTCCGTTTAAACCGTTCGCAGGAAAAACCTGTGTCAGTTACGTCTGACCGCATCGAATGTTATAATATTTATGGAGAGACGATCTATTTCCAGCGGAATAATTTAGATGATGATGCCGCCCTGTGCAGTATCAAAACAGATGGCAGCGATTATCAGGTAATCCAACAGGGAAATTATACGAATCTGAATGTCACTGCAGGTTATGTATATTTTACTGCCGTAGATAACCAGCAGACCATGTTCCGGTTTCCTGTCAATGATCCTGCTGCCGTTTCGGTATTTCATCCATAATCTGCATTTTATCTGAACGCTTAAGGCTGTCCCAAGATGGATATGGGGCAGCCTTTTTATATATCTTTTCATTTCTTAAAAAATCTTTAAAATTTCTATTGACTTTTTCTCGATTTCCGATAAAATATTTTCTAGTTTGTTTATAATTAGTAAACTTTTAATCTACTATTAACAATACAAAGGAGGCAGTTCATGGATATCGGCAAAAGAATGAAGGAACTCCGTGTATTCTATGGACTTACGCAGCAGGAACTTGCCGACCGGGCGGAACTTACGAAAGGTTTCATCTCCCAGTTAGAGCGTAACCAGAATACACCTTCCGTCAGTACTCTTTTAGATATCATCCAGTGTCTTGGTACGACTCCTGCGGAATTTTTTGCAGAGCCGAAACCGGAACAGATTGTTTTTAAAAAAGAGGACTATTTTGAAAAGATCAATGATGAGCAGCATACACTGATCGAATGGATCATTCCCAATGCACAGAAAAACAGCATGGAACCGATCCGGCTCACCTTACAACCGGGTGGTATATCAGAAGAACTTCTCCCGCATGAAGGGGAAGAATTTGGCTATGTATTAAAAGGAACCATAAAACTGATCTTTGGCACCCAGAAATACACGCTGCATACGGGCGAATCCTTTGCCTTTCCTTCTACAAAAAGGCATCATTTGGAAAATCCCGGCAGACATGATGCTGTGGTACTCTGGATCACTACTCCCCCAAGTTTTTAGTTTTGTACATTTTAGGAGGCTTTTACCATGGGAAAAGAATTTATACATCTCTCACATATTTCAAAATCTTTTGACAACGACCTGATCTTAGACGATTTAGATCTTGTCATCAAAGAAAATGAATTTATGACACTGCTCGGTCCTTCCGGCTGTGGCAAGACAACGACGCTTCGTATCTTAGGCGGATTTGAAACACCAGATAAAGGACAGGTATTTTTTGACGGTGCTGACATTACGATGCTGCCACCAAACGAGCGTAAATTAAATACCGTATTCCAGAAATATGCACTCTTTACACATATGACGATTGCAGAAAACATTGCTTTCGGCTTAAAGATCAGCAAAAAGAGCAAAGCTTATATTGATGATAAGATCAAATACGCCTTAAAACTTGTGAATCTCGATGGATTCGAAAACCGTACCGTGGATTCTTTAAGCGGTGGCCAGCAGCAGCGTATTGCCATTGCGCGTGCAATCGTAAATGAACCGAAACTGCTTCTGTTAGATGAACCATTAGGTGCACTCGACTTAAAACTGCGTCAGGATATGCAATATGAACTGATCCGCTTAAAAGAAGAACTCGGCATTACTTTTGTCTATGTTACACATGATCAGGAAGAAGCCCTGACAATGTCTGATAAGATTGTTGTTATGAATCAGGGATATATCCAACAGATCGGCTCACCGGAAGATATCTACAACGAACCGATCAATGCTTTTGTGGCTGATTTTATCGGAGAAAGCAATATTATTGACGGTATTATGATCAAAGATGAATTAGTCGAGATCCTCGGTGTAAAGATCCCATGTGTAGATACCGGATTCCACCTGAATCAGCCTGTCGATGTTGTGATCCGCCCAGAGGATGTGGAATTAGTCGATCCATCTGCCGGATTTATGGAAGGTGATGTCGTTTCGATCATCTTTAAAGGTGTACATTATGAAATTGAAGTTCATGCAAACGGTTATGACTGGCTGGTACATACAACGAAAATGTTCCCGGTGGGCACACATGTCGGTATCCACGTCATTCCGTTTAATATCCAGATCATGAATAAGCCTGAATCTAATGATGAAAAGGCGGTGGAAATCAATGAATAGATTCAAACGTGAATTTTTGACCGGTCCTTATATCGTATGGATCATCGGATTTATCGTACTGCCGATCTTAATGATCGTCTATTATGGTGTGACTGATTCTTCAAACAGTTTTACACTTGCAAATATCATTGCCATAGCAGAACCGATCCATATGAAAGCACTTCTGCTTTCTTTAAAGCTTGCGCTGGTCTGTACTGTGATCTGCCTGCTGCTCTCCTATCCGCTGGCTATGATCTTAAACAGTATGAAATTTAAACACCAGAATTTTATCGTATTTATATTTGTACTTCCGATGTGGATGAACTTTATGCTGCGTATCTTAGCATGGCAGCTTCTGCTTTCAAACAACGGAATTCTCAATACGGTTTTAGAAACACTGCATCTTCCGCAGTTTCAGTTTTTAAATACGCCCTCTGCAGTTGTATTTGGTATGGTATATGATTTTCTTCCATTTATGATCCTGCCGCTTTACAACTCCATGAGCAAGATCTCTGCAGACGTGATTGATGCCGCAAGGGATCTTGGTGCAAACCAGCTGCAGGTATTTATCAAGATCATCATGCCGCTGACAATCTCTGGTGTGTTAAGCGGGATCATCATGGTATTTGTCCCGGCATTAACTTCCTTTGTCATTTCCAACCTCTTAGGAGGCGGCAAGGTACTGCTGATCGGTAATGTCATTGAACAGGAATTTATGCAGAATATGGATTGGCATATGGGCAGTGGATTATCGATCGTTCTGATGATCTTTGTCATCGCCAGCATGGCATTTATGAATTCACACAATAAAGATGGGGAGGGAACTGCAGTATGGTAAAGAAAACAATCAGCCGTATCTATATGGCACTGATCTTTCTGTTTTTATATCTCCCGATCATGGTGCTTGTGGTACTATCGTTTAACAATTCAAAATCCAGAGTCAAGTGGGGTGGATTTACTACACAATGGTATATCTCCATGTTTCAGAATAAAAGCATCATGGATGCATTTACCATGACCTTACAGATCACACTGACTGCTTCTGTTTTAGCAACGATCATCGGTACACTGGCAGCAATCGGTATTCAGGCAATGCGCCGGAAGGGAACGGCCATTTTACTCGGTGCCACAAATATCCCTCTGCTCAATGCAGATATTGTTACCGGTATTTCCATGATGTTATTATTTGTACGTTTTACAAAACTTGGATTTTCAACTGTCCTGATCGCACATCTGACATTTGATATTCCTTATGTGATCTTAAACGTACTGCCAAAGTTAAACCAGACGAGCAGATCCGCTTATGAAGCTGCCATGGACTTAGGTGCCACACCGCTGTATGCTTTTTATAAGATCGTATGGCCGGATATCCGTTCCGGTGTATTTTCCGGTTTCTTAATGGCAGTTACGATGTCATTAGATGATTTTTCGATCACTTATTTTACAAAAGGCGCAGGTGTCAATACCTTATCTACGATGCTTTATACAGAGCTTAGAAAAGGGATCAAGCCAGAAATGTATGCACTTTCCACGCTTTTATTTGCAATTGCACTGATACTGCTTTTTATTATGAATTTCCGTTCCTCAAGGAAAAATGATATAAACAATTAAAGGAGAACTATTATGAAAAAAAGACTATTTTGCCTGACAACCTTACTTTTCTCTGCTGTTTGCCTTTCTGCCTGTGGCAGTTCTTCAAACGGCGAAACACTTACCGTATTAAATTACGGAAAGTACTTTGATTCGGATGCCCTCAAAATGTTTGAGGAAGAAACCGGTATTACCGTAGAATACGAAGAATACGAGAGTCCGGAAGAAATGTATACCAAATACAAAGCCGGTTCTATCGACTATGATCTTCTTTGTACTTCTGATTACATGATTGAAAAACTCATTGATGAAGGTGAAGTTCAGAAAATGGATTATACAAAGATCCCGGAGTATAAGAACATTGACCAGAATATCATTGATTCTTCCGCTTCTTTCGATCCAGACCATACTTACACACTTCCATATTTCTATGGTACAGTAGGTATCTTATACAATACCGATGAAGTGGATGCTTCGGAAGTGGATACATGGAATGTGCTCTGGGATTCCAAATACGAAGGAAAGATCATTATGGAAAACAGTGTCCGTGACTGTTTCTTAGTTCCGTTAAAACAGCTTGGATATTCCTTAAATACCACAAATCCAGATGAATTAGATGAGGCGCTCGATATGCTCTTAGACCAGAAGCCTCTGATCTATGCCTATTTTGTAGATGAAACCGGTGATGAAATGGCTGCAGGAAATGCTTCTCTTGCTGTTGTATACTCCGGTGAGGCTGCCTATGCACAGTCCCTTTCGGATAAATTAGAATACAGCGTACCAAAAGAAGGTTCTAACCTCTGGATTGATTCCTGGTTTATCCCTAAGACCTGTAAAAATACAGAAAATGCAGAAAAATTCTTAAACTTCCTCTGTCGGGAAGATATTGCAAAAATGAACTTTGATTATGTATATTATGCAACACCAAACACCGCTGTATATGATAATCTCGACGAAGAGACGAAAAATGACACAACTATCTTCCCTGATAAGGAAACACTTGACAACTGCGAAGTTTATGTCAGTTTAGATGAAGAAGGCACAAATCTTTATAACCAGTTATGGAAAACATTAAAATCCGATTAAAATAATACTTGCTTTTTATGAAAAGAAATGATACATTAAATCCACACAGTTAATCTTCTGTGTGGATTTTCTTTTATCTTTTATTCTAATGATCCATTAGGAATCCTGCAGATTCATGCACATAATTCCACTTTTTATATGATAAAGGAGTTATACATGAACTACGCAACATTTAAACAATCTATAGTAGATTCCCTGAAAAAACATTTTGGCAAAGACGTTACTGTTTCTTTGCATACTGTCATAAAAAACAATGATCTGTCTTTAGACGGATTGACGATTGAAGAACCGTCGGTCAATATTTCACCTACAGTCTATCTGAATTATTACTATGAAGATTACCGCATGGGCAAAGACTTTTCAAAGATCGTTGATGAGATCATTTCCTCTTACTACGATCATCTTCCGAATGAAAATATGGATTTTTCTTTTTTCACAGATTACCAGCAAGTCAAATATAAGATCATCTATAAACTGATCAATTATGAAAAGAACCAGAAGCTGCTTGCCGATGTCCCACACTTTAAGTTTCTTGATCTTGCTGTTGTCTTCTGCTGTTTTCTGTCCGATACCCCACATGGAAATGCAACGATCTTAATACATAACCATCATATAGATATCTGGCATACTACTGCTGATGTCCTATATGAACTTGCAACCAAAAACACTCCCATACTGCTTCCTTATGAAAACGTCAGTATGGAGAGTGTCTTAGCATCAATGGGAAATGCCATGCAGATCACAGTACCGGATTTTCCGGTCGGCCTTCCAATGATGTATGTCTTATCGAATAAAGCAAAACTGTATGGAGCAGCTGCAATCCTCTATCCTGATGTATTAGCTGCCTTTGCAAAATCCCAGAACAGTGATCTGTATATTATCCCAAGCAGTATCCATGAAGTACTCTTATTCCATAAGAATGAGCACACTTCATCATTAGACTTAAATCAGATGATCAATGAAGTCAATGCATCACATGTACTGCCTGAGGAAATTCTCTCAGACCATGTGTACTGCTTTGAACGTGCTTCTGGTTTTATTACTTATTAAGATTCACAGATACCTTCGTAGAGCTTTGCATATTCCTGCACAGACTTGTTCCACGAAAAATCAGCCTGCATGGCACGTACCATGAGTGCCTGCCATTCGGGTTTGTGCATATAATAAAGTTCCATTGCGCTATCAATGATGCCTTTCATCTCATGGGCATTATAATTGGCAAAGGAAAAACCTACACCTTCCTGTGTATATTTATTGTAAGGCTCTACAGTATCTTTTAAACCGCCGGTTTCCCGTACGATCGGGATCGTTCCGTATCTTAAGCTCATCAGCTGGCTTAAACCGCATGGTTCAAATAGTGACGGCATTAAAAATGCATCGGCACCTGCATAGACAAGATGTGCGATATCTTCTGAATATCCGATCTTCACAGACATCTTATCTGAATACTTATTTGCAAAATACCGGAACATATCTTCATACTTCGTTTCACCGGTTCCAAGTACCACGATCTGTACCTGTGCCACAGATAAAAATTCATCTAAAATATATGCAACCAGGTCAAATCCTTTCTGGAAAGACATTCTCGATACCATTCCTAATAAAAAGGTATCTGTCTTTTGCGGCAGCCCATAGACTTCCTGCAGTCTTGCTTTATCTTTGGCTTTTTCACTGACTACATTTGCTGTATCAAAATGATACGGTATGTAGTGGTCTTTCTGCGGATCAAATTCTTCATAATCTAAACCATTTAAAATACCGGATACTTTATCGCTGTAACGACGCAAAACTCCATCAAGCCCTTCTCCGCCCTCTGGTGTCATGATCTCTTTTGCATAATTTTTGCTGACAGTTGTGACTGCATCTGCGCAGACGATCCCGCCTTTTAAGTAATTAGATTTATGATAGGATTCTAAGCAGTCTGATGTAAACAGTCTCTCCGGCAATCCTGTAATATCCATCACTTCAGGAATCACCCATCTGCCCTGAAAACGGATATTATGAATAGAAAATACTGTCCGTATCTTTGTATAAGCCGGATTCGTATTGTATACATGTTTTAAGTAAACAGGGATCAGTCCGGTCTGCCAATCGTGACAATGGATCACATCCGGCATAAAATCTATTTTTTCTACTGCATCTAATACTGCTTTGGAAAAGAATGCAAATTTTTCAACATCCTGATAAATTTCCCCATAAGGATGCTCACCTGCAAAATAAAATTCATTATCTACAAAATAATATTGGATACCTTCTTCTTTTGCTGTCAAAATACCTGCATACTGTTTTCTCCAGCCAAGATCCACATAAAAATGTGTCACAAACTGAAGTGTATTTTTAAATCTCTCCTCCATACATGCATATTTCGGCAGGATCACTCTCACATCATATTGACCACGGTCAAAATATCTCGGCAGGGACCCTACGACATCTGCAAGCCCGCCTGTTTTTATAAAAGGAACTGCCTCTGATGCTGCAAAAAGTATTTTTTTCATAAAAATAGACCTCCCATATTCTTATATAGCAGATCTATTATACTCCATTTTCTCTTTAATAAAAAGTACTAAAAATCAGTATTATGTTTATAGTCTAAACGGATCTTATCTGCGATCAGGGCAATAAATTCGGAATTGGTAGGCTTTCCTTTGCCATTATTGATCGTATAACCAAACAATTCATCAATCGTGTCCATCTTGCCTCTGCTCCATGCAACTTCGATCGCATGACGGATCGCACGTTCCACACGGCTTGGTGTTGTCTGGTATTTTTTTGCGATTGTAGGATAGAGAATCTTTGTAATGGAATTTAGCATCTCTATATCGTCTACAGACATCATGATCGCTTCTCTCAAATACTGATATCCCTTGATATGTGCAGGTACACCGATCTCATGGATGATATTGGTGACATCGGTTTCTAAGTTTCTAGGTGCTTTTTCTTCCTGTTTGTCTGATTTTTCAAAAGCACTGATCTTACGCTGCTCGATCTTCTGCGGCTCTAACTGTTTTTTTACCTGTTTGATCCGGTTGATGACCATATCATTATCAAATGGTTTCATAATATAGTAATCTGCCCCTGACATAAATGCACTTTCTGTCACTTTTTCATTACCGATCGCACTGATCATAATAAAAGATGGATATTTTTTGACTTCTGTGTCATGTTTTATCCGGTCTAGGACTCCTAGTCCATCTAACTTTGGCATGACAATATCTAATAAAACGACATCCGGTTCTTTTTCTTTTATCATTTTATAAGCTTCTTCCCCATCTTTTGCCATACCGACTACTTCTAATTCTTCATCGCTCCGGATAATATCTCCTAATAACCGCAGCATTCTCTCGTTGTCGTCCGCAATCGCAACATTTAATTTACTCATTCCAAATTTTATCCTCCTAAAACATTTTGTTCGGTTATATTCCATAAGCCCCATTTTTATCCCATGGCTAAAATCGAAACTATTTGTATTATATCTATCTTATCACTCTAATTCAATCATAAATTTTCGCACTTTTCGACAGTTACGGGCAATCTTAGCCACTTTTTGTCACTTTTTCCTGATAGCTTTGCCAGAATACGATATTCCTGATTCTATTCTGTCGAAAATAGTCATACTGTTTTTTAGAACAGGTCATATATTAACACTTAATGCCGTACACTTAATGTTCGAGCATCGTTTCAATAAAAATCCCATACCCTTTTGTCGCATCTGAAATAAAAACATGTGTGACCGCTCCGATCACCCGGTGATTCTGTATGATCGGACTTCCACTCATGCCCTGCACGATACCTCCTGTCTTTTCTAACAGTTCTTCATCTGTGACATGAAATAAGATTCCTTTGTTTTTTTCTTTGTTATTGTAATCGATTTCATCAATTTCGATCTGGTATTGTTTGAGCGTACCGTCTAAGGAAGAAAGAATACAGGCATCTCCTTTTTCAATTTCCTGCTTCATGCCTGTCTCCATGCTCTCCTGTTCCATTTCCGTAACCTTTTCATCCATTTTTCCATAAATGCCTGTCTTGGTATTTTCTATGATATTTCCTAATACATATTGATCACTATAATTGATCACTCCGGTCAATTCTCCCGGCACACCATCCCCGCCTTTTACGATACTGACAATATCTGTCTGATAGATCTGTCCATTTGAAAGTGAGATCATACTGCCTGTATCGGCATCACTGACCGGATGCCCTAATGCCCCATATTCTGAATCTTTTACATAAGTAAGTGTGCCAACACCTGCCATATCATCTCTCACCCAGATTCCTAATTTATATGTTTTATCCTCTGCCTTTACAGGTCTGACCTTTAATTCGATCAGGTCATCTTCACGTATGATCCCTAAGACTAAATCTTCCCCTTCGGATTTTTGCACCTGCTCTATGAGTTCTTCTTTCTCCTGTATTTCAACACCGTTAACAGTCATAATATAATCCCCACTGGAAACAAGCTGGTCAGATGGTTCATAGGTCATTCCATCCGCCGCTGTTACTTTTCCTGTTCCTATCACAAGCACTCCCATCGTTTTTGTATAGATTCCGATTGGCATTCCGGATGGAAAAACTGACTCTCTTTCCACCACATGTACAGATACTTCCTTGAGAGGGATCAGACTTAAGAATTTACAGCATAGTGTATATTCTCTCTCTCCCATGTTTGCTTTCCCCTTGTTTGTCTGATTCTTTAAAACAGCTATACTTTCCTCTTTCCTTTCAAAACTGACCGGAACGGAAAAATCCATTTTTTCCTCCTCCCCGGCAACTACATATAATTCATCAGGTACTGCATCATATAATGTAATACCTGCAAAACCCAACAGGCAGAAAAATAACACAAAAAATAATGTTCTAAAATGCATCCGCAATTTATAACAAAACACGGTAAAGACCCCTTTCCTATATATTTTCTGATTCCTATAAACTTCTGCTCAAAAAAAGAAGGATACTTAACGTATCCTTCTTAGTATGTACGGATTATTTTTCTTCACCCAATGATTTTTTTGTATTTGCTGCCAATTCTTTCATCTCTCTTGCATTTTCTAAAACCATTTTTGTGATCTTTACACCACCAAGCATTCTGGCAAGTTCATTTATGCTTTCGTCCTGATCTAATGGTCTGATCGTCGAAATCGTTGTCTGGTTCGACACCGATTTTTCGATCAGATAATGACTGTCTGACATTGCTGCGATCTGTGGAAGATGTGTGATGCAGATGATCTGATGATTTCTCCCTAATGCATTCATTTTTTCAGATACCATCTGCGCCGTCCTGCCACTGATTCCGGTATCGATCTCATCAAAGATCAGTGTTCCGACTGCATCGGCATCGGCTGACACACTCTTGATCGCAAGCATGATCCTCGAAAGTTCACCACCAGATGCGATCTTCTCTAAAGATTTCTGGGGTTCTCCCGGATTTGTAGAAATCATAAATTCAGCATCATCAAATCCATTTGCCGTAAATGAATCCGTTCTTTGAAACTGCATGGAAAATGACACATCTAAGAAATTCAGATCCATCAGTTGTTTCCGGATCGCTTCTGTCAATTCTTCTGCTGACTTCTTACGGATCTTTGATACTTTTTCTGAATGCTGTTCTAATTTTTTTTCACTGTCTGCAAATCGCTGTTTCAAGTCAGCAAGATAAGTATCATAATCAGCTAACTTTTCTAAGCGCTCTTTTTTTTCTTTGCAGGCAGTTACTATTTCTTCGATCGTACTTCCATATTTTGTTTTCAAATGATTGATCACATTTAAACGGTTCTCGACTTCTGTAAATGTCTGTTCATCAAATGTTGTATCTGCTAAATAGGATGCTAATTCCCGATTAAAATCATTCAAAAGATTATCAATTTCCGACAACTGGCTTTCAAAATCTGCTAACTGTTCATCGTATTCAGATACGGAGGAAAGATTCTTTAATGCATAACTGATCTGTTCTGTTGCAGACTCAAATCCTTCTGCTGTTTTTTCATATGCACCGGATGCTGCTTCTAAGATCTTCTGCCCATTGACAAGCCATTTGTATTCCTGCTCTAGCTGTTCATCTTCACCTGCCATAAGCTGTGCTTCTTCGATCTCATCTACTTCATAGGAAAGAAAAGAAATCTCCCGCTCACGTTCTGAAGTATCTGTATTAGCTTCTTCTAATTCTTTTTTCAAGGCTTTATATACAGTATATGCTTCTTTTAGCTGCTCTTTTTCGTCTTTTAAATCCTGTTTTGCATATTCATCTAAGATATGGATATGATTTTTTTTCACTAATAAAGACTGGTGCTCATGCTGTCCATGGATATCGATCAAAAGAGCTGCTGCCTGTCTGACTTTTGACACCGGAACGGTTTCTGCATTGATCTTTGAAATACTTCTGCCATTTATGATCTTTCTGCTGATGATCAGACAGTCGTCTTCTAACTCGATCTCTAAATCTGCCAACGCTTTTTTCACCCGTTCGCTTTCTACAAAAAAGGTCAGTTCTACCAGCCCATAATCTGCATTGTCGCGGATCATTTCTTTTGGAACTTTCTCTCCTAATGCAATATTGATCGAACCAATGATAATTGATTTTCCTGCACCTGTTTCTCCGGTCATAATATTTAAGCCGGAAGTTAAGTCTACCTCTGCTTCATCGATCAGGGCAAGATTCTTTACGTGTAAACTCTGTAACATATGATCTCCTTCTACTCTCTACCTGTAGAACTTATGATTTCTGAGTTTCTGAAATGATCTTCCGCAGACGTTTCATCAAAGCAACTGTATCATCTACGGTGCGGACCGCACACATGATCGTATCATCACCTGCAATACTGCCAACGATCTCATTACAGTCCATTGCATCTAGTGCCGCTGCGACTGCCATTGCCATACCAGATACTGTCTTAATGACCAGAATGTTCTGTGCCATATCCATGGATACAAATCCATCCCGAAAAATACGGATATACTTTTCTGACATTCCTTCGGTATTTTCTGATAATGCCACATACTTCTGCCTGCCATTATTCATAGCTACCTTTGTCAGTTTCAGTTCCCTGATATCTCTTGAAACAGTTGCCTGTGTAACCTGATACCCTTCTTTTTCTAAATAATCTGAAAGTTCTTCCTGCGTTTCAATGTCATTTTTCCGAATTAGCTCTAAGATTTTCACCTGTCGTTTTGATTTCATCTGATGACCTCGCTTCTTTCCATATTCCGTACTAAGAATCCTTAGGAATAAATCTGCATTTTCTTTCTTAAAATTTCCAAAAAACTGATCTTGCTTAATTTCATGATCTTTGTCCGCTGTTTTGCAGCACGTATCGTGATCGAATCACCCACAGATAATTCTGCGGCTGATTCTCCATCAATATTCACATCCACACATTCAGCCTTTTGTGGCTGACGGCTTCTAAGTTCTATCGTAACTTCATCTTCTGCCCCGATCACAATGCTTTTTGCATTCAGGTTATGGGCATTGATCGGTGTGATCAGTATCATGCGCGCCTTTGGATCAACGATCGGCCCGCCTGCCGACATACTGTAACCGGTAGAACCTGTCGGTGTCGCTACGATGATGCCATCTGCACGATATGTGCTAAGGTACTCTCCATTGACTGATACAGTCAGTTCTACAAGCTGCAATGCCCCTTTTCTACAGATCACAATATCATTCAATGCTTTCTGGGAAAGTTTTTCTCCTTCTGTCTGAATGACCGGACTCCCACTTAACATCATACGTTCTTCGATCATATAATGTCCATTCATGATCTCCTCGATCGCAGCACATACATTGTGTTCTTCTAATTCACAAAGATATCCTAAATGCCCTAAGTTCACACCGAGCAACGGTATATCTTTTTCTGAAGCAACACCTGCGGCACGGATCAATGTTCCATCACCGCCAAGCACAAAGATCACTTCGACCGAAGATGGGATCTCATTTTTTTCAGTGATCACCTGACAGCTTCCACCTTTCAGTTCTATGTAGGATTTCATTTTATTCGTAAGTGCATATTCCTTATCCTTATAGGGATTTGTGATAATACAGAAATTCTTCATGTCTATTTGTCTAATGTGGAATGTGCTGCATTTACCACTTCATCAATATCTACAGCTTCTTCCATATTTCCTTCCCCATTCTTTTTGATATATACTAAATATTCAATATTTCCCTCCGGACCTTTGATTGGTGAATATTCCAGATTTAAAATGGAAAAACCTAAACTTCCTGCATAGTCAATGACCTTTTCGATCACTTCTTTATGGACAGCTTTATCCCTGACGACGCCTTTTTTTCCTACTTTTTCCCTGCCTGCCTCAAACTGCGGTTTGATCAGACAGACCATTTCACCGCCATCTGTCAAAAGTGCCTTTGCCGGCTCTAATACTTTTGTCAATGAGATAAATGACACATCTACAGAAGCAAAATCCAATGCATCTGCAATATCCTCAGGTGTCACATAACGGATATTTGTCTTTTCCATACAGACAACACGCTCATCCTGTCTTAATTTCCATGCGAACTGCCCATAGCCGACATCGACTGCATAGACTTTTTTCGCACCATTTTGCAGCATACAATCCGTAAAACCACCTGTAGATGCACCGATATCCATACAGATCTTCTGCTCTAAGGTGATTCCAAAATGTGTCATTGCTTTTTCTAATTTCAAACCGCCTCTGCTGACATATTTTAAGGTATTTCCATGGATCTCGATCTTTGCATCTTCCTTAAACATACTGCCGGCTTTGTCTTCACGGTTATTGTCTACAAATACATTTCCCTCCATGATCATGGTCTTTGCCTTTTCTCTGGAAGGTGCAAGTCCCTGTTTTACCAATAATACATCTAAACGTTCTTTCATTTATCTACCTGTCCTATATTGATATATTCGTTAAAAATCCTCTCTATGATAGATTCTTTATCGATGCCTGTTTCCCTGCGTAAAATTTCAACATTTCCATGTTCCACATAAGTATCCCCGATCGCAATATTGATCAACTGTACCTCTGACTGCTTCTGGCTGTAAAATTCTGTCACATGCTCTCCAAATCCACCACTTATCACATTTTCTTCTAATGTGACGACAAGCTTATGTGTATCTGCTAATTTTTCTAACATTTCTGTATCTAACGGCTTTGCAAAACGCATATTCACAAGCGTAACTGCATATCCTTTTTGTTTCAGTTCATCTCTGACTTCTTCGGCTGTTTTTACCATGCTGCCGAGTGCCACTAATGCAATGCTACTCTCCTCATAGAGCATTTCACTTTTTCCAAATTCAACCGGTGCACGGAATTCCTTTAATCCGTCATATGCTTCACCTCTTGGATAACGGATTGCCACCGGTGTCGGAAAGTCAACTGCAAACTTGACCATATCGGAAAGTTCCCATTTATTCTTCGGTGCCATGATCGTCATGTTCGGAATACTTGACAAATAAGACAAATCAAAGATCCCCTGATGGGTTTCCCCATCACTTCCTACTAACCCTGCCCTGTCAATGGCAAAGACAACCGGAAGATTCTGTATACAGACATCATGCAAGATCTGGTCATATGCCCGCTGTAAAAAAGAAGAATAAACTGCAACAACCGGTTTTAAACCTGCAGCCGCTAATGCTGCTGCAAATGTAACTGCGTGTTCTTCTGCGATCCCGACATCAAAAAAACGATCCGGGAACATATTGTGAAAACGTTTCAGTCCGGTTCCATCTGTCATTGCAGCAGTGATCGCAATGACCTTTTCGTCCCTGTCGCCTAATTTACGCATGACCGTTGAAAAAATGTCGGTATAATTGGCTTTTAAACGGTTCTTAACCGGAAGTCCGGTATCAATGTCAAACGGTTCTGTTCCATGAAATCTCGCCGGATGCCGTTCTGCCGGAAGATAGCCTTTCCCTTTTTTTGTGATCACATGTACAAGTACCGGTCCCTGCAGACGGGACGCTTCTTTTAATACTTTGACTATGGCGGCTGTATCATGTCCGTCTACAGGTCCTAAATACAGGATCCCCATATTTTCAAAAAGCATACCCGGAACAAAAAGCTGTTTGATACCACTTTTGGTCCGTCTGATTCGTTCTACGATATTCTCTCCATAGATCGGTATCCGGCTCAGAGAATTTGCCACTCCCGTCTTGATCTCCTGATAAGACTCTGCTGTCCTAAGATTGCTTAAATGCTTCGAAAGACCGCCGACATTCTCAGATATTGACATTTTGTTATCATTTAATACGATAATAAAATTAGAACGTATCCTAGAAGCATTATTCAAAGCTTCATATGCCATTCCACCTGTCAATGCACCGTCACCGATCACCGATACCACTTTGTAATCTTCTCCTTTGATCTGCCGTGCTAATGCATAGCCAAGTCCTACTGAAATTGATGTAGAACTGTGTCCTGTATCAAAGCAGTCACAGTCACTTTCTTTTCTCTTTGGGAATCCGCTCATTCCCCCATACTGACGCAGTTCATCAAATCCGGCTTTACGTCCTGTTAAGATCTTATGTGTATAAGCCTGATGTCCCACATCCCATACAATTTTGTCCTTTGGCAGGTCAAATGCTAAGTGTAATGCCATTGTCAGTTCCACAACACCCAGATTCGATGCAAGATGTCCTCCTGAAACTGATATTTTCCGGATCAGGAAATCCCGGATCTCATCTGCTAATACCGGCAGTTCTGCTTTGCTTAGTTTCTTAATGTCATTTTCCTGCTTTATCTTCTCCAATACCATAACCGGCACCTCTATTTTTCCCGATGTATCAAATATCGTAATAGTTCAATCAAAAATGGATTTTTCTCAGATAAAGATGCGATCTGATCCATTGCATCCACAGAGAGACGTTCTACTTCTTCTTTTGCCTTTTCAATTCCTTCAAATGCAACATAAGTTGCTTTATGGTTCTTTTTATCGCTGCCAATCGGTTTTCCAAGAACTTCTAATGTACTTGTCACATCTAAAATATCGTCCTGTATCTGGAATGCCAGGCCAACTTCTCCTGCAACTTTTTCAATGATCTGCTGTTCTTCTTCTGTTGCTTTTGCTAAAACTGCTCCGATCAGCATGGATGCCTCGATCAGTGCTCCTGTTTTTAAGCGGTAGATAAAATCTAACTTATCACGGGAAATCTCCTGTCCTTCGGATTCCACATCGACTGTCTGACCGCCGACCATCCCATAGACTCCTGCCTTTTTCGTAAGTATCTGAAATGCTTTCGCGTCTGCCACATGATCTGTATCTAAAGAAAATGCCGTTGCTGCTGTTTCATATGCATAATTAAGCAGGGCATCTCCGGCTAAGATCCCCATGGCTTCGCCATATACGCTGTGTGTTGTTTTTTTCCCTCTGCGGTATTCATCATTATCCATTGCCGGCAGATCATCATGTACTAATGAATACGTGTGTATCATCTCGATCGCTGCTGCAAAGGGTTCGATACTCTTTGAACTTCCTGCAAACAATTTATAGGTTTCGATCATTAACATCGGACGCAGACGCTTTCCACCTGCTAACATACTGTAATTCATCGCTTCTAAGATTGTCTTCTGGTATCCTTTTTCTTCCGGAAGATATCTTTGTATCAGTTTTTCAATCTCCTGTGCCCTGTATGTCAACTCTAACTGCATATCCATATGTCAATCCTCCACTTCCTCTTATCCTTCAAATGATTCTAACTCACCCTGCTCATTTATCACAAGCATTTTCTTCTCAACCTTATCTATCTTATCATTGCACTGTTTCAGCTTTTTCATACCTGTTTCATATAGCCGGAAAGAATCTTCTAACGATATCTCGCTCGATTCCATATGATTTAAGATTTCTTCGATCTCCGTAAATAAATCCTCTAAATTAGCTGTCCGTTTCTCTGCCATCACGACTGCCCTTCTTTTTATTATTTTTATCAGGAATGACCGCTGTCACTTCTGCCATGATCCTGCCGTCCTGCAAATGTACCTGCATGATATCTCCTTTTCTGACGCTTTGGATATCACTGATACGTTTTCCTGATCCATCTACTACAAATGCAAGTCCCTGACTTAATTTCTTCGCCGGTGAAACTCCATCGATGCGTTCTGATAACATACGAAGCCGATGCCTGCTCTCTGTGAGTTTCTCTTTCATCTTCTGACAGAGCCGTTCTTCTAAACCTGCTGCATACTGTCTTTCGCTATTCAACTGGTTCTTTGGGCTTTTTAACTGTAAACGGTTAAAATATCCAAGATACCTGCTACGTGTCAGTTCCTGTTTCTGTTTCATCAAAAAGTTTAATCTGCGTTCTAGGGCCTGCATATCATACATCAGCTCCTGCACATCATAGACTGCAAGTTCAGCAGCTGCCGAAGGTGTCGGTGCACGCAGGTCAGAAACAAAATCTGCGATCGTATCATCTGTTTCATGTCCTACCGCAGAAATGACAGGTATTTCACATTCAAAGATCGCACGCGCCACGATCTCCTCATTAAATGCCCAGAGATCTTCGATCGATCCTCCGCCACGTCCTACGATGATAACATCCACCTGTCTGTCCTCTAATGCCCGTATACCATTGACAATGCTCTCCGCTGCTCCTTCTCCCTGCACTTTTGCAGGATATAAGATCAGCTGCACATAAGGATTCCTTCTTCCTGCGATATTGCGGATATCCTGTATTGCAGCTCCGGTAGAAGCGGTAACGATCCCAAGTGTCTTTATGTACTTTGGAATTGCTTTTTTGTATTCACGAGCGAACATTCCCATTTCTTCAAGCGTTTTCTTTAACGCTTCATACTTAAGAAACAGATCACCTTCGCCGTCTTTTTGGATCTCTCTTGCATAGAGCTGGTATTTTCCGTCCCGTTCATAGACTTCGATCGAACCGGTGATAAGTACCTTATCCCCATCTTTCATTCTAAATCCTAATCCCTTGCGGTTTCCCAAAAACATAACAGCCGGTATGGCTGCTTTTTCATCTTTGACCGTAAAATAGATATGTCCTGTCGAATGATATTTACAGTTTGAGATCTCTCCTTTTATGCAGATACTATGAAGCATAAAATCCTGTGCAAACATATTTTTGATGTAAGCATTGACCTGACTTACCGAATATGTGTTTTTTCTCATGCGATCTTTGCTAAGACACCATTCACAAATGCCGGTGAACTGTCTGTTCCATATCTTTTTGCTAATTCTACGGCTTCATTGATCGCTACTTTCGTAGGAATATCTTCTTCAAACTTGATCTCATAAACTGCCAGACGTAAAAGTGTCAGATCGACTTTTCCCATGCGGCTGGTCTTCCAGCCGGTTGCAGCTTCATTGATCATTTCATCGATCTGTGTGATATTTGCAATGACTGCATCAATCTTGTTCTGAATATAGACAGCATCTGCATCCGCAGTTTCTCCTTCTTCAGTCTGATATTTTAACTGCTCTGATAAATCTTCTCCCTGATGAAATTCTATACGGAATAAGATCTGAAATACCTGCTCTCTGATTTCTCGTCGTGTCATTGTAGTTCTTCCTTCCTAATAAAGTAAAAAGTGTGCGCATGACGCACACTTTATCTGCTCTTTCCCATATCCACACTGGCAATTCTGATATTTACACCGGACACTTCAAGCCCTGTCATATTCTCGATCGCACTCTTGACTTTCTCCTGTACCTTAGAAGATACATCAATGATCGTGTAGCCATACGCGATATTCAGTGCAACATCAACACTGACAACACCATCTATCACTTCTACCCGGATGCCCTTTGAAAGGTTCTTCATTCCAAGTTTACTTACTAATTCATTTGTTATATTCCCTGCCATGGAACTGACACCCTCTACTTCAGTAGCTGCCAGCCCTGCAATGATCGCCACTACTTCGTCTGCGATCTTTACTTCGCCTAATTTATCGTCTTTGATCTTAAATCCTTTTCTATCCTCAGCCATTTTAATACCTCCTAAGTGATATAATAATAGTATTATAGCAAATTATTCTCTTTTTGGAAACAAAAAAAATATTCTCTTTTTATTCTGCTTCTGCAAAATCACAGAATGAATCCCCTTGTTCTGATTTAAACGTATACGCTTCTTTCAACTCCTGATATTCTACCTGAAAACTCCCTTCCATATCCAGATACGACTGTGCCTGTGCGATCTCTGTCAGAAGTTCTGCTAAATGCGGTGCTAACATCTCTGCTGCTTTTTCATCTGTAACAGTATCTTCTATAATCTCTGCTTCTGCATACAGCCGGATGATAAAATCATCTAAATCATTCTCATCATCAATCTGTAATCTGCTGATATAGGAATTATTGCAATTTGCGATCAGATTTTTTACATAAGATGTTGTAGAAAGAATCCTTGACTGTGCTACATCTTCCGCTTCTAAATATATCTTACAATTAAATTTCATCATATCCTCCATGTCCTCTGATATCTGTATATGTCCATGTGACGAACAGTAACAGTATACCCGCTTCTGCCTGTATCATCAAGTTTTTTCTAATGTACCATATGCTAATTGTTCAAATTCACTGATCGGAATCGGCTTCGCAAAATAATATCCCTGCATGATCTCACAATCTAATCCGTTTAGGTGTTCCGCCTGTTCTTTTGTTTCCACACCTTCTGCTACTACAGTCAGTCCCATCTCATGTGCCATTTTGATCACGCTGTCTAAGATCTGCTCCCTGCGCTCTGCGATGCCTTTGTTATCCAAAAATTTCAAATCCGTCTTTAAGACATTGATTGGCAGGTCTTTTAACATATTTAAAGACGAATATCCACTTCCGAAATCATCCATCTCTACAAGAAAACCTTCTTCTCTTAACTGGTTGATCTCTAAGATCAGTTTCTGTGGATTATCCATATATGCAGATTCTGTGATCTCCACATGCAACAGATCTGTCGTCAGACCATATTTTCTGATCAGGCTTTTTAATTTTGCCGATACATTTCCGCGCAGCAGATCTGCCCTTGACACATTGATTGAGATCGGCAGCGGTTCTTTTCCTTCTTTGATCCATTTCTGCAGCAGTACACATGCCTGTTCCCATACATTTTCATCTAATTTGATGATAAATCCATTCCGTTCAAAAAGCGGGATAAAGTCTCCGGGACTGATAATCCCTTTTGCCGGGCTGATCCAGCGTACCAACGCTTCACAGCCATGTATCATACGATCCCTGTAATGATACTGTGGCTGCAAATAAATCGTAAACTCCCCATCTGCTAAAGCCTGTGCCATGGAATTGATGATCTCCTGCTCCCGTATGATCTGCTGCTTTAGTTTTTCATCATACCATGCAATATAATTATCATAATTCCCCTTAATGGTCTTTTGTGCGATATGTGCACAGTCGATCATTGCTGCTACCGGAAGTTGCGTTTTTTCAATGATATAGATTCCATAATGCAGATAGATCTCGATCGGCAGGATTCTCGGCATCACTTCTTTTCTGGTAGAAAATACCTGTAATAATGTCCGGTCATATGGTAGAAACAGAATAAATTTATCCCCACTGATCCTGCCGCACAACCCATCATTTTCCGCAGTAAGATGGTCTAGTTCCCTTGCTAATACCTTAAGGAGCCTGTCCCCTTTTTCGTAACCAAACATTTCATTAACAAGTTTAAATTTAAATATATCCAGATAGATAATACAGTATTCCTTCGCTTCTGCATCAAGCAGACGCTGTCTTACCCTGTTTTGAAATTCACCTTCTGTCAGAACACCTGTCATATCATCATGTTCAAGGACATAACGCATTTCTTCTGCCTCTTCCCTTGCCTGTTTTTCCTGTCTGTGTTCTGTAAACACAAGATAGACCGTAATTCCTATCCCTGCTGCTAAGATCACAGACAGCATATAGGAAAATATCTTCATATTTTCACTGCTCTTTTGATATATGACTTTTTCCCGAAGAACAGTAAGTACATACCAGTTATTCATGCCGATCGGTTCAAGTGCTCCGTATCTGTGTTCACCGTCTATACTATAGCTGATATCACCACTCTGTTCTTTTGATATCTGGTCTGCAATGGATTCCCATGGTTCTGCTGCATCTGTTTTGACAACCAGCCCTTCTTCAAAATCTATGATATAAGATACATCACTGATACCTGCACCTGTTTCCTGAAATAGTTCCTGAAATTTTTCCTGCGGATATATGCCTAACAATACACCGGAGATTCTGTTGTTCACCCTGATCGGCACAAAAATCCCGATATCATTTTCACGTCCATGTTCCTTTAATTTATCAATCTCATAAGAGCCATTCATGCAGGAATAGAAATGTTTTTTATCTGATAATACCCACGTTTCCCCTGTATTGCTGTATACTCTGGCATCTGCGGTAATAAAAGCAATCTCTGAAAAATCTGTCTTTTTTTCAAACACACCGGTTTTCTCAATCATGGCATAATAATCTGTCAGTTCCTGTTCTGTGATCGTAACTGCCAGACCACCCAATAAAGACATCTTTCCCTCGATCTTATCCTTCATTGCTGTTGTCTGGTTCTGTACCTGATCACGCAGCGATTCTTTCATTCTCGTGATCGTCAGCTTACGTGTATAAACAGTTCCGGATACAACAACAAGAATGATCACAACCAATAACATGATCGGCACGATAATGTATCTTTTTTTCTTTTGCAGACGCTCTAAAAGCTCTGTTCTCATATGCTTTTCCTCACTATTCCCCATGTAACAAATAGTTCCATAACTATATTACATCATTTTTACCTGAACGTCTATTATTATTATGTGTATATTATGGCTGATGGATACACAGCGTTGCTGTTCACACCTGACAGTGTGAACAGCAACTGCAAAGCTTCCCATGTACCACAAACCGCTTTCCATTCGCAGAACAGGTTGAAAGTGTTACGATCTTATCATTTTCATCTACTGTAACACCTGTATTCCGGCTGCTTCTTTTTACCATTTCCTCTACAAATGTCAAGAAAAATCTATCCGGCTGAAAACCAACCTGATATACCATATCATCTGCGCTTGCTTCATACCATGAAAAAATCTCATACCGAAGCACCTGATCCGGTGTATAGATCGTAAAATAGCGGTTATTTTCATAATACCCACGTTTCGTCCGATACCATTTTAATTTTCCAAACATGCTTAAATTTTTCATATTATGCCCATAGATGATCGTATGTGCATCTGAAAAATCCGGTGAGCAGGCTGCATCCATAAAGATACTTCCGGCTTTGCTTTTTGTTCCATCTGCTAACCGGTACAGATATTTTTCATTATCCTTTCCCTGTAAGATCGGATAACTGATCCCATTGTTGTCAAACAGGATCCAGCCGATGATATCTCCATTAACCTGTTTTAATGCATCAAAATCAATTTCTAGTGAAGCTGTATCTGCCGCAGATGCCTGTTTTTCTGAATCCTCTGCTTTTTGAACCATCTGCTCATTTTGTTCATTTTGCTTACTTTGCTGACTGCCTGCATCTTTTTTTAATGCCCTGCCTTCTAACTTCTGATAAAACCGGTCACTTTCTTTATACTCTGACTGCATATGCCACAACAGAAAAACTGCGATCCCGATGCAGAGTATTCCAAGCAGTATCGATACATAGCGTTTTTTAGAACTTGCGGATACTGATCTTTTCATCATCTACCTGTTTTCCGATTGCTTTGATCTGTACATAATAGCTGTAATCATCATTGACTTTGACTTCTACACGGTCCCCGGCTTTATGTCCGAATACCGCCTTTCCGATCGGTGATTCTGTACTGATCAGTCCTTTTAGGGAATTACCCCGGACTGTCGTCACGATCGTAAATTCTTCTGTTTCATCATCATCTTCAAAATAAACCTGTACTGTATTATTGATGCCGACTTCATCTTCTTTAGAATCTTCGGATACAACTTTTGCAGTCTTTATCATTCTCTCTAAATAACGGATACGGCTCTCATTCTGGTTTTTATCTTTTTTTGCTGCATGATATTCAAAATTTTCACTCAGATCACCATGGGAACGTGCTTCTTTGACTGCTTCTAGTGCTTCTTTCCGCACGACTAATTTCCGGTATTCGATTTCTTCTTCCATTTTTTCGATATCTTTTTTGGTCAGTTCATCATACATTTTATTTTTCTCCCTTTTTATTCTACCGTAAGGATCTGTTTCCATACTTCCATCAGCCGTTCAAAGGAACAGGCTGCATTTGCCGGACTTGTAGAGGGAAGTCCGGTGATCTCTTGTCTGGTCACAGGTTCGATATATTTTTTGTAAAGTTTTTCCGCTGTTTTTCCATTTGCATAGATTTTTTTGATGTTCGTCTGTACTAAGACTCCTGCAATATCATTCGGAACCACATTTCGGATACTGCTGTCGGAAGAACCTATGATGTCACAGCTTTCGATCACATCCCATAAAGCGATCTTATGTGCCTTTAAAAACATTTTTTTCTCCTCGATTGTCTGTGGCTTGTGATCATCATATAAAGCTGCTAATAATTTCCAGAAGCGGTTTTTCGGATGCCCGTAATAAAACTTTACTTCCCTTGATCTCACGGAAGGAAAACTTCCAAGTATCAGTATTTTAGAATCTTTTTCATATTCCGGTTCAAATTCGTGAACCTGATGTGTTTCATTCATATACGTTTCTCACCTCGAATACCATGACAGAACGTTCTCTCACATAAATATCTTCGGAAACTAAGATGCCATTTTCCATGATACTGTCTGCTTCATAGGTATCTGCGACCTGATACCAGCGCATATTAAGCGGCAGACTCGGCAGTTTTACATGAAGCGGCTCCCAGTAGGTATTCACAGCCACATAGATACAGTCATCTTTTCCATTCGTTCTTCCGGCATACATCAATCCGATATAATGCGAATCTTCCTTAAAATGGTCTTCCCATGGACTGACATCGTGTGCACTCATCGCAGGAAATCCCATTTCACAGACAGGTGTATATTTCCGCACCGGATCATGCTTTTTACGGAATGCGATCATCGCTTTAAAAAAATCAAATAACTGTTTGTTCTTTTTTAAAAGATTCCAGTCAAGCCATGAAATGATATTATCCTGACAATAAGGATTATTATTGCCAAACTGCGTATTGCCAAATTCGTCCCCTGCTAAAAACATCGGTACACCACGGCTTAATAACAGTACGGCTGCCGCATTTTTCATCATGCGCAGGCGTAAGCAGTTCACACCTTCATCTTCTGTTTCTCCTTCGATGCCACAGTTCCAGCTTGCATTGTCATTTGCCCCATCAGAATTACTCCATCCATTCGCTTCGTTGTGTTTCTGATTGTATGCATAGAGGTCATACAATGTAAACCCATCGTGGCAGGTAATAAAATTCACCGATGTCGTATTGCCTAATTTTCCATGATACAGATCTTTTGAACCGAACATCCTGGTAACTGCACACTCTGCCTTACCAAGATCTCCTTTCAAAAATGCCCGCATATCATCTCTGTATTTTCCATTCCACTCTACCCATCTGTTCCATGATGGGAAATTGCCGACCTGATACAATCCACCAGCATCCCACGCTTCTGCGATCAGTTTGACATTTCCCAGGATCGGATCAAATGCCAAAGACTGTAAAAGCGGAGGCTTGCTCATCGGTGAGCCGTCCTCATTTCTTCCTAAAATACTTGCAAGGTCAAAACGGAATCCATCAATGCGGTAACTGATCACCCAGTAACGCAGACATTCTAAGATCATCTGCTGCACGATTGGGTGATTGCAGTTTAGTGTATTTCCACAACCACTGAAATTATAATAATAACCTTCCGGTGTGAGCATATAATAGATCTGGTTATCAAGTCCCTTAAAAGAGATCACAGGTCCATTTTCATTGCCTTCTGCCGTATGGTTAAAGACAACATCTAAATAGACTTCCATTCCATTTTCATGCAATGTTTTGATCAGATGTTTTAATTCATTTCCTTCCTGATTATATTCAATTCCTGCTGCATAACTGGTATTTGGTGCAAAAAAGCTGACCGTATTATATCCCCAGTAATTTAGCAGCCGGTTTCCCTGATATTCTCTTGCATCCCGCAGTTCATCAAATTCAAAGATCGGCATAAACTCAATGGCTGTCACACCTAATTCTTTTAAATATGGGATTTTTTCATAGATTCCTGCAAATGTACCCGGACACTTTACCCCTGATGAAGCGTCTTTTGTAAATCCGCGTACATGCATTTCATAGATCACCGTATCTTCTAACGGTGTCAACAGCGGTTTTGCATCTTCCCAGTCAAAATCATCCCTTACGACTCTTGCATGATACTGATTACCGGCACTTTTTCGTTTTTCGCCCCATACACTCTGTCCGGTTACTGCTTTTGCATAAGGATCTAACAAAATCCTGTTTTTATCAAACAAAAGCCCCTGTTTCGGGCAGTATGGTCCATCTATGCGGTATGCATATTCAAATTCCTGAATCTGAAGTCCGAATACGATCATCGAATAGACATTTCCGATCCGGTAATTTTCCGGAAATGGTATGACGGTATAAGGTTCATTTTCTTCTCTGTGGAATAATAACAGTTCACAACCGGTTGCCTGATTTGAATGGATCGTAAAATTGACACCACCCGGAATCGCCGTTGCACCGTTGATCTCATAGATTCCCGGTCTGACCTGATACCCGCCAATCTCATTTAACGGTATCAAATGGTATTTTGCTTCTGATACTAGACGCTTCATGCCCTTCTCCTATCTGATAAATGTAAAATAAATAAGTACAAGTGCCCCAAGTATGATTCGATACCATCCGAACACTTTAAAATCATGTTTTTTGATATATCCCATCAAAAAGCGAATCACAATGACAGATACCAGAAATGCTGTCAGCATACCGGCACATAGTATCATCAGTTCTGTGGAAGAAAATGTACTTCCAAATTCCAATACTTTGATCAGACTTGCACCGAACATGACCGGAATCGCTAAAAAGAATGTAAATTCTGCTGCCACACTTCTTGATACACCTAATAAGATACCGCCAAGTATAGTAGCACCGGAACGGCTCGTTCCCGGAAATACGGCTGCGATCACCTGAAACATTCCGATCATAAATGCTGTTTTCCATGTGATTTCCGCAATGCTGTTCATCTTTGGCTTTCTTAACTGGTTTCTGTTCTCAATCCAGATAAAAGCGATACCAAAGATGATCAGTGCCAGTGCGATCACGATATAATTATAAAATAATTCTTCGATCACATCACCGAATGCCAGTTCAATGATTGCTGCCGGTATGCATGCCACAACGATCTTAAACCACATGATAAAGGTGTCTTTTTTGATAAAATACTTTTCTTTGGTTGAAAATGGCCAGATTTCCTTAATGAACAATACAACGACCGCAAGGATCGCACCAAGCTGTATCACGACTTCAAACATACTAAAAAATGCATCTGATACATCTAAGCTGATAAATTCATTTAAAAGGATCAGATGCCCCGTACTGCTGATCGGCAGCCACTCTGTAATTCCCTCCACGATTCCAAAAAAGATTGCTTGTAATAGTTCTAACATAATATCCTCCATTATTTTTATAGGTTTCTTTGCTTATCTTATCTCTTTTTCCATAGCTTTTCAATAGATATCCGTAATCGAAAAAAGAATCCCCAAAACTGAGATTCTTTTGTATCTAAACATCTGCATATTCTAATTCAACTTCAATCTTGTTCTGATTTAACGGCTTTAAGACATAACCATTGACATGTGCTTCCCATGCATTCATCGCATAGGTCGGGGAATCTGTCATAAAGATCACATAAGAATTATTATTCTTATTCTTCAAATGCTTCGTCAGGATAAACCCTGTCGCTCCTGCCATCTTCACTTCTGTAAAAAGAATATCTACTTCATGCTCTTCTATGTACTCTAATGCCAGAACAGAATTCGAAAAACTGATGATCTCATCTTCACTTCTACAGGCTTTAATCCATTGTTCCAGATTACAGAGATTCTCCATATCGTTATCCACGACTAGAATGACCATCTCCCTGCCTCCATTTCTCTCTAATACATTATATTGTATCATAAAAAGTACACCATAAGTACATCAAGTCTTATCGTTCCTTTAACAGCATGTCATCTAAATATGCCGTTGTAAATTCTGCCCAGCTGTAATTTGACATATATTCCCCGGTATAGGAGTTGATCGCCCTGACATCTCCGGCAAGGAAATTATAATAATCACAGTCAATCCGCTCAGGATCGATCGCAAGATAATTCCATTTTTTGATCACACAGTCTTCTATCCCGGCTGCTTTTAAGTTCCTCATCATCTGTGAGATTACCGTCTGCGTCTGGTTTCTAAGGCTTCTGTCATATGCCTTATCTTCCCATAAAATAGAACTGATCTCTGCTGTATTGACTCCGGTTCCCTTCTTATCCACCAGAAAGGCAAGCAGCTCTTTGGCTTTACTTCTTGAAAACTGCAGGGGCTCGTCCCCTGCATAAATATCAAAATTGCCAAATGTACGCACAGTGACCTTTTTCTTCTCTGTTTCCCCCTGCATACGCTGCTGTCTTTCTGACTGGGAATACCCTTCGATATTCTGCATTTCTTCTTCGATCAATTCTCTTGTGACCGGCTTTAGGATATAACCTCTTGCATGTAAGCGGAATGCTTCTAATGCATAATTATCATGTCCGGTCACAAATAAGATCTTCACCTCCGGACAAATGTCCTTAAACTGTCTGGCAAGTTCTATTCCTGACATTCCATACATTTCAATATCTAAAAATAAAAATTCCAACTGCTCCTTTTTTTCCATTAATTCTTTTGCAAAAGCAAGAGCCTCAATCTGGTCTGAAAATCCAGTCACAGTATCATTCGGGAACATTTCTTCTAATATATTTGTCAAATGTAATAATGCCAGCTTTTCATCGTCAACTGCCAACAGATGCATAATACCTCTCTCCTATCTCCGGTATGATCATTCTCTTGTCAATACCGGTACTACTTTTTTTACGATCAAAAGTGTACTGATGATCTCTACAGCGATCATTGCTGCTGTCTGATAGATCCTTGTTGCAAACAATGCCCAGTAAGGACTTCCATATAGGAATGAAATCCAATATGTATTCATAAACTGGCTTACAAATATCTGTACGCAAAGTACTGCAAGGACTACATTTAGCACAGACTGACTTTTTCTTAAAAAGAATCCAAAGATCATGCCTGTAACAAACGCTGTCAATGTAAATCCCGGGAAATATGCACCAACCGGAAACAAGATATATCCCATAATATCTCCGATTGCTCCCACTAATCCGGCTGTAACCGGACCATAAAAAATAGCTGCCACTACAACCGGAATAAAACTGAACCCGATCTTTAAATTCCATGTATGTATGGAAAAGCGGGCCAGAATAATTTCCATGGCAACTAAAATCCCGATGATCGATATTGACTTCACACTCATCTTTGTATGCATGGCTTCCTCCTTTCTTCCGTAGCACGGATCTGTATTGTCGATCGTAAATGCTACCGCCAGAAGGCTACCACTTCTATGTTGTAGCAGCGGGATGCGAAGCTGGTATCGCAAGATTTCCTTTTCGTTCACATGACAACTCCCTGTTCACATGACACTTAACGCACCAGCTTCTACTCTGCTTTTATTTTCGACGGAAGATATTGTACCACATCATCTTTGATACTGCAACTGCTTCCTTATCTTTAATTCACCGGCAGGAAAATATCTACTACTGTTCCCTTCGGACTGCTGTTTACTTCTAATCTTCCATTACACTGGCTCTTCAAACGATTTCTGACATTTTCTATACCAATGTGGCTTCGTCCATCACTGCGTCCGACCGGTTTAGAAAGGTCGAATCCCACACCATCGTCTGCAATCGTTACCACGATCTTATCTTCCCTTCTGTGGGTAGAGATTGTGACCGTTCCTCCTGCCCGTTTTTTACTAATGCCATAGCGGACGGCATTCTCGACCATCGGCTGTATTGTCAATGCCGGTATAAAAAATCCCTCTTCATCAATCTGGTATACAACAGACAGCCGTTCATCAAAACGGATCTTCTCTAATGCCAGATAGTTCTTGACATGCCGCAGTTCCTGTTCAAATGGGATCGGTTCTGTACTCGTCAAGGAATCCATATTACCACGCAGAAAATGTGCAAACTGTGCTAAAGCATCATAAGCTTTCCTTGGCTCCATTAAGCACAATTCCTGTATGCAGCTGATCGAATTATATAGAAAATGCGGCTGTATCTGACTGAGCATGATCGCTACGCGGCTTTCTACAAGTTCCTTTTCCAAATCTCTTGTCTTTACCCATGCCGTATGTCGTTCTTTAAACTTGAGCATCACGATCACATACTGTATCAATGCAAATCCGCCTAATCCAACCCCAAATAAAGTGATACCATATACACCGCTGATCTCATACCAGATATAACCTACTGTACCGGCAATGATCAGCAGCATCCCCGAAAATAGTACCAGTCTAGCATAAGCATCTTCGTTTTTCCGAATATCTGTGAACAGGCAGATAAAGGTGATTCCAAAAGTTACCGGAAGCAGAAACATAAATAATTCCTGCATCATTTCACCATCTACCATACCAAATCCCTGTAAAACCATATATAAAATAGCTGTAAATAACAGAATATGTTCTAAAGCAAAAAATATCTTTTTAATCTTTATATTATTCAGATAATTCTGTCCATAACCCAATCCTAATATCGGTATACTCATAAAAACAAGTGTATCGACAACATCTAAGGTCATTCCCCGTGGTATGATCAGAGAAATATATGAATAGTCGACCAACAGCCAAATACTAGATGCTATAAAAAACATTCCACAGTAAAAAATCGCACACTCCTGCTGTATATGCATGATCCGCAATGTAACACCTAAGATCAGTAATTCGATACCTGACAGAAGAATCAACATGCAGATCACCACGATATGCAGTTTTTTACCAATCATATGCAAAAACAGTTCCATCTTATCCCCAACATAGAATCTCTGCAGGCATACAGAATATATTTTTGCAGAATTTCTAGGATAAGGATTATGGAACTTTAAAGTTAATTCATCTTCTGTGGAAAGCCCTTCCGAAAAGAAACTGCACCAGACATTTCCGGCAGAGCGCACATTTGGTAAGTGCGTGTCGTTTCCACCATAAGAATAGATATGTATTCCATTTTTATATACTTCAACACTGATCCTTCTAAGATAGATAAATAACTGTTCATTTTCCTCTACATCTTCACAGACATGACCTGTCATCGTCAGATCTTCTACTGCTCCGACTTTGTTGAGGTTTTCAACGGTTAGTGGCTGTTCCTCTCTATCGTCTCCAATGTGAAATGTTCCTATAAATTGTATATGTTGAAGCCTGTCCTTGTTCAAGTGGTTATAACGGATATCTCCATTGATAAAACAGACCATGCTAACGACTGCAAGCAGGATAGTTATACCATATATGATTTTTGAAAATAACGGCTTATTCATTCTGTTCAAAGAGCTCTGCTAATTTCGAGATGGTCTTTGTGATCTCTGATGTATTATTCTCTATATCATTATAGATCACTGCAGACTGCGAGGACAGATCCTGCATACTCTTTGCAACAACGGCAAATCCTACGCCGGCTTCTCCACTTCTCGCTGCTTCGATACTTGCATTCAGTGCTAACATTCTCTGTTTATTAGCAATTGCTTTTAACTTGCCCGTACTTTCATTGATCGTTCTTGTAAGCTGTTCTGACTGGCGGATCTCATCACTTAACCGTTCCACCCTGTCTACATTGTTATGTTTAAAATATTCCAGATTGACCAGCTGATTGACGATCATTCCAAGCAGTTCTGCCGATGCCCGGATACGTTCTTCTGTACTGACCGGTACTTTCCGCAATGCTGCTATGTAATCATCGGCATTGATTCCAAGTTCCCCTGCTGTCTGTCTGAACTTTTCTTCATCCGGTGGATTCGGAAGTACCTGCCCGCCAATGATCGCACCGACTTTTTCATTTCCAATCTTAATATCTACGGAAAAATCCATTAGTCCTGCATGACAAAAGTACGTTCCTGTACATTCATTATCACACTTCACACATCTTCTGTTCCCTTCTTCAGAACCTCTGGTATATTTCATACAAAAATCTGTAAAATTACTTCCTTCTGTGATATACTCTCCCTTCACATCCACTGCTATAGCTGCTAACCCTGTCACATTTGAAAAATCATCCTGAATCTTCTGCAATTTAGACATATCCATAAAATCTTTCAATTCCATTATCGCATCTCTCCATCCTCTTATATAGTATGAGTTTCCCTCTCTTCCTTTTAGGATAGCACAAAATGTATGATTTTACAACCAGCATACCGTAGAATTCATACTACTCTGCCTTTACATGTTACTGTTCACACCCAATGTCATTTAGTTAACGTTAAATAGGGAGTGAATTCTTGCGAAACAAATTACAGATGAGCCTCAGTGAAACCGTTTTACAGATATGTTTACGATTTACTCATGAAGGAAGGTACGACAAAAAGACAGATTGCAAATCTGTCTTAAAACGGATTATAATGATATTTGAGCTGCTTGTTCCAGTAGAACGTCTCTTTGTACTGCTATTGTACGATGACGTATTGCTTCCTGCTGTCGATTTAGTGTTATGACTACTTGAAGAACTGCTGCTTGATGATTTATTGGAATATGATGAATTGCTATGCGAAGAACCACTTCCAGTATAAGGCTTATGCAGATAACAATAACGGGAGAATGCTATCCCATCAGATAGCACTCTCCCTCTGAATCAATTCTGTTCTTCATCCAGCCATTCTTTTAGCTTTTTCTGTAACAGCTTTTTATCCGGCAAATATAATTTATACTCTTTTGCATAAATATTGGCA